>NZ_JBGGNH010000028.1:0-36448 GCF_041287625.1 Ideonella sp.
GACCAACAAGAACGTCGCCCCGAACAAGATCGTCTCGCTGGGCGACGAAGTCGAAGTCATGGTCCTCGAGATCGACGAAGACAAGCGCCGCATCAGCCTGGGCATGAAGCAGTGCAAGGCCAACCCGTGGGAAGAGTTCTCTTCCTCGGTCAAGCGCGGCGACAAGGTCAAGGGCCCCATCAAGTCGATCACCGACTTCGGCGTCTTCGTCGGCCTGGCGGCTGGCATCGACGGCCTGGTCCACCTGTCCGACCTGTCGTGGCACGAAACCGGCGAAACCGCTGTGCGCAACTACAAGAAGGGCCAGGAAGTCGAAGCCCTGGTGCTGGGCATCGACGTCGAGCGCGAGCGCATCTCGCTGGGCATCAAGCAGCTGGACGGCGACCCCTTCGCGACCTTCACCTCGGTCAATGACCGTGGCCAGGTTGTCGACGGCGTGGTCAAGACCGTGGACCCGCGCGGCGCTGAAGTTCAGCTGGCCGACGACGTCATGGGCTACCTGCGCGCTTCCGAAATCAGCCGTGACCGCGTCGAAGACGCACGCAACGTGCTGAAGGAAGGCGACCAGGTCTCGGTGATGATCGTCAACGTGGACCGCAAGACCCGCAACATCCAGCTGTCGATCAAGGCCAAGGACCAGGTCGACCAGCAGGAAGCCATGCAGCGCCTGTCGCAATCCAACGAACGCGAAAACGCCGGCACCACCAGCCTGGGCGCCCTGCTGCGCGCCAAGCTGGACAACAACGGCAACTGAGCGGAGCCTGACAGGTCATGACCCGATCCGACCTCGTTGCCAAGCTGGCGGAGCGATTCGCGCAACTGACGCAGCGAGACACCGAATTCGCGGTCAAGACCATGCTCGATGCGATGTCCGACGCCCTCGCGCGCGGCCACCGCATCGAGATCCGGGGCTTCGGGAGCTTCTCGATCAACCGCCGCCCGCCGCGGGTGGGGCGCAATCCCCGCTCCGGCGAAAAGGTGACGATTCCCGAGAAGCTGGTACCGCACTTCAAGCCCGGCAAGGCACTGCGCGAAGGCGTGGATGCCCAGTTGCCGGTCGAAGAGGAAGCGGCCGCCGGGCGCAGTGGCAGCCAACCGGCTTGAACGCTGCTTTCGGCGCACATCGCACAAGGGTCCTTCGGGACCCTTTTTCATGGCCGGGCCGCCCGTAGAATCGGCCCCATCGCGGAGCACCGATGCACATCTTCGTCTGGCTCTTCCGGGCCTTCATCTTCTTCTCGCTGTTCGCCTTTGCGCTGAACAACCAGCAACCCGCTGCGGTGAACTGGTTCTTCGGCCATGCATGGACGGCACCCATGGTCATCATCGTGCTGTGTGCCTTCGCCGGCGGCACGGCCTTCGGCGTGCTGGCCATGGCGCCGAGCTGGTGGCGCCAGCGCCGCCGCGTGCGCCAGCAGCTCGCTGGCGGCCCGGTGCAGCAGCCCGCTTCCTCCTCTTCGTCTCCCACCGAGACCCCGGCGACGCCGCCCTTGCCCGACGTGGTTTGAACAACTAGCCGATGGACTTTGACCTGCAGTGGCTCCTGGTGGGCCTGCCCGTGGCATTTGCCCTCGGCTGGCTGGGCTCGCGGCTGGACTTGCGCCAGGTGCGGCGCGAGCACCGTGATTCGCCCAAGGCCTATTTCAAGGGCCTGAACCTGCTGCTCAACGAGCAACAGGACAAGGCCATTGACGCCTTCATCGAAGCCGTCCAGAACGACCCCGACACCACCGAGCTGCACTTCGCGCTGGGCAACCTGTTCCGCCGCCGCGGCGAGTTCGAGCGCGCGGTGCGGGTGCACCAGCACCTGCTGGGCCGCGCCGACCTGGGTGCCACCGAGCGCGACCGCGCACAGCACGCGCTGGCGCAGGACTTCATGAAGGCGGGCCTGTTCGACCGCGCCGAGCAGTGCTACAAGGCCCTCGAAGGCACGCCTTTCGACACCGAGGCACGCCTCGCGCTGCTGAACCTTTATGAGCGCTCGCGCGACTGGCGCGCCGCCGCCGACACCGCAGCCGCGCTGGAGCGCAGCGGCACCGGCTCGTTTGGCACCCGCATTGCGCACCACTGGTGCGAGCTGGCGCAGGAGGCCGATGCCCGCGGCCAGGGTGAAGAAGCCGCGTCGGCGCTGCAGCACGCACGCGCTGCCGCCCCTCAGGCCGCCCGGCCGCTGATGCTGGCCGGCCAGCGCGAAGTGCGCGCCGGCCGCCCCGCTGCGGCGCTGGAACTGTGGGGCGAGATGCGGCTGCGCGACCCCGCCAGCTTCCACCTGGTCGCCGCCGACTACGCACAGGCCGCATTGGCCGCCGGCAAGACTGACACCGCACGCGCCGTGTTGACCGAAGCCTACGAGCAGAACCCTGACCTGGCCCTGCTGCGCGCCATGGCCACGCTGGACGGCAGCACCGTGGCCCAGTCGCCGCGGCTGCTGCACCAGCTGCAGGTCAAACCCACGCTGAGCGCTGCGCAGGCCTTGCTGGCGCGTGCCGACGGCCACTGGAGCGCCGAAGAGACCGAGGCCTTACGGGCGGCCGTGGACAAGGCTGCCAAGCCGCTGCAGCGCTACCGCTGCGCCGCCTGCGGCTTCGAGGCCCAGCGCTACTTCTGGCAATGCCCTGGCTGCCTGGGCTGGGACAGCTTCCCGCCGCACCACGTCGAAGAGCTTTGATGCCGACCACCGCCGCCCCACGCGACGACCAGCGGGTCGTGCTCTGCATGAAGTGGGGCAGCAAGTACGGCCCCGAGTACGTGAACCGGCTGTATGCGATGGTGCGCCGCCACCTGCGCGGCGACTTCCGCTTCGTCTGCCTCACTGACGACGGCCGCGGCGTGCGTGGCGAGGTCGAATGCCTGCCCATCCCCAGGCTGGACCTGCCGCCCGGCATTCCCGAGCGCGGCTGGACCAAACTGACCACTTTCGAGGCCGACCTGCACGGCCTCGAAGGCACCGCGCTGTTCCTGGACCTGGACGTGGTGATCGTGGCCGACATCACGCCCTTCTTCGAGCAGCCGGGCGAGTTCCTGATCATCCACGACTGGAAACGGCCCTGGCGCATCACCGGCAACTCGTCCGTCTACCGCTTCAAGCTGGGCGCGCATGCCGACGTGCTGGCCGAGTTCCTGCGCGACCAGGCCGACATCCGCGCCCGGCTGCGCAACGAGCAGGCCTTCCTGTCCGAGGTCATGCACCGCCAGGGCAAGCTGGCCTACTGGCCGGCCGACTGGTGCTGCAGCTTCAAGTACCACAGCATCCCGAAGTTCCCCATGAACTACCTGCGCGCGCCGCAGGTGCCTGCGGGCGCCCGCATCGTCGTGTTCCACGGCGTGATGAACCCGCCGGACGCACTGGTCGGCCGCAGCAACGGCAACTGGCGCCGTGCCAAGCCGGCCAGCTGGATCACTGCGCACTGGCACGAATGAGCGCACAGGACACCGC
This sequence comes from Ideonella sp., assembly GCF_041287625.1. GTDB lineage: Bacteria > Pseudomonadota > Gammaproteobacteria > Burkholderiales > Burkholderiaceae_C > Ideonella. The sequence continues at coordinate 3,437 of NZ_JBGGNH010000028.1, forward strand.
TCAGGCGCCGGTGCCTGGCGTGTCCCGCAGCTGGGCCTGGTGGCCGCACACCACCCGGCCTGGCAACGCCGGTTTCCGCCTGCGCTGCGCACAGATCATCGATCAGCTGCAGCAACGCGGCGCACCGGCTGTGCTGTACCGGCCTGGCACCACGCCGCCGCCAGAGGTGCTGGTGCTCTCCAAACGCTACGACACCGCCAGCCTGGCCCATGCGCTCGCATTGCGCGATACACACGGCACGCGGCTGGTGCTGGACCTGTGCGACAACCACCTGCACGCCGAACCCGATGCGCCGCGCTGGCGGGCGCGCCGCGAGCAGTTGCTGGCTGCGCTGGCGGCAGTGGACCAGGTCATCGTCTCCAGCGAGGCGCTGGCCGAAGTGGTTCAAACCGAGGCGCGTGTCGGCCGGCAGATTGCAGTGATCGGCGACGCCGCCGAGCCGCCTCGCACGCCCGCGCCGCTCGCTCGCTGGCGGCATCCGCTGGACGAATGGCAGTTGCTACGCTTGCAGCATTGGCTCGCCGGGCAGCCGGGTGGCAAGCTGGTCTGGTTCGGCCAGCACGGGGTCGGCTACGCCAGCGGCGGCATGTCGGACCTCGCCAAGCTCAGGCCGGTGCTGGAGCGGCTGCATGCCACGCTGCCGCTGAGCCTCACGGTCATCAGCAACCACCGCCCCAAGTTCGATGCGCTCGCACAGGGCTGGCATGTGCCGGTGCACTACCTGCCCTGGCAGCCTCACACGGTGTCCAGGGCGCTTTCCATGCACGACGTGGCGGTGATTCCGATCACGCCCAATCCGTTCACCCTGTGCAAGACGAACAACCGCGTGGCGACCGCGCTGTTGCACGGCCTGGCCGTGGCCGCGGACGGCATTCCGAGCTACCGCGAATTTGCCGGCTGCTGCTGCCTGGACGACTGGGGCACCGGCTTCGAGCGCCTGCTGCGCGAGCCCGCGTGGCGCCAGTCCCAGGTGGCCAGCGGCGTGGCCTTGATCCAGTCACGCTGGCGGCTGCCACAGGTGGCGGACCAATGGTGGCGAGTGCTCAGCCAGCTCGCGCTGCGGTGACACGCGCCGCGCGACGAATCAGGCGCGCTTCCAGGCCCGCGTGAGGCGCTGCCGGGCCGCTGTCAGCAACGCGGGCTTGTGCGGCGGCCGGTAGACCGCCTCGGCGAGCCGGTGGCGCAGCGGCAGCTGGCGTGGGTCACGTTCACCATGCTCGACCTGCCACAGCAGCCCAGGCCGGAACCAGCCTTGGCGAATGCCATCTCGCACCGCATCGGCACTGACGAAGCGGTCCTGCAGCGCGAGGAACAGCGCGTCCATCCACACGGGGGCCAGCGGGTTTTTCGACGACAGCCACGGTTGCAGGTTCATCGCGGTGAAGTGCAGCAGCCGGGTCTTGCCAGGCTCGTACCGCTCCAACGAGTTCCAGGTGTAGGGCAGGCAGACGGTCTTGGACGGCTCGAATTCAAGTTCGGTCATCACCTCGCGGTAGCGCTGCCGGGCAAGCCGGTGAATCTCCACCGGATCCCATCGTGCCAGTGCGCAGTCGATCACCATCACGCTGAACTGCCGGCGCCGGCCGCTGTCTGGCGGCGCTTCGGCCGAGCTGACGGCCGAGCTCTTGGCGCGCAATTCAAGCAGCTCGCGCAGGTCGTGGAACACCAGCATGTCCGAATCCAGGTACACCGCCAGGCCGTGGTGGCCGCTGAGCTGCGGGATGAAGAATCGCTGCAGCGAAAACAGGGTGTGGCCGGACGCGGGCACGGGCTGACCGGCCAGGCAATCGTCCAGACGCAGGATCTCAACTGGCAAACTGGCGTGACGCAGGATGCTGTGCGCCAGCACCTGCGCGGCCACATGCTGAGGCGGCGCGCAGCCGACATAGACTTTCAATGCGGCGTCGGCGGAGTCGTTCATCATTGGCTGATTTTGACGAGAAATCCGGGCCCGCAGCCCTGTGGAAGCGAGGAAGCATGACGGCGCGCAAACCTGCCCATCCCACCCTGCGCAAGGCGGGTGCCACGCTCGCGTTCGCGCTGGTGACCTCGCTGTTCGCCGCAGCGCCATCGTTTGCCGGCACCGAGGTCAACACCGCGAACCAGGCAGAACTGGAGATGGTCATCGGCATTGGGCCGGACCTGTCGGGCCGGCTGCTGGCCGAACGCGCGAAGGGCCTGTTCAAGGACTGGGCGGACCTGCAAAAGCGCATCGCGGGCATCGGCCCGGTGCGTTCCGGCAAGTTGTCGGCTGCCGGGCTGACAGTGCAGGGGCAAACTTACCCATTCGCCGCCCAGCCGGCGGCATCCCGTTAGCAGCCGAGGAAGTCCTTGACCTCGTCGCGGCGTGCCAGCGTATCGGCCTCGCCCAGCGCCATCAACTCGCGCGTGAAGTCACTCTCGAACAACAGGTAGCTGGCCAGCGCCGAGCCGCGTGCCGTGCGGCCCATGCCGCTGACGCCAACGCCGCCCAGCAAGGCGCGGATCGGCAGCGGCAAGGCGTTGATGTGGCGTGCGGCAATGTCGTCCAGCCGCTGGCTGGGCGAGATCACCAGGATGTCGATGGGGCGCAGATGGGTGTGCCGCCTAGCCTCTGGCGGCAGCAGGCCCAGCGTGTGGTTGATGCGCTGCAATCGCTCGATGTCGACCGACAAGGCATCCAGGAAGATGCTGGACATCGCATGGCCGGCAATCTGCGCCATGTTGGGATATTCGCCTCTCGCCACCGGTTCGGTCGCCGGCGGCTCATGCATGCGGCCGGCACCAATCACCAGCACCCGGTCAGCCCCCAGGTGCACGGCCGGCGAGATCGGTGCGGTCTGGCGCATGCTGCCGTCGCCCATCCATTGCGGCGCGTCGTCGACATTCACCGACTGCGCAGGGAACAAAAACGGGATGGCCGATGACGCGAGCAGATGCCTGGCCGTGATCGGCCCGTGCACCGCCAAGCGCTGCGAGCGCACCCAGCCCGGCACCGGCTCGGCGGCGTCGTAGAAGGTCACATGGTGGCCGGTGCTGTAGCTCGACGCCGCGATGGCCAACGCGCGCACATGGCCTCGCTCTATCAGCTCCCGCACCCGGGACACCGGCACCAGGTTGTCCAGCAATTCGTTCAGCGGCGAGTTGTCCAGCAGCGAACGCGGGCGCAGCTTGCGCCAGCGCTTGATCGCCCAGCCGATGGACATCATCGTCAGCCAGCCGGCACCGGTGCGGATGACGCCCAGCGAATCGGTGCGGTAGACCTGCTCGGCCTTGAAGCGCGACCAGATGTGCGCCAGCCGGGCCACGGCGAGCTCGAATTCGTCTGCCCCTGCCGCCAGCGCCGCGGCGTTGATGCCGCCTGCCGAGGTCCCGGTGATGACCGGGAATGGGTTTTCGCTGCGCGAACATCCGGCTTCGCGGCGGATCTGGCACACCGCACGCAGTACCCCGACCTGGTAAGCGGCGCGCGCGCCGCCACCGGTCAGGACAAGGCCGGTGACACGGGGAGAAGACATCGCCGCAGTCTAGGCGGCGATGTCGAATGCAGCGCAGGGAACAAGCCCTGTGCAGCGGGCCAAATGCTGGCTTGAGCTGCCTTCAGGGCGCCAGCTCAATAGGCGCCGCCGTTGCCACCGCGCATCGTCGGCGGGCCGGACGGGCCGCCCGGAGGCGGGCCACCGTAAGGCGGGCGCGGGGCGCCGCCATGACCGTAGTCGTAATGGCCATGGTCATGGCCGTACGGATACGGGCGGTAGTTGTACGGCAACGGCCGCGGCGCGTAGCGCACCGGCACCACACGGCTGCGGTACCAGTCGTCGCGCACGAAATACACCGGACGACCGCAGGCGCTGTAGCGGCCGCAGTAGTAGCGCCAGTTGGCACGGTGGGCCGTCGGCACGTAGAGGTACATCGGCGGCGGCGGTGCGACCCAGCGCGGCTGGGGACTGACCCAGACCGGCGCAGCCGCATAGACCTGCGGGCGGCCGTAGTCGCCAATGTTGATCTGGCCGTAGAAGCCGGGCTGGCCAACCGACAGCGAGACGCCGACCGAAGCTTCGGCCGAAGGTGCGGACGCCGCCAGGCCACATGCCAGCAGGGCCGCGGCCACAGGAAAAGCTGTTTTCATGGGGAGGCGACGGGCCGCGTTGGCGCGGAGCGTCGTGACATCGATGTTGAACATGCCTGACCAACGCAGAACCCGGCGCTCACGTTGTCAGACAAGGCCCAATGACACCAATTCTTACGCCGGCTTCATTCGTAGACCACCCGCGTCTGGCCTGCGCCCACCAGCGCCCGCCACTGCGCCAGCGCCTCGTTGCTGGGCCAGAAGCGGCCCTGCTCGCCAAGCTCCAGCTCGGCATTGGCGCCCGGCAGCGTGAGCTTCACCCGCACCGGCAAGCCGTGCACCAGGTCGCCTTCTTCGGTCTGCTCGCGCTTGGCAGGGTGGCTGCGCACCAGCTCGGCCATCGCCGGTGATTGGCCTTCGGCCAGCGCCACGCTCAGGTGCCTGCCGAAACGCGCACGGGCACCGGCCAGGCCCCAGACCTGCGCCACGTTGAGCCGCAGGCCGCCCGAGAAGCGGTCGTTCTGCACCTTGCCCTGCACGACGATCAGTTCGTCGTCGCGCAACTGGTCGCGGTAGCGGTCCAGCATTTCCTCGTTGGCCACGGCCTCGATCGGCTCGCTGTTGTCGTCCAGCTTGAAGATGCCGACCCGGCCGCGCGTGCCGTTGATGACCCGCAGGTCGCTGACGATGCCGGCCAGCATCTGCGGCTCCTTCGCATCGATCAGGTCGGCAATGCGGCGGCGGCAGAACTGGCGCACCTCGGTCTCGTCCTCGTCAAACAGGTGACCTGAAAGATAGAAGCCGATCGCCGCCTTTTCCAGCGTCAGCTTCTCGCGCACGCTCCACGGCTCGGCTGCCACCAGCGGCGGCTCCTGGGTGTGCGAGCCGTGGGAGCTGCCGTCATCGAAGTCGAACAGGCCACCCTGGTTGGCATTCGCCGCCTGCGTCTCTGCCCAGTCGAAGGCCAGGCCGATGCTGGCAAGCGAGCAAGCCCGGTCAGGGTGCAGTTCATCGAAGGCGCCGGCCTTGATCAGCGCCTCGACCACGCGCTTGTTGCACCTGGCCTTGTCGACCCGGCTGCAAAAGTTGAACAAGCTGGTGAACGGCCCGTCGGCCTCACGCGAAGCGACGATGGCCTCGATCGCGCCCTGCCCCGTGCCCTTGATCGCGCCCAGGCCGTAGCGGATGCGCTTGCGCCCGGCGGCACCCGGCATCGGCTCGAAGCGGTAGACACCGTTGTTGACGTTCGGCGGCTCGAAGCTGATGCCGAAGTTCTTCTGCGCATCGGCCAGCAGCACCTTCAGCTTGTCGGTGTCGCCGAGTTCGATCGTCATGTTGGCCGAGAAGAACTCGGCCGTGTAATGCACCTTCAACCAGCCGGTGTGATAGGCCAGCAGCGAGTACGCGGCAGCATGCGACTTGTTGAAGCCGTAGCCCGCGAACTTCTCCATCAGGTCGAAGATCTCGTCGGCCTTGTCCTGGGGAATGTCGTTGCCCGCGGCTCCCTTGCGGAAGATCTCGCGATGCTCGGCCATCTCCTCGGCCTTCTTCTTGCCCATTGCGCGGCGCAGCATGTCCGCGCCGCCCAGGCTGTAGCCGCCCAGCACCTGGGCGGTCTGCATCACTTGCTCCTGGTAGACCATGATCCCGTAGGTCTCGGACAGCACCCACTCCACCAGCGGGTGCGGATATTCGACCTTCTCCTTGCCGTGCTTGCGCGCGACGAAGCTGGGGATCAGGTCCATCGGGCCCGGGCGGTACAGCGCGTTCAGCGCGATCAGGTCCTCCAGCCGGCTCGGCTTGGCATCCCGCAACATGCCCTGCATGCCACGCGATTCGAACTGGAACACCGCCTCGGTCAGGCCATCGGAGAACAGCTTGTAGACCGCCTTGTCGTCCAGCGGCAGCGTCTCGTAGCTGAAGTCCTTGCGCTCCGGGTAACGCGCGACGATGAAGTCCTTGGCCTGCTCCAGGATGGTCAGCGTGGCCAGGCCCAGGAAGTCGAACTTCACCAGGCCAATGGCTTCGACGTCGTCCTTGTCGTACTGGCTGACCGCCGAGTCGCTGCCGGGCTGCTGGTAGAGCGGGCAGAAGTCGGTGATCTTGCCCGGCGCGATCAGCACGCCACCGGCGTGCATGCCGATGTTGCGCACCATGCCTTCGACACGCGCGGCCAGCGAAAGCAGCTCGGCCACTTCCTCCTCGTTCTTTTCGCGCACCTCCAGCTCCGGCGCTTCGAGCCGTGCATAGATCACCTTCTCGTCCGGCTTTTCAGGTACCTTTGCCAGGGTGACCGTCTTGCCGGGCGGTGCCGGGATCAGCTTGGCGATGCTGTCCACATGGCCGAAGCCCATACCCAGCACCCGCCCGATGTCGCGCAGCGCCGCCTTGGCGGCCATCGTGCCGAAGGTGGCGATCTGGCTCACCGCCTGGCGGCCGTACTTGTCCTTGACGTAGTCGATGACGCGGTCGCGGTTGCCCTGGCAGAAGTCGATGTCGAAGTCCGGCATCGAGACCCGCTCGGGGTTCAGGAAGCGCTCGAACAGCAGGTTGTAGAGCAGCGGATCCAGGTCAGTGATGAGCAGCGCGTAGGCCACCAGCGAGCCGGCGCCGGAGCCCCGGCCGGGGCCGACCGGGCAGCCGTTGGCCTTGGCCCACTTGATGAAGTCCGAGACGATCAGGAAGTAGCCCGGGAAGCCCATCTTCAGGATGGTGTTCAGCTCGAACTCCAGGCGTTCCAGGTAGCGCGGACGCTCGGCGTCGCGCTTGGCCACGTCCGGGTACAGCATGGCCAGCCGCTGCTCCAGGCCGGCGTAGCTCTCCTCGCGGAAGAACTGCTCGATCGGCATGTGGGTGCCGTCTTCGAGCAGCGGCGTCGGGAAGTTCGGCAACTGCGGCTTGCCCAGCACCAGCGTCAGGCTGCAGCGCTCGGCAATCTTGACCGTGTTGGCAATTGCCGAAGGAATGTCGGCGAACAGCGCTGCCATCTCGGCTTGCGACTTGAAATACTGCTCGCGCGAGAAGCGCTTGACGCGGCGAGGGTTGGCCAGGGTTTCGCCTTCGGCCACGCAGACCCGCGCCTCGTGCGCCTCGAAGTCTTCCGGCGTCAGGAACTGCACCGGGTGCGTGGCGACCACCGGCAAACCCAATTCGGCCGCCAGCGGCACGGTGGCGCGCACCAGCGCCTCGTGGTGCGGCAGGCCGCCGCGCTGCAGTTCGAGGTAAAAGCGGCGCGGGAACAGCGCGGCGATCTGCTGCGCCGCGGCGCTCGCGCGGGCTGTGTCGCCCGCCAGCAAGGCCTGGCCGACGGCACCAAACTCGGCGCCCGACAGCACGATCAGGCCCTCGCCCAGCTCACTCAGCCATTCCCAGGTCAACCAGGCCTGCGCGCGCTGCACATTGCGCGTCCAGGCGCGCGCCAGCAATTCACTCAGGTTCAGGTAGCCCTGCTTGTTCTGCACGATCAACAGCAGCCGGCTGGGCACCTTGTCGCCGCTGCTCTCCAGCGGCTCGACCCAAGCATCTGCGCCGATCAGGGGCTTCACCCCTTTGCCACGGCAAGCCTTGTAGAACTTCACCGTGCCGAACAGGTTGGCCAGGTCGCTGATGCCCAGCGCGACTTGCTGGTCGGCCTTGGCGGCGGCGGCGGCGTCATCGATCCGCAAGGTGCCGTCGACGACGGAGTATTCGGTGTGGCTGCGCAGGTGAACAAAAGGCATCCCGCATTCTACGGAGCCGCCCTCCGCACAGCCGCGCCATAGGCGATACCCGCCGGGCAAAGACCATTTAAATTGTGTGCAATTTAATTGTGAACTATATTAGTGGCCATGGACACCGACCTCAGCCCCCCACCCGCCGCCGCGAACACCGCGTCTGCCGACTGGCTGGCGTTGGACCATCAGCTGTGCTTCGCGCTGTATTCCACTTCGCTCGCGATGACCAAGCTCTACAAGCCGCTGCTGGAACCCATGGGGCTGACCTATCCGCAGTACCTGGTGATGCTGGTGCTGTGGGAACAAAAGCCGGATGGCGAAGCCCTCACCGTGTCGGCCCTGGGCGAGCGCCTGAACCTGGACTCCGGCACGCTGACACCGCTGCTCAAGCGCCTGGAAGCTGCCGGCCTGATCACCCGCAAACGCGACGCCGGTGATGAGCGCCGTGTGCGCGTGCAGCCCACCTCCGCCGGCCGCGCGCTGCGCGTGCAGGCGCTGCGCATCCCGCCCACCATCGCCTGCGCCACCCAGTGCGAACTGCACGAGATTTCCCAGCTCACCCAGCGCCTCACCGTGCTGCGCGGGCAACTTCAACAGGCCAAGGCCTGAACCTTTCCGTTCCCTTTCAAACGTTCAACAGGAGATCAACATGGCCCTCGAAAAAGTCCTCTACACCGCCACCGCCACTGCCACCGGTGGCCGCACCGGCACCGCCGCTTCGGACGACGGCCGCCTGACGGTCAGCCTCAGCACGCCCAAGGAACTGGGCGGCGACAGCGGCGCCGGCACCAACCCCGAGCAGCTGTTTGCTGCCGGCTACTCGGCCTGCTTCATTGGCGCAATGAAGGCCGTTGCCGGCAAGCAGAAGATCTCGCTGCCGGCCGAGGTGTCCATCACTTCCAAGGTCGGCATCGGCCCGATCCCGGCCGGCTTCGGCATCCAGGTCGCGATGTCCATCAGCATCCCGGGCATGGACAAGGCCGCCGCTGAAGCGCTGGTCGCCGCTGCGCACCAGGTCTGCCCGTACTCGAACGCCACCCGCGGCAACATCGACGTCAGCCTGACGGTGGTCTAAGCGACGAGCGCCCGGCTTGCCGGGCAGCGAAGAATCAACGCCTGCCCCGGCTTCGCCCGGGCAGGCGTTGTCACGATGACGTCACGCGCGCGCCAGAGACTGCCGCCCTCTAAGAGGAACTTCAGCAGTCATGAAAAACGCCACGATCTCGACCCTCGCGCTGGCAGCCGCCGCCACCTTCACCACGCTGGCAGCCGTGTCGCCGGCCCAGGCCGCCGTCACGCTGATCGCCAAGGGCAGCCTGCCCGCCACCAGCGCCGACCTGAGCGGCTTCACCAACACGCTCGAAAGCGGCGTCAGCGCCAACCTGCTGGGCGGCATCGGTTCGGGCCTGGCCTGGGCCGGCGGGAGCACCTTCCTGGCCATGCCGGACCGCGGCCCGAACGCCAACGCGTGGAACCCGGCCGTGGACGACACAACCACCTTCATTCCCCGCTTCCACACGCTGGACCTGAACCTGAGCCCGGCCACCGGTGGCAGCCTGCCGTTCGACCTGAGCATCACGCTGCAGAAGACCACGCCGCTGTTCTCGACAGACGCGCTGAACTACGGCCCGGCCGTGCCCAGCGCGAACACCCGCCAGAAGCACTTCTTCAGCGGCCGCTCGGACAACTTCGCCGCTGGCACCACCTCGACCGACGGCGCCAATGCGCGCCTGGACCCGGAAGGCATCCGCGTCTCGAAGAGCACCAACCTGGTCTACATCACCGACGAGTACGGCCCCTACGTCTACACCTTCAACCGCACGACCGGCAAGCGCGTGGGCATGTTCACGCTGCCGGCCAAGTTCACGGCGGCCAACCTGTCGTCGCAAGGCGCGTTGGAGATCAGCGGCAACACCTCGGGCCGCGTGGCCAACAAGGGCATGGAAGGCCTGGCCATCACGCCGGACGGCAAGACCCTGGTCGGCTTTGAGCAAAGCCCGCTGATCCAGGACGGCGGTGACGGCGGCAACATGAACCGCATCATCACCATCGACGTGAAGACCGGCGCCACCCACGAATACGCCTACGACAACCACCTGTCGGCCACCAACAAGAACTACAACAGCAGCGAACTGCTGGCGCTGAACAACCACGAATTCCTGGTGCTGGAGCGCGACGGCAAGGGCCTGGGCGACGGCTCCAAGGCGGTGATCAAGCAGATCTGGAAGCTCAGCCTGGCCGGTGCCACCGACGTCAGCGCACTGAGCGGTGCCGCGAACCTGCAGCCGTTTGCCGTCACCAAGACGCTGTTCCTGGACATCGCCGCCACGCTGATGGCGGCCGGCTTTGCCGACACGCAGATCCCCGCCAAGCTCGAAGGCATGGCCTTCGGCGACGACGTGGTGATCAACGGCGTGACCAAGCACACCCTGTACATCGCCAACGACAACGACTTCCTCGCCAACGTCGGCGGCCTGGACAACCCGAACCAGATCTTCGTGTTCGCCTTCGACGAAAACGACCTGGGCGGCTCGGCGTTCATGAACCAGGTTTTCAAGCCGGCTCAGTGAACCCGAGGTGGCGCATCACGCGCCGCTCGGTGCCGTTTGACAGCTGACAGCTGAGTGCCGATGTGGGATCGCCCGCATCGGCATTTTTTCGTCGGTGCTTCAGGCGCCTGCGCCTTCGCCCACCAGCAGGCGGAGCAGCAACTCCACCCGCGCCTTGGCAGGTGTCAGCTGGGCGGCGCTTGGCAATGCGTCGGCCGGCGCACCCACCACGCCCCCCCCCAGGCAGCGGCTGGTCCGCAGGACCGCGACGCCCTGTGCGATTGCCTTGCGCAACGCAAGCTCCAGCGACTGGTGCACCGTGCCGTTGCCCGTGCCCTGCACCACCAGCCCACGGCAGCCGAGCGCGATCAAGGCCTCGACCAGCGTGCCGTCGCTGCCGGCATGGCTGGCGACGATCTCCACCCGCGGCCATTCGGCCACCGGCGCCTGCCAGCGTGTCGGCAAGGCTTCGTCCACCGGCCAGGGCCGCAAGGGTTTCAGCGTGCCTTCCTCGACCAGCGCGAGCGGCCCGGCGTCACCCGAGCTGAACGCATCGACGCGGTAGCCATGCCACTTGCGCACATCCAGCGCACCATGCACCCGGCCGGCCAGCACCGCGAGCACGCCGCGCACGCCAGGCGTGGTGGCCACGGCCACGGCGTCCAGCAGGTTCTGCGGCCCGTCGGCCAGCAGCGCGGTCGCCGGCCGCATCGCGGCAGTCAGCACCACCGGCTTGGTCGGGGCGAGCGTGCGCTGCAGGAACCAGGCGGTCTCCTCCAGCGTGTCGGTGCCGTGGGTGATGACGATGCCGGCCACGTCCGGCCGCGCGAGGTGACGCTCAACGGCCAGCGCCAGTTGCTGCCACACCGCGTGCGTCATGTCCTTGCTGTCGAGCTGCACCAGTTGCTCGGCCTGCAGAGAGAAGTGCGACAGCGCCGGCACTGCGGCCAGCAGTTGCGCCACGCCGATCTGCCCTGCCGTGTAGCCGACGTTGTCGTCGGCCCGGCCGGCCTGGCCGGCGATGGTGCCGCCCGTTCCCAGCAACACCACATGGCGCGCGGCCACTGATTCGTTTTGCATTTTGTGGAAGTCTGGATAAAAATACAGATACTGGATACAACCTCAGCCCGCCTGCGCAGGCTGCAAGCTCATGGACAGTCCCAAGCTCACCGCCCGGCAGCAGCAGATTTTCGACCTGGTGCAAACCACCATCGAACGCACTGGCGCCCCGCCCACCCGGGCCGAAATCGCCACCGAGCTGGGCTTCAAGTCGCCCAATGCGGCTGAAGAGCATTTGCAGGCGCTGGCCCGCAAAGGCGTGATCGAGCTGGTGGGCGGCACGTCCCGCGGCATTCGCCTGCAAAGCGGCACTTTACGCGCGCTGAACGAGGCGCGCGGCAAGCAGTTTTCGCTGCCCTTGCCCAGCCTGGCGCAGCTCACGCTGCCGCTGGTTGGCCGCGTGGCGGCCGGCCATCCGATCCTGGCGCAAGAGCACATCTCGCAGACATACCTGCTCGAAGCCAGCCTGTTTCCCAGCCGGCCCGACTACCTGCTGAAGGTCAAGGGCATGAGCATGCGGGACGCCGGCATCGTCGACGGCGACCTGCTCGCGGTGCAGAAGACCAGCGAAGCGCGCAACGGCCAGATCGTCGTCGCCCGGCTGGACGATGAAGTCACCGTCAAGCGCTTCCAGCGCAGCGCCGGCCTGATCGAGCTGCTGCCCGAGAACCCGGACTTCGAACCCATCCAGGTCAGGCCAGGCGAGTCCTTCGAAATTGAAGGCATCGCGGTGGGCCTGCTGCGTCAGAACATGATGTTCTGACGGTCCAGCGGCTGCCACCGAAGCGCGTCGGCGCGAAAGGACAAAGGCGACACCAGTGAGCGCGATCAAGAGCCCCAAGGCTGCCAGCGCGGCGGAGTGCCAGCGGCTGGAGCAATTGCCCAACGTGGGCCCGGCGATGGCCGGTGACTTGCGCGCACTGGGCATCCTGCACCCTGCCGAACTGGCCCGGCGCGACGCGCTGCAGCTCTACCGCCAACTGGAGCAGCTCAGCGGCAAGCAGCAAGACCCCTGCGTGCTGGACACCTTCATGGCGGTCATCGATTTCATGCAGGGCGCCGCACCTCGCCCCTGGTGGGACTACACCGCACAGCGCAAGCAAGTGCACGGAGCGCTGCACCCAGCGCCGCAGCGCGTGGAACGACAGGGCTCGGCCGCCGCAGCCTGAGCCCGATCCAGGCCAGCATCAGCCCAGGCTCAAACCAGTGCAGTCTCGGGCTGCAAGCGATCCCGCTGCGCCAGCGCCGGGAACAGCTTCCACCACAGCACCACCACGAACAGCGTGCCGAAGCCACCCAGCAGCACCGAGCCGACCGGGCCGAGCAAAGCCGCGGTCGCGCCCGATTCGAATTCACCGAGCTGGTTGCTGGCGCCAATGAAAACCGAGTTGACCGCGCCGACCCGGCCGCGCATGTCGTCCGGCGTTTCGAGCTGGACCAGCGACTGGCGAATCACCACGCTGAACATGTCGGCTGCGCCGCTGATGGCCAGCACCGCAAAGGCAAACCAGAACGAGGTGGCCAGTGCGAAGGCAATGGTCGCCAGGCCAAACACCGCCACCGCGCCCAGCAGCCAATGCCCCGCCCGGCTGGTGATGGGCATGCGCGACAGCCACACGCCGATGACGACCGCGCCCAGCGCCGGCGCAGCCCGAAGCAGGCCCAGGCCCTCGGGGCCGGTGTGCAGGATGTCGCGCGCGAAGATCGGCAGCAGGGCCGTGGCGCCCCCCAGCAGCACCGCGAACAGGTCCAATGAAATGGCGCCCAGTACCACCGGCCGCTGCCAGATGAAGCGGATGCCAGCTGTCAGCTGCGCGAGGTCAGGTGCAGGGCGCCGGCTCTGGACCGGCCGGTGCCGGATCGCCAACACGCACCACACCGCCGAGATCAGCAGCAGCAAGGACACGCTGTAGACCACCGCGGCCCCCCAGTGCGCACCGATCAGCGCCTGGCCAGCTACGCCAGCATCTGCCGCTGCACCCTGGCCGACAAAACCGGCCACCTTGGGCCCGAGCGCATACAGGGCGCCACCCAGTGCCGGCCCGGCAATGATGGAGGCCTGCATCGCCGAACTGGCAGCGGCCACTGCGCGTGGCAGCAGTGCCGGCGGCACCAGCGTCGGTGTCAAGGCCTGCTGGGCCGGCATCTGCAACGCCCGCGCCACACCCAGCAGCACCGACAGCAGCAGGATCAGGTTCGGCCCGACCCAGCCGCCGACGCTGGACAAAGCCAGGCAAGCCGCCACCACGCATTGCAGGCTCATGCTGCCAGCCACCAGCAGGCGTCTGTCATGCCGGTCAACGAGGTGCCCGGCCGGCAAGGTCAACAGCAGTGCCGGCAGGAACTGGGCGAGGCCGACCATGCCCAGCTCCCAGGCGCTGCCGGTCAGGTCATACATCTGCCAACCCAGCGCCACCATCAACATCTGGTTGGCGGCGCCGCCGGTGACGCGGGCGCCCAGCAAGCGCAGGTAGTCTCGCTGGTCGCGCAAGCGCACGCTGCCAGCCGACTTCGGGTCGGAAATGCTCATCCGATCGAGTTTAACTGGGCCTAGGGTTAGCCCGCAGTCTTGAAGGCCATCACCGCCTGGTTGCGCAGCGTGCGCAGCAGGCTGAGTTCCCGGTCGGCCACGGCGATGGGGCTGTCACGGTCGGCGTAGATCATGCCCAGCGGCACGCCTTTGCTCATCAACGGCATCAACAAAAAACTCTTGGCCCCAGCCTCGCGGCACCAGGCCGGCAAGCGGGCCTGCAAATCCGGCGCGCGGGCATCGGCGATCTGGGTGTCCAGGCCTTTCAGGCAGGCGGCGGCGAACAGGTCCATCGCGCCGCTCGGCTGCAGGTTCACGCTGACCTGCCGCGCCAGTTCCTGCGCGCCTTCCCCCAGCGCCAGCCTTGCGGTCATGACCGTCTGGCGGGGGCTGCGCGTGGCCAGCACCACGCGGCGAAAGTTCATCGCCCGCAGCAAGGTCTCGAGGATCATGCGCAGCACTTCGTTGAGCACCACATGGTCGCCGGCCAGGGTTTCGGTGACCTCGGCAATGCCGGCCGCCAGCAGGTCCTGTGCATGGGCCTCGCTGGCGGGATCGGGCAGGACCAGCGTGGCGGTAGCGTCCGACACCGAGGCCTGGCCGAGCAGCCGCCGGGCACGGGCCTTGGCCGGCAACTCGATGCCCATCGTCGTGGCCAGGTCGGCCAGTTGCTGCTGCGCCTTCTGCACGGCCTGCACCAGGCTGTCCTGCGACATGGCCAGGCCACGCACGTAGCCACTGGCCAGCCGCCGCATGGTGGTCTGGTCCGCACCCGCATCGGCCGCCAGCAGGCTTTGCACCATCTCGCCTGCGGCGCGCACGGCCCAGCGCAGGCGCTCGGTGCCGGCAAGCGCCCGCTGGGGCATGTCGCCCTCGGCCGCGCGCAAGGCGTGGCACAGGCTGTCCGGCAGGCCCCAGGCCTGGGCCACACCCAGGCCCAGCGCGTCGAAGTCCAGTCCCAGCACCTCGCGCGCCGCGTGGGCTTCGGCCGGGCTGTGCCAGGCCGGGCGCGGCTTGCTGCCGTCGCTGGGCGGCACCAGGCGCAGGCGCACACGCTCGGCTTCGTCCGGGAAGTAATACGCCACCAGCAGGCGGCCCAGGTGGCTGAACATGCCGGCCAGGAAGGCTTCCTCGCGCTCGGGCGAAGGAGGGGTCAGCTGGTCGGTGACCATCGCCGTCATCAACGCTTCGAGGAACATCTCCTTCATGCGCTGGGCATGGCTGCGGTTGCGCATGTGCTCCAGCAGCATGACGGACATCGCCATGTTGCGGATGCCGGCAAAGCCGACCAGCGCCGCAGCGCGCGAGACGGTGGTGATGGCGCCGGTGCCGAGGTGGCTGAAGTGCACCGTGTTGACCAGGCGCAGCAGCTTGTGGGTCAGCGCCACGTCCTTCAGGATCTCGGCCGAAAGCGCATGCACGCTCTCGCTGTCCGATGCGGTCACGCGCTGGATGCGCATCACGGAATCCGACAGCGCCGGGAAGTCACCCGTCAGCCGCATGCGGCGCAGCAGGAATTCCAGCGTCGCGTGGCTGGCCGCAGGCTGCGGCGCCTCCGGATTCAGCCAGCCGCCCAGCGCCTCCCGAAAGGCCGCGGCCGATTCGAAACGCATGGCGGGCTGCGCCGCCACCGCGCGCAGCACCAGCGCACGCAAGGGATCGTCGACCAGCTGCGGCGCAGGCTCGGGCCAGCCGACCGGCTCGGCCACCGCGCGCTGCAGCATCGCGGTCGGCGTCAGGCCGTCCATGCCGGTGCGCAGGGGTTGGCCCAGCAGCGCATGGCCCAGCAGCATGCCGGCGGCAAAGATGTCCATCGCCGGCGTGGCGGCCTGGCCGCTGGCGCCTTCGGGTGAAATGGTCGCGACCGAGCCGACGATGCGACCGTCCGGCGCGGCCGACAGCCGGATCGCGATGCCGAAGTCCATCACCCGGGCGCGGCCGTCGCGGGCCAGCAGCACATTGGCCGGCTTCAGGTCGCGGTGGATGATGCCGTGGCCATGCGCGCAGGCCAGCGCGTCCAGCACCTGCAGCATCATCTCGGCCGCTTCGCGCGGGGCCATCGCGCCCTGGCGCGCCAGGCGGTCGGCCAGCGTCAGCCCTTCGACGCGCTCCAGCACCATCCAGGCCCGGCCGCCTTCCTGCACGGCTTCGTGCACGGCCACGATGTTGGGGTGCGACAGGCCGCTCATCAACCGCGCTTCGGCCAGCCAGGCGTCGCGCTGGTCGCCGGTGACTTCCGGGCGCAGCAGCTTGATTGCGACCTCGCGCTGCAGCAATGGATCCCAGGCCAGCCAGACGGTGGCCTGCGAGCCCTGCCCCAGCAAGGCCTTCAGCGTGAAGCGGCCCAGTTGCTGCGGCGTGGCGGCGGGAGTGGGTACTGCCATGAATGGCACGCCGGCGAGGGCGTGATTTCAAGAAACGTTTTGGCGGCGCAGCCCGGCAGGCTGGCCATCTCCGGCAGCCGGCGACGGGCTGCCATTCGGCAGGCCGGTCGCGTCACCGCCTTGCAATTCGAGTTGCAGGGCGTCCTGCATTTCGCGCCCGCTGAGGTTCAGCGCACGCGCATAACGTTGCACAACCTGGCGCAATGCCGCCTGCACCCGCGTGGCGGGCTGGTTCAGCGCGTCGACAAGTTCACCGGCGCAACTGGCGGTGGTGCGCAGGTTGTCGGTGTCGCTGTCGGCGCCCCGCACAGGCGCATTCGGCGGCACGCGGCGCATCAAGGCCAGCACGCTGTCGTCCAGACCCCAGTGCTGCGCCACGGCCACACCCAGTTCGTCCAGGTCCAATCCCAGCACCGCAAAAGAGGCTGCTTCGGGGCTCATGCCATGTGCGTCTGGCGCAGTCGCTGGCGCGTCATCGTTCTGCATCAGCCTGCGGATCTGTTCAGCCTCTTCCGGAAAGTGGTACTGGACCACCAGCCGGCCGAGGTTCTGCAGCAACGAGATCAGGTAGACGACCTCGCCGTCGTAGCCGGCCGGGACCAGCCGCACGGCCAGCCGGGCGGCGCGGTGGGCGCGGCGCATCAAGGTTTCAAGTTGGCTGGCGGCGGCATCGTCCAGCGTGCCGGGCCAGCGGCGCAGGCCAAGTGCCGCCTGGCGCACACCGTCCAGCCCCAGCATCGCAATCGCCCGGCGCAACATCAGCACCGGGCCGTCATCCGACACCTGGCCGCCGCGCAGCTGGGCGCTGTTGACCCGGCGCAGCAGTTCGAAGGCGAGCGCAATGTCCCCCAGCACCAGCTCGGCCAGCTCGCTGGTGCGGCCACGTTCCATCAAGGCCAGGTGGGCCACCCGCTCGGCGCCGCCGGGCTGGGCCGGCAACACGCCAACGGTGCGCAGCCGGTCGCGCAGCAGTGCCAGCGGGCCACCATCATCATCCTGCGTCTTCAGCCAGCCCTCCAGCGCACGCTGCAGTGTGCGGGCGCTCCGGTAGCGCAGGCGCGGCTGGCGGTCGGTGCAGCGGTTGACGATGGCGCGCAGCGGCTCAGGAATCGGCCGTGGCACGGTCCAGGGCAGGCGCACGATTTCCTGGCCCAGCGGCGGCATGCGCTGCATCACATGGACCACGTCGGGCTCGTCCAGCGCCGGCTGGCCGACCAGCGCGTGGTGCATCACCAGGCCCAGCGCCAGCACGTCCTGCTCGGCCGCGTCGCGCACGGCGCGCAAGGCGTCGAGCCCGCCGTCATGCTGGGTCTCGGTCGGATGCGCGGCAGCTTCGAGGCCCATCACGCTGACCTGCTGCTGTTCGCCGATGGCCAGCATCCAGGGCTGCAGGTCCCGGTGGGCAACGCCGGCTTCATGGGCGAAGGCCAGGCCTTGCGCAATCTGGGAGGCCCAGCCGGCCAGTTCGGCCGCGGGCGCTCCCTGGCGCGAGAATTTCTCCGGCCACGAAACGGCGCGGGTGCGGTCGTAGGCGATGAAAGGCCAGCGATCGTGCACGCCGATCTCCAGCGGCTTGGCCAACTGCGGATGCTGCAGCCGCGCGGCGCGCTGCGCCGCCTGCTGCCAAGCCGCGGCGGACTCGGCTTCGATTTGCTGACGCGGGATGACCAGAAGGCATTCCTGCTGGTTGTGGGTGTCCAGGGCCGCCCAGCCCATCGTGCGGTCACTTTTCCCCACCAGTCGCAGCAGCTGGAAACGGCTGAACATGCGCACCGGCTTGGCCATGGCGGCAGAGGCGGCAGGCGAAGCGGGCGAAGGGGTGGATGAGGAGGCGGTGGCAACCATGGGACGACGGAATAGCTCGGCACGATTGAAACCCTTGCATCGACCGGCCGATGTCCGGATCAACACTACAAGTGCACACTATTTCTGCACGGCTTGCCCCGCTGTGGCACGGTATCCGCGCCGCCTGCGTGTCGACGGGCTTTGTGTCAGAATCAACTCGCCTTTTTACAGGTCCTGAAACCAGGGCCGAGAACAAGGCTTCCGCAGGGTTGAACAGGCATGGGTTGGCCCCATCTCTGAGTCTCCTCCCTCGCGTCCCGGGTCCGGCCAGTGCAGCATCGCAACAGGCTGTGCCGTCCGGTCTCCCCACAGGAACTTCCCATGAGCAGCGAACTGATCAAGCATATTTCCGACGCTTCCTTCGAAGCCGACGTCCTGCAATCCGGCAAGCCGGTGCTGGTCGACTTCTGGGCTGAATGGTGCGGTCCCTGCAAGGCGATTGCCCCGGCGCTGGAAGAACTGGCCGCCCACTACGGCGACAAGATCCAGATCACCAAGATGAACGTCGACGACAACCGCGAAGTCCCGGCCAAGTTCGGCATCCGCGGCATTCCGACGCTGATGGTCTTCAAGGACGGCCAGTTTGCCGAAACCCTGGTCGGCAGCCATCCGAAGGCGAAAATCCAATCGCTGATCGACGCTCATCTATAATCTCGCCTGAAGCACCGGGTGCGGTGGCCACAAGTTGGTCATCCACAAGCCCCGCCCCGCTGCTGCAAACAGGCTTCAAGGCCACCACGCCCCAGAACCCAGCGGTTCTCCGGCGCGTGAGTTTCACGGCCCACAGCTCCCACAACAGTTTCTTGTATCGCGTGTCGGTGTCCGGCCCGCTGCCAAAAGGCAGCAAACCGCCCTCCGCAACGCGGCACGCCAGGGCCGCCGCCTTCGGAGCGGGCGCGGTCCAACCACCCCAAGGGTGAATCCCGATGCATCTTTCAGAACTGAAAGCCCTTCACGTCTCGGCCCTGATCGAGATGGGCGAAGCGCTGGAGATCGACAACGTCTCGCGCCTGCGCAAGCAGGAGTTGATGTTCGCGATCATGAAAAAGCGCGCCAAGGCGGGCGAGCAGGTGTTCGGCGATGGTGTGCTGGAAGTGCTGCCAGACGGCTTCGGCTTCCTGCGCTCCATCGACAGCAGCTACATGGCGTCAACCGACGACATCTACCTGTCGCCCAGCCAGATCCGCCGCTTCAACCTGCACACCGGCGACCTGATCGAAGGCGAAGTGCGGGTGCCCAAGGACGGTGAGCGCTACTTCGCTCTGGTCAAGGTCGACCGCGTGAACGGCCTGACGCCCGAGGAGAACAAGCACAAGATCATGTTCGAGAACCTGACGCCGCTCTTCCCGAAAGAGGCATTCAAGCTTGAGCGTGACGGACTGAAGGCCGACGAGAACATCACCGGCCGCATCGTCGACCTGATCGCACCGATCGGCAAGGGCCAGCGCGCACTGCTGGTCGCCCAGCCCAAGACCGGCAAGACGGTGATGATGAAGCACATCGCGCACGCGCTGGTGGCCAACCATCCCGAGATCCACCTGATCGTGCTGCTGGTCGACGAGCGACCAGAAGAAGTGACCGAAATGGTCCGCGGCGTGCGCGGTGAAGTCATTTCCTCGACCTTCGACGAACCGGCTGCGCGCCATGTGCAGGTGGCCGAAATGGTGATCGAGCGCGCCAAGCGCCTGGTTGAGCTGGGCAAGGACGTGGTGATCCTGCTGGACTCCATCACCCGCCTGGCCCGCGCCTACAACAACGTGCTGCCCTCGTCCGGCAAGGTGCTGACGGGCGGCGTGGACGCCAACGCGCTGCAGCGCCCCAAGCGCTTCTTCGGCGCGGCCCGCAATGTCGAGGAAGGCGGCTCGCTGACCATCATCGGCACCGCGCTGGTCGACACCGGCTCGAAGATGGACGAGGTCATCTACGAAGAGTTCAAGGGCACCGGCAACTGCGAAATCCACCTGGATCGCCGCATGGCCGAAAAACGCGTCTATCCGTCCATCCAGATCAACAAGTCCGGCACCCGCCGCGAAGAGTTGCTGCTGAAGCCGGAGATCCTGCAAAAGACCTGGATCCTGCGCAAGCTGCTCTACAACATGGACGAGATGGAGGCGATGGAGTTCGTGCTCGACAAGATGAAGGCCTCCAAGAACAACCTCGACTTCTTCGACATGATGCGAAGAGGCGGGTGATCGGACCGCAAGGACGATGCCTTGGAGGCAGGTCCGTGACCTGGCGCACATGCCGGCACGGACAGTGGCGCAGCACGCTGCGCTATAATGCTCGTTTTTCCGCTGTCGAAAAGTGCGCTGGCATGGGGCTGGCGTGGCTGTTGGCTCACCAGCGACGAAGGAAGGCGGTTTCCGCCTCAAAGCGCCATGAAAACAGGCATTCACCCGAACTACCGCGACGTTGTGTTCGTGGACCAATCCAACGGTTTCCAATTCGTGACGCGCTCCTGCGCGCCGACCAGGGAATCGATCAAGCTGGAAGACGGCCGCGAACTGCCGCTGTTCAAGCTGGAAACCACCAGCGAATCCCACCCGTTCTACACCGGCCAGCAAAAGAGCGTGGACACGCTGGGCGGCCGCGTCGAGAAGTTCCGCAACAAGTTTGCGCGCGTCGGCATCAAGAAGTGAGATTGGCGGCCTGTGTCCTGCACAGCGCTCGCTCCCCGAAAGGCAGCCACTGGCTGCCTTTTTTATTGCCTGCCAGGGCACACGAACAGACCCGCGCACCTGCCGGCGTTGGGTTTCCGCCTCGTTCTGAAACCTTGATCGGCCCGCTTGTTGGCATGATCCAGCCGTGAATCAACCGACCCCTGCCCTCGTGACCCAGCGCGCCGCGCAGCGCCTGCCCCGCATTGCGTTGCTGCTGTTCTGCGCCGCCTACCTGCTGCCCGGCCTGTTCGGCCGGGACCCCTGGCGCAATGCCGACCTGACGGCATTCGGCTACATGCGGGCAATGGCCGAAGGCCGCACCTCGTGGTGGGCGCCTTCGCTGGGCCAGCTGCCGCCTGAGACCGCCCTGCTGCCGCATTGGATCGGCGCCTGGTCGGTGCAGCTGCTGGGCCACTGGCTTGACCCGGCCCTGGCTGCGCGCCTGCCGTTCACCTTGCTGCTGGCGCTGACGCTGTCGCTGGTCTGGTACGCGATGTTCCACCTGGCGCGCACCGATGCCGCCCAGCCCGTGCCCTTCGCGTTTGGCGGCGAGGCCGAGCCGGTGGACTACGCCCGTGCGATGGCCGATGGTGCGCTGCTGGCCACCATTGCCACACTGGGACTGCTGCAACTCGGCCACGAAACAACGCCCGAGCTGCTGCAGCTGAGCCTGGTGTCGCTGTTCATCTGGGCCATGTCCGCAGCGCCCTACAGTCGCCGCCGGGTGGCGCTGGCGGTGCTGGTTGCGCTGCCGGCGCTGGCGCTCAGCGGCGCGCCCAGCATTGCGACCGCGTTGGGCCTGATTGCCCTGCCGCTGAGCCAGCGCTCCAGCCATGCCAGCATGCGCGCGCTGTGGCCCTGGCTGGTGGCCTCGCTGCTGGTGGCCGCACTGGCCGCCACCCTGACTCACGCATGGCAATGGCGCGTGGCCTTGCGCGAGCAGCCGGCCGAGTGGCTGGGGCTGCTGCGCCTGCTGCTGTGGTTCACCTGGCCGGCCTGGCCCATGGCCGTGTGGACGCTGTGGCGCTGGCGCAGCCACTGGCCGTACCGGCACATTGCCATTCCGGCCAGCACGGTGCTGATTGCACTGCTCAGCTCGGTGCTGATGGGCGGCTCGGACCGGGCGCTGATGCTGGCGCTGCCCGGGCTGGCCATCCTGGCCGCTTTTGCGCTGCCCACGCTGCAACGCAGCACCGGCGCGGCCATCGACTGGTTCTCGGTGTTCTTCTTCAGCGTGGCCGGCCTGGCCGTCTGGGTGATCTACCTCTCGGCGCAAACCGGCACGCCACCCCAGCCGCTGCGCAACATCCTGCGCCTGGTGCCAGGCTACGAATCTGAGTTCTCACTGCCGGCGCTGGCCTTTGCCGTGGCCGGCACGCTGGCCTGGCTGTGGCTGGTGCGCTGGCGCACTTCGCGGCATCGCCATCCGCTGTGGAAGAGCCTGGTGCTGCCGGCCAGCGGCGTGGCACTGGCCTGGCTGCTGCTGATGACGCTGCTGCTGCCGGTGCTGGACTACGGCCGCAGCACCCGCCCGCTGGTGCAGCAGATCGCCCGCCTGGTGCCGGCCCAAGCCTGCCTGCTGGCACCAGGCCTGAGCCGCACCCACGTGGCCGGACTGGAGGTGTTTGGCAACTACCAGGTGGACGCGCGCAGCGAAGAGGACAAGGCGGCCGCCGCCAAGGCGCTGCTGCCGCCCAACCCGCCTGCGGTCACCCCGATGCCTGCGACCTGCGAGCACCTGCTGCTGTTGACACGCACGGCCCAGGCCGAAGCACCGGCTGGCTGGCAGTTGCTCGCCAAGTTCCACCGGCCGGTGGACCGCGGCGAATACTTCGCCTTGTACCGGCGCGGCTCCTGACCGGATCTCAGCTGGACGCGGTGGCCGCTTGCGGCTGCGAGACCAACGGGCGAACCCGCGAGGCAGGCAGCAACAGCGTGAAGGTGGAGCCGCGGCCGAGTTCGCTGGCAATGCGCAGCTCGCCGCCATGCCGCTGCGCCACATGCTTGACGATGGACAGGCCCAGGCCCGTGCCGCCGGTGTCGCGCGAGCGGCTGCCGTCGACGCGGTAGAAGCGTTCAGTGAGCCGTGGCAGGTGCTCGGGTGCGATGCCGGGCCCGGTGTCGCTGACGCGGATTTCCAGCGCGCCATCCGGCCGGCGGCAACAGCGCACGCTCACCGAGCCGCCGTCTGGCGTGTAGCGCACCGCGTTGTTGACCAGGTTGCCCACGCCGCTTTGCAGTTCCACCTCGTTGCCAGCCAGTTGCAGGCCTTCGGCGCCGTCCGCTTCGCCGCTTGCCTCGTCTTCCCAATGGAAGCTGAGCTGGTGCCTGCCGTTGGACAGGCTGCGGGCATCGGTGTCGACCGCATCGCCCAGGCGCTGCAGCGGCAGCCAGGCATCCGACGGCGGTCGCGGGCTGCCTTCCAGGCGGGTCAGCGTCAGCAGGTCACCCACCAGGGCCTGCATGCGGCGGGTCTGCTGCCCCATCAGTGACAGGACGCGCTGGCGCTCGACCTCGCTGAGCGGCAAGGTGGCCATGGTTTCGACAAAGCCGGCGAGCACCGTCAGCGGCGTGCGGATCTCGTGCGAGACGTTGGCGACGAAATCGCGTCGGGTGGCATCGGCCCGCTCACGGGCGGTCACGTCCTGGGTGATCAGCAGGTGTTGGCCGTCGCCATAGGGCCGCACGAGGATGGAAAGTTGGCCGCGGCCGTGCAGGCTGGGGATCTGCACCGGCTGGTCGCTGGGGCCGCCATGCAGGTGGGCCACGAACGCTGGCGCGCGGACCAGATTGGTGATGCGCTGCTGCAAGTCGCGCTGCGCGTCCAGCCCCAGGTGCTCGGCAGCGACCTGGTTGCACCATTCGATTTGCTCCCGCGCATCCAGCAGCAGCACGCCGTTCGGCGAGGCCTCGATGCCGGACAGGAACTGGCTCAGCCGCTCGCGCTCACGCGCGGTGGCCTTCTCACGCTGCCGCAGCGCGCGCTCGATGCGCGCGCCGGCTTCACCCCAGAAACCGTTCTGGCGCGGGCAACCATCATCTAGCTCACCCGTCAGCCAGCCCAGCAGCTGGGCGCCACGCAGGCTGTCGACCACCGCAGCCAACGCCACCAGCACACCCGAGCCCAGCAGGCTGCCCAGTTGCGGCATGCCAAGGCGTTCGCCACACAGGTGGCCCAAGGCGCCACCGACGACCGCGGCCATCACCGCGAAGAGGACCCGCGGTCCCAACCAGAACATGCAGACGTCCTGAAACGCGCGGTCAGGCCGAAGGCGCGGAGGCCATGACCTGCTGGGTCAGCCGGTAGCCGGCACCGCGCACGGTCTCGATCATCTGCGCACATTGCGCTGGTTGCAGCGCCTCTCGCAGGCGCTTGACGTGTACGTCCACCGTGCGTTCCTCGATGAACACGTGGTCGCCCCAGACCCGGTCCAGCAGTTGGGCCCGGCTGTGCACGCGCTCCGGGTGCGTCAGGAAGAAATGCAGCAGGCGGAATTCGGTCGGGCCGAGCTTGAGCTCCACACCCAGGCGGGCGACGCGGCGGGTGGAAGGATCCAGCCGCAGGCCGCCGACTTCGACCGCGGCGTCCAGCGCCTCGGGCACGCGGCGGCGCAGCACGGCGCGGATGCGGGCCAGCAGTTCCTGGGTCGAAAACGGCTTGGTCAGGTAGTCATCCGCACCGGCGTCCAGCCCCGAGACCTTGTCGGACTCGTCGGCCCGCGCCGTCAGCATGATGATGGGCAGCTCCTTGGTGCGCGCATCGGCACGCCAGCGGCGGGCCAGGGCCACGCCGGACTGGCCCGGCAGCATCCAGTCCAGCAGCACCAGATCCGGCAGCACGGCGTCCACCGCGACCAACGCCTGGTCGGCGTTTTCAGCAAGCGTGATCTCAAAACCTGCATGGCGCAGGTTGATGGCAATCAGCTCGGCAATCGCCGATTCGTCTTCAACCACCAGAATGGAGGGCATGTGGTGTCCCGTGGGTCAGTTGCGGGTCAATGCGATGGTTTCCACCGCTTCAACCGTGTTGTGGCGCACGTCAGTGCCCTTGACGATGTAGATGATCTGCTCGGCGAGGTTCTTGGCATGGTCGCCCACGCGCTCGATGGCCTTGGCCACGAACACCAAGTCGATGCTGGCCGAGATCGTGCGCGGGTCTTCCATCATGTAGGTGATGAGCTTGCGCATCAGGCCGTCGAACTCCTGGTCGATCTGGCCGTCCTGCTTGATGACGTCCAGCGCCTGCACCGTGTCAAGGCGCGCAAAGGCGTCCAGCGCCTTGCGCAGCGAAGCGGTGGCCAGGCTGGCCTCGAACGACACGTCCTGCACCGGCAGGCGCAGGCGGCTGAACACGCCCGTGTTGATCAGGCGCTGCACCGTGCGTGCGATGCGGGCGGCTTCGTCGCCGACACGCTCCAGGTTGCCGATGGTCTTGGAGATCGCGATCAGCAGCCGCAGGTCGCGTGCGGTCGGCTGGCGGCGGGCGATGATGGCCGACAGGTCGGCATCGATCTCGACTTCCAGCCGGTTCACGCGTTCTTCCAGCGCCAGCACCTGGGTGGCCGTTTCGGCGCTGTAGTTGGTCAGCGCGTAAATGGCCTGGGCCACCTGCGCCTCGACCAGCCCGCCCATTTCCAGCACGCGGGTGGAGACGGCGCTGAGTTCAGCGTCGAACTGGGTGGAGAGGTGTTTGTCACTCATGTTCTGTTCCCTTGGATGGCACCGCGACGCGGGGGCGGTCAGCCGAAGCGACCGGTGATGTAGTCCTCGGTGTCTTTCTTCTTGGGCTTCATGAAGAGGTCACGCGTCGGGCCAAATTCGATCAGGTCGCCCAGGTACATGTAGGCGGTGTAGTCCGAGACACGGGCAGCCTGCTGCATGTTGTGCGTGACGATGACCACGGTGTAGTCGCTCTTCAGCTCGGTGATCAGTTCTTCGACCTTGCCGGTGGAGATCGGGTCCAGCGCCGAGCAGGGTTCGTCCAGCAGCAGCACTTCCGGCTTGATCGCGATGCCGCGTGCAATGCACAGCCGCTGCTGCTGGCCGCCCGACAGGCCCGAACCGCTCTGGCCCAGCTTGTCCTTGACTTCGGTCCACAGCGCGGACTTCTTCAGCGCCCATTCCACCCGCTCGTCCATCTCGACGCGCGAAAGGTTCTCGAACAGCCGCACGCCAAACGCGATGTTGTCGTAGATCGACATCGGGAAGGGCGTGGGCTTCTGGAAGACCATGCCAACCTTGGCACGGATCAGCGACACATCCAGCTTGCTGTCCAGCACGTTCTCGCCATCGACCAGGATTTGGCCTTCGGCGCGCTGCTCGGGGTAGAGCTCGAACATGCGATTGAAGGTGCGCAGCAGCGTGGACTTGCCGCAGCCCGACGGGCCGATGAACGCCGTGGCCTTCTTCTCGGGAATGTCCAGGTTGATGCGCTTGAGCGCGTGGAAGCTGCCGTAGTAGAAGTTCAGGTCCCGCACCGTGATCTTGGCTTTCTCGGTCACGGGAAGTTCGACTTTTGCATCCATGATGGTGTTCGCCAGAAATCAGTGTTGTTTGCGGAAGAAGACCCGCGCGAGGATGTTCAGCGCCAGCACGCCCATGGTGATCAGGAACACGCCAGCCCACGCCAGCTTCTGCCAGTTCTCGTAAGGGCTCATCGCGAACTTGAAGATCGTCACCGGCAGGCTGGCCATGGGCCTGCTCAGGTCGGACGACCAGAACTGGTTGGACAGCGCAGTGAACAGCAGCGGCGCGGTTTCCCCTGCAATGCGGGCCACCGCCAGCAGCACGCCGGTGACCACGCCGGCACGGGCCGACTTCAGCGTGATCGAGAAGATCACCTTCCACTTCGGCGTGCCCAGCGCGTAGGCCGCTTCACGCAGCGCATGCGGCACCAGCGTCAGCATGTTCTCGGTGGTGCGGATGACCACCGGGATCACGATCAAAGACAGTGCAGCGACACCCGCCCAGCCGGAATAGCTCTTGAACTGCACCACCACGACCCAACCCACGAACAGGCCGATCACGATGGACGGTGCCGACAGCAGGATGTCGTTGATGAACTGGGTGATGCGGCCCAGCCAGGCCTTCTGGCCGTACTCGGCCAGGTAGATGCCGGCCAAGATGCCGATCGGCGTGCCGACGCAGGTGGCCAAGGTCACCATGATCAGGGAACCATAGATGGCATTGGCCAGCCCCCCGCCCTCGTCCTGCGGCGGCGGTGTCATTTCGGTGAACACGGCCAGATTCAGACCGCCAATGCCCAGCCGGAAGGTCTCGAACAGGATCCACAGCAGCCAGAACACGCCGAAGGCCATGGCCGCCAGCGACAGCGACAGCGCCACCGTGTTGACGCGCTGGCGCCGCTTGTGCATGGCCAAGCGGCCAGCGTCCAGAGTCGCCAAGCTCATGTGCGGCTCCCTTCATTCTTCTTGAGGCGGGCCAGCAGCAGCTTGGAGCAGGCCAGCACCACGAATGTGATGAAAAACAGCACCAGGCCGAGGTAGATCAGCGAGGCCTGGTGCAGGCCCTCGCCGGCTTCGGCGAACTCATTGGCCAGCGCCGAGGTGATGCTGTTGGCAGGCTCGAACAGCGACAGCGAGTTCAGCTGGTTGGCGTTGCCGATCAGAAAGGTGACCGCCATGGTCTCGCCCAACGCGCGACCCAGGCCCAGCATGATGCCGCCGACCACGCCGGTCTTGGTGAAAGGCAACACGACCTTGAACATGACTTCCCAGGTCGTCGAGCCCAGTCCGTAGGCAGACTCCTTGAGCATCGGCGGCGTCACCTCGAACACGTCGCGCATCACCGAGGCAATGAACGGGATGATCATGATCGCCAGGATGATGCCGGCCGACAGCAGGCCGATGCCCACCGGCGGGCCGGAGAAAAACGCGCCAAGCACCGGTACGCCTTTGAACAAGTGCTGCAGCGGTTGCTGCACATAGGTTGCCAGCAGTGGGCTGAAGACCAGCAGGCCCCACATGCCGTAGACGATGGACGGCACTGCCGCCAGCAACTCAACCGCAATGCCCAGTGGCCGTTTCAGCCAGTTCGGCGAGAGTTCGGTCAGGAACAGCGCGATGCCGAAGCTCACCGGCACGGCGATCAGCAGCGCGATGACCGAGGTCATCAGCGTGCCGTAAATCATCACCAAGCCGCCGTAGTGATCCCCAACGGGGTCCCATTCGGTGCGCCAGAGGAAGGAGAACCCGTATTCACGGATGGCAGGCATCGCGCCCACCACAAGAGAAATCAGGATGCCCAGCAACAGGGCCAGCGTCAGCCAAGCAGCCGAATGGGCGGCGAGTGAAAACAGCCGATCGGCCCAGGGCGCGCGCATGCGCCGCGAACCGGGACGGCCCGCAGGAGAGGTTCGGACCATCTCGATGTCGGAAGGCAGTGAGTGTGCAGGCATCGTAGCAGTCACTTTGGAGGCTCCAGTGGCACGGCACACAGGCGGGGCGGAGGCGGCATCGGCCGCCGCGCCCCTTGCTGCGCGCTCAGTGCAAGATCACTTGTAGGCGATGGCCTTGCCGGAACCATCCTTGATCTCGGCCCACTGCTTGTGGATCAGGGCCTTGAGCGAGTCGGGCAGCGCCACGTATTCCAGTTCCATCGCCGGCTTGTCGCCGTTGCTGTAAGCCCAGTCGAAGAACTTCAGCGCGGCGGCGGCCTGGGCCGGCTTGTCCTGCACCTTGTGCATCAGGATGAAGGTGGCACCGGTGATGGGCCAGCTGTCCTTGCCGGCCTGTTCGGTCAGCACCTGGTAGAAGCTCTTGGACCAGTCGGCACCAGCGGCGGCGGCCTTGAAGTTCAGGTCATCCGGGCCAACGAACTGGCCGTCCTTGTTCTTCAGCATCACGAACGCCATCTTGTTCTGCTTGGCGTAGGCGTATTCGACGTAGCCGATGGAGTTCGGCAGGCGCTGCACGTAGGACGACACGCCTTCGTTGCCCTTGCCACCCGCGCCGGTGGGCCAGTTGACCGCGGTGCCTTCGCCGACGTTGGCCTTCCAGTCGGCATTCACCTTGGACAGGTAGTTCGTGAAGATGAAGCTCGTGCCCGAACCATCGGCGCGGCGGACCACGGCGATCTCGGCATCCGGCAGTGCCACGCCGGCGTTCAGCGCGGCGATGGAAGCGTCATTCCACTTGGTGACCTTGCCCAGGTAGATGTCGCCCAGCACCTGGCCCGTCAGCTTCAGCTGGCCCGGGGCGATGCCCTTGATGTTGACCACCGGCACCACACCGCCGATCACGGTGGGAAACTGGACCAGGCCGTCAGCGGCGAGTTCTTCGTCCTTCAGCGGCGCATCGGAGGCACCGAAGTCCACCGTCTTGGCCTTGATCTGCTTGATGCCGGCACCCGAACCCACCGATTGGTAGTTGATGTGTGCGCCGCTGGCCTTGCTGTAGAGGTCCGCCCACTTGGCGTAGACCGGAGCGGGGAAGGACGCGCCTGCGCCGGTCACGTCTTGTGCAAAGGCGGTGGAGGCCAGTGCCAGCGCAGCGCTGGCCAGCGAGAAACGAACGAAAGTGGAAACCATGGAACAGACCCTTCGTCAGTGGGGAATCGGGGCGCATTGCCCCGCGATGCCTGCACTGTAGAAAGGGTCTGTGACGCCACTGTGACATTCATGACAATGATCTGGGCGACGCCATGAAGACGTCATGAGACCGTCATGAAACGCCAACTTCCTGGGAAAATCCCAGCAAAACAAGGGCTTGCAGGTGCCTCAGGCGGTTTGAACAGCCGCGGCGGCAAGTTGCTCTGCTGTCTGGCGGGCCTGCTGTGGGTCCCGGGCCTCGACCATCACACGCAGCACCGGCTCGGTGCCCGAGGCACGGATCAGCACCCGCCCGCCGCGGCCCAGCGCCTTTTCAGCGGCCTCGGTCGCACCTGCCAGCACGCGGTTGGCGCGCCAGTCGCTGCCCTCGGCCAGCCGCACGTTGATCATGGTCTGTGGAAACAGCTGCACCGGGCCGACAAGTTCGGCCAGGCTGCGGCCGCTGCGCTGCACCGCCTGCAGCACCTGCAGCGCACTGACGATGCCGTCACCGGTACTGTGGCAGTCCAGCGCCAGCAGGTGGCCCGAGCTTTCGCCGCCGAGCAGCCAGCCACGCCGGCCCAGCTCCTCCAGCACGTAACGGTCACCCACCTTGGCGCGGACCAGCTCGATGCCGCTTTCGGCAAGCGCCAGCTCGACCGCCATGTTGGTCATCAGCGTGCCCACCACGCCCGGCACCACCTCGCCCAGCGCCTGCCGGTCCTGGGCCAGCAGGAACAGCAGTTCGTCGCCGTTGAACAGCCGCCCCGCCCCATTCACCAACTGCAGCCGGTCAGCGTCACCGTCCAGCGCCACGCCGTAGTCGGCGCCATGTTGCTGCACCGCGGCCACCAGCGCCGCCGGCGCGGTGGCGCCAACGTTGGCATTGATGTTCGTACCGTTCGGCGACACGCCGATGCTGACCACCTCCGCGCCAAGTTCGTGGAAGACGGCTGGCGCGACCTGGTAGGCCGCGCCGTGCGCCGCGTCCACCACAATCTTCAAGCCCTTGAGCGTCAACTCGCCGCTGACGGTGCTCTTGCAGAACTCGACATAGCGGCCTTGCGCGTCGCTGAGCCTGCGGGCGCGGCCCAGATGCGCCGAGTCGGCCCAGGCCGGCGGCTGCGCGAGGGCCTGCTCAACCGCTTCTTCCCAGGCATCCGACAGCTTTTCGCCACGGGCCGAGAAGAACTTGATGCCGTTGTCGGGAAAGGCATTGTGCGAGGCGCTGATCACCACGCCCAGGTCCAGGCGCAGCGCCCGCGTCAGGTAGGCCACGCCAGGCGTCGGCAGCGGCCCGGTCAACAGCACGTTGACACCGGCCGACACAAAACCCGCCTCCAGTGCAGACTCCATCATGTAGCCGGAAATGCGCGTGTCCTTGCCGATCAACACCGTGGGCTGCCGGCCAGGGCTCGCGGCGGCCAGCACCTGCCCCACGGCATGTCCCAGGCGCAGCGAAAAGTCTGCGGTGATCGGATAGGTGCCCACGGTGCCGCGGATGCCGTCGGTGCCAAAAAACTGTCGTGCCATGGAAGTGTTCCTGCGCCGTGAAAGCAGCGTCTTTGATGAAGATGAGGAGAAGAAAGTCCGAGGCGCTTCAAGCGGCCAGACCGGCAGCCTGCCAGACCTTCAGGGCGTCGACCGTGGCTGCCACGTCGTGCACCCGCAACACACGCGCACCGTGCGTGGCGGAAGCCAGCGCCGCGGCCACGCTGGCCACCATGCGCTCGCCCACCGGCCGGCCGGTCAGCTGGCCGAGTGTGCCTTTGCGTGACCAACCGGCCAGCAGGGGAAAGCCCAGGTCCAAAAGCTGGACCTGGCCGCGCAGCAGGGCCCAGTTGTGCTCGCTGGTCTTGCCGAATCCGTAGCCCGGGTCGAGCATGATGCGCGCGTCGGCCACACCCGCCTCGCGCAGCACCTGCACGCGCTCCGCGAGGAACGCCCGCACGTCGGCCAGCACGTCGTCGTAATGTGGCCGCAACTGCATGGTGCCGGGCTGGCCCTGCATGTGCATCACGCAGACGCCGGCCTGCGGCGCCTGCACCATGCAGGCCAGCGCGCCTGGCCAGCTCAGCGAGCGGATGTCGTTGATGATGTCGGCCCCCGCGGCCAGCACCTCGGCGATGACCTCGGGCCGGCTGGTGTCGACCGACACCGGCACGCCCAGCGTCACCGCATGGCGCACCACCGGCAGCACCCGCGCCAGTTCATCCTGCCAACTCGGCATGACAGAACCGGGGCGCGTCGATTCGCCGCCGATGTCCAGGATGTCCGCGCCCTCGACCAGCAGCAACTCGCAATGGGCCATCGCCTGCTCGGGCGCGGCATGGTGGCCGCCGTCGGAAAACGAGTCGGGCGTGACATTGACGATGCCCATCACCTGCGGACGCTGCAGGTCGATCAGGAAGCGGGCGGTTTGCCAAGGCATGGGCGTTGAACTCCGGTCCGGAAATGCACAACGGGGCATGAAGCCCCGTTGAAGGTCTGGCGCACAAGTCATGCGCCTTGCGAAACAGCTCAGGCGGCTGCCGGCGCGCTGTCAGGGTTGACCGGCGGCGTCGGGCCGGTGCCGGTCTTGCTGGCCGAAGGCGTCCAGTCCTTGGGCGGGCGCGGTGGCTTGCCACCCATGATGTCGGCAATCTGCTCACCGTCGATGGTTTCCCATTCGAGCAGCGCCTTGGCCATCGCATGCATCTTGTCGGCGTTGTCCTCGATCAGCCTGCGCGCAATGTTGTATTGCTCGTCGATGATGCGGCGAACTTCGGCATCCACCTTGCGCATCGTTTCTTCGGACATGTTCGTCGTCTTCGTGACCGAACGACCGAGGAACACCTCGCCCTCGTTTTCCGAGTACACGATGGGGCCAAGCGCGTCGGTCATGCCGTAGCGCATCACCATGTCCTTGGCCGTCTGCGTGGCGCGTTCGAAGTCGCTGCTTGCGCCTGTCGTCATCTGGTCCATGAAGACTTCTTCGGCGATGCGGCCACCGAACAGCATCGAGAT
Organism: Ideonella sp.; assembly: GCF_041287625.1. Taxonomy (GTDB): domain Bacteria; phylum Pseudomonadota; class Gammaproteobacteria; order Burkholderiales; family Burkholderiaceae_C; genus Ideonella. The sequence goes on from NZ_JBGGNH010000028.1 coordinate 35,779, forward strand.
GCGGCTCAGCATGCGGACCTTGTCGACGCTGTAGCGATCCTTCTCGGGCAGCGAGATGGTCACGCCCAAGGCGCCGCCACGCGGGATGATGGTCACCTTGTGCACCGGGTCCAGCTTGGGCAGCAGCTGCGCGATGATGGCGTGGCCGGCCTCGTGGTAGGCCGTGTTCCTGCGCTCTTCCTCGTCCATGACCATGGACTTGCGCTCCGGGCCCATCATGATCTTGTCCTTGGCCTTCTCGAAGTCGACCATCTCGACCACGCGACCATTGCGGCGCGCGGCGAACAAGGCGGCTTCGTTGACCAGGTTGGCCAGGTCAGCACCCGAGAAGCCAGGCGTGCCACGGGCCAGGATGTCGGCGCGGATGTCCTGCCCGACCGGGACCTTGCGCATGTGCACGTTCAGGATCTGTTCGCGGCCGCGCACGTCCGGCAGGGTCACGTAGACCTGGCGGTCGAAGCGGCCCGGGCGCAGCAGCGCGGGGTCCAGGATGTCCGGCCGGTTGGTGGCAGCCATCACGATCACGCCCAGGTTGGTCTCGAAACCGTCCATCTCGACCAGCATCTGGTTCAGCGTCTGCTCGCGCTCGTCGTTGCCGCCGCCCAGGCCGGCACCGCGGTGGCGCCCGACGGCGTCGATTTCATCGACGAAGATGATGCAGGGCGCGCTC
>NZ_JBGGNH010000029.1:0-8883 GCF_041287625.1 Ideonella sp.
CTGGAACCGCCCGGAGCTGCGCCTGTACGCCACGTTCGCCAAGTGGAACAAGGCCGCTGGCAACGTGACCGGCCAGGACGCCTTCAACGACAAGACCTCGGGCAACAGCTTCGGCGCCCAGATCGAATGGTGGTTCTGATCCAGGTCCGGGAGGCGTCCAGCCTCTGACCCGATCCGGGGCCGCTCGGGGTTGAACCCCGGGGGGCCCCTTTTACTTGAGTTTCCAAGCACACGATGACTGCTTCCGCTTCCTCCTTCATCGGCATCGACTGGGGCACCACGCATCGGCGCGCGAGTCTGCTGGGCGCCAGCGGCGAGCAGCTCGCGCAGCGTCACGACGCAAAGGGTGCGCTGGCCAGCGCCGGCCGCTTCGGCGCCGCGCTGGACGAACTGCTGGCTGCGTGGCCGGCATTGGCCGCCGACACGCCGGTGGTCATGGCCGGCATGGTCGGCTCGGCGCTGGGTTGGCAGGAAGTGCCTTACCTCGACGCAGCCGAGCCGCTGCGAGAACTGCCCGCCCACACGGTGCCGGTGCAGGGCGCGCCAGCCGGCCGCCACTGGCGCCTGGTGCCCGGCCTGCGCTGGCGCGGCGAGCGTGGCCAGGTCGACGTGATGCGTGGCGAAGAAACCCAGCTGCTGGGCGCGCTGCAACTGCTCGGCCCCAAGGCCGACGACGGCTGCTACGTGCTGCCCGGCACCCACAGCAAATGGGTGCAACTGCAAGGCGGCCGCATCCGGTCGCTGCGCACCTGCATGAGCGGCGAGCTGTTTGCGCTGCTGCGCCAGCAAGGCACTTTGTCCGCCGCGATGCAGGCTGCGCCGGCCGATGCCGAACCTGACCCGCAAGCCTTCGCCAATGGCGTGGCAGACGCGGCCGATGGCGTGCTCAGCCACACGCTGTTTGGCGCCCGGGCCCGTGTCGTCACCGGCACGATGCCGGCCGCAGCGGCTGCGGCCTATGTCAGCGGCCTGCTGATTGGCGCCGAATGGCACGACCAGGCCCGGCTTGGTGCGCTGGCCGGCGGCCCGGTGCGGGTGATCGGCGAACCGGCGTTGGCGGTGCTGCACGAGCGCGCCGCCGCCCAGTTGGGCCATGCCACCGAGACGCTTTCGGCCAAGGCGGTGCAGCTCGCCGCCTGGCAGGCCTTCCAAGCCCACATCGGCTGAAGCCGCAAGGAACACACCCCATGAACACGAACGACGCGGCCTGGCCGCCCACGCCACCGTTGGTGGCCATCCTGCGCGGCCTGCAGCCCGAACGCGCCACCGCCGTCGGCCAGGTCCTGTTCGACGCCGGCTTCCGCGCCCTGGAAGTGCCGCTGAACCGCCCCGGCGCGCTGGAAGCCATCTCGCTGCTGCAGGCCATGAAGCCGGCCGGCAGCTGCGTCGGCGCAGGCACCGTGACCTCGGTGGCCCAGGTCGAAGCCGTGGCCGCCACTGGCGCCCGCCTGATGGTCTCGCCACACTTCGACGCCGCCGTCGTGACCCGGGCCGTGGAACTCGGCTGCTACAGCGTGCCCGGCATCTTCACCGCCAGCGAAGCCTATGCCGCGCTGCGCGCCGGCGCCCACGCGCTGAAGATCTTCCCCGCCGAAGCCATGCCCCCCGCAGGCCTGCAAGCCATCGCCAGCATCCTGCCGCCCGGCACCGCGCTCTGGCCCGTCGGCGGCATCACCCCCGAAAGCCTGGCCGGCTGGCGCAAGGCTGGCGCCAATGGCTTTGGCATTGGCGGCGCGCTGTTCAAACCCGACACGTCGCTGGATGCGATCGCCGCCTCGGCCAAGGCCTTCATCGAGGCCTGGGCGCGGTGAGTTCCGGCACGGCTGCCAGCACCGCCTGCAGGATCTCCTGCGAGCGCCGCTGGCCGTAGCCCCGCCCGTAGGCGCTGGAGGCCACCGTGACCACCAGCGCCTGTTCGGGCAGCACGTAGACCTTGTTGCCGCCATTGCCCGAGGCGAACCACACGGGGACCTGCTGGCCGCCCACGCGCATCGCCTTGAAGTACCAGAAGTGACCGTATTGGTCGGCATACGGGTCGACGCTGCCGATTGCAACGCGCGGCTGCAGCATCTGCGCGATGCCGGCCCCGGTGACGACGCGCTGGCCCTGGTACTCGCCGTTGTTGCGCACCAGCTCCCCCAGCGCCGCCATGCCGCGGGCCGTCAGCCACAGGTTGCCCTGGCCCTTGGTGTGGCCGGCCACGTCGGCATCCCAGCGCCACTGCCGAATGCCCAGCGGCTCGAACAGGTTCAACCGCGCGAAGTCCCGCAAGGGCTGACCGCTCGCCTGTTCGACGACCAGCCCAGCGATGTAAGCCGTCAACGAGTTGTAGCGGTAGACCGTCCCCGGCGGGTCCGCACGCGGCACGCCCAGCGTGAAGGCCAGCGGGTCGGCCGCGTCGTCCAGCTTGTCCTCCTGGCCAGGCGAGGTCGGGTCCTCGTCAAAGGCCGCGAGGCCCGAGCGCATCGTCAGCACGTCGCTCAGCGCCACGTCGCCAATCGCACTGCCCCTGGCCGCCGTCCAGTAGGCTTGCACCGGATCGGCCAGGCTGCGGATCCTTCCTTGGTCCACCGCAATCGCCACCAGCAGCGAGGTGACGCTCTTGCCGGCCGAGCGCACGTCATGCAACGTGTCCGCCGTCTCGCCATTGAAGTAGCGCTCGGCGGCGATGTGTCCCTGGTGCATCACGACCACGCTTCGCAGGTCATGGTGCGGCTCGTCATCCCAGCGCTGCAGCACCTGGTCCAGCAGCGGCGCTTCTGGCTGCACGCTCTGGCACCCTGCCAGGTCCAGCCACAGTGCTGCCGCAGCAGCTGCCTTGATCACCCTGTTCCAGCGCATCGCTCACCCGTTCCTGTAAGCCGGACGGCGGGGCGCCGTCCGAGCAGGCATCATGGCGCGTTTGGATGACGCCTCCGGGCAAGCCCGTTTCTCGCGTCCGCGACATGCAGCCACCCTCGTTCCTCGCGCCCGAGATGTGCACTGTCACCAGCGCCAGGCTCACGCTGGAGACGCAGACCGCTGAGCACGCCGAAGCGATGTTCGCAGTGCTCAGCGACCCGGCGATCTACACCTGCGAGCGTTTTGGAGTGGCCTCGCGATTCACCGCAACAGCTGAGCGCCGGGCAGCCTGGAAGCGCCCACGTCGAAGGTCATGAACTGCAGCCGACCGAGTTGTGCGGCGCGGGCCTTCTGCAGGCAATCCGCGAAGTCGGCTGTTGGGTGATGGTTCCACAGGTACAGCGCTTCCTCCACGGTGGGCACATGCTCGAAGCTGAAGTCGGTCGATTCGAGCAGCTTGACGAAGGCGTCGGCGATGACCGGACGATCCAGCTTCATGCGACTGCGCAGCACCCACTCGGTTTCCAGCAGCGTGCACAGCAGGATCAAAACCGGCGTGCCGGCGGCGGCTTCTTCTGTCACCAGCCGCAGTGCTGCCGCAAACTGGGCTTCGTCATCGCGAACCAGCAAGCGCACCAGCACGTTGGTATCGATCGCGACACTCATGCCTTGAACGGGTTCATGTCCTCCACGGCAACGGTCGGCTGACCCGGCCGCTGCAGCAGGCCGGCCACGTCGGCGATGCTGCGATTCTTGGGGCGCATGACGACCGTGCCATCGCTCAGCAGCGTGAAGGTCATCTTGTCCCCGGAACGCAGGCCCAGCCGCTCGCGGATCTCCCGCGGCACCGTGACTTGCCCTTTGCTGGTCAACGTTGTTGGCTCGGCCACTGCGTGCCTCCTGGTATTACGTTATCAAACATCGTAATACCGATGGCCGGGTCAGGCAAGACTGCCTGCCTGCGTGCGCGCGCTTCACGCGCCGTTCCACCTTGAGCCGGAAGAATTGCTGATGTTGCGCGAAGTCCTTGCCGCGTAGCCGTGGCGTTGAACCAGTGACAACAGGCAAAACGCACGTTGCACCCATGGCGGTTATTGCACTTATTTCACTTGATGGCATAGTGCACATCGGCCGTGGTCACTGTCGCGGCCTTGGAGAGCACCCATGAGCACAAACGAGAAAATTCTTGAGGCGCCCATGTTGGGCGAAGCGGAACAGAAGATGGCAGCAGCGGCGCAGCGTTGCCTGATGGCCTCGCTTGACCATTCGCGCGCCGCGGCCATCACCGTTTCGGACGAAGCCGGTGTTGAGGCGAAGATCGAAGTTCCGCCGGGCGTGCTCCGGCTGCTGGCGAATGTGCTGGGGATGATGAGCGAAGGGCATTCCGTCAGCCTGGTGCCTGAAAACCGCGAGCTGTCCACCATCGAGGCGGCGGCATTCCTGAATGTCTCGCGTCCGTTCCTGGTGAAGGAACTGGAGCAGGGCAAGATGCCATTTCGCAAGGTAGGCTCCCACCGCAGGATCGAGTTTCGGGCGGTGATGGCCTATCGAGATGCCATGCGCAACCAGAGCGAAGCGGCGCTGCAGCGCATGGCCGACGCGGAGCGCGAAATGGGGCTGGACTACTGAATGGCGGGCTTGCTGCGATACACCGCACTGCTCGACGCTTGCGTGCTGTTTCCGCTGGGGGTGTGCGATGCGCTGATGTCGGTGGGCAAGACAGAGTTGTTCGCCCCGAAATGGACCGCCCGCATCGACGACGAGTGGACACGCAGCCTGGCGGCGCAATACAGCCGGCCGGTCCAAGACTTTCACGCCCGCCGCGAAGACATGCACCTGGCCTATCCCGATTGGGAAGTGCCAGAAGCGGCATGGTCACCGCTGGTGGCGGCCCTGGCGCTGCCGGACGAGAACGACCGCCATGTGCTTGCCGCCGCGATTGCAGGCCACGCCGACTGCATCGTCACCATGAACCTCAAGGACTTTCCGGCCAGCGTGCTGGGCGCGCATGGCATCGAGGCGGTGCATCCGGATGAATTCCTGATCCACCAGTTTGAACTGGACCAGGTGCGGGTGCTCACGGCCTTCAAGCAGATGCGCATGCGCCGACGCAACCCTGCATTCACACCGCAGATGTTTGCGGACGCCATGGAGCGCAATCAACTGCTGGCGGTGGCCAGGCTGCTGCGCGATGCCGCAGACCTGATCTGACGGTTCTGGTTCAGCCAAGCCGATGGGTACCACCGGCCAGCTACCTCAAGCCGGCTGCCACACCGGCGACTCCGCGATGCTCACCTTGCGCGGCAGCACCTGCGCCAGCGTGAACGCGTCGGCGATGCGTTGTTGTTCGGCGAGGGATTCCGCGTCCACCGGCTGGACCTTGTAGCTGCGGCGCTGGTTGGCGGCTTCCACGGTGGCGGCGTCCAGGCCGATCAGCGGGCCTTGCCATTCGGCGGCCGGCTTGGGGTTCTGCTTGATCCAGTCGCCGGCGCGCTGCAGCTCGCGGTACACGGCGGTGAGCACATCGGGGCGGCGCTGGGCGAAGGGGGTTGCGGCGAGGTAGAAACGGCGGTAGCTGGAGAGCCTGGTGCCGTCCACCAGCACCTTGGCGCCGGACTGGCGCTGCACTGCGGCGAGGAACGGGTCCCACACAACCCAGGCGGCCACGCTGCCGTTTTCGAAGGCGGCGCGGCCGTCGGCCGGGCTGAGGTAGGCGGGCGCTATGTCCTTGAACGTCAGGCCGGCCTGGCTCAGCGCTTCGAGCAGCAGGAAGTGCGCGCCGGCGCCCTTGGCAAACGCCACCTTCTCGCCCTTCAGCTGCGCCACGCTGGTCAGCGGCGAATCCTTCTTCACGACGATGGCTTGCGCGGTCGGCGAGGGCGTCTCGATCGCGTAGTAGGTCAGCTTCGCACCGGCGGCCAGCGCAAACGGCGGCACCGCGTCGGCCACATCGGCACTCAGGTCGATGGCACCGATGTTCAGCGCTTCCAGCAGCGGCAGGCCGGAGCTGAACTCGTGCCACGAGACCTGCACGTTCTGCGCCGCCAGCGCCTGCTCCAGCGTGTTGCGCGACTTCAGGAAGATCGTCAGCGTGGACGACTTCTGGTAGCCGATGCGCAGCTTCTCGGGTTCGGCCGCCAGCGTGGGCAGCGAGGCCAGTGGCAGTGCCGCAAGCCCGGCGGCCTGCAGCAGTTGGCGACGGGACAGGGCAGGGAAATCGTGGGACATGGCACCTCGGCAACAGCAGGGAACAACAGCGCGCCAGCCTAGGTGCGCGCAGGCGGTGGCCGAACGAACCAATCGTCAGATCGATATGCCGCCACCGAGCGCAGAGGGCGCAGCCACGAGGGAAGCGAGCCAATGACCGCGCCGGAACGCATATCGAAGCGTCGCATCATCATTTCCATTTCGGCATGATCATTGGTTAACTTCATGCACTGTTTCAAAGACCTGCAGGGAGTGCCCGTGAATCCAGTCGAATCCAAACCTGGCCTTGTCATGCCGCCACGCCGGCGCGTCATCAGCGGTGGCGCTGCGATGGCGGCGGCTGCTTCCCTGGGGCTGCTGAGCCGCCGCGCGTGGAGCGCGCCGCGCAAGCTCACCTTCGCCTGGAACGCGAATGCGTTCTGCCTGTCGCCTGTCCTGGTGGCGCTGGAGCACGGCTACTTCGAGCGCAACGGCCTGCAGGTGGAGCTGGTCAACTACACCGGCTCGACCGACCAGCTGCTGGAGTCGCTGGCCACCGGCAAGGCAGACGCCGCAGTGGGCATGATCCACCGCTGGCTGAAGCCGCTGGAGGCCGGTTTCGACGTGAAGATCGTCGGCAGCTCGCATGGCGGCTGCGTGCGGCTGATTGGCGCGAAGACGGCCGGCGTCACCGACCTGAAGAAGCTCAAGGGCAAGACCATCGGCGTGAGCGACCTGGCCAGCCCGGGCAAGAACTTCTTCGCCATCCTGCTGGCCAAGAACGGCATCGACGCCGAGCGCGACGTGAACTGGCGCCAGTACCCGGCCGACCTGCTGGGCGTGGCGGTGGACAAGGGCGAGATCCAGGCCATCGCCGACGGCGACCCCAACCTCTACCTGCTGGAGAAGCGCTCGCCCGGCATCTACACCGAGCTGGCCACCAACCTCTCGGGCGAATACGCCGACAAGACCTGCTGCATCATCGGCGCCCGCGGCGAGCTGGTGCGCAAGGAAAAGCCGGTCGTCGCCGGGCTGGTGCGGGCCATCGTGCAGGCCTCGGACTTCGTGGCCGACAACCCCAACGAGACCGCCGAGATCTTCCACAAGCACGCACCCAACGTCGCCACCGAAGACCTGCGCAAGCTGCTGGGCACGCTGACGCACCGCCACCATCCGGTCGCGCAGGACCTGCAGAAGGAGATTGAGTTTTACGCCAATGATTTCCGCTCGGTCGGCGTGCTCAAGCAGAGCACCGACCCTGCGCGCTTCGCCCAGCACGTCTACTACAACGCACTGGGCTGAGCACCATGGCACTGCTGCGCATGCTGGACGAGGTCTACGGCCTCCCAGGAAATTCAGGCACCTCTTTGACGGCCGCTTCGGCTGCACCCGCCAAGCCTGCCGTGGTGGTGACTGCTGAGCCAGCGCCGCCCGCCGCCAGGCGCTGGCGCGTGGGCCTGCTGGCCGCGCTGGCCTGGGGTGGCCTCGCGGCGCTTACGCTGCTGTGGCCCAACCAGGCGGTGGGCTTTTCGGACTGGGCCTACACGCGCGAGTTCGGCTTCCTGGCCGGCGCGGTCGGCCTGCTGCTGCTGGCTGCGGTGGGCGTGAACCCCGGCCGCGCCAGCCGCTGGCGCGCGGCCGGGCCGTGGCTGGTCGCGCTGCCGCTGCTGCTGGGCCTGTGGCAGGTGTTGACGGCCAAGCTCGCGGTCCTGCCCACTCCGTTTTTTGCACCACCGCAAAGCCTGGCCGAGGTCTACATCGACGACTGGAAGCGCCTGGGCGAAAGCACCTGGCACTCGGCCCTGCTGCTGGTGCAAGGCGTGAGCATCGGCACGGTGGTCGGCTTCCTGGTGGGCGTGTCCATCGGCTGGTCTCGCCACATCGGCTACTGGGTGCATCCAGTGATCCGCTTCGTCGGGCCCATCCCGGCTTCGGCGCTGCTGCCGCTGGCGTTTTTCTTCTTCCCGTCCAGCCATGCCGCCGCGGTGTTCCTGATCGCGCTGGCCACCGGTTTCCCGGTCGCGGTGCTGACCTGGTCCGGGGTCGCCAGCGTCAACAAGCAGTACTACGACGTGGCGCGCACGCTGGGCGCGTCCGAGTGGTTTCTGGTGCTGCGGGTGGCCATTCCGGCCGCGCTGCCGCAGGTCTTCGTCGGCCTGTTCATGGGCCTGGGGGCGTCGTTTTCCATCCTGGTCACGGCCGAGATGATGGGCGTGAAAGCCGGGCTGGGCTGGTACCTCAGTTGGGCCCAGGGCTGGGCGGCTTACACCAACATGTACGCGGCGTTGATCGTCATGGCGCTGCTGTGTTCCGGCCTGATCACGCTGCTGTTCGCGGTGCGCGACCGCGTGCTGTCCTGGCAGAAAGGCACCGTCAAATGGTGAACGCCGTGATCGACACACCGCCGCTCGCGGCAGTGGCTTCGCCCGCCCGGGGCGCGCGCATCGACGTGCAGGGCGTCAGCCACCGTTTCCCCGGCCTCGGCAGCCAACCGCCGCTGCCGGTGCTGGCCGACATCGACCTGACGGTCGCGCCCGGCGAGTTCGTCGCGTTGCTGGGCCCCAGCGGCTGTGGCAAGTCCACGCTGCTGCGCCTGGTGGCCGGGCTGGAGCCGGCCAGCGCCGGCCAGCTGACGCAGGACGGCCGGCCCATCACCCGGCCGGACCCGTCGCGCATCGTCGTCTTCCAGGACCCCACGCTCTACCCCTGGCGCACCGTGTGGGACAACGTGGCGCTGGGCCTGCAGGCGCGCGGCGTGCTGCGCGAACAGCGCGGCCGCGTGGACCAGGCGCTGGCGCTGGTGGGCCTGACCGAGTTCGCCGGCGCGCATCCGCATGCGCTGTCGGGCGGCATGGC
>NZ_JBGGNH010000030.1:0-63119 GCF_041287625.1 Ideonella sp.
CGTGCTCGTGGAGCGCGACGACGAAGCCAAGAACGAACGCGGCGTGCAGATCGCACAGGAGCTGATCAACAAGGAGAAGGTCACTGCCACCGTCGGCTACATCAACACCGGCGTGGCGCTCGCCTCGCAGCGCTTCTTTCAGGAAGTCAAGATCCCCGTGTTCCACAACGTGGCCACCGGCTCGCTCATCACTCACCAGTTCGACGACTAGCCCGAGAATTACATCTTCCGCAACGCCGCGCACGACAGCATCCAGGCGCCGATGATCGTGGAAGAAGCCATCACCCGCCGCGGCTTCAAGAAGGTCGCCATCCTGGCCGACTCCACGAACTACGGCCAGCTCGGCAAGGCCGACCTCGAGAAGGCGCTCAAGGCCAAGGGCATCACGCCCGTGGCCGTCGAGAAGTTCAACATCAAGGACGTCGACATGACGGCCCAGCTGCTCAAGGCCAAGGAAGCCGGCGCCGAAGCCGTGCTCACCTACGGCATCGGCCCCGAGCTGGCGCAGATTGCCAACGGCATGACCAAGCTCGGCTGGAAGGTGCCGATGGTCGGTTCGTGGACCCTGTCGATGGCCAACTACATCGACAACGCCGGCCCCGGCGGTGAAGGCGCGCGCATGCCGCAAACCTTCATCCAGGAGCCGACCACGCCGAAGCGCCAGTCCTTCATCATCAGCTACCTGAAGACCTTCAACCCCAAGAACGCGCGCATGGATTCGCCGGTCTCGGCCGCGCAAGGCTACGACTCGATCTACCTGCTGGCCGCCGCCATCAAGCAAGCCGGCAGCACCGACGGCCCGAAGATCAAGGCCGCTCTCGAAGACCTGAAGGCGCCGGTCGAAGGCGTGGTCACCACCTACAACAAGCCCTTCACCAAGACCGACCACGACGCGATCACCGCCAACATTCCGGTGTTCGGCGAGGTCAAGGGCGGCAAGGTGGTCTACGCCTATCCGGAAGACCAGAAGAAGGCTGCCTCGGTGCAAGTCAAGAAGTAAAGCACCGCCCCGTGAAGACGCCGCCCCGGACAACCGCGGCGGCGTCTTTTATTGAGGGGCCCTCCTTTGCCCCGAACGCGCCGCCATCACGGTGCAGAGAGAAATCGCCATGCAAATCTTGACTCAACTCATCTTCAGCGGCATCGCGCTGGGCATGATCTACGCGGTGATCGCGTTCGGCTATCAGCTCACCTTTGCCACCTCCGACACGCTGAACTTCGGCCAGGGCGACGCGTTGATGCTGGGCGCACTGGTCGGCCTCACGCTGGTGGGCCTGGGCGTCAACTACTGGCTGATGATTCCGCTGGTGTGCGTGTTCGGTGCCGTGCAGGGCGCGGTGGTCGAGCGCATCGGCGTGCGGCCCGCCATCAAGATCAAGTCGGAGTTCGGCTGGATCATGTCGACCATCGCGCTCGGCATCATCTTCAAGAACGTGGCCGAGAACGTATGGGGCCGCGACGACCTCAAGTTCCCGTCGCCGCTGCCCGAGTCGCCAATGAAGTTCCTCGGCGCCAACGTGCTGCCGATGGAGCTGCTGGTCGTCTTCGGCGCACTGGCGATGATGTTGGCGGTCGAGTTCTTCAACCGCAAGACCATCTACGGCAAGGCCGTGGTCGCGACCTTCAATGACCGGGATGCCGCCAAGCTGATGGGCATCAACACCAGCCTGGTCATCACCTTCTCGTACGCACTGTCGTCGCTCACCGCTGCATTCGCCGGCGTGCTGATCGCCCCGCTCACATTGACCGGCGCCACCATGGGCGCGGTGCTGGGCTTGAAGGCCTTTGCGGTGGCCATCATCGGCGGGCTGACCAGCGGCATGGGCATCGTGGTCGGCGGGCTGATCCTCGGCATTGCCGAGACGACCACCGGCTTCTACCTCTCCACCGGCTACAAGGACGTGCCCGGCCTGGTGCTGCTGCTGATCGTGCTGGCCCTGAAGCCGGCCGGCCTGTTCGGCAAGACGGCGATCAAGAAAGTCTGATGCGATGAAGGCACCTCAAATCGCGGCGATTGCCGTTGGCATCGCCCTGCTGGCGGCCTTCCCGGCCATGGTCGGCAACCCGTATTACGTGCACCTGGTCGAGACCATCCTGATCTACGCCATCGTGCTGTTCGGGCTGGACATCGTCGTCGGCTACACCGGGCAAGTCTCGCTGGGCCACGCCGGCCTGTTCGGCATTGGCGCCTACACCGCGGGCGTGCTGGTGATGAAGCTGGGCGCGCCGCTGTGGGTCACGCTGCCGGCGGCCATCGCGGTGGCGTCCGTGTTCGGTGCGCTGCTGGCGCTGCCGGCGCTGCGGGTCACCGGGCCGTACCTGGCCATGGTCACGCTGGCCTTTGGCACCATCATCCAGATCCTCATCAACGAGATGAGCTTCCTGACCGAAGGGCCGATGGGCATCACGCTGACCAAGCCCAGCGTCTTCGGCCACACCATGGACGAGACCGAGTACTACTGGCTGGTGGGCGTGCTGCTGCTGGCCTCGCTGCTGGTGGTACACCGCATCCTGCGCTCGCACCTGGGGCGGGCCTTCGAGGCGCTGCGCGGCAGCCCGGTCGCGTCGGACTGCATGGGCGTCTCGGTCTACCGCTACAAGGTTTATGCCTTCGTGATCAGCGCCGGCCTGGCCGGGCTGGCCGGTGCGCTGTATGCGTACTCCGAGCAGTACATCTCGCCCAACACCTACAACTTCGAGCTGACGGTGATGTTCCTGCTGGCCGTCATCATGGGTGGGCGCAAGAGCCGCATCGGCTCGCTGCTGGGCGCCGCCATCATCGTGCTGCTGCCCAAGTTGCTGGACGACCTGGCGATGTTCCGCACCGCCTCGGTGATGCTGGCGGTGATCGTCACCATCGCCGCAGGTGTCGCGGTGCAGCGCGGCAAGATCAAGCCCAAGAGCGCCGCCATCCCGGTGATCGGCACCATTGCGCTGGCCGCAGTCTCGTTCAAGCTGCAGAGCATGACCGACTGGCGGCTGTCCATCTTCGGGCTGATCACGCTGTTCGTCGTGTACTACCTGCAAGACGGCATCGTCGGCTTCGTGCGCGGGGCGCTCGGCCTGCGCAGCCATGCCTCGCACGAGGCGGCCGAGGTCGCAGCGCTGGCGCCCGGCCAGCAAGCGCTCACGCAAGCCGGCGGCGCCACCGGCGAGCAGTTGCTCGCGGCGCGCAACGTGCTGATGCAGTTCGGCGGCCTGAAGGCGCTGAACAACGTGGACCTGAACGTCAAGCGCGGCAGCATCCACGGCCTGATCGGCCCGAACGGCTCGGGCAAGAGCACGATGATGAACGTGCTCACCGGCATCTACACACCCACCGCCGGCGGCGTCGAATTCGCCGGCCATTCGCTGGCCGGCCTCAGTCCGGCGCAGATCGCCCAGCGCGGCGTGGCGCGCACCTTCCAGAACGTGCAGCTGTTCGGCGAAATGAGCGCGCTGCACAACGTGATGGTCGGCCTGCACCACAGCTTCCGCGCCAACCTGATCGACGTGGCGCTGCACCTGCCGCGCTACCTGCGCGAGCACCGCGCCGCGCGGTTGCGCGCACTGGCACTGCTGCGCTTCGTGGGCCTGGGCGAGCTGGCCGGCGAAGAGGCGCGCAACCTGCCTTACGGCCAGCAGCGCCTGCTGGAGATTGCCCGCGCACTGGCGCTGGACCCGCAGCTGCTGCTGCTGGACGAACCCGCCGCCGGCCTCACCGCGCCCGACATCGTCGCGCTGCGCGCCATCATCCAAAAGATCCGCGAACACGGCGTCACGGTGATCCTGATCGAACATCACATGGACGTGGTGATGAGCCTGTGCGACACCGTCTCGGTGCTGGACTTCGGGCAGAAGATTGCCGAGGGCGGACCGGCCGAAGTGCAAGCCAACGAAAAAGTCATCGAAGCGTATCTGGGCGGCCAGGCCAGCTGAGGAACAACAAGATGCTCACCATCCACAACCTCAGCGCCGGCTACGGAAAAGTCCAGGTCCTGCACGGCATTTCCATCGACGTGCCCAAAGGCCAGGTCGTCACGCTGATCGGCTCCAACGGCGCTGGCAAGACGACCACGATGCGAGCCGTCAGCGGCATGATCGCGCCCACCGGCGGCGAGATCCACCTCAACGGCAAGCGCATCGACGGGCTGGAGCCGTACCACATCGCCCGACTCGGCCTAGCCCATTCGCCCGAAGGCCGGCGCGTATTCGCCACCATGAGCGTGGCCGACAACCTGTTGCTCGGCGCCTTCCCGCGCCTCACCGGCAGCCGCCCCAAGGGCGACGTGGCGGCAGACCTGGAAAAAGCCATGGCGCTGTTCCCGCGCCTGCAGGAACGCCGCACCCAGCTCGCCGGCACGCTCTCCGGTGGCGAGCAGCAGATGCTGGCGATGGCCCGCGCGGTGATGCTGAACCCCGAGGTCGTGCTGCTGGACGAACCGTCCATGGGCCTGGCCCCCATCCTGGTCGACGAGGTTTTCCGCATCATCGAACGCCTGAAGGCCACCGGCACCACCATGCTGCTGGTCGAGCAGTTCGCCGCCGCAGCCCTCGCCGTGGCGGACTACGGCTACGTGCTCGAAAACGGCCGCATCGCGGTGCATGGCAGGGCCGAGAAATTGCGCAACGACCCGGCCGTCAAGGCGGCCTACCTGGGCGGCGGGCACTGAGCACCGGAGCGGTTCGGGAGCCCTGAAGGGATCTTGGCGCCCAGGCGCCGTCGCCTCTTTGCGCTGAGCGCCTTGTGACTCTGCCACGGGCGCTCCTATAGTCGGCGATCCCAACAAGCACCTCGTGCACAAGGAGCCGCCTCATGACCCGTTCAAGCTCGTCGCTCGCCCGCCTGATCTCGCCACTGGCCCTCGCCACAGCCGCCCTGGCAGCGGGCTGTGCCGCGCCACCGGCGCATGAGCACGGCGCCGGGGGAATGGAAGGCATGGGCAGCATGGCTTCTATGGCCGTGGCCACGCTCACGCCGATCGCCGGCAGCAACGTGCGCGGCATCGTGATGTTCCACGAGAAGGACGGCCACCTGATGGTGCACGCCAAGCTCAGCGGCCTCGCCCCCGGCGTGCACGGCTTCCACCTGCACGACAAGGGCGACTGCGCCAGCCCCGACGGCATGAGCGCCGGCGGCCACTTCAACCCCACCGGCCAACCCCACGGCCCGCAAAGCGCCCCGCACCACGCCGGCGACATCCCCGCCCTGACCGCAGACGCCAGCGGCAACGTCGACCAGCACTTCATGCTCGACGGTCCGACCGTGGCCGCCGGCCCCACCAGCGTCATCGGCCACTCGGTGATCGTGCATGCGAACCCGGACGACTACGCGACGCAGCCGACTGGCAACTCGGGTGGGCGTGTGGCTTGTGGCGTCATCGCCGGGCATTGAGCCGAAGCGCTGACGATCAGCGACCTCGCCTCAGGCGAGGCCGCGCGGGAAGCGGTTCACCGACCCACCAAACCCGAAACGGCGACTGCCCCGACGGCAAATCCAGCGACCAAGACCAGGATGCTTGAATCCCAAATTCGGGAGCAAACAAGGGCAGGTCAGCGCACAAATAAATGGGGTCAGAGTCAATTTATCTCATTGCCGGGCGAGCGCCACTCGACGGTTGAGAAAGATAAATTGACTCTGACCCCATTTATTTGAACCACGGTAGCGGCGGCAATGCAGATGGTCATGTTTCTCGTTTGAAATTCAAGACTTGCCTCAGGCCAGGTCCTCAAAAATGAGTCAGGCGCCGGCAAGAATGTGGACATAGTTGACGTACTTTTGCATCCTCCGGCTGCGGGGTGCAACAGACAATAGCTCGTCCTTGTACCCCCCCAGGCCAGTACGACGAAGCAGGCGGCTGTAGAACCGATACTCCTGCGGCAGATAGCCCTCCAGAAGCATCGTCACCACGCGAGTTCGGACTCTATCTTCCTGCTGCGGCGTCAACGTTGCCTTGCGAAGTGCTCGCGCTGCCTGGGACTTCAAGGTCATACCAAAGGGAAAACCTTTGCTCTCGGAGATGAAATCAATCCCGAGTTCCGTGCAAGCCGGATCGTCTTCCTTGATGCCCTGGATGACCGCCGCCATGATGGGGTAGATCCAGCCACACTCCCCCTCCATGTGAATTTGAGGTCGAAGGACCCTTTGTTCGGTAATCTGAAGCTGACGACAGTAGCTCTCATACCGCCTGACGACAGATTCAACGGACCACTCTCCGTCGCCGTTGTAGTTCTGCATCGGCATGTATTTAGCACTTGAAAAGTTGCTTTGAACGGCACCGCAATGCATCCACCTGAAGTGGTGTCAAACCTCATCACTTTCACTGCAAGCGTACTGAGATATTTCCAAAGCCAATGACGCTGAAGCAGCAAGTTGGACGAGCTGGGTTGGTAGATAGCAGAACTGGGACACATACCCTTCTTGCAAAGAGACGCCAAAATCCAGGACTGCCGTTTGCACTCCCGGAAACGCCGCCATTCTTGCCACGAGTTCGGAATGATTTCTAAGGAACTCGGTGGCTTCCTTTACCTGCCCGGAGAAATCATCCAGGTCTGCTCCGCTTGCCACAAAGTTTGCGCCGCTATCTATGTGTATTTTTCCTTTGAGCAACCTCGCCTCGTTCTTCCTCCAAGTGCGATGCGCGACGAGACCACACTCGGACACCATGGCATCCACGTCAAGCGATTCGCCAGAGATTCTCAACATGCAGCTCATGTGACTTGGAGCTGTGAAGTCCATTGAAGCTGAGCTGCGGACCAAGGCCTACTGAGGGACGCTGGGTCGAGTGACCGCTAGACTTCACTTTCCCACCTTGCGATAACTGTCTTAGCGACATTATCAAGCGTTGGCATTAAAACAGCACTATTTACGCCCTCCCGATCTAGCAATTTCAACAAACGCGGAATCTGCTCCCCGTCCAGAGTGTGGCCAATAAGGACTGGCTCGGCAGTCGAAGTCTGCGCAAATACATCCTCAAGCGATGGCCACACATGCTGCCTAAAGTAAAACTTCTCGACCGCCAGCAGTTCTGTAAATATGCCAACCTGCGAATGGAGAAACGCATTATTGGCCCGCGCCGGCGCATGCATCTTGAGATAAAACTGGCCAAAGCTTTGGGCAGCTCCGCTATGACTTTTGGTCCGCGTATCTAACGCCCAAACGCAAATTCGAGTGGAAGATGCTGGTTTATAGAGTGGCGAGGCGGCAAAGAAAGCTGCAATAACAGGGTTGGCAGACCAATCCAATAGTCTGGTTGGAACGCCATGATGTTGTGCGAGAGCCATGAGTTCAATGTTTGGAGATTGGCCTTCTCCCCGCATTTGCCTTGCCCACCTCGTAATAAGTGGACTTCGCTCAGGCAAATACGCTTCCGAATCAACTGGGAATCCAACTTCATTCGCTAGAAAAGCAAACTGATATAACGCCTCAGCTTCGGCCGCATGCCATTCATGATAATGCCGAAATATCTCTTCAGGGCCGTCACCCGATGGAATGCTTAGTTTTTCAGCCTTGATTCTATTAAGCAGCGCAAGGAGCTTATTCCCTGTCTGACGCCAAGCTGACGGTATTAGTTGCCAGTTCTCTGCGTCACTAATCCCGCGGAAGACCCATGGAGATTTTTCGCTATCGCCTGTCCACCAACGCTCATTGGATCTACGTATCCGACCTAGGAAGTCTTCCGCATTCGGACAGTGAATGATTTGAAGCGCAGACATTGAAGAGGGCCCGTTGCTTAAAAATCTAACGTGTTCTGTCTGGCGCCTAAACGCCGGATATTACCCACCACGCCTGAGTGGCGGAAGCAGCCCTTTGGGCTCCGAGTGCTTGAATCAACTGGACCCCCTATGTGACGCTCCGGCGTAACACCGCCGTCAAAAGCGGCGCATGTCACAGATTCTGCGGGTGCAGCACCGTCTTGCCAAGAGCGGAGACGCCGTGTCCACGGCATAAGGTGCCGGCGGACACTGCCGCGGATCTGGTGGCCACCGGGCCGGTTGCTCAGTCCGGCCGCGCAGTCAATGCGCCAATCAATAGCCGACCGACAGGCTGACCCAAACCCGCGGACTGCGTTTGGGCGTGATGACCGCAGCCTCGCGGTCCGTCGCCCAGGCGGCCGACAAGTCCGCAGCCCAGCCCTCGCCCTGCAAGCCGGTGCCCACACCGGCACCGGCCAGCCGGCGGCGGTTGCTGCCGGTGGCCCAAGACTGATGATTGACCTGCACCACCCCCGCATCCGCAAACGCCTGCAGCTGCCATTCCGGCGCCGGCTGCCAGCGCAGTGCCAGGTTGCCGACCCAGCCGTCGTCGCCGCTGGCTTCGCCTTCGGGGTAGGCGCGCACGCCGTTGGCGCCGCCGAGGCTGATCTTTTCGGCGGAGGGCAGGTTGTGGTCGGCGCGTTGGCCGCGCCAGGCCATGGCCAGCGTCCATTCGGGCAGCAACTGCTGCTGGCGCTGCAGGCTGGCGGTGAACTTGCCGAAGCCTTTGCCGGTGTTGGCGCTGAGCTGGTCGATGAAATCGCTCACGGCGTCCATGTGCACCTGGCCGGTTTGCAGGCCCAGGCTCAGGTCGCTCACGGCTGGCAACGCCAGCCAGCCGTCTTGCCACTGGCCTTGCAGGCTCATGCTGGCGAGGTTGATGCGGTGCGTGCTGCGGGTTTCGGTGCTGGCCACCATGTCGACCAGGCGCTTGTCGTCGTACTGCAGCTGCAGGTTCCAGTTTTCGGTCTGGCTGCGCACGAGCGAGTGGCGCGCGTAGAAGCTCAGCGTGCTGGCCAGGCCGTAGGCGCCGAGGGCGGCGAACTGCTTGCCGAGCCGGTAGTCCATGTGCGAGGCAGACAGGCCCACGCGCGTGCCCAGCGGCCCCACCGGCAGCTGGTAGGACGCAGCGGCGTAGCGCTGGGCCAGCTGGCTGCGCAGCAGGTGCAGGCTGAGCTGGTCGCCCAGGCGCAGCGGGTTGTTGAACGAGAGGTTCAGGCTCAGGCGCTGGTCGCCGGTACTGTCGCTGCCGTGGTTGTCGAGCGCGGCATCGGCCTCGAAGGCCCGGCCTTCGTCCACCTCCACCAGCAGGTCCGAGGCGCCCGGCGTGTCGCCCGGCCGCAGCGTGGACAGCACGCGCGTGCCCGGCAGGCTGCGCAGTGACAGCAGCACCGGCGCGAGGTCCTGCTCGCGCAGGGCGGCCTGCGGCTGCAGCAGGTCCAGCGGGGCCAGTGCGTCGCCCTGCAGCTCGGCGCGGTTGCGCAGCTCGACCTTGCCCAGCCGGCCCTCGGCGACCGCAATTTCCACCCGCCCGCCCTGCACCTCCTGCGCCGGCAGGTAGGCCCGCGCGACCAGGTAACCGGCCTCGCGGTAGGCCCGGGTGAGCCGGCCGGCGAGCTGGTTCAGCTCGGCCAGGTTCAGCTCGCGGCCGATGGCATCGGCCAGCAGGGCCTGCAGCCGGGCTTCGGGCAGGCTCTGCACGCCGCGCAGCACAAAGCCGCTGACGCGCACCCGCGCCCCGCCTTCAGGCACCGCGCCGGTTGCCGGCGCGTCCACGTTCAGCGGCGGTGACGCACTGGGCGCCGGGCGCGGCGGTGGGTTGTTGCGCAGCTCCTGCAGCAGCTGGCCAGCATCGGGTGCGGCCAGTGCGGCGCTGGTGGCCAGGCTCAGCGCACACAGCGCCAGGCGGTTCGGGGACAAGCTTCTCATCGGCAACAACCACCCAGGATGACTCGGAACTCAGCGCGCAGCAGCAGCGTCGGCTTCCAGCACCGTCAGGCCCAGGCCCTTCAACAGCGCGGCCAGCTTCAGCCGCTGGGCCACGGTCAGGGTCGCGGGCTTGAACACGTCCGCCAGGCCCAGTTGCTGGGTCTTGGTGAGCTGGTAGTTCTGCGCATCCGCGCCGCTGATGGCAAAGGTTTCGACGACGGGCTTGTCGTGGCCCCACAAGGCGGTGACAAACTGGCCGGTCTGGCTCAGTGCCACGTCGTCGCCCGCGACCAGGCCGGTCAAGTTGCCGCCGGTGACGGTCGCGGTCTTCGTGCCGTCGAACACCTTGTCCTGCGCCTTCGCGCCGGTCACGGTCAGCAGGGCTTGGGCGATGTTGGCGCTGCTGCTGTCGCTGGCGACGACGTAGTTGCCCGCGTCGTCGCCGCCCAGGCTGTTTGTCACCGTCACGACCTTGCCGAGACCCGCGTTCTTGTCGGCGAACGTGCCACTCTGGCTGAGCGTGACGCTGTCGCCTGCGACCACGCCGGCCAGCGTGCCGCCGCCGACCTGAGCCAGCGCCGTGCCGTCATAGGTTTTGTTGGCGGCCGCGCTGCCGCTCACTGTCAAGGTCGCGGCGGTGATGTCGGCCGTGGTGGTGGCGGTCGCATTGGCCAGCAGGTAGTTGCGGGCATCCGTGCCGGCGATGGTGAACTGCTCGTTGACGGTCTTGCCGCTGCCGGCGTTCTTGTCGGCGAAGCTGGCGCTCTGGCCCAGGCTGACGCTGTCGCCCTGCACCAGGCCTTGCAGCGCGCCGCCGTTGACGCTGGCCTGCGTGCTGCCGTCGTAGGTCTTGCTGGCGACCACGCTGCCGGAGACGGTGAGCGGCGCCTGGGCGATGTCGGCCTTGGCGGTGGCCGTGGGGTTGACCAGCAGGTAGTTGCCGGCGTCGCCGCCGCTGATGGCGAAGCTCTCAGTGACGGTCTTGCCGGTGCCGGCGTTCTTGTCGCCGAAGCTGCCGCTCTGGCTGAGTGCCACGCTGTCGCCATCGACCAAGCCGTGCAGATCGCCACCACTGACGCTGGCCGTGCTTGTGCCGTCGTAGGTCTTGCCGGCGACATGGGCGCCGAACACGATGAGGGCGGCCTGGCCGATCGCCAGGTTGGCGCTGTAGGCGATGTCATAGCCCTGCTGCGTGGAGTAGAGGCCGCTGCTCACCTGAAGCGAGCCGTTCCCGGCGCTGTAACCGCCAGCGTTTTTGCTGTTGCTGGCATAAGTGAGCGGGCCGCTTCCCAGCAAGGTGGCGCCGGGATCGGACAGCGTGTAGCTGCCGATGGTACCCATGGCAGCCTGACCATCGTAGACCTTGCCGGTGGCCGTGAAGGACACGCTGACCGGCGTGAGGAAGCTGCGCAGCAGCGGCATCGTGCTGCCTTCGTACAAGCGCCAGGCGGTGCCGCTGCCGCCCACGTCGTCCAGCGACCAGCCGGCCGCCGTGTAGGTGGCGGTGGACCTGGCCTCGGCATCGCTGAGGCCACGCGTCAGGCTGTCCACGCTGGCCTGGTTGTTGGCAATGCCGGTGCCCGCCTTGCCCTTGAGCCAGAACGAGCTGCCGACCTGGCCCTGGCCGGCGTTGCGGCCGACCAGGCCACCGGTCTGGGTGTAGCCACCAACGTCGCCGGCGGCATAGGCACTGGCGATGCTGCCGCTGTTGCTGCCAACCAGGCCGCCCACGTTGTAGGCGCCGGAGACGGTGCCGCTGGCGTACACATTGCTCAGCACGCCGGTGTTGCTGCCGACCAGGCCGCCGCTGTCGTTGTTGTAGCCGCGCACAAACCCGGTGGCATAGGCGCCGACGATGCTGCCGGCGTTGCTGCCGGCCAGGCCGCCGATGCCGTCGTCGCCATAGACCCCATCCCCGGCGTACACATTGCTCAGGCTGCCGTTGTTGCGGCCCACCAGCCCGCCGACCTCGGTGCCGCCTTGCACGTAGCTGCCGTCCGCATGCGCGTTGACGATGCTGCCGTCGTTGATGCCCACCAGGCCGCCGGCCTGGTTGCCGTACAGGACGACGCCGTTCGCCTGCGCGTTGCTGATGCTGCCGGCATTGCGTCCGACCAGCCCGCCCGCCGCGCCGGCCGACTGGCCAGAAGCCCAGTCGACGACCACGCCGCCGCTGGCGCTGACCTGGCTCAGCGTGGCGTTGCTCCAGCCCACCAGACCGCCAACGTTGGTCGCGCCGGTCACCGCGGCGGTGGAGAAGACGTTGCTGATCGTGAGGTCCTGCAGCACCGTGGTGGGCTGGCCGTTGGCATCGGTGCCGGCCACGCCGGGCCGGCTGAGGGTGCCCACCAGCCCGCCCACGTTCGACGTGCCGCTGACGCTGCCGCCACTGCTCACGCCGACCAATGCGCCGCTGTCCCAGCCGACCAGGCCGCCCACCGCGCTACCGCCGCTGACCAGGCCCGCCGCGCTGCTGTTCAACACCGCGCCCTTCGCGTCGTTGTTGCCCACCAGCCCGCCCACCTGGTCGCCGCCGCTCACGACGGCCAGGCCCTCGCTGTTGCCGACGATGCCCAGGTTCTGGCCCGCCAGCCCGCCCACCGCGCTGCTGCCGGTGACGCTGCCGGTCACCTGCACCTCGCTGACCGTGCCGCCCGAGTTGACCCAGCCCACCAGGCCGCCGACGTTGGCATGGCCGGTGACGCTGCCACCGTTCAGGTCCAGCTGGCTGAGGCTGCCGCCGCTGCCCAGCGTGCCGACAAGGCCCACGTTGTCCTGCCCGGCCCGGTTGATCACCAGGCCGCTGATGCTGTGCGACGCCCCTGCCAGGCTGCCAGTGAACGGTGCCGCCGCATTGCCGAGCGGCATGAAGCCTTCGGAGCCCCAGCCGTCGCCCGCGGCGGTGCCGGTGGCGCTGGCGTCGATGTCGTTGGCCAGCACGTAGCTGGCGCCGAGGTCGTAGCCGATCAGCTGCAGCTGGCGCGCGTTGTGGATGCTGCGCGTGTACTCGGTCACGCGCACCGGCCGCATGCCGTCGAACATGACCCAGGCCGGCTGGCCGCTGGCGCCATTGGCCACCCAGAAGCCGGAGCCGGCCGCACTCTCGTGCCAGCTGCCCAGGCCGGCGTAGTCGCTGTGCTTGCTGCCACCGGCGGCATTGCCGATGTTGACGTTGTGGGCCCCCGCCGAGGTGCCCCAGGCGCTCGCCTGGCCGGTGGCGTTGCTGTCCCATACCAGGTTGAAGTTGCCGCCGGCGTTGAGGCCCACCAGGCCGCCGACCTGCGAATCGCCATGCACGGCACCCACCGCGTAGGCATTGCTCACCGTGTTCCAGCTCGAGCCCAGCAGGCCGCCAACGGTGCTGCGGCCGGTCACGCTGCCGCTCACCACGCTGTCGCTGACGGTGCCGCCGTTGAAGCCCGCCAGGCCACCCACGGTGTTGTTGCCCGTCACGCTGCCGCTCACCTCGGCGCCGGTGATCGTGCCGGTGTTGAAGCCGGCCAACCCGCCCACGTTGTAGGCCTCGGGCGCCGACACCTCCACGCTGCTGCTGACGTTGCGGAGGGTGCCGCCCGAGTTGTAGCCCACCAGCGCACCGACGTAGCTGTTGCCACCGGCGAACTCGCCCATCCCGATGCGGCCACCTTGCAAGGACACATCGCGGATCACGCTGCCGCTGTCGGTGGCGGCGAACAGGCCCAGGTAGCTGCCATAGGCATCGGCAATGTTGAAGCCCTTGATCCCATGGCCCAGGCCGGCGAGGCTGCCGGTGAAGGGGTTGTCGCTGCTGGCCACCACGGCCGCGCCGTAGACATTGGCGCTGGCATCGATGTCCTGCGCCAGTGCGTAGCGCCCCGCCAGCCCCAGGCTGTTGATGGCTTCCAGGTCGGCCATGCTGTGGACCAGCGTGTAGGCCGCGCCGTTGATCTGCAGCGAGGCGTTGGCGCCGCTGAGCGTGACGGGCGCGTGCACGCTGTAGTCCGCACCGCTGCGCACGCTGCCGGTTGCAGCGTAGTTGCCGGTGTTCAGCACCAGGCCGGCATTCGCGCCGGTGGCGGTGATCTCGGCGTACAGGTTGATGTTGTTGTAAGCGTTCAGCGTCAGCGTCGTGTTGGCGCTCCAGCTGACGGCGGCATTGACGTTGATCTCGCCGCTGTCGCTGCCCTGGCTGCTGTCGGTGGTCAGCGTGACGTTGTTGCTGGCGAGGTTCGCAGCGAGCGTGGTGGCGCCGATGCCGCTGCCGGTCTGCGCGCCGCTGCCCAGGCTGATCGTGAAGTCCGTCGGGTCGACCAGCCAGGTGCCGGTCTTGCCGGTCTGCGACAGCGTGCTGATCTGTGCGCCGTCGGCAACCTGCACATGCGCGCCGCTGGTCTCGATGAAGCCGCCATCGTGGTTCACGGACGAGGCGTCCAGCGTGCCGCCTGCCTTCACGGTGCCGCCGTTGAAGCCGCCGAGCAGGATGATCCTGCCGCCGCTGCTGTCGATGCCGCGCGCTTCGATCACACCTTCGTTGTTGACCACGGTGTCCATCAGCGCGTTCTTCGCGTTGGCGCTGAGCAGCACGCTGCCGTTGTCGGCGCGGATCAGGCCCTTGTTCTCGGCCAATGCATTGAGCGTGCCTTCATCGACCGTCACGCTGAGCAACTGGCTGCCGCTGAAATCCAGCGTGACCTTGTCGCCGGCGGCGAGGGCCGCGGTGCCGTTGGGCGTGGTGATCGTGCCGCTGTTGCTGACTTGCTTGCCAATGAGCGCCACATAGCCGCCCGTGAGGCTGCCCTGGTTGACCACGCTGCCCTGACTGCCGTTGCCGGCAAACGTCGCCTTGCCCGCCTGGAAGTCGCTGTCACTCAGTCTCAGCGTGGACGCCAACAGACCGCCGACGTTGACGCTCGCACCATTGCCAAACAGCACGCCATTCGGGTTCAGGATCCACACCTGGCCGTTGGCCGTGAGGCTGCCGTTGATGCTGGACGCATCGGTGCCCAGCACGCGGTTCAGCGCAATGGATGAAGCGCCCGGCTGCACGAACTTGACGCTCTCGCCGCTGCCCACGTTGAAGCTCGCCCAGTTGATCGCCATGTTCTGGCTGCCCTGGGTGATGGTCGTGGTGTTGCCGCTTTGCGTGATGGTGCCACTGCCCGTGCTGACCGCGCCACCGGTCGGGCCCGCGAGTGCCGCGCCGCTCAGCGCAGCCGCCGCCAGCAGCACCGCGCCGCCGCGCTTGCCACGCGACCGAGCGGTCTCCGGCACGGCGACAAAACGTTGGAACAGGTCGCTCCAGACAAGGCGGTAGGCGTGGTTCATGGCGGAAAAAATGAGAAGCAAAGGGCTGGCGGGATGCTAGGGACGGGACCTTGGCCTGTCCGTAGAACAAATGCGCTACAGCCGGCCCCCCCACGCCTGTGCAGCTTGAGGGAGCCGGCATCGCGAACGGGTGCTTGAGCGAGGCTTCAGCGTGGGGCGGCGTCGGCCTCCAGCACAGTGAGGCCCAAGCCCTTCAGCAGCGCGGCCAGCTTCAGCTGCTGGGCGACGGTCACGGTGGCCGGCTTGAACACGTCCGCCAGGCCCAGTTGCTGGGTCTTGGTCAGCTGGTAGTTCTGCGCATCCGCGCCGCTGATGGCAAAGGTTTCGACGACGGGCTTGTAGTGGCCCCACAAGGCGGTGAGGAACCTGCCTGTCTGGCTGAGCGCCACGTCGTCGCCCGCGACCAGGCCGGTCAACGTGCCGCCGGTGACCGTGGCTGTCTTCGTGCCGTCGAACACCTTGTCCTGCGCCTTCGCGCCGGTCACGGTCAGCAGGGCTTGGGCGATGTTGGCGCTGCTGCTGTCGTTGGCGACGAGGTAGTTGCCCGCGTCGTCGCCGCCCAGGCTGTTTGTCACCGTCACGACCTTGCCGAGACCAGCGTTCTTGTCGGCGAACGTGCCGCTCTGGCTGAGCGTGACGCTGTCGCCGGCAATCACGCCGCGGAGTTGGCCACCGCTGACCGCGGCTGCGGTCGTGCCGTCGTAGGTCTTGTTGGCTGCGACGCTGCCGCTCACCGCCAAGCTCGCAGCGGCGATGTCGGCCGTGGTGGTGCCGGTCGCATTGGCCAGCACGTAGTTGGCGGCATCCACACCCGCGATGGCGAACTGCTGGTTGACCGTCTTGGCGGCGCCAGCGTTCTTGTCGGCAAAGCTGGCGCTCTGGCTCAGGCTGATGTCGTCCCCCTCCACCAGTCCCTGCAGCGTGCCGCCGCCGATGCTGGCCTGGGTTGTGCCGTCGTAGGTCTTGTTGGCCACCACGCTGCCGTTCACCGTCAAGGTCGCTGCGGTGATGCTGGCGGTGCTGGCACCCGGGCGGTTGAAGGTGTAGTTGCCGGCGTCCGTGCCCAGCAGGGAAAGACCCAGGCTGACGGTCTTGTTCGTGCCGACGTTCTTGTCGTCGAAGTAGCCGACGAGGTACACAGCCACCGCGTCCCCGGCAACCACGCCGCCAAGGCTGCCGGTGACGCTGGCACGGGCCGAACCGTCGTAGGTCTTGTCGGCCGCCACGATGTCAATCGACAGCAGCTTGGGCGTGATGTCGGAAGCCAGCACAGTGGCCGGGTTGACCAGCAGGTAATTGCCGGCATCGGTGCCCGCCAGGCTGCGGCTGACGCTGACCTGCTTGCCGTAGCCCACGTTCTTGTCGCCGAAGCTGCCGCTCTGGTTGACGGTGACGAGGTCCCCGTCGATCAGGCCACTCAAGCTGCCGCCACTGACACTGGCAGCGGTGCTGCCATCGTAGGCCTTGCTGAGGGCAGTGCCACCGCTGAAGAAGACGGTGGCGGCCGAGATGTCGGCCTGTGCGGTGCCGGCCTGGGCGCCGAGCACATAGTTGCCGGCATCGGTGCCGTGCAGCGTGCCGGTGATGCTCACGGTCTTGCCAATGCCGACGTTCTTGTCGCTGAAGCTGCCGCTCAGGTCGAACGCCAGGCTGTCGCCCGCAAGCACGCCAACAAGGCTGCCGCCGCTGACCTGCGCCGCGAGCTTGCCATCGTAGGTCTTGCTGCTCGCCTGCGCGCCGCTCACCTGCAGCTGCGCGGCGAAGATGTCCGCGGCGACGCTCGTCACAGGACTGGTCAGCACGTAGTTGCCCGCATCGTTTCCGGCCAGGCTGTTGGTGACCGTGACTGTCTTGCCGCTGCCGGCGTTCTTGTCGCTGAAGCTGCCCATCTGGCTCAGGCCGATGCTGTCGCCGGCCAGCACGCCGTTCAGGCTGCCACCGCTCACGCTCGCCAGCGTCGTGCCGTCGTAGGTCTTGTTGGCCGCCGTGCTGCCGCTGATGGTCAGGGTGGCGGCGGTGATGTCGGCCAATGCACTGGCGGTGGTTATGGTCAGGATGTAGTTGCCGGCATCGGCGCCCGACACACTGTTGACCACGCTCACCGTCTTGCCCCGGCCGGCGTTCTTGTCGCCGAAGCTGCCGCTCTGGTCGAGCACGACGTTGTCGCCCGCAACGACACCTTGCAGCATGCCGCCGCTGACGCTCGCGCTCGTTGTGGCATCGTAGGTCTTGCTGGCCGCGGCCGTGCCGGCGACGGTAAGCGTCGCTGCGTGGATGTCGGCGCTGGTGATGCCAGTGCCCGATGTGAGCACGTAATTGCCGGCATCCGCGCCCAGCAGGCTGCTGGTGTAGCTGACGGTCTTGCCGCCGCCCGCGTTCTTGTCGCTGAAATTGCCGCTCTGGCTCAGCGCCACGGCGTCGCCAGCAAACACGCCGTTCAGGCTGCCGCTGAGGCTGGCCGCCGTGCTCCCGTCATAGGTCTTGCTGGCCGCAGTCGTGCCGCTGAGCGTCAGCGTCGCCGCGGTGATGTCGGCCGTCGCGCTGCTCGCCGCGACCACGTAGTTGCCGGCATCGCTGCCGCTCAGGCTGCCGGTGACCGTCACGGCCTTGCCGCTGCCGGCGTTCTTGTCGCTGAACGTGCCACTCTGGCTCAGGCTGACGCTGTCGCCGGCCAGCACACCGCCCAGGCTGCCACCGCTCACGCTCGCCAGCGTGGTGCCGTCGTAGGTCTTGCTGGCCGCCGTGCTGCCGCTGACGGTCAAGGTAGCGGCGGTGATCTTGGCGGTGCCGGCGGCCAAGGTCAGGTCGTAGCCAAACTGGTTCGAATACAGGCCGCTGAGGCCGATGCTGTAGCTGCCGACGTTCTTGCTGCTGGCATCGCCGTAGACCGCCGTGCCGAGGATGAGGCTGCGGTCGGCGCCAGCGTCGCTGGTGGCGTAGCCGCCGCCGCTGAAATTGACCGTGCCGTCATAGACCTTGCTGACGCTGTCGGCGCTGACGGTGAGCGCCGGCATGAAGGACCGCAGCAAAGGCGCGGACTGGCCCTCGTAGATGCGCCACACGGCGTTGCTGCCGCCACTGCTGGCCAGGTCCCAGCCGCTGAAGCTGGACGCCTGCATCATCTGCGCGGAGCTCAGCCCGGTGCCGCCCCCCAGGCTGCTGGACTGGCCGGTGGTCTCCAGGTTCCAGTAGCCGTTGGTGACGGTGGGGTAGTAACCGTCGAAGCCGCCGATCAGGCCGCCAGGTTGATAGCCGGCGCTGACATGGCCGCTGGCATAGACATCGGTCAGCGAGCCGGCCCCCTCGCCCATCAGGCCGCCCACGCGCGAGTCGCCGCTCACGTCGCCGGTGGCATAGGCATAGACCACCTTGCTGTCGTAGTTGGCCGAGCCGATCAGGCCACCCACGCCTTCGCCGCCGGCGGACTTGACCTTGCCGGTGGCAAAGGCATTGATGATGAAAGAGGCGTCGTTGTGGCCGACCAGCCCGCCGACCGAACCGGTGAGACCGGTCACGTCGCCAGTCGCATAGACGTTGGAAAAGACCGAGCTGTTGTAGGCCAGGCCGACCAGGCCGCCGACATTGAAGTTGCCGCTGACGTCGCCACTGGCATGGGCGTTGTTGAGGGTCACCGCCTCGGTCTGCAAGCCGACCAGCCCGCCGACGTAGGACGCGCCCGTCACGTTACCGCTGGCCCACACCTGATCCAGGTTGCCGTCGTTGCGCCCGATCAGCCCGCCGGTGTCATTGGCGCCGGTGACCGTGCCGGTGGCGTCCGACCGTGTGATGCGGCCGGTGTTGTAGCCGACCAGCCCACCCGAATCGTCGCCGCCATGGACATCGACGGCGGCATGCACGTTGAGGATGGTGCCGTCGCTCAGCCCAGCCAGCGCGCCCGCACCCGGGCCCGAGGCCTGCACGCTGCCGCCCACCAGGCTGAGGTCGCGCACCACTGCGCTGCTGCGGATCTGGCCGATCAGCCCGGCGAGGCTGCCCGCACCCGCCACGTTGAACTGATGAACGGTGTGGCCCAGGCCGGCCAGCGTGCCGAAAAACGTCCCGATCACTGCGTCGCCGTAGACCGTGCCGCTGGCATCCAGGTCCTGTGCCAGCGCCAGCAGGCCGTGGTCGTCGGCCGACTGCAGTTCGGCCATGCTGTGGATCAGCGTATAGGCATTGCCATTGAGGCTCAGCGTGGCATTCGTGCCGCTGAGCGTGACCGGCGCATTGACGTTGTAGTCGCCGCCGTAGTTCAGGGCCAGCCCGGCCGCTGCACCGGTGGCCGTGATCGCCGCGTTGAGGTTGACGTTGTTGTATGCATTGAGCGTCAAGGTCGTGTTGGCGCTCCAGGAGACGGCGGCGTTGACATTGATGTCGCCGCTGTCCGTGCCCGTGCTGTTGTCCGTCGTCAGCGTGACGTTGTTGCTCGCCAGGTTAGTGGCCAGCGTGCTCGCGCCGATGCCGCTGCTGGTCTGCGCGCCACTGCCGGCGGCGATCGTGAAGTCCGTCGGGTCGACCAGCCAGGTGCCGGTCTTGCCGGTCTGCGACAGCGTGCTGATCTGTGCGCCGTCGGCAACCTGCACATGTGCGCCGCTGGTCTCGATGAAGCCGCCATCGTGGTTCACGGACGAGGCGTCCAGCGTGCCGCCGGCCTTCACGGTGCCGCCGTCGAAACCGCCGAGCAGGATGATCTTGCCGCCGCTGGCGGCTATGCCGCGCGCTTCGATCACACCTTCGTTGTTGACCACGGTGTCCATCAGCGCGTTCTTCGCCGTGGCGCTGAGCAGCACGCTGCCGTTGTCGGCGCGGATCAGGCCCTTGTTCTCGGCCAAGGCGTTGAGCGTGCCTTCGTCGACCGTGACGCTGAGCAGCTGGCTGCCGCTGAAATCCAGCGTGACCTTGTCGCCGGCGGCGAGGGCCGCGGTGCCGTTGGGCGTGGAGATCGTGCCGCTGTTGCTGACTTGCTTGCCAAGCAGCGCGACGTAGCCGCCAGTCAGGCTGCCCTGGTTGACGACGCTGCCCTGGCTGCCGTTGCCGCTGAAGCTGGCCTTGCCGGCCGCGAAGTCACTGTCACTTAGGCTGAGGGTGGAGGCCACCAGGCCACCCACGTTGACGCTGGCGCCATTGCCAAACAGCACGCCATTCGGGTTCAGGATCCACACCTGGCCGTTGGCCGTGAGGCTGCCGTTGATGCTGGACGCATCGGTGCCCAGCACGCGGTTCAGCGCAATGGACGATGCACCCGGCTGCACGAACTTGACGCTCTCGCCGCTGCCCACGTTGAAGCTCGCCCAGTTGATCGCCATGTTCTGGCTGCCCTGGGTGATCGTGGTCGTGTTGCCGCTCTGGCTGATGGTGCCGCTGCCGCTGCTCACTGCGCCGCCGGTCGGACCAGCCAGTGCTGCGCCGCTCAATGCCGCTGCCGCCAGCAGCACCGCGCCGCCGCGCTTGCCACGCGACCGAGCGGTCTCCGGCACGGCGACAAAACGTTGGAACAGGTCGCTCCAGACAAGGCGGTAGGCGTGGTTCATGGCAGGGAAAAATCAGAAGCAAAGGGCTGACGGGATGCTAGGGACGGGGTCGTGGCCTGTCCGTAGAACAAATGCGCTACAGGCGAGGCGCCACCCGTCGCCCACACTGGCCGCCGGCAAGCCTGCGACACGCGCGGCTGCGCGCTCCGGCTTTGAAGCGGTGTCGCGGCAAGGCGGCCTGGGCGCCACGCGATTCTCTTCAGCGGCGGCGGGCGGCTTGACCCGGTGTCTCAGTTGCCAAAATGAATCCCCAGGATGGGATGCGCGGCACCTCCTCTTCCTTTTCATGGCCAGCAGTTTTTCCATGACCAGCGACTACTCACCCACCGTTCGCCAGCTCCTGGCCACCCCCGCGCAGCGCTATGTCCACCCCTGCGCAGCGCCGTCGCCCATCGAAACGCCACCGGTGTTGCGGCGCCACTTCAGCGTGGCCGCCGAGGCGCTCACGCTGCAAGCGCCTGCCTGGCGCGACTACGTGGGCCGCTCGCTGGACGTGCCGCTCTCGCGCACGCAGGTCGCCGCAGGTTTCCATGGCGAGATCGCCACCCACGTGCTGAGCGACATGGTGTTCATGGACATCCGCAGCGACGCGGTGGCCCAGGTGCGCAGCGCCGCGCGCATTGGCACCGACACGCTGGACGACTACGTCTTCCACGTCGCGGTCGAAGGGCTGATCGAATCGGTGGCCGACGGGCGCCGGCCGCGCCGGTCCACGCAGTTCATGCCCGGCGTGCTGGCGCTGGACATGCGCCAGCCCTGGCGCATGCACCGCCCCACGCAGGCCCGCGTACTGGCCTTCATGCTGCCGCGCGCCATGGTGGAGGCCGTGATCCCCGATGCCCCGGCGATCCACGGCCAAGTGGTGACCTACACCTCGTCACTGGCCCGCCTGCTGCTGGCGCAATTGCAGACGCTGGCCACAACCCTGCCTCGCCTGCCACCAGCCGAAGCCGAGCGCGCCATCCGCAGCGGTGCCGAGCTGATGCTGGCCGCATTCGGCCGCCAGGCCCGGTTGCACGGCCATGCACGCAATGCCGTGCGCATGGCGCTGCTGGACCAGTTGCAGCACCACGTGCAAGCCCATTTGCACCAGGACACGCTGTCGCCCGACGGCATTCGCCAGCAGTTCAGGCTGCCACGCGCCACGCTGTACCGGCTGTTCGAGCCCGAAGGCGGCCTGGCGGCCTACATCCGCAACTGCCGGCTGCGCGAGGCCGCCGAAGAGTTGCTGAGCGCGCCGCACAGGCCGGTCATCGACATTGCCTACGGCCTGTGCTTCAACAGCGCCTCCGACTTCACCCGCGCCTTTCGCCGGGCCTACGGCATGCCGCCGCAGGACTTCCGGGCAATGGGGCTGACCGCGGCCAAGGCGCGCTGAACAAGGCCCGCGCCATGCGCCGGCCCAGGCCTCATCAGCCGCGCGGCCAGGCCAGGTCGACCTGGTAGGGGTAGTGGTCCGAAGCGTCCAGCTGCACGCCGGCCGGGTACTGGCTGTGCGCCAGTGCGCGCTTGGCGTAGCCCTCGCCGCTTTCATGCACATGCGCGTAGAACAGCAGCAGGTCGTCACCGAATGCCGCGGGGCAGACCGTGTCCATCGTCGCGAGGCGCGCATCGAAGTCCGCGCCGGACCAGTTCAGCCCGTCAGCAGACGAGCGATGGAACATGCCGGCGCCGCCGGGCTCGCGGTAGAACAGTTCGAAGCGGCCATTGCGGCTGGTGATGCCGGGCGAGCCGGTGGCGGTGGCGCCTTTTTCCAGCTGCGCCGGCTGCCACTTGCCAGTGTTGTTCAGCACCGCACGCATCAAGCCACGCGGGCTGCCCGAGCCGGCGTCCACCGTCACGACACACAGCGTGTCACCCAGCGACGCGGCCGCAATGTCGTGTGGCGTGTCGATGTGCAGCCAGTCCCGCTTCGACCAGCCCCCCGCTCCCCACTGGTGAACGCAGACCTGCTCACCATTCGGATCACGGCAGAAGACGTACAGCCTGCCCTGGTGCACCACTGCACACACACCGCCAGAGGACCGCATTTCGCCGCCTTGGCTCTCGGCCCGCGACCACTTGCGCCCATCCACGGATTCCATCTTCATCACCTGCCGGTCTTGCTGGAAGAACAGGTGCAGGCAGCCCGCGAACCACACCAGCCCCGGCGCACCGTCGCTGCTCACGTCCGGCAGCACCTCGTGGCGCCACTGCTTGGTCGCCTGGTCGAAGCGGCTGATCTGCAGGCTGCGGTCATGCGCGGCGCGCGTGGCCACCCACAGCTTGTCGCCGGCCACCGCGGCAGATGGCAGATGGGCCAGGGTGCCCTTGTGAACCCAGTACCACGCGGGATTGGAGGTGTTCAGCGGGTAGCGCCAGTCGCGCAGCACCGTCGCCTGCAGCGGCCGCAGCGGCGTCTGCGCGCTGTCCTTGAGGTAGACGTAGTCCAGGCAGTCGGATGCGGGCGTGTCGCTGCCCGGGGTGAAGAACTGATCCAGCGTGTTGTGGATGTGGTCGTCGGTGGCCGAGGCCAAGGCCTGGTCCGGGCCGTGCACGCGGGTCCAGCTGTCGGTCGCGGCCTCGGCAGCCATCAAGCTCTCCAGCGTGGCGAACTTGGCCGGGTCGCCCATGCGGTGCACGTTGAAGTCACCCAGCAAGGCCGCGGGCATGTCGCCCCGGCCGCCCAGGGTCCAGCCGATCAGGTTCTCGATGTTGGCGCAGCGGGCATCCTTGTTGCCTGCGTTGGTCCAGGCGTGGGTCATGCCGATGCGCAGCTTCGCACCCCCGTCCAGCTTCACGGTGGCCGACAGCACGCCCTTGGTGGCCCATTCGTCTTCGCTGTATTCCTCCGAAGTCTCGGGGAACTGGTTGAACTGCCAGTCCTCCAGCGGAAACTTGCTGACCAGCACGATGCCTGAGCCCGCCCGGTTCAAGGCCCCGCTGGTGCCCCGGATGCTGTGCGGATAGACGCTCTTCAGGTCGTCACGGATGTTGTCCATGCGGTTGGCGGACCAGACCTCCTGCAGCGCCACCACGTCGGCGCCGGACTGCTTGACCTTCTCCACGATGAAGGCGTGGCGCTCGTCGTCGCGGAAGGTGACCGGCAGCTTGCCCGTGAGCTCGGCTCCCGTCACGATGGCGGAACCCGCCATCAAGTGGGTGTTGAAGCTCAGCAGGCGCAAACGGCGCGAGGCCCACAGCACCGGTTGCTTCGCGTGCTCGTCGGCCTCGCCGCTGCGCACCGTGAGCAGGCCGCCGTCTTCAACCACCGCCATGAACTTTCCGCCCGGTGCCACCGTGCCGGTGCTCCAGATGAAGTCGGTGTCGCCGTCGGGCTTCTGGCGGTAGACACAGAGGTTGCCATCACCCTGCATCGCGGCGAAATAGTCACCGTGCGGCAGCGAAGCGCCCAGCGACGCCCAAATGCAGCCACCTCGCTGCTCGGGGCCGGGGCCCTGGTAGAGACAGAGGTCGCCATCACGCTGCTGCGTGAGGAAGCAGCTTCGGTCAGGCGACGAGAGGTGTTCGCCAGCGCGGAGCTTCTGGCCAGTCAACAGGAAGTAGGTCATGGTGTTTTTTCCCTTGCGATCTTTGAGATGTGTGGGCTGCCGTTGCGGGGTTCGCAAGCCTTCAGCCCTCACGTTTTGATCGTAGGAAAGCGGCGGCGCGGTGTCCGTAGAACGAATGCGCTACGGCCATCCTCCGGTTTGACGAGGGCGAGCCGGCGCCATGCCGAGCTTCTTAACCGGCCTTTAAAAGTTCTTAATCGCGGCGCCAAAAGCGGTCGGTTCAAAAGGCTTAACAAGCCACAAGCCGCGCTGAAGGACGGCAAAGGGGCAGCTCGCCGACAGTGAAGCCATGCCACTCCACAGCCCTGGAACACAGCCATGAACCACGCCTACCGCCTCGCCTGGAGTGATGCCAAGCAGGGTTTTGTGCCTGCCTTCGAAACCGGCCGCAACGACCCCGACTTCCTGAAAGCGCTGTGCGCGGCGATGCAGGCGGTATCGGACCTGAGCCGCGCGGCGCACGGGCCACGGGCCGCGTGCAACATCGTCGTCAGCATCGATGACGACGCGCAGGTCACCTGCTCCATCGCGCAGCCCACCACCACCGCAGCGAACGATGGCGCGCCAGTGCTGTCGGCCCGCGAGCGCGAGGTGCTGGGCTACCTGGAAAAGGGCTTCACGGCCAACGAGATCGCCAGGTTGATGCGGCTCTCGCCCTTCACCGTGCGCAGCTTCGTGCGCCGCATCTACGAGAAGCTGAACGTTTCGTCCAAGGCCGAGGCGCTCTACGAAGCCCGCCAGCAGCGCCTGCTGGCGGATTGAAGGCAGACGGAAGGATCAGGCAGGCGGCGGCGCGCCGGCCACCTTGGCCGCCAGCGCCTCGCGCATGCGCTTCAACTTTTCCTTCGGGTCTTCCTTGCTGCCGGCCAGGTCCAGCTTCATTTCCTTGATGAAGCGGCTGGGGATGCCGGCCACGGTTTCGCGGCCTTTCTTGCGGCGGCGCAGCGTGGTGCACAGCAGCGTCTTCTGCGCGCGGGTGATGCCCACGTACATCAGGCGGCGCTCTTCCTGCAGGCGCTCGGGCGTCATGTCCTCGGCGTCGCTCTTGAAGGGCAGGATGCCTTCGTTGATGCCGACCAGGATCACGTGCGGCCACTCCAGGCCCTTGGACGCATGCAGCGTGGTCAGCGTCACCACGTCCTGCTCCTCGCCGCGCTCCGCCAGGCTCAAGATGACGCTGATGGTCTGCGCCACGTCCAGCACGCTTTTCTTCTCGCCTTCGACGGTCATGCCGCCGTCCTGGCTGATCTCGCCGCCGCAGCGCTTGGCGACCCAGTCGATGAAGTCCAGCACATTGGTCCAGCGGGCCGCGGCCACCTTTTCGCTGTCTTCGCTGTCGTAGAGGTGCTGCTCGTAGCCGATCTCCTTGAGCCACTCCAGCAGCATCGGCTTGGCGGCCTCGGCGCCAATCGTCGTGCGGGCCTTGTATTCGAGGTCGTTGAGGTAACGGCCGAACTCGTGCAGCGAATCGACGGCCTTGGCGGGCAGCGCGGCGCGCAGGCTCTCGGTGAACAGCGCCTCGAACATGCTCTGCTTCCACTTGCCGGAGAACTCGCCGAGCTTGCCCAGCGTGGTGTGGCCAATGCCACGCTTGGGCGTGGTGATGGCGCGCAGGAAGGCCGGGTCATCGTCCTGGTTCACCAGCAGGCGCAGCCAGCCGCACAGGTCCTTGATCTCGGCCCGGTCGAAAAAGCTCTGGCCGCCGGAGACCTTGTAGGCGATCTGCGCGGCGCGCAGCTTCTGCTCGAAGGGGCGGGCCTGGAAGTTGGTGCGGTAGAGCACGGCAAAGTCCGACAGCTTGATGCGCGGGTCCTGCGCCATCAGCGCCTGGATGCGCGCAACCGTGCGCTCGGCCTCGTGGTCTTCGCTGTCGCACTCGGCAATGCGCACCGGCTCGCCTTCGCCCAGGTCGCTCCAGAGCTTCTTCGGGAAGATCTTCGGGTTGCCGCCGATCACCTCGTTGGCCGCGCGCAGGATGGCCGAGGTGGAGCGGTAGTTCTGCTCCAGCGGAATGACCTTCAGGTTCGGGAATTCCTCGGGCAGGCGCTTCAGGTTGTCGATGGTGGCGCCGCGCCAGCCGTAGATGCTCTGGTCGTCGTCGCCCACGGCCGTGAACATGCCGCGGCGGCGTTCGTCCGGATGGTCCACCAGCGCCTTCAGCAGCTCGTACTGCACGGCGTTGGTGTCCTGGTATTCGTCCACCAGCACGTGGCGGAACTGGTTCTGCCATTTCTCGCGCGCTTCCGGGATCTTCTGGATCAGCTTGAGCGGCATGCTGATCAGGTCGTCGAAGTCCACCGCCTGGTAGGCGACCAGGCGCTCTTCGTAGAGCTTCATCACACGGGCCGCCAGCTGCTCGTCGCTGTCTTTCGCCGCGGCCATCGCGCCATCGCTGTCCAGGCCCTGGTTCTTCCACAAGCTGATGGTCCACTGCCATTTGCGGGCGATGGCGTTGTCGGTGCAGGAGCCGGCGTCGCGGATCACGCCCAGCACGTCGTCCGAATCCAGGATGGAGAACTTCTCCTTCAGGCCCAGCCTGGTGCCGTCCTCGCGCAGCATGCGCACGCCCAAACTGTGGAAGGTGCTGATCCCCAGGTCCTTCGCCGCCCGCGCGCCCACCAGGCTCTTGGCCCGCTCCCGCATTTCCAGCGAGGCCTTGTTGGTGAAGGTGATGGCGGCGATCTGCTTGGGTTGCAGCCCCGCCTGCAGCAGCCGGGCGATTTTCTGCGTGATGACCCGCGTCTTGCCCGAGCCCGCACCCGCCAGCACCAGGCACGGCCCGCTCAGGTAGTGCACCGCCTCCATCTGGGCGGCATTCAGCGTGGATGGGGGCGGAGGCAAGGCGGACGACATGGCGGCAACAGGAGGGGGCCGCGGATCATAGCCAAGCCGCCCGGCCCGCCAGCCGCCAATCCCGTACCAAGCGGCTTGGGTTCGCGGCGAACTTGGCAAAGCCAGGCTCGCCACGGCGCGTGTCAGGCCAGCGACCGGGCCGGCAAGCCACGTGGCAGCGGCCTGGCGCGCACGATGCCCAGCAGCCCCGCCAACACCGGCACATGCCTGGCCACAAGGTAGACCGCACCGCTGGCAGCGAAGGTGGCCACGATCAGCAGCAAGCCTTCGGGCACCGGCGGCAGCGCCAGCGGCTGCAGCCACCAGGCCAGCAGCACGATCACGGTCTGGTGCATCACGTACAGGCAGAACACCGCGCCGGTGAGGCGGCGGCGCCACGGGCCGTCATGGTCCAGCCAGCGACGCGCGAAACCGCAGGCCGCGACGATGGCCCACCACTGCGTGGCACCCCACAGCAGGCGCTGGGCCCACAGCAGCCCTTCGGGCAAGTTCTGGTCATGCCACGGGCCGAAGAAATAGAGGCACAACATTGCCCAGCCGGCGAAGGCCAGGCCCAGCGCCGGCCAGCGCTGCGCCTGCAGCCCCGCCCACAGCTGGTCACCCGCGCGCGCACCCACCATGCCGAGGCCGAAGGCCCACAGGTATTGCGCATGGTTGTACCAATCCCAGGTCAGGTTGTGGGTGGACGGGAAGGCGCCGTACATCAGTCGCGCCGCCATCGTCGGCAAGGCCAGGCCCAGCAGCAGTCCCCAGGGGCCCACAGGCAGGCGCGCGGCGGCCGCGTCCAGCAGCTTCGGCGCCCAGCGCACCAGGGCCCAGGCGATCAGGCTGTAGATCCACAGGTAGGGCAGGAACCAGAGGTGGTTCCAGGTCGGCAGGTCGATGCAGTTGGTGCCGCTGCACAGCTTGCCGCCCTGCAGGTAGCGCTGCATGAACGCACCGTAGTCGCCCACGAAGCCCAGCTGCGTGAGGCCCTGCACATAGGCCTGTGGCGGCACGATGACCAGCATGCCGAACAGCAGCGGCCACAGCAGCCGGCTGCTGCGCTGGCCCACGAAGCCAGGGCCGCTCTGGCGCCGCAGCAGCGCCTGCGTGGCCGCGCCGCCAATGAAGAACAGCAGCGACAGCCGCCACGGCGAGGTCAGCATCATCAGCGGCTCGATCGCGCCGCTGGCGTTCGGGCTCTTCACATGCCAGTCCCAGCTCACGTAGTACATGCCGACGTGATACGGCACGAGCAGGGCAAAGGCGAGGATGCGCAGCCAGTCGAGGAAAAAGAGGCGCCCGGTTGCGGTTGGCGCGAGGGGTGAGGAGTTCATGCCGCCAGCATCGCCGGGCTCGCCATGGCGCTCAAGCAGACTGGGGCGAAGTGGACGGCGGCTGGGGCGAAGTGGCGGATCTATCTCAAAGCTTCGCGGAAGCTGCGCGAGATGCGCAGCGTTTCGCCGGAACGCAAGGTCAGCTGCGCTTCACCGCGCGGCAGCGGCGCAATGGCCTGCACATGGACCGGATTCACCGCATGCGAGCGGTGCACCTGCACAAAGCCTTTGGCGGCCGGGTGGGCGAGGAATTCGGCCAGCGTGCGGCGGTCCAGGTGGCAGGCGGGCGGGGCGTGCAGCTCGATGTAGTTGTCGGCCGCGGCCACCCATTCGACCTCGGCCAGCGGCAGGCGGCGCAGGCCGCCGCCGCGCTGCGGCACCAGCCAGTCGCCGGTGAGCGGCTGCAGCTGTTGCAGTGCGGTCAACAGGGCACCACGGCGTGGTGCGGCACCGGCCGCGGCCAGGCGCTGCTGCATGCGGGCGATGGCCTCGGCCAGGCGCTCGCCGGTGTAGGGCTTGAGCAGGTAGTCGACCGCGTTCAGCTCGAAGGCGCGCACGGCGTGCTGGTCGAACGCGGTGCAGAAGGCGCAGACCACGCCGGGCGGCAACAGCAGCGCCAACTCCAGGCCGCTGCGGCCGGGCAGCTGGATGTCGAGCAGCGCGGCGTCGGGCGCGTGCGTGGCGGCCAGCGCCAGCGCCTCGTCGGCATCGGCCGCTTCGCCGACCAGCGTCACGCCGGGCATGTCCGACAGCAGGCGGCGCAGCTTGGCGCGCGCGGGTGGTTCGTCGTCGACGATCAGCAGCTTCATGCGGCCACCGCGCCCTGTGCAGGCAAGATCAATGTGAGCTGCCCACCGCCGCCCGGCGCGGCATCGAGCGTGACGCTGGCCGTGTCGCCATACAGCGCCTGCAGCCGCGCGCGGGTGTTGGCCAGGCCGATGGCGCCTTCGCGCTCGCCGCGCGTGGGCGTCACGCCGCTGTTCTGCACCTGCAGCCACAGCAGCGGGCCGGGCCGCAGTTCGCCGCGCACCGTCACGCGCACCGGGCCGCTGCTTTGCGCCACGTCGTGCTTGATGGCGTTTTCCACCGGCGAGATCAGCAGCAGCGCCGGCACCTGGCAGACGCGCGCGGCGGGCGACACGTCTACCTCCACCACCAGCCGTTCGCCAAAGCGCGCCTGCATCAGCGACAGGTAGGGTTGCACCAGCGCCAGCTCTTCGTCCAGCGCATGCCGGCCCGCCTGCTCGGCCGCCAGCGCCTGGCGCAGCAGCGTGGCCAGGTCGCAGAGGATGCGGTCGGCGCGTGGCACGTCCTCGTACATCACCGACGAAATCAGGTTCAGCGTGTTGAACAGGAAGTGCGGCTGGATCTGCTCGGCCAGGCGCGCCAGCTGCGCTTCGGCCAGCTCGGCGCGCAGCCGGGCCAGCTCGCGCTGGCGCTGCTGTTCGGCGAACAGCAGCAGCAGGCCGTGGCAGACCGCCACCATCACGGTGTAGCTCACCAGGTCCTTGCCCAGCTCATAGGCCATGACCTTCAACGGGCCGCCGGGCTCGTAGGCCACCGCCGTCAAGGCATAGACGCCAAAGCGCAATGCGAACATGCCGCTGACATGCAGCACGGCATAGGCCAGCGCGCCCAGCACATGCCGGCCCAGGAAAGCCAGCCGCCCGCCACCGGCCTGCAGCCGCTGCCAGGCCCGCGCATGCCAGCGGTACACCGCCACGCCCAGCGGCCCCATGCAGACCACCGAGCTGAGTTCCCAGAGCAAGGGCTCCCAGGGATGCTGGCCACCACGCTCGAGGTAGTGCTGCAGCTCGGCCAAGCCTTGCAGCAGGCCAACCACCAGCACGATGGCGGCGTAGCCGGCCCACAAGGCGCGCTGTGACACCGGCGCGGCAGTCGCTCGGCCGGACAGGGCAATGGCAGGCAAGGCCGTGGGCTCGGCAGTCATTGGCGGGACCATATCACCGCCCTCGCGAGTGACGCGCCGCTTCGCCCCGGCAAAGGTGCCGCTCGCCCCATCGCGCCTTTTTGGAGTCACAACAAGTCGCTCATTTCGGAGCAGCGCCGCGCACTGCGGGATGCCCAAGCGGCCAGCCCGCTCATAGGATTGGCTGCATCGGACGGCGGCATTGGCGTCGCAGTCCGAGCCTCATCCAACCTGCTGATTGCCGCCGCACTACCATGAGTTTTTCCACCATCGCCATCGCCCGTTCCACCCGCCTGCTGGGCCAGGCCACGCTGCTGAGCCTGTGCACGCTGGCAGCGGCCCATGCCGCCGCCTTCACCGCTGGCGAGAAGGACGCCGCCGACTACTGCGTCAAGGCCGGCGGCACTTCCAGCGTCGTCTACCCCTACGGCAACACCAATGCCGACGCCGCCCAGTGGGTGCGCTACGCCGGCTCCAAGGACATGTGCACCTTCGAGGCGGCCGACGGCAGCCAGATCGCGATCTGGAACAAGACGCTGAACACCAAGATGCCCAGCATGGCCGCGCTGGCCTACTACGCCAAGGTGCCAATGGGCTCCAGCTCGGGCAACCCGGCCTTCGCCTATTGCGTCAACAAGCTGGGCGGCGCAGAACTGATCGGCGCTGCCGGCTCGGGCAGCGGCTGGGCCACCGCGCCGGGCGAGCGCGTCTACGCGATGTGCAACTTCGCCGACGGCTCGGCCATCGACGACTGGGGCTTGACCTATCACTCGGCCGACATCGTCCGCGGCATCGACCTGAGCACCGTGCTGCACTTCGCCAACCCGTATTGATGGCCCTGGACCTGAGGCGCGCCGGGGGTGGCGCGCCCGGGCCAGGCCAGGCATGGAAGCTGCGTGATGCGCCACTATCATGGCCCGCACCGCAGCCCTCGCCCGACCCGATGCCCGCGCCCTCTCCGCTCCCGCCGCCCGGCCATGTGCTCACTGGCCGCGACAGGCTATGGCAAGGCCGGCGCACGATCGAGGACTATGTTGACCAGCTCAACCAGTTCTCGCCCGACGCCTCGCGCCGCATCTCCAGCTGGGGCGCCGAACCGGGCGCCACGCTGGCCGTTGCCAGCGTGGCGATGGACCGCCGCCAGCCCGGCGACGAAGCCCTGCTGCCCCCGCTCTTCCTGTCCGAAGGTCGCCTCAGCTTCGGGCTGACGCTGCAAGGTGGCAACCCCCAGGCTGCCCCGTCGGTCTACGTGATCGGCCTGCCATTGGCCGGCCAGATCACGGCGCAGCTGAGCAACCAGCCCGCCTGCGTTGCGCACGCCGGCGAAGGCCTGATCCTGGATCCGGCAGAGGTTCGCAGCTTCGGCCTGTCGCCCGGCGTGCACTGCGTGGAGTTCTGCCTGCCCAAGCGCGACGTGGCCAGGCTGGCCGGCGACTGGCAGCCAGGCGTACAGGGCAGCCACCCGCGCTTCGCCCCTCGCCTCGCGGCCCCGCTGGCGCAGCGCCTGCTGTTCATGGCGGCACAGGCCGCCGATTCATTGCAACCGCCAGGCGGCCAGCCCGGCTCGCCGATGATGTTTCGGCGCTGGTGCGAGATGATCGCGCTGACCTTGCTGCACGAGCAGCCGCAGCGTCAACCCGGCTTGCCCAAGCCGCGTGGCACCGTTGGCCAGGCCGCACCCGCCAGCCTGCGCCGCGCGATCGACTACATCCACGCCCACGCCGAAGGCGCCATCGGCCTGGCCGACATTGCCGACGCCGCCTGCCTGAGCGTCAGCAGCCTGGTACGCCAGTTCAACGCCCAGCTCGGCGCCTCGCCCTACAGCTACCTCAAGACGGTGCGGCTGGAGCGCGCCCGACGCGAACTGCTGGGCCGCCCCGACCTCCTGATTCGCGACGTGGCCCTGCGCTGGGGCTTCCAGAACGCCAGCAAGTTCAGCCAGGCGTACCGGCTGCAGTTTGGCGAGCTGCCGAGCGCGACGCAGCTGCAGCGAGCCGTGACCTAAATGCTCAACGGATCCACATCCACCGCCCAGCGCGCAATGCCCTTCATCGAGTGGCGCAATACGTGCAGCTCCGGCAGCCAGTTCGCCAGCAGGCGTTGCAGCGCGCCGCGCGAGGGCGACTCGATCAGCATCTGGCGGCGCTCCAGGCCGGCGACCTTGGAGACCGGGGGCGGCACCGGGGCGTAGAGCATCACGTCGGCGCCGCCGTGGGCCTTCATGTGCTCATTCAACCAGGCTTGTGCGGCGTCCCGCGCCTGCTGCAGGAAGGCTTCGGCGACCGGGCCTTCGCGGGCTTCGGTGCGCAGCAGCGCGAGGTGGCTGTAGGGCGGCAGGCCGGCCATTTCGCGCTCGGCCAGCTGGCTGGCGGCGAAGGCGGTGAAGTCGTGCGCCTTCAGCGCGGCGAACAATGCGTGCTGCGGGTTCCAGGTCTGCACCCACATCTCGCTGCGGGCGGCCGCCTCGGCGTCTCGCCCTGCCCGCCCGCCCGCCTGCAGCAGGCTGGCGAACAGGCGCTCGGCGGCGCGGAAGTCGGCGGCGAACAGCGCGCTGTCGGGGTTGAC
This sequence comes from Ideonella sp., assembly GCF_041287625.1. GTDB lineage: Bacteria > Pseudomonadota > Gammaproteobacteria > Burkholderiales > Burkholderiaceae_C > Ideonella. The sequence continues at coordinate 32,717 of NZ_JBGGNH010000030.1, forward strand.
GGCGGCGACCAGCGTGACACGCCGGAAGTCGTGGCCCTTGGTGATCATTTGCGTGCCGACCAGCACATCCACCTCGCCGGCATGCACCGCGGCGAGCTGCTCTTCCAGGCTGCCTTTGTGGCGCGTGGTGTCGGCGTCGATGCGGGCAACACGCACGCAGCCGCCACCGGGGCGTTCTACGCCTTGCAGCAGCGTCGCGATCTGTTCTTCCAGGCGTTCGGTGCCGCGGCCCACCGGCTGGATGTCCAGGTTGCCGCAGTCCGGGCAGGCCTTGGGCACGCGTTCGGCAAAGCCGCAGTGGTGGCAGCGCAGCGTGCGGTCCAGCTTGTGGAAGACGCGCCAGGCGCTGCAGTGCGGGCAGCCGCTTTTCCAGCCGCAGGCGCCGCAGTTCAGCACCGGCGCAAAGCCGCGGCGGTTCAGGAACAGCAGGCTTTGTTCGCCGCGCTCGATGCGGTCGCGCACCGCTGCCAGCACCGGCGGGCACAGGGCCGGCGCCTCCTGGCCCTGGCCGGGCGTGGGCTGCCTGGCCATGTCGACCACGCGCACGGCCGGCAGCGCGCCGTGACCCACGCGCTGTGCCATCGTCAGCAGCTGGTAGCGGCCACTGCGGGCGTGCTGCCAGGTTTCGAGCGAAGGCGTGGCCGAGCCCAGCAGCACCGGCGCGCGCTCCAGCTTGCCGCGGTAAACGGCCAGGTCGCGCGCCGAATAACGCGCGCCGTCCTGCTGCTTGTAGCTGGGGTCGTGCTCTTCGTCGACGACGATCAGCCCCAGCCGCGGCAGCGGGCAGAAGATGGCCAGCCGCGTGCCCAGCACCAGTTCGGCATGGCCCTCGTGGGCCGAGAGCCAGTTCTGCAGGCGCTGCGCCGGCGTGAGCCCGCTGTGCAGCGAGACCAGCCGGCGGCCGGGGAAACGTTCGGCGAAACGGGCTTCGAGCTGCGGCGTCAGGTTGATCTCGGGCACCAGCACCAGCGCCTGCCGGCCGGCAGCCAGCGCCTGTTCGGCCGCACGCAGGTAGACCTCGGTCTTGCCACTGCCGGTCACACCGAACAGCAGGTGGCAGGCTGGCGCCTCGGCCTCGAACTGCGGCGACAGCCGGGCCAGCACTTCGGCTTGTTCGGCCGTCAGCGCCGGGCGGACGGGCGGCGGCGAAGCGGGCACTTCGGGCACGGCTTGCGGCTCAGCCTCGAGAGTCAGCTTGCGGCGCTTCTTCGGCTTGGCGTCCGGATCCGGCAGGCCAAGCTGCTTGTGCAGGCGCTTCAGGCGCTTGGCCAGGCCGGTGTTGTCGAGCTTGCGCAGTTCCGGCGGCAACACCGCCAGCGCGACCTCGCCGATGGCGCGCTGGTAATAGCGCGCGGTGAATTCGACCAGCTGGCACCAGGCCGGCGGCAGCGGCGCCAGCGCCAGCAGCGCCTCGCGCACCGGGCGCAGCTGCTCGGCCGGCAGCGCGTTGGCAGCTTCTTCTTCGCTGGGCTGGCGGGGCCAGACAACGCCTGGCAACTCGCGCCGGCCCAGCGGCACGCGCAGCAGCGTGCCGGGCGGCAACTCGGCCTCGGCCAGGTAGTCCAGCACGTCCGCCATGCCGGCGTGCTGGGGCGTCTCGACGGCCACCCGAACGCGATGCAGGGCCGCTGGCACGCAAGCTTCTACCGGGTCGCTCATGAGCGGCAAGAAGGGGTCAAAGTGCGCGTCACTTGCAGGCCATCTCTGTGACGGTTTTGAGAAAGGCGCCGTAAGCCCATGATTGGAAACAGCTTTCCCACTTGTGCATGTTTTCTGTGGATAACTTTGTGGGAAAGCTTCATCGGCGTGCGCTAACTGCTTGATCCAGCGCGCTTTGCGACAGATTGCCCCAATTAGGAGCAGGGCTCATTTGTCATTGAAAATCAAACACTTGGCACGATTCACCGGTATTTTTTCCGCTTTTCGCCAGCGCCGCTTATGCCGCCGCCTCGCCTAGAGTTTTTTGGGGATAAGTCAAGCCCCTGAGCGCTCACTCACCCTGCAAAACCCGTCGGACAGACCTTGGTATTTGCACCTAGTCAGGCTGCGGCGGGGCTGGCGCGCAACGCCCGTGAGTGTTCGTGCACGGCCTGGACCAGGTCCAGCACCCGCTCGGGCGGCGTGAACTGGCTGATGCCGTGGCCCAAATTGAACACATGGCCGTCCCAGCCCCCATCGGTGCGCTGCGGCCGACCAAAGCTGTCGAGCACCAAACGGGCCTCTGCCCGCACCACTTCGGGGGGCGCAAACAGCACGTTCGGATCCAGATTGCCTTGAAGGGCGACACTCGCGCCGACCCGCTGCCTGGCTTGCGTCAGGTTCACGGTCCAGTCCAGGCCGACCACGTCGGCACCGCATTCGGCGATCTGCTGCAGCCACAGGCCACCGCCCTTGGTGAAGACGATCATCGGCACCCGCTCGCCGCCCTGCTCGCGCTTGAGCTGCGAGACGACGCGGCGGGTGTAGTCCAGCGAAAAGCGCTGGAAGGCGCCATCGGCCAGCACGCCGCCCCAGCTGTCGAAGATCATCACCGCCTGCGCGCCAGCGTCGATCTGGGTGTTCAGGTAGAGCGCCACCGCGTCGGCATTGATCTGCAGCATGCGGTGCATCAGGTCCGGCCGGCTGTAGAGCATGCCCTTGACCTGGCGGTAGTCGTCCGACCCGGCACCTTCGACCATGTAGCAGGCCAAAGTCCACGGGCTGCCGGAGAAGCCGATCAGCGGCACGCGGCCGTTCAGCGCATGCCGGATCGAGGTGACGGCGTCGAACACGTAGCGCAGCTTGTCCATGTCAGGCACGGCCAGTGCGGCAACAGCCGCTTCGTCCCGCACCGGGCGCGCGAAGCGCGGCCCTTCGCCTTGCTGGAACGACAGGCCCAGGCCCATCGCATCCGGCACGGTAAGGATGTCGGAAAACAGGATGGCGGCGTCCAGCGGGTAGCGCTCCAGCGGCTGCAGCGTGACCTCGGTGGCGTAGTCGGTGTTGGTGGCCAGGCCCATGAAACTGCCGGCCCTGGCCCGCGTCTCGCGGTACTCCGGGAGGTAGCGGCCAGCTTGCCGCATCAGCCACACGGGCGTGTGCGGGGTGGGCTGGCGCAGGCAGGCGCGCAGGAAGGTGTCGTTTTGCAGCGGGGCGAACATGCCAGGGATTATCCTGCCGGGCCGCTTGAACCCGGCCGCCTGCCCCTCATCTTGGGCGGGAACGGTGCCGCATCCGAAGGCGGCAGGCCCGAATTTTCTGATGGAGATCAACATGTACCTGACCTGGCGCAGCCTTTTCCGCACGCTGGCCCTGACGCTGGGGGCCACGGCGCTGGCCAGCAGCCTCGCGGGCTGCGGCTACAACGAGTTCCAGCAGAAGGACGAAGCGGTCAAGGCTGGCTGGTCCGAAGTGCTGAACCAGTACCAGCGCCGGGCCGACCTGGTGCCCAACCTGGTCGCCACGGTCAAGGGCGAAGCCAACTTCGAGCAGGAAACGCTGACCAAGGTGGTGGAGGCACGCAGCAAGGCCACGTCGATCCAGGCCACGCCGGAGTTGATCAACAACCCCGAGGCCTTCCAGAAGTTCCAGGCCGCGCAGGGTGAACTGACCAGCGCACTGAGCCGGCTGATGGTGGTCAGCGAGCGCTACCCGGACCTGAAGGCCAACCAGGGCTTCCAGGACTTGCGCGTGCAGCTTGAAGGGACTGAGAACCGCATCACCGTGGCGCGCAATCGCTACATCCAGACGGTGCAGGGCTACAACGTGCTGGCCCGCAGTTTCCCGACCAACCTGACGGCCAAGATGTTCGGCTACGACGTGAAGCCGGTCTTCACGGTGGAGAACGAAAAAGCCATCTCGGCGCCGCCGGCGGTCAGTTTCGACAAGCCGGCCTCGAAGTAAGCCCACGATGAGGCTGTTCACCCGCTGGCTGTCTGCACTGCTGGGCGCGTTGGCGCTGGGCCTGCTGGCCGCTGCGCCAGCGCAGGCCGAACTCGCGGTGCCGCCACTGAGCGGCCGCGTGGTCGACCAGACCGGCACGCTGACGCCCGTGCAGGCGCAGGCTCTGGAGGCCAAGCTGGCGCGCTTCGAAGCCGAGGCCGGGCCGCAGATCGTGCTGCTGCTGGTCGCCAGCACGCAGCAGGAGGACATCGCCGCCTACGCCTGGCGCGTGGCCGACCAATGGAAGATCGGCCGGCGCGAGGTGGGCGACGGGGTGCTGATCGTCGTGGCCAAGGGCGACCGGCGCGTGCGCATCGAGGTGGCCAAGGCGCTGGAAGGTGCGGTACCGGACCTGGCCGCGCGGCAGATCATCGACCGCGCGATCAAGCCCGCGTTCCAGAAGAACGACTATGCCGGCGGCCTGAATGCCGGCCTGGACCAGCTGATGGCGCGCATCCGCGGCGAGCACCTGCCGGCGCCGCAGCCGCGCAGCGGCGTGCATGTGCAAAACGGCAGTGCAGGCGGCGACTCGCTCGGCGGCTGGCAGTCGCTGGCCTTGTTCTTCTTCCTGGGCGTGCCGGTGGCCGGCGGGCTGCTGAGCGCCGTGCTGGGCCGCAAGCTGGGCGCCCTGGCAACCGCAGGCGGTGCGGGCACCGCGGCAGGCCTGCTGGCCGGCAGCTGGCCGATCGGGCTGGGTGCCGGCATAGGCGCGCTGGTGCTGGTGGGCCTGCTGGGCATTGGCAGCTCGCGGCGCGGCCGCAGCGGGCGAGGCGGCAGCTTTGTGCCACCCATCATCTGGGGCGGCAGCAGCGGGGGCGGCAGCTGGAGCGGGGGCGGCGGTGGCTTCTCGTCCGGCGGCGGCGGTGACTTCGGCGGCGGCGGCGCCTCGGGAGACTGGTGATGGCGGCAACCCTCAGAACCGGCAGCCGCCTGCTGCGCCTGCTCAAGCACCGCCGCTGGGACGAAACCGATGCGCGGCGGCTGCTCCCGCCAGCCGCTTTGCAAGCCCTGGCCGCCCAGGTCACGGCCAGCGAAGCCGGCCACAGCGGTGAGATCCGCATCTGCGTCGAGGCCGGACTGCCATTGAGCTACCTCTGGCGCCGCGCGAGTGCGCGCGAACGTGCGATTGCGATGTTCGGCAAGCTGCGCGTGTGGGACACCGAGCACAACAACGGCGTGCTGGTCTACCTGCTGCTGGCCGAACGCACCATCGAGCTGGTGGCCGACCGCGGCCTGAGCCGCCAGGTCGACGACGCCACCTGGGCCCGCATCGTCGCCGGCCTGCGCGAAGCGCTGGGCCAGGGCCAATGGGCGCCCGGCCTGGGCCACGCGGTGGCCGAGATCGACGCGCTGCTGCGCCAGCACTTCCCGCTGACCGGCGAGCGCCAGCTCAACGAACTGCCGGACGCGGTGGTGATCCTGGGTTGAGGCGCTGCCAGGGCGTGCCGGTAGGCAAAGCCGGCAGCGGCCCCAGCGGACAGGCGCTGACCAACGCGACGGCCAGCGGCGGATCCGTCAACAGGCCACTCGCCGCTGACGCAATGTCGGGCCCGGCCGCATCAAACGCCAGCGACTGCAGCGTCGGAAATTGCAGTCCCAACCCGCGGTGCTTCAGCCAGGCTTCCTTCAGCGTCCACCAGCGGTAGAACTGATGCATGCGCAGCAGCGTGTCAGGCTGGGCTTGAAGCAGCGCGACCTGCGCCGGGCTGCAGACCATCTGCGCCAGGCCCAGCACGTCGCGCCGGGGATTGAGCTGCTCGATGTCCACGCCAACCGGCGCGTCGCCAATCGCCACCGCCAGCCAGCCGCCACTGTGCGAGAGGTTGGCGTGCAGGCCGGTGCCGGGCAGCGTGGTGGCGCCCGAAGCGGCGAGGTCCACCGGCTGCGCTTCAGGCTCGCCGCCAAGCAGCATGGCCAGTTCGCAGCGCAGCTGCCAACGCCCGGCCAAATAGACCTGCCGACGCGGGGGCAGGCCAAAGCCTTGCCAGCGCTGGTGTTCGCTCGGCGTCAGCCAGGCCAACGCCGATGGAAGCGTCACCTCGGCCAGCAAGACCAGCCTCAACGCGGCCAGTGGCACGCGATGCTCGCAGCGCGGTTTACTTCGCCGCCATGGCCTTGTCGTCCGCACCGGTCGGGCCGCCCTTGGCACGGTCGAAGTTGCCGATGACGTAGTCGCTGGACAGCTCGCCGATGCGCGTCAGCATCAGGTTGTCATGCACGCCAAACACAAAGCCCGCGGCCCAGGCGTCCGCGCGCTGGAAGAACTCCGGCGTGGCCACGGTCGCGCCCTTGCCGTCGGTGATGTAGAGACGCATCAACACGCCCGAGCTGCCGGCCAGGGGCCCCAGCAGCACCCGCTTGGCACCGTGGGTGAACTCGATCTGCTCGACCACCGGGTCGATCACCAGGCGACGGCCGTTGTCCGGCCGCTGGTTCCATTGCGACAGCAGTGGCTTCAGGGGCTTGTCGAAGTTCGCCTGGATCTTGTCCATCGTGCCGGGATTGGCCTTCTGGCCTTCGGCCAGGCGCACCGGCTTGATCTCGATGCGGCCGAAGGACGAGAAGGCTTCGGTCGGCGGCGGGTTCTGCTTGGCCGTGGCTTTCACGCTGGTGGCGCAGCCGTGCATCAACGGCAGTGCCATGGCCACCATGCAAGCCGCCAAGGTGCGGCGTGTCAGGATTCGGTTCATTTCAAAAGCTCCCTCAGTTGGGTCGTTGTGGGTCAATCGAATCGCTTGAAGATCAGCGAGGTGTTGATGCCGCCGAAGGCGAAGTTGTTGCTCATCACCAGCTCGGTCTGGAGTGCGCGGCCGTCGCCGGTGACGTAGTCCAGCTCGGCGCAGCGCGGGTCGACCTGCTGCAGGTTGAGCGTGGGCGCAAACCAGCCGCTGCGCATCATCTCGATGCTCATCCAGGCTTCGAGCGCGCCGCAGGCGCCCAGCGTGTGGCCCATGTAGCTCTTCAGCGAAGAGATGGCCACGTTGGGCCCAAAGACCTGGTGCGTGGCCTGAGACTCGGCAACGTCGCCGTGGTCGGTCGCGGTGCCGTGGGCATTCACATAGGGGATCGCGGCCGGGTCCAGTTCGGCGCTCTTCAGCGCCAGGCGAATGGCCTGCGCCATGGTCGGCGCGTTCGGCTGCGTGACGTGGCTGCCATCGCTGTTGGTGCCGAAGCCGACCACCTCGGCGTGGATGGTGGCGCCGCGGGCCCGTGCGTGTTCCAGCTCTTCGAGCACCAGCGTGCAGGCGCCTTCGCCGAGTACCAGGCCATCGCGGTTCGCATCGAAGGGCCGCGGGCTCAACTCTGGCGTGTTGTTGTGCTTCACGCTGGTGGCGAACAAGGTGTCGAAGACCGCCGCCTGCGTGGCGTCCAGTTCCTCGGCGCCGCCGGCCAGCATCGCCACCTGCTGGCCATTGCGGATCATCTCGTAGGCGTAGCCAATGCCCTGGCTGCCCGAGGTGCAGGCGCTGCTGGTGGGCACGATGCGGCCGGTGAGGCCGAAGAACACGCCGATGTTGACCGCGGCGCTGTGCGACATCATCTTGATGTAGGTCGTCGCGTTGATGCCTTCGGTGCTCTTCTCCAGCATCATGCGGCCGAAGTCGCCAATGGCCTTGGGCGTGCCGGAAGACGAGCCGTAGGAGATGCCGACCTCGCCGCTTTTCAACCATTCATCGCCCAGCAGGCCGGCGTCCGCCAGCGCCATTTCGCTGGCGCGCGTGGCCATCAGCGCGACGCGGCCCATGCTGCGCATGCTCTTGCGGTGGTAGCGCTCGGGCGGCAGCTCGAAGGCCGTGGCCGGTGCGCCGATCTGCGTGTTCAGGCCTTCGTAGCCCGCCCATTCGGCCATGCGCTGCACAGCGTTGTGGCCGGCTTTCAGCCTGGCCTCGACCGTGGTCCAGTCCGACCCCAGCGGGCTGATCGCGCCCCTGCCCGTGACGACGACGCGCCTGCTCATCCCACCATCCCCCCATTCACCGAAATCACCTGCCGCGTGATGTAGGCCGCGTCCGGGCTCATCAGGAAGGCCACCAGCGCCGCCACTTCTTCGGGTTTGCCGACACGCTTGGCAGGAATCATCTTCATCGCTTCTTCCAGCACCCGCTCGTCCACCATCTCGGTGGCGATCAGACCCGGCGCGACGCAGTTGACCGTGATGCCACGGCTGGCCAGTTCAACCGCAAGCGCCTTGCTCGCACCGATGATGCCGGCCTTGGCCGCGCTGTAATTGACCTGGCCGCGGTTGCCCATCAGCCCGGAAACCGAGGCCAGCGTGACGATGCGGCCCGGTTGGCGGCGGCGCACCAGCGGCAGCGTCAGCGGCTGCAGCACGTTGTAGAAGCTGTCCAGGTTGGTGTGGATGACCTGGTCCCAATCTTCGCCGCTGAGGGCCGGGAAGGCGCCGTCGCGGGCGATGCCGGCATTGCAGACCACGCCGTAGTAGCAGCCATGCGCCTCCACATCGGCCAGCAGGATCTCGGCCACGCGCTCGCGCTCGGCCACGTCGAACTGCAGCACCCGGGCCTGGCGGCCGAGCGAGGTGATCTGCTGCGCCACTTGCTGCGCTTCGTCCACCTTGCTGCGGCAATGCAGCACCAGGTCGTAGCCGTCCTGCGCCAGCCGCAGCGCGATTGCGCGGCCGATGCCGCGGCTGGAGCCGGTGACCAGCACGGTCTTCGCCGTCGATGTCATCGTCATGTTGTCTCGCCTTTGATGAATTTCTCTGGATCGTCGGGACCGAAGACCGTGACCTGCGCGGTGGCGACCACACGGCCTGCCAAGCGGATTTCGCAAGCGAACTGACCCAGGCCGTTGTCAGCCTGGTACTCGCGCCTTGCCACCACCTGCAGCACCTGCCCGAGTTCAAAACGCGGCAGCTCGCAGCGGTAGCGCCGGCTGCCCAGCAGGAAGCCGATTCTCGGCGCTTCGCCCGCAGCCCGCGCCTGCGCACCCGCCCAGGCCGCGACCGCCTGCGCCATGTACTCGATGCCCACCCACGCGCCCACGCCGCTGCCCGGCCCCAGGCTGTCGAGGAACAGATGGTCCTCGCGCAATTCGACCTCGGCAATCAAGGTCTCGCCCTCGACCGACACCAGCCGGTCCAGCAGGCACATGCGGCCTGCATGCGGCACCAGCTCGTGGATCTGCCAGTCGCTCGTGTCAGCCATGGATCACCTCGTGGGCGCTCAGCACCAAGGCCGCATTGCTGCCGCCAAAGGCGAAGGAATTGCTCAGCACGTGGCGCAGCGGGCGGCCCAGCGACTGGCCGGGGCGCACCAGGTTCAACGGCGGCAGTTGCGGGTCGGCCGCGCCGTCCCACCAGTGCGGCGGCAGCCGGCCTTGCGGGTTGCCCACCAGGCACAGCCAGGCAAACGCCGCCTCCAGCGCACCGGCCGCGCCCAGCGTGTGGCCGGACAGAGGCTTGGTCGAGCTGCAGGCCACGCTCGGGCCCAGCAGCTGCGTCACGGCGCGGCTTTCCATCGCGTCATTTTGCGGCGTGGCGGTGCCGTGCAGGTTCAGGTAATCGATGTCCTGCGGCTGCAGGCCGGCCCGGGCCAGCGCCTGCTGCATCGCCGCCAGCGCGCCGGCGCCGCTGGGCTCGGGGGCCGAGATGTGGTGCGCGTCCGAACTTTCACCCCAGCCGGACAAGCGCACTGGCCCGGGCTCGCGGCGCATCACGAACAAGGCCGCGGCCTCGCCAATGTTGATGCCGTGACGGTTCGCGCTCATCGGGTTGCAGCGCTGCGGGTCAACCGATTCCAGCGCGGCAAAACCGGCCACGGTGAAGCGGCACAGCGAATCGGCACCGCCGGTGATGACCGCGTCGCACAGGCCCGCGCGCAGCAGCCGCGCGGCGCTGGCCATGGCCTTGGCGCTGGACGAGCAGGCGGTGGACACGACGTGGCAAGGCCCGTCCAGCCCGAGCAACTCGCCCAGCATCAGCGCGGGTGAGCCGATCTCCTGCTGGCCCAGGTCAAAGCCCGGCGGGAACCTGCCTTCACGCGCATGCCGCTCGAACGCCAGCTCGCTCTCGCCCACGCCCGAAGTGCTGGTGCCCAGCACCACCGCGACCCGCGAAGCGCCATGCAACGCAATGGCCGCGTCCACCTCGGCGCGGACCTGCGCCAGTGCGCTGAGCAGCAGCGCGTTGTTGCGGCTGCGGTGGCGCAGCGGGAGGTGGTCAACGCTGGGCAACGGTGACGTGACGGCGCCCAGGTGCAGGCTGCGGCCGGGCCAGGCCGAGGTGTTCTCGGCCACGCCGCCGGGTGCGTCGGCAAACAGCCCTGCACGCACCGCCGCCTGGCCCTGGCCAAGCGCGCAGTTCACGCCCAAGGCATGCAGGTAGACCGCGCTGCTCAAGGCGTGCTCTCCTGCGGCGCGGATTCGATCTGCAACGCGTAGTGCTCCTGCAGGTTGCGCAGCTGCACCTGGCTGCGGCCCAGCAACGGCCCGTCGATTCGGATGCCGACAGCCAGCAGCCCATCGTGGCGCAGTTCGCGGCCGGCCGCGGTCTCGCTGAAGGACCAGCCCGGCGGCAGCGCCTGCTGCACGCTGGCTGCCGGCCAGTAGACCAGGCTCATGTCGCGCAGCAGGTGGGCCGCGTCCACGCTGGCCGGCAGCATGGCGTGGCGCTGTTCCTGCAGGTCCTTCCCGTCCCATTGCAGCAGCAGCACACGCTGGCCCAGCGCAAAGGCGGCCAGCAACAGGCTGCCGGGCTCCAGTTGCAGCTGCACGTCAATGGACTGGGCGGTGACACGGCCGTCGTCCAGCCGAGTGACATGCAGGCGCTGCTGCAGGCTGGCGGACTCGGTGAGCAGTGCGGGGGACAGCCGCAGCATCGGCAGCCCGGCCGGCTGCACCACGGGCGCCGTCGCGCAGCCTGTCAGCACCAACACGGCAGCAGCGAAACAGCGACGGGCGATCATGGGGGTCATGCGCGGGCGAACCTCAGCAGGCTGTGGCAATAGCCAATGCCGTCGCGCGTGGTCAGCAGCTTCAGGCCGGCGCGCTCGGCCAGGCGCACATAGTCTGCGCTCTCGTAGACCTTGCTGTTGCCGCTGGCCATCGCGGTGAAATAGGGCGAGGTGTTGATCAGGCAATAGGCGGCAATGTCGTAGCGCTGGCGGTCCCAGAAGGTGTCCATCACCAGCACCTGGCCTTGCGGCGCCAGCGCGGCGGCGACGCGCTCGAAGATGCTGGCGATGTCGGCCTCGCTGAAGCAGCTGAGGAACTGGCTCATCCACACCAGGTCCATGTTGCCCGGCAAGGGGCAGGCGGTGTCCAGCAGGTCCACCGGGTGCAGGCTGGCGCGCGCGGACAAACCCGCGTCCGCCAGGTTGCGCGCGGCCACTGCCAGCTGCTGCGGCAGGTCCACCAGGTGCAGCGCCACCTCGGGCTGGTAGCCCAGCGCGGCCAGGCTGAACTTGCCGGTGTTGGCACCCACATCCATCACCCGGCGCGGGCCGGTCGCGAACACATCGGGCAGCACGTCTGGAAAAGAGGTGTCTGAATAAAGGTGGTCAAACGCAAACCAGCTGCTCTTGGCCGGCTCTGGCAGCTCGGCCAAGCCCTGGTAAAGCGTGGGCCAGTCGCCCAGGTGCGGCAGGCCCAGCGGCTGCTGCGCATCCAGCGAGCGCTCCAGCTCGAACAGGCCCTGGTAGCAGACGTCGTGCACGAAGTCGAAATTGACCTGGGTCATGCGGTCGCTGAGGATGCAATAGCCGGTCTTGTCCAGCACCCAGCGGCCGTCGGCGCGCAGCAGCACGCCAGCCGACAGGCAGGACTCCAGCACCACCTTCAGCGCGTAGTCGCTCCATTCGCCGTGGGCCAGCAACTGCGCATGCGTGAGCCCCGTGTCGCCAGCCTTGGCCAGCACCTGCAGCAGGCCGCGCTTCCAGGCATAGCGCACGCAGTGGAAAACGACCGGCCCGAAGGCAATCTTCTGCGCCTCGAAACGGGCTGCAAACGCGTGCTGCGGCTCGGGCGAAAACTTCTTGTCCAGCATGAGGGGTCAGTTCGGTGAAGAGGGCGAGCGAGGCAAGAAGACAGGCGTGAGGGCCCAGGCCAGCGTGACGCCGATCAGCAGTGTCAGCCCGAAGGCCCGCAGTGCAGGGGTGCCGGACAGTGCCAGCAGCCCGAAAGACAGCAGCGTGCAGGCAGCGGCCAGCGTGACGGAGAGGAAGGGCCGGGTCGCCTCGGGTGCCGGCCGCTCCAGCAGGAAGATGCCGTAGTCCACGCCCAGGCCGAGCAGGATCAGCAGCGGCAACACGTGGAACAGCTGCAGCGGCTGGCCGGCGAGCGCCAGCAGCGCCACGGTCAGCACGCTGGCCAGCGCGGTGGGCAGCAGCGCACGCCAGGCCGCGCGGCCGAAGCGCCAGGCGAGTGCGGCCCAGACCAGCCCGTAGGCCAGCAGGATCACGCCGCTCATGCGCACGCGGTAGCGGCCCAGCAGCGACGAGACATCGGCCACCTTGTCGACCCAGCGCACGCCGGGCAGCTCGGCGGCCAATGCGGCGAGCCGTGTGCGGGCGTCGGTGGACTCGGCACCGCGCAGCAGCACCGCGCAGGCCGGGCCGCCGCCGAGCTGGCCAAGGAACTGGTGGCGCAGCGGTTCGGAAACCGGCGAGGCCAGCCAAGCCTGCAGCGTCAGCGCCGGCGGTGCCTGGGCCAGCAGCGGGCTGTCGACGGGCTGTTCCAGGCGCTGTGCCAGCAGAGCCGTAAGCCCGGCTTCGCCGTCGAAGCGCTGGTGCAGCAAGGCCAGGTCCTGCGCCTGGCGCGCGGCCGAAGGCACCCAGTCGGACACGGCCTGCCAGCCGCGCAGCTGGCCGCTGGCCTGCAACGCACGCAGCCGCGTGGTCAGCGCTTCTTCGCGGGCCAGCAGTTGCTGTTCGTCGGCGCCCTGCACGATGAAAAACTGCGCGACGCCGGGCAGGTCCATCAGCCGGCCGAGTTCGCGCTGGTCCTGCACCAGCTGGGGCGGCGCGTTCTGCAACTGGCGAATGTCGTCATTGGCCTGGAAACGCCAGGCGCCGGCCGCCAGCACCGCGAGCGCCAGCGCCACGCCAATGGCCGTCACCGGTTGCTGGCCCCACTGCGGCCAGCTGGCGCGCCAGCCACCCAGCCATTGCGCGAAACGCGTCGGCTGCATCTGCCCGCCGTCCAGCAGCGGGAACCACAGCAGCACGGTGACGAATGCGGCCAGCAGGCCGACGGCCGAGAACACGGCAATCTGCTGCAGGCCGGGGAACGGCGTGAGCGCCAGCAGCGCGTAGCCGATCACCGTCGTCAGCATCGCCAGGCCCATCACCGGCGCCTGCTCGCGCAGCATCTGCCAGCGCTGCTCGGGCGCCAGGCCCAGGCGGGCGCTGAAGTAGTTGCTGCCGTAGTTTTCGGCCACGCCCAGCAGGCTGGCGCCGAAGACCAGCGTGATCAGGTGCAGGCGCTGGAAGACCAGCGCGCTGACGGTGATGGCGGTGAGCAGGCCAACCGCCATCGACAGCGTGACCAGCAGCCGCGGGCGCAGCGAGCGGAAGACCAGCAGCGTCAGCAGCACGATGCCGACCAGCGAACCGATGCCGATGGTGTGCACCTCGTGCTGCGCCTGCGCTGCCGCGGCGGCGGCAAACAGCGGCACGCCACCCTGGATCACCTGCACCTTGGGCGAGGCCTGCAGCGCCGCAGCGCGGCCCTGCGCCAGCAACGGCTGCAGCGCCTGCGGGCCGGCAATGTCGAAGGCCGAGGCCTGCAGTTCCAGCATCAGTATGGCGTAGGCCTGCGCGCCATCCTGCAGCGCGAGCCGGCCATCCAACACCCGCACGCGGCTGAGCTGCGAGCGCTCGGCCAGCCACTGGCCCAGCAGGTTCAGCGGGTCGTCCGCCCAGCGGCCCACGCGCGGGCCGGCCACTGGCTGGTACAGCCAGGCCAGCGCTTGGTCGGCCAGCTGCGGCGTGGTTTGTCGGGTGAGCTGTTCGCGCGTGGCGGCGCTCAGCAGCGCGGCGCGATGCGGCGCGTAGAAGTCCAGCCAGGTTTGCTGGGCCTGGTCGTCGACGCGGTAGCGCAGCGTGGCGACCGTCTGGTCGGCCAGGCTGGCGGCAAAGGCGTCGCCCGCGTGCTGAGCCGCGGGCCAGTCGGCACCGCCGACCAGCACGATGACGCGGCGCTCGGCGGCGCTGGCCATCAGGCGCGTGGCGCTGGCGGCCAGCGGGTCGCGCTCGTCCTGCGGCAGCATGGCCAGCACGTCGGTGTCCAGCAGCGTGCCGCTGCGGGTCCACAGCCAGGCGTTGTGGCCCACACACAGCAACGCCCAGGCCAGCCACACGAGGGCCAGCCAACGCAAGGCGCGCGGTGCTGATGTCACTCGAACAGCCCCGCCTCGCCAGCCCCCGGCGCGGCGTCCGCGCGCAGGTTGCTGAAGGCGATGCTGCTGCGGTCGCCGCTGGTTTCGGCAATGACGAGGCGCCGCACGAAAGCATCGCCCTCCAGCTCGACGCGCTGCAGGAACTGCTGCAGCGCCGGCTGGCGCGGCGTGAGGGAGAGCTGCCAGGTCTTGGGCTGCAGCTGGGCCTGCAAGGTGAACAGTTCGGCCAGGCTGGCCATGTCGCCGTTCAGCAGCGCGAACATCAAGGTGTTGATGGTGCGCAGCGCCGGCTCGCGCGAAGCGTCCAGCTGGAAGGACGTGACGCCGTTCTGGCTGGCGCGCACCTGCTCGCGCGTGAGCCGCAGTTCGCTGGCAAACGGTTGCCTGGTGCGCCAGAGCACGCCCTTGCCACGCGCGACGACAAAGTCGCCATGCGAGACCAGCGGCTTCTTGAAACCAGGCACCTCTTTTCGCTGCTCGAATTCGCCGTGCAGCCAGGCTGGTTGCGTGAGGCGCGACTGCAGCTCACGCACCAGCGCGGCGCTGTCTTCCGCCCAGGCAGGCCAGGCGGCGACAGCCACCGCGGCAGTCAACAGGTCACGGCGCTTCATGTCGGCTGCACGCCCAGGCACTGCCACAGCACCGGCGGACAGACGTAGGCCATCTGACCGGTGCTGACGTCCACGGCCACCTGGATGGTGTGCGCACGCGTCAGCACGCGGCCGCTGGCGGCGTCCTTGATCAGGTAGTCCAGCCGCAGCCGGTTTTCCCATTCGGTGATCTCGGCGCGGATGCGCAGCGGCTGGCCGAAGGTGGCCGAAGCGACGTACTTCAGCCGCATGTCGACGATGGGCCAGGCGAAGCGGGAGTCGCGCATCTGCGGGTAGTCGTAGTCGAAGCGGGCCAGCAGCGCGCAGCGGGCGATTTCCAGGTACTTGACGTAGTGGCCATGCCAGACCACGTTCATCGGGTCCAGGTCGTGGAAGGCCGGCGTCAGCTCGATCTCGTGGACAAAGCTCGGCTTGTCAGTCATACAGGCTCCAGGCCTCTTCGCGCAGGCCGACGATCAGGCGCTGCAGCTCGCCGTCCAGCGCGCGGTCTTCCTCGATCAACGGGATGCGCTCGGCGAGGTCGGCCTGCATCGCGGCCAGCGCGGGGCTGAGCGACAGCGGCTGCTGGCGGTCGCGCAAAGCGACGCCCTGGCGCGCCGCGATCAGCATCGCGGCCAGCACCTGTTCGGAGAGTTCCAGCACGCGCAGGCAGTCGCGCGCGGCAATCGTGCCCATGCTGACCTTGTCCTGGTTGTGGCACTCGGTGGAGCGCGAGAAAACCGAGGCCGGCATGGTCAGCTTCAGCGCTTCTGCCGTCCAGGCCGAGACGCTGATCTGCAGCGCTTTCAGGCCGTGGTTGATGGCCGCACGCTCGCCGCTGGCGCCCGAGAGGTTGGACGGCAGGCCGTGGTTGAAGCGGGTGTCGACCAGCAGCGCAAGCTGGCGGTCCAGCAGGTCGGCGACGTTGGCGACGGCGGTTTTCAATGCGTCCATCGCAAACGCGATGTGGCCGCCGTAGAAATGGCCGCCGTGCAGCACGCGGCCTTCTTCGGCATCGATGATGGGGTTGTCGTTGGCGCTGTTGAGTTCGTTCTCGACCAGCTGGCGCAGGAAGGGCAGCGCGTCTTCCAGCACGCCGATGACGTGTGGCGCGCAGCGCAGCGAGTAGCGGTCCTGCAGGCGTTGTTCGTTGCGGCTCGGGCGGTCACTTGCGAGGTCTTCGCGGATGCGTGCGGCCACGCGCTGCTGGCCGGCATGCGGCTTGACGGCGAACAACGCTTCGTCGAAGTGGTGCGCATTGCCGGCGCTGGCCAGCACGTTCATTGCGGTCAGGCGTGTGGCCATGCGGCCAAGGTAGTCGGCGCGCTGCCAGGCCAGGCAGGCCAGCGCGGTCATCACCGCGGTGCCGTTCATGATGGCCAGGCCTTCCTTGGGCCGCAGCGTCAGCGGCGCCACGCCCAGCGCCTGCAGCGCGGAAGCGGCCGTGCAACGCTCGCCGCGCCACATCACCTCCCGCTCACCGCAAAGCACCGCGGCCAGGTAGGACAGCGGCGTCAGATCGCCACTGGCGCCGACCGAGCCTTCGGATGGGATCAGCGGCAGCAGGTCTTCGCGCAGCAGGGTTTCGATCTGGCGCAGCAGGTCCAGGCTGACACCTGACACGCCCTGCGCCAGCGAGTTCAGCCGCGTGGCCAGCACCGCGCGTGTCTCCTGCGGGCCCAGCATCGCGCCGGCGCCGCAGCCGTGGTAGATGTACAGGTGGCGCGGCAGCTCGGCCACCAGCGCGGGCGGGATGACGACGGTGCAGGAGTCGCCGTAGCCGGTGGTCACGCCATAGATCACGCCGTCTTCGGCCAACAGCTTGGCGACGAAATCGGCGCCGGCCTGAATGCGGGCGGTGAAGGCCGGGGCGGTGCTCAGCTTCGCGGTGCGCTCGCCACGCGCCAGCGCGACCACGTCTTCGATGCACAGGCGGCGACCGTCAAAAACGACGGGGGAGGTCTCAGGCATGGGCAGGGTCCCAGAAGCGGTAGAAATTGAACCAGTCGTAAGGCGAGCGCTGTAACAGGCGCGCCAGGCATTCTGCGTAGCGCGCGGCGTGTTCGGCCAGCGCCTGCTCGCGCTGCTTGCGTGGCAGAAGCACCTGCTCGGCGAGTGGCTCGAAGTGCATGGCGTAGCCGTCGCCTTCGTGGATGCAGCCGAGGAAATGCAGCGGGCATTTGAGCAGGCTGGCCAGCACGTAGGGGCCGATGGGCAGCGGCGCCGGGCTGCCGAGGAAGTCGACCGTCACGGTGCGGCCGCCGTGCAGCGGCACGCGGTCACCCGCGATCGCGACGAACTCGCCGGCGGCCACCTTGTCGGCCAACAACATCGCGGTGGCGACCGTGATCTCGCTGACCTCGATCAGGTTCAGCGCCGCGCCCGGCTGCAGGCGCTGCAGAATGCGGTTGAAGGCCTGCGCGTGCCGTGTATGGACCAGCACGTTGAGCTTGAAAGCCGGTTGACGCTGGGCCATTGCGCGGCACAGTTCCAGGCAGCCGATGTGGGCGGTGACCAGCACCCCGCCCCCACCGGAAATCGCCTGCTGCGCGACTGCCTCGGCGCCGTCCATGCGCACCTTGTCGGCCGGGTAGCGGCCGGCCATTGCCAGCAGTTTGTCCAGCAGGGTTTCGGCGAACAGCGCGACGTGTTGCAGGCCCTGGCGCCAATTGGGCTCGTGCGGCCACAAGCGGTTCGCTGCCTGCTGCCGGCGCAGGTAGCCCAGGCTGGCCTCACGCAGCGCCGGGCGCGTCAGCCAATGCACCAGCACCACAGGCCACATCAGCGCACGGAACACGCGACGGCCCGCGATCCGGTGCAGTGCATAAAGCGCCCAGATGCCTGCGACAAATGTCGTCTCGCCCATGCTCGCCCAGTGGTGAGTGAGCCCCTCGCCCGATGGGTACATCGGCCGATCCCCCGAGGGGATGCGGGCCGGCTTGGGAGCGGCCCGGCGCTCGGCCCGCTCCTCCGCATGCAAGGTCATGCAGGCCTCGTCCAGCGCCGCCACAGCAGCAGCGGCGCGCGCGGCAGCATGCCGAAGAACAGGCGGGTGTGCATCGCGCTGATGCGGACGTTGTCGCGCAGCGCGCGGAAGTGCGAGACACCGTCGGTCGGGTAGTGCACCGCCGTCGGCTGGTTGATGAACCGCATGCCGCGCCAGAACAGGCGCACGGCGATGTCGGTGTCGAAGTCCATGCGCCGGCCGATGGACACATCGTTGACCAGCGCCAGCGTGGGCGCCAGCGGGTAGATGCGAAAGCCGCACATCGAGTCGCGGATGGCCAGCGACAGCGTGTTGATCCAGACCCAAATGTGCGTGGCATAACGACCGTAGAGCCGGGCCTTGGGCACGCTGTCGTCGTAGACCGGGCAGCCGCAGATCAGGTGCGCCGGGTTGGCGGCGGACAGTGAGGCGAAGCGCGGGATGTCGGCCGCGTCGTGCTGGCCATCGGCGTCGATCTGCAGCACGTGGGTCCAGCCGAGCTCGGCCGCGCGGCGAAAGCCGGCCACCATCGCGCCGCCCTTGCCCTGGTTCTGCGCCAGCCGCAGCAACTGCACCTGGCTATCGGCGGCGGCCGCGAGGACCTGCAGCACGGACGCACAGCCAGGCTCGCTGCCATCGTCCACCAGCAGCACCGGCAGGCCGTGGGCGCGCACGGCGGCGGCGACGGCGCCAATGGCCTCACCGTGGTTGTAGACCGGGATCACCGCGCCCAGCGTCATGCTGCAACCTCGCTGGCGGGCACGTCGAACACCACCCGACCGCTGGCATGTGGGCCGGCATCGGATTCCAGCTTGAAGACCAGCTTGCCTTGCGCGGCCTGCATCGTCAGCTGCATCTGCAGCACCTGGCCCGGGCGGATGACCTGCTGGAATTTCAGCGCTTCCAGCGCGCGGAACGCGCCAGGCAGCCCAAACAGCTCCTGCGCAAACAGCAGGGCCCACTCGACCTGGGCCACGCCGGGCAGCACCGGATGGCCGCTGAAGTGGCCATCGAACTGCGGCAGCGTGGCGTCTGGCCAGATGCGCAGCGTGGCGTCGGTCGCGCTCTGGCTGAGCACCTGCATCGCCGGGCGGCGCGGGTCGAACAGGGCCTGCAGTGCCTGCGCCGTAGCCTTGCCTTGCGCGTTGGCCGGCAGGCGCGAGACAAAGCGCCAGCGGCGCGGCAGCGTCATGGTTTCCAACTGCGGCTGCAAATGGCGGCGCAGCGCATCGGCCAGCGCGGCGCGGCCTTGCAGCGTGTGCAGCGCCCAGCCGGCCTCGGTCGGCACGCCCACCACGGCCAGCTGTTCGCGCAGGCCGGGAAGCACCAGCACGCGCAACTCCGCGAGCCATTCGGTGGCCAGCAGCGCCTGCTCGATGGCCTGCAGCGAGACACGCTTGCCTTCGATCTTCAGCACCCGGTCCAGCCGGCCCAGCAGTTCGAAGCCTTCTTCGCTGGCGCGCACGCGGTCGTCGCTGTCATGCCAGCCGGCTTCGGCCAGGTGCGCCGACGAAACCTGCAGCCGTTCGCCGTCGACACGCCAGGCCACGCCTGGCAAGGCGCGCCAGACGGGGGAATGCTTTTCGCCGGAACGCTGGCGCCACGCGATGCCGCCGGTTTCGCTGCTGCCGTAGACCTCGATAGGCGCCTGGCCGAACAGGCGGCGGCAGTCCGGCAGCGCATCGTCTGGCAGCGGTCCGCCGGACGAGAACACCAGCGCCACGCGCGCAGTGAAGCTGTCGTCCGGCAAGGCTGGCGGCAGGCGCTTCAGGTGAGCCGGGCTGGCGATCAGTAGCGCAGCGTTCGGTAACTCGCGCAAGGCGAGCGGCAGGTCCTCGATGTAGGCCAGGCGTCGCGCATGCAGCAGCCGCCCGCTGGCCAATGGCCACAGCACGCGGAACAGCAGGCCGTAGATGTGCTGGTGCGACACGGTGCCCAGCACTTCGGCCTGGCCGGCGCGCGCGCCAAAGGCCTGTTCTTGCGCGGCCACTTCGACGAACAGCTGTTCCAGCCGCTTGGTGATGGCCTGCGGCTCGCCTGTGCTGCCGGAGGTGAACAGCACGAGTTGCTCGGCCTGCGGGTTCAGCGGCAAGGCCTGCTGCGGTTCGGCGGCGGGCGACGGGCGCAGCCGTGGCAACGCGAAGTCTTCCGCTGCGTCGCTGGCCAGGCCGGCGACCTGGGTGCCGAGTGCCTGCAGCGTCGCGGCCGTCAGCTCACCGGGCAGGTAGACGATCTTGCCGGCGTGCCAGGCGCCGAACAGCGCGGCGCTGAAGTCCAGCGTGTCCTCGAAATGCAGCGCGACGGCCTGGCCGTGCAGGGCCGCGAAGGTGGCTTCCCATGCGGCGGCGGCAAGGCGCAGGCTGCTCAGCGTGACGGCCTGGCCGGCAGCATTGCGCGCGACCTGGCGGTCGGTGGCATCTGCACAAAGCAGGCGGCAAAGGTCGGTCCAGTCACTCATGGCATGGTGCCCTGGGCCGCACGCACTTTGCGGCGCACCAGCCATTCACCGCCCATCAGGCCCCCCATCAGGACGTAGGCGACCAGGCCGTTGTAGAGCGCCCAGAGTTTGTCGTCGCCCCAACAGGCGGTGAACAGCGCCAGGCTGCCGTTGAGCACGAAAAAGCTGCACCAGACCTGCGTGACGCGTCGGGTGTAGCGCACGCCCGAGGCGTCCAGGTCTGGCTCGGTCAGGCGCGCAATGCGCTCGACGACCGTGGGCGGATGGCGCAGGCTGGCGCCGAACAGCAGCAGCAGGCCGAGGTTCACCACCACCGGATAGACCTTCAGCGGCATGGCCTGGTTGATCAGCGCGGTGGCGGCGGCGAGCAGCGCGGCGGCGGCCGCGGCCCACCACCAGAAGGGGTCGCGCCGCGGGCTGGCGAGCGCGCGCACCACCGCCAGCGCGGCCAGCAGCAAGGCCAGCCAGCGCGGCTCGAAACGCCCCAGACCCAGGTAGACCAGCAGCGGGTAGGCGGCGGTCAGCACGACCACCAGGCCCCAGCGCATGGTGGGCTCAGGCGCTGGTTTCGGCGGCGTCAGGGGCTTTGATCAGGCCCTGCAGCGCGTCGATCACATCCTGCAGCGTGCGCACGGCCTTGAAGGCCTCGGGCTGCAGGCGCTTGCCGACCAGCGGCTTGAGCCGGACGATCAGGTCGACGGCGTCGATGCTGTCGATGTCCAGGTCTTCATGCAGGCGGGCGGTGGCCACCACCCGGTCGGGCGCGATGTCGAAGGTGTCGACCAGGATGTCGCGCAGGCGCTCGAAAATGTCTTGGTTGGTCATGCTGGAACTCGTGGGCTGGCGGACGGCACTGGCTTGCCGCTGAGTCATCTGTCGGGGCGATCAGGCGGGCATGCGGGCGGCGCCGACGAACTGCGCCAGCGCCCGCACGCTGGCGAAGTGGCGGCGCGTCTCTTCGGAGTCCGCCGTCATGCTCACGCCATAGCGCTTCTGCAGCGCCAGTCCGAGCTCGAGTGCATCGATCGAGTCCAGCCCCAGGCCTTCGACGAACAAGGCCTGTTCGGCATCGATGTCCTCGGGACGCATGTCCTCGAGGTTGAGTGCCGAGATCAGCAGCTCCTTGATTTCACGTTCCAGCGCTTCCATCACTCCCTCTTACCCTCGAGAAATGGCCGATCAAATGGTCTGTCAGGTGCCGCGCGGCCAACGCGGTCTCCTGCCCTGCCGCTGCCAGGAATGGCGCGACCGGGATGTCGTCATCCACCGTCAGCACAAAGTGCAGCGGCACTGGCGCAGCCCGCCACCACGGCGCTCCCTTGGTCAGCCCCAACGGCTGGCACTGGATGAACACTGGTGTGATGTCGATGCCGCCACGCAGCGCAATCTGCGCCGCGCCGCGCTGCATCTTCATGGGCTGGCCCGGGCGCGTTCGCGTGCCTTCGGGAAAGATGATCAGGTTGCCATCGTTCTTGACACTGTCTATGCAGTCTTGCAGCAATTCCGGCCCTGAATTGTTGCAGATGTAGCCCGTTGCGCGCACCGCACCGCAGGTGAACGGATTGTGAGCGAGTGTGGACTTCACCACGCAGTCGGCGTTGTCGATCAGCGAGATCAGGAAGACCACGTCGATCAGCGTCGGGTGATTGGCCAGCACCAGCAGGCCGCGGCGCTGCAGCCGGGCCAGGCCACGCACCTCGTAGGTGATCAGGTGCAGCAGCCGCATCCAGCCGATGAAGGCGCGGAACAGATGGTGCACCGCGGCACGCGCCAGGGCGGTTCGCCGCGACGGATTGCGCACCGCCAGCGTCAACAGCGGGAAAATGACCCACCACAGCAACACGCCACCGACGCCGAAGCTGCCAAAAGCCAGCGCCGTCGCCAGCAGGCCGCGCAAGCGCCGCAGGCGATCGATCATGGGGCCGCCGATGCGCGCAACCAGCGCCAACGGCCACGCTGGAGCTGCGGCTCGCTGCCAAGCAGAAAGCGCAGCACGGCCAGGTCGCCCAACATTGCGTGGTCCTCGGTCGGACCTGGCGCGGCGGTCTGCAGCGAAAGCTCGCCGCCGGGCTGGATCAAGCATGCCCAGGCGCGCAGCGGCGCCAAGCCTGGCGGCTCGGCCAAGTCGGCATATGGCGCTGGCAGCGGACCATCGGAGCAGACGACCGTGACCTGCCCAGCCCCATCGGCAAGCAGGCCCAGGGCTTCGACAAAACCAGCTTCGGCGCTGTGCGCGCCGGCCGCAACGGCGAGGAAGTTGGCCTTGTCGCCGCGGGCAATCGAGTACTGTGCGCCTTGCGCGTTGTGCACCGACAGGCTGAAGGCGGTAGGCGACAGCGGCTCGCCCGCCGCCAGCTGCTGCAGCATGCCGACCGAGCGTGTGATCTCGCCCCAGCGCGACGCAAACACCACCGGGCCGCCGGTGTCCGCCCCCTGGGCCTGGAAGGCGACCTGCAGCGCGGCGCGACCCAGCGGGTCGACGCGGCGCCGGGCCATGGCTGGCACTTCGACCAGCGGCGCCAGGCCTTCGGCCGGCAAGGCCTGCGGCGCGGCCAGCCAATCCAGCCAGCGCGCGGAATCGTCCAGGCCCGGAGCCCAGGCCGCCCAGCGCAGGATGCGAAAACTTGGCATGGCGAGACGGTGGGCGAATGAGAGGGCGACGGCCGCGGCGAACTAGAAGCCCCACAAGCACAAAGCCCGCCACGATCAGGATCGCGGCGGGCTTGCGGGGTTACAGCGCGCTGGTGCTTACTTCTTGCGCAGGCGCTGGATGGCGGCCAGCTGGGCCGCCATGGTGGCGAACTCACCTTGCGCCAGCGCCAGGTCGATGTCGCTCTTGGCGTTTTTCATCGCGGCTTCGGCGGCCTTCTTGGCCTCAAGGGCCTTGGCTTCGTCCAGATCGTTGCCGCGGATCGCGGTGTCGGCCAGCACGGTGACCGAGCCCGGCTGCACTTCCAGGATGCCACCGGCAACGAAGACAAACTCTTCTTCGCCCGTGTCGGCCCGCTGGATGCGCACGGCGCCCGGCTTGATGCGGGTGATCAGCGGCGTGTGGCGGGGCAGGATGCCCAGCTCGCCGTTTTCACCCGGCAGCGCGACGAACTTGGCCTCGCCCGAGAAGATGGACTCCTCGGCAGAGACGACGTCGACGTGAATGGTTGCCATGCTGAAGGTTCCTTATTGGATCTTCTTGGCTTTCTCGAAAGCCTCGTCGATCGTGCCGACCATGTAGAACGCTTGTTCCGGCAGGTGGTCGCATTCGCCAGCCACGATCATCTTGAAACCGCGGATGGTTTCCTTCAGCGGCACGTACTTGCCCGGCGAGCCGGTGAAGACTTCGGCGACGTGGAAAGGCTGCGACAGGAAACGCTGGATCTTGCGGGCGCGGGACACGGCCAGCTTGTCTTCCGGTGCCAGTTCGTCCATGCCCAGGATGGCGATGATGTCGCGCAGTTCCTTGTAGCGCTGCAGCGTGGACTGCACGGCGCGGGTCGTGTCGTAATGTTCCTGGCCGATCACGTTCGGGTCGATCTGGCGCGAGGTCGAGTCCAGCGGGTCGACGGCCGGGTAGATGCCCAGCGACGCAATTTCACGCGACAGCGAGACGGTCGAGTCCAAGTGGGCGAAGGTGGTCGCAGGCGACGGGTCGGTGTAGTCGTCCGCAGGGACGTACACGGCCTGGATCGACGTGATCGAGCCGACCTTGGTCGAGGTGATGCGCTCTTGCAGGCGGCCCATTTCTTCGGCCAGCGTCGGCTGGTAGCCCACGGCGGAAGGCATGCGGCCCAGCAGTGCGGACACTTCGGTACCGGCCAGCGTGTAGCGGTAGATGTTGTCCACGAAGAACAGCACGTCACGGCCTTCATCACGGAAGGACTCGGCAATCGTCAGGCCGGTCAGCGCGACGCGCAGGCGATTGCCCGGCGGCTCGTTCATCTGGCCGTAAACCATCGCGACCTTGGACTCCGGCAGGTTCTCGAGGTTGACGACGTTGGAGTCGGCCATCTCGTGATAGAAGTCGTTGCCTTCGCGGGTGCGCTCGCCGACACCGGCAAACACCGACAAGCCGCTGTGCGCCTTGGCGATGTTGTTGATCAGCTCCATCATGTTGACGGTCTTGCCGACGCCGGCGCCGCCGAACAGGCCAACCTTGCCGCCCTTGGCGAACGGGCAGATCAAGTCGATCACCTTGATGCCGGTTTCCAGCAGTTCCTGCGACGGGCTCAGCTCGTCGTAGGCCGGGGCCTTGCGGTGGATGGAGGCGGTCAGCTCGTGCGAGACCTCGCCACGCTCGTCGATCGGGTTGCCCAGCACGTCCATGATGCGGCCGAGCGTCGCCTTGCCGACGGGCACGGTGATCGGGAAGCCGGTGTTGGTCACCATCACGCCACGGCGCAGGCCGTCGGACGAGCCCAGCGCAATGGTGCGCACGACGCCGTCGCCCAGCTGCTGCTGGACTTCCAGCGTCAGCGTCGAGCCTTCCATCTTCAGCGCGTCATAGATGCGCGGCATCTGGTTGCGCGGGAACTCGACGTCCACGACGGCGCCGATGCACTGGACGATCTTGCCCACGGCGGCCGTGGCTGCTTGAGTGTTCGACATTTCGGTGTCCTTCAATCTTTGATTCGCTGTATTCGGGTCTGGCTGCGGCGCTGCCGGCTCAACCGCTGATCGCGGCTGCGCCGCTGACGATCTCGGAGAGTTCCTTGGTGATCGCCGCCTGGCGGGTCTTGTTGTAGATGAGCTTGAGCTCACCGATCAAGGTGCCCGCGTTGTCGGTGGCCGCCTTCATGGCCACCATGCGCGCCGACTGCTCGGACGCCATGTTCTCGGCCACGGCCTGGTAGATCAGCGCTTCGAGGTAACGCTTGAGCAGCTCGTCGATCACGGTCGCTGCGTCCGGCTCGTACAGGTAGTCCCAGCCGTAGGCCGACTTCTCGGCCGCCGTCTGGGCCAGGCTTTCGGCCTTCAGCGGCAGCAGCTGCTCGACCACCGGCTCCTGCTTCATCGTGTTGATGAAGCGGGTGTAGCAGAGGTAGACCGCGTCGACCTTGCCTTCGACGAAGGCGTCCAGCATCACCTTGACCGGGCCGATCAGCCGGTCGAGCTGCGGCGTGTCGCCAAGCTGCGTGACGTGGCTGACGACCTGGGCACCGACACGGTTCAGGAAGCCGAAGCCCTTGTTGCCGATGGCCACCGCCTGCGACTTGCCGCCGGCTTCCTGGACTTCGCGCATCTTGCCGGTGACGGCCCGCAGCACGTTGGTGTTCAGGCCGCCGCACAAACCCTTGTCCGTCGTCACCACCACGAAGCCCGTGACACCGGTGCGGTGCTCGGTGCTCATGAAGGGCGAGTGGTATTCCGGGTTGGCCTGCGACAGGTTGGCCGTGATGTTGCGGATCTTGTCGCTGTACGGGCGCGCATTGCGCATGCGCTCCTGCGCCTTGCGCATCTTCGAGGCGGCAACCATTTCCATGGCCTTGGTGATCTTCTTGGTGTTCTCCACCGATTTGATCTTGCCGCGAATTTCCTTTCCAACCGCCATGACGGTGCTCCTTTCAGCGTTGCGTCAGGGCAGGATCAGAAAGACTTCTTGAACGCGGCGATGGCGCCGGACAGTTCATCTTCGGCGACCTTGTCCATGGCCTTGTCGGCTTCCAGCTTCGCCAGCAGCGCAGCGTGGCTGGCCTTCAGGAACTGGTGCAGGCCGGCTTCGAAGCCAAGGATGCGCTTGACCGGGATGTCGTCCATGAAGCCCTTGTTCACCGCGTACAGTGTCGCGCCCATCAGGCTGATGGACAGCGGCGAGTACTGGGCTTGCTTGAGCAGTTCGGTCACGCGGGCACCGCGGTCCAGCTGCTTGCGGGTCGACTCGTCCAGGTCGGAAGCGAACTGCGCGAACGCAGCCAGTTCACGGTACTGGGCCAGGTCGGTCCGGATGCCGCCGGACAGCGACTTGATCAGCTTGGTCTGCGCAGCGCCACCAACGCGCGACACCGAGATGCCGGCGTTGATCGCGGGACGGATGCCGGCGTTGAACAGGCTGGTTTCCAGGAAGATCTGGCCGTCGGTGATCGAAATCACGTTGGTCGGCACGAAAGCCGACACGTCGCCGGCTTGCGTCTCGATGATGGGCAGCGCGGTCAGCGAGCCGGTCTTGCCCTTGACTTCACCCTTGGTGAAGGCTTCGACGTAGTCGGCGTTCACGCGAGCGGCACGTTCCAGCAGGCGGCTGTGGAGATAGAACACGTCGCCGGGGAAAGCTTCGCGGCCCGGCGGGCGGCGCAGCAGCAGCGAAACCTGGCGGTAAGCCACGGCCTGCTTGGACAGGTCGTCATAGACAATCAGCGCGTCCTGGCCGCGGTCGCGGAAGTACTCGCCCATCGTGCAGCCCGAGTAGGCCGACACGTATTGCATTGCGGCCGATTCGGACGCCGAGGCGGCCACGACGATGGTGTATTCCATCGCGCCGGCCTGTTCCAGTGCGCGCACCACGTTCTTGATCGTCGAAGCCTTCTGGCCGATCGCAACGTAGACGCAGGTCATGTTCTGACCCTTCTGGTTGATGATCGCGTCGACGGCCACTGCCGTCTTGCCGGTCTGGCGGTCGCCGATGATCAGCTCGCGCTGGCCACGGCCGACGGGCACCATCGAGTCGATCGACTTCAGGCCGGTCTGCACCGGCTGGTCGACGGACTTCCGTGCGATCACGCCCGGGGCGACCTTTTCGATCACGTCGGTCATCTTGGCGTTGATCGGGCCCTTGCCGTCGATCGGCTGGCCCAGCGCGTTGACGACACGGCCGATCAGCTCGGGGCCGACCGGCACTTCCAGGATGCGGCCCGTGCACTTCACGGTGTCGCCTTCGGAGATGTGCTCGTACTCGCCCAGGATCACCGCGCCGACCGAGTCGCGCTCCAGGTTCAGCGCCAGGCCGTAGCTGGGCACGCCGTCCTTGGTGGCCGGGAATTCGAGCATTTCACCCTGCATCGCATCGGACAGGCCGTGCACGCGGACGATGCCGTCGGTCACCGAGACGACGGTGCCCTGGTTGCGGATGTCCGTCGAGGTGCCGAGGCCCTCGATGCGGCTCTTGATGAGTTCCGAAATTTCTGCAGGATTGAGTTGCATTGCTTTCTCCGAAAGCGCGGCAGCCCGTGTGCGACTGCCGAAGGATGAATGTGCGGATGCGGGGCGTGCGGCGCGTTCAGTGGGTCAGCGCGAACTTCATCTGCTCGAGGCGGGCCTTGACCGAGGTGTCCAGCACCTCGTCACCCACGACCACGCGGATGCCGCCGATCAGCGACTCGTCGATTTCCACGGCTGCATTGAGCTTGCGACCGAAGCGCTGTTCGAGCACCGCGACGGTCTCTGCCAGCTGCGCGTCCGACAGCGGGAAAGCGCTGGCGATGCGGGCATCCGACACACCGCTGCTGGCGTTGACCAGGGCGCGGAACTGCGCCGCGATCTCGGGCAACGCCACCAGGCGACCGTTGTCTATCACGGCGGTCAGCAGGTTGGCGACCTTGGGCGACAGGCTGATGTTGGCCACGCCAGCGATCAGCTCGAACACCTCGCCGGCCTTGGTTTTGGGGCTGTCGGCGTACTGGCGCAGCTGCGGGTTGCCGGCGACCCGGCCGACGGCTTCCAGCTGTTCGGCCAGTGCCGCGGCGTTTTCGCCGGCAGCAGCCTTGAACATGGCTTCCGCGTAGGGACGCGCGATGGTTGCAAGCTCGGCCATGGTTTACAGCTCGGTCTTCAGGCGGGTCAGCAGCTCGGCGTGAACGCCGGCATTGACTTCGCGCTTCAGGATCGCTTCAGCGCCCTTGACTGCCAGCGCGGCAACCTGCTCGCGCAGCACCTCGCGGGCCTTCGTGGACTCCTGCTGCGCTTCGGCATGGGCAGCGGCGACGATCTTCGCGCCTTCTTCGCTGGCGCGGGCCTTGGCCTCTTCCACCAGCTGCTGGGCCAGGCGCTCGGCATCGGCCAGGCGCTTGGCGGCGCTGTCCTTTGCGGCGGACAGCTCGGCCTGGACCTTCTTGTCTGCAGCGACCAACTCGGCCTTGGCCTTGTCGGCGGCGGACAAGCCGGCGGCAATCTTCTGCGCACGCTCGTCGAGCGCGGCGGCAATCGGCGGCCAGACGAATTTCATCGTGAACCCGACCAGGATCAGGAAGACGATCATCTGGACGATGAGGGTACCGGTGATGCTCACTTTATTGCCTCAAACGGTGACTGGGACATTCAGCACAAGGCGCACCCTGGGGGTGCGCCCGGCCTCTCAAACTCGACAGACGCCGATTACTTGGCGAGCTGCGCGATCTGGCCCAGGAACGGGTTGGCGGTGGCGAACCACAGCGCGATACCGGTGCCGATAATGAAGGCGGCGTCGATCAGGCCGGCCAGCAGGAACATCTTGGTCTGCAGTTCGCCCATCAGTTCGGGCTGGCGGGCAGCCGATTCGAGGTACTTGCTGCCCATGATGCCGATGCCGATACAGGCACCGATAGCGCCCAGACCGATGATCAGGCCGGCGGCCAGTGCGACAAAGCTGATAACTTGCATGAAAAGCTCCTAGAGGACTTGGTTGACGTAAAAAGAAAAGGAAAACGCGAGAAAGGGTCAGTGCGCGTCGTGCGCCTGGCCGAGGTACACGAGCGCCAGCATCATGAACACGAACGCCTGCAGCGTGATGATCAGGATGTGGAAGATGGCCCAGGCGGTGCCGGCGACGATGTGAAGCGCGGCCAGGCTGACGCCGGTAAGGGACAGCGACCAGGCGCCGCCCAGCAGCGCGATCAGCAGGAAGATCAGTTCGCCGGCGTACATGTTGCCGAACAACCGCATGCCGTGCGAGACGGTCTTGGCGATGAATTCGATGATCTGGAAGACGAAATTGAACGGCCACAGCAACGGGTGGGCGCCAAAGGGTGCCGCCACCATCTCGTGCATCCAGCCGCCAAAACCCTTGATCTTGATGTTGTAGATCAGGCAGAGCAGCAGCACGGACACCGACAGGCCCATGGTCATCGACAGGTCAGCGGTGGGGACGACGCGCATGTACGCGTGGTGCGGGTCATGGCCCGCGGCGCCGTAGATCTTTTCCCAGATGAGCGGCAGCAGGTCCACCGGCAGCAGGTCCATGGCGTTCATCAGGAAGATCCAGACAAACACGGTGAGCGCCAGCGGCGCGACCAGCTTGCGGCTTTGCGCGTTGTGCACGATGCCCTTGGCCTGGGCGTCGACCATTTCGACCAGGATTTCCACGGCGGCCTGGAACCGGCCGGGGACGCCCGAGGTGGCCTTGCGCGCGGCCAGCCACAGCAGCCAGCAGCCCAGCACACCCATGGAGATGGCCCAGAACATCGAGTCGAGGTTGAAGACGGAGAAATCGACGACGTTCGCAGCCTTGTGGTTCTGCAGGTGCGTCAGGTGGTGAATGATGTATTCACCAGCGGTAGGTCCGTGTTCAGCAGCCATGTTTCTTCAGCTTTTCAAGTTTTTTGCAGCAAGGGCCGCTTCTTTTTCGGCGCGTACGCCAGGGCGACCCAATACACCTTCATCGTCAGCACCATGCCCACCAGCAATGCCGGCCAGCTCAGCGCCTCCACCAGCCCCGGCGCCGCCATCAGGAGGGCGATAGCCGTGGCAATCTTGACCATCTCCCAAAGCATGAACGCCATCGCAGCGGTCCCCGCGTTCAGCGAGGAAAACCGCCCGGTGAGGCCCCGGGCAAAAATCGCTGCCGGGATCACCACGGCCAGCGCGCCATACCCGGCGGACCACCCAACGTTCTGCTTCCCGGTGATGCCCCAGGCGGCCAATGCCACCAAGAGACCCACCACCACTTGGCCCCCCACCACCCACCACGGCGAAACCGTGGGGTTTTCCTCACGCAGCAGGCGCGCCTCTTCGGCGGTCAGCTGCTTGAAAGGGGGCTCTTCCTCGACACTTTCAGGGAGCGGGGCGATTGTTTTCATGGATGTCCGGCCCCGTCTTGAACCCTGGAATTTTCACAAAGCCCCTGATTATAAGTAGAAACCCGCGCGGTTCTGACAATCCCGACCGAAGGCCCGGCTTTGGTGCGACGT
>NZ_JBGGNH010000031.1:0-256653 GCF_041287625.1 Ideonella sp.
CAGCGCGGCGCGCACCGCGTGGCGGCCGGCACGCACCTGCTGGTCGGCGCTGTCGCCTTCGCCAGCCTCGGGCAGCGCCAGCGTGAACGCCGCGTCTGCATAGGCGCGGTCCGGTGTGCCGGGCGGGCCGAGGTAGCGCGCGCGCGGCACGCCCCAGCGGCCTTCCTGCGACTCAGCCTGGGCGACCTGGGCCGACAGGATGAGTTGCCAGAAGGCCTCGACATCGCCGGCACCGGGGAACAGGCCGCCCATGCCGGTCACCGCCATCGGCGGGCGGCGGTGGCTTGGCTCAGGCATGCACACCCTCCTCGGCCGGCGCGACCTGGGCCGGCACCGGCGTGGTGTCGCCGTTCAAGGCAAAGGCCAGCGTGGCGCCGGGCGCCAGCAGCACCCAGGGCTCGTCCTTGTCGCCCCGCGCGAGTTCGTCCTGCAGCTGGGCCACGCCTTGCGCGGTGGCGATGCCAGGCAGGCCCAGCCTGGCCATCTGCCGCACCAGCGAAGCCGAGGCCAGCCCGGCCTCGGACCAGACCGACCAGAGCAGCGCCCGCACCGGGTAGCTCGCCTCGGCATTCCAGGCCTCGGCCACGGCGCCCAGCACTTCGTTGGCCGCCACGTAGTCGACCTGGCCCGGCGTGCCGGCATGCACGCTGAGCGAGCTGAACAGGAAGGCAAAGGCCAGCGGCTCGCCCTGCAGCAGTTCGCGCATCAAGGCCACCGATTCGGTCTTGCTGCGCAGCACGCGGCGAAACGAGGCCACCGACTTCCTGGCCAGCAGCGCATCCTCGGTCACGCCCACGCCGTGCACCACGCCGTGGATGGGCCCGCAGGCCTGGCGGATGCGCGCCAGCGCGGCCACCATCTGCTCGCGCTGCGTCGCGTCGGCCGCCTCGTGGTGGCAACGTCCGCCGGCCTGGGCAATGCGCTGGCAGGTACTGAACACCGCGCGCTGCCTGGCCACGCTGCGCAGGCGCTCGCGCAGCCGCTCGGCGGCCGGCCGGCCGCTGCCGTCCGGCGCCGCATGCAGCTCGGCGATCAGCAGCGTGCGCAGCGCCTCCTCGGTGCCGGCTTCGGGGTACGGATAGGCGGCCGGGCAAGCGGTGCGGCCGATGATGGCGATGCGGCACTGGTAGCGCGCCGCCAGCGCCACCGCCACCTCGGCGGTGATGCCGTCCCCACCGCCCAGCAGCAGCAGCGTGGACGACGGCCCGAGGGCCGGCGGCAGGGCCGGCCGCAACTCGCTGGGGCGGGCCTGCAGGCTGTGCTGGAACAGCCGGCCGCCGCGCAGCACCAGGTCCTGTTCGCTGGGGCCGGCACAGAACACGTCCATGGCGCGCGCCAGCAGGCCGGCATCCATCGCGCCGGCCGGCAGGGCCGCGTCTTCCAGCCACAGCGACCGCACCCGCGTCGCCGGCCACTCGCGCGCCAGCGTGCGGGCCACGCCACGCGAAGCCGTCCAGGCCGGGCCGGCATGGGCGCTGCCCAGCACGCCAAACCAGGCCAGCTCGCGCCTGCACAAGGCCTTGGCCAGCACGAAGGCGCCTGTGGCCGCGGCTTCGACGCTGGCCGACCAGTCGCCCTCCGCGCCCTCCGAATGGGACGCCGCCAGCCCGCTGCCCGCCACGAACAGCAGCGCGCTGGCAGCGGCGGGGGCCGGCAGTGCCGCCGTCAAGCGGTCCACTTCCTCCATGCCGATGGGCGGCAGCTCCGGCTCGCTGCTGGGCCGGAAACCGGCGGCCGAGACATGCCAGGCATCGACCGCCACGCCGTGGCCCAGCAGCGTGGCGTGCAGTTGGTCAAACAGCGGGCCGGCGGCACCGGCCAGCAGCACATGCGCCGGCCAGGCCGCGTGGGCCGGCAGCGGCACCGGCAGCGCCACGCGAACGTGGCGGCCCAGCCGCTCCGGCTGGCCCTCGGCGTCTTCCAGCCCCAGCACCCGGCCGCACAGCGCCAGCAGGCCGGCGACCGAGCTGGCATGCACCAGCTCGCGGCCGGCCACCGCCAGCGCCGGGCGACGCTGCACGAGTTCGTCGCACAGCTCGGCGCGGGTGAACACGTCCAGGCCCAGTTCGCGCTCGAAGTCGGCATCGGGTGCGATGGCGTCTGCCGCCAGGCCCTTGGCCACCGCGATGCGGGCGACGATCTCGTCGCGCAGCGCGGCCAGCGGCCCTTGCACCACGGGCGCCACGGCGGGTGCAGCAGGTGCAGCGCGGGCCGTCGCAAGCGCTGCCTTCGGCACCGCCGCGACCACCGGCCTGGGCTCAGGCGGCGGTGGCTCGGCCACCGCCGCCGGCGCATCGCCCAGCGAGGCAATCAGCGCCACGGCGTCCGAGATCCGGCGGCACTGGCGGAAGGCGTCGCGCTGGCTGTCGAGCTGCGGGAATTCATCGACCAGCGCAAACCAGACCTCGGCCATGGTCAGCGAGTCCAGCCCCAGTTCGCCTTCGAAGTCGCTGTCGGCCCGCACCATGGCTTCGGGGAAGCCGGTCAGGTTGGCGATCATCGAACGGAACCAGGGCTCGCTACCGGCCGGGGCCGCGGGCGTCAACGGCCCGGTGACCAGGGGCGCCACAGGGGCCACAGGTGCGTGCGCAAGCGTTGGCGCCAAGACCGGCGCTGGAGATGCGGCCGATGCCGCTGCCGGCAGCGCCGCTTCGGCCGGCCGGCCCAGCACCGCCTGCTGCTGCGTCTGCAGGTAGCTCTCCAACGCCTGCTGGTTGGCCTGCACCAGCGCCGTGAACAACTGCTGGCGCTCGCCGGCCTGGCTGTCTGCGCACAGGTCCACCAACGAGGACTGCTGCTCGAAGAAGCGGGTCATGACCCGGCCGTTGACGTCGAGGAAGTGGTTCAGGGCATTCACGGGCGGAAGCGGCCGGCGGGCCGTGGCAAGAGGTGGGGAAGGCAGCAGGCGCGCGGTGGCCTGCGTTGGCGTGAAGGCTGAAACGTCCAGCGCAAAGTGCTGCAGTGCAGGTCTCAAACCAAGCGAGACCAGGCGTGCCAGCAGTTGCAGCAGGTGCTCGCGCGGGTCGGCCTTGCCGGGGTCGCAGGCCAGCGCCACGTGCGGCCTGTCCTTGAGGATCTGGCCGGCCAGCTCGGTCAGGGTTCGGCCGGGGCCGACTTCCACGAACACCCGTGCGCCCAGGCTGTGCAGGTGCTCGACCGAAGCCTGCCAGCGGACCGGCGCCTCGACCTGGCGGGCCAGCAGATCGCGCACCGATGCGGCCGAGGCCGGGTGCGGCCGGGCGCTGACATTGGCCAGCACCGTGAGGCCGGCCGGCGGCTGCAGCGGCGCGGCGGCCAGCGCCGCCTGCCAGTGCGCGGCGGCACTGGCCATCAGCGGCGAGTGGAAGGCACAGGACGTCTGCAGCCGCGTGCAGCGCAGGCCGCGGGCCCGCGCCAGCGCCTCGACACGTGCCACCGCCGCGAGCTCACCCGAGACCACGCCCTGGCGCGGGCTGTTGCGATTGGCCAGCACAGCGCCCGGGCCGGCCTCGGCCAGCAGCGCCTCGATGCTGGCGGTGTCGGCCAGCAGGGCGAGCATCGCGCCGGCCGCCTCGTCGCCCGCCTCGCCCAGCAGGCGGCCACGCGCCACGCTGAGCTGCAGCAGCGTGGCCGCGTCGAAGGCCCCGGCCAGCGCCAGCGCGGGCAGCTCGCCATAGCTGTGGCCAGCCGCAAAGCGGGGTGCCAGCCCGAGCGCCAGCAGCGTCTGCGCCAGCGCGATCGAGACCAGCCCGATGGCCGGCTGGGCGTGGCGGGTGTCGCGCAGCGCGGCGTCGGCGGCGGCACTGCGCGCGGCGTTGATCAGCCCGCGCCAGCTGCCGTCGGCGTCCAGCGCTGCCACGCGCTCGGCAAAGCCGGGTAAAACCCCGTTCAGCGGCGCCAGCATGCCCAGGGCCTGGCTGCCCTGGCCGGGAAACAGGAAGGCCAGCGCCGGCTCGCCCGGCGGTGAAGGATGAAAGTACAGGCCAAGCCTGGCATCGGCAACGGCCTGCCCAGGCTGCAGCGCCGCGGCGGCGCCCGCCAGCAGGCGGCCCAGCGCTTCGGGGTGCGCATCACGCACCAGCAACACGGCCGCGCAGGCGCCGGTTTCGTCGGCCAGCGAAGCCAGCGGACGGGCGCCGCTGGCGACCTGCGCCAGGCATTGCCGGATCTGCCCGGCGTGTTCGCCCCGGACGCACAGCAGCGCCGGCAGGCGGGACTCGAACCCTCTCATCTACCACTCCCTTTTGATTGAGGGACCTTTGGAAGCGAGACAGCTACTTCGAGGCCTTCCTGGCGCGTACTGCTGTTGACAGAGTTGTCACATGTTCGTCACAAATTTGTCTCACGTCACCCTGATACCTAGGGATGAAATGGGTCAGACCCCTAGAAAAAACGTGAATGTGTCATCTACATGACGCATGCGGGAGTGTGATTTCGCGCCGACAGTGCATACGGGGTCCTGTATGGCACCCGGTTTCGGTCGGCCGGATCGGCCACGAGGCTGGCAATGCCTTCAAGACGACGGCAGCAGGCCCCGCGCCAGCGCGGCCGTGATCTCGGCGGCCGGTGCCGCGCGGCAGGCGCTGCGGTTCTGGCCGGACCACAGCGGCGAGAAGTCACCACGCCCCGCCTTCTCGGCGGCGGCGCGCAGCGGCGCCAGCGCACCCGAGGCCTGCGGGAACGCAGGAGCCAACGGGCTCACCGGCCCGAGCTCGCGCATCAGCCTGTTGACGATGCCGCGCGCCAGGCCGCCGGAGAAGAGGCGCGTGAGCACGGTTGGCGTGTCTGGCTCGACGAGTGCTGCGCGGTGCACCGGGCCGGTGGTGGCTTCGTCGGCGAGCAGGTAGGCGGTGCCGGTTTGCACCGCGGCGGCGCCCAGCGCCAGCGCAGCGCGCACGCTGGCCGCGTCGACGATGCCGCCGGCGGCAATCACCGGCAGCCTCACCGCGGCAACGACCTGCGGCAGCAAGGCCATCGTGCCCAGCTGGTGCGCCGGATCTGTGTCCAGGAAATGGCCACGGTGGCCGCCGGCCTCCAGGCCCTGGGCAATGATGCCGTCCACGCCTTGCGCCGCCAGCCAGCGCGCTTCGCGCACCGTGGTGGCCGAGCTGATCACGCGGCAGCCCAGGCGCTGCACGCGGGCCAGCAGTTCGGGCGATGGCAGGCCGAAATGAAAGCTCACCACCGCCGGCCGGTAGGCTTCCAGCAGTTCGGCCATTGCCGCATTGAAAGGCTCGCGGCTGGCCGCGGCGGCCACGGCGTGCGGGTCCAGCCCGGCCTCGGCGTAGAACGGTGCCAGGGCCTGGCGCCAGCGTGCCAGCGCCACGTCGTCGGGTTGCGGCGGCGTGTGGCAGAAGAAGTTGACGTTGTAGGCATTGCCGGCCACCGCCTGCAGCTTGCCGAGCGCAGCATCCAGGCCGTCCAGGCTCAGCATCGCGGCGGGCAGCGAGCCCAGCGCGCCAGCGGCATGCACCGCCAGCGCCAGTCGCTCGTCCTGCGAACCGGCCATCGGGGCCTGGATGATGGGCAGGCGCGAAGGAAGCCATGCGGCAGGCGAAGAGGACATGGGCGGGATCCTGTGAGGGCGGGTTGCCGATTGTCGACCGGCCTGGGTGACATCACCTACAGTCCGGCCGATGCATGACTTCTCCTCCCTGCAGCTGGACACGCCGCGCCTGCTGCTGCGCCCGCTCCAGTCTACCGATGCGCCTGCGCTGTTCGCACTTTTTTCAGACCCCGAGGTGATGCGCTACTGGAGCAGCGGCCCGTGGACCGAGAGGGCGCAGGCGGACGCGATGATCGCCAGCGACCAGCGCCAGCTCGCTGAGGGCAAGGCGATCCGGCTGGGCCTGATCCGGCGCAGCGACGGGGCCGTGATCGGCACCTGTTCGCTGTTCAACCTGGTACAGGACAGCCGGCGCGCCGAGATTGGCTACGCACTCGCACCGCACGCCTGGCACCAGGGCCATGTGCAAGAGGCGGTTGGTGCGCTGATCGACTGGGCCTTTGGCCCGGCGCTGAACCTGAACCGGCTCGAAGCCGACATCGACCCGCGCAACATCGCCTCCGGCCGCAGCCTGCTGCGACTGGGTTTCCAGTGCGAAGGCCTGCTGCGCGAGCGCTGGTTCGTTGCCAGCGAAGTCTCGGACACGGCCATGTACGGCCTGTTGCAGCGGGAGTGGCCGGCCGCCCGCATGGCCTCGTGATACGGTCACCCCTCTGTTTTCACTCGAACCGACAGGAGACCACCTTGCAGATCAAGTTCAGCAGCGTGCCAGTGGACGACCAGGACAAGGCCCTGGCGTTCTACACCGAGGTGTTGGGTTTCGAGAAGTGCGCCGACATTCCGATGGGCCCGCAATACCGCTGGCTGACCGTGACAGCGCCGGAAGGCATGGCAGGCGTGGAGCTGGTGCTGGAACCCATGGGCTTCCCGCCGGCCAAGGTCTACCAGCAAGCGCTGTTCGACGCCGGCGTTCCGGCCACCGCCTTCATCACCAGCGATGTGCATGCCGAGAAGGCCAGGCTGGCCGCCAAGGGCGTGCGCTTCCGCGGCGAGCCGGTCAACATGGGGCCCATCATCGCGGTGATGTTCGAGGACAGCTGCGGCAACCTGATCCACCTGGTGCAGCCGCTGGTGGCACCGCCAGCGCCCTGACGCATGGCATCGCCGGCCACCGAGTTCGTCCAGGTCAATGGCGGGCGGCTGGCCTGCAGCGTGCGAGGGACCGGTCCGGTCGTGCTGTATGCGCATGGCCTGTTCTGCAGCCGCGCGGTGGACCGGCAACGCGGGCTGGTCGATTTTTCGCCGGTGGCCGAGGCCGGCTGCCGGCTGGTGGCGTATGACGCGCGGGGCCACGGCGAGTCCGGCTGCGGCCGGCACAGCGGGGCCTTCGGCTGGCCCGCCCTGGCCGACGACCTGCTGGCCCTGGCCGATCATTTTTCGCCCGGCGAACCGGTCTCGGCCATCGGCCTGTCCATGGGCACCGGCACCGCGCTGCATGCCGCGCTGAAGCGGCCCGAACGCTTTCGCAAGCTGGTGCTGACCGCGCCGCCCACCGCGTGGGACACCCGCGCCGCGCAGGTCCAGGTCTACCGGAAGCTGGCGGCCGTGGCCGCCAGCGGCAAGGTGGCGCTGCTGGAGAAAGCGTTGGCCATGGCCCCCGTGCCGCCCATCTTCGCCAACATCCCGCGCCCTTCCCCGCTGGCCGCAGTCGCGCTGCAAACACTGCCGCTGGTGCTGGCCGGCGCCGCCGCCTCGGACCTGCCGGCGCCGGCCGCGCTTCGCGGCATCCGCCAACCCACGCTGGTCCTCGGCTGGGACACCGATCCAGCGCACCCGGTCTCGACCTCAGCCACCCTCGCCGGGCTGCTGCCAGGCGCCGAACTGCGCGTGGCCCGGGACATCGCGGAGATCGCCACCTGGGGCGAACAGGCCGCGGCCTACCTGGGAGGCGGCTGACGTATTCGCCGGCGTGAAGGGCATCCAGCGCGTGGCCACCGTGGGCCGCGCGGCAGCTGCCGCGCGGCCTGTCAGTGCACCCCGGCTGCGATCTTGAAGGTGCTGACGACCTGCACCAGTTGCTGCGCCTGCTGGCTGAGGCTTTCGGCGGCGGCAGCGCTCTGCTCGACCAAGGCCGCGTTCTGCTGCGTGGTGCGGTCGATCTGGGCCATGGCGCTGCCAACCTGGGTCATCCCGGCCTTCTGCTCGCCGCTGGACGAAGTGATCTCGCCAATGATGTCGCTGACGCGGCGGATGGACGTGACCACGTCGTTCATCGTGCTGCCGGCGCGGTCGACCAGCGCGCTGCCTTGTTCGACCCGCTCGACGCTGGCACTGATCAATTGGCGGATCTCCTTCGCCGCCGCCGCCGAGCGGCCGGCGAGGCCACGGACTTCTGAGGCGACGACCGCGAAGCCGCGCCCTTGTTCGCCGGCGCGGGCCGCTTCGACGGCGGCGTTCAACGCCAGGATGTTGGTCTGGAACGCAATGCCATCGATCACGCTGATGATGTCGGCAATGCGCTTGGAGCTGGTCTGGATCTCGCCCATGGTGGCGACCACCTGGCCAACCACTTCGCCGCCCTGGCCTGCGACTTCGCTTGCGCTGCGCGCCAACTGGTTGGCCAGCTGCGCGTTGTGGGAATTCTGCGTGACGGTGGCGCCCAGTTGTTCCATCGACGCTGCCGTTTCCTGCAGCGCGCTGGCCTGTTGCTCGGTGCGGGAGGACAGGTCGTTGTTGCCCTGCGAAATTTCACCCGACGCGGTCGCCACGCTCTCGGCGTTCTGGCGCACCCGGCCCACCACTTGAGACAGGCTTTGCTGCATGGCTTTGAGCTGGGCCAGCAGGCTGTCGCTGTCGCCCGGGCGCAGCACGATGCGCGCGCTCAGGTCGCCCGCGGCCACGCCGCGGGCCACTTCCACGGCCTGACCCGGCTCGCCGCCGATCTGGCGCAGGATCGAGCGCGTGACGAGCACTGCTGCACCGGCAGCCACCAGCAGGCCGGCCGCCACCAGCGCCAGCACCTGCCAGGCGGCGGCGTTGACGATGGCCGTGCCGTGCAGCGCACGTTCCTGTGCCGACTTCAGCCGCATGTCGCCCAGCTGGATGAACAGCTTGCGCAGCTTGACGTGCAGCCCGTCGGTGGTGGCGTTCAGTTCGGCAAACGCGGCCTCGGTGTCGTCGGCCTTGACGGCAGCCTGGATCTTC
The DNA here is from genome assembly GCF_041287625.1 of Ideonella sp. Lineage (GTDB taxonomy): Bacteria > Pseudomonadota > Gammaproteobacteria > Burkholderiales > Burkholderiaceae_C > Ideonella. The sequence goes on from NZ_JBGGNH010000031.1 coordinate 8,690, forward strand.
CGGGTCGAGGCCAGGTAAGCCGGCCAGTGGGTGTCGAAGTCCGCCACCAGCTGGCGCTGCTCGGCGCTGGTCGGGTGGCTGCGTTCGAAGTCGATTGCCTTGGTGATCTCGCCAGCGCTTTTCTCGTTCAGCTCGAGCGACTCGGCCCTGGCCTTCTCGTCGTGCTTCAGGATGTACGGGTATTGCCGCCGAAAGTGCGTAGCGGCCTGCCATGCAGCGGTGCCGGCCAGGTGGGACGGCACCACCTCGGAGTCGACCATCTCCTGCTGCATGCTGCCCAGATGGCGAAGCCAGATCACGCCAAGCGCACCGGTGGCGGTGATCAGCAGGATGCAGACCCCAAAAGCGGCCAGCAGGCGATGGGCAACCTTCAGGTTGGACAAGACATTCATGGGCGATCCGAAAAAAGTAGGGGCGTCACCCCGGGATGTCGGCATGCGCGGCTGGATCTGGAATAAAAAAAGCGGCCCGAAGGCCGCCTGCAAGGGATTGGCCACCGCGAAGGTGGCCTGACCCGGGTCAACAGACAGGAAGCTGCATCACTTCAGCAGCAGGTTGGGCAGCCACATCGAGAACCCCGGCACGTAGGTGACCAGGCCCAGCGCGACGATCAGGCCGCCGTAGAACGGCCAGATGGTCTTCATCACCGCGCCGACCGAGATCTCGCCGATGGTGCAGCCGACGAACTGCGTGGTGCCGACCGGCGGGGTGTTCAGGCCCAGCGCGCAGTTGATCAGCATCACGATGCCGAACTGCTCGGTGCTCATGCCGAACTGCTGGCAGATGGGCAGGAAGATCGGCGTGCAGATCAGGATGGTCGCGGCCATGTCCAGGAAAGTCCCGAGCACGAACAGGATCACGTTGACCCACAGGAAGATCACCCAGGGCGAGCTGCTCATCGAGCCCAGCATCTGCCCGGTCAGCTCAGCCACGCCGTACAGCCCGATCAGGTAGCCGAACATCGACGAGATGCCGATCAGCAACAGCACGGTGCCGGTGGTCTTCACCGCCTTGGCCGCAGCCTTGAAGAACTGCTCGCGCGTCAGCCGCCGGTAGACGATGGCCGACAGGAACAGCGCCCACAGCACCGCCACCGAGGCCGACTCCGTCGCCGTGAACGCCCCCGAGAGGATGCCGGTGATGATGATCAGCACGACGGCCAGGCCAGGCACCGCAGAGCGGAACGAAGACCAGACGATGGCCCAACCCGGGAAGGTGCCGGCCGGGTAGCCGCGCTTGACGGCCACGCCGTAGGCGGCAGCCAGGTTGCACAGCGTGAGCAGGATGGCCGGCACGATGCCGGCGAGGATCAGCGCCGCAATGCTGACCTTGCCGCTGGCGGCCAGCGTGAAGATGATCAGGTTGTGCGAGGTCGGCATCAGCGCGCCGACCAGCGAGGCATGCGTCGTGACGTTGACCGCGTAGTCGGCGTCGTAGCCTTCCTTCTTCATCTGCGGGATCAGCACCGCGCCCATGGCCGACACGTCGGCCACCGGCGAGCCCGAGACGCCGCCGAACAGCGTGCAGGCCAGCACGTTGCTCATGCCCAGGCCGCCGCGCACATGGCCGGCCAGGCTCTTGGCCAGGCCCACGATGCGGTCGGCAATGCCGCCGTACATCATGATCTCGCCAGCGAAGATGAAAAACGGAATCGCCAGGAACGAGAACGGGTTCATGCCCGAGATCATTTGCTGGAAGCCGACTGCCAGCGGCAGGCCTTCGTACAGCAGCGTGGCCAGCGAGGACAGGCCGATGGAAAACGCGACCGGCACGCCCAGCAGCAGGAGCAGCGTGAAGCTCACGCACAGAATCGTCAGTGCCATGCTGGCTCCACCTCGGTACCGCGCAGCAGCGCAAAAATGTGTTCCAGCGAGAACATGGTCACCAGCACGCCAGCCAGTGCCGGCGGGGCGTACTTGAAGGCCTCGGACAGGCCCAGCGTGGGGATCTTGTAGCCCATGACGGACTCGGCCAGCAGCGCGCACTGCCAGGACATGATGATGCCGAAGACCAGGACCAGGCCGTGGATCAGCAGCTCCATCTTCAGGCGCAGCCAGTCCGGTGCCAGCACCAGGAAGGACTCCAGCCCGATGTGGCCGGCGTCCCGCACGCCCACCGCCATGCCCAGCATGGTCACGTACAGCACCAGCAGCACCGCGCCGCTCTCGGCCCAGGTGGGCGTGTCATTGAAGATGTAGCGGCCGACGACCTGGTACAGCACCGCGACGATGAGCAGCACCAGGCCGCTCACGCCAATGACCAGGCAGGCCCGGGCAATGCTGGTGCACAGCCGGGTGTACAGCGTGAAGAAGCCGCCGGTGGGCGGCACGGCGGCAGGAGCGCCGGATGGAGGGGGCATGGGACGGGCCTGGCTCATGGTGAGGACAACCTGGACTGCATTGGGGCGTGGAGGGCGCGGGGCTTACTGCGTGGCCTGCACGCGGGCGACCAGGTCCTTCAGGTGCGCGTCGGTGATGAACTTGTCGTACACCGGCTTCATCGCGCCCTGGAAGCTGGCCTTGTCGACCTCGATGACCTGCGCGCCGCCAGCCTTCACGGTGGCCAGCGACTTCTCTTCACGCTCGTCCCAGATCTTGCGCATGAAGCCGACCGACTCCTTGGCGGCCGCGCGGATCAGCTTCTGGTCGTCCGGCGTCAGCGTGTCCCAGATGCGCTTGGAGAACAGCAGGATCTCCGGCGCCATCGAGTGCTCGGTCTTGTTGAAGTACTTGGCGACTTCGAAGTGGCGCGAGCTTTCGTAGGACGGGTAGTTGTTCTCGGCACCGTCCACCAGGCCGGTCTTCAGCGCGGTGTAGACCTCGCCGAAAGGCATCGGCGTGGCGTTGGCCCCCATGGCTTCCAGCAGCGAGACCCACAGGTCGCTCTGCTGCACGCGCACCTTCAGGCCCTTGGCGTCGGCCAGGGTCTTGATCGGCTTCTTGACGGTGTAGATCGAGCGTGCGCCGGAGTCGTAGAAGGCCAAGCCGACAAAGCCTTGCGCTTCGCAGTCCTTCAGGATCTCGTCGCCAATCGCGCCGTCCAGCACCTTGCGCATGTGTTCCTTGCTGCGGAACAGGAAGGGCATGGTGGGCACCATGGTGGCCGGGCAGATGTTGTTCATCGGCGCGACGTTGACGCGGGTCATCGCGATGGCGCCCAGCTTGGTCTGCTCGATGGCGTCCTTCTCGATGCCCAGCGCGCCCTTGGCGAAGACCTTGATGCTGAGCCTGCCGTTGGTCGACTTGCTCAGGGTCTCGCTCATGTGGCGCACGGCCAGCACGGTCGGGTAGTCCTCGGGATGGATGTCGGCCGAACGGAATTCGACGGCCTGGGCGCCGGTGGCGGCCAGCAGCAGGCTGGCAGCGGCCAGCAGGGTGCGATGGAAGAAGGTCATGCGCTTGTCTCGGTGTTGGTTTGTGGGGGCGGGAAAAAGAGGAACAGGAATCAAACGGAATGGCGGATTTCAGGCAAACGGCGCCGAACACGGCCGCTCGGCCAGGCCTTGCGTGCCGGGCGACAGCACCAGCACCGCGCCGTCCAGCGAAGCGTCGAAGCCGGGCGCGGGCTTGGCCGGCGTGATGGAGGCGACAAACAGCTGGTCCAGCTGCGGGCCGCCGAAGCTGCACATCGAAGGCTTGCTGATGGGCAGCGCAATGCTGCGGTCCAGCTTGCCGTCCGGCCGGAAGCGGTGGACCTGGCCTGCGTCGTTGCCACAGATCCAGTAGCAGCCGTCGACGTCGATGGCCGCGCCGTCGGGCCGGCCGGGATGCTGCGTCATGTCGACAAACAGTTCGCGGCCGCCGCGCGGCAGGCCCTCGGCGTCCAGCTTGTAGCGCCAGATGGCTTGCACGCTGGGGTGGCTGTCGGAGAGGTACATCGTGCGGCCGTCGGCGCTGAAGGCCAGGCCGTTGGGGGTGATGAAACCGTCCATCAGCGGCTCGCTCAGGCCGTGGCCGTCCCAGCGGTAGAGCTGACCGGCGGGGCTGGCCAGCGCCATGTTGCGCACCATGGTGCCGGCCCAGAAACGGCCGTCACGGTCGGCCCGGCCGTCGTTGAAGCGCATGCCGGGTTCGGGGTGGCTGACGCTGGCCAGCGGCAGCACCTGCAGCTCACCGCCAGGCCGCGGCAGCAAGGCCGCAAGCTGGGTTTCCAGCCCGCCGATCAACCCGCCTTCGGTGCGCAGCGCGATGCAGGCCAGCCGCTCCGGCGTGGACCAGTGCTCGATGCGGCCGTCGGCCGCGTCCCAGCGCCAGAGCCGGCAGGCGTCGATGTCGACCCAGTACAGCGCCTGCTCGGCAGCACTCCACAGCGGGCTCTCGCCCACCTGGTGGCGCTGCGGGCCCAGCACCTCGATGTTGAGCGCCATGCCGCTCAGCCCTCGAACGGGCCGGTGCGCACGAAAGCGCCGCCCTGGTAAAGCGCGGCGGGATCGCTCAGGTCGATGGTGGGCTGGCGCGCCTCGATGGCGGCGCGGTAGGGCTCGGAGCTGTCCTGTGGGCGGAAGCCGATGTGCGAGGCCAGGCGGTTGTCCCACCAGACGCGCGGGTTGTCGGACATGCCGTAGACGATGCTGTGGCCCAGTACCGGCGTGGACAGGCAGGCCATCACCAGCCGCTCCAGGTCGTCGTAGCTGAGGAAGGTGCTGAGCATGCGGCGGTCCCGCGGCTCGGGGAAGGACGAGCCGATGCGCACGCAGGCAGTCTCGATGCCGTAGCGGTCGAAATAGAAGCGCGACAGGTCTTCGCCAAAGGCCTTGGACAGGCCGTACAAGCCATCCGGCCGCGGCGGGCTGTTGGCGTCCAGCACCTGGTCCTGCCGGTGGAAGCCGACCACGTGGTTGGAGCTGGCAAACACGATGCGCTTCACGCCCTGCTTGCGCGCCGCTTCATAGAGGTTGTAGGCACCGACGATGTTGGCCTGCAGGATGGGGTCAAACGGCCCTTCGACCGACACACCGCCCAGGTGCACCACGGCACTGACGCCGTCGAGCAGCTGCAGCACGGCGTCCCTGTCCTCCAGCCGCACCGGCACCAGCTCCTCGCCCTCGCCCGCCTCGCCCAGGTCGGAAATGTCAGACAACCTCAGCTGGTCGCAATAGACCTTCAGGCGCGGGCGCAGCACCTTGCCCAGGCCGCCGGCGGCGCCGGTCAGCAGCAAACGAGGAAAGCGAAGCGAGGTGGCGGGCGTGGCAAGCATGGGGGGAAACAATCTCGGAAAACTTGGCGCTTCGGATGTGTTGTCTGATGTCATCCGTTGTCGTACAACATGGTCGGAAATGCGTGAGCACTTGTCAACGACACAAGGCGAGGGTTTCCCCTCGATTCGCTGGTTTACCCCGAGACAAAACCACCCGCCAATCGGGCCGCCGTTCACAGGTAAAACCCCCGCCAGCACGCTGAAACTGACATGACGCTGAACTGGCACCTTGGCGAGCTTGCAGCTTTCACGCGACAGCCTGCGGGAATGTCTCTAGACGGCGCATCTTGTTGCAGATGGCATGCACTTGTACGATGACTTACAACAACTACCCACTGGACGGAGACTCCCACATGCACAAGATTTCCCTGATGACTTTCGCTGCGGTCGCGGCACTGGCAGCCGGCGCGGCACGTGCCGATTCCACCGTCACGCTGTACGGCCTGATCGACGTGAACGTGACCCGCTACATGGCCGGCAGCAAATCCGGCGCGGAAGACAACTGGGCCGTCAACGACGGCGTGGTCAATGGCCTGAACGGCTCGCGCTGGGGCATCAAGACGGTTGAGGACCTGGGCGGCGGGCTGAAGGCCAACGTCGTCGCCGAAGCCGGCCTGAATGCCGACACCGGCACGCTGGGCCAGGGCGGCCTGGCCTTCGGGCGCCAGGTCTACGTGGGCCTGAGCGATGCAAAGCTGGGCGAGATCCGCGTCGGCCGCCAGTACATCCTGGAAGACAGCGTGATGTGGCAGTCCGACCCATTCGGCAACGCACTCTCGCTGAACCCCGGCACGGCCGTGACCAACAAGGGCAAGTCCCTGCCCTTCTGGCTCAACGCACCGCGCGCCAACAACATCGTCCAGTACCGCACGCCGGACTTCTCCGGCTTCAGCATGCAGTTCCAGATCGCCCCGGGCGAAGGCACTGCCGACCGCTTCCATGGCATTGGCGGCATCTACCAGGCCGGCGCGGTCTATGTCGGCGCTTCCTACGAATGGAACAAGCCGCGCAACGGCGGCGACGACAAGAGCAACGAGTCGCTGACGATTGCCGCGAACTACAACTTCGGCCCGGTCAAGCTGCTGGGCGGTGTGCAGCGCAACCGCAACCTGACGACCACCAGCGGCAACGGCGCCTTCACCGGCACCAACCTGACCGTGGCCACCGACACCAGCTTCGTCGCGCACGACACCGACAACTACACCGTAGGCTTCGAAGCACCGGTGGGCAACTGGACCTTTGGCGGCAACTACTCCAACGTCAAGTACAAGAACGACGGCGGCAGCGCTTCGGCCACGCTGGGCAAGGCCGGCCTGGGCGTGCGCTACGGCTTCTCGAAGATGACCTTCCTGTACGCGTCGGCTTCGATGTCCACCGGCGACCTGAAGGACTACATCGCCCAGGAACGCACGGTGCAGCTGGGCCTGCGCAAGGCGTTCTGATCGTCAGCTGAAGGCGGCTGGCGGCGGCTTCGGCCGCCGTTGCCGCCACGCGGCCTGCGTCAGCCGGTAAAGGCAATGCGGCCGCAGCCTGTCGCCTTCCGGCACCGCCGGATGCTCGAAGTCTTCGTCCACGCAGTGGCGCATGCCCAGGCGCTGCATCACGGCGCGCGAACGCTGGTTGGCCAGCGTGGTGAACGAGACGATCTCGGCCAGCTTCAGCGTCTCGAAGCCCACCGCGAGCGCGGCCTCTGCCGCCTCGCTGGCAAAACCCTGGCCCCAGTGCGCACGGGCCAGGCGCCAGCCAATCTCCACGCAGGGCGAAAACGGCAGCGCCCGCCGCGGCACGCTCAGCCCCACGCAGCCGACGAAGCCGCCGCCATCGCGCCGCGCCAGCGCCCAATTGCTCCAGCCTTGCGCAGCAAACTGCCCGAGCCAGGCATCCACGCTTGCATCGCTGGCCTCGCGCGACAGCACGCTGGGGAAAAACGCCATCACCTCCGGGTCCGCATTCATCGCGGCAAACGGCGCACGGTGCTCGTCGCGCCAGCAGCGCATGTGCAGCCGCGGCGTGTCCAGCTCGATGGCGGGGAGTCCACCGGCAACGGTGGCAGGCGAAGCTGCTATGGTCATCGCCGCGTTATACCGCGGCCTTCGCCGGCCGTGCCCAGCCCACACGCCTGCCCATGGACGAACTGAGAGCCCTGTCGACCTTCGTGCGCGCCGCCGAACTCGGCAGCTTCAACCAGGCCGCGCTGGCACAAGGCAGCTCGCCGCAGGCCGTCAGCAAGACCGTTCGCCAGCTGGAGCAGCACCTGGGCGTGCGGCTGTTCCACCGGACGACCCGCAAGAGCGCGCTGACCGAAGAAGGCCAGCGGCTGTTTGACGCGGTGCGAGGCAACCTGGACGGGCTGGCCGCCGCGCTGGCGCAAGCGCGCAACGCGGTGCGCGACGACGAGGGCCTGATCCGCGTCAGCGCTGGCGGCGCGGTCGGGCGCAAGGTGCTGGTGCCGCTGCTGGCGGCGTTCTGCGAGTTGCATCCAGCCATCGAGTTCGACCTGCTGCTGGAAGACGGTTTGACGGACTCGGTCAGCGAACGCATTGACGTGGGCTTTCGCGCTGGCAGCGAACCGAGCGCGCAAGTCATCGCGCGCCGGCTGTTCACGATCCAGCAAATCGTTTGCGCATCGCCAGCGTACCTGGCGCAGCACGGCGCACCGAAAAAGCCGACGGATCTGCTGCAGCACCGCTGCACCGGCTATCGCCAGCCCGGCACCGGGCGGCCGTTCCTGTGGGAGTTCAGCGTCAAGGGCGAGACCGTCTTCGAGACCGTGCCTGCCATGCTCTGCAGCAACGACCCGGAGGCGGAAATGCGGGCCGTGGTGGCCGGGCTGGGCATTGGCCAGATCGACAGCATCAACGCCGCCGCGCCCATCCGCGCCGGCCAGCTGGTGCCGCTGCTGACCGGCCAGCTCAGCGAGCGCATGGGGCTGTACCTCTACTACGCCCAGCGCACCCAGATGCCGGGCCGTGTGCGCCGCTTCATCGACTTCGCGGTCGACCGCCTGAAGGACAGCACGGACTTCAACCTGCCGCTGGCCGAGCTGAAGTCCCGCTCGAAGCGTGGCACCCAGTAGCCGCGCCATTCACAACCATGGGTTGCGGGTGTTGTGGCCCGCCACTCACTACCGGTAGCGAGTGCCGAATCCTAGAGTTCACCCCGTCGACCTTCCGACGCTCAACGAACTCAAGGACACACTCATGACTTCCACTCTTCAAGACCTCGCCGGCCGCGTCGCTGTTGTCACCGGCGCTTCCAGCGGCATTGGCCGCGCTTCAGCCACCCTGCTCGCCGCCCGCGGGGCCAAGGTCGCGCTGCTGGCCCGCCGCCAATCCGCGCTCGACGAACTCGCCGCCGAGATCCGTGCGGCCGGCGGCCAGGCGCTGGCCCTCGCGGTCGACGTGACCGACCAGGCCGCGCTGGACCGCGCCGCTGCCACCGTCCGCGAAACCTGGGGCTGCACCGACCTGGTCTTCAACAATGCCGGCGTGATGCTGCCTGGCGCCATCGGCCAGCAGGACACCGCCGAATGGCAGCAGCAGATCGACCTGAACATCAGCGGCGCGATGCGCGTGATCCAGGCCTTCATGCCGCAGCTCGAAGAAGCCGCTGCCAAGGGCGCCACGGTGGACCTGATCAACACCTCGTCCATCGCCGGCCAGTACCTGTTCCCGTACTTCGCCGTGTACTCGGCCACCAAGGCCTATGTCAGCCACCTGACCCGTCACCTGCGCATCGAGCTCGGCCCGAAGAACATCCGCGTCTCGATGATCGAACCCGGCATCGTCGCCACCGAACTGCAGGACCACGTCACCTTCCAGGGCGCCAAGGACTGGCTGGCCAACGCCGCCAAGACCATCGACTTCCTGCAACCCGCAGACGTGGCCCAGGTCGTCGGCTTCATCGTCTCGCAGCCCAAGCATGTGAACCTGCAGCAGGTGGTCATCATGCCGACGAAGGAAGGCGTGTGAGTCACTGGGCCCTGGGGCGCCGCGCGCCGGCCTGAACGCGGGCCCAACAGCCTCTGTCGACACCGGCTGGCTGCGCTCGCGCAGTCTTCACGCGGCCGCCACCCGGATGCCCATTCAGCCGCGCTTCATGCTGTATGTCGACAGGTCTTTTCCATACCAACGCTGAAGGCCGCGGAATTGCATGCCCAGGCGCTTCATGACGTTCGCCGAAGCCGTGTTGGCAGGCTCGCAAACGGCATAGAGCTCGCTGGCGTGCAGGTCGTCGAATGCAAAGCAGGCGATGGCCTGCGCGGCCTCGGTGGCCAAGCCCCGGCCCCAGTGATCGCGCCGAAGCCGCCAGCCAAGCTCCAGCGGGCATGCCGGGTCCGGGTGCAGGCTCTCTTCCCGGCGCAGGTTCTGCAAGCAACCCGCGCCAACGACTTCACCGCTGGCCGGATCGATGAAGCTCCACCACGAGTACCCGATCTCGACCCAGCGCTGCTTGACCCGTTGCACCACGGCCACGGTTTCTTCCATCGTCTCGGGCCGGCCGGAGATGTAGCGCATGACTTCCGGGTCGGCGTTCAAGGCGTTCAGCCCCGCCACGTGGCTGTCCGTGAAAGGTTCCAGGCGCAAGCGGGCGGTGGTAAGCGTGGTCATCGTGCGAGGCGATTGGGTTGGCTGCGAGCTTCCAGCGCGGTTCGGCAGTTGCCCAGACAAAGAGGAGTCCGCTGGGGAATGCGGCGAAGTGCCGCGACACCGATCATCGGTGCCGTGCAGATGGCGGTCAATCATGAGCAGCAGTGCTGCCCGGGTCGCTGGTCGGCCATGACCAGCCGGTCGCGGAGGGCCGCTTTCAGGTAGGCATCGAATCCAGGAAGACGTAGAGCGCGGCAATCTTCCCATCGCGAACGATGACGACATCCAGGCCCGTGTAAGCCGGCTCCTCACCCTTCGCGCCGGAACGCCAAGCAATGCGGCCGGCGTTGTGGAGAGCCTGAGGTTCACCGTCCGGCGTATAGGCAAAGTGCGGGTGCGTCGCACGAAGGTCCCCGGCGAACTTGTCGAGAGCGTCGTGCCCAATGAATACTCCCGGGGGAACGTAGAGCGCGCAGTCTTCGGTATAGAGGTCCTTGATGGCTGCGCGACGGCGCATCGCATCGCCCTCGCCGAAGACCTCCTGAAGGTTGCGGTGCAGGAGTTCGTGGATACGATCTGACATGGCATTCTTCCTTGGTGATTGACTACCGATCGATCTCCGCCGCGGTCCGATTCGGGGCTGGCACAAATCTCGCCCCTTGCCAACGGGCAAGCGACGTTCGCGTCGACGTCGCCTGCTCCAATGACCTCGCTGGTCCTTCCTCGATCGCTCGACCGTTCAGGCGGGCCGTGTCAGGCGCTGTGTGATCTCGGCGACGTGCCGACCCTGGAATTGCGCCAACTCCAACTCGTTCGCGCTGGGTTGTCTCGAGCCGTCACCGCCCGCGATGGTCGACGCGCCGTACGGGCTGCCACCGGTGATCTCGTCCAGGCGCATCTGGCCTTTGGCGGTATATGGAAGGCCGACGATGATCATGCCGTGATGCAGCATGACGGTGTGTGTTGACAAGATCGTGGACTCTTGGCCGCCATGTTGAGTCGCCGTGGATGCAAAGACCGAACCGACCTTGCCGATCAGCTTGCCGGCGAACCAAAGTCCGCCGGTCTGATCGAGGAAGTTCTTCATCTGGGCCGCCATGTTGCCGAATCGGGTGGGCGTGCCCACGATGATCGCGTCATAGTCCGCGAGCTCGTTCGGACTTGCAATCGGAGCCGCTTGGTTCAGCTTGAAGTGGCTGGCCGTCGCGACTTCGTCCGGAACAAGTTCGGGAACGCGCTTGACAGTTGCGGTCGCGCCTGCGCTGCGGGCGCCTTCCGCAATTGAGTTTGCAAGAGCTTCGACGTGGCCGTAGCTCGAGTAGTAGAGAACCAGTACCTTTGTCATTTTTGTCCTCGTGATAAATGGTGAGTCGGTTGTGGTGAAACTTTCACCCTTGAACCGTCCGCTTGACTGCGACGTCGGCAGCGATCAGGGGCCGTGCGCCAACGGGTTTGGCGCGGTGCGCTCCGCGTATTCGCTCTGGGAAGCTCGGGCTCGTCTTCAGGTGAGTGGTCGTCGGCGCATCGCGCACTCGGGACGGCCCGCTCACGCGCGAACCGTCCGGAACGCCTTGCGAAGCTCTTCGGTGAAGATCGTCGGCTGCTCGAAGGCTGCAAAGTGACCGCCGCGGTCCACCTTGTTCCAGTAGATGAGGTGGGGCCAGTGCGCCTCCGCCCACGATTTCGGCGTCGTGAAGATCTCCTTGGGAAACATGGTGGCCGCCATCGGCAGGTCGATCACTCCGGCGTTGAAATTGGCGGAGCCCTTGCGCGTGTTTTCCCAGTAAAAGCGTGCGGACGAGGCCGCCGTGTCGGTGAACCAGTAGACGGAGATGTCATCGAGCATCTCGTCCATCGTGAGCACCTTGTCGACGCTGCCGGGGTTGTCCGTCCACGCCTGAAACTTCTCGTAAATCCAGAGGGCCAGGCCGCCCGGCGAGTCCGCCAGCGGATAGCCGATGGTCTGCGGGCGGGTCGCCTGCTCCCTGAAGTAGCCGGCCCAGTCGCCCGTGAACTGCGCGGCACGATCCATGGCGTATCGCTCTTCCGCTGTCGGGTCCACCGGCAGCTTGTCCGGGAAGACGAAGGCCCAGTTCACATGCGCGGCCACCAAGCCCTCGGGCTTGATGTGGCCGAGCGCGTGGGTCACACCGGATCCCCAGTCGCCGCCTTGGGCAACCCAGCGGGCATGGCCCAGGCGCTTCATCAGGACACCCCAGGCCTTGGCCGTGCGGACGACGTCCCAGCCCGCATCGGTGGGCTTGCCCGACCATCCGAACCCCGGCAAGGAGGGAATGACGACGTCGAACGCCTCTTCAGCGCGGCCGCCGTACGCAGTCGGGTCCGTCAGCGGGCCAATCACCTTGAGGAATTCGACCACCGAGCCAGGCCAGCCATGGCTCATGAGGACGGGCAGCGCGCCCGGATGCTTCGACTTCACATGGATGAAGTGAATGTCGAGGCCGTCAATGCGCGTCCTGAACTGCGGGTAGCCGTTGATCTGGCGCTCGAACCTTCGCCAGTCGTACTTGTCGTGCCAGTACTTGATCACCTGCTTCGCGGTGTCCAGGGGCACGCCTTGCGACCAATCGGAAACCGTTTCACGCTCGGGCCAACGCATCATCGCCAGGCGGCGCTTCAGGTCGTCAATCTCGGCTTGTGGCACGGCGACCCGAAAGGGCACGATCGCTTCTGGCGCACCGGCACCCTCGCCGGCGAACGCGGTCGCCTGGGTCAGCAGGCTGGTCGTGAACGCAGCAGCCGAGGCACCGCGCGCGATGCCGAGAACCGCATCGCGGCGTGAAATTCTTTCGGCGGACAGCGGTTTCAAGAGGTCGGACATGATGGGTCCTCAATCCTTCTTGAATGCGGCGGCAGCCGCTGCGGTGTCGAGTGCTTCGCGCAGCAGCTTGATCTTGCCGTTCTCTGCGATCAACACGCCGGCATAGGTCTGGCGGTACACCTTGCCGGTGTCGGGCACCAACGCTTCGACCGAATACTCGGCGAATGCCTTGTCGGGTGTGTCGATGAACGCCCTGAATTCCTTGAACCTGAAATCGGGCACACGCTTCAGCAGGCCGGTCAGGAGTCCTTCGACTCCCGCAGGTCCGGTGACATGCACCTTGATCGTCGGAAGTTCCAGCACGCCATCGTCTGCGAAGAGCGCGCCGGCGGCAGCGGGGTTCCGTGCGTTGTCGGTATAGGCTTTGAGGAGGTCGAGTGCAGTTTTCATGGTGAGGTCGGGTTCGGGTGAGTCGAAGGTCGTGGACGGAGTCCGGTGGTTGGGTTTGCAGAGCACGGAGGCTCAGGGCGCTGGGCTGCTGGCCACGAGTCCCCTGGACAGCAGGCTTTGCGCTGCAGAGGCCACGGCGTCTTCACTGCTGCGTGGCGCCCAGTCCAGCAGTTGGCGGGCCTTCCGGTTCGAGATGTGCTTGTCCTTGCCCAGCTCGGGCAGCACCTGCCTGAGCTCCGGCTTGAAGAGCGCGGCCACACGCACCAACCAGTCGGGAAGCTCCCGGGTGGGCGCCTTGGCAGCGACTTCGCCGAAGCGCTCGCGGAGCATGGCGGCGACCTGGCGCATCGACACGCAGTCGCCGGCCGAAGCGAGAAAGCGCTCGCCGGACGCCTTCGGGTGAGTCATGGCCCGGATGTGGAGGTCTGCGACGTCGCGCACGTCCACCACGCCGAAATACACCTTGGGACAAGCGCTGACCCGGCCCTCGAGCATGTGCTTGATCAAGGCGATCGACGACGAGTAGTCGGCGCCGAGAACGGGGCCGAAGATCCCCACTGGATTGATCACCGTCAACTCCATGCCTTGCCCTTCGGTGGCGACAAAGTTCCAGGCTGCCTTTTCGGCCAAGGTCTTGGACTTGACGTAGGCGCTGGAGCGTGCATCGAGATGAGTCCAGGACGTCTCGTCGAGGACCCGGTCGGGACGCCCGTGGCCGTAGCCAATCGCGGCGAAGGAAGACGTGAGGACGACGCGCTTCACCCCGGCGTTTCGTGCGGCGGTCAGCACGCGCAGGGTGCCCTCGCGGGCGGGGACGATGAGCTCGTCTTCATGCTTCGGCGCGGCGGGCGGGAAGGGGGACGCGACGTGGAGGACGATCTCGCAGTCCTTGACCGCATCGGCCCAGCCTTCGTCGCGTTGCAGGTCGGCCATCGCGAAGCCCAGTCGGTCATCGGCATGGGGCCGGCCTTGACCCACCATGGCGCGAACGTGTGCCCGCCGGCTTTCCGAGCGCACGGTCGTGCGCACTTCGTGCCCGCTCTGGAGGAGTTGCTCTATGCAGTGGCCACCGAGGAAGCCGGAGCCGCCAGTGACGAGAATCTTGCCCATGCTCATCGGATCCCTCATTCTTTTTTCAGGTGACAGCAGACGCAAACACAGAGCCGAAGGCGCTCCGAGAATTCGCGCGGCGACGGCGAACCCTCCTTCCAGGTGAGGCCGCAGAGGAACAGCACCTGCGCCACCTCCTTTGCTGAGCGGTTCGCACCGGACGCCGTGAATTCAGGCGACGCGGCCAGCGCCCCGGCGATGCGCTTCATGAACTCGCGCTTGAACTCCTCGATGGCCGCAGGAAACAGCTGATCGCCCGTCACGATGACGTCGAACGATGCGGGACTGAACGTGGCCAGGTGCCTCCCGAACCAGGCATTCAGCGCCGCCGTCAGGCGGTCGACCAGAGGCAGGTCGGTCCGGCCGAGCGCCTTGTCCACCAGGGCCATGCAGTCGACGAGGTACTTCTGCATCGAGGCCTGGAAGACCTCGTTTTTCCCCGCGAAATGCAGGTAGAGACCCTGCTTGGAGATGCCGGCGGCAGCGGCCAGATCCTCGATCGAGGTCTTCCGGTATCCATGCCGTCCGAACTCCTTGACGGCGGCGTCGAGGATCGAGTTCCTCCGGGCTTCCGCCGCCGACTGAGGTGCTTCGCTTGATTTACCTGTCATTCACCAAGTGTACTAAAACGATCAATCTGGTCAACCATCCGGTTGGCATCTTCGGGTCGGCACTCGGTCCCGATGTCTCGTGTTCCATCGCCAAGCGCATGCTGGAGGGAACCATGAGGGCTTGTCGATCGGCGGTTCAGACCTGCGCCATGCCACCATCGGCGAACAGTTCGATGCCGGTGATGAAAGACGAATCGTCGGAAGCGAGGAACAGCGCCGCCCTGGCGATGTCGTCGGGCTGTCCGATGCGGCCGATCGGCACCTGTGCGGTCAGGTAGTCGAGCAGGCCCTGCTGCTGCGCGGCCTCGGGCCCTGCGAGCTCGACCAGGCCGGGCGTGTGGATCGGCCCTGGTGACAGCGTGTTGATGCGGATCGCACGGCCCTTCAAGTCCAGAACCCAGCTGCGGGCGAGGTTGCGCACCGCGGCCTTGGTCGCGCTGTAGATGCTGAAGTTGGCAGTGCCCTTCACGCTGGTCGTCGAGCCCGCCAGGATGACGGAGGCGCCGCGTGTTGCCTTCTCCAGCAAAGGCAACGCCTTCTGCACCGTGAACACGACGCTCTTCACATTGCGTTCGAAGGTCTGGTCGAAATGCGCTTCGGTGATTGCGCCCAGCGGCAGCATCTCGCCCCCGCCTGCGTTCGCGTACAGCACGTCGACCCGGCCATGCTGTGTCCGCACCAAATCGTAGAGCTTGTCCAGTTCGTCCAGCTTCGTCGAGTCGGCTCGCACACCCTGGGCGTTCTGCCCGATGGCGGCGACTGCCGCATCCAGCTCGGCCTGACGCCGTCCCGTGATGTACACGAACGCGCCTTCGGACGCGAAGGTCTTGGCGGCTGCCAGACCGATGCCGGTGGTGCCACCGGTGATGACGGCAACCTTGCCGGTGAGTTTGTTTCCCATGCCGTGCTCCTGTGTTGAGAGGGTGAGCGAAGCTTATGAATGTCATGGACAGGAATAAAGATGCAGATTTGCACTTCTTATTTCATGTGCTTGAATAATGGGGACGAAACAACCCCAGGGCCCACGCCATGGACCAACTGCTGGCGCTGCGCGTCTTCGTGCGGATCGCCGAATCCGGCGCTTTCTCGCGCGCCGCCGACACCATGAACATTCCGCGACCCACGGTGACCAAGCTCGTCCAGGATCTGGAGCGCCACCTGGGAACAAAGCTTCTGCATCGCACCACGCGGCGCGTCAGCGTGACGCCGGAGGGCGCGGCCTACTACGAGCGGGCCGCTCGACTGATTGGCGAACTTGAGGAGATGGACGAAGGCGCTTCGCGCACGCGCGCCCAGCCGCGTGGGCGCATCCGGGTTGACGTCGGCTCGGTCGTTGCCAACATGATCCTCATCCCCGCGCTGCCAGGTTTCCGCGCGCGCTACCCGGATCTGCATGTCGATCTCGGCGTCAGCGATCGTCCGATCGACCTCGTTGGCGAAGGCGTGGACTGCGCGATCCGGGGCGGGCCGTTGCCGGACACGTCGCTCGTGGCACGACGCATCGCCGACATGGATTGGGTGACCTGTGCAAGCCCGGTCTACCTGAAGGCGCGCGGCGTTCCGAAGCACCCGTCCGAACTGATGCCCCGGCCGGCGCAGGACGCCGGCAAGCGTCGCGTTCCCGGCCACGCCGTCGCCGGCTATTTCTCGTCGCTCACCGGGCGGGCGTTCCCGCTCGAATTCCACAGCGCAGGCGAGCAGATGTTGGTGCACGGCCAAGTAGAGGTCGCCGTCAACGAGAGCACCGCGCATTTGAGCGCTCTGCTGGCCGGCGTGGGAATCGGACAGGCATTCAAATTCATGGCCGCGCCGCACCTCGAGAACGGCCGTTTGACCCGCCTGCTCGACGACTGGACGCGCCCGCGCCAGCCCTTCCACGTGCTGTACGCGAGCAACCGGCACCTGAGCGCCAAGATCCGGCTTTTCGTGGACTGGGTGGCCGAAGTGTTCGCGCCGTTCGACGATCGGTAGCCCCCGAGGGACAGGACTCGAGGAAGCAGCGGCCTGTTCGACCACACATGCGGCCTGGCTTGCCCGCGGCTGTTCGCAGACCCGTGCCCGCTTTTCGGCGGCTTGTTCGAATCCGCGGCCGGCTGCTATGAGTCGAGACCTGCCATCCGCCGCTCGGCAACGCGAACGACAAGTCTCGGGCGCCCCATCAAGCGGGACGGAAGGCAGGTCTGGGTCGCAAGCTGCAGCTCAACTGTCCACCCAAGGTGCTCCGCGAACGGCCAGCCGCCTGCGCGCTCAACCCAGGCGCAAGAACAGCGCCGAGGTCCACACCCTTGACTGGTCGCGCTGGCGCGCGGTGATGAACAGCGGATGTTCGCGGTCGGCGTCCAATGCCAGCGTGCCAAGGTCGATCTCGCCTTGCAGGTCGCGGGGCAGTGGCTGTTCGGTGATGCGCTCGATGCTGACGCGCAGTTCGGCGCCGGGCAGTTCGCGAACCAGGGCGTGCTGCGCCAGCAGCTCGCGGCCGCTGATCTTCAGCTCCACGTCTGGCGCGTAGGGGTGGGCTGGCGGGTCCAGCGGGTCGCCGACCTTCACGTAGCCGTGGATCTGGGCGCGCACGGTGATCTCGGCGTTCACCAGCGCGCCGAGCGTGAGTTCGATGCTGTCGGTGTCGCCGTGCGTGGCGGTGCGGAAGGCCAGCGTGGTGGTGTTCTCGCGCCAGCAGGTCTGCTCGGGGTTGTCGAAGCCGAAGGATTCGAAGGCGCTGATTGAGGTACCTTTGACTTCGACCGTGCCGGTCCAGCAGGCGGCGCGGTAGCGGTCCTTGATGCGGGCGCCGCCCAGGCGGATGCGGATGCGCTGCTGCGAGAAGCCCAGTTCCTGGTGCAGGTTGCGCTCCCACACCGCTTTCTCGCCGCGGAACAGCTGCACCGATTCCCAGCCTGCGTCGCCCAGCAGGTGGTAGCGCAGCGGCTGCCCGCCTGCGCTGCGGCAGACCTCGCCCATCCAGTGCGAACCGAGCTGCAGCGCGGCGTAGCTGCGCTCGCCGGTGGTGGCGAAGGTGCGGCGTGCACGCAGGGCCTGGCCCACGCCGTCGCGGTCGAAGCGCTCGGCCAGCACGCCGGTCATGCCACCGCGTGAGCCGAACACCGCTGTGGCTGGCACGCCGCCGCCGCAGCGGCCCTGGTGCTCGTCGCTGTTGGCCGCGGCGCCCACGCGGTAGCCGCGCTCCAGCGCCTCGGCATAGACCCAGTGGAACTGACCCCACGCCGAGCCCACTTCGACCAGCCGCTCCAGTTGCGGGTGGTGCCAGTCCAGGTTGCAGCGCCGGCCGCCCACGTGCGGGATCATCAGGTGGCCGTCCGGGTCGTCGGCATAGGCGGCATACAGCTCGTCCACCGGCCAGGCGCCGGGCTTCAGCGTGCCGGCGGTGTGTTCGTTCCACTCGAAGCTGCGCACCAGCCGGCCTTGCGCGTCGAACGGGAAGCGCGGCTTGCCGTGGCCGAGGAAGACGACGTTGCGGTCGCCGCCGGCGGCAGAGTTCCCGCACCACTCGGTGCCGGGGTAGCAGACGAAGCGGCCCGACTCGTTCAGCGAGTGGATCAGCTCGACCGCGGCATCCCAGCGCTTCTCGGTGATGTTGAAGTCATTGGCGGTGTAGCCCAGCACGTCCAGCCCAGCCACGTCGCGGCCGTAGCTCAGGTTGTACAGCGTGTCGTTGGTGCCGATGGTGTCGTCCGAGTGCACGTGCAAGTCGGCATACAGCGGGCGCAGGCCATCGCGCTGCGCGATGTTCACGAAGGCGCGGGTGCTGAGGCTTGGCATGCCGTCCAGCGCGGCTTCGAGCCGCCATTCGCCGGGCTGTGACAGCGACAGGCCGGCCACGCGCGCGACCGCCCAGCCTTCGTCGGCCAGCGCAAAGCGTTGCTCGTTCTGGCTGCCATCGGGCCCGTGCAGCTTGAGCGTGCCGGCGCGTGGCAGTTCGCGGCAGGTGTTGCCCCAGGCGTCGTCCAGGCGCACGACCGCGTCAAACGATTCTTCGGTACCGATCAGCCGCGGCGCGATCAGGCCCAGGTGCGCAGGCGGGCCGGGCACGATGTCGAACACGCAGTCGCCCGGCACCTCGGCGAATTTCGAGCTGCCCAGCGGGTCGATGAACATGCGGAAGCGAAAACCCGCTTCGACGAAGCTCTGCACGCGCGTGCCCTGCCCGCCGTGCCGCCGGTCGCCCAGGCGGATCACGATGCGGTCGCCGGGGTTCAGGTAGCCGTCCACGATGTCGATCAGCACCGCCTTCTGGAACGGCCGCTCGTGGCCCTTCTGGTCGAAACGCACCTTCAGGTGCTGCACCGTGGCCGGGCTTTGTCCCGGCACCAGCGGGCCGGCCTGGTATTCGGCGGAGACGAAGTCGGCGCCGAGCGGATTGCTGGTCTGGAACAGCGCCCAGTCGGAATAGAACTTGAACGCGAGCTTCAGCCACGCGCCATCGGCCAGGCCGGAGCCGCCCACTTCGTAGACCAGCGTCAGCTCGGTCCATTCGCCGGCCACCAGCTGGTTGCGCTCGCACTGCACGCTGCCGAGGAAAGGCAGTGCCTTGTTGCGCGCGTACAGGCCAACAGGTGCGATGTAGTCGCCGGCATCGGCCGGGTTGAAAGCGAGTGTCATTTGAGGTTCCTCAAGACTGGCCCAGCCAGTGCGTGTAGTGAGCTTCGAGGCGGCGGAAGACCAGCCGCTCGGTGAGCCAGGCGATGAGGCCGATCAGGCAGATGCCCAGCAGCACCTGGCTGCTGTTGCCGATCTGCCCGCCGGTCGAGACCATCCAGCCAATGCCTTGCGACGCGCCAATCATCTCGGCCGCCACCAGCGCCCGCCAGGCCTGGCTGAAGCCGATGCGCAGCGCGGCCGTCACACACGGCAGGCAGGCCGGCAGGTAGACGTGGCGCAGCAGCTGCGCACGGCCGGCGCCCAGCGTGCGCGCGGCCCGCACCAGCCCGCCGTGGATGGACTGCACGCCGTCCTGGATCGTCAGCGCCATCGGAAACATCGCGGCCAGCACGATGACCGCGACGATGGACGCATTGCCCAGGCCGAGGAAGATCATCATCAGCGGCGTCCACGCGATGGGCGGGATGGCCATGAACAGGCTGTTGAGCGGGCTCATGAAGCTGCGCAACCGGGCCGACAGGCCCAGCCCCACGCCCAGCAGCAGCGCCAGCAGCGCGGCCAGGCCGAAGCCCATGAACTCGCGCAGCAGGCTGTGGCCGAGGTTGCTCAGCAGGCTGCCGTCCTTGAGCCAGCGCAGGCCTTCGCCCAGCACTTCCCAGGGCTGCGGCAGCACGTAGCTGGGTACGCGACTGGCGGCAATGGTCCATGCCAGAGCCAGCAGAGGCAACGATGCCCAGGGCAGCGCGCGGGCAAACACGCGAGCCGCAAGACCGGGGCGGGAAACAGGCGCAGCGGCGGCGCGCATGGCGGGGTGGGAGGCGGTGTTCATGTCAGGCCGCCGACTTCTGCCACAGGCCCAGGTCCACCACCTGCTCGACCTTCAGCGGCCGCGCGGTGAAGCCCAGCTCCTGCGAGCGGTCCATCAGCCGCTGGATGAACTGCAGGTCGCGCGCTTCCAGCTTGTCGGCCCAGCCCAGGCGCTTGCGGGCCTCCTGCACGATGGCTTCGGCAGCCACCGTGCGGCCGTCCGCGGCCTGCACCGTCTCCAGCTTGAAGGCCTGCGCGATCAGCTTGTCGGCCTCGGCGGCATTGCCTTGCAGGAAAGCAATGGCTCGGCGATGGGCACGCAGCAGCTTGACCAGATCCGGACCGCGCTCCTTCAGCGCCGGTGCGGACGCGGCGATCACATACCAGGGATAGGACGGCAGCACCGCGTTGACGTCCAGCACCAGCCGGCTGCTGCCGCGCAGCAAGGCCTGGCTGACAAACGGCTCCCAGGTGAACGCTGCGTCGGCCATGTTGCGGTCCAGCGCGGCATTCATGTTGCCGACCGGCATGGACTGGATGCTGAGGTCCTTCTCCGGGTCCAGCCTGGCATGCTCGGGCAGCACGATGCCGCGCAGCAGCACGTCCATGCCGCTGCCCTTGGCAACCGACGCCAGCCGCTTGCCGCGCAGCTCGGCCACGCTGCGGATGCCACTGGCCTGGCTGGCGATCACCGCCGCCTGGCCGTAGTTGACCTTGGCCAGGATGCGTGCATCCAGCCCGCGCGAGAACCACTGGTAGACCGGCGGCGCGCCGACGTAGGCCACGTCCACCTCGCCGGCCGCCATCGCCTGCTCCAGCACCGGCCCGTCGCCAAACTGCTTGACCTCGACCTGCAGGCCTTCTTCGGCGAAAAAGCGCTTCTGGTCGGCGACGACGACCGGCGCGTTGGCCATCGCGTAGACCCAGCCGACGCGCAGCGGCCGCGGTTGTGCAAACACCGGCAAAGACAGCAGGGCCGCAGCCCCAAGAAAGTGGCGGCGGTTGTTCATGCTGCGTTCTCCATGACGTGCGCAATGCGGTCCATCAGCTGCTCGCGGCAGGCGAGGAAACGCGGCAATCGGGGTGTGGTCGCGAAACTGCGCGGCCGGGGCAGGTCGATGTCCAACTGCGTGTCGATGCCATTCGGCGCACGGCCCAGCACGACCACGCGGTCGGCCAGGAACACCGCCTCATCGATGTCGTGCGTGATGAACACCACCGTCTGGCCAAGCTGGCTCCAAAGGCGCAACAGCTCTTCGTTCAGGTGGCGGCGGGTGATCGCGTCCAGCGCGCCGAAGGGCTCGTCGGCCAGCAACAGCCTGGGTTCTGGCGCCAGCGCACGGGCCAGCGCCACGCGCTGGCGCATGCCACCCGAGAGCTGGTGCGGGAACTGGTTCGCAGCTTCCGCGAGGCCCACCAGAGACAGGTAGTCCATGGCGCGTTTTCGCTGCGCATCCGGCGCCAGCTCGCCACGCATGCGCAGGCCGAAGCGCACGTTGTCCAGCACCGTCAGCCACGGAAAGAGGTTGGGCGACTGGAACACGTAGCCCAGCGCGTCCATTTCGGGGCGCACGGCTTCACCGTCGATGCTCACGGTGCCGCGGTCCGGCGGCAGGAAGCCTGACAGCAGGTTCAGCAGCGTGGACTTGCCGCAGCCCGAAGGTCCCAGCAGCACGACGAATTCGCCGGGCGTGACGCTGAGCGACAGCTGCCGGAAGATGCTGCGCCCATCGGCATAGGCGAAGTCCACGGCTTGCAGCGCGAGGCGGCCAGCGGCGCGGTCGGAAGGAGGAGGCGAGGACATTGGTGCGGTCTCAAACAACGGGTCGCAACAGGCGGGGTGTGGCATGCAAGGCACACGGATCAGGCTGCATGGTGCTTAAAATAATACGTTCTAATGCAAGTTGGCCCAAACGCGAATTGCGACTGTGCTTATGACGGAAATTGCAGCCACCTCCACCAGCCCGCAAGTTCGGACCCGCCTGAAACGCGAAAACGCGACCTCGCTTTACGCGCAGATCGCCGCGCGGCTGCAGGAGGAAATCGAGGCCGGGCTGTTCGAGCCCAGCGGCCGCCTGCCCTCCGAGGCGCAGATCGGAGAGCGCTTCCAGGTCAGCCGCGTCACGGTGCGGCTGGCCTTCGACAAGCTGGCCGGCGAAGGCCGCATCGTGCGGCGCCAGGGCAAAGGCAGCTACGTGGCCGGCAAGCAGGTCCGCCACGGGCTGGACACCTTGCGCAGCTTCCATGAATCGCTGCGATTGCAGGGGCTGGACGCGCAGATGCGGCTGCTGGAGAAGCGCCGCGTGAAGGTACCGGACGAACTGGCCGCGCGCTTCGCTCCGGCGCGCCAGCTCACGCTGCTCAGGCGCCTGCACAGCGTGGACGGCACGCCTGTCGCCCTCGGCCTCAGTCACCTGCCCAGTGCGCTGTCACAGCTCAGCTGGCAAGCCCTGGAAGTGCAGCCGGCTTACGCGCTGATCGCGCAGTTGATGGGCGAGCGCCCGGCCCGCGCCGACATCGCCATCACCGCCTGCAGCGCCGACGCCACGCTGGCCGAAGCCCTGGCCGTGCCACCCGGCACTGCGCTGCTGGTGATGGAGCGCAGCTCCTTCCTGTCGGACGGCCGCTGCTGCGACCACTCCAGCTTCTACATCCGGCCGGAGCGCTATGCGTTCACGATGAGCAGCGCATTCAGGGTCGAGCAGTCCTGAGCCCATCACCCACAAGGGCTAAGTAGAGGCCACATGGCGGCTTTCCTGGCCCGGATCAAGAATCCGGGCCTTGCTCCTGACCGCGCCTCTTGCCGGGCGCCGCCGCCATGTCCACTGCCGCCGCAGCTGCGCCCCGTGCGCCCTGGTACCGATCGCTGTACGTCCAGGTCCTGATCGCCATCGGCATCGGCGTGCTGCTGGGCCACTTCCAGCCGCAATGGGGCGAGCAGATGAAGCCGCTGGGCGACGGTTTCATCAAGCTGATCAAGATGATCATCGCGCCCATCATCTTCTGCACCGTCGTGCTGGGCATTGCCGGCATGGACAACATGAAGAAGGTCGGCAAGACCGGCGGCTTGGCACTGCTGTATTTCGAGGTGATGTCCAGCGTGGCGCTGGTCATCGGGCTGGTACTCGTCAACCTGGTGCAGCCCGGCGCCGGCATGCACGTGGACCCGAACGCCCTCGACACCAAGGGCCTGGCCAACTACGTGGGCCCCGGCAAGATGACCGGCACGGTGGACTTCCTGTTGGCCATCATCCCCAACAGCGTGGTGGACGCCTTCGCGAAAGGCGAGATCCTGCAGGTGCTGCTGTTCTCGGTGCTGTTCGGCTTTGCGCTGCAGCGCTTTGGCGGCAAGGGCAACCTGGTCTTCCAGTTCATCGACAAACTCTCGCATGTGCTGTTTGCCATCGTCGGCGCCATCATGAAGCTGGCGCCCATCGGCGCGTTTGGTGCGATGGCCTTCACCATCGGCAAGTACGGCCTGGGCTCGCTGCTGCAGCTGGCGCAGCTGATGGGCACGTTCTACGCGACCTGCCTGATCTTTGTGCTGGTGGTGCTGGGCGCCGTGGCCCGGCTGCACGGCTTCTCGATCCTGAAGTTCGTGCGCTTCATCCGTGAGGAGCTGCTGATCGTGCTGGGCACTTCGTCCAGCGAATCGGTTCTGCCGCGCATGATGCGCAAGCTCGAACACGCCGGTGCCGAGAAGTCGGTCGTCGGCCTGGTGATCCCGACCGGCTATTCGTTCAACCTGGACGGCACCTCCATCTACCTGACCATGGCCGCGGTCTTCATCGCGCAGGCCACCGACACCCCGATGACGCTGCTTCAGCAGCTCACGCTGCTGGCGGTGCTGCTGCTGACCAGCAAGGGCGCGGCCGGTGTCACCGGCTCGGGTTTCATCGTGCTGGCGGCCACGCTGAGCGCTGTGGGCCACGTGCCGGTCGCCGGGCTGGCGCTGATCCTGGGCATTGACCGTTTCATGAGCGAAGCGCGTGCGCTGACCAACCTGGTGGGCAATGGCGTGGCCACGCTGGTGGTGGCCAAGTGGTGCGGCCAGCTGGACGCACAGCAGCTGGACGCCGCGCTGGTGCAGCAGGTGCCGATGCCCGAAGAAGCGCAACTGGTGCAGGCAGAGACGGCGGCGCAGCCCTGAAGGTCCGCGAGGTGTGCGTTCAGGGCTGCGCCTGCGCCTTGATGCCGCCGAGGATCAGGTCGATGCCGGCCAGGAAGTCGCTCCGGTCGTCGTGCTGGCGCAGCTGCTGCGCCAGCGAGCGCGTGAACGGGTAGCTGGCCTCGTCGAGTGCAGCCCAGGCTGCGGACGCTTCGCCCAGAAAGTCCTCCCGGCCGATCTCGCGCGCCTGGGCCGAGCGCCGGTTCGCGGCGTTCTGCCCGCCCACGCCGAGGATGTAATGCCACAGCGCCGAGACCGCCGCCCACTGCCCGCCCGCCGGGACACCCAGCGCCTGCAACTGCTGCCCGATGCTTTCGAACAGGCGCACCGTCGGCAGCTGGCCGGCGGCATGGATCAGCGCCGAGCAGATCCACGGGTGCGCGTCCATCGCGTCGAACATGCCGACCGCCAACGCGCGGACCGTGGCCTCGGGCGTCTCACCGCCCGCACAAGCCGCCAGCGTGGCGGCGACCACCGCATCACAGGCGGCGACGAGCAGGTCGCCCTTGCTGGCAATGTGCCAGTAGATCGCACCAGGCCCCGTCGCCAGCTGTTCTGACAGCGCGCGGAAGGTCAGCCCGGCTTCGCCGGTGTTGTCCAGCAGGCCGATGGCGGCTTCGATGATGCGGTCCCGCGAGAGGGCGTCCTCACGCCGTTGAGGTGAACGTGTCTTGCTGACCATGCGGCATGTTGACACAACTGGAACGGCGCTCCATCATGATGGAATGGCGTTCCACACATCACTTTCCGCCGATGCCACGCCATCTCCATTGAAGGATTCGAGATGACACGCATGATCGCGATCATTGGCGCCGGCCTTGGCGGGCTGATGCTGGCCCGGGTGCTGCATGTGCACGGCATCGCCTGCACCGTCTACGAGGCCGAGGCCTCGCCCGCCGCACGCACACAAGGCGGCATGCTGGACATTCACGCGGACAGCGGCCAGCTCGCATTGAAGGCTGCGAAGCTGCATGAAGCGTTTGTGCAGCTCATCCATCCCGGTGGCCAGGCCTCGCGCGTGCTGGACAAAACCGGCGCCGTGCTGCTGGACCAAGCCGACGACGGCAACGGCGGTCGGCCCGAAGTTCGCCGAGGCGAGCTGCGCCGCTTGCTGCTGGATTCGCTGCCCGTCGGCACGGTGCGCTGGGACCACAAGCTCACATCGGTCGAAGCACTGGGTGACGGTCGCCACACCCTGACCTTCGCCCACGGCACTAATGTCACAACAGACCTGCTCGTCGGCGCAGACGGCGCCTGGTCGAAGGTCCGGCCATTGGTGTCAATGGCGGCGCCGGCGTACACCGGCACCACTTTCGTCGAGACCCATCTTGCCGATGCCGACACTCGCCATCCCGCGAGCGCCGCAGCGGTAGGCGGCGGCGCGCTGTTCGCGATGGCGCCAGGCAAGGGCATCTTCGCGCATCGCGAGCCAGACGGCGTGCTGCACACCTATGCGGCGCTGCAAAAGCCGATGGCCTG
This sequence comes from Ideonella sp., assembly GCF_041287625.1. GTDB lineage: Bacteria > Pseudomonadota > Gammaproteobacteria > Burkholderiales > Burkholderiaceae_C > Ideonella. The sequence goes on from NZ_JBGGNH010000031.1 coordinate 34,499, forward strand.
GGTTGCGGAGGTCGAGGCCGCCGATGCTTTCGTCGCGCTGGCTCGCGTGGCGCTGGAATTTGAGGGTTGGGACCGGGCGCTCACCGCGCTCATCACCGATGGCGAGACGCCGCCAGTGCTGCGGCCGATCCACGCGCTGCCCGCGGACCACCGCTGGGATCGCACACCCGGCGTGACGCTGCTGGGCGACGCGGCGCACCTGATGGCGCCTGCGGGCGATGGCGCGAATCTCGCGATGGTCGATGGCGCCGAGCTGGGTGAAGCCATTGCCGCGCGCCCCGGTGACCTGGGAGCCGCGCTGCTGGCCTACGAGGCGAAGCTTTTCCCCCGCAGCGCCGAGGCAGCCGCAGGTTCGGTCGAGGTGCTGGACGTGTGCCTGGGCGACAGCGCACCCCACGGCCTGGTGCGGTTCCTGGACCAGGCCCAGGGTGCGGCGTAGCGCTCATCCAGTGCGGACAAGCTTGCCTCCACAATCGGCCAGCCTCGCGCTGAACCCACACACCGGCCACCCTGCCAGCCACCACCGCATGCCAACGCCCGACACCCCCGCTTCCCAGTCCACCGCACCGCCGCTGTTCACCCGCTACCAGCGCTTTGTCGCCGGGCTGCTGGCCTGCCTGCAGTTTGCGGTGATCCTGGACTTCATGATCATGTCGCCGCTGGGCGCGGTGATCATGCCGGACCTGAAGATCACGACCGAGCAGTTCGGCCTGGTCGTCTCGGCCTATGCCTTCAGCGCTGGCGTGGTCGGCATCCTGACCGCAGGGTTCGCGGACCGCTTCGACCGCAAGAAGCTGCTGCTGTTCTTCTACGCCGGCTTTGTCGCGAGCACGCTGTGGTGCGGCCTGGCGCAGACCTTCCACACATTGCTGATGGCGCGCATCGTCACCGGCGTGTTCGCCGGCGTGATCGGCTCTGTGGTGATGGCGATTGCGACCGACCTGTTCGAGCTGCGCCTGCGCGGCCGGGTGATGGGCGTGATCCAGACCGCGTTTGCGGCCAGCCAGGTGCTGGGCCTGCCGGTGGGGCTGTACCTGTCCAACCGCTGGGATTGGCATGCGCCCTTCATTGCGATGGCCGCGTTTGGCGCCGCCGGCGGGCTGGTGATCGCCTGGCGCATGCGGCCGGTGGCGGACCACCTGACCGCAGGCGCCAAGCACGATGCGCTGAAGCACCTGCTGCAGACCGTCGTCGAGCCGCGCCATGTGACCGCCTTCGCGACCACCGCACTGCTGACCACCGGCGGCTTCATGCTGATGCCCTTCAGCAGCGCGTTTGTGGTGCACACGCTGGGCATTCCGCTGGAGAGCCTGCCGACGATCTACCTGGTCACCGGCCTGTGCACCATCTTCATCGGCCCGCTGGTGGGCAGGCTGGCTGACAAGCTGGGCAAGCTGCCGGTGTTCATGGCCGGCACTGCCGTGACCATCGTCATGGTGCTGGTCTACACCCACCTGCAGGCGGTGTCGCTGCCGTGGGTGATCGTGGTCAACGTGCTGATGTTCGTCGGCATCTTCTCGCGCATGATCCCGTTTCAGGCACTGGTGAGCGCGGTGCCATCGGCCACGCAGCGCGGCTCGTTCAATGCGGTGAATGCCGCAGTCCAGCAGCTGGCCGGCGGCCTGGCTTCGCTGCTGGCCGGCCACATCGTGGCCTTTGGGGCAGACGGCAAGCTGCTGCACTTCCCGGTCGTCGGCTACGTCGTCGCCGCGACCTCGCTGGTCACGGCGACGCTGGTGTGGCGGGTGCAGCGCGACCTGCAACGGGCAGCGCCTGTGGCCGCCAGTGCCGCCGGCTGAAACCCGCAGCAGCGCCTACTGCGGCGCTGCCGGCGTGCCGGTGGCGCTGCGCTCCGTCAGCGCCAGTGCGGCCAGCAGCACGATGGGCAGCAGCAGCGCGGCAAAGCCCAGCGCCAGGTAGCCAAAACCGCCGCCCACTGCGCCCACGGTGAAGGCCAGGATGGGGCCGATGAAGCGGCGCATGCGCTCACGCAGCACGGCGTCGCCGGCGCCACGCAGCAGGTCCACCGTGTCGATCACCAGCTGGGTCACGTTGCCCGTCATCACCGTGGTGGGCACCAGTTGGCCCAATGCCAGTTTGGCCGCGGCGTTTTGCACGCCCATGGCGGCAGCGCCCAGGACCCCGGCCCACATGCCCAGCGCGCCGGGCGGCTGCTGCACTGGCGATGCAGCCCAGCCCAGCCCCATGAAACCCGCCAGCAGCAGCAATTGCAGGCTCAGCAAGGGCCGCAGCAGTGGCATGCCCCGGCGGGCGAGCGCCAAGCTCAGCAGCCGCGTGGCGGCCACGGCCAGCACAAACGCGGGAAACACCAGCAGCTTGAGCGTCACGCTGCCGCCGGCATGCGCCAGCGCACTGCCGATCAGCACGAAGTTGCCGGTGACGTGCGCGGTGAACAGGCCGAACAGCGCGACAAAACCGACCGTGTCCACATAGCCGGCCACAAAGCCCAGGCCGACGCCCAGCGTGGTGGCCCGGGCTGAACTCATGGGGCTGGGTGCCAAGGCGCTCATGGGCATGTCCTTCGAGAAAAAGTGAGAGGAAGACGGCGCGCACAACACGCATGCAAACCATTCTGTCCCGCTCACCTTCCGGTGCATCGCCCGTGCGGCTGCATGCCCCTCGTCCAGATGGGAGGGGCATGCTGCAAACACCTCAGCCCGCAGCGCGCCCCTGCGCCACCAGCGCAAAGAGGCGGGCGCAGCGCATCCAGGCCAGCGCCAGCACGGCAACCTGGCCGGCCAGCAGCGCGACCAGCGTGCCCAGCCAGCCGGGCAGGTGCCAGGCCGGCACCAGCAGGCCAGGGGCCTGCAGGCGCAGCCAGCTGAAGGCGGCCAGCAGCAGCAGGCCGGCCAGCGTGATCAGCAGGTAGCTCAGCACCGAGCGCCAGTGGCGCGGTGCCAGCACCCGCAGGCCGCGCCAGCCGGCCTTGAGGGCCGAACGCTTTCGCATCTGCAGCACAAACTGGGCGCGGCCCGCATCCACGGTGGCACTGGCCAGCAGCACCAGCAGCACGGCGATGAGCATGGCGGCGGTCTCCCAATGGCCGGCAGAGCTTGCCAGCACCGCATGCTCGGCATGGTGACCGGCAGCCTTGTTCAAGCCCCCCCCGATGGCGAGGGCCAGGCCCAGCGGCAGCAAGCTCCACAGCATGATGCGAAACAGCCGGCCATAGTCGGCCAGGCCGCCGCGCAGCAGCGCGCCAAAGCCCTGCGGGGCCGGTTGGCGCGCCGCTGTCACGGCCAGCCCGGTCAGCCACGGCGAGAGCAGCAGCGTGAGGCCCAGGCCGACCAGGCCCACGGCGGGCAGCACGGTGCCGGCCTGCTGGAACAGGGTGCTCAGCATCTCAGCAATCAGCGGCAGCGAAAAGCCGCTGGCCAGTTGCGGTGCGCGCGATGAATGGTCCACAAAAGAGGCCAGCGCCCGCCACAGCGGCACGAACAGCAGCAGTGCCGGCAGGCTCAGGCCCGCCCACCACAGCAGCAGCAAGCGCCATTGCAGGGCCTGCCGGGCCGCCTGGCCCAGCGTGGCCCGGACAGAGGAAGAAGAAACTGCCGCGTCACTCATAGCGTGCTCACCAGGGCGTAAAAGGTTTGGACCAGGGCCGCGATTTCATAAGCCCAGCGACGGGCCGCAGCGGGCTGGGCCTTGAGCACCTGGCTGTTGTCCAGCCGGTGGGTGTCCAGCGCGTGCTCGTCCTGCGGGTCGAGCTCGGCCGACAAAGCCCTGGCCGGCTTGACCCAGCTGTAGCGGGCCCAGCGGCGCTGGTCGTCCCAGCGCACGGTCTCGCTGCTGCCATCGGCAAAGCGCACCACCAGGGTCTGGGGCGCCGAGGCACCGTAGCGGCGCAGCGTCACCGTGGTGCGGAAAGGCAAGGGGCCGGCGGCATCGGGCTTGGCATCGGGATGGGCCTTCTCCCAAGCCTTGCGGTCCTGCGCCAGCTGTTCGTCGATCTGATCGGCCGTGCGCTCCACCCAGCGGCCGTCCTTCTGCACCGTGCCGGGTTGCGGGCGCTCTTCTTCGCTGACCAGCTTGCTCACGCGATCGTCCACCTTCTGCGCCGCGTAGACCTGCTGCTCGAAGATGCGGTTGACGACTTCGGGCTTGCCCGAGCCTTCGACCAGCGCGGCCTGCAGGTCGCCAATGGCCGGGTGGCGGAATTTCCAGCGGTCGTAGTAGATCTTGAAGGAGCGCGCCAGGGCCTCGCTGCCGATGAGCGTTTCCAGCTCATGGAAGGCCGTGGCGCTGCGCCCGTAGACGCTGCCGTAGCTGCTGCTGGAGAGGCGGTCCCAGCTGTTCTCGCCGGTGCCGTCCGCCGGCTCACCGAGCACCGAGAACAGGCGCTCGACTTCGAACGTCGGCGCTTCCAGATGCACGCCAAGACGCTGCATGCCGCGGCTGCTGAGCGAGTTCGGCTGGCCGCGTCCCTGGATCATGCGCAGGTCCCAGAACTCGTTCATGCCTTCGTCCAGCATCGGCTCCTCGAACTCGTTCGAGGCCAGGATGCCGTAGAAGTAGCCGTGGCCGAACTCGTGGATGGTCACGAAGTCCAGGCCGTAGGCACTCTCAGTGCCCGGGCTGACGTCTTTGTAGCCCTCGGCGGTGAAGAAGGTCGGGTACTCCATGCCACCGGCTTCTTCAGCGTTGTACGGCGGCACCACCGCGGTCACGGTCTTGTACGGGTAGGCGCCCAGCGTCTGGGAGAAGTAGGTCAGCGAATCCAGCGTGGCTTTGAGCACCGGCTGCGCGTTGTGCGCGTATTCGGGCGGGAACAGCACCCGCACCTTGACCGGCGGGCTGCCCGGGCCGGACCAATCCGCCTCCAGCGGCGTGTCGAAACGCTTGTCGGCGGTGAAGGCGAAGTCATGCACATCGCCCTGCACATAGCGGTGGGTGACCCAGCCGTCCTTTTCCACCGGCGCGCCCTGCAGTTCGCCCACGGCGCCCACCGTCACGCCCTTGGGCACGGTGATGGCCACGTCGTACTGGCCGAAGTCGGCGTAGAACTCGCTGTGCAGGTGGAACTCGTGGGCGTTCCAGCGCGGTGCGGTGGCACCACGTTCGCCCGGCAGTTCCAGCACCGCCATCTTGGGGAACCACTGGCCCACCAGGTGGAAGCTGCCGAAGTAGCCTGTGCGCGCGATGACGCGCGGCAACTGGTCGAAGAAGTCGATGTCCAGCCGGGTGCTGGCACCGGGCGCCACCGGCTGCGGCAGGTCCAGCCGCACGACGGTGTGGTCGGTCTCGGGGCCGTTGTCCGGGTGCACGAAGTACCAGGGCACGGCCACGCCCGCCTGCTGCACCTTCTTCAGCTCGATGTGGCCCCACTCGCCTTCGCTCGCATCGACCTGGCTGCGAAAGCCGAAGCCGAGGTTGCGCTGCTCGCTGAGGAAGGTGCTGCCCTCGCCTTCGAAGCCGTTCATGTAGAGGTGCAGGTAGACGGCGCGCACCTCGCGGTCGCTGCGGTTGCGCCAGGTCATTTGCTGCTGGCCGTCCACGGTGTGCTTCTCCGGGTCCAGCCTGGCCTGGATGCGGTAGTCGACGACCCGGTCGGACAAGGTGGCCGCACCCGGCTGGCGCGGGCCGCCCCAGGCGCCGGGCGCGCTGGGCTCGCGCACCATGGCCGCATGCGGCGAGGCCAGCGCAATGCCGTCGGGCGACGGCGGCACGGGGGCCGCGCTGGCAGCCGCGGGCGCCGCAGCCGCTGAGGCACTGGTGGCGCCCGGCGGTGCGGAGGGGTGGCAGCCGGTCAGGGCCAGGCCACCCAGGACCAGCGCCGATGAGGCGGCCAGTCCGATCAGGAGTCTCGACATGCGCATGTGCTCAGTCTTCGAGTTGGGTTGGGGTTGAGTCAGGGAACAGGAAAGTGGCCGGATGTTAGGCGCCTGCGCTTGCGACGCGCAGCGGAGCCGGCGCGGCGGACTGTAGGAAGTCCGTCACCGAATGAGGCTCGGTTGCGACCGGACGCGGCCGGCGCAGACCAGTTGCAGGCGCACGCGACGAACGGGGGCGGCGAACAGCGGCAAGGTCAAGGCTCAGCCGAGCAGCCAGCGCGCCAGGGAAATCCATTGCCACAGGGCGAACCCACCCAGCAACAGCGCCGAGGCCTGGTTCACGCGGCGCCGCCAGCGTGCGTCGAAACGCTGGCGCAGCCGGCCCACGCCAGCAGTGAGCAGCCACCACCACAGCGCCGAGCCGCAGCCCACGCCGAGGATCATCCAGCCCGGCGACGCCGGTTTCGCTGAGCCGCCAGCCAGTGCGCCGAAGATGGCCAGGAAGGACAGGATGGTGGCGGGGTTGGAGAGTGTCAGCACGAAGGTGCCGGCGAAAGCGCCCAGCAGGCTGCCGGCGCCCGGCACTGAAGCGGCACGCTCGGCCACCGGCGCCTGCCAGGTCCGCCACGCCAGCCAAGCCAGCACCGCACCACCGACGAGGGCCAGCGGCACGCGCGCGCCAACCAGCCAGTCGATCACCAGCGTGACGCCAAACGCGCCCAGCGCGCCGTAGCAGGCGTCCGCCGCGGCGGCGCCCAGCCCGGTGGCCAGGCCGGCCGCCTGGCCCTGGTCCAGCGTGCGCTGGATGGTCAAGAGACCGATGGGCCCGACCGGCGCCGCAATTGACAGGCCGACCAGCATGGCCTGACCGAAGAGTGAGATGTCCATCGGCCGATGTTAGAGGCCGATGGACAACAGGCCCCACTCAGGCTGGTTGCAGCGACAGCCCCTGCTTGGCCGGCAGCGGGCCGCAGAACGCGAAGTCGACCTCGGGCCGGCGGCCGTCGATCAGCTGCGCCAGTGCATGGCCGGAGCCTGCCCCGTGGGTCCAGCCCAGCGTGCCATGGCCGGTGTTGAGGAACAGCTTGCGCACGCGGCTTTCGCCGATGTAGGGCACGTTGCCGGGTGTCGCCGGACGCAGCCCCGTCCAGTAGCTGGCCAACTCGGGGCGACTCACGCCGGGGAACAGTTGCAGCGTGCGACGCACGATGGCCTCGCAGCGCACCGGGTTGAGCGCCAGGTCGTAGCCGTTCAGCTCGGCCGTGCCGGCAATGCGCAGCCGGTCGCCCTCCGGCGAGGTGAAGCGCGAGAAGACCAGCTTGTACTCGTCGTCGGTCAGGCTGACCTGCGGTGCCTTGGCGGCGTCCAGCACCGGCAGCGTGGCCGAGTAGCCCTTGGCCGGGTAGATGTCCAGCGTCAGGCCGGCCGCCTTGGCCAGCTGCGGGCTGAAGCTGCCGGCGGCCAGCACGTAAGCGTCTGCACTCAGCACCTCGTACATGCCGGTTTCGTTGGCGAACTCCACGCCGCTCATCTCGCCGCCTTCGCTGCGCAGCTTCTGCACACGCACGCCGTAGCGGAACTTCACGCCGCGCTCGGCCGCCAGCGCGGCCAGGCCGGTGGTGAACTTGTGCACGTCACCGGATTCGTCGGCGTTGGTGTAGGTGGCGCCGGCCAGCTGCGGGGCGATGTGGGCCATCGCCGGCTCCAGCTTGACGACCTCGTCGCGGCCGATCACGTCGCGCTCGCAGCCGAGTTCGCGCATGACGCGCGCCGGCTCCACCGCCAGGTCGAACTCCTGCTGGCTGGTGTAGAAGTGCAAGATGCCTTTGGTCAGGTGGTCGTACTGCAGACCGGTCTCGGCCCGCAGCGCCTGCAGGCAATTGCGGCTGTAGGTGCCCAGGTTCAGCAGCTGGATCATGTTGCGCTTCGAACGCGCGGCCGGGCATTCCAGCAGGAACTTCAGGCCCCAGCGCCATTGCGCCGGGTCGGCCCGCAGGCGGAACAGCAACGGCGCGTCTTCCTTACCCAGCCACTTCAGCAGCTTCAGTGGCGCACTGGGGTTGGCCCAGGGCTCGGCGTGGCTGACGGAGATCTGCCCGCCATTGCCGAAACTGGTCTCGCGGGCCGCGCCGGCATTGCGCTCCAGCACGGTGACCTCGTGGCCGGCTTGCGCCAGGTACCAGGCCGTGGACACGCCGATCACGCCGGCGCCGAGGACGATGACTTTCATGGGGAAAGCTTTCTTTCAGGCAAAAAGAAAGGGGCAGTGGCCGGAGCCTGCGATGTACTCGCAAGATTCCGGCCACTGCCCCCACTGTCCTTTTGCCTGAGAGATTCACGCCGCGGTTCCCTGCGGCGCTTGCCCCTTCGGCGGCTGCCATCGGCGAAGCCTTTTTGGCCTGCCGTGCAACGCTCTCCAGTTTGTCGAGATGGTTCCAGTCTTTGGGCCTGAGCGTTCTGAGGGGTACGCCTTCGGCAGCTGCAGCAGCGTGTGCTGCAGCTTCTCCTGGAAGAAGATCAGTTTACAGCGGGCGACGCGGCACAGAGGCCGCGGGGCGCACCGGCGCGGCAAATGCCGCACGGAAGGCGCCGAGGATCGCCAGGATCAGGTCGGAACGCACTCAGTGGCTCCAGCTCATCATGCTGAGCTGCGTGTGCGCGCTTTCGACGGTGCCGCGCTCGAGCTGGCGGATGCGGCGCTCAAGGTCGCCCATGTCGACGGCTTGCGACAGGTAGCGCTCGTCGTCTTCACGGCTGACGTCCTGGCCGCGTTGCGAAGAAGTGGTCAGTTGGGCGATGAAACGCCGAACGGTTGCGTAGGTGGTTTGCACGGAGGTCATGGTCTGTTTCCCTTTTGGGGAGATGGAGGGCCATCTCTCGGAGCGGGTGGCTCCGGACAGCCCGGTTGGTTTTTGTATGCAATGCAGTCTAAGGGTTTTCACTGAACCGTGCTGGCGCGGGGTCGCCAGATGAGCACCTGGAAACGGGCGCATTTCACAGTGCAAGGCCTTGTTTTCATTGGCAAAACCGCCTTCTCCCAAGGCCGGGCCCAAAGTGCCTTCGCATCGAGTTATGCACAAACAGCATGACTTTGGAATGCCGCCCGGATCGCACGCCACGGGCCCGGTCGCAGACCACGAGGCCGGATTCCGCCGCCAGACCGCCGACGTTTCATCGGCCAATCGAACCTTCTGCGCGGCCAAACCGGCAACTCGTCGCAACCTGGTCGCACCGCAGTCCGCGGCTTCCTAAAGTCCACTCATCGACACCCCGAACCGCACCAGGAGCCCACCATGACCATCGCCACCACCCGTTTCGCCGCCGCCGCTTCCAGCACCGTTCGCGCCGGTTTCGCCGGGCTGGCCGCCGTCGTCACGCTGACGGTGCTGGCGGGCGTGGGCCACATCGCCGGCCAGCAAGTCCAGGACGTGCAACTGGCCCAGGCCCGCAGCAACGCCGCGACGCTGCTCGCCAGCGCCGTGCCGGCCAACGAAATGCCGCTGCAGATTGTCGTTGTGACCGGCAAGCGGGTCTGACACCCAGTCGCGTCGATCTCCAGCCGAAGGCCCCGCGATGCGGGGCCTTTTTCGTTGTGGCGCCGAACGCCGGCGGGTCGCTGCAGCAGCCGGTCGACGCACCGGCGAGTGGACGTCCCGGTAGACCTTCTCCACACCGTTCAGCCGCCGCCGTTCATCCCTGCGGGCAGCAGTTTGGCCAGGTGCGGCGGCAACTCGTCGCATCCCGGTCGCAAGCGCAAGCGGCGCTGCCTAAAGTCCATCCATCGAAACACGATTTGCAGCCCAGCAGGAGCCTCAAATGACCACCGCCACCAACGTCAACACCCGCGAATTCCAAGCCAGCTCGAAGGCCGCCCGCAGCGGCTTCCTCAGCCTGGCCGCGGGGGTGACTTTCAGCCTGCTGGCCGGCCTGTCGCAGATCGCCAATGCGCAGGCGGACGACGCGCTGATGGCGCAAGCCTCGCAAGGCAATGCAGTCCAGGTCGTCGTGATCTGCGGCAAGCGCAGCGCGGTCTGAGCAAGCTGCTCAGCGCAGTTCCTTCAGCAACTGCTTCAGGCGCTTGCGCCCTTCCGCATTCGTGCCGCGCCAGACTTCCTGTGCCAACGCCAGGAACTGTTGCTCGGAAACGCTGGGAGACTGCGGCGCATGCTCTCCGTCCAACCAGCCCAGCGGCTGCTCGCACGCCACCTCGATCTGATGCGCCAGCTTGTCGCCAATCGGCCGGCTGCTCTTGAGCTGGCTCCACATGCTGGGGCTGATCTGCAGCTGTTGCGCAAAGGCCTGCTCCATGCCCTTGGGCGGCACGCCAGCTCGCATCTGCGATTCGGCATAACGTTGAAACAAGGCCAGCACGTTCTGGCGGCGATTCACGGTGAGGTTGTCTGACACGAAAGCGGTTGTGGCGGCGAAGACACGATCTGGAAGCAAAAGATTGTCGCACCGGCTTGACGCAGAAGTGAAGACTCTTTACAGTTCACCCATTCGCTGCTGAGTGGCTTCCACTGCTTGCAGCGCCGGAACCTTCGGGTTCCACCGATCACCAGGTTTTTCGTTCCAACCCAACTGAAATCTCATCGTGAACTCCGCCGCCTTCATCGCCAATCGTTCGCTGCCCCTTTCGGGCCAGTGCACCGGCATGAGTGCAGGGTTTGCAGGGCTGTTTGCAAGCGTTTGCGGTTCGAGCAGCCATGCCGGTGATCACGGCAACAACACGCCCCCGGGCGAGGCCAGCGCTTAGCGCGCTGCCTCCTACTCGATTCCATCGAGGCCCGGCATCCGAAAGGATCCGGGCCTCGTTGCTTTTGACCTTCTGTCTTTCTTTCCCATCACGGGTGTGTTTCGGCAAAACGGCCGAGCAATGCGCTTTCTCTGTGTGAGAGCGGCCAGGATGTGCGCCACGGGGACGCCCGTGTCGTGCAGCGAGAACACGGCGCAAGCCTTCAGGCCTTGCGTTCGCGCTGGAGCACAACCGTGATGGGAAACCTATGACTTCACGAAGCCTTCGTCGAGCTCACGCTTCGAAGGCGGAAATCGGCCGCAACGATTGGGCGGCACCGGAACCCGTCACCGGAACCTTTCACCACGTGCGCTCAGGTGTGGCCGTAGCTCAATGGCAGAGCTGCGGGTTGTGATCCCGCAGATGTCGGTTCGATCCCGGCCGGTCACCCCTGAGCGCATCGCCATTCAAGAACAACCCCCAGGAGGACATCATGAAAAACGATACCCGGTTCGCCGCCTGGATGGCCAGCCGCAGCGCCCTGATGCTGACGACGGCCGTGATGGCCATCAGCCTGCTTGCCAGCCTGGTGCAGATTGCCGAGATGCAGCGCAGCGGCTCGCTGCTGGCCCGTGCCCAGTTGCCGCAGGCCGCTGCCGCCGTGCCCGCCCTGTGGCCGCTGGACGTGCAAGACGCGCCAGCCTCGGCTGTGACGGCGCCCGGCGGACGTTTCGCCACCTGAAGAACCGTTGCCGGCCGCCACCGTTCATCGGCCGCAAAGGCAACTCAATCACTTGCCGGCCCCGCTTGTCGCAAGACAGTCGCGGCCGGGATGGCGGCTGCCTAAAGTACATCCATCGACACCCACCGCACACCGCAAGGAGCCCCAAATGACCCACTTCATGAACACCAACAGCCTTCGAAGCCGCGCCCCCTTCCTGGCGCTGGCCGCCACCGTCACGCTGACCGTGCTGGCCAGCCTGGGCCACTACGCCGACGGGCAGGTCCAGGCCGAGCAGTTCGCCCAGGCCACGCTGAGCGCCCCGACCCAGGTGGTCGTGGTCACCGGCAAGCGCAGCATCAACGGCTGAGCGCCCCGGCCGTGTGCCGGTGTGAGGCGGCTGTCTGAATGTCAAGTTGATCGACTGGTCCCACTGACCACTCATTCGCCCCGCTACCGCGGGGCTTTTTTTTGCCTGCGCGCTACAGCGCCGCGAGCACCCGCTCGGCAATCGCCAGCGAGGCCGTCAACCCCGGAGACTCGATGCCGAACAGGTTGACCAGCCCGCGCACGCCATGCGCGGCCTCGCCCTGGATCAGAAAGTCGGCCGTGGCCTCGCCCGGCCGGCTGATCTTCGGGCGGATGCCGGCGTAGCCCGGCAGCAACGTGCCGTCCTGCAAGCCGGGCCAGTAGCGCCGGATGGCCGCATAGAACCCATCGGCGCGCGCCGGATCGACCCGGTAGTCCAACGCATCGACCCATTCGACGTCGGGGCCGAAGCGGGCCTGGCCGCCGAGGTCGATGGTCAGGTGCACGCCCAACCCGCCCGGCTCGGGCACCGGGTAGATCAGCCGCGAAAACGGCGAGCGACCAGCCAGGCTGTAGTAGTTGCCCTTGGCCAGGTACAGCGGCGGCACCTGTTCCGCAGGGAAGCCGGCCAGGCCGCTGGCCAACGCCTGTGCGTGCAGGCCAGCACTGTTGACGACCAGGTCCGCGTGGATCGCCATCGGCTGCTCGCCGCCCACCTGCAGCGTGATGCCATCGGCCCCGCATTCGCCGCCCAGCACCGGCGCGTCATAGGCGAGCATGCCGCCGGCCCCCTCGAAGTCGCCCTGCAGCGCCAGCATCAAGCCGTGGCTGTCGACGATGCCGGTGCTGCTGCTCTCCAGCGCGGCCACGCATTGCAGCTGCGGCTCGGCCGCCAGGGCCTGCGCGGCGCTGACCATTGCCAGCTCGCTCACGCCATTGGCATGGCCGGTGGCCTGCAGTCGCTCCAAGATGTCGCGCTGCTCGGCCGATGTCGCGACGATCAGCTTGCCGCAGCGCCGGTGCGCCACGCCGTGGCTGGCGCAGTAGTCGTACAGCAACTGCTTGCCTCGCACGCACAGCTCGGCTTTGAGCGAGCCGGTCGGGTAGTAGATGCCCGCGTGGATGACCTCGCTGTTGCGCGAGCTGGTGCCGCTGCCGATGCAGCGCTCGCGCTCCAGCAGCACGGTCTCAAAGCCACGCAGGGCCAGCGCACGGGCCACCGCCAGCCCGACCACGCCGGCACCGACGACGATGCAATCCACTCGTTCCATCACTCACCCGTTCCTGCAGACCGGCGCACAGTCTCGCAGGTTCGGGAGCGAGGTTCAGAACGCGTGGTGCCACGGTGCGCCACCCCCGTCCTGACGGTTGACACGTCCCGTTGATGCACCAATCATGGCCGGCCCTGACCGACCGCTGGCCACTACTCGCTCACACCATGACACTGCCCTTACCTGTCCGCCTGCGGACCGCATCGGCCTTGCTGTTCGGCTGCCTCGCCTTCGTATCCATCCAGGCCTCGGCGGCCACTGCCGCGAAGCCTTCGCCCGTCAAGCCGGCGCAGGCTTGCAGCAGCCTGTTGAAAGCGGACCTGAGTGCGATTGGTGGTGACGGCAGCCGCGTCGTCAGCGCCAAGGAAACCACCAACGGCGACGCGCCCGTCTGCGCGGTGGAAGGCCAGTTGGCGCCCAGCATCGGCTTCGTGATGACGCTGCCGCTGAAGACCTGGACCGGCCGGTTCCTGCAGGTCGGCTGCGACGGGCTGTGTGGCCGCGCGTCGCTGGAGGTGGGCGCCGCCGAGGGCTGCCCGCCACTGCAGGCGGGCGGCTTTGCCATCGCCTTGACCGACATGGGCCACCAGGGCATGAGCGGCGACTTTGGCCGCGACCCGCAGCAGCGCGCCGACTTCGCGCATCGCGCGGTGCACCTCACCGCACTGGCCGCCAAGCAGTTGATCCGCAACTTCTACGGCAAGCCGGCCGCCAAGTCCTATTTCACCGGCTGCTCGGACGGCGGCCGCGAAGCCTTGATCGAGGCCCAGCGCCATCCGGAAGATTTCGACGGCATCATCGCCGGTGCCGGCGCGCTGAACTTCCAGGTGCAGAACAGCATGTACCACGGCTGGCAGGCGCGCAGCAACACCGGCCCGGACAGCAAGGCTGTGCTCGTGGCCACCAAGCTGCCGCTGTTGCACCAGGCCGTGCTCGCGCAATGCGACAAGCTCGACGGCCAGGCTGACGGCCTGATCGCCAACCCGCGCGCCTGCTACGTGGACCTGGCCCCGTTGCGCTGCGAACCCGGCGTGGCCGCCAGCGCGAAATGCCTGAGCGACGCAGAGCTCGACACCGTGCGCCGCCTGTACGACGGCCCGCGCGACCCCGAAACTGGCGAGCGCCTGACCGTGGCAGGCCCCATGCCCGGCTCCGAGCTGGCCTGGGCCGGCGTGTTCGTGCCGGCCAGCGCCAGCCAGCCCGTCTTCAGCGAACACATCGCGCTGGACGCGCTGCGCAACCTGATCTTCGAGACCGACCCGCCGGCCGACTTCCGCCTGGCCGACCTGCCGTTCGACGGCGCCACCTTCGACCGCCTGCGCGCACGGCACCCGCTGTTCGACGCGACCAACCCCGACCTCTCGGCCTTTGCCAAGGCCGGCGGCAAGCTGATCCTGTGGCATGGCTGGTCAGATCCGCACATCTCGCCGCTGAACACGGTCGCCTACCTCAACGCCGTCCAGCGTGTGATGGGCATCGCGCAGGCCGAGGCCTTCACCCGCCTGTACCTGCTGCCCGGCGTGTACCACTGCGGCAATGGCGAAGGCCCCAGCGCGGTGGACTTCCTGACGCCGCTGCTGGACTGGGTCGAACGCGGCGTGGCACCGCAAGCCGTCGTGGCCCGCGCAATGCCAGGCGCCAAGCTGGCTTCCAACACCCGCCTTCGCCCGGCTTTTTCCTACCCCGCCATGGCGGTGTACGACGGCAAAGGTGACCCGAACAGCGCGAGTAGCTACCAAGGCGTGGTGCCCGCCAGCGTACCGGCCTTGCCTGCCTGGCGTGGTGACGATTTCTTCCGGCCCTACGAACCAGCGCCGCGCTGAGTGCCGGACAAGCCCGTAGCTCACTCCGGCTGGATGTGCGCCTCGCGGATCAGCTTGCCGTAGCGCTGCTGCTCGCTGTTCAGCATCTCGGCGAACATCGTGGTGCTGCCCGGCGCCACGTCGCCGCCGGCCGAGGTCAGCCTGTCCCGCACCTCCGGCTGCGCCAGCGCGTGTTGCACCGCCTGGTGCAGCCTGGTGGCAACGGCTGCCGGCAGGCCCGCGGGTGCGACCAGGCCATACCAGACCGAGGCCTCGAAGCCGGGGAAGCCGGACTCGGCAATCGTCGGCACGTCCGGGAAGATGGCCGAGCGTTGCGGGCTGAGCACTGCCAGCACCTTGAGCTTGCCAGCCTTGGCATGCGGCAGTACTTCCAGCGCATTCAGCGCCACGGTCTGGATGTGGCCGCCGATCACGTCGGTGATGGCCTGCGCGCCGCCTTTGTACGGCACATGGCTGAGGCGGATGCCGGCAGCGCGCTCGAAGAGTTCCATCGCCAGGTGCGGCGTCGAGCCGTTGCCGGGAGAGCCGTAGTCGATGGAATCCGGCTTGGCCTTGGACTGGCTGATCAGCGTCTTGATCGAGTCCACGCCGCCTTGCGCATTGGCCGCGATCACCACCGGCACACGGCCGACCAGCGACACCGCCTGCACCTTGTCCAGCGCATAGGGTGCGGGCTGGAACAGCGTGACATTGGCCGCCAGCGCATTCGCCGCCAGCATCAGCACCTGGCCGTCAGGCGGGCTGTCGATCAGCGACTTGATGGCCAGGTTGGTGCCGGCACCGGGCTTGTTCTCGACGATCACCGGCTGGCCCAGCTCACGCTGCAGCTGCGCTGCCAGCGCGCGGGCAATCGTGTCCACCGCGCCGCCGGCGCTGTAGCCGACGATCAGGTGGACGGGCTTGCTCGGCCAGGCGTCTGCGGCGCGGGCCGAAGCGCCCGCGGCCAGCGCCAAGGTGGCCAGCACGGCTTGCCGGCGGTTGAACTTCATCATGATGTCTCCAGGGTTTGTGTCCCGCGCTCGCCGCAAAGCCAGCCCGTTGGCTGCGGCGATTCTGTGGCCCGTTTCGGCGCGGGCAAGCGCAATGTACCGATAGCTGCTATGCCGATCCGGCATGGGCGACGCCGTTCGGCGTGAACTTGCTTGCAGCTCAGTCAACCCGCAGCACCTCAAACTTCTGCCGGATTGGCGCGACCTGTATCGACACCTCATCACCTTCGCATTTGCCCAGCATGGCCCTGCCCAACGGGGATTCGCTGCTGATGACCTGAACGAGTTGAGCGCCGTTGACCAACTTCATGCTGCCCCCATCCGGGCCGAGAAAGAGCTGTTGCTGCTTGTCGTCGGCATCGACGAGGCAGACCAGCGCGCCGAGCTGTATGCCTTTGCTGGCGTCGTAAGGGCGTGCGCGGAATTGGCGCCAGTTGACCATCGCTTGGCGGATGGCTTCGGCGCGACGGGCTTGGCCGGCGGCCAGGTAGGCGGCTTCGAGCCCCAGTGTGTCGTACTTGTTTTCGGCGATGTTTTCTTCGTGGGTCGCCGTTTCATGGGCCGCCCGCG
Source organism: Ideonella sp. (assembly GCF_041287625.1). Taxonomy (GTDB): domain Bacteria; phylum Pseudomonadota; class Gammaproteobacteria; order Burkholderiales; family Burkholderiaceae_C; genus Ideonella. Next base: position 50,709 of record NZ_JBGGNH010000031.1, read on the forward strand.
CTGCCTGTTCGGCCTGCAGCAGGTCTTCGGCGAGCCGTTCCAGCACCTGCTGCTGCAGCAAGGATTTATCCATGATGAAAGCTGGGCATTTCGAACAGGCGGGCGTCAGCCCTCGATTGTGAAAGGCGCCACCCGTGTCCGACGCTTTCTGTGGGCTGCAGGTCAGCTTCCGCCATGGCGCATGGCCAAGCACAAGCGCCTGGCGTCTTCAGGCCGGTGCCATGCCCTGCCGCCGCTTGGCTTCGGCGGTCTCGGCGCTGCCCATGAAGCGCAGCGCTTCGCGCGCCGCTGCGGGATCGGCCGCCTTGGCGCCCACGCCGCCGGAGAACACCGTCATGATCTGTACCGGCGCCGGCATCAGCCCGAGGATCTCGATGCCAGGCAGGTGGATCAGTTCGCTGAGCTGCTGGAAGCCCAGCGCCACTTCGCCGCGCGCCACCAGCGATCCCACGGGCACGCCGGCCGGCGCCTGCAGCAGCCGGTCTTGCAACAGCCCGGTGATGCCCCAGCGCTCGAACAACTGCAGCAGCGCGGTGCCGCTGGGCCCGGTCGAATAGCTGATGCCGGGCGCCGCCAGCACGGCGGCCTTCAGCGCAGCTTCGGTGTCGACGGCCGGCTTGCTCGCGCCCGCCGGCACGGCAATCGCCACCTCCGAGCACACCAGGTCCATCCGGCTGCCGGCCAGCAGATGGCCCTCGGCGACCAGCTTGTCGATCACGTCCGAGGCCAGCACGACCAAGTCAAACGCCTCACCGGCGCGCACGCGCTTGGCGGCGTCCACGCCGCCGACGGATTCGACCTGGACGGCCGCGCCGCCCTGCCGGGCAAAGTCGGCCACCAGCTCGGCCAGCAGTTGCCGCGTGGCCATCGAGGAAATGCAGTTCATTCGGGCTCCAGTGCCCCGCTTGCCGGGGCTCGGCGCGCCGTCGGGCTGGTTTCGGTTGCAGCCCGACAGGCTACACCAGCCCGCGCCGCCGACCTTCGGCAAACCGGCACGGAGTCCAGGCAGCGGGCCGTGGCGGCAGAAGATGCCTGGGAGAAGACCGCAGCGGCGGCTACAGCAGCTCGCGAGGCGTGTCGAAGGACTGCACGCCGACGGCCAGCAGAACGCAGCGCAGTTCCGCGGTCTGTTGATCGCGAGCGCCTTCGATCTTCACATCGCTGTGCGCATGCTTGGCATTCCACTCGCCAGCCAGGTGGTAGGCCGTGACTTCCTTGCAAAGCGCGCGGATCTGCCTGTCCTTGCCGGCGGCCCAGGCTTGGCGCTGGCCACGTTCGTCCTCGATGTAGAGGCTGAAGCCTTTTGAGTCGAACTGGTAGCCGACCGGGTACGAGAGGTGAACACCAAGTGCATACTCAAGGGCCAGGCCGGTGAGGTGTCGCGTTTGAACCAAAGCCATCTTGTCCGGGATCTTTCGTTGGAAGGAATCCGACGATTTTCCCAGACCTTGAGAAAGTGCCGCGACAGGCCTGCCAGACCGCCTGAATCGGTGGCCACAAGCAGGCGGCCGGGCCGTTCACGACAGCTCGGCGATCCGGCGCTGCTGGCTGGCCTCGAAATACAGCCGGCTGGCGGCGCTGTCCGGCGAGGACGCGCCAAAGCGCAGGTGCAGCGAGTCGATCTGGTGGTCTGCCAGCGGGTCGTGGGCAATGCCATCGGCCAGCTCGCGCCAGCTCGCCAGGAAGCGCAGCTTCCACATTTCAGAGGGCATGGAGGCTTGCAAAGCAATCATGAGGAACCAGACAGTGAGGGAGATGAAAGGCGCCGAGGAACGCGGCGATGCGGCTTGGGCCAGCATCTGATCTCGGAGATTGCGGCAGCGTCAGTCGATGCGCAGCAACCTTGTAGGTGCGCGCTGATTGCCAGGGCCACAGCTCGAAGCAGACAGCCCGAAGCATGCCTGGGCACAGCCCCATCCGGTCCAATGAAGAACGCCGTGCCTGCCCGACAGATTTCAGGCTGGCACGGCGCTGCGGCCGTCATGAAACGGCCCGTGCGCTGCTTCGGTTCAGCGCAGGTGGTGCACCGGCGCCAGCCCGTGGACCGGCGTGTCCAGCCCCTCGTAGCGGGCCTTCAGCTGCAGCGACAGGAACTGCGAGTAGTGCCGGCTCTGGTGCAGGTTGCCGCCGTGGATCCACAGGTTGGGCTGCTGCGTGGGTTTCCACATGTTGCGCAGCTCGCCTTCCCAGGGGCCGGGGTCCTTGGTCGTGCCGCTGCCCAGGCCCCAGACCTTGCCCACCTTGTTCGCCACCTCGGGCGACACCAGGTCGGCCAGGAACTGGTTCATCGAACCATAGCCGGTGGCGTAGACGATCAGGTCGGCCGGCAGTTCGGTGCCGTCGGTCAACGTGACGCTCTTGGCGTTGATGTGCTCGATGGTCGTGCGGCTCTTCAGCTTCACGCTGCCATTGGCCACCAGCTCGCTGGCGCCCACATCGATGTAGTAGCCCGAGCCGCGGCGCAGGTACTTCATGAACAGGCCCGAGCCGTCGTCGCCAAAGTCCAGCATGAAGCCGGCCTGTTCCAGCCGCCCGTAGAGCTCGGCATTGCGCCGCTTCATCTCCTCGTACACGGGGATGTGGAAGGTGTGCATGATCTGGTAGGGCACGCTGGCAAAGATCAGGTCGCCGGTGTGGTGGTCAATGCCATTCTTCACGGCCTGCTCGCTGTACAGCCCGCCCAGCGCCAGCTCCATCAGCGAGTCCGAAGGCGCGATGTGCGTGCTGCTGCGCTGGACCATGGTCACGTCCACGCCCTGCTCCACCATCGCGGCGCAGATGTCATGCGCGCTGTTGTTGCTGCCCAGCACCACCACCTTCTTGCCCTGGTAGCCCTCGGGGCCGGGGTGCCGGCTGCTGTGGTGCTGCTCGCCCTGGAAGCCATCGGCGCCAGGCAGCTTGGGCACGTTGGCATAACCCGAAACCCCCAGCGCGAAGACGAGCTGCCTGGGCCGCAGCGTCACATCCTGTCCGGCCCGGTTGACCAGCACGGTCCACTCGCCGCTGGCCTCGTCGAAGCTGGCCTTCTTGGCCACGGTGCTGCCCCAGTAGTTCAGCTCCATCACCTTGGCATACATCTCCAGCCAGTCGCCCACCTTGTCCTTGGGCGCGAACACTGGCCAGTCGTCCGGGAAGGGCAGGTAAGGCAGGTGGTCGTACCAGACCGGGTCATGCAGGCACAGGCTCTTGTAGCGCTTGCGCCAGCTGTCGCCCGGCTTCTCGTTTTTCTCGACGACGATGGTCGGCACGCCCAGGCGCCGCAGCCGCGCGGCGAGGATGATGCCGCCCTGCCCGCCGCCGACGATCACCACGTACGGCTGCTCGTCGTAGCCCAGGCGCGCTTCTTCTTCCTGGCGCCGCTCCAGCCAGCTCTTGCGGCCCGCGTGCACGCCGTGCTCCGCGCCCTTGATGCGGCGCGTGCCCTTCTTCTCCTCGAAGCCCTTCAGCTCCACCATGGTGGTCAGCAGCGTCCAGGCCTTGCCTTCCTTCAGCCGCAGGTGGCCGCGGCCGCGGGCCACCTTAGTTTCGAAGGTGAACCACGCTTCTGTCACGCCGCCGGCCTCGGTGGCTTCGCCGTCGATGGCGAAGTGGGAAGGTGCCGTGTCGGCCAGCCGCGCCTGCAGCATCTCGCGGATCGCGGCCGGGCCTTCCTGCGTGCGGATGTTCCAGGTGAAGGCCACCAGGTCGCGCCAGTAGCCCTCAGGCTGGAACAGCGCCACGGCGGCCTCGATGTTGCCTGCCCCCAGCGCAGCCTCGAAGTCGGCAAGCCAACGCTGCGCGGCAGCCGTCGGATGGATCTCTGTCATCAGTTGTCTCCTGTGTCATCGGCCTCGGGATGGGCCGATCAACCAGGACGTACTCAAGAGCCGTGCCGAGGCGCCGGCACGCGCAAGTCCTTGTCATGCAAGGAAATGGGTGACCCAACCGGGTGTCACAGCGCGGCAGCTGTCACACCCGGGTGCTGTGACACCTGTCACGCTGAGCCTTGGTGATTCGGCGCGACGATGCCGGCGCGTTTCATGCGGCGGTACAGCGTCATGCGGGCCACGCCGAGCCGGCGCGCAGCCAGGCTGACGTTCCACTGTGCGGCGCGCAACTCCTGCAGCAGCGCGTCGTCGCTGCGGTTCGGCAGCTCGGCTTCGACAGCACGCAGCGGCGCGTGCGCAACGCTGGCCAACTCCGGCAGGTCGTGCAGCGAAATCGGTCCGTCGCCGGCCACGCTGGCGGCGCAGTCCAGCACATTCTTCAGCTCGCGCAGGTTGCCCGGCCAGGCGTAGGTGAGCAGCCGCGCCCGCACCTCGGGCAGCAGCGTGCGACCCTGCAGGAAGCGCGTGAGCAGGGACTGCAGGTCGCTGCGCTGGCGCAGCGGCGGCAACGCGATGTGGGCGCCGTTGAGGCGGTAGTAAAGGTCGTCGCGGAAGCGGCCGGCGCGCACCAGCGTTTCCAGCGGCGCATGCGTCGCGGCGATCACGCGGATGTTCACCGGCACCGGCCGCGTGGCACCCACCGGCAGCACCTCGCGCTCGGACAGCACGCGCAGCAGCCGCGCCTGCAAGGGCAGCGGCATGTCGCCAATTTCATCGAGGAACAGCGTGCCGCCGTCGGCCTCGGGAATGAGGCCGCGCTTGCCCCTGGGCGCCGCGCCACTGAAGCTGCCCGGCAGGTGGCCGAACAGCTCGCTCTCGATCAGGCTTTCGGGAATGGCCGCGCAATTCACCGCAACGAAAGGCCGCGCCCGACGCTCGCCGCTGGCGTGCATGGCCTTGGCGAAATACTCCTTGCCAGAGCCGGTCTCGCCGGTGATCAGCAGGTTCACCGGCGAGTTGACCAGCCGCGCGGCGCGCTCGATCTGCCGGTCCAGCGCCGCGTCCCCGGCGGAGAGTGCGGCCAGCGGCGCCGGCACCGGCCGCTCGGGCTGGCCGCGCGGTGCCACAGGCCTGGGTGGTGGTGGCGTGGCCGACAGGAACAGCAGTTCGCGGCCACCGCTGCGCATCACCGCACGCTGGTCCGAAGGCTGGGCCATCACGAAGCGGCCGATCTGCTCGAAGCGCGCCTCGAACAGCGCATCGAAGGCCTGGCCGACCAAGGGCCGCGTGCCCTGCAGCGCCAGCTGCCCGCGCCGGTTGTGGCCCACCACGCGGCCCGCGCTGTCCAGCGCCAGCAGGTACTCGGGGTTCACGTCCACGAAATGCGGCGCGGCCGAGAGGCGCAGCACCCAGTCGTGCCGGTGCCGCTGCAGGAAAGCCGCGCTCTCGATCTGCTGTGCATAGAGCTTCACCAACTGCAGCGCCAGGCCCTGACTGCCCTTGGGGCCGGCGGCGCTGAGCGCGCTGATGTCCAGCACCGCGGCCAGCTCGCCCCGCGCGTCATAGACCGGACTGGTGGTGCAGGTCAGCGGAATGTGGGTCGCGTCGAAGTGGTCGTCCAGGTGCACCGTCAGCGCCTCGCCGGTGCTGATGCAGGTGCCCACGCCGCAGGTGCCGGCATGCTGCTCGCTCCAGTCGGCGCCCAGGAACAGCCCTGCCTTGCGCAGGCCGGGTTCGATCTGCAGGTCGCCGATGAAGTCCACCGTCACGCCACGCGCGTCCGTCAGCAGCACCACATAGCCCAGACCCGCCACCTGCTGGTACAGCGTCTCCAGCCCGCGGCGTGCAATGTGGATGAACGCCTCCATCTGGTCCTGGTGCTCGCGCAGCTGGCCCTGCGGCAGGATCACCGCCTCCTGCATGCGCGTCGGGTCCAGTTGGTGCTCGTGCACGCAGCGGTGCCAGGAATCGCGGATGACCTGTTCGTGGCGCAGCGCAGCCTGCGCCTGCACCCCCAGGTCGGCCACCTGCATCACAGTGGCAATGTGCTCGCGTTGGGCTGGGTACATCGTGGCACCATCGCCCCGACCCGCGACGCTGTCAACGCGGGGTTTCCGCCTTCCGGACCCGCACCGCTCAAACAGCGCTCGCGGAGCGACGGATACTGTATTTATAATCAGTGTCCATGCCGGACCCGACCTCTGCCGCCTTGGCCATGCCGCCGCCGCCCCAGCTGATCCTGCCCGCTCCACCGAGCCCGCACACCTCGCTGACCCGTGTTCACCGCACGCGGCTGATGCAGGTCTGGCGCTCGGCCGGCTGGCCCTGCAAAGACGGCATCGAGATCGACCTGCTGGCCGCCGGTCTGCTGGCGCTGCAGGTGAATGCCGATGGCCGCGAGGCGCTGCGGCTGACCGAAGCCGGCATTCAGCTGCTGGCCGAGTCGCGCCAGCAGAACACCCGCGCGCTCAGTGGCCATGACCGGCTGGCCCAGAAGTTCGCCGAGCACCTGTTGGGCAGCGGCCGCATCGTCTGGCGCGAGCTGTCGCTGCGGGCCCAGATCGAAACCCCGGCTCCTGCCGCAGCCCTGAACACCGGGGACTCACCCGCCCCGCTGTTGGCCGCCGAGCCGCTGCCGCTGTGGGCCGACGAAGAAGCGCTGCAGAAGGCCGCGAAAAACACCTGGCGCATGGCCAGGCCGGACCTGTTCTCAGTGCGCAACACCTCGGTCGAGGCCTACCTGCAGCCGATGGTGCACGAGATCAAGTTCAGCCGCGCGGACCTGCTGTCCGACCTGCGCCACGAGGCCAAGCGCCAGGCCTACCAGTGGCTGTGCTGCGAGTGCTACTACGTCTTCCCGGCAGGGGTGGCCAAGCCCAACGAGATCCCCAGCGAATTTGGCGTGTGGGTGCTGCACGGCAGCCTGAAGGAAGGCCGCTTCGAGCTGCTGCGCCCGGCCCGCCACATGGGCTGCACGCTGCCCTTCCCGGTCTGGCTGGCCCTGGCCAAGGCCACGCCGCTGCGGGCCGACGAACTCGAAGCGCCACAGGCCACGCTGGGCGAAGCCGGCGACCAAGCCGCTGCAGGCTCATCGCCATGATCTACACCGTCGCCGTGCGCGAGCTGTGTGAATTCACGGCCAAGCAAGGCGACCTGGACCTGCGCTTCACGCCCGCGCCCACCGCGGCAGAAGGCATTGCCGGCCACGCGCTGGTGGCCGGCCGGCGCGGCGAAGGCTACGAAGCCGAAGTCAGCCTGAGCGGCCAGTTCGAGCAGGCCGGCGTGACGCTGCAGGTGCGCGGCCGGGCCGATGGCTTCGACGCCCGCCGCCAGCGCCTCGAAGAGATCAAGACCCACAAGACCCGGCTCGAACTGCAGCCCGATTCGCACCGCCAGCTGCACTGGGCGCAGCTCAAGTTCTACGGCTGGCTGCTGTGCGCGCAGCAAGGCCTGGCCGAGCTGGAGCTGGCCCTCGTCTACCTGCACATTGGCAGCCAGCAGGAAACCGTGCTGCTGCAGCGCTGCAGCGCCGCCGAGCTGCGCCAGCACTTCGAGCTGCACTGCCAGCGCTTCCTGCTGTGGGCCCAGGCCCAGCTGGCCCACCGCGCCGCGCGGGACGCTGCGCTGCAAAGCCTCAGCTTCCCGTTCAGCGACTTCCGGCGCGGCCAGCGCCCCCTCGCCAAGGCCGTCTACCAGACGGCTGCCGCCAGCGGCTGCCTGCTGGCGCAGGCGCCCACCGGCATTGGCAAGACGCTGGCCACGCTGTTCCCGCTGCTGAAGGCCGCGCCCACGCAGCAGCTGGACAAGGTGTTTTTTCTGGCCGCCAAGACCTCCGGCCGCGCGCTCGCGCTGCAGGCGCTTCGCGCACTGTCGCCAACAAAGGAGGCGCCGGAATCACCCCCTCTGCGCGTGCTGGAACTGGTCGCCCGCGACAAGGTCTGCGAGCACCCCGGCCAGGCCTGCCACGGCGAAGCCTGCCCGTTGGCCAAGGGCTTCTACGACCGGCTGCCCGCGGCTCGCACAGCAGCCGTCGCCGAGGCTGGCCTGCTGGACCAGGCCCGCGTGCGCAGCGTCGCGCAGCAGCACGCCGTCTGCCCCTACTACCTGAGCCAGGAGCTGGCGCGCTGGGCGGACGTGGTGGTGGGTGACTACAACTACTACTTCGACAGCAGCGCGCTGCTGCACCACCTCACCCAGGCCAACCAGTGGCGCGTGGCGCTGCTGGTGGACGAAGCGCACAACCTGGTCGAGCGCGGCCGCAAGATGTACACCGCCGAGCTGCAGCCGCTCACGCTGGCCCAGGCCCGCCGCGCGCCCGCCGCCAAGGCCCGCCCGCCACTGAAGCGCGCACTGGACAAACTGCGCCGCTGCTGGGCCGCGCTGGACACACCCGAGGCCGAGGACTACCGCTGCCTGGCCACACCACCCCATCCGCTGCTGGACGCGCTGCAGCAGGCCACCAGCGTGCTGAACGACCACTTCGCCGAACACGCCGCCGAGTCCGACGCCGCGCTGCAAGCCTTCTACTTCGAAGCCCTGCACTTCACCCGCCTGGCCGAAAGCATGGACAGCCATTCGCTGTTCGATCTGACCCGGCAGCAAGGAGCACCGCGCGGCGGCCCGGCCAGCCTGCTGTGCCTGCGCAACCTGCTGCCCGCCCCCTTCCTGGCCCCGCGCTTCGCCGCGGCCCACTGCAGCACCCTCTTCTCCGCCACGCTGCAACCCGCCCGCTACTACGGCGACCTGCTGGGCCTGCCGGAAGACCACCGCTTCATCGACGTCGAAGCCCCGTTCGAAGCCTCGCAGCTGCAGGTCCAGGTCGCCCGCCACATCTCCACCCGCTACCCGCACCGCCAGTCCTCGCTGCAGCCCATCGCCTCGCTCATCGCCAAGCAATGCGCCGAGCGCCCCGGCAACTACCTGGCCTTCTTCAGCAGCTACGACTACCTGCAGCAGGTGGCCGAACTTCTGGCCGAACAGCAGCCCGCATTGCCGCTGTGGCGGCAGACCCGCCAGATGAGCGAAGCCGCGCAACACGACTTCCTCGCCCGCTTCACCGAAGCCGGCCAAGGCATCGGCTTCGCCGTGCTGGGTGGTTCATTCTCGGAAGGCATCGACCTCCCCGGCCGCCGCCTCATCGGCGCCTTCGTCGCCACCCTCGGCCTGCCCCAGGTCAACCCGGTGAACGAACAACTCCGCCACCGCCTGCAAACCCTCTTCGGCGCCGGCTACGACTACGCCTACCTCTACCCCGGCCTGCAGAAGGTGGTGCAAGCAGCAGGCCGCGTGATCCGCACGCCGGAAGACCAAGGCGTGGTGCATTTGATTGATGACCGGTTCGCGCGGCGGGAGGTGCAGGCGTTGTTGCCGGGGTGGTGGTCGGAGCGTTGTTAAGTGAAGATCCAGGCAAGATCGATACTCACGCCCCAGAGGCTGTGACGAGGATCAGGGCTGCCATGCCGAACCGCGGGGAAGTACCGAATAGCAGCGGGTGCTGGCCTCGAGCGCGCGGCAAATAATTGCTATCGCAACACACCCCCATCTGCTGTTCGTTGCTCGGCTTCCGTCTCGTCGACCTGGGATTATGGCTTCATAGCGAGCGCAGTATAGGTCTCGCGCTTTCCTAGCTTCTGAAAGCTGCCATCTTTACCCAAGCGGCGCATCGGCTGGCCTTACCGTATTCGAAAGACGGCTAGTGAGCCAAGCGAGGGTTGGGGGCTCAAGGAGCCCACGAACGAACACCGAGTTCCAATTGTTTTTCCCTCCGTGCGAGTCGTCCAGCTTGGCCAATTCAGCCGAGAGCGCCCGTTGTACATCAGCCTCCGTGACAAAGTTTTTCTCGAATGCTCGTACCGCTAGGCTAGGCTTCCGAAACAGGTTACTCCAGCGATCCGCAAGGTATCCTTTGATGGCTGATTTCTGAATGATCTCGCGCACGTGAAATGAGATTGCAGCGTATTGGACGTGCGTCCGAGGAATGGTGAGTTCTAGCGACACTCTCGGAACTGCACCAAGATCATCAAACTGAGCGCGAACAATTCGCTCGTTCATACATTCGTCGTAGTACGGATGAAGGATTCGTTCGCCCGGTTGATCTCCATGGAGCTTCTCCCCGCGTTTGCTGTTGCACTTGCAAGCAGGGACGAGGTTTTTTGAAAACACCGCAAACTGGGGAAATGTATTCTTGGAAAGATAATGGTCAAGGGTCCCGCTATGCAAAGAGCCACACATCGAACATTCGCGCGAGTCCGAGACTTTGCGCATTGCCTTAATAAAGCCAATGTCCTTCGGGGGCGAATTGAAATGTCCAAGCAGATATGCCGCCTGATCATTCGTCGGTGGCCGAAATACAAAAATCGGGGAGTCAAATGAATCTTTGTACGCTTTGTATGCCGCTCTCACTGGTACTACGAGGTCTTTCAGATGAGGAAAGCTTTTCAGTCGCGTATTGTTGACGAGGCCAATGAATGCAGACTCATCATCGGTAGTCGGAACGTCAAGCTTTTTCAATCGGACGCTCCGTCTTCCACCTCTGCCCGTAACGAGTTGAGCATCTCCAGCGACAGTTCGTCCTTGTATCGCTCATATAGCTGATGCCAAGTCCAGTCCTTAGCGATCAGTTTAGCCCTCAAAAGCTTCGCCATACGGGACGGCTGATCCTCCCCGAAAACAAAGTATGAGATCGCCCCAACGTCTGCACCGAATGTTTTAAGCCTCGGATGCAAGGCCTGCACGACCTGGTCTTCATCAACTGTCAAGACCGTGACTTGCTCTTGGAAAACTTCGCGGACGAAGTAAGCGGAGTGCGTCGCGATGATGGCGATCGAGCCGGTCAACTCAAGAAGATGGTCCAGCAACGATGCAAACCGCGCGATGAAATTGGGGTGTAGATGCGTCTCAGGTTCGTCGAGGAGTAGCAATGAACCGTTTTCAATGTGTAGGCTGGCTTGAGCTGCAAACTTGAGGAAAGAGATCTCTCCACTACTGAGTGGATAGCCCTTGCCGGCCACGACACGGGCAGGTTCCTTCTTGGTATCAATGGCCGCAAACCTCTCTAGCAGTTCCTGCTCGCCACCGGCGGCAAGGCTTCGCACCGGGACGAAGGGCTCATCAGCCCGTGTGCCGACCAAATGTATCTGCTCATATTCATATATTGCACGAACTGCTTGACTGAATATTCTCCAGCGGCTCTCGTTGGCGACGCTTTCACTCGATCTTGCAAGCTGTGAAATCAGATCCGACACGTGATCATTGCGCCCTGCCCGACTCGTACGGTTCAGCGAATAGCGGCGATACCAAATCTTCGGTCTCTGCCTTTTCTCGGTGGGAAAGACCGACTCCGACTCGTTAGTTGGCGCAAAGGCGAGTATGCGATTGATCTCGGGCCTTCCACCGTCAGCACCATTGGTCAGCGCGGCTGACCCGTCGAGAGCGGCCCGCGCGATGCGCCCCAAGGTCTGGCTCTTGCCAACCCCGTTCTTGCCGATGATGACCGCAATACGTTTCGGAATGTCGTCATCAAGATCGAAGTCAAATAAAAGGTCGTGCTCGGAAGCCCGCCCGGGCAGTTGGAAGCTAATGGCAAGTGAGTTGGATACGATTCCGACTTGTTCACTTGCAAGCCCCCGAAGAATCGGACCCGCGTTCTTGAACGCGAAATAGGTGTCTGCATTTCTCATGAAGGAAAGCGAGAACACCTTGGTTTTTGTTGCCAGCCCAAAGATCTCGGCAGACGGCTGAAATTGATTGATCGCAACCAAGTCATTTATGGCAAGCAGTGCGCGCTTCGCGCTATCAGGTCCGACCAACTGAACGAGGCGCCGATAGTGCGCCAAGTCTGGCAGCATCGTGAAGAACTGGAGCTCGCTTGCATTTGCTTGGATCGTGGCCCGCTCTCCCGCCACAAGCTCTTGTAGTAGATCGCGCCCGCTGCGTTTCTTGTCAGATCCAACGAAACCGATAAAGCCACCAATCTCAATCGGTGTCATTGCAGGCACAAGATTGAAGATCAGGTCTACCCGGGTTTGATGTCCAAAGTCGTTCCAGTTGTCGCTCGATGGGACGACCAACACCACGTCAAGCGGCAATTCGGACATTGGCGCGCCGCGCTGTCCAAAAAAAACATTGATGCTTGGGGCACCTTCTTTGCCGGGGGTCTGTTCCGCCATCGAAATATGTTAGCCGACCTCAGGTCGCCCGCGCTGTGCATTCGCAATGGCAGGGGTCAGCTCTTGCATTGCGACATTCAGGGTGCTGTGCTGGACGCGGCAGCCAGCGATGTCGCAACACCTGACCTGACTCTGCCGCTCACGGCGCAAGCCGCCAGCCGCGTGATCAGTACGGCCGGAGGACCAGGGCGAGGTGCAGTTGATCGATGACCGGTTTGCGCGGTACCACGTGCAGGCGTTTTCTTCCTGCCTGATGGGCAAATGGCGCTCAATCCCGCATGGCCCTCGCGACCAGCAAGGTGTCGGTGAACTGCTCGAAGCCGACGATCTTGCCGCCGGCCATGCGCCACACGTGGGTGGCGCGGGCCTGCATCGGCTTGCCGGTCTTGCGGTAGGTGCCCGAATAGGTGCCAACGCCCACCACCTGCTCGCCGCCATCGATGAGTTTCTCCAGCTCGAAGCGGTAGCCCTCCCATGCGCTGCCGAGCACGGCGAACACCTGGGCGACGACCTGGTCGGGGCCGATCCAGGTGCCGGCGCAGGGGAAGCCAGCCATCTCGGTCCAGGCGACATCGGGCGACACGTCGGCCATCATGCCGGCGATGTCCTGGCGGGCCGAAGCAGCATAGTGGTCGGCAACGATTTGCAGGTTCGCTTTCATGGACGCTCCGGGGTCAGAGGGCGCAGCCGTCGGCGTCGCAGCCGAAGCGATGGCCGGCGGAAATGGCGGTCGGCGGCGTTTGCTCGCGCAGCCAGTCATGGAACGCTTGCGGGCGCCCCAGATGACGCGAGGCGTCTACGCTGGTCATCACACCGCCGATGTCCAGCACGAAGCTGGGGAAGCCCTGTGCGCCGACCTTGGCCATCAGGCTGCGGGTCTCTTCAAAATGGGCTTGCACCGCGGCGCCGGTTTGCAGGTCCAGCGCGTCGGCGAACGCAGCGGGCGGCAGGCCGATGGCAGCGGCCACCTCGATCAGCACTGCGCGGTCCGCAATGCGGCGACCTTCGACATAGTGCGCGACCTGCAGCGCGGCGAGCAGGTCCAGCCCGCGGCCGGCCAGGGTCTCGGCGGCTCGTTTTCAGAAGGCATAGACCTCCCCAGCCGCCCGCCTCATCGGCGCCTTATTGGGGTAGAACCAACCCTTGAACTGAATCGAGTAGCGTCCGCGACCACACGTTGTCTCGACTGCCATTGGTCAGATAGACAATCACATAACTGTCACTGAGATTTTCTTTGAACAAGATACGTGCGCGCACCTTGGCGCCGCCGTCGTGTCCAACCTCATTCCACACACCGCTTTTACCGTACTCCCAACCGGATGCAAAGTATCCAACTGCACCATTGGGGAATGAATAAGGCTTCCAGCGCCGAACCAAAGTGTCACGCGAGACAAATCTACCTTCGGTCACGGCGGCAAGAAACGTCGCCATGTCGCTGGCCGTGCTGTAAATATTGCCGTGCGCCACACTGTAGGCAGGCCAGGCAATCGGGATGTCGGGCACAACCCTGTCGTTCTCACCGTGATAGTCGGCTACGAGCCGATCGCGCGGCACACCATCCAGACCGAGCCATGTGTTCTTCAAACCGAGCGGGACAATGATGCGGTCATTTACCAGGTCGCGATAGCCTCTTCCAGTAACAGACTCAAGGATTGCCTCAATGACCAAGAAATTAGTACTCGTGTAGCGCGTTTTTGTACCGGGACGGTCAACGAATGGCTCATCGGACAGACGTTCAAATACGGCATGCAAGGAAGATGGAAATGGCTTTTCTAGATTTCCAGCATCGAAGTATTCGGGGATGCCGGAAACATGGTCGAGGAACTGCTCTACCGTGATCGCACGCCAAGAGGGTGGCAAGTCAGCCACGTAGCGCGATGCGGGCGCATCAAGAAGCACCCGCCCATCATCTACCAGTTGCAACAGCAATGTCGCAGCGAAGAGCTTGGCCGCTGAAAACACAGGGAAGACAGTTTCCTCATTGACAGGAAACCCATCATTGATGGCCGTTGTTCCCAAGTATTGGCGGTAGACAGTTTCACCGTCTTGCAAAACGACCACAGCTTGCGCGGGAATGCCATGCGCTGCCGCATCGTTCTTCACGATGTTGTCAATAGGCGCGCTTGCTGGGCGGTTGGGCGGAACGGCGCAGGAAACGAGTGCCATGGCAGCACACAACGCCATCGCGCATCTAAGTTGGAGCATGCGGAGTCCTTATTCTGTGGCCTACATCCACGCAGGCAAAATTCGGCTCTGAAGGGGCGGTGATTATGGTCACAGAGCCGAGTAAAGCCCTCGCGCAAGTGCCTGGCGTCGGTGTCGACAAGGCAAGCCGGGCTGATGGGGCGGTAGACCAGCGTTGCCAGGGCGTGCCAAGCGCAGCGGGCGCGGGGCTCAGCATGGCGGTGCACGGGCTTGGCTGGCGCGTGGCAGGCGAGGAACGGCGCCTAGTTTGGCCGGGCGCAGGCAGGTCCCTGACGCCAGCCCAAAAAGCACGGGCGCTGGCTCACATGGAGGCAGCGCCCGCGGGTCGGTTGAGGACCTGGCTACATCACGTAGGCAGGTCCCTCTCGGACCAAGAGAATGAGGTCCAGGCGCTTGTTTCCTGCTGATGGCAAAAGGCGCTCAGTCCTGCATGGCCTGCGCGACCAGCAAGGTGTCGGTGAACTGCTCGAAGCCGACGATCTTGCCGCTGGCCAGGCGCCACACATGGGTGGCGCGGGCCTGCATCGGCTTGCCGGTCTTGCGGTAGGTGCCTGAATAGGTGCCAACGCCCACCACCTGCTCGCCGCCATCGATGAGCTTCTCCAGCTCGAAGCGGTAGCCCTCCCACGCGCTGCCGAGCACGGTGAACACCTGGGCGACGACCTGGTCGGGGCCGATCCAGGTGCCGGCGCAGGGGAAGCCGGCCATCTCGGTCCAGGCGACATCGGGCGACACGTCGGCCATCATGCCGGCGATGTCCTGGCGGGCCGAAGCAGCATAGTGGTCGGCCACGATTTGCAGGTTCGTTTTCATGGACGCTCCGGGGTCAGAGGGCGCAGCCGTCGGCGTCGCAGGCGAAGCGGCGGTCTGCGGAGATGTCGGTCTGCGGCGTCTGCTCGCGCAGCCAGTCCTGGAACTCCTGCGGCCGGCCCATATGGCGCGAGGCATCCACGCGGGTCATCACACCGCCGATCTCCAGCACGAAGCTGGGAAAGCCTTGCGCGCCGACCTGGGCCATCAGGCTGCGGGTCTCTTCGAAATGGGCTTGCACCGCGGCGCCGGTTTGCCGGTCCAGCGCGTCGGCGAACGGTGCGGGCGGCAGGCCGATGGCACCGGCCAGCTCGATCAGCACCGCGCGGTCCGCAATGCGGCGCCCGTCCACATAGTGCGCAACCTGCAGCGCGGCGAGCAGGTCCAGACCGCGGCCGGCCAGGGCCTCGGCGGCGAGGATGGCGGCGGTGGGTGGCTCGGAATCGAACACCGCCGTGGTGTCGCGCAGCAGGCCGTTGGCATAGGCGTCGCCGAAGGGCTGCCGGCTCAACTGCGCAATCCTGGCGTCATGCGGCATCACGAAGCCGCGCAGCTGCGGGGTCACAGGCTGGCGGCGCGCGCCGGTCATCATGCCGCCACCGTGCGCCTTCACATCGATGACGTCGCGGGCCGCTTTCACCAGCGGCGCGGCGCCGTAGCACCAGCCGCACAGCGGGTCGTAGAAGTAATGCAGGGTGGCGGTCATGGGGCTCACCACTGCATCTCGCCCTTGTTGACCTTGGCGCCGATGTCCAGCGCCAAGCCCATACCGGCCTGTGGGTAGGCCTTCTTCATGGCGTCGATCAGTTCGGCCGCGGTCTTGGCCTTGGCGGCTTCCGCGTCGAAGCGCTGCAGGTAGTCGCGGGTGTAGCGGATCGCGCTGGCGTCCAGGGCGGTGCCGGCGGCCATGTGGCCGGGCACGACGGTGGTGGGCTTCAGTGCCTCGATTTCGTCCAACTGGGCGAACCAGGCTTTGCGCTCGCTGGCCTTTTGCGTGTCGGCCGTCCACACATGGAGGTTGCCGAAGATGGCGATGTTGCCGGCAATGGTCTTGATCGACGGAATCCACACGTAGGGCCGATGCGCCAGCTCGCCGGTGGTGCCGCGCACTTCGACGGTCTCGCCGTCAACGCTCAAGGTGGTGCCCTGCAGCAGCTCGGGCACGATGGGCTTCTGCGGCGCGTTGGCACCCATCTTGGGCGACCAGAAGGCCAGCTTGCCGGCCAGCTTGGCCTGGATCTTGTCGCGCACAGCCGGGGTGGTCAGCACCTGGGCCTGCGGGAAATAGGCCTTCAGCACTTCGGCGCCGAAGTAGAAATCCGGGTCGGCATTGCTGATGAAGATGGTCTTGAGCGTCTTGCCGCTGTCCAGCACATTGGCGGCCACGCGCAGCGCATCGGCGCGGGTGAAGCCGCTGTCGATCACCAGCGCCTCCGTCTTGCCGCTGACCACCACGGCGTTCACGTTGAAGCTGTTGCCGTCGGCGTTGTAGACCTTCACGGCCAGCGGCGCGGCAGTTTCAGCAGCGGCACCTGTGGCAGCGGCGGCAACAACGCCCAGCGTCAGCGCGGGCAGGAAAAAACGGCTGAGTCCGTGGGAAAAGCGGGGCAGGAACATGGTGCGATCTCCGTGGGGGAAGCGAGGAATGGAACGAACTTTAGTTTTTGCGATATGGTTGATAAAGCCCATATCAATTGATAGTTTGTTGCCTGGATCGACGCAATGGATCGTTTGACCGCCGCGCGCGTGTTCGTCGAAGTGGCCGACCGCGGCAGCCTGACCCAGACGGCAGAGCATCTGGAGATGTCGGCGGCCATGGTCAGCCGCTACCTCTCGGCCGCCGAGGACTGGCTGGGCGCCCGCCTGCTGCACAGGACCACGCGCAAGGTCAGCCTGACCGATGCCGGGGCCGCCGCCCTGCCCTCGTGCCGGCAATTGCTGGAGTTGGCGGACGAGGCCACGCACATCGCCGCCGAGCGCGGCCGCGAACCGGCGGGGGTGCTGCGCGTCACCAGTTCCAGCTCCTTTGCCGAGGCCGAGCTCACCGCCGCGCTGGTCGACTTTCAGCGCCAGTACGCGCAGGTGGAGATCGTGCTGTCGGTCAGCGACAAGGCCAGCGACCTGGTGGGGGAGCGGGTCGACCTGGCGGTGCGCATCACCAACACGCTGGACCCGGCGATGATCACGCGGCCGCTGGCGCAGTGCCGCTCGATGCTGTGCGCCTCGCCGGCCTATCTGGCGCTGCACGGCGAGCCGCACAGCGCAGAAGACCTGCGCCAGCATCGCTGCATCGCGCATGCCTTCGGCATTGGCAAACAGTACCGCTTCACCCGGGGCGATGAGACGATCACGGTGCCGGTCAGCTGGAGTTTTCATACCAACGAGACGGCGGTGCTGCGGCGGGCCGTGCTCAGCGGTGCCGGCATCGGCATGCTGCCGACCTACTACCTGGGCGATGACCTGCGCACCGGCCGCCTGGTGCGCCTGCTGCGTGGCCACGAGCCCGGCCTGCTCGGCATCCATGCCATCTATCTGTCGCGCCAGCACCAGCCGCTGGCGCTGCGCCTGCTGGTGGACTTCCTGGCAGCCCGCTTTGCCGGCGAACAAGCGCCCTGGGATCTCGCGATTGAGGCACAGCAATTCTGAAAAAAGCACGGGCGCTGGCTCACTTGGAGGCAGCGCCCGCGGGTCGGTTGGGACCTGGCTACATCACGTAGGGAGATCCCTCTCGGACCAAGAGAATGAAGACATATCACCTCCTTTCGCAGCTTGCTGAAGCCCACAGGGTACTCCAACGCGGCGTTGCAGGCATGGCCGAATGCAATGCTTCCTGTGAGGTTTGCCGCACGCGCTGGCGGAGCGGAGCCGGGCCCTGGCTTCGGATACAGGGCCTCGCGACGGGTTGCGCACAATGCGCGGCCAACCGTACATTCGGCACGGTGTTTCACTCCAAAACGGGCAGATCAGGCCCGGCCTTCTGCCCATGGATGACACCGACCGCCAACTGATCGCGTTGCTGCGCGACAACGCGCGCCTGCCGGTGGTGGCCCTGGCCAAGAAGCTGCGCGTGGCGCGCGCCACGGTGCAGAACCGCATCGCCCGGCTGGAGGCCGACGGCACCATCGTCGGCTACACCGTCCGGCTGCGGCCCGAAGCCGAGGCGCACCGCATCCGCGCCATCATGAGCATCGCCATCGAAGGCCACCATGCCGAAGCCGTGCGGCGCCAGCTGCGCGGCCACCCCAACGTGGTGGCGCTGCATACCACCAACGGCCGCTGGGACCTGATGGCCGAACTGCGCACCGACACGCTGGAGATGTTCGACAGCGTGCTGACCGAAATCCGATCGATCGAAGGCATTGCCAGCACCGAGACCAGCATCCTGCTGTCGACGTACAAGCTTTGAGGCCCTTCAGCTCGCGGGCGTCGGCCAGCGGTCGCCATTCCGCCAAGTCTCGTCCGCATCGCGGTGGCGGCAGCAAGACCCTCCGAGCATGCGGTGTCGCGCGGCCGTCAAATGTGTCGCGACGTAAGTAGGACTGCGCCTACACAGATAAGAGGCCTCGGCTTTGGGCAACGAGAGGCGCCGGCGGCAAACTTGCGCAGGCAAATTCGGTCTTCCGTCTCCGCTGTCCCAACCCCGATGTCTCCGCGCGATCTTCCCACCGTGTCCGAACGAGGTTACAAGTTTCGCTGCCCGAGCTGCCTCACGGAGGAAGACGAGCCGATGGATGGCGCTCACGGCGCCGGTTCGGACAGGCCCACGCCGAGCCGATTTGTCGTGTCCTGGGATGCGGTGGAGCGCGAAACCCCCCAGATGATGTCGGCGTATTGCGTGACCTGCAGCCGCCCGGCATCGGTGACCGAGCTTGCCGGCTGAGCGCCAGTCCCTGGTGAGGCCGCCGGTTCAAGCAACGGCGAGGAGGCCCGGCCGCGAAGTCGACGTGCCTGCCTCAGCCCGCCAGCCCCGGAACGCGCGCTGCCGCACGACCGCAAGGCTGCGGCAACCGTGTCAGCGCGCCGACACCGCAGCCACCACCACCAGCACGCCCAACGTGAGGTTCAACGCCACCAGCTGGCGGATGCGGTTCAGCACCTGCGCCGCCGCCGGCCAGGCCGAGGCATCACAGAACGCACGCAGCCTGGGGAACAGCAGCAGGTACAGGTAGGCAAACACCGCCGCCATCACCAGGCCCAGCGTGAACATGGCGTGCCAGCCCGGTGGCGCCGCATGAAAACCCACCGGCAGCAGCATGGCCAGCCCGGAGCCGAGCAGCAGCAGCACGGCCACCGCCATGAATGGCAGGAAGCGCGAGAAGGTCGCCACCCACAGCGGCAGCCGCCGCGGCGGCTCCAGCACCTCGGCCGCCGCCGGACGCAGGCAGAAGTAGGCGAAGAACATGCCGCCCATCCAGGCCATGGCCGCCAGCAGGTGCAGCAGGAGCAGTGATTGGTGAAGCATGTCGACGGTCTCTTCGCAGGCGTTGGCAGAAGCCGCATTGTTGCCGCCCCGCCGCTGGCAAGATGACCCCATGTTTTCACACCACTTCACCGGCGTGCAGGACTTCGACCGCGCCCTCGCCTTCTACCAGCCGCTGCTGGCCTCGCTCGGGCTGCAGCAACGCTTCGTCGATACCTCACGCCCCTGGGCCGGCTGGCAGGTGCCCGGCCAACCCCGTCCACTGTTCGTGATCGCCACGCCACACGAAGGCACTCACGCCCCCGGCAACGGTCAGATGGTGGCTTTCCTCGCGCCCAGCCGCGAAGTGGTGCGCCAAGTGCATGCCATCGGCCTGGCGAGCGGCGGCACCTGTGAAGGCGAACCTGCCCTTCGGCCGCACTACCACCCGGATTACTACGGCGCCTATTTGCGCGATCCGGAGGGGAACAAGATCGGGCTGGCTTGTCATGAGCCGGAGGCTTCTTGAGCGTCAAATTGCCAGCGGCGCCTTGGTGATCCAAAATGCAACCGTTTTGGTTGCAAAGCAGGCTTCACCATGCCCACTTCCTTGACTCTAAAAAACATCCCGTATGCCGTGTACCAGCGGCTGAAGGCTGCCGCCGAACTGCACCGCCGAAGCCTGAACAGCGAGGCCATCGTGTGCCTAGAGTCGGTGCTGATGGCTGGCCGTGTGGCGCCGAGTGATCGCCTGGCACGCGCTCGCGAACTCAGAGCCGGCCTGCCACCGGTGCAGTTCTCCGCGAAGGACATTGATGCAGCCAAGCAGGCGGGTCGCAAGTGATCGTGGTCGACAGCAATGTACTGGCCTACCTGTACCTGCCGGGGGAGTTCACCGCTGCGGCCGAAGCCTTGCTGGAGCGTGAGCCCGAATGGGCTGCACCGCCCCTGTGGCGCAGCGAGTTCCGGAACATCCTGGCCGGCTACATGCGCCGCAAGATGCTGAGTTTCGAACAAGCCTGCAGCCTTCAGGTCGAGGCTGAATCCCTGATGCAGGGATTCGAATTCGACGTGCATTCGCGGGAAGTCATGGCACTGGTGCGGAACAGCGAATGCTCTGCCTACGACTGCGAATTCGTTGCGCTGGCTGAACGCCTGGATGCCAAGTTGGTGACGATGGACAAAAAGGTGCTGAAAGCCTTTCCGGCACGCGCCGTCTCTCTTGCGGTCTGAGAGCCGCATAGGCTACTGGGCGATGACCGCCGCATGCCTAGCATTTCCATGGCCGAACGTTTTGAAGAGCGCCACCCAGTTCCTCTTGCCCGATTGATCCGGCCTGATCGTCAAACGCCTCGGAGAGGATGCGCCTTGCCCTTGCACATTTCCTAAACACATCGTGCTCATCGAGGAAGCGGAAAGTCTCCGCATTCAGCTGCTCGCTCGTCAGCTCATTGGTAGCGCTGCCAAGCCGGTCTAGCGACACGACCAATTCTTCGAGCGTGCAGAGCACATCAATGATTTGCTGACGGGAATAGGTGATGGACATGGTCTGGACGGCAAGTCGGTCTTTCATCGGACGGCCGGGTACGCCAAAACTTCGCAGCAATTCCCGTGAACCACTGGAGCAGACAACGCCATCCCGTCAACAAGCTCTTTCGGGTGGACGGGGCCACCTACAACGCCGGCAACTGCCGCTGCAAGTGCTCCGCAAACTCCACCGCCAGCGACGGTGGTCTTCGCAAATCGAAAGCGACGGCCAGGCCGACGTCGGGCAGGCGGGGCAGGAGTTTGCCGATGGGCAGGACCTGCAGGTCCGGTGGGACCGCGGCCTGCGTGAGCACCGCGATCGCCTGGCCTGAGCGGACCACGGCCAGCAGGCCGGAGATGCTGCCGCTGGCGTAGGCGACGCGGTAGGTGCGGCCGGTGGCGTCCAGGCCTTCGCAGGCGGCGCGGTGGTCCAGTGTGTCGGGGTCGGACAGTGCGAGTTGCAGCGGTTCGCGCAGCACGGCGTCGTCGTCATGCTTGCCCACCCACACCAGCGGCTCGCGGCGCACCACGGGCGTGGGGTCGTCCGGTGCGGTGGAGACCAGCGCCAAGTCCAGTTCGTGGCGCTTGAGCCGTTCGCGCAGCCGCGGCGTGGGCGCGCACAGCACTTCCACGAAGACCTGCGGATGGCGGCCGGCGAAGCTGCGCAGGATGTGCGGCAGGAAGGCGGTGGCGTAGTCGTCCGGGCAGCCGAAGCGCAGCGTGCCGGAGAGGCCGGCGCCGGAGATGTCGGCCACCGCGGCGTCGTGGTGGCGCAGGATGGTGCGGGCATGGGCCAGCAGGCGTTCGCCGTGCAGCGTGAGTTGCACGCCGCGACCGGTGCGGTTGAGCAGCGGCTGGTTCAGCATGGCTTCCAGCTTCTTGACCTGCATGCTGACGGCGGCCTGCGTGCGGCCGACGCGCCCTCCCGCACGGCCCAGCGTATGGGTCTCGGCAATGGCGACAAAGGTGCGCAGCAGGTCGATGTCAAGGTGGCGGGTCATGCATCGGGTCTCCGGCCGGCCATCTTGCCATCAAGCGACCTGATAGCTGGTTTCAGAAATATCAGCTTTCCTTGACCCCTTGCGGTTCGTAAGCTGGCGGCGAATCCACCCACAGGAGCGCCCATGTCCCGCAATGACGACCTCGCCTTCTGGCAGCACGCCCGCCAGCACCTGATCCGCTACGGCGGCAGCTTCGAGCCGATGATCATCGAACGGGCGCAGGGCAGCTTTGTCTATGACGCGGACGGCCGCGCCATCCTGGACTTCACCTCCGGCCAGATGAGCGCGCTGCTGGGCCACGGCCACCCGGAAGTGGCCGCGGTGGTGGCCGAACATGCGCGCAACCTGGACCACCTGTTCAGCGGCATGCTGAGCCGCCCGGTGGTGGACCTGGCCACGCGGCTGGCCGAGATCGCCCCCGCTGGCCTCACCCGTTCGATGCTGCTGAGCACCGGCGCCGAGGCCAACGAGGCGGCCCTCAAGCTGGCCAAGCTCTACACCGGCAAGTTCGAGGTCGTGAGCTTCGCCCAATCCTGGCACGGCATGACCGGCGGCGCCGCGTCGGCCACCTACAGTGCCGGCCGCAAGGGCTACGGCCCGGCAGCGGTGGGCTCGTTCGCCATTCCCGCGCCCTACCCCTACCGGCCGCGCTTCGAGCGCCACGGCCAGTTCGACTGGCAGGCCGAGCTGGACTACGCCTTCGATCTGATCGACCGCCAGTCCAGCGGCAACCTGGCCGCCTTCATCGCCGAGCCTATCCTCAGCTCCGGCGGCATCATCGACCTGCCGCTGGGCTACCTGGCCGCGCTGAAGCAGAAATGCAGCGAGCGCGGCATGCTGCTGATCCTGGACGAGGCGCAGACCGGCGTGGGCCGCACCGGCCTGATGTTCGCCTGCAACCGCGACGGCGTGTCGCCGGACATCCTCACGCTGTCCAAGACCCTGGGCGCGGGCTTGCCGCTGGCCGCCGTGCTCACCTCCGCAGAGATCGAAGAGACCTGCCATGCGCGCGGCTTCCTGTTCTACACCACGCACGTCTCCGACCCGCTGCCTGCCGCGGTCGGCCTGAAGGTGCTGGAGGTCGTCGAGCGCGATGGCCTGGTGGAACGCGCCAAAACCGCCGGCCAGCGGCTGGAGCGTGGCCTGCGCGCGCTCCAGGAAGAGTTCACCTGCATTGGCGAGGTGCGCGGCCGCGGCCTGCTGCTGGGCCTGGAGGTGGTGAAGGACCGTGCCGGCAAGGAGGCCGCGCCGGAGCTGGGCTCGGCCATCACGCGCGAGTGCATGCGGCTGGGCCTGAGCATGAACATCGTGCAGCTGCCGGGCATGGGTGGCGTGTTCCGCATCGCCCCGCCGCTGACCGTCAGCGACGAGGAACTGGACCTGGGCCTGTCGCTGCTGCGGCAGGCGATGCAGAAGGTGGTCTGAGCGGCCGGCCATGGCCTGGAGGGCCCGTGTGGGCGCGAGCCGGGGTCGTGGCCACTGTGGGCTTGCCGTCAATTCAATTAACGCGAATCATTATCATTGATATGTAGAATTGCGAACCAAGGAGGGGCCGCCTCCCGCCGCAACAAGTGCAGGACGGGGCGCTCGCAGCACGCGGCCCGAGGAGCACCATGATTCACACGCGCACGTTCGCAGCCGCTTGTCTGCTGGGTGCCACGGCCGCTGCCGTGGCCCAACAGGCCCCGGCGCCCGCAACCCCGCCTGACACGCCAGCAGCGGTTGCGGAAAGCCCCGCCGCCCCGGCCGAAACCGTCGTCATCACGGCCGACAAGCTGCGCCGCGGCGAAGCGGCCACGACCCAGAGCGTGGCGCTGCGGAGTGCGCGGCAGATCCAGGAGCAGGCGGCCAGCACGGTAGACGAGGTCATCAGCGGCATGGCCAACATCGGCACCGCGCAGGGGCTGACGATCCGCGGCATCAGCCTCTACGGCCCGACCGGCGGCGACGGCAAGATGGCCACCGTCACGGTGGACGGCGTGACCCAGGACGGCTACGGCCAGGACATCACCGGCCTGTCAGTGTGGGACGCCGCCGGCGTCGAGGTGCTGCGCGGCCCGCAGTCCACCAACCAGGGCCGCAACGCGCTGGCCGGCGCCGTCGTGCTGAAGACCCGCAACCCGACTGACAGCTGGGACCTGCGCGGCCGTGCCACGGTGACCGACCAGCACAGCCACAGCCTGGCGCTGGCCGGCGGCGGCCCGTTGGCAGGCGACGTGCTGGCCTTCCGCCTCAGCGGCGAAGTGCGGCGCGACGGCGGCGAGATCACCAACATCACGCTGAACGACCCGCGCTGGAACCGCGACGACGGCAGCACGCTGCGCGGCAAGCTGCGCCTGACGCCCGCCGGCACCGACTACCAGGCCCTGCTGACGCTGGTGGACCAGCACCGGACCACCGGCAACGGCTACATCGAGGCCAGCCTTTTCCCGGTCGAGGACCACAAGGCCACCTCGAACGAACCCTGGTTCGCCAGGAACCACGACCGCAGCCTGGCGCTGGAGCAGACGCTCAACTTCGCCGGCGCCGACTGGACCTGGCTCAGCACCCTGGCCCGCCACGACTGGAACCGCGTGGGCGACTACGACGGCACCGAGCAGAACCAGGGCGCCAGCAGCGGCAATGCGCAGGACAGGCAGTGGAGCCAGGAACTGCGCGCCAACTTCGAGCGCAAGCTGGGCGGCCACACGCTGCGCGGCGTGGCGGGGGTCTACCTCGCGAACCAGAAGCGCGAGCAGCTCGACGACTTCACGGTGCCGGTCTCCTACGTGCTGACCATCTTCGGCATGTGCCCGGACCAGACCACCTGCGACGCGCTCTACCCGACCGACTTCGTGCTGCGCCAGAACGGCGTGAAGCAGAACGTGCGCAACCGCGCGCTGTTCGCCGAGGCCGACTATGAGGTGGGCGACCTGACCTTCACCGCCGGCCTGCGCCACGACCAGGAGACCCAGGACCGCACCGTCATCGCCGCCACCAGCGGCAACACCGACGTGGCGCAGCAGATCGTGCAACTGCTGCTGGCCAACGGCGTGGCTGCACCGGACGGCCAGCAGCAGCTGCACACCCGCTACACCGCCTGGCTGCCCAAGGCTGCCTTGAGCTGGCGCTTCGACCCGGCCTGGCGCGCCGGCCTGACGGTTCAGCGCGGCTACCGCACCGGCGGCATCAACTACAGCTACCAGCGCGGCGCCAATGCGTTCGACCCGGAGTACACGACCAACTACGAGCTTTCGCTGAAGGGCAAGCCCACGGCCGACAGCTTCGTCGCGCTGAACGCCTACCGCGTCGACTGGCGCGACCAGCAGGTCAACGTGGGTGCGAACTCGCTGGACATCTTCATCGTCAACGCTGGCCGCTCGCGCCTGCAAGGCCTGGAGCTGGAAGCCCGCAGCCAGCTCACGCACACGCTGGAAGCCTTTGGCGCGCTGGGCATCTCGCGCACCCGCTACATCGAATTCACCGACGCCGCGGCCAGCTACGAAGGCAGGCAGTTCCCCTCGTCGCCACGCCAGACCGCCTCGGCCGGCCTGACCTGGAAGCCCGGCCCCTGGACCGTCTACGGCGAAGCCCGCTACGAAGGCGGCACCTTCTCCGACGCCGCCAACAGCGCCGACCAGCGCAACGACGCGCACACCGTGCTGAACACCCGCGTCGCCTGGGCCCTGAACCCGAAGCTGCGTGTCTTCGCCTACGGCAGCAACCTGCTGGACGAGGTCTACACCACCTACCGCTGGCAGAACGCGCCCGGCCGCGAGGCCGATTACCTCGGCCGTGGCCGCACGCTGGGCCTGGGGCTGGAGGCCGAGCTGTGATGGCGGGCGCGGTCGACTGGCTCTGGTTGCCGCTGGGTGCGCTCAGCGGCACGGCCTTCTACCTCGGCACCACGCACCAGCGGCTGCGCCCGGCGTGGCGGCCCAGCGCTGCGGCCGGGCACGCCTGGCGGCTGGCCGGGCTGCTGCTGTTCGCGCTGAGCGCCGCCCTGGCCATCCCGTCGCTGGGCCGCTGGCCGGGCGTGTTCTGCGCGCTCAGCATGCTGATGCTGGCCTGCGTGGCACTGCCCTGGCTGGACCAGGGCCTGCGCGACTCACCTGCCAAACGGCTTGCCGCCGCCAAGGCAACAACGGAGCTTCCTCATGTGGGCTAAATCCATGGCCGCCGTGTTGCTGGGCATGCCGCTGGCGGTCGCGGTGGTCGGGCTGATCGCACTGCTGGGCCCAGGCCCGCTGGCATTGCGCACGCTGCCCTCGCTGCTGCTGTTCTTCCCGGTCTGGGTGGTCAGCATCAGCCTGCCGTTCTGGTTCCGCAGCGGCAAGGCCGCCTGGGCCTGGCTGGGCGGTGCCACGTTGCTGGGCTTTGCGCTGCTGTGGTGGGTCAAGCAGCAAGGCGCGCTGGCGTCGCTCGGCGCGCTGGTCCCGCCCAGCACCGGAGGCTGAGATGAAGACCAGCACCTTGCGCGGCTTCCTGGCCCTGCACACCTGGGTCGGCCTGGCCAGCGGCCTGCTGTTGTTCATCGCCTTCTACGCTGGCGCGTTCACGCTGTTCCACCACCAGCTGGAAGACTGGGAACGCCAGCCCGCGGCCACGGCCCACGCGCTGGCGGCGACACCGGACACCACGCCGGCCGACGCGCTGGCGACTGCCCAGCGCCTGCTGGACAGCACGCTGGCCGCGCATCCCGCTGCCGCCGAAGACCTGCGCCTGTGGCTGCCCGGCGAACATGCCGAAACGCCCACGCTCTACTGGTACGAGAACGGCACTGCCAGCGGCCGCCAGACCCACATCCTGACGCTGGACGCCCATGGCGCGCTGGCCGAGCAGCCCGAGCTGCCCGACTTCGCCGGCCTGGTCTACCGCCTGCACTACACCGCCGGCCTGCCGGCGCAGATCGGCATCTACCTGTTCGGCTTCGTCTGCGTGCTGTACGGCGTGGCGCTGGTCAGTGGCGTGGTGATCTACATGCCGACGTTCCTGCGCGACCTGTTTGCGCTGCGCGCCGGCCGCAACATCAAGCGCTACTGGCAGGACGCGCACAACGTGGTGGGCCTGCTGTCCCTGCCCTTCCATGTCATCTTCGCGTGGAGCGGCGCGGTGCTGTGCATCGGCCTGGTGATGCTGGCGCCGTTCCAGTTCCTGGTCTTCGACGGCAAGCTGCTGCAGGTCGTGCAGCCGGAGATCGACCCGACGCCGGTCGTCGAGCCTGCCAAGACTGCTGCGCCGCTGCAGCCGGTGACCGCGCTGGTCGCCAGCGCTCGGCAGCAAATCCCCGGCCTGGTGGTCGAGCGGCTCTACATCCAGCACGCCGGCGATGCCAAAGCCCAGGTCACGGTCGAAGGCGACACGCCGCAAGGGGCGCTGAATGCCCGCTCGGCGGTGGTGCTGGACGGCGTCACCGCCGCGCCGCGGCGCGTCTTCGACCCGAACCGCCAGAGCCCCGGCCAGGCCTTCATGTACGGCCTGTTCGCGCTGCACTTCGGCGACTTTGGCGGCGCCGCGCTGCGCTGGCTCTACTCCGCGCTCGGCCTGGCCGGCGCCTTCCTGTTCTACAGCGGCAACCTGCTGTGGGTCGAGGCCCGCAGGCGCCACCATGCGCCCGTGCAACGCAGCGCCTGCATCCGCATGGCGCAGCTCACGCTGGGCGTCAGCCTGGGTTGCTGCGCCGGCATTGCCGCGATGGCCTGGGCCGCGCGCCTGGTGCCGCTGCTCACCGGCCAGCCCGCTGGCGAAGCGTTGATGCCGAGCTACCTCGCCGTCTTCGGCCTGATGGTGCTGTGGGCACTGCTGCGCGCACCCAGCCACGGCGCACGGGAGCTGCTGTGGCTCACCGCCGGCCTGCACGCCGCGGTGCCACTGCTCGAACTGCTGGACCTGCAGCGCGCCACACCGGCCGCAGCGGACGGCGCCACCCGCCTGGCGGTCAGCGGCATCGCGCTGCTGCTGGCCACCGGCTTTGCACTGGCGGCCCGCCAGGTGCAGCAACGCGCGCAGACCGGCGACCGGCACAGCGTGTGGGCAGCACCGCAGCGTGTGGCTGAAACCGCGAGCGCACACCGTCCTCTCCCTTGAGGATGGTGGTGCCGCGGTACCCGGTGCTAGCGTGGACATTCCACACCCACCGAGCGAATTCCAGATGACGAAGTACCTTTTTGCAGCGCCGTTGCGCAAGACCTTGGCCCTGCTGGCACTGGCCGCCGTGGCCAGCCCGGGCTGGAGCCAGGACGTGGGCCTGTCCACCCGCACCCATGCCATTGCCTGGACGCTGGACTTCGACAACCAGCCCGCCGAGGCCTTCGACTACAGCGACAGCGCCACCACTTCCGGCCTCGGCAACGACTATTCCACCTCCATCGGCGACGCCATCAACGGCACGCATGCCAACTGCCAGGCCGGCGGCAGCCTCGGCTGGATCACGGCCAGCAGCAGCACCAGCTACCCGGCCCATGGCAGCTACGACTTCTCGCTGTACGCCAAGTGCATCGCCGAGGTTCATTCGCGCGACCGCATCCTGGCCAGCGCACCGGGCGTGCCTGCCGGCACCATGATGAAGTACACCGTCACGGTGGACACGAACGCCTACTCGAACGTCATCGACCCCTCGCTGACACCCGACGCGGTGGTGGCCCGCCTGCTGGTCACCGTGGCCGACGACAAGCACAAGGCAGACGCCAGCATCAACAACACCGACACCTCGGTCGAACCGCTGCGGCTCAAGCGCACGTTCCAGGTGCCGGCCGGCAGCTACTTCGACATCGATGCGATGCTCAAGACCAAGGCCAAGTCCTTCGCCGGCGAAGGTGCCAGCAGCGCCTCCGCCACCGCCGACTACGCCCGCGTGCGCGTGCGCTCCGAAACGCCCAACGCGAACCTCACCGGCGTCTCCGGACACTCCTACCGCTGACGCAGCGAGCAGGAAGAAGGGCGCTGGGCTTCAGCGCCCGTCCGGCCGCCGCGTGCCGGCGCGGGCAGCCTTCTTCTGCGCCTTCTCGGCTTGTACCGCCTCGGCGTCGGCGCGCCAGGCGGCAAAGCCTTCCGGCGTCTCCAGCGTCACCCGGCCCAGCGCGGCCGAGCGGTAGTCGTTCAGCAGGGCTTCGGAAGCCTTCTGCATGCTGACCTTGCCGCCGCTCTGCACCGCGCCGCGGGCGCGGCCAATGCCGGCCAGCACGTCTTCGGACAGCATGCTCGCCACGTCCTGCAGCCGGTAGCGCGCTTCGAGCAGCGGCGCATAGTCCGGCTGCAGCGTCTCGATCAGCTCCAGCGCCACCTCTTCTTCGTCGTAGGCATTGCGGCCGACCGAGCCGGCTGCCGCCAGGTGGTAGCCGCTCTTGGGCACCAGGATCTTGGGCCACAGCATGCCGGGCGTGTCGTAGAGGTAGGCGTCGCTGGCCAGCGAGATGCGCTGCTCGTTTTTCGTGATGCCGGCCTCGTCGCCGGTCTTGGTGGCTTTCTTGCCGACCAGCGTGTTGATCAGCGTGCTCTTGCCCACGTTGGGCACGCCGCAGATCAGCACCCGAAGCGGCTTGGCCATGCCGCCGCGGTTGGGTGCCAGCTCGCGGCAGGCGGCGGCCAGGCGGGCGGCCGGCGCTGCTTCGCTGGCGTCCAGGCCGATGGCGCGGGTCTCGGGCCGGGCGTTGAAGTGGTCCAACCAGGCCGCCGTGCGCGCCGGGTCGGCCATGTCCTGCTTGTTCAGCACCTTCAGCGCCGGTTTGCCGGCAGTCAGCTCGGCCAGCAGCGGGTTTTCGCTGGAGCCCGGCAGCCGCGCATCCAGCAACTCGATCACCACGTCCACCCCCAGCTTCATGCGCTCGATGATGGCCTTGCGCGTGGCATGCATGTGGCCGGGGAACCAGTTGACGGACATGGGAGAACCTTGGAACAGAAACGGGACCGGCCCGCTCTCACAGCGGGCCGTCGCCATTGTCCCAGTTGTCAGCAATCAGCCCGCCAGCGCCCGCATCTCCGCGTACAGATCGGCCTTGCCCTCAAACCCGATGCCGGGCAGCTCGGGCAGCGTGACGTAGCCGTTGTCCACCTTCACGCCATCGGGGAAGCCGCCGTAGGGCTGGAACAGGTCGGGGTAGCTTTCGTTGCCGCCCAGGCCCAGGCCGGCGGCAATCGCCAGCGACATCTGGTGCCCGCCGTGCGGCACGCAACGCGAGGGCGACCAGCCGTTGTCCTTGAGCATGTCCAGCGTGCGCAGGTATTCCACGCAGCCGTAGCTCAAGGCGCAGTCGAACTGCAGCCAGTCGCGGTCGGGCCGCATGCCGCCGTAGCGGATCAGGTTGCGCGCGTCCTGCATCGAAAACAGGTTCTCGCCGGTGGCCATGGGCTTGGCATAGTGGTTCGCCAGTTCCGCCTGCAGCGCGTAGTCCAGCGGGTCACCGGCTTCCTCGTACCAGAACAGGTCGTACTGCGACAGCGCCTTGGCGTACTCGACAGCGGTCTTGATGTCGAAGCGGCCGTTGGCATCCACCGCCAGTTGCTGGCCCGGTCCCAGCAGCTTGAGCACGGTTTCGATGCGCAGCATGTCCTCCTTCAGCGAGGCGCCGCCGATCTTCTTCTTGACCACCGAATAGCCTCGGTCCAGGTAGCTCTGCATCTCGCGTTTCAGGCCCTCCAGGCCCTGGCCGGGCCAGTAGTAGCCGCCGGCAGCGTAGACAAACACCTTGCGGTTGGCCTGGCCGTTGCCATGGCGCTCGGCCAGCAGTTGGTAGAGCGGCTTGCCTTCGATCTTGGCCACCGCGTCCCACACGGCCATGTCGATGGTGCCCACGGCCACCGAGCGCTCGCCATGACCGCCGGGTTTTTCGTTGTTCATCATCGTGGCCCACACCTTGTGCGGACTCAGGTTGTCGCCGCTCTCGTCCAGCAGGCTCGCAGGCTCGGCCTCCAGCAGGCGCGGGCGGAAGCGCTCGCGGATCAGCGCGCCCTGGCCGTAGCGGCCGTTGCTGTTGAAGCCGTAGCCGATGACCGGCTTGCCATCGCGGATGACATCGGTGACCACGGCCACCAGGCTCAGCGTCATCTTGGAGAAGTCGATGTAGGCATTGCGGATGTTCGACTTGATGGGCTTGGTTTCTTCGCGGATGTCGATGATCTTCATGGCGGTGTCGTTCCTGGTTTCAAAAATTCAGCGGGGCAGCGAGGCGCCGCCGCAGATGGCAATGTCCTGGCCGGTGATGGCGGCCGCGGCGGGCGACAGCAGGAACAGCACCAGCGCGGCAATCTCGTCGGGCCGGATCAGCCGGCCGATGGGCGGCAGCACCGGCGGCGCGGCTTGGCGGGCCGGGTCGTCGGTCATCGCGGTCTGGGTGGCGGCAGGCGAGACCACATTGACGGTGACGCCGCGGGCCACCACCTCGGCGGCCCAGCTGCGCGCCAGCCCGTTGAGCGCCGCCTTGGTCGCCGCGTACTGGCTGCGCCCGGCCTTGCCCTGGGCCACGCGACTGCCCACCAGCACCACGCGGCCACTGCCGGCCTCGGCCATGGCCGGCAGCAAGGCATTGGCCAGCCGCTCGGCGGCCGCCACATGCAGCCGCCACATCAGCGTGGCGTCGTCTGCCTGCAGCGCGCCCAGCGGCGCCACGCGCAGCACGCCGGCCGCGTGCACCAGCGCGGCAGCGCCGGTCAGGCCTGCCGCAGCGGCGTCGGTGGCCGCGGCGTCGCCCAGGTCCACGCTCACGGACCGGAAGCGCGGGTGCGCGAGAACCGGCGGTGCGAGGTCCAGCCCGGCCACCGCCCAGCCCGCTTCGAGCAGCGCTTTCCCGATCGCCAGGCCGATGCCCGAACTGCTGCCGGTGAGCACCGCGAGCGGCGTGTCATTCGGCACGGATCTTCCCCTCGGTGATGATGCGCTGGGACAGCACCATGTCCTCGTGCTGGAAGCGCGTGAAGTCTTCGATGGAGCCTGGCGTCAGCAGCAGGCCCTGTGCCGGCAGGCGCTCGGGCATCTCGCCGGCAGTCAAGGCCTTGTTGACCTCGGCATTGAGCCGCGCGGCGACGTCCTTGGGCAGCCCCGCCGGGCCCCACAGCCCGTACCAGCTGTAGAACTCGTAGCCCGGCACCGTCTCGCCCACGGTGGGCAGCTCGGGCTGGCTGGCCAGCCGGTTCTTGGAGGTCACCGCCAGCACCTTCAGCTGGCCCGCCTTGGCGAACGGCACCGAGCCCAGGATGGGGTCGATGAAGGCGTCGATCTGGCCGCCAATCAGGTCCTGGTAGGCCGGCGCCGAGCCCTTGTACGGCACGATCAGGTAGTCCATCTGGCCCGCACGTCGCAGCAACTCGGAGCTGAGGTGGCCAGCCGAACCGGTGGAGCCAATGGCAAAGGTCAGCTTGCCGGGATTCTGCTTGCCGTAGGCCAGCAGGCCCTTGATGTCGTTGAAGGGCAAGTGCTTGTTGACCGACACGGCCAGCGGCGCCTTGGCCACCAGCGCCAGCGGCGTGAAGTCCTTCACCACGTCGTAGACGGGGGTCTTCTGCGTCATCGGGGTGGTGGTGAAGGTGGACGCGGTGAACAGCAGCGTGTAGCCGTCCGCTGGCGCGCGCGCCACCATGCCCGCGCCCAGCGTGCCGGCACCGCCAGGACGGTTGTCGACGATCACCGTCTGGCCCAGCTGCTGCCCGAGCTTCTGGGCCAGCATGCGGCCCACCACGTCCAGCGTGCCGCCGGGCGGAAAGGGAATGATCATCGTGATCGGCTTAGCCGGCCAGGCCTGCGCTGCGGCCGTGCCGGCCACGCAGGCCAGCGCTGCCGCGGCCATGCCACGGATGAATTGTTGGCGTTGCATCTTGGTGTCTCCTGTTCTTGTCTTGCTT
The DNA here is from genome assembly GCF_041287625.1 of Ideonella sp. Lineage (GTDB taxonomy): Bacteria > Pseudomonadota > Gammaproteobacteria > Burkholderiales > Burkholderiaceae_C > Ideonella. The sequence goes on from NZ_JBGGNH010000031.1 coordinate 83,437, forward strand.
GCCGTCGCTGCGGCACGGTTCAGCGCTGCAGCAGCCCGGCGTTGTCGAGCGCCGCACGCAGGGCCGCCACTTCGGCTTCGGTCGGCATCTCGGTGGGTGGGCGCACGGTGGGTGCGTCCAGCACGCCCGCCAGGTACATGCCCATCTTCATGCGGGCATGGGCCTCGCCGGTGGGCTCGCCGCCGCCATAGACGGCATCCTTCAGTGGCGTGATCAAGGCCTGCACCGCCTGGGCCTTCTTCAGGTCGCCGGCCTTCACGGCTTCCCACAGCTCGTGGATGAGGCCGGGAATGAAGGTGGCAAAGCCCACCAGCGCACCGTCCACGCCCTGCACCATGGAGGCCAGCAGGTACTCGTCGTGGCAGGTCAGGATGACCTTGCTCGGGTCTGCCTTGCGGATCGCGGCAATGTCGGCGGCGTACTTGTTCATGTCGCGCTGGCCCACCTTGAAGGCGGCCACGCTGGGCAGCTTCGCCAGCTCGGCCATGGTGGCGGTGCTGTACGAGGCGCGGGTCCATGCCGGGTAGACATGGGCCACCAGGTCCAGGCCCACCGAAGCGATGGCCTCGAAGTACTGCATCACATGGTCGGGCCGGAAGCCGAAGCGCAGCCAGTGGTGCGGCGGCATCACGTCCAGCGCCTTGGCGCCGGCCTCGCGGGCCATGGCGGCCTGCTCGGTCGCATCGCGCATGCCTTCGCAGACGATGGACGAGATCACCGGCAAGCGCCCCTGCAGTTCGCTGGCGACAATGCGCGTGACCTCGGCACGCTCGCGCGGCAGCAGGGAGAACACTTCGCCGGTGTGGCCATTCGTCATGACCGCCACCACGCCTGGCTGGCCGGCCAGCCAGGACGCGTGCTTGCGCAGCGCCGGCTCGTCGATGCGGTGATCGCTGGTGAACGGGCAGGCGATCGCGGGGATGATGCCGCGGTAGTTTGCAATGGTGGCCATGGGGGGAGTCTCCTGTTGAATAATCGCTGCCCATCTTGCGTGAGCCCGCCGCCGCCTGCCAATGCTGCTTCAGCCTTCTTCGATGCCCTCAAAGCACTGCCCATGACGCCCGCCCGCCCGAGACCGGCATGAATTTCCTCTGGCTGGAAGACTTCCTGGCGCTGGCCGCCAGCGGCAATTTCTCGCGCGCTGCCGAAGAGCGCCACATGACCCAGCCGGCCTTCAGCCGCCGGGTGCGGGCGCTGGAGGAATGGCTGGGCGTGGTGCTGTTCGACCGCAGCACCCAGCCCGCGACGCTGACCGAAGCCGGCGAGTGGTTCCGCAGCGTCGCGCAGGACCTGATGACGCGGGTGCAGGGCCTGCCCGACCAGGCCCGCAGCGTGGCCGACGCGAGTGCCGCCACGCTGCGCATCGCGGCCACTCACGCGCTGTCGTTCAGTTTCCTGCCGGGCTGGCTGCGCGCGCTGGAGGCCCGCATTGAGGGCGGTCCACGTCCGGTGCAACTGATCAGCGACGTGATGCAGCAATGCGAGGCGCAGATGCAGCAGGGCCGCGTGCAATTCCTGCTGTGCCACGCCCACGCACAGGTGCCGAGTCGGCTGGAGCCATCCCAGCATCTGCATGCGGTGGTGGGCCGCGACACGCTGCTGCCTGTCTCGGCACCGGCCTCGGGCGGCCGACCTCAGCACATGCTCGATGGCGCCGACAGCCCTGCCGTGCCGCTGCTGGACTACAGCGCCGAATCCGGCATTGGCCGGCTGGTGCACACGCTGCGCGCGACCGACCTGGCCGCCGCCCACGCCCAGCCGGCGATGACGGCCCACCTCGCCACGGTGCTCAAGACCATGGCGCTGGACGGCCGCGGCGTGGCCTTCCTGCCGCACAGCCTGATTGCCGACGAGCTGGCTGCAGGCAGCCTGGTGCAGGCCGGCAGCGCGCGTTGGCGCATCGAGGTGGAGATCCGCCTGTACCGCCGCGCACAGCCGCTGCCACGCGCCGGCGAAGCCTTCTGGCGCGCAGTGGCGGCCAGCGCCAACTGAGGACCGCGATGCGTGCCGAAGACGCCCACACCGTCCTGCTGGTCAAGGCCATCGAGGAGACCGACAGCGCCGGTGCGCTGCTCAGCGAGGACCAGCGCCGCGACGCCAGCCGCCATGCCCGAGAGCGGGCCGACTGGGCGCACGACGCGGTGAAGGCCCGCCAGCCGGCCCGTGGCAGCGCGCGCGAGGCGGCGTTTGTGCTGGCCCGCGCACAGCGCCTGCTCGGCGACCTGCTGGTGCGCCAGCCACGGCTCGCGTTGCTGCTGCAGCCGCCCGGCCTGGGCCTGCTGTTGGGCGGTGGCCTGCCCTTGGCTGCACTGGCGCTGGGCCTGTTGGCGCAGCACGTGGCCGACCCGCACCATGTCAATTTGGTCTTCGCCCCGGCCTTGCTGGTGCTGGCGATCAACCTGTTCGTCTACCTGCTGGTGGCCGGCCGTGCGGTACTGGCCATCGCGCGCACCGGCAAGCCGAAGCCACCCACCTCGCCACGGCTGCAGCGCCTGGGCCGCTGGCTCGCGCCGCAGCCCATGCGAGGTTCTCGTGGCCTGCCGCCGCTGCTGCTGAACGCCTGGCTGCGCCATCAAGCCGAATGGCTGCAGCTCAGCGGGCCGGCGCTGGCCGCACGCATGGCAGCGCTGCTGCACACCTGCGCGGCGATGCTGGCGCTGGGCCTAATCGCCTCGCTGTACGTGGGCGGGCTGTTCCTCGAATACCGTGTGGGCTGGGAATCGACCTTCCTCGGGGCCGACGAGGTGCGCGCACTGCTGGCCGCGCTGCAGTGGCCTTTCGGCTGGCTCACCGGCTGGGCCGCGCCCACGGTCGAGCAGGTCGCCGCGCTGCGCTTCGACGCGGCCACGCCGCCTTCGGTGGCGCAGGGCGCCCACTGGGTGCACCTGTACGCCGCGCTGCTGCTGGTGTTCGTGGTGCTGCCTCGGCTGCTGCTGGCGGCGCTGGCCCATGCGCAGCGCCGCCACCGCGAGCGCCGCATGAAGCTGGACCTGCACGCACCGTATTTCACCCAGCTGCTGACGGCCGAAGGCCTGGGCCTGAGCGGCGGCCGTGCGGTGCAGGTCGCCTGCCTGCCCTGCAGCCTCAGCCCGTCGCCCGCACTCGCCACCGCGCTGCCCGCTTGGGCCGAGGCCCGCTTCGGCCAGGGCAGCACGCTGAGCCTGTTGCCCGGGGCCGACCTGGCACTGGCGCCGCGCCAGGCGCTTGCGCCGCTCGCTGCTGTCGCCAGCCAACCCGGCCAGGCCAACGTGCTGCTGTGCAGCCTGGCCACCACGCCCGAGCCCACGCCGCACGGGGCGCTGCTGGCCGCGCTGCAGCGGCTGGACCCGCAGGCCCGCGTGCTGCTGGACGCCAGCGCCTACGTCGAGCGCCTGGGCGCGCAGGCCGGCGGCGCACAGCGGCTGCGCGAACGCGAGCACCTGTGGCGCGAGTTCTGTCAGCGCCACGAACTGCGCTGCGAAATCATCTGCCTGCAGCCCGTTCCCGCCGGTGTGTTCGACAGCCCGCTGTGGCCCTCGGCCGCTGCCTGACGCCATGCCCATGACTGTCACGCTGGCCCTGGTTGGCCACACCAACGTCGGCAAGACCACGCTGGCGCGCACGCTGCTGCAACGCGACGTGGGCGAGGTGCTGGACCGCGGCCACGTGACGACGGCCATCGAGCGCCATGAATGGCTTCGCAGCGACGCGGGCGACACGCTGGCGTTGCTGGACACGCCCGGCCTGGCGGACGCCGCCGCGCTGCTGCAGCGCCTGTCGCAAAGCGGCTGGCGCCGCTGGCTGCAGCGCGAGCTCAAGGACCGCCTGCAAGCCCCGCCCACCGGCCCGGCCGAGCAGGCACTGCAAGCCCTGGCCAGCCAGGCCGATGCGCTGCTCTACATCGTCAACGCCGCAGAGCTGCCGCAGGACAGCGCGCACCTGCAAGCCGAACTCGCGCTGCTGCAATGGCTGGACAAGCCCACGCTGGTGCTGCTGAACCAGCTCGGCCCGGCGGGACCGCAAGGCCATCACGAAGCCGAGCTGCAGCGCTGGCAAACCGCACTGGCCGACTGTCGGGCCGTGCGCGCCGTGCTGCCGCTGGACGCCTTCTGCCGCAGCCCGGCCGACGAAGCCGCACTGCTGCAAACCTTGCCCGCCGCGCTGCCCGCCCAGGCGCCTGCGCTGCAGCGCCTAGCCGCAGCCCGGCAGTCCCGCGACGACCAGCGCCGAGACGCCAGCCAGCACAAGCTCAGCACACTGCTGGCCGATCTCGCCCAGCTCGCCGAGCCGCTGGCCGCGGCGCCGTCAAGCAGCTGGCGCGACGGCCTGGCCCGCGCCGTCGGCAGAGGCGCAAACCGCCACAACGATGCCAGCGAAGAAGCCCTGCAACGCCTGCTGCTGAAGGTCGAGGCGCTGGTCCAGACCAACACCAGCGAACTGCTTGCGCTGCACAGCCTCGCCGGTCTGCCCACCCGCAAAGGCGAGACCAGCGCCGCGTCCGTCGCTGCGGCACTCGTCGCCCAGGTGCGCGAGCGCCTGATGCGGCAGGAGCGGCCCGTCGACGGAAAAAAGCTGGGCCTGTGGGGCGGCGTGCTCAGCGGCGCCGCCACCGGCCTGGGCGCCGACCTGGCCGCAGGCGGGTTGACGCTGGGCGCGGGCGCACTGATCGGCGCCGTGGCCGGCGCGCTCGGCGGCGCCGGTCTGGCCCATGGCTTCAACCTCTACACCGGCCAGAACGGCCAGCCGACCCGCGTTCGCCTGTCGGACGACGCGCTGCAGGAGCTCTTCGTCGCCGGCCTGCTGCGGCACCGCGCGGTGACCCACTTCGGCCGTGGCCGCGGGCCGTACGCGGAAGGTGCGATGCCGGCCCACTGGCTGCCCGCTGCGCAGGCCGCGGCAGCGCCACAGGCCGAAGCGCTGAGAGCCCTCTGGCCCACGCTGCGCGGCGAGTCCGCAGCGAAAGAACTGCCGGTGGCGCTGAAGCAGTTGCAGCAGCTGCATCACGCCGCGGAGGACAGCTTTGACGCCGCAAGGCCGACGTGACACCCTCTGGCGCAACGCGGCCAGCTCCAGGCCGTCCATTCAGCCCGGTGCCTGATCCCCGAGCACCCGGTTCCACGGCGCTGGATCGCCTGCAAAAAGCGCTTCGACGCGGAAGCCGCCAAGGTCAACAAGGGCGAGATGCAGTGGTGAGCGACTCACCGTCTGTCGCGCCGGGCCCGGCGCATGCCGATGCCACCAGCGCATCATCCCGGCAGTGTCCCGTCAGCCCGCGCCACGCCCTCGATGCGCCGCAGCGTCACGTTCAAGCGCCCGCCTTCGGCCAGCAGTGCCGAGCTGCCGAAGCGGATGCGGTCCACGCCGTGGAACAGCAGCCGGCCGGGGCCGCCGAACCAGAGCACATCGCCGCTGTGCAGGTCCAGGCGCTGCAGCGGCGCGCTGCGCGTCAAGCCGCCAACGGCAAACCGCGCATCGTCGCCCAGCGAAACCGACACCACTGGCCCGCCCAGGCTCACCGCGTCCTTGTCCTGGTGCAAGCCCAGCCTGGCCTTGGCGTCGTAGCAGTTGACCAGGCACTGGTTTGGCGGCTGCGCCTCGCCAGTCGCCTCGGCCCACAACCGCAGCAGACGCTCGGGAATCGCCGGCCACGGGCGGCCCGTCACCGGGTGCGTGCGCTGGTAGCGGTAGCCGCCCAGCTTGTCCGTCACCCAGCCCCAGGTGCCGGCGCCGCTCATGCGCACGCTGAGCGGCGCGCCGCTGCGTGGCATGGCCGGCTGGAACAGCGGTGCCTCGGCAAGCAGCTGGCGCAGCTCGGCCAGCAAAGCGGCCTGCTCGGCAGCATCGAAATGGCCCGGCAGGAAGTGGAAGCCGGCCGGCAGCGGCGCGGGCTCGAAACCGGGCAGCAAAGGCGCGTCGTCAAGGTGCTGTGGCATGGACCTGCCAGTGTGGCACCAGCCGCGCGCACCGATTCGCCCTCTTCGGCGACACCCGCTTCATCCAGGGCGCAGGCGACGTGAACGTCCGGGGGATGATGGCGAGTTGACTCTCCGCAACTTTAGGGATCATGGGTCTCCTCTTTGGTGGCACAGTCGCTGCGTCATCGCTCAAGCCGACCGGCGCCCCGTGCCATGCAGACGCCCGACCGACAACGACATCGACATTCCATCCTTGTGTCTCGCCAAAAGCATCGCTTGAGCGTGTGGCACTCCATCCCGTGATGGATCCACTCTGCCAAGGGCTGACGCTTTCGCACGCGGGGCATGCGGGCGCGATGGCGCTGTTGCGTGAGGCGCATGCGCGATCGCTCGAGCTGCACGACGAGCGCGGCGTGCTGATGAGCGCCGCGGCGTTGGTGCTGACCAGCCACACGGTGGGCAATTTCAGGGACATGGCGGAGATGCTGAAGCACGTTGCGGCGCTCAAGCAGCCCGCGCCGGCGCTGCGGGCACCCGACGATGAACTGCTTGGCCGCACGGCGCTGCTGATCGGCCAGCTGTATGTCGATCTCGACGACCCGGATACCGACGCCAACGTGGCACGGTTGCTGGCGCTGCTGGAGCAACCGGGCGGCCTGGACGTGAACCTGCGGCTGGCGGCGGCCCGCATCCTGCTGTACTTCGTCGAGCCGCGCGAACTGCGCGAACTGGGCCTGCGTGTCAATGCGCTCGTATTGCCCCACCTGACGGACAACGCACTCCAGCCGCACCGGCACGGCCAGTGGCTGCTGCGCTGGCGGAGCTGCGCTGGCTATGCAAAGGACCCGTTGCAGGAGGCCGCCGCCACCGAGTCGGCACGCGCGCTGGCCGAACGCCATGGGCTTCGCGACGTGCGCTTCACGCTGGCCTTCGACGAGGTCGGCCACAGCCTGAACGGCGGTGACCTGCGGCGCGCGGAAGCTGCGCTGGCCGACGCCGAGGCGCTGGTCGATCCAGGCAGCCTGCGTGAACTGATGCTGCTCGATGTCACGCGGATGCGCGTCGCGCTCATCAAGGGCCAGGTCGACGACGCGCTGTTCCGCGCCGTCCGCGCCCGCAAGCTCGCGGTCGAGCTGCAATGCCCAGGGCCGATGCTGGGCGCCTACATCGTCAACGAGGCCAGCGTGCGACTGCTGCTGAACGACGGCGTCGGCGCCCGGCGCCAGATGGAAGAGGCGATCCCGCTGCTGCCCCCTGGCTTCGCCCAGGAAGTTCGCGAAATGATCGCGGCGATGCTGGCATCCGAGGCGCTGGACCGCGAGGATCCGCGGGGGCGCGAGATGATGGCGTTGGTCTGGGCCGGCCTGCGCGAACGCCAGTTCTACGACAGTTTCGACGGCCACCCGGCGTTCAAGGCCCGCATCTGCATGCAGGCGCTGGCGCAGCGGATCGAGGTCGAGTTCGTCACCAGCGTGATCCGGAAATGCGGGTTGGCGCCGCCGGCGAACGCACCCGAAACCTGGCCGTGGCGGCTGCGCGTGTACGCCCTCGGACGTTTTGAGGTCCAACGCGACGGCGTGCCGCTCACCGCGGAAGGCAAAGGTCAGCGCAAACCGATGGAATTGCTTCGAGCGCTGATCGCCCACGGCGCCACCAGCCGCGAGCGGGGCCTGCCCACCGGCGAGCTGATCGACCTGCTGTGGCCCGACCTGGAAGCGGATGCGCCGAAGGCATCGTTCGACATGACGCTGATGCGCCTGCGCAAGCTGCTGCAGGTCGACGGGGCGTTGACGCTTGCCGAAGGACGGCTGTGGCTCGACCCGGCCCTGGTCTGGTGCGACGTCACGGCATTCGAACGCGACTGCCATGCGTTGACCGCACTGCCCGAGGCGCCCGGCAAGGAGGCCGAGCTGAGCGCGGCAGCGCGGCGACTCAGACTGCGTCGGGACCTGCGTCTGTTCGGCAGCACCAGCGTGGAAGGGTGGGCCACCCTCGCGAGAGAACGCCTGGCGACGCGCTTCGCGAACGCGATCACGGCGTATGGCTGCCACCTGGAGGAGCAGGCGGCCTGGATCGCCGCGATCGCACTCTACGGACACGGTGCCACCGAAGATCCACTGGCGGAACCCTTCTATCGCGGCCTGATGCGCAGCCACCTCGCACTCGACCAACCGGCAGCGGCGATGCGCAGCTTCCAGCGCTGCCGCGAGTTGCTTGCCAACGTGCTCGGGGTGCCGCCTTCCCGCGAAACGCTGGCGCTGCTCGCCAGAATCCCGCAAGCCTGACACCGGAACCACGATGAGCCCGCAACAGATCGAACTGGTCCGCCTCAGCTGGCAGCAGGTCTTCCCGCTGCGCGAAACCGCCGCACAGATGTTCTATGAACGGCTTTTCGAGCTGGATCCGTCGCTGCGACCGCTGTTCAAGGCCGATCTGTCGCAGCAAGCCGCAAAGTTGTTTGACACCTTGAACGCCTTGGTGGCGTCGCTCGGAGAGAACGGCGCCCTCGAAACGGTGGCGGGCCCGCTGCGGCGCAGCCATGCCGGCTTCGCGGCGACGCCGGCGCAATACGAAGCGGTCGGCGAGGCCCTGATGTGGACGCTGCAGGCGAGCGTCGGCAAGGCTTTCACGACGTCGACGCGGGTCGCCTGGCGCGAGGCGTACGCGCAGCTGTCTGCAGCGATGCAAGTGGATCGCGGCGCTGCCGCTGCCCCTGCCCCTGCCCGCTGAACGCCGGAAGCGCCCCCCTAGAAAGAAGGGCGGGCTTGTTAGTCATCGGTTAGCGGCGGTCCAGACCGGTCGCCGGATCATTCGTGCACTGCGCAAAGCAGCCACTGAACCGATCCGACGCCCCTTCTGAAAGACCCCCGACCATGACCTCCTTCCGCACCCCCATCGCTGCCTTGTTTGTCGCAGCCGCAGCGCTCTCGACCTTTGTCGCGCCGGCCCGCGCCACCGATTTCGGCCATCACCCGGCGGCCACGAAGGCGCGCGCCGCCGATGCCGAGTTCGACCCGTCGACCTTCATGCCCGGGCACCCCGCCCGTGGCGCGGCTGGGCAGGCGGCGCATGCCAATTTCGAGCATCCGGCGCTGGCGACGTATCGCGCAGGTCAACTGCCGCACACCGATCCGAACACGTTCATCGTGCAGCCTCCGGCCACCACCGCGTGGATCGTCGTCGACTCTCCGACCGTCCTCGCCATGCAGGCGCGTTGAAGCGATCCTCGCCCAACACCCGCACCGACACCACCCGGAATCGATCCATGACCACTCTCCACCCCTCCACCATCGAGCTCGTCCGCTCCAGCTGGGCGCTCGTCGCGCCGAGCCAGCCCGAGGTCGCTGCGCAGTTCTACGGCCATCTCCTGCGGCTCGACCCATCGCTCAAGCCGATGTTCGGCGGTGACATGACGGTGCAGGGCCAGCGGCTGATGAGCATGATCGGCGCCGCCCTGACCCTTCTGGACCAACCCGAGCAGCTGATGCCGGTGCTGCGCAACCTCGGCGCTCGCCATCTCGGCTACGGGGTGCAAGACACGCACTACCCGGTGGTGGCCGAAGCGCTGCTTCAAACGCTGCATGGCGGACTGGGCTGCGCCTTCACCGAGGACGTGCGCGCGGCGTGGACCTCGGTCTACAGCATGCTCGCCAACGAAATGATGCGCGGCGCGGCAGCTGAACGCCTGGGCGATCGCTCCCGGCTGCAGGTGGAGGCATCATGAAGGCCTCGTCGATCGTTGCGACGCGTCGTCCTGTGTCTCGTCTCGTCTTCGGCCGCGTTGCCGTGCCGGCCCTGCTGATCGCGCTCGCCGTCATGGCGTGGCACCGGACACCCGCCGTTGCGCAGACCGTCTCGGTGCCGCCAGCCTCGCAGGACGCCTCCTCCCGCGGCGATTCAAAAAATCTGCCCCTCGAATTCTGGATGTTGTGATCGGCCGTCCATCGACATGTCGAGCTCAGCCCGGGGCCTGCTACTCAAAGGAGGGACATCCCTGCCTGAGCACCCATCACCCGTCGGCACAATGGGTCACCGAGGGGACAGCCAAGGAGCCTGAGCATGAGCCTGTTGCCGGACTCGATGGCGCGCTTGAAGATGGCGCGTTATGGCGCTGCTTTGATCATCTGTGGCTCGGCGTTGGGCTTGCGGGCTGCGCTGTTCCCAGAGGAGCCCCGCATGGCCTACGCGATGTTGTACCCGGCCATGGTCTTGGCGTTGTACTTCTGCGGCACGGCCCCTGGCCTGTTGTTGATGGTAGTCAGCTGCCTTGTGACGGTCTACTACTTCACGCCTCCGTATCGTGCATGGGCAGTCGATGCCATTGATGCGGTCAAGCTGAGTTGCTTCGTATTGACCACGCTGGCATTTGCCTGGGCCATGCGACGCCTCAGGACGCTCTCCGCAGGCCTGAGCCTCGCCACGCAGAGGGCCATGGAGAGCCAGCGGCAACTGCAGGCCGTCATCGACGAGCAGACCGAGATGTTGCTTCGCTTCGATGCCAACGGGCACCTGATCCTCGCCAATCCTGCGGCCCGGAGCGCATTCGGGCTGCCCGAAGGTGCAGTTCACGCGACCTGGCACAGCCTGGTCGGCACGGCAGACCATGAGGCAGCCGAGACCAAGCCTGGCATGCTTTCGCAGCAACGCCCTCTGGTGACGACGGAAAATCGCTTTCATGACCGCAAGGGCGAGCCGCGCTGGGGTGAGTTCGTCCACCGTGCCCTGTTCGACAGTGAAGGTCGCTTGCAGGGGGTTCAGACCGTGGGCCGCGATGTGACCGAACGTCGTGCACTCCAGGCCGCCGTGCAGGATCTGGCGGTGCGCCTGCAGGACCTCTATGACAACGCCCCTTGCGGCTACTACTCGCTTGATCCCCAGGGCCGGCTGTGCCAGGCCAACGCGGCAACGCTGGACTGGCTGGGCTGCAGCGCTGACGAAGTCATGGGCAGGCTTGGCCCTCGCGACTTTTTCACCCCGGACAGCGCAGAACGGGCTTCCCAGACTTTTGCGACGCTGCAGACTGCCGGCACGGTAGGCCCGGTGGAGTTCGATCTGGTTGGCAGGCACGGCAGGCACCGCCGCGTGAGCATCACCGCCACGGCGGTGCTTGACAGCGAGAACCGTTTCATCCGCAGCCGCTCGGTGATGTATGACGTGACCGAACTCGACCAGGCCCGCAGGGCACTGCAGTCATTGAACAAGCAACAGGCCGTGATGCTGGACAACGAGCTGGTCGGCATCCTCAAGCTGCGGGATCGGCAGATCATCTGGAGCAATCGCGCCAGCGAGCACATCTTCGGCTACGGTTCTGGCGAACTGGTGGGCTTGTGTGCCAGCGAGCTCTACGCGAATGAAGCTGCCTACGAGGCCTTCGGTGATGCCGCCTATGGGCTGCTGGCTTCCGGTCAGACCTATCGGGCCCAGCTTGAACTGCTGCGGCGCGACGGCAGAAAGGTGTGGGTGGATGTCAGCGGGGTGATGCTGTCACAGGAGCCCCGGGAAACAATGTGGATGTCGCTGGACATCACTGCGATGAAGGCCCAGCAGGCCAGGATTGAACATGTGGCCTTCCACGATGGCCTGACGGGTTTGCCCAACCGTCTGCTGCTGATGGATCGCCTGAGCCTGGCGGTCCAGCTGAGCCGCAGGACACGGGAGATGCTGGCCGTGTGCTTCCTGGACATGGACGGCTTCAAGGCCGTCAACGACTCACTGGGCCATGCCGCTGGCGACGAGTTGTTGCGGATCATGGCCCGGCGCTTGCTGGAGGGTGTGCGGGCCCACGACACGGTGTCCCGCTTTGGCGGTGACGAGTTCGTGCTGATGCTGCCCAATCTGAGGGACAGGCTGGAATGCAATCAGGTCATCGCCCGCATCCAGCGGGCGGTCGCCGCGCCGGTGCCCCTGGGCGATGGCGCCACCGTGACGCTGGCGGCCAGCGTCGGCATCGCCTGCTTCCCCGACGACGGCCCGACCGAAGACAGCCTGTTGAAAGCCGCAGACAAGGCCATGTATGCAGCGAAAGCCGACCGCCGAACGCCCGGGCCGTAGAGCCGCATCGAACAACTGACCGGGACTGAAATCGCCGACCATGCACGAGGCTCGCGAACTGGCCGATGCGATGGCAAGTCACGCGCCAACTGGTGGTGGCACCGTCATTCGACAGCCGCAGGCTCGTTCTCGGTGTGCCGGTCGGGCTCCGTGGTGAGGAGGATTTCGTTCAGAACGGACGTGGCGTAATTCCCGGCGGGCAATGAGAACGTGAGCAGCAGTTGATCGGCTTGCGGCCATTCCCATGACATGTCCACCGGCATGGCCACCAGGGCGCGGCGATCCTGGTCCAGACCGGCGTGTTCCATGCCGTCGCACAAGCTGGCGTGACGTTCTGCCACGCCGTTCTCCAGGGCCTGCGCCTGATCGGTGGTGCTCACGCGGCCACGTCCCCAGAGCGGTCCGGTAGGCCCGCCCGCCGGGTCCATCACGTCACCGGGCAGGGTCTGGCCCCAAAGCCCCTGCTGAATGCGCAGCGCCAGCACTTCATTGAAAACGAACGAGCGCACCGCCGACAGGTAGATGCCCTTTTTCTTCGGGTTGCGCACGCGGATTTCGCGCGCCAGCATGGCCCGTCCCTGTTCAACGTTGCCGCCGTCAAAGCCGAAACGCTGCGCGCCGAAGTAGTTGGGCACGCCCTGTGACTCAACAGCCTTCAGACTGGTCTCCAAGGCGTCGCGGTCGCCGGTCACGTCACGCAGCACGATGCGGAACCGGTTGCCCTGCAGGTCACCAGGGCGCAGCTTCTTCACGTGGCGGCTCTGGCTCAGCACCTTGAATTCCGGGTGCTGAAGCTGGGTCAGATCGGGCGTCTCGCCCTTGGGGAAATAGATGCTGAACCACTGGCGGGTGATGGCGTAGCGGTCCTTGAGGCCGGCATAGCCCACGTCCCGTTCCTGCACACCCGCGGCGTCGGCCAGCTGCTGGGCGACAAAGGCGGTGTTGGCACCGTTTTTTTCGATGTCCAGCCAGATGTGTTCGCCCTCACCGGAGGGCAGCTGCAGCGGCAGTTCCGTCACGACGAAATCCTCGTTGAGGCGTTTCAGCGTGGCGCTGGCGCCGCTCGCCGGATAAGCGTTGGGCCACTGCGGCAAGGTCGTGTATTGAGCGTCGGTCATGAGCGGGTTGGCGGCACAGTGCAAACCGCGATTCTGACCTTGCCCGCATGCCTGACGAGCGTCGGCGGCGACGCGCCAGGCCACTTTGCGCTCGGGCCCTTCGAGGAGATCAAGTCCTGGAACAAGGACGATGAAGCCCGAGCGTGCGCACCGCGCTGTCCTGGCTTCGGTCTTGATCGCTTCCGTTTCGACCCGCGTGATTTCGACGACTCAGCAATGGCCCTGGTCTTCCGGGGCCAGGCCCTTGAACTGCTTCATCAACGCGGATTCAACCTTGGAGAAGGCCGGCTTCAACTCGTCCCATGTCTGCTGATCGAATTGCACGCGTTTGCGCAGAGCCGATGGGTTGAAGCGGGGCAAGAGCGCCCCCTTGCATGCGAACACGATGCCGTTGCTGCAATTGCGCGCGTCGACGACCAGCACTTCGTTCCGGAAGCTGCGATTGATCCTGTCGATGCAGACCTCATAGCCTTCGTTCCATGCGTGAAGGTTGACCACCAGGATGCCGTCCGGCTGCAATGCATCGTGGCAATCGTCGTAGAAGCGTTGCGAGCACAAGTCGGGTGGCTGGCCTTCGTTGTCGAAGCCGTCCACCATCAGCACGTCAACCCGATACGGTGCCGCTCGCACGTAGGCGGCGCCATCGCCACGGCGAACCTTGAATCGGTCGTCGTCGGGCGGTATGCCGAACTCGTCCCGCAGCGCGATCACGTGCGGGTTGATCTCCACGACCTTGATCCGCGTGTTGGGCAGGTGGCGATGGCAGAACTTGGCCAGCGAACCGCCGCCCAGGCCAATCATGGCCAGGTTCTCCGGCGCGCTGTTGAACAGCAGCACCGCCATCATCGTGCGCGTGTAGTCGAGATCGAGTGCATCGGGCCGCTGCGTCTGCATGCGGCTCTGGATCTCCGAGATCGTGAAATGAAGCGCCTTGCCTTCCGGCGTCTCGTAGACAAAGGGTTTGACGTGCTCGTGGCTGTCGGTGCTGTCGGGCATGGCGATCAAGGGCGGGCGACGGGGGTTTCCCAAAGGTGCCGATGCAGGCATCTGATGGGCATGAAACGAGAACCGATGCATCGACGGTCGCGGCATCCGGATCGGACAGGACCGCTCGCGATCAAGCGGCTCCTGGCTGCATGGCTCGCGCCGCACCGGCCCAAGCCTTCCAGCCAAGCAGCATTGAATTCGCTTTTGATTATCATACGATGCACATGTTTACCGCGGCAACGACGAGCACCATGGAACAGAAGACGGCGCGACTGACGGTCTTGATCGACCCAGCCAAGAAGAAGGCTTTCGAGGCGCTCTGTGCCCAGCAGGACGTCACGCCGTCGCAGGTGGTTCGCCGGCTGATCCGCGAGTACCTCGCCGCGCATGGCCTCAGCGTCATTCCTGGCGGCACTGAAGAGACCCCATCCTGAAAGTCCGCACCCGCGTGCGGTGCCTGCATTTCCCGACTGCGATACCCCTGTGAGCACTCTGCCCGCCTGCCCCAAGTGCGAATCCACCTACACCTATGAGGACGGCGCCCTGCTGATCTGCCCGGAGTGCGGTCACGAATGGTCGCCCCGGGATTCGGAAGCTCCCGTTGCCGAGGCTCGCGTCATTCGCGACGCGGTGGGAAATGTGCTGCTGGACGGGGACACGGTGACCGTCGTCAAGGATTTGAAGATCAAAGGCTCGTCCCTGGTCGTCAAGGTCGGCACCAAGGTGAAAAACATCCGCCTGACCGACGGCGATCACGACATCGACTGCAAGATCGACGGGATCGGGGCCATGGGGTTGAAGTCGGAGTTCGTCAAGAAGGTGTGATCGGCAACGATGGCGGACCTGACGGAACTGGCGTGAGGCTCTTCGAGTTGCAGTGGGCAAGCCCCGTTGGCCCTTCCTACGCCGTGAAGTAGTCCGGATGCGCCAGCCGGATCGCATCGATCTGGCCCAGTGTGCCAGAGAGGTGGTCGCGCAAGCTCGTCTGCGCCGCCGCAGCGTCGCCGCTCGCGATGGCATCCACAATTCGGCGGTGGTCGCGCACGATGGCCCGCTGCTTGCCCACCGAGGGCAGGCTCAGCATGCGCAAGCGGTCGACATGCCCACTGCGTTGCCGCACCAGGTCGAACAGGTCCGGCACGCCCGCGGCAACGTACATCAACCGGTGAAAGGCCCGATCGGCAGCGATGAACTCGAGGTACGCCGCGCTGCCCATCAGCGCGGCCTGTACGTCGATCTGTGCACGCAGCTGGTCGACAAGGGCCGCGTCGGCGTGACCGACAAGGGTGCGCACCACCTCGGCTTCGATTGCCCGGCGCAGGAACTGCGCTTGCACGGCCGCAGCTGCGTCGATGCGGCTCACGACCGTGGCGTGCTGCGGACGGATGTCGATCAAGCCCTCTTCGCCGAGCTTGTTCAGCGCATCGCGGACGGGCGTTTGGCTGAGACCGAAATGCGCCGCCAGATCGGCACGCGAGAGCAGTGTGCCCGGGGCCAGTTCGAGAGACAAGATCATGTCGCGCAGCCGCTCGAATACCTGTGGCGCGGCGTGGCGCGAGCGGTCGAACGGCGCGAAGCGGCTGGCGGACGGGGCGGGCATGACGCGAAGTTTAGCAAGGCCGCCTCATTGACATACTAATATATTAGTGCTTTACTCCGCTCAAAGAGCCCGCGCCGCCCTTGAGGCACGGAACCCAGGCCAAACTGCGGAGACATCCCCTTGAACCGTCGAAACCTCTTCTCGTGCCTCGCCCTGTCAGCTGCTCTCGCCGCTGCCGGCTCAGTTGCAGCACAGACGCCGGACTGGCCCCAGGCCAAGCCCATCACCTACATCGTTCCGTTCACGGCGGGCGGCTCGACCGACGTGGTCGGGCGCGTGATCGCCGAGAAGCTGCAGGCCGCGCTGAAGCAAACGGTCGTCGTGGACAACAAACCCGGACAGGGCGGCAGCATCGGTGCTTCATTTGTGGCCAAGGCCGCGCCCGACGGGTACACGCTCTTCGGCGGCACGATCAGCACCCACGCGATCAATGCCAGCCTGTATAAGCATCTGAACTACGACCCGGTGAAGGATTTCGAGCCGGTGGCCCTGGTGGCCACGCTGCCCAACGTGCTGCTGGTGGACCCGAATCTCGGCGTGAACTCGGTGGCCGAGCTGGTCGCGTTGCTGAAGAAGGACGAGAAGCGGCGCACCTTCGCGTCGTCCGGCGCAGGCACGTCCACTCATCTGGCAGGCGAGCTGTTCGCCGACCTGATCGGCGTGCCACTGACGCACATCCCGTACAAGGGCACGCCGCCGGCCATGGTCGACGTGTCCGCGGGCCAGGTCACCTTCATGTTCGACCAGATGACGGCGGCGCTGCCACTGCTGCAATCGGGCAAGCTGAAGCTGCTGGCGGTGACGACGGGCAAGCGCATCGCGCTGTCGCCGAACACGCCCACGATGATCGAGTCCGGCGTGCCCGGTTTCGAGATGTCGTCGTGGCAGGCGATCTACGCGCCCAAGGGAACGCCGAAGGCCATCGTGCAAAGGCTGCACGCCGAGATCGCCAAGGCGCTGAAGATGCCCGATGTGCAGTCCAAGCTCGGCGGCCTCGGAATGGACCTGGTTGGCGGCACGCCCGAAGAGCTGGCCGCGCTGATGGCCAAGGAGATCCCGCGCTGGGGCGCGCTGGTGAAGAAGTCCGGCGCCACGGTCAATTGAGGAACCAGCCCATGAGCCGAGACATCCGCATCACCGACGTCCGCATCACCCCGATCGCGTTTCGCGACGGCCCGCTGCTGAATGCGGCCGGCATCCACGAGCCCTGGGCGCTGCGCGCGATTGTCGAATTCGAAACCAGCGACGGCCGCACCGGCATCTCGGAGACCTACGGCGACGAGCCGATGCTGCGGGTGCTGGCGCAGGCGAAGCCGCTCGTCCTCGGGTTGTCGCCATTCGACCTCAACCGCATGGAAGAGCGGGTGCGCGCGGCCATCCGCCCGAGCGCCGGTGCCGTCGAATTCGAACTCGCGCCGGGTTCGCACACGGCGAAGAACGCCGCCAAGGTGACCAGCACCTTCGAGGTGGCGATGCTTGATCTGCAGGGGCAGATCGTCGGTGCACCGGTGGTCGATCTGCTGGGCGGCGCAGTGCGCGACGCGGTGCCGTACAGCGCCTACCTGTTCTTCAAGTACGCCGAGCACATCGACAAGCCGTACGCCGCGGACGCCTGGGGCGAGGGCATCAGCCCGGCACAGATCGTCGCGCAGGCGCGGCGCATGATCGGCCTGTATGGGTTCCAGAGCATCAAACTGAAGGGCGGAGTGTTCGAACCTGCGCACGAGATCGCCTGCATGCGCGCGTTGCACGAGGCCTTTCCAGGCTTGCCTTTGCGGCTGGACCCGAACGCGAACTGGTCGCTCGAGACCAGCATCAAAGCCGCGCCTGAACTCGATGAACTGCTCGAATACTACGAAGACCCCACGCCGGGACTGGAGGGCATGGCCAAGCTCGCCGGGCATACACGGCTGCCGCTGGCTACGAACATGGTCATCACGACCCTAGACGATTTCCGCAAGGGCGCGGAAATGGGGTCGGTCAAGGTCCTGTTGTCAGACCACCATTACTGGGGCGGACTGCGCGTCACCCAAACACTGGCACGCATGTGTTCGCTTTGGGACCTCGGCATGTCGATGCATTCGAACTCGCACTTGGGCATCAGCCTGATGGCGATGACGCACGTGGCGGCCGCCATTCCGAACCTCACCTATGCCTGCGACACGCACTACCCATGGCAAGAAGAGGAAGTGGTCAAAGGCGGACGCATCGCCTTCGATCACGGTGCGGTGCCGGTGCCGAAAAGTCCGGGTCTGGGCGTGGAGATCGATCCCGACAAGCTCGCAGAACTGCACGAGCAGTACCTGACCTGTGGCGTGCGCAACCGCGACGACCTGACGCAGATGCGCAAGTACGACGCGGGCTTCACCGGCAAGAGCCCGAGGTTCTGAATTCGCGCATGGAACGGTCTGGCGGTTCCGCGACCCACAGATGCCGTTCGAACAGGTTGGGCGAGTGACTGTGACCTGCCACCACGCCCCCTGCTCATGCATTGACCTCGATGAGGCAGTTCATGGCTCGCCAGCGCCACCGCCGCGCCATGGCGTCCAGACGAACGCCACCAGCGCCTGCACGTCGCGTTCACGCTGGAACAGCGGGCTGTCGCGGTTGGCGGCGCCGTGGTGGTCGTTGAGGGTGAGGCCGAAGCTCACGGCCATGCTGGGGGACAGGCGCTGGGACCAGCTGGCGCGCAGGGCGGCGCCGAAGTAGCCGGCGCGGGCGTCGTACGCGGCGCGGGTGGCGGTCGCGTAGGCAGGGTTGACCTGGTAGAAGTAGTCTTGCAGCTCTTCGCTGGCCCAGGTGGCCTGGACGCCAAGTTGTACCTGGCTGCCGGCCATTGGCCAGCCGCGCTGGCGCCAGCGCAGCTCGGGCTGCACGACGTAGCCGCGGCCTTCGATGCTGCCCCAGTCGGTGGAGAACACGCCGCGCAGCTGCAGGTGAGCGCTGAACTGCTGGCCACCGCCGAGGTTTCGGCGGTAGATGGCTTGCGGGCCCAGCTCGAAGGTGTAGTCCAGGCCCGGCATGCCCGCGCGGGCGGGGCTGTCGCGGGCGTTGAAGGCGGCGGCGCCGGAGAGGTCCAGCTCGAACGCGCCGGTGTTGAGCAGCCGCCCGCGCACGCCTTCGTCGTCCACGCGCAGGCGCTCGCCGCGGTAGATCACGATGGGCACGACTGCAGCGCGGTTGTGGGTGCTGCCGGCCGCCGGGTAGTCCGGCCCGCGCACGCCCACGACGGCGAGGCCGGCTTCCCACAGCGGGCGGGCTGCAGGGTTGGGAGACTCAGGCACGGCGGGCGCTGCGTCGGCCACCTGGGACCAGGCGGAGTTGGTGGCGAACAGGGCGGCGGCAAGAAGAGGCAGGACTCGGGTCACGGTGGTGGGTCGTGGCACCCCACATCAGGGTGCCACGACGATACCCGAGCCCATCACCTCAACCCCGCTTCACCCCCGCTTCAGCTTGGCCATCTCCTCGCCCACCAGCCGCACCACCAGCCGGTCCAGCGTCTGCACCGAGTACTGCTGCACATCGTGCACGGTCTGCGTGCCGGGGCCGCTGCCGGGGTCGCTGGCGTCGCGATAGGTCAGGAAGACGAAGCGGCCGGCGGTGTACTGGGCCATCTGGCGGAAGATGTACTCGCCGACCGGGTCCAGGCCGCTGGCGCCGACGGCGAACAGCTTGATGCCCTTGGCGAGCGCGGCCTGCATGTCGCGGTCGTACTGAGGTCCCTGGTAGTCCAGGTGCGGTGGCGCGTCGGCCACCAGCACGACCATGCGGGCGGCTTCGCGACGCCAGCTCAGGCCATGCACAACTTCGTGCAGCGCCTCGTTCAGCGCTTCGGGCGTGTCGCCGCCGCCGCCGGCCTGCAGCCGCGCCAGGCCTTGCTGGAACGCCCCCAGGTCGTTGGTGAAGTCCTGCGTGCGGGTCAGGAAAGCGTCGCCGCGGTCTCGGTAGGCCACCAGGCCGTAACAGACGTCGGGCTGCCCCGGCAGGCGGGCGATCTGCTCGGCCATCGCGCGCATCGAGGCCTTGAGCTTGGCGATCTCGTCGTCCATTGAGCCGGTGGCATCGATCAGGAACACCAGGTCCAGCCGGGCTTGCGCCGCGGGCGGCGCGCCCAGGCGCAACTGCAGCGCCTGCGGCTGGCCGCGCCTGAGCACGGCGAGCGCTTGCTGGCCGTTCTTGCGCACGGCCACCCCCAGCGTGCGCTCGTCCGCCACCCCCGGCGCCAGGAAGGCGCGCGGGTGCAGCCAGACGTGGCCGGCCGTGTCGGTGCGGGCCCACATGACCGGCTGCGCGATGCCGGCGCGCTGCACGGCGACCTCGGCGTCGTGCACCGGGAAGCCTTGCGCGTCGGTCACCTCCAGCAGGTAGCGCTCGCGGATGTCTCGCTCGCGCACCGGCAGGCCGGCGTGGCGCTGCCGGTAGGCCAGGTACTCGCCGAAGTCGGCGTTGTCGTTGACCACGCCGGCCGTGACCACAGGCTCGGCCGGGCGATGGCGAGACGGCGCCGCGGTGGTCTGGGCGAGCATGTCGGCAACCTTGCCAAGCGCTTCAGGCGTGGCAGCGTCGCGCACCGTGGCTTCGGCCAGCGGCTGAGCGGCGGGTGCCATTGCCGCCATTGGCCGGGAAGGCGGTGCGACGGGTGCTTTTTCCACCGCGCCTGTGGCCACCTCTCTACGCGCGTCGGTCCGCGCGTACTCGAGTGGCAGCATCGGCTTGCCGGCCTGCCCCACGGGCTCGCCACCTTGCTCCCGCACCACCGGCAGGCGCCGGCAGTCAGTGGCCGAGGGTGCGTCGAAGGCTGGCGGCGTGAAGTCCGCGGCATCGGCCTGCTCGCCTTGCTGCCAGGCCGGCGGCCACGGTGCCGCGGCGTCAGGCACGGGCTCCCGGGCATCGGCGCAGGCGGTGGCCAGCGCCAAGCCCAGCAGGGCGGCGGCCAGCGTGGCCAGCAGCGCCGGGTTCAGGGACTTGATCTTGATGTTCATCGCGGTCTCCTCATCGACAGGGATGAGGGCTGATACGTGGCAGCCGCGCGAACGGGGTCAAAAAATCCGGCCCCAACCCGCCTCGGGTTCAAGCCGGCGCACCACCGCGGCCAGCCGCTTCACGCCTTCCTCGATTTGCGCCAGCGTCAGCAGCGCGTAACCCATCACCAGCCCGGCCGGCCGCCGCTGCCTGGCGGCGGCGGGACCGGCCGGATGGAACAGCGGGCTGACCGGATGCACGCGAACCTTCTGCCGCAAAGCCAGCGCCACCAGCGCCGGCTCCTGCGCTGGCGCCAGGCCCGGCAGCCAGGCCACCACATGCAGCCCGCTGGCCGCCCCTTCCACCACCACGCGCGGGCCCAGCTGCGCGGCCAGGGTGTCGAGCAGCACGCGTTGGCGGGCTTGCTGCAGGCGGCGGATGCGGCGCACGTGGCGGTCATGGCTGCCGTCTTCCAGCAGCAGCGCCAGCGCGCGCTGCAGGCCGGTGTTGGCATGGCGGTCGGCCAGGCGCTTGGCGGTGGCGAAAGCGGGCACCAGCTGCGGCGGCAGCACCATGTAGCCCAGGCGCAGCTGGGGCGACAGGGTCTTCGAGAAGGTGCCGACATGGATCACCCGGCCGTGCAGGTCCAGCGACTGCAAGGGCGCCTCAGGCCGCACGGCGTAGCGGTATTCGCTGTCGTAGTCGTCCTCAATGACCCAGGCGCCCCGCTCGGCGGCCCAGTCCAGCAGGCTGCGGCGGCGACCGATGGGCAGGAAGCCGCCGAGCGGGAACTGGTGGGTGGGCGTGACGTAGATCAGCCGGGCCTGTGCAATGCCGGCCAGCTGATCGGTGCACAGGCCCTGGGCGTCCACGTCCACACACTGCAGACGTGCGCCACAGCCTTCGAACACGTGGTGCGCCATGCGGTAGCCGGGGTTCTCGACCACGACCGGGTCGCCGGGGTCCAGCAGCAGCCGCGCGCACAGGTCCAGCGCCTGCTGCGAGCCGCTGACGATCATCAACTGGTCCACGCTGCAGGACAGGCCCCGCGTCTGGCTGAGGTGCTTCTGCAGCGCCTTGCGCAGCGCGAGGTTGCCGCGCGGGTCTTCATAGTCCAGCCGCGCGCCGTGCTGGCGCTCCACGCTGCGCAGCGCCTTCAGCCAGGCGCCGGTCGGGAAGTCGCGGCCAGCCAGCGGGCCGTAGAGAAAGTCGATTTCGTCCGGCACCTCGGACGCCAGGTGGTGCAGGTCCAGCGCGGCCATGCGGGTGCCGATGGCCGAGAGCCGGTCCACCGGCCGCGGGCCGGCCTGCAACGGGCCGCCATGGCCGGCCTTTGCCGGCGGCAGCGCGCTGGCAGCGACGCGGCTCGCGGCGCCCGGGCGCGTGTCCAGGAAGCCGTCCGCCGCCAGCTGCTCGTAGACCAGCGACACGGTGGTGCGCGAGAGCCCGCGCTCGCCCGCCAGCGCGCGGGTGGACGGCAGCGCCGCGCCCGGCCCGTAGGTGCCGTCGGCCATGCGGGCGCGCAGTTCGTCGTACAGCGCGCGGCCCTGGCCGCGGCGGGCGGAGTCTTGCATGGTCTGCGGCGCAACTGGCCCAGTGAAATGTGGCAGAACTGGCTATTTTCCATGAGCCAGAAAGGCGGCACATTGGCGACCATGCCTTCCCTGGACGGCTCACCCAACCCCGCTCACTGCACCGCCATGTACCTCCCGCCGCACTTCGCCGAGCCGCAGCTCGACACCCTGCACCGCATCGTCCGCGACAACGCGCTGGGCATGCTGGTCACGCACACTGGCGCCGGGCTGGACGCGAACCACCTGCCCTTCCTGCTGGACGCCGACGAAGGCCCGGCCGGGGTGCTGCGCGCGCACGTGGCGCGGGCCAACCCGGTCTGGCGCGAGGTCGCCGAGGGCGCGCCGGTGATGGTGGTCTTCCGCGGCGTGCAGGGCTACATCTCGCCGAGCTGGTACCCCAGCAAGCACCAGACGCACCGCCACGTGCCGACCTGGAACTACGAGGCCGTGCATGCCCACGGCACGCTGCATGTGCGTGACGACGAGAAGTTCGTGCGCGGCCTGCTGGCACGGCTCACCCGCCAGCACGAGGCCGCCGAGGCGCAGCCCTGGAAGATGAGCGATGCACCGCCGGACTTCTTGGCCGAGATGCTGGGCCACATCGTGGGCATCGAAGTGCGGCTCACCCGGCTGGAAGGCAAGCGCAAGCTGAGCCAGAACCGCGAGCGGGCGGACCGGGACGGCGCGATCAACACGCTGCAGTCGCGCGGGCAGGACGAGCTGGCGCAAGCCATGCGGCAGGCCTCGCCGTAAGCAAAAGCGAAAGCCGAAGTTTTTCCGGGCAGGGTTCACCCCGTTCGCCGCCGCCGGCCGTATCACCTCGGGTGTGAGGCAGACTGCAAGACCGATGACACCCCCGCCCAGCGCCCCCGAACCGGACAGCGACGACGCCCTGATGCGCGCCTATGCGCTGGGCGACGCGCGCGCCTTCGAGCAGCTCTACGGCCGCCACCAGGCGGGGCTGTACCGCTTCGTGCGGCGACTGCTGGGCACGGCCCTGGCCGCGCAGACCGACGAGGTGTTCCAGGACACCTGGCTGCGCGTGGTGAACGCCCGCGCGCAGTGGCAACCACAGGGCGCGAGCTTTCGCACCTGGCTCTACACGCTGGCGCAGAACCGGGTGATCGACATCTGGCGGCGCAGCGGGCGCGAGGTCTCGATGGGCGACAGCGAGGACGGCTCGCCGTGGGAACCGGCCGGTGGCGACGCCGCGTGGCAGCAGTGGCCCGCGCCGCCCAGCCCCGCCCCGCACGGTGACGAGCTGGCCTTCTGGCGCCGCGCTGGCGAGCGCCTGCTGGCCTGCCTGGACGAGTTGCCGCTGCCGCAGCGCAGCGCCTTCCTGCTGCACCACGACGACGAGCTGCCGCTGGCCGAGGTGGCGCGCACGCTGGAGGTGGGTTTCGAGACCGCCAAGACGCGGCTGCGCTACGCGATGAGCAAGCTGCGCACCTGCATGGGCGCCTACCTGGCGCCGCTGCAGAAGGAGGTCTCATGAACGACGACGAGACTCGCGACGCGTATCTGCAAAGCGCGCTGAAGCATGCGCCGGACGCCCTCAACGGTCCGCCGCCAGCGCTCAGCGAAGCCATCCTGCGCGAGGCCCAGGCCAAGGCGCGCGACCCGCGGCCGGCGCCGCCCACACCCGCTCGCGTTGGGTGGTGGGACTGGCTGCGCCGCCCGTCGGCCGCCAGCGGTTTTGCCGGCCTGATGCTGGCCGTGCTGGTCGGCCTGATGTGGCGCGACCATGCCGGCGACCTGGGGCCGCTGCAGGAGCCGGCGCCGCGGACCGCACCGCTTTCCACCGCGCCGCAGGCCGACCGCATGGCCGAGGCTGCGGCGCCGCCCGCGGTGGTCATGCCAGCCGCACCGGAGGCCCGCCGGCAGCCGGAGGACAAGCTGAAGCGGCAAAACACCGAAGCAGCACCCAAGGCTGCGAAGCTCGCACCGCCAGCGCCACTGCCGGCAACACGAGAGGCGGCACCACCGCAGGTCCTTGCCGAGGCCCGACCGGCACCTGCGATGCCCGCACCCACCGCAACCGCCGCGCCTGCTGCGCCACCGGCCCCGCCCGCGGCCTTGGCCAAGACCAGCCCCATGGCCGACGCCGCTGCACCAGCGCCATCACGGGTGACCGAAGCCGCCAAGCCGGCCGCCATCGCGCCAGACCTGCTGGCGCAGGCAGACGACAGGCAAAGCTACGGCGCCAGGATGGAGCTCCGGCCGGAAGCGCAGGTCCAGAACGAGGTGGGCACCATGGCCGGCACCGCGACCGGCAAGCTCGCAGCCATGCCGCCGGCCGCCGCCATGGCCAGGTCGGGCATCGCGTCTGCACCCGCGGCCACGCCGCTGATGGCGCTGCGCCAGGCCGTGGCCATGGAGACGGCCCGCTGGACCTGGCAACGAGGCAGCGAAGCCGCGCCGCGCGCGATGAACCGCGCGCTGCTGCAATGGCTGGACTCGCTGGACAGCGCCTCGGCTGACGCAGCCTGGCAACCGGTGCTGCCGGCAGGCGGTGCGCCGCTCACGGCGCTGCGGCTGCTGCGCGACGGCCAGGTCTCGGACCTGCTGTGGCTGGACGGCGAGACCCTGAACTGGCAACACGGCACGCAGGCGCCACGGCAATTCGGCATGCGTGCCTCGCCCGGCCTGCCGCTCCAGCCCACGCTGCAGCAGGCGCTGGACGAAGCCACGCGCTGAGCGGGGAGTGGCCGTTTCAGGCTCGCCGATGACCGCGTTCGCGGAAAGGTTCGGTTACCAGGACAGGCCTGGCGTGTCGCAACATCACGGCATGACACCAGACAAGCTTGAAGCCATCGGACAACGCGGGGAGGCCTGCATCATCTTGCGCGAAAAAATCGCCCACCCGAATGGCAACATTGAACTGCACTACCGACTCGCCACCGGGGAACGCCTCAGAACCACAGATTCGCCCGGCGAATTTGAAACACCGGATGGCAAGCGGCGGTTTCGGCTGCGCGACCCGAGGTGAAGCGCGGCACCGCGATCGCGGACCGCCAGGACGGCGCAGCCCAATCTGACAGAAATGTCATCCGCCGGTCGGCGCGCGGCACGGCACGGGTCGCTAGACTCGCCGCATGCGCGTCCTGATCGTGGAAGACGAGGCCAAGACGGCCGATTACCTGCTGCGTGGCCTGACCGAGCAAGGCCATGTGGTGGACGTCGCCCGCAACGGGATCGACGGCCGCCACGCCGCGCTCGAGCATGCGTACGACGTGGTGGTACTGGACGTGATGCTGCCCGGCATCGACGGCTTCCAGGTGCTGCGCGACGTGCGCCGCAGCAAGGACATGCCCATCCTGATGCTGACGGCGAGAGACAGCGTCGAAGACCGGGTGCGCGGCCTGCAGGACGGGGCCGACGACTACCTGGTCAAGCCCTTCTCCTTCCTCGAACTGAGTGCCCGGCTGCAGGCCCTGGGCCGGCGCAGCCGCCAGCAGGAGGCCAGCACGCTGGCCATCGGCGACATGGTGCTGGACTTGATGAGCCGCAAGGTGCACCGCGGCGGCGACCGCATCGACCTGACCGCCAAGGAGTTCTCGCTGCTCAGCACCTTGGCGCGGCGCAGCGGCCAGGTGCTCTCGCGCACCGAGATCGCAGAGCTGGTCTGGGACATGAATTTCGACAGCAACACCAACGTGGTGGAAGTGGCCATCAAGCGCCTGCGCGCGAAGATCGACGGGCCGTACCCGAACAAGCTGCTGCACACGCTGCGCGGCATGGGCTACGTGCTGGAGGAACGCCCGGGCCCGAGCCCGGCCGCGGCCACCGCCGCGCCATGACGCGTTCGCTGGCGGTCCGGCTGACCGCGCTGTTCGCGGCCTGCGCCTCGGTGGTGTTCGTCGTTGCCGGCGTGGTGATCTACATGGTGCTGCAGGCCGGCATCCACGACCAGCTGCGCTACGAGCTGGGGCTGCGCGGCGGCTGGGTCGAGTCCAGCGTGCTGCGCACGCAGAGCGAGTCGCAGTGGCGGCTGTGGCTCACGCCGACGATGGACGCGATGGAGGCCGAGCGCAGCGGCATGCGCGTCTGGCTGATCAGCGACCAGCCGGGCTTCCGCTACGGCACGCCGTCGGCGGACGTGATCGCGCTGTCGCGGCAAGGCGGCTTCGGCTTCCTGCAGGACCATGGCCGCGGCCCCGCCTGGATGACCTGGTCGCGCACACTGCCGGCCGATGGCGACCGGCCCGAGGTGCGGCTGGTACTGGCCAAGGACCCGGCGCGTTTCTGGGACACGCTGAACGCCTTCCGGCTGATGCTGATCGTGCTGGGCAGTGCCGGCGTGGTGGTGGTCGCGCTGCTGGGCCACGGCATGGCGCGTTTCGGGCTGCGGCCGCTGCGCCGGCTGTCGCGCCAGGCCCAGGCGCTGGACCCGAACCACAAGGGCCAGCGGCTGGCGCTCAAGCCCATGCCGGCCGAGCTGGACGACCTGACCGCCTCGTTCAACGGCGCGTTGGCCCGGTTGGAAACCGCCTACCAGCAGCTCGAAGGTTTCAATGCCGACGTGGCCCACGAGCTGCGCACGCCGCTCACCAACCTGATCGGCCAGACCCAGGTGATGCTGACCCGCCCGCGCAGCAATGCCGAGCTCGAAGAGGTGCTGCACTCTAACCTGGAAGACATGGAGCGGCTGAAGGCCATCGTCAACGACATGCTGTTCCTGGCCCGAGCCGACCAGGGCGCCGCGGCCTCGCGCCAGTTGGCCGTGTGCATGGCAGACGAGGTGCGCAAGGTGGCCGAATTCCTGGAGCCGCTGTTCGACGAGCGCGGCGTGACGCTGCGGGTCGAGGGCGACACCAAGTGCAGCGTGGAGACCGCGCTGCTGCGGCGCGCGCTCAGCAACCTGATGCGCAACGCGATCCAGCACGCCACGCCGGGCGACGAGGTGCAGGCGAGCATCCTGCGCGAAGGCGCTCAGGTGCGGCTGGCCATCACCAACCCCGGCCCGGAGATTCCTGCGCAGCACCTGCCGCATTTGTTCGACCGCTTCTACCGCGTCGACAGTGCGCGCCTGAACAGCGGCGGCAACCATGGCCTGGGCCTGGCCATCGTCAACGCCATCGCGGTGATGCACCGCGGCACGGTGTTCGTCGAGTCTGCCAACGGCCTGAACACCTTCGGCCTGCTGCTGCCCGCCGAGGGTTGAGCCCCGCCATGCAGTGCCGCCTGGGAAGGTGGCGCTGCCGCCCAGATGACAAATTTGTCATCCAGCCGTCAGCCTCCTGATGCCTCAGGGTTTCTACCATGAAGGCACTGAATCGACGACCGGCTTCCCCGCTCTGAGCCAAACCGCTGGACTGACCCAGCACCCACTGCCTCGCAGTCGGCCGCCATGTCCGTGACCCCGACGGTCACACCTGTCAAGCGAAAGGAATTTCCATGCAAGTCACTCGTTTCCTGGGCGTCGCCGCCCTGAGCCTGGCCGCCCTGTCTGGCGTGGCCCGTGCCGAAGACAACACCGGCAGCGTCAACTTCGACAACCAGCCCACCCTCAGCCGCGCCGAAGTGCAGGCCGACCTGGTGCTGTGGCGCCGCGCCGGCCTGGACATGCTGGCCATCCAGGACGACAGCTACGTCGTCTTCAGCGCCGACTACCAGCGCCGCATGGCCAACTACCAGCAATGGCGCCATGGCCCCGAATACCTGGCCGAAGTGCAGCGCCTGGGCGGCCACGTGACCACCGCGGCCTCGGGCGCCGACAAGGTCTCGCGGAACTGAGCATTCGGCACCTGCATCCAGGCGCTCGAAAGCCCTGCACCGAACCGGCCAATGGCCGGTTTTTTCATGCCTGTTTCCGGTCCGGCAGGTCAAACGGGCGGCCGGCCTGCTGGAGATGACTTCGCAGTTGAAGCTGGGCCGGCAAGCAACCGCCCACACGACCTGAGCAAGCGCGCTGAGTCCTGCGCCGCGCGGCTGGCGCTTCACAGCCCCGGGCGATACTTCGCCCATGAGTGGCTCCCCCCTTCTACCGGCACCCCGCGGCAGCATCGTCTGGCTCAGCACCGACCCGCAAGCACCCTCCTTTCGCCACCGGCTCGCACCGGTGCTGCCAGGGGTCGAAGGACTGGGCTGGCGCAACGAACTTCGGGTGTTGCCCGAGCGCCTGTATGGCTGGCGCATCTGGCAACTGCGGCAGGTGCTGCGCGCAAGTTCGGCGGTGGTGCTGCACAAGCTGCGGCTGGAGCCGTGGGAGATGCGGCTGCTGCAGCATTTGCAGCCGCGCAGCATGTTCGACGTGGACGACGCCATCTGGCTGCGGCAGCCCAAATACATCGGCCATGAGCGGCCAGCCTCGCCGCGCAGGCGGCGCAACTTCGAAGCCGCGTGCCGGCTCTCGCGCCTGGTCACCGTGGGCAATGCCGAGCTGGCCCGCCATGCGACGGCCGGCGGCGCGCGGGTGGAAATCGTGCCCACGCCGGTGGACGCCGCAGCCTACCCGGCGCAGCGCAGCGGCTCAGCCAGCGGCGCCACGCTGGCCTGGGTCGGCCTGCCGCACAACCTGGCCTACCTCGCGCCGCTGCGCCCGGTGCTGGCCAGGCTGGCCCAGCGTCACCCGCAACTGAAGCTGCGCGTCATCAGCTCGGACTGGCCGGACTGGGACGACGTGCCGATCGAGAAAGTGCGCTGGTCAGCCGACGGCGAGACGGCCGCGATTGCCAGCGCCGACATCGGCCTGATGCCGCTCAGCGACGACCCGTTTGCGCGCGGCAAATGCGCCTTCAAGCTGCTGCAGTACATGGCCGCCGGCCTGCCCTGCGTGGCCTCGCCGGTGGGGGCGAACTGTGAGGTGGTCGTCCCGGGCCAGACCGGCTGGCTGGCCAGCACGCCTGCCGAATGGGAACACGCGCTGGATGCGCTGGTCCAGCAGCCCACGCAGCGCCAGGCCATGGGCACTGCCGGCCGCCAGCGGGTGTTGACCCACTACGACCGGCCGCTGCTCACCGGCCGCATGGTCCGCCTGGTCGACCGGCTGGCCACCGGGCAGTTCGACCGGCCTGCCAAGCCCCGGGCCAGGTAGCGCCTGGTCAGCGTGCCGGATCGGCCTCGGGGGCCTCGTCCGGCAACTCCCGCGCCAGGTCGAACAAATGACCCATGCGGTGGGCCTTGGTGTCCAGGTAGGCGCCGTTGCGTGTGGTGCGGCCCACCTGCAGCGAGACGCGCTCCACCACGTCCACGCCATGGGCCTTCAGGCCGGCGATCTTGCCGGGGTTGTTGGTGAGCAGCTTGACCGAGCGGATGCCCAGCTGCGACAGCATGGTCGCGGCAAAGCCGTAGTCGCGGGCGTCTGCCGGCAGGCCCAGCAGGCGGTTCGCATCCAGCGTGTCCACGCCGGTTTCCTGCAGCGCATAGGCGCGAATCTTGTTCAGCAGCCCGATGCCGCGGCCTTCCTGGCGCAGGTACAGCAGCGCCCCGCGGCCCTCGGTGGCAATCGCCTTCAGCGCGCTGCGCAGCTGCGGCCCGCAATCGCAGTGGCAGCTGCCAAAGGCGTCGCCGGTCAGGCATTCCGAATGCAGCCGGACCAGCACCGGCTCCCCCGTGGACAGGTCGCCAAAGCACAGCGCCGCGTGTTCCAGCCCGGTGGCCGGTTCCTTGAAGCCATGCAGCCGGAAGTCCCCATAGGCAGTGGTCAATCGGCAGCTGGCTTGTTCTGGTTCGAGATGCATGGGTGGTCGCTGAAGGATCGCTGGAAGCCGGTTGAAACCCGCTCCGGGCTGCCATTTTCGACCAAGCCGAGAAACGTTGCCGAACAAGGGCGCCTGCAGCCACCGTTCAAATGTGTTCAATGCCGCGCAAAACGGCCGTCTCCAGCTCAGGCGCGCTGGACCGGCAACTGGCAGGCGATCTCGAAATGCGCGTTGCCGTGGGCAAACGGCTGGCCAATCCAGGCCTCGAACGCGTCAGGTACAAAGCCCGCTGGCGTCAGAAGCACCCAAGGTCATTCCCATCCAGAGCACAACAAGGTCGAACTGTGGGAGCCGCCTGCCGGGCAGTGAACCGGGGGCGGCGCCAGGGCACGGCGGGGCGGCCGGATGGCCGGCCCAGGCCTGCTCAGACCTGGTGGGCCGCCACGGTCTGCCGCCGGCCGACCAGGAAGGCATCGGCCACCAGCTGGAACGGCCGCCAGTCGACCTCCGACTCGCCGGCCGCGCACAGCTCGGCAAAGCGCGCGTACAGCCGTGGGTACTCGCCGGCCAACGCCGCGTCGGCCGCCAGCGGTCGACCGTCGATCTCCAGCGCGCCGCCGCCGTGGGTCAGCTTCAGGCGGCCGGAGGTGGTGAACAGCTCGATGTCCCAGGTCTGCTCGCCCTTCTGGCGGAAGTCGAACTCGGCATTCACCGTGACGCCGGCCTCGGTGCGCAGCGCCAGGCGGGCTGCGATGGGCGCCTGCTGGTTCTCCGGGAAATCAAGCGTGGCCTCGTGCACGAAGGCTTCGCCGGGCAACAGCTCGGTCAGCACCGACAGGGCATTGATGCCGGGGTCGAACACGCCCAGGCCGCCGGGCTCGAAGATCCATTGCTGGCCCGGATGCCAGTGATGCACGTCTTCCTTCCAGGTGATGGTGCCGCCGGTCAGCGTGCGCCCGCTCAGCCATTCGCGCGCCGCGTCCACGCCGGCAGCGAAGCGCGAGTGCCAGGTCTGGAACAGCGTGCGGCCCTGCCGCTGTGCCTCGGCCTGCAGCAAGGCGATGTGCCGGGTCGTCGCGGCAGGCGGCTTCTCCAGCATCACGTGCTTGCCAGCCCGCAGCGCGGCGAGCGCGGCTTCGAAATGGGCCTGGGGCGGCGTGCAGATCGAAATGGCATCGAGATGCTTCACCTCGGCCAGCATGGTCTCGACGTCGACAAAGTTCGCCACCCCGTCCACCTGCGCATTGCGGCTGGCACAGGCCACCAGTTCGAAGCGGGGATCGGCAGCAAGCGCCGGAATGTGTTGATCGCGGGCGATCTTGCCAATGCCCACCAGGCCCAACTTCAGTGCCATGCCTTTTCCTCTGGAAGTGATGTCGCATCGCTGGATGCGCGACGCATGAATTCAGCGCGCAACGGGCGGTTTGCCCGGCGAGCCGGCATGTTAAGACAATGCTGCCAACAGCCCCCGCGCGTCGCGCCAGTCGGCGGTCTCAAAGCCCTCGGTGAAGCGCGCAAGCACGGGTTCGAGCAGGGCTCTGGCCTTGTGCGCGCGGTCTCTCGCCTGCCAGTGGCGGGCCAGGCTGGTGGCGGTGCGCAGTTCCCAGGACGCAGTGCCCTGCTGGCGCGCCAGCGCCAGCGAGCGTTGCAGCAGGTCTTCGCCGCGCGCCTGGCTGGCGGGCGTGGCTTCGCGCAAGGCGCGTTCGCCCTGGCGGCGCAGGACTTCAGGGGTGCACCAGCCGACCATGCCCGCCTCGACGCGCTGGACACAGGCCGGCGAGAGCCATCGTTCGTCCAGGGTGGCGAGGTGGTCGGCGAGGATCCAGTCGGGCTCGTCGAAGAAGGCCGCGTCCTGCATCGCCGGGAGGGGACTGCCGGCGCGCAGCGAGAGCACGTCGCCAAAGCGCTTGCCCCAGCGCAGCCAGTAGCCGAAGCCCTGGATGGTTTCGACGTCGGTGACCTGGGTGAGCAGTTCGTGCGCGGTGTCGTCCAGCCCGCTCCACAGGGCGACGGGCATCGAGCCCATCACGATGGCCTGGCATTGGGCGATGGGGGAGTCGGTGAGCGATTGCGCCATGGCTTCGCTCGCCATCGCAGCGGCGCGCTCGGGAAAGCCTTGCATCCACAGCGAACGCGCCAGCACCACCCGCATGGACACGCGCAGCTCCACCGGCGACGGGTTGTAGGCCAGCGGGATGGTGCGCCAGGCCTCGTGCAGGACACGCCGGGCCATTGCAGTGGCTTCGACATGCCGGCCCATGAAGTGCTGGTTCTGCGCCTGGATGCGGCCGGCGACGAGGTCCGCGACCGGGTCGTCCATCAGCTCGGCGGTTTGCGAAAGCCGGTCCGCCCATTCGCCGGCAGACCGGAAGTCGGCCTGCGCGACGGAGAGCGCCCACATGCTGTTGAAGGCGCTGAAGCGGTGCAGCAGGCTGCTGGCGTCCGGCTGCGCGGCGGCCAGGCTTTTCAGCACCGGCACGAGAGCCTGCATGCGGGCACTGCCACCGGTGCCCAGGCAGCCAACGAGGAAGATCAGCCGCATGTGTTGCGAGCTGATCGCGGCGCCCGGCCCCTTGGCCGCCGGGTCCATGCCGCGAGCCACCAGCGCCTCCATCGTCTGTTCCACGCGGCGGGTGAATTCGTCGACCAGCAGCATCTGCCGGGCCAGCGCGAAACTGGAAAGCGTCAGCTCGATGCCGAGTTCGACATCGCCGCCGGGCGTGAAGGCCCAGTCCAGCGCGGCGCGGCTGTCATCGATCAAGGGCGCATACCGCGCCAGCCATTGCGCGCGGCTGATGCCGTCCCAGCTTCGCTCGGCTTCAGCGAGCGCCGAGGCGAGCCACAGCGCATGCCGGCGGCTGACAGCGTTGCGCTCACCGGCTTCGTCCAGCTTGGCGCCGGCGTAGGCGCGTGTGGTGTCCAGCAGGCGCAGGCGCCCAGGCTCGCTGCCGCGCACCGGCGCCACCAGCGACTTGGCGACCAGATCCAGCAGGTCTTCCTGCACGACGGTGGCATCGGCCCCCGGGCCCACGGCAACTTCGTTGGCGGCATCGAGCGTGAAGCCGTTGCGAAAGACCGCGAGCCGCCGCAGCACCTGCTGCTCGCCGGGCGACAGCAGCTGGTAGCTCCAGTCCAGCAAGGCGGACAAGGTGGTGTGGCGGGCAGGGGCAGCGGTTTGCGGGCCTGGCAGCTGCAGCAGCCGCTGCTCGACCTTGTGGGCCAGCGCGGCAAGCCCCAGCGCGGCTGCGCGGGCCGCGACGATCTCGATCGCCAGCGCGATGCCGTCCAGCCGCGTGCACAGCGCAACGAGCAGCGGCACGTCCGCATCGTCCAGCGCAAAGCCGGCACCTGAGGTATCTGAAACGCCTGCCCGTTCGATGAACAGGCGCAGCGCGGGGAACGCCAACGCCTGGCTGGCCGACACCAGCTCGCCCGGTTGCGGCAGCCGCATCGGCGCGAGCCGGTACAGCCACTCGCCTGAGGCGCGCAGCGGCTCGCGGCTGGTGGCGAGCACGGCAATCGCCGGCCCGGCGCCCAGCAGCGCCTCGGCCACCTGCGCCGTGGCCTCGATCAGGTGCTCGCAACTGTCCAGCACGAACAGCGCACGCCGGCCGCTGGCCCAGCGCTGCAAGGCCGCCAGGGCCGTGACGCCACTCGCCGCGCAGCCGAGCGCGGTGGCCACGCCTTGCACAGCCAGCTCGGCGTCGACAAACGGCGCCAGGTCGATGAAATGCACACCGTCCGGGTGCTCGCTCGCGGCCAGGTGGGCTGCCGCCAA
This sequence comes from Ideonella sp., assembly GCF_041287625.1. GTDB lineage: Bacteria > Pseudomonadota > Gammaproteobacteria > Burkholderiales > Burkholderiaceae_C > Ideonella. The sequence continues at coordinate 117,044 of NZ_JBGGNH010000031.1, forward strand.
CGCTACCGTGGTCTTGCCCATGCCGCCAGCGGCCAGCACCGTGACGAAGCGGTGCGCGCGCAGCTCGGCAACGACGCGCTGGATCGCGTCCTCGCGGCCGATGATGTCGGTGCGAGGGGCCGGCAGCGCGGCCATGGCGGTGGACCGCCGGGTTGCGTCGACCAGCGCGAAGCGAGGCACCTCGTCATCGGGATACCAGGCGATGTACCAGGCCGGCGTGCAGCGGCCCAGCGCGGTGTTGACGCGGCCGACCCACTCGCCCAGCTGCTCCTCGTCGACAGCGGGCTCGCCGGACACCAGCGGCCAGAGCTGCGCGGCAGTGGCACCGTGGGCGCTGCGGGCGATGGTGGCCAGCAGTTCGAGCGCAGCATGCTCGAGCTCGACCGCCTGCGTGCCGAACCACAGGCCACGCGGCGCTGCGGTCAGCACGAAGGGCCCGAAGGAGAGTGTGTCCGGGAGGTTCCCGGAGAGGTTCTCGCGCACGCTCGTTCCGCCTCGTGGGGTGGGTGGTCAGACAGGAAGGCCGGATCAGATCCTCCCATGCCGCCGCAGGCCGGGGGGAACGGCGGGTGTGAATTTGCGTGAATCCGGCGCTGGCACGGTGCCGCACGGCGGGCGTAGCACGTATGGTGGACACCGAAGCCCAGGCGTCCGGACCTGGCCCCAAAACGAGAGCCGATGACTGCCCTTTCCTCTCACCACCCCGAGCGCGTGCTCGAAGGCGACATCGCCGCGCGCATGGACCGCCTGCCGGTGACCTGGCTGCACGGCCTGGCGATGCTGATCTGCGCGCTGGGCATGATGCTGGACACGCTGGAGATGGCCTTTGGCGGCGTGCTGGCCGCCGTCTTCTCGGCACCACCGAACCCGGTGCCCGCGGGCGAGCTGTCGCTGCTGCTGGCCGCGGTCTTCCTCGGGGCGATGCTGGGCGCGCCGCTGCTGGGCTGGTGGGCGGACAGGAAGGGCCGGCGCACCGCGCTGGTCAGCCTGATGCTGTGGATCGCCGCCGTGTCGCTGGCCGCCGGCATGCTGCACGGCGTGATGCCGCTGACGCTGTGCCGTTTCCTCTCCGGGCTGGCGCTGGGCGGCTATCCGCCCATCGTCATCGCCTACCTGACCGACCTGCTGCCACCGCGGCGCCGCGGTACGCTGATTTTTTGCAGCCTCTCGCTCTCGCTGCTGGGCCCGCCGGCCGCCATCTTCCTGGTGCGCTGGCTGACGCCCCTGCAGCCCCTGGGGCTGGAAGGCTGGCGCTGGGGCTTCCTGCTGGGCAGCGCGGGCGCACTGCTCTCGGGGCTGATGTTCCTCGCGCTGCCCGAGTCGCCGCGCTGGCTGCAGGCCCGCGGGCGCAGCGCGCAGGCCGAGGCCGGCTGCCAGGCCTTCGAGCGCTCACGGCGGCTGGCCGGCACGGCAGCCATGCCGGACCTGCCGGAAACCGAGGTGCGCACCGAAGCCAGTGCCGAGCACGACGGCGCAGCCCACACCGGGCGCCGCTGGCCCTGGGTGGCCGGCCTGTTTTCGCTGAGCCCGTGGGCCACCGTGGCGTTCCCCTTGCTGACCGGCGCGGTGCTGACCCAGCGCGGCTTCAAGCTCGACGCTGCGCTGCTGATCTTCGGCCTGTCGTCGCTGGGCCCGCTGCTGGGCACGCTGCTGGCGTCCACCGTGATGGACCGCTTCGACCGGCGGCTTTCGATGGCCGCCTGCGCCGTGGCCATGCTGGCCTGCGGCGCGGCCTTTGTCTTCAGCAGCGGCACGACAGCGCTGATCGTCGCGATGGCGCTGTTCAACCTGGCGATCTCCTTGTACGTGACGCTGCTGACGGTCTACGGCGCGGAGCTGTTCCCCACCCGCTCGCGCGCCTCGGCCACCGCCGGCGCCTGGGCGCTGAACCGCACCGGCGCGGCGCTGGGCCCGCTGCTGCTGGTGCCGATGCTGCGCGACGCGGGGCCGGCCGCGATGTTCGCGGTGGTGGCCGCCAGCCTGGTGGCCACGCTGGTGCTGCTGTCGCTCGCACCCCGCGGGCGCGAGCGGCGGGCCGTGAGCTGAGGATCAGCCGCCGTCCCAAAGCACCAGCAGGCGCCGGGCTCGCTGGACGTCCACGCAGCCCAGGCCTTCGGTGAAGCCGGCCACGACGGGCGCCAGCAACTCGCGCGCGGCCTGGCCCCGGCCGGTGGCATGCCACAGCGTGGCCAGGCTGCAGGCGGCGCGCAGCGCCCAGGCGCGGGCGCCCTGCTGCCGCGCGAGGGCCAGCGCGCGCAGCAACACCGGCTCGGCCTGCGCCGCCAGGGCCGGCTCGGCGAGCAACTGTTCGCCATGGGCCCGCAGGACCTCCGGCGCGCACCAGCCCACGCTGCCGGCCTCGACGCGCGCTAGCTGCGCCGGGCCGGCCAGCGCGGGCACCAGCGTGGCCAGCATGTCGCCCTCGATGGTGCTGGTCCAGCCCCGCTCGGCCCCAATGCGCCGCCGCTGTGCATCGACCGCCTGTCCGCGCAGCGCCAGCACCTTGCAGTAGCTGTCGCTCCAGCCCAGCCAGAAGCTTTGGCCATGGCCCAGGGCGCTGTCGACCAAGCGATCCAGGAAGGTGGCCGCCTGCGCGTCGTCGCCGCGCCAGAGCAGGATGGGGATGACCGCCAGCGCCAGCGCCTGGCTGACTGCGAAATGTTGCCCGCCTTCGACAATGGCCAGCACCTCCAGCGCGCGCTGCAGCGCGCGGTCCGACGCGCCCTCCAGCCACAGGATGCGCGCCTGCTGGACGCCCATCGACATCTGCACCGGCATGTGGGGGTAGCGGCTGCCCCGCAGGAGGCTGCCCGCGTGCTGGAGCAAGTAGGCGCTGTCCGCCCATGCCGCGCGGTGGTCGCCCAGGTAATGCCGGGCCAGTGCGTCAAAGCGACGCCCGACCAGCGTGGCGCCAAGGTCAGTGGGGTCGTCCGGGTCCGGTGGCAGGCTGGCGTAGCGAGCGGCACACTGGGCCACGCGCGGATAGTCACCGCGAGCGAAGGCATTGGCACAAAGGCACAGCAGCGCCGTGCGCCGCTCATGTGCCGAGCCGATGCGCCGGGCAAGCGCTTCCAGGTGGGCAGGAATCTCGGATGACGGGTCGCGTGCCGTGCTGCACTGCCCGTCCAGGGCGCACGCAAACGTCAGCAGCCCCAGTTCGAGCCGGGCCGGCATGCCGCCCTCTGCGCGCACGAGGGTCAACGCCCGCAGGGTTCGAGGCAGGAACTCGTCGTTCAAGCCGAGTTCCTGCACCAGGCGGCCTGACTCGACCAGCAGCGCAGCACCGAGCAGCCGGTCGCCGCCAGGGCGCTCGGCCCAGTCAAGCGCCGCGCGGACATCCGGCAGCAGCGGCGCGTGGGTCGCCAGCCACGCAGACAGCGTCGCGCGTTGGCCTTCCAGATCGGCGTTCGCAGCCGCCAGCAGGTCCAGGCAGCAGATGGCATGGCGGCGGCCAACCTCGTGCGCATCGCCGTCGGCCGCCAGCATGCCCGAGGCATAGAGTCGTGCGACGAACAACAGGCGATAGCGCGGCACCTTGCCGGCCTCGCCCACCTCCAGCTCCAGCAGGGACTTGGAAACCAGGTTGAGCATGCTGGCCATGACGCGCTGACGCCCGACGTGCTCGCAACTCGCAAGCTCGCCTGCGACCTCCAGCGTGAATGACGAGCGGAAGACGGACAGCCGGTGCAGCACGCGTTGTTCGTCCGGTGCCAGCAGGCCATGGCTCCAGTCGAGCAAGGCCTGCAAGGTCTGGTGGCGCGGCAGCACGGTGCGGCGGCCGCGCCGCAGCAGGCGGAACAGGTCGTCCAGCCGCTCCGCCAGCGCGTGGATGCCCAGGCTGCCCACGCGCGCGGCCGCCAGCTCGATGGCCAGCGGCAGGCCGTCCAGATGGCGGCACAGGCGCACCACGGCCGGCAGGTTGGCGGGCGACAGTGCAAAGCGGTCGTCGCTCGCGGCCGCCCGTTCGACGAACAGGCGCAAGGCCGGATAGGCGAGCGCGGCCTGCACGTCCAGCGCCGGCCACTCGGGCGGCACGCCCAGCGCTTCGAGGCGAAGAATGGCTTCGGATTCGGCGTCCAGCGGTTCGCGGCTGGTGGCCAGCACCCGCACGCGCGGCGCCGCGGTGAGCACGCGTTCGGCCAGCGCGGCAGCGGCGGCGATCAGGTGTTCGCAGTTGTCCAGCACGATCAGCAGGTCCCGCGCGGCCAGCGTCGCCTCCAGCGCGGGCCACGGCGACTGGGCCGGCACCGGAATGCCCAGCGCGGCGGCCAGCGTCGCGGGCACCAGCGCCGGGTCCACCAGCGGCGCCAGGTCGACAAACACGGCGCCCTCGGCGTGGCGCCAGGCGATGTCCTGGGCGACGGCCAGCGCGACGGTGGTCTTGCCGATGCCACCGGGCCCGACGACGGTCACCAGCCGGCCCTGCTGCAGCTTGGCCGACAGCCTGGCCAGCACCTGCTCACGGCCGACGACGCCGGTCAGCCGCGACGGGAACGGGCGAGGCAAGGACGCGGCCAGGGGGACGGCCCTGGGTGCTGGCACAGCCTTTGTCTCCACCTGCGCCTCGGCGTCGGCGATGTCCATCACGAAGCAGTAGCCGCGCCCAGGCAGGCTGGCGATGTAGCGCAGCTCGCCGTTGCCGCTGCCCTCGCCCAGCGCCCTGCGCAGCGCCGACATGTGCACGCGCAGGCTGGACGCTTCCACCACCGTGCTCGGCCACACGCGGGCGAACAGCTCGTCGTGGCTCACGACCTCGCCGGCCCGCTCCACCAAGGCAATCAACAGGTCCAGCGCGCGGCTGCCAAGGCGCACGGCCTGGCCGTCGTCCAGCAGCAGCTTGCGGGCAGGATCGAGCGAGAAGCGGCCAAAGCGCAGCGGCCGTTCGAAGGACTGCGGCTGCTGTGGCAGCGACAGCGCCGGGTCGCTCGCCAGGCCGGGATTCATGGCTCGCCCCCGGGTCAGAAATCGTGGCGCACGGTGGCGAGAACGGTGCGCGGCGCGTTGTAGAACGCGGCGTCGACGTCGGCCGGCGGGATCCTGGTGCGCAGCAGCACGTAGCTGCGGTTGGTGAGGTTGCGCACGCGCAGCGAGAAGGTCCAGCCGCGCTCGGGGGTCAGCCAGCTCGCGCCAAGGTTGATGCAGGTCTGCACCGGCACCGAGGTGAGCGCCGTGTTCTGCACATCCGAATACTGCCGCGACAGGTGCTGGACCGAGGCCGAGAGGCCCAGCGATGAGCCGTCCGGCATGGGCTGGACGTGCTCCAGGCTCGCACCCAACGAGAACTGCGGCGCAAACGGCAGCTGGTTGCCGACGTAGTTGCTGGCGGCCGCGCCGGTGGGGTTCTCGAACTGGTCGAAGCGGGTGCGCAGCAGCTCGGCCGACAGCGACAAATCGGTGTGCTCGGCGAGCTTGATGCCCAGGTCGATGTCGGCGCCATAGGTCTTGGCCTTGCCAGCGTTGACCAGCACCGGCTCGGCGACGTGCACCCCGTCGATCACGGCATTGCTCAGCGAGGCGAGGTAGTCGCGGTAGTCGTTGTAGAACAGCGCGATGTCCAGCTTCACCTGCCCGCCGGCCAGGCGCGACTTGCTGCCCAGCTCCCAGCTGGTGACCTTCTCCGGGTCGGTGGCAAATTCGGCCGAGCGCTGCGACTGAGCCGCGCGGTTGAAGCCACCGAACTTCTGGCCCATCGCAAAGCTGGCGTAGAAAAACAGGTCGCGGTCCTGCTGCCAGTCCACACCCAGCCGCGGCAGCAGGCCCTTGCTCGAAGTGGACAGGTGCGGCGCCTGGTAGACGTTTTGCGTGTGCCCGCCCTGCTCGTCGGCCAGCCAGTACTGGTTCGCGCCGGTCTGCCCCGTGCGGTAGGCGCGCAGGCCGGCGGTCAGGCCCAGGCGTTCGGTCCAGCGGTAGTGGGCCTGCCCGTAGAGGCCGAAGTCGGTGGTCTCCAGGTGCGTGATCGCGTCGGAATTCGACGAAGCCGGTGCGCCGGGTGGCGTCATGCTGACGAAGCGCTCGAAGTGGAAATCGTCCGACACCAGCATCGCGCCAGCGGTCCAGTCCAGGTCGCTCTGCCTGGCCTGCAGCTGCAGCTCCTGCGAGAAGACCTTCTGGTGCACCTTCTGCGCCAGCAGGTAGCGCTGGATGGCCAGGCCGCCGATGTCGGCCACGGTGGGATCGTCCTTGAAGGCGCGGTAGCCGGTGATCGCGTGGAACTGGATCCCGTCTTCCAGCGCATGGCTCAGCTTGAGTTCGAGGCCGCCGGCCAGGCGCTTGAACGGGCCGGAGGTGGAGGACGTGAAGTTGACGCGCGGCGCGGCCTTCGGGTCGTTGAGCGGGAAGTTGCCGGTGTTGGTGTCGGAATGGTCCAGCAGGCCGTCGACCGCCAGGATGGCGTCCCAGCCGGCCGGTTCCTGCCAGCGCAGCTTGGCGCGGAACTGGCTCGCGTCCAGCTTGTTGTCGTGCTCGTCCAGCGTGGCGTTGTAGCCAAAGCCTTCGTTGCGGCGCCGTGAAAGCGCCAGGCTGCCGGACAGCGGCCCGTCGCCGATGGGCCCGTTGAAGTAGGCATGCGCCTGGTATTCGTCGTGGTTGCCCAGCGAGCCGGAGACCCAGGCCGCGCGCTCGGCGCCGGGGTCGATGGAGATGATGCGCACCGCGCCTGCCGTGAGGTTCTGGCCGTACAGCGTGCCTTGCGGGCCGCGCAGCACTTCGATGCGTGCGATGTCCGGCAGGTCCCACAGCGCGCTGGCATAGCCGCGCACGATGGGCACGTCGTCCACATAGATGCCCACCGCCTGGCTCATCGCCGCCGACGACACGCCCACGCCGCGGATGCCGACCGCCTGCGGCTGGTTGCTGAAGCCGTTGGGCACGGTGACACCGGGCACCACGCCGACCAGGTCACTCAGCTGGGCCGTGCCGCGGGTCTCGATCTGGTGCTGGTCCAGCACGCCGACCGACAGCGGCGTGCGGCCGAGCACCGTCTGCACGCGCTGCGAGGTCACGATCACCTCCTGCACCTGCGGCGGCTCGGACGCCGCGGCCGCGGGCGGCGCAGCGGCGTCCTGCGCGAACGCGGGTGAGGCTATGCCGGCGGCGACCAGGGCAACGGCAGCCAGCCGGCCACATGGCCTGACACACCGCCAGCCTTGCCGCGAACCCGTGCCCTTGCCCCGCTGCGCCATCGAAACTCCCCTGTCTTGTGCCGGGCGCGCACCTGCGCAGCCCCTGGGGAATGATGATCGAGCCGCGGCCGGCGCCGCGTGAATTGGTGTGAAATCTGCTGACCCGGGCGCGGGGCGGGCAGCCTCAATTCAGTTCGTCGACCAGCGCCCGCGCGGCCACCAGGTCGGCCGTCGCCAGGCCTTCGTCGAAGCGGCCGTAGGTGCCTGACAGCAGGCGGTGCGCCTCCTCGCGCCGGCCCTGGTCGCGCCACAGGCGGGCCAGGCTGGTGGCGGTGCGCAGTTCCCATGACAGCGCGTTCTGCGTGCGGGCCATTGCCAGCGAGCGCATGAACGTGGCTTCAGCGGCGGCCACCGCCTGCGTCCCGTCGCGCAAGGCCTTCTCGGCGTCGGCGCGCAGGACCTCCGGGCCGCACCAGCCCACCATGCCGCCATCGACCCGCTCGACGCCCAGCGGCGACACGGCACCCACGGCCAGGGTGCCCAGCATGTCCAGCTCGGCCGGGCCGGACAGCATCTCGACGGGCGACAACGCCAGGCCCAGGCCCAGGCCCGGCGCGGCACCGTTGACACGCGCGTCCAGCACCTGCCGGTAGCTGCGCGCCCAGGACTGCCAGTAGCCTTGCGAGTGCCGCGTGGCATGCGCCTGCAGCCGATCCAGCAGCCCGCCGGCGCGCTCGTTCTCGCCACGCCACAGGGCGATCGGGAGGGCGCCCATCGCGAGCGCCTGGCTCAGGGCCAGGGGGTTGACGCCTTCGGCATCGGCCTGCGCCAGCGCGGCCACCGCCACGGCCTGGTCGCACGCGCCCTGCAGCCACAGCGTGCGCGCCATCAGGATGCGCATCGAAACCGTCTTCGGAATGTGGCCGATGTATTCGCGGTAGGCGTTGCCCGCCGGATAGTGCAGCACCCTGTCGGCCAGCGGGCGGGCCTCGTCGTGCCGGCCGAGGTAGTGGTAGCTCAGCGCCAGGAAGCGGTCGGACAGCAGCACGGCCACCGGCTCGTCCGGATCGGGCGCGTGGTGCTTGATGCGCATGGCGACTTCCGCCACGTCACGGTAGTCGCCCGTGCCAAACGCGTTGGCGCACAGGCTGAACATGGCCTCGATGCGTTGCGGCACCGAGTCGAGCTGGTCGGCGAGTTCCAGCGTGCGCGCGAAGTTCGCACCGCGCGAATAGTCGCGCCCGGTGGTCTGCGTGTGCAGGAAGTTGCGGGCGGCGCGCAGGCGCAGCTCCAGGCCGGCTTGCGGCGGCTGCAGCGAAGCCACCGCCTCCACCGCGGTGTCCACGCGGCTGCGGTATTCGTCCAGCAGGCCCAGCTCGTAGACCAGGTCCAGCGCCGCGGCCGTCAGCCGCACGCCCTGCAGCGTGTCCCCTTGAGGCGAGAAGGCCCAGTCCAGGCCCGCACGCACGTCGTCCATCATCCGGCCGTGGCGCTGCAGCCATTCGGCGATGGGCAGCATGTCGCGGTCCCGCAGCGTGCGCGTCAGCAGGTCTTCGAAATGCCTGGCATGGGCGGCGGCGATCCGGTGGGCCTCGCCGCTGCGCTGCAGCTTGTCGGCGGCGTAGGTTCGCGTCGTGTAGAGCAGGCGGTGCAGCACCGCGTCGCCGCTGACGTCGACGGCCACCAGCGACTTGGCCGCCAGGCCGATCACGCCTTCAACGACCGCCGTCGCCGGCAGGTCCTCGCTGGCAAGCACCGCCGCTGCCGATTCGAGCGTGAAGCTCGAGCGGAAGACCGACAGCCGGCGCAGCACGACACGCTCGACCTCGGTCAGCAGCGCATGGCTCCAATCCAGCAAGGCCTGCAGCGTGACATGGCGCGGCAGCGCGGTGCGGCGCCCGCGCGTGAGCAGCGCGAACATCTCGTCGAGCCGGGCCGCAAGGCCTTGCAACCCCAGGGTGTCGATGCGGCCCGCGGCCAGCTCGATCGCCAGCGGCATGCCGTCCAGCTGCCGGCAGAGGTGGCAGACGACACCGAGATTGGCCTCGGTCAGCGCAAAGCCGTCCGAATTGGCGGCAGCGCGCTCGGCGAACAGCTGCACCGCCGGGAACAACCGGCATTGCGCGACGTCTGTTGCGTCCTCCGGCACCGGCGCCTCCAGCGCCGACAGGCGATGCACCCATTCGCCTTCGGCTTCCAGCGCCTCGCGGCTGGTGGCGAGGATGTGCACGCCCGGCGCTTCGCGCAACACACGTTCGACCAGGCGCGCCGCGGCATCGATCACATGCTCGCAGTTGTCCAGCACGATCAGCATGCGGCTGTTGCCCAGTGGCTCCGCCAAGCTGGCCCAGGGATCTTCGGCACACACCGAGATTCGCAGCGCCGAGGCCAGTGCCAGCGGCACGCGCGCCGGGTCCGACAGCGGCGCCAGGTCGACGAACCACACGCCGTCCGGGTGGTGGCCCAGCTGCGCCTCGGCAACGTCCAGCGCCACCGTGGTCTTGCCCATGCCGCCCGGGCCGACGATGGACACCAGGCGCCGCGTGAGCAGCCGCTCGCCCAGGGCCAGGGTGACGGCGGAGCGGCCGATGGTGTGGTTCAGCCGGGCCGGCAGGTTGTGCGCGCGCCGCGGCGGGTTCGCCGGCGTGACAGCAGCAGCGGCCGCCAGGGCCGGCACCGCGGCCTCGGGCGCCGGAGCGAGCACCGTCACGGGGACCACGAAGCTGTAGCCGCGGCCGGGCACGTTGGCGATGTAGCGCGCGCCGGCCACGCCGTCGCCGAGGATCTTGCGCAGGGCCGAGATGTGCACGCGCAGGCTGGTCTCCTCGACGATGGTGTGCGGCCAGACCCTGGCTTCGAGCGCCTGCCGGCTCAGCACTTCGCCCGGCCGCTCCGTCAGCGCCGCCAGCAGGTCAAACGCCCTGCCACCCAGGTGCAGCGGCCTGCCGGCTTCCAGCAACTGTTTGTGAGAGCGGTCAAGCACAAAAGGGCCGAAGGCCAGCGCCGGCAAGACTCCACGCGCATCCATCGACAACATTCCTCGTGGGTGAGCCCAGTGGGGGAGGCGCAAACGCCTCGGAAGAGAGGGGCAACTGTACGCGCTGAAGGCGGGGGGCTGGCGAACTGCGCCGGCAGCCGCTCAAGTCTTGACGCATGTCGCCGAAAAAAGCGGATGTACGTCGTTCAGCTTGATGTCGATGAACCAAGCGCTGCGCACCACGGCGATGCGCAGCGGCGACCGTCCTGCTTTCCTGTCAATCCATCCGCAGAGCTGCCGCGATGAGCCTGCGTTCCCGCCTCCTGTGCCTGGTATTGCTGGCCACACTGCTGCCGGCCTTGCTTCTCGGCTGGCGTTTCTTGAAGGAAAGCGAAGCCGAGATCGCCGACGCGGTCAGCAACCTGGCCCTTTCGTCCAACAACGTGGCGGCGGCGCTTGATCAGCGCGTTCAAGGCACTGCGCAGCTGCACTACGGTCTGGCGCACTCTCAACTTCTCGACAGCGCCGACCGCGTTCTGTGCTCCGCCCACCTTTCGTCGGTTCGCGAGACTTACCCGCAGTACACCGGCATCGTGACGGTGCTGCCCGATGGGCAACTGCATTGCGACTCCTTGCAGAGCGGACGTGTGGTCAACCTGTCCGACCGAAACTATGTGAAGCGTGTGCTGGCCGGCGCAACCGGCGTCTCGACCGAGCCCGCATTCGGTCGCCTCACGGGCACCGCGGTGCTGCAGGTCGTGTATCCGGCCCGAGCCGACGACGGTGCACTTCGCTACATGTTGGTGGCCTCCTTGAACCTGCAGAGCTTCGCCGAAGACGCACGACGGCAGTCTCTTCTGGAGGCGGCCGAGCTGCTGCTGCTGGACGACAAAGGCACCGTGCTGGCCTCGGTGGGCGGCAAGGAAGTTCTGCACACACCCGGCGCGTCGATGGCGGGCAGTCCCATCTTCGCCCTCGCACAGTCCGGCGGCATGGGTGAGATCATTGGCGTCGACGGCCTGCGTCACGTTTGGGCCGTGGCGGACGCTCCGACGATGCAGGCAGCGGGCTTGCGCGTCATGCTTGGCCAGCCTCACCAGGTGCTGGTGGCAAGTTCGAGACGACACCTCCGCGAGGGTCTGGTTGTCCTGACCGGGGCAGCGCTGCTGTTGTTTGCTGGGGTCTGGTCGCTGGCGGAATGGGGAATCCGGCGCCCGGTGGCACGCATCACGTCGATGGTTCGCAACCTGGGCGCGGGCGACCTGAACGCGCGCATCGCCATGCCCTATCCACGCGGCGAGCTGGGTGGGCTGATGTCCGCGCTCGACAGCATGGCCAACTCCTTGGGCCAGCAGCGCTCGGCAATCGTCGAGCTCACCGAACACCTGCGCGAAGCGCACAGCCGCGAAATCTCGGAGCGAGAGACGAACGAGAAGCAACTGACCCGCATGGCCAACTTCGACGGCCTGACCGGCCTGCCGAACCGAGCGCTGTTTCGTGACCGCCTCCAGCAAGCCATCACGCGCTCGCGCCGTTCATCCAAGCGACTGGCATTGATGTTCCTGGACATCGACCGTTTCAAGGTCATCAACGACAGCCTGGGCCATGAAGTTGGCGACCAATTGCTGGTGGCCATCGCCGACGTGCTGGCAGACTGCCTGCGCGACAGCGACTCGATCGCCCGCAGTGGCCAAGCAGCGGCGACAGACGAAGTCTTTCGCCTGGGTGGCGACGAGTTCATGATCCTGACCGAGGACGTGAACGCTGGCGAAGCGGCGGCCATCGCCAGGCGAATCCTGAGCGCGCTGGCGCGCCCCATCATGGTCGGTGCACATGAGCTCTTCGTCACGGCAAGCATCGGCATCACGCTGAACAGTGATTCAGGCGTGGACCTCGATGGTCTGATCAAGCAAGCCGACATGGCGATGTACCGGTCCAAGGAAATCGGGCGCGACACCTTCTGCTTCTTCGAAGAGAAGATGAACCAGGCCGCCACCGAACGCCACGCGCTCGAGGTCCAGCTGCGGCAGGCGCTGGAACGCGGCGAGTTCCAGCTCCATTACCAGCCCAAGGCCAACATCCGGACAGGCCAGGTCATCGGTGTTGAGGCACTGCTGCGATGGAAGCCTGCAGGCCAGGCGCTGGTCGCACCCGACCGTTTCATTGCCATCCTCGAAGAGACCGGGCTGATCGTGCCGGTGGGCGCATGGGTCTTCCGCGAAGCCTGTGGGCAGATGATGAAGTGGCAGCGTGCGGGCATGCGCCCGCTGCAGCTTGCGGTGAACGTTTCGGCCAGGCAATTCAGGCACCCCGAATTGGTCCAGCAGATCGCAGGCGTGCTGGGCGAAACCGGCCTGGCACCGCAACTGCTGGAAGTCGAGCTCACAGAGAGCATGCTCATCGACGACTCGGAGGTGGTCACGCGCACGATGGCCGAGCTCGGCCGCATGGGCGTCGGCATCGCGATCGACGACTTCGGCACCGGTCAATCGTCGTTGCGCTACCTCAAGCGCTTCAACGTGGACACGCTCAAGATTGATCGCTCATTCGTCAAGGACACGCCCAACGACTCCGAAGACAGTGCGATCGCCAAAGCCGTGATCGCACTCGGCCATGGCCTCGGCATGAAGGTCGTCGCCGAAGGCGTCGAGACACAGGCGCAGCTCGACTTCCTGTGCGCGCACGGCTGCGACGAACTGCAGGGTTACCTGCTGAGCCGCCCAGTCGAGCCCGATGCCTTTTCCGCATGGTTCCGCCGGCTCGACGCGCCTGCGTCGCCATGACGACATTGGCTTGACCTATTGAGGTCGCTCTTATCCAAAGAAAATTTTGATCCGTTCGCACTGAGACGGCCCTTGATCCATCCGCACTGAGACAGTTCTGGATCCGTTCGCACTGTTTTGGATCCGTTCGCACTGAGCCTGTCGAAGTGCCTGCATCGAGGTGCGCGCCGACTCCCCTCGACAGCCTCAGCGTGATCGGGAATTCCAGCTCAACCCGAACGTGGGCGATGTCATGATTGCGTCCGGCGGCGCTGAGAACACGGCCAATGTCTACGCATCACTGGCGCGGCGCGCGTCACGGCCCGACAGCACCTGCAGCTCTCCGCGGCGAAGCGGCGGCGGCCAATGCAGCGGCACCGTCAATGCCATCGTCCCGAACGCGTTCAAGCCCGGCACCGCCAGCCTTGCCCTCAGCGCCAAGGATTGCGGCAGCAATTTCAACCAGACCGCTGCTGCGGCGCTTGTCCAGTTGAAGCTGGTGACGGGGCCCTAAAAGCGCCGCCTGGGCGCTCAATAAACCGCGCCCCCGCCACTTGCGCCACCGTCTGCGCAACGCGCACCACCGGGCCGGTGCCCAGGAAACACCTGCATGGGCGAACGCGTACCGAAATTTGCGTGGACGTCGAGATGACCGCTTCGCAGCGGCACTGATCGTCGGGACTGGAGACTCGGCCGGCTGCTTCCGCTGCAAAGCAGGCGGCCCGATGCATCCACCGTCCCAAGATCCCGTATGAAAAATGGGCGGAGCCTCATCAAAGCCCAGGAGGTCAGGAAATTCGACGTCCGTGATGTTGTCAGTCACGAAGCGAGCTGTGAGATATTTCCGTGCAGCGACTTTCGCGCCCAAAAGTTTGCCGAAGGTCGAATGCAGCAAGAAGTACGAAGTGTCGGTCAGGCCCATGAGGCTAAGTGACTTACACCACTGCTCTGGACATCACCCTAGCCCGGGCCGCGGGTGGCCCATGGCGCACCGCCGTTGCGCGCGTTTCGCCTGGAATCGAAAGTGCGCTGGGTAACCAGTCTTAAGAATGCACGTATGTACCTGAAAAAGATCCGAGCTGAGAACTTTCGCGCCTTCGGTGAGTCCGCGACCGCCCCTGCGCTAGATTGGTCGCTCAATCCTGGGATGAACATCCTTATCGGCGAAAACGATGCCGGAAAGACGGGGCTCATCGACGCGATACGTATGGCCCTGTGGACGACCAGCTTTGAATCAGTGCGACTTGCTGACCACGACTTTCACGTCGGGCCTGCCGGTAGGGCTGAACGGTTGGTCATCGAGGCGACGTTCTGCGGCCTGTCAGATCCACAAGAGGCGGCGGTACTCGAATGGCTCACGTACGAAGCCGATGGCTCGCGAAGCTTGGTGTTGAACCTGCAGGCAAGGCGTCACGCGCCGCAGCCTGGCCGTCGGCCTCGGGTCGAGTCAATCACGCGCGCGGGTGCTAACGGGAGTGGTCCGGAGATTGGCTCCGCGGTACGTGACCTGGTGCGTGCGACTTACCTGCGTCCGCTACGGGATGCGGAGGCCGAACTTCGACCTGGCAGGCAGTCGCGGCTGTCCCAGATTCTGAGTGCCCACGACCTGATGGCTGGCCAGGAGACCAGCGACTTCGACCCTGCGAATCCGCACGCGGCCTCCACGTTGGTAGGCGTGATGAATCAAGCGCAGCATCACATCGGCCAGAACGCCGCGATCACTGCCGTACAGAAGGACATCAACGAGAACTACCTGGGCCAGATGGCGTTTGCAGGGGATAGCCTGACCTCCCAGATTCGCTTGGTGGGCGAGGCCAACCTCTCGCAAATCCTCGAGCGGTTCGAACTCGGTCTCGCACCTCCCAATGGGGTTCCCGCCGATGAGCGCTGTCTGCGCGGGCTCGGCTACAACAACGCGCTGTTCATGGCTACCGAGCTCGTACTGCTTCGCTCGGGAGACGACCTCGGCCTGCTGCTGGTCGAAGAGCCCGAAGCCCACCTCCATCCTCAGCTGCAGGAGTTGGTCATGGATCTGCTGCAGATGAAGCCGGTCGCGAGTCAAGCGCCGGTTCAGGTCGTCCTGAGCACTCACAGCCCGTCTCTCGCGGCGGGCGCGGCGATTGAGGCGATGACGCTCGTGCACCGCGCCAGAACGTACCCGCTACGGATCGGCGAGACCAGGCTTGCCAGGGCCGACTATGAGTACCTGCGCAGGTTCATCGATGCAACGAAGTCCAACCTGTTCTTCGCCCGTGGTGTTGCCATCGTCGAGGGGCCTGCAGAGGCGGTTCTGCTGCCGGCCATTGCAGAAATGTGCGGGTTGTCGTTCTCGAAATACGGAATCTCCGTCGTCAACGTCGGCGATGTCGGGCTGTACCACTACGCGCGGGTCTTTCAGCGGCAAGCTGCTGGGGAGTCGATGCCGATTCCGGTCGCTTGCATCACGGACCGGGACATCGTCCCGGACGTTGCTAGCTACGTGACGATTCCCTCGGACGGTCGCAAGCGCTTTGATAAGGACTACGCGGCGGGAGAGGCGGGCTTGGCCGTGGCGGCAAAGAAGGCAAGGGTCGAATCTGGCAGCGATCCGATGGTGATGGTGTTCGTATCGGACCGTTGGACGCTTGAGTTTGACTTGGCAATCAGTCCACTCAAGTCGATGATGCACGTCGCCATCTCGATGGCGAAGGCTGCCAAGAGCCGAGATGAACGCATGACGGAGCAAGACGAGGTGGCTGCCAAGAAGGCGGCTACCGATGGGTGGGACGCGTTCGAAAAGATGCAGAGCGATGCCATCGTCCTCGGGTCACTGATCTACCAGCCGCTGTACCAGAAGAAGGCGTCCAAGGCTGTAGCGGCACAGTACGCAGCTGCGCTGATTCGCTCTGGCGCCTATGGGGCTGGCCAGGCGCTCCTGGATAAGCTGCCCGCATATCTCAAGGCGGCGCTTCGGCACCTAACAGGGACGGTTGACGCGCCCGCTACCCTTGCCGCTTCCGCCGCTGCGACCGCCCCAGTCCCCCATACCGCGCCGGCGGCTACTTCCGCGCCCGCAGCAGCAGCCGCGGCGGCACCGTCTGCGACCGCCGTGGGGAGGCCTGACGATGCCACTACCCATTCTTGATGAGGACGACCTCTGCGAGCTGGCAAGGTCGTTTCCCTCGCTCGACTTCTCCGACGTGCAGCGGCAGGCGGTCCTTCTAGAGATGGGCCCTCGCGACGTCCAAGCAGCGCCCGGAAGCGGGAAGACGACGCTGCTTGCCGCGAAGCTGGCGATGCTTGCGAGGAAGTGGAAGCATCCGCGCCGCGGCATATGTGTGCTGAGCCACACCAACGTCGCCCGAGACGAGATCGCGAAGCGCCTCGGCGCCACGGCGACAGGTTCGAACCTTCTTGGATACCCGCACTTTGTCGGGACTATCCACGCGTTCGTGAATCAGTTCCTCGCGCTCCCCCATCTCAGGAGTCGTGGCGAGCTGGTGGATGTTGTAGATGACGATGTCTTCGCTGCTCGGGCGTTTTCCCTGCTGAACCACAAATGGAAGCTCAAGGGCTGGGTTCAGATGAACCCCAACAAGGGGCCGGCTGCCATAGCGAGCCTGCGGTACCAGGGCAAGGACGTTGAGTTCGGCTGGGAATTTGGAGAGCTCCCAGGGCCCGGGTCGCCGTCCTACAACCAAGCCAAGGAGATCAAGGACGAACTCAGGAAAAAGGGGGTCTTCCGCTACTGCGACATGTTTGCTTTCGCGGAGAACCTCCTTGCCAAGTCTCCCGAAGTCGCCAAGCGCCTCTCGCACCGCTTTCCTTTGGTGCTAATTGATGAGATGCAGGACACGAGCGCCGAGCAGGAGAATTTGCTTTCACGCATCTTCGAAACGGATGTCGTGATGCAACGGTTCGGCGACCACAACCAGCGTATTCTGATCTCCAGCAAGGCCGATGTACTCTCGTTCCCGCGCACGGGACACCTGAACGTCAGCTCCACAAAGCGCTTTGGCGAGTCCATCGCGGAGGTCGTGCGGTCTGTGCAGGTTCACGGCGAAGCGGTAACGGCCAACGCGTCGGCCAACGCGAGACTGCCAGTACTCTTCCTTTACGAGACCGCGTCTGTTGAGACCGTGATCGACGCATTCGGAAAGCATGTGCTGGCGACGTTCACTGACGCGGAGCTAGAGGGAGCCAAGGTCAAGGCAATCTGCGCGCGCAAGAAGAGCGAGGCGAACACTGAGCCTGGTCGGCACCTTGGGGACTACTGGCCTGCCTACAACGGGTTCTCGAGCACGCCCAGTGGCGCCGAGAGCGTTCATAGGCTGCTAGCGAATCCGGCGGGAATGGGGGCAAGCAGCTTCGCGCTGCAAGCACGGGTGCGTGATGTTCGGCGGGCGATCCTGCTCGCAATGCGCGCGGGCAAGGCGGCTGCTGTCCGCGACGTGAGGGACTCGACGTTCCTCCTTCGTCGGCTGGAGGAGCGGGGTGTGGCTACAGAAAATGTCCGGAAACTCTGTCACACGCTGACTGTATCCCGCGATCTGACGCTACCGGCAAACTGGGAGAGCACGGTCGACGCCATGTATGTCTGCCTTCAGCATACGTTCGAGGATGGTCATGATCGGGGTGAATTCGGTAAGGCCCCATGCTTTGAGGTGACCGCTGACGCGAGCGAGAAGCGGGCTGCCATGGATGAACATACCTCCGAAGAGGGCGGCCGAAAGGTGCGAATCTCACTGGGAACGATCGCTTCAGTAAAGGGGGAGACGCACTTGGCGACGCTGGTTCTGGAGGCACATGCTCACCCAGCAAGGTCACATGACATCGAGGCGGCACTAGCCAGCATCGCCAATCAAACGCTCCTGCCCAAGAAGGCCGCCGATTCGAGCAAGAGTCTGTATCGGAACCTGTACGTTGCTTCATCCAGGCCAACTGATCTGCTGTGCTTGGCGATGCATCGCAATAGGGCGATCTCTGAATGCGTCGAGACGCTGGCCAAGAGGGGCTGGGCGATTGTCCGGGTCTGATTGGTCTGAAGCGGCAAGAAGGCTCGTTGCCCGAGCTGATCTCGCTTCTTCTCAGGGTCTTCTGCCAGGCCGCCCTCGGCGGTTAATATTTCAACGGGAGAAGCGAATGATGGCCGAGAAAGGTGCGCGGCACTTTGTCCTTCCGGAGAAGCTTCCGCGCGAGAACGTGAAGGGCACGAGACCCGGAGAATCGCCTACTCGCACTGCACTCCATGAGGGCGCGCGGCCTGAAGTTGCGCACCGGTAGCGCCGGCGGTGACTGCCCCCAGGTCGTCGAACATCGACCCTCAGCTCTGCTGCCGGGTAGGTATCCCACAACCCTAAACAGAAGCAGTCCAACAGCGCCGCCCTCAATAAACCGCCGCCCCCGCCACCTGCGCCACCGTCTGCGCAAACTTCGCTTCCGTCCCCGTCCCCAGGACACCAGCGCAAACGGCTGCAGGTTCTGCTGGTTGAACGGGTCCGCCGGGAAGGCATCTGCCGAGACTTCGACTTCGTACTCGCCTTGGGCGGGGTTCTCCAGCACGACCTGCTTGAAGGTCTGGATGCCTTCGTGGGCGTCGGCCGCATGGGGGCGCAGCTTGCCAGCCTGCTCTTCGGTCCAGCAGCAGGAATACGCGGCACGCAAATGACACCAGGCATGTGGTGTCCTGTCACAAAGCGCCGCTAGCGTCGCGCGCAAGCACCATCGTCGTGGTGCGTGAGGAGCGCAAATCTTTGGCAGTGCGTAAGTTGTTGGCGCCCGTGCTGGGAGTGGCCTTGCTGGCCGCCGTCGGCGCAGGCGCGTGGTACTCCCACACCCGTTTGCAAGGCGATGCCGTGGCCAGTGCCGCAGCGCAGCAGGTCCAGGCGCAGCAAGTCACGCTGCGCGGGCTGATCGGCTCGGAGAAAGAAGCGTTTTTCGCGGACCCGAAGGTGCAGCAGGCACTGGCGGCCCAGGGGCTGCGCGTGACGGTGGAGACAGCCGGCTCCCGCGCGATTGCCGCCGGCTTCGACCCCGGCCGCTACGACTTCGGCTTTCCGTCCGGCGCACCGGCCGCGCAGCAGCTCAAGTCCAAGGCCAAGGCGGCGGCGGTCTTCAACCCCTTCTACACGCCCATCGTCTTTGCCAGCTGGCGGCCCATCGCCGAAATCCTGGTGGCCAACGGCATCGCCACGAAACACGGCGACTTCTACGAGCTGACCGACCTGCCGGCGCTGATGAAGCTGGTCGAAAACGGCACGCGATGGGACGAGCTGAAGGCCAGCGCAGCCTTTGCCACCCGCAAGTCGGTGCTGGTGAGTTCGACCGACGTGCGCACCTCGAACTCGGCCGCGATGTACCTGGCGCTGGCCAGCTACCTGGCCAACCGCCAGCAGATCGTGCAGAGCCAGGAGGACGTGGACCGGGTGATGCCGCTGGTCGCGCCGCTGTTCCTGCGCCAGGGCTTCCAGGAGCAGTCGTCTGCCGGGCCCTTCGAGGACTACCTGGCGCTGGGCATGGGCAAGGCGCCGCTGCTGGTGGCCTACGAGTCCCAGCTGGTGGCCTTCTGGCTGAAGAACCCCGCCCAGCGCCAGCGCGACATGGTGCTGATCTACCCGCGCCCCACCGTCTTCTCCAAGCACGTGCTGGTGCCCTACACCGCCGCTGGTGCAAGGCTGGGCACCGCCCTCGAAAACGACCCGGCGCTGCGCGCGCTGGCCCACGAGCACGGCTTTCGCACCGGCGGCGACAGCCATGGCCCCGAAGGCTGGGCCAAGCAAGGCGTGAACGTGCCCGAGGTGCTGGTGGACGTGATCGACCCGCCCAGCTTCGAGTGGCTGGAACGAATGATCGTGGGCATAGACGCCCGCTTCAAATGAACACGAACCGAACAACGAAAGGGAGCCGAACATGAACAACGTCGACAAGCCGGCCGACACGCTGCAGCCGCCCGCATCCTTCACGCTGGAGCCGCCCGCGCCCGTGGTGGCGTTGCCCATCGAATCGGCCAGCGGCAAGGTGCGCCTGAAGCCGGAAGAGGTGTCTGAACTGGACGAGCAGGTGCGGCAGTTCATCGACGACATCAGCGCGCACGACAGCCAGCACCCGCAGTTCAAGCTGGCGGTGGAGCGCATCCACAGCATGGGCAACAAGGACGTGGAAGCTTCGGCTTCGGTGTCCAACCGCATGCTGGAGCGGCCGGTCGGGTCGCTGAAGAACGGGCTGTTCGACCAGGGCTCGCAGATCGGCCAGTCGCTGGTCGACCTGCGCCGCCAGGTCGAGGCGCTGGACCCGTCCCGGCAGGGCGACCTGTTCTCGGCCCGCAAGCTGCTGGGCTTCATCCCGCTGGGCAACAAGCTGGTCGACTACTTCGACCGCTACCAGTCCTCGCAGGCGCACCTGAACGCGATCATCGAATCGCTCAAGCGCGGCAAGGACGAGCTGCTGCGCGACAACGCCGCCATCGAGCAGGAGAAGACGAATCTCTGGGCGCTGATGACGCGGCTGGAGAAGTACGTGCACATCGGCAAGGCGCTGGACAGCCAGCTCGCCGCGAAGGCCGCCGAGCTGGATGCCAGCGACCCCGAGAAGGCCCGTGTGGTGCGCGAGGAAATGCTGTTCTACGCGCGCCAGAAAGTCACCGACCTGCTGACCCAGCTGGCCGTCAACATCCAGGGCTACCTGGCGCTGGACCTGATCCGCAAGAACAACCTGGAGCTGACCAAGGGCGTGGACCGTGCGACCACCACCACCGTCTCCGCGCTGCGCACCGCCGTGATCGTGGCCCAGGCGCTGGCCAACCAGAAGCTGGTGCTGGACCAGGTGAGCGCACTGAACACGACCACCGGCAACCTGATCGCCAGCACCAGCGAGCTGCTGCGCGAGCAGAGCGGTGCGATCCACCAGCAGGCCGCCAGCAGCACCATCGAACTTGCCAAGCTGCAGCAGGCCTTCGCCAACATCTACCAGACCATGGACGCGATTGCCGAGTTCAAGGTCCAGGCGCTGGATGCCATGCAGACGACCGTCAACACCCTGAGCGACGAAGTGGCCAAGAGCCGCAGCTACCTGGACCGGGTGCGCCAGCAGGACGGCAGCGCAGCACTGCAGGCACCGAGCGGCGGGGTCACGCTGTGAGGCTGGGCCGGTGGTGGCTCTTCGCCGCCGTGCTGCTGGCGCTTGCCGCCTGCGGCAAGCGGCCCGCAGCGTCAGCCGACAACGGCGCAAGCGCCACCCCATTCACCGTGCTCGCCGGCTCCGAGCTGAAGGACCTGGAAGCGCCGCTGATCGAAGCCGCGCGAGCCGCGGGTTTGGACCTGAAACTCTCGTATGCCGGCACGCTGGACATCGTCGAGCGCATCAACGCCGGCGAGCATTTCGATGCCATCCTGCCGCCCAACGGTGCCTACCCGGCGCTGGCGCTGCAGGTCAAACCGTTGGCGCGCGACAAGCTCTTCTACTCGCGCATTGCGCTGGGCGTGAAGGCCGCGAAGGCGGCCGAGCTGGGCTGGGACCGGCAGGCCCCCGGCTGGGCCGAGATCGCCCAGGCCGCGGGTGACGGCAAGCTGCGCTACGGCATGACCAATGCCGCCAGCTCCAACACCGGCATGAGCGCGCTGTTCGCCGTGGCCGCGGCCCTGGCCGGCAAAACCGAAGACCTGACCGAGAAGGACGTGGACGAGGCCAGGCTGAAAGCCTTCCTCAGCGGCCAGCAGCTGACTGCCGGCAGCTCCGGCTGGCTGGCCGAGGCCTACATCAAGAACCCGGC
Source organism: Ideonella sp. (assembly GCF_041287625.1). Taxonomy (GTDB): domain Bacteria; phylum Pseudomonadota; class Gammaproteobacteria; order Burkholderiales; family Burkholderiaceae_C; genus Ideonella. The sequence continues at coordinate 138,650 of NZ_JBGGNH010000031.1, forward strand.
CGCCATCGACGCGATGGTCAACTACGAGGCCGTGATCCTGCGCGCCAACGCCCGGCTGGCACCGGCCAACCGCCTGGTGCTGGTCTACCCGCGCGACGGCATGATCTCGGCCGACTACCCGCTGATGCTGCTCAACGAGGCCCAGCGCGCACCGTACAACCAGCTGGTCGCCGCGCTGAAGGCCCTGCCCTTCCAGCGCGATGCGCTGGCCGCCGCCTTCCTGCGCCCGGCCAACCCCGCAGCGCCGCTGGCCAGTGCATTGCCCGCCACCGCAGTGGCCGAGCTGGCCTTCCCGAACAGGCTGGAAGTGATCGACGCGGTGCTGGCCGCCTACCAGGCCAAGTGGCGCAAGCCGGCCACCTCCATCTTCGTGCTGGACCTCAGCGGCTCGATGCAAGGCCAGCGCCTGCAGGCGATGCGCAGCGCGCTGAAGCAGCTGACCGGTGCGGACGCCACGAGCGCCACCAACACGACCGCCAGCGCCCGCTACAGCGCCTTCCAGAGCCGCGAGCGCGTGGTGCTGATCACTTTCGCCAGCGAGGTCGCGCCACCGGTCTGGGTGCGTTTCGACGCCGGCCAGATCGACAGCGCCCGCGCCAGCCTGCTGCGCCAGGCCGACGCGATGAGCGCCGACGGCGGCACCGCGATCTACTCGGCCCTCAGCGAGGCCGAGGCGCTGGCAGCCCAGGAGATGAAACGCGAGCCGGAGCGCCAGGTCAGCATCGTGCTGCTGACCGATGGCGAGAACAACGCGGGCCTGAAACTGGCCGACTTCCGCGCCAGCCACGCCGGCCCGCTGCCGGCCCGCATCTTCCCCATCCTGTTCGGCGAAGGCAACGTCACCGAGATGCAGCAGATCGCCCAGCTCTCCGGTGGCCGCGAATTCGACGGCCGCAAGCTGCAGCTGAGCCAGGTGTTCAAGGAAATCCGGGGGTATCAGTGAGGCCGGTGCCGCGATGCCTGAACGCACGCTGAAGCTGCGCCTGCTGCTGTGGCTGTACAGCAGCGCCAACATCGCCGGCTGCGCACTGGCGCTGCTCGGCCCCGCGCTGCTGTTCGCCGGTGTCATCGCGCACGGCTGGCTGCTCATCACCGCCGGGCTGTACGCGGCCGGTTGGCTGCTGGGCCGCCGCGCGCCGGCGCTGGAGCGGCACATCGAAGACAGCCTGACGGTCGCGCAAACGCTGGACCGCCTGGACACCGTCATCGCCCAGGCCAGCCCGCACCTGAACGACGAGATGCGCCAGCACCTGGCCCGTGTGCGCGAGTCCGCCGCCGAAGTCCTGCCCCGCCTGGTCGGCGTGCAGACGCACGGCGACAACCTCTTCACCGTGCGCGAAACCGTGCTGCGCTACCTGCCCGAAACCCTGGCCAACTACGCCGCCCTGCCCCCTGCCTTCCGCCTCAACCACCCGTTGAAAGACGGCAAGACCGCGCGCCAGCTGCTGGCCGAACAGCTGGACCTGCTGGACAGCCAACTGCGCGAAATCGTCGCCAACGTGGCCTCGCAAGACGCCGCCGCGCTGGTCGCCAACGGCCAGTTCCTGGCCGCGAGGTTCAGGCAGGCGGACTTCCTGGCGGGGTGAGATCAGGGCGCAGGCATCTGCGCCTCGATGCGGCGGCCGGCCAGCGTGCCGCGCAGCGTCGCCAGGCTGCCGGCCTGCTGCTCGGGCCAGCTGACGGCCAGTTCACCGCGCTCGCCAGTGGGGGTCGTGAAGCCGATCTGCGCCGACGCAGTGCCGCGGCCCCAGGGCCATGTCAACCTGCCGTCAACGGCCACGTCGTCGGTGAAGCGCGCTTGGGCGAACGTCAGCTGGTAGATGCCTTCGCTGAACTGGTGGGCCACGCTGCCGCCGCGCAGCGCGGGGCTGAGCGAGCCGCCGGCGCTTTCGAGGCGGGCTGTGGCGTCGCCCAGTTCGAGCACGGCCGAAGCCGCGGCCTTCAGCGCGGCTTCGCCGGCCTGGTTGCCGGGCTGCGCCACGGGCAAGGGCAACGCGGCTGACCGCAGCGCGAACAGCGGCGTGGCGCGGAATGGCGCAATGGCAGCGGCACAACTGGCATCGCCTGCGTCCAACGTCGTGAAGAAGCGGCGCACCAGGTTTGCGCCGCAATCGTCGCGCATCGGCGGCAAGGCGCCGACGTGGAACTCGTTGGCCAGCACGATGTGACGGGCGTTCGGGAACAGCGAGGCCGCCGCGGCGCCTTCGGGCGGCGTGGTGATGGTGTCCAACTCGCCGTTCAGCACCAGCACCGGCACGGCAGGCATTTGCGGGTGTTTCGGCAGCAGCGGCCCGGGCGGGTGCGCCGCGGAAGGCGCAGGCCAGCGCACGCAGGCGTCCAGCAGGCTGTAGTCCAGCGACATGCCGCGGAACTCGTCGATGCTGAACGGCGCGTAGGTGTCGGGCGCGCGGCGCTGGCGGTCTGCGATGCGCCGGTCGTGTTGCTGCTGGCGAGCGGCGGGTGGCAGCGTCATGTCATAGACCTGCGCATAGTCCTGGCAGCTGACGGCCCAGAACAGGCCTTCGCTGTAGGCCTGCGGCAGGTCGTGGGCATAGCGTGGGTCCTGCGAGCTGATGGCCTCGGCCATCAGGCGCAGCAGCGGCGCCTGATCGCCCTGCACGAACGCGCGGGAAGCCGCGTCCAGCTCCCTGGCCACCGCGTACGGCGGCGCGCCGGCCAGCATCACCAGCGCCAGCGTCGAAGCGTCGGCGCGGAAACTCGTCATCTCGCCATCGGCATTGCGCGCTTCGGCGTCGAAGGGATGGGCGCGCAAGGCGTCCAGCGCCGGCTGGATGTGGTCCATGCTGCTGCCCGGCAAGGCCGCGCAGGACGGCGAGCGAGCGCACACGGCATTGAAGGCCGCGTTCATCGTCGGCGCGAAAAACGGGTACCACGGCGACTCGCCGCCGACCATGGGCACCGGGTAGGCCGAGTCCAGCACGACGGAGCGCAGCAAGGACGGATGCCGGTAGGCGAAGACCTGGCTGAAGTAGGTGCCGTAGGAGTCGCCATACAGGTCCACCTGATCGCGCTGCAGCGCGGCCAGCACGGCAGCCAGGTCGTCGGCCGCGTAGGCGCTGCTGTAGAGCGGCGCGGTGGCACCGAGCTGACGGCCGCAGGCGGCAATGTCGGCGACAGTCGGCCCGCCGCTGCGGTGTTCGGTCTGCAGCCGCGGGCAGTCGATGGCTTGTGAGCCGCCGGTGCCGCGGTTGTCCACCAGCAGCAAGTCCTTGCTGTCCATCAGCGGCCACAGCAGGCGCAGGTAGGCACTGCGCGTGCCGCTGGACGGATAGCCCGGGCCGCCTTCGACCGCGACAAAGGTACCTGTGGCCGGCTGGTCCGCCAGGTGGCGGCGGTAGAGCTCGAAGCGGATGGCGATGGTGCCGGGCACCGCGCCGGTGGGGTCGAGCGGGCGGTCCAGCCGGCCGCAGTAGGCGACTTGCTGGCAGCGTTCCAGTGTCAGGTTGCCAACCTGGATCTGGTCGGGACCATGCGCGATGTCCGGCAAGGCTGAAGCCGGATTGGCGGCGCGGGGTACCGCAGCGGCGGCGCCGGCGCCAGCGACAGCCAGGGCCAGCAGCAGCACGAGCAGGGATCGGCAACTGGCTGTCTTCGGGAACTCATGCAGGCGCATGCGGGGCTTTCGGAGGAGATGCGGGGACCGGCGCCAGTATCAACGCGACACGGAAATGGACAGCGCTGTGAAATCCCGGGTGGGCTCGAAGGCTGCCGGGCCACGGTGCTATCGTTTGCAACATGAAGACGAAGCTCAGTCAAACCACTCGTGCCGTGCTGCTCGCAGGCACCACCATCGCCGCCGTTGCCCCGGTGCACGCCGGCATCGCGCCGCTGTTCAGTGCTGCACAGCAGGCCGCATCGAGCGCATCCAAGGGCCCGCGCCTTTGGACGGTGGGCGAGTACTCCGAGGTGCGGCTCGTGCCGATCGAGGCCGGGGCGCCGCCAAATCAGCACCCCGCCCGGGTACCTACCGAGTTGCTGTTCGCGCAACTGCGGGCGATCCGCACGCCGGCGGCAAGCGCCGACGTGCCATTGTTCAGCGACAGCGAACTCAAGGATCTCGTCGATCCGCTTTCGAGGGCACTCGCCACGGCCAGTCCGTCCGACGATGTCGTCTTTGTTTCGTCGGCCCGGCGGGATGACGGAAGCTTCTTCGCCCCGATCGCGGTGACCGCCCGCTTGTTCGTGGCAAACGGCGCATTGCAGTTGATCGTGCACGATGCAAGGTTCGATTTCTTCGACCGGGCACGCGGCACGCACACCCGGCCCGCGTTCGAATTCGGCAGCCGCGCCGCGCCCGGCAGCGCCAAGCTGCAGAGCGCTTCCGCGGCGGCCAAGCGGTCCGATTGGCTGGAAATGCCGCTGGCGATGCCGGCAGCCGTGGCACCCGCCGCCGCTGTGCCGTCCACCGCGCCCGCGGCCGCCGCCTCTCCTGCCCCGCGCGCACGCGAAGCCGTGTCGGCCGACGAGGCGGAGCAGCGATTGCTGACCCTGAAGCGGCTGCGCGAGCGTGGCCTGATCAGCGAAGAGGAATACCAGCAGAAGCGCAAGGAGATCCTGTCGCTGCTGTAACCCGCGTCACCCGCGCGGCACGCGGGATCGGGCAAAACAACCCCCATCCAGGCTGAACAAGCCTGTGGACAAGCGTTGCGCGGCCGTCGCAAGTGCTTGATGCACAAGACGAACCGTCACATTGCTGTAAAAAAGGGCACGCTTTCCGGCCTGTTCATCGGGTCAGTCCCCAGTGACGTTGGACAAGCCTGTGGATAAGCCGGTGACGGCCGCGCCAAGCCCTTGTCACGCCTGGGCGGGCACTGGATTGCGGTAAAAAGCGGCAACCAGGATCTGCCTTTTCTGTCCTTGACTTTTGCGCGATTTCCGAGCTGCTTGAATCCCCACGTCGCAGCGGGTCGGGCCATCTGGGATAGCGTGCCCCCCGACCAGATGCCAGTGGCGGGCAACAAGCCCGGCCGGCAAGCTGGCGTACCAATCATCAGAGGGGCATCCCACATGCAAATTCAAGCACGCGCCAGCCGCGCCATCCTGCGGGCCACCATGGCCGCCATCGTCGCTGCCGCTGGCGGCGTCGCGCTGCTGCCGGCCGCGCACGCCGCAGCACCCCAGGTCAAGACCAGCGCGCCCGGCTACTACCGCGTGATGCTGGGCGACTTCGAGGTCACCGCCTTGTCCGACGGCACGGTGAACCTGCCGGTCGACAAACTGCTGCACGAACCCGCGCCCAAGACCACCAAGGCGCTGGCGCGCAGCTTCCAGCAGGCACCGGTGGAAACCTCGATCAACGCCTACCTGATCAACACCGGCAGCAAGCTGGTGCTGGTGGACACCGGCGCGGCCGGCCTGTTCGGCCCGACGACCGGCAAGCTGCTGGCCAACCTGAAGGCGGCCGGCTACTCGCCCGAGCAGGTCGACGACGTGTTCATCACCCACATGCACCCGGACCACATCGGCGGACTGGGCGGCAATGGCGAACGCACGTTCCCGAATGCCACCGTGCATGCCGACCAGCGCGACGCCGACTTCTGGCTCAGCCAAGCCAACCTCGACAAGGCCACGGCGGAGAACAAGGGCTCGTTCCAGGGCCCGATCAACGCCATTGGCCCGTACCAGAAGGCCGGCAAGTTCGCACCCTTCAGTGGCGACACGACCTTCATGCCCGGCATCAGCGGCCACGCCGCCTACGGCCACACGCCTGGCCACACCACCTACAAGATCGAAAGCAATGGCCAGACGCTGGTGCTGTGGGGCGACCTGATGCACGTGGCCGCAGTGCAGTTCGACGATCCTTCGGTGACCATCGAGTTCGACTCGGACTCGAAGGCCGCCGCGGTGCAGCGCAAGGCGGCCTACGCCGAAGCGGTGAAGACCGGCGAGCTGGTCGGCGCGGCCCACCTGTCCTTCCCCGGCCTCGGCCATCTGCGCGCCGAAGGCAAGGGCTACCGCTTCATTCCGCTGAGCTACGGCCTGATTCGCTGAACTTGCACTGAAGGCTTGACCCAGGCGGCCCGCGAGGCCGCCTTTTTCATGCTGGCGCGAGTCCCCCCAATCTGCGGCTCGCCGCTGGCGCAGCGCGCTGGCATCATGGCCCGCCGCTTCGGGCCATCCGGCCCGGCGGCGCCACAGGAGACTGGCATGGGACGAGCACGTACACGCAAGATCGGCCAACTGGCCATGGCAGCCGGGCTGCTGCTGGGCATCGTGGGGGCGGGACTGCCGCAGTCGGCCATGGCGCAGGCCGCGGCCAGCGCGCTGGCCGCCGATACCCCCAGCACCACCACCCGAGGCAACCGCTTCCTCGCGCCGCAAGGCTGGAAGCTGAGCGTGCGCGGTGGCGCCACGCTGCTGGAAGCGCCCGAGGGCGGCTCGTTTGTGATGCTGATGGACGTGACCAACGCGGCTGATTCGGACGCTGCGGTGGCCGCGGCCTGGGCCGCCTACAAGGGCAGCGCACCGTGGCCGCTGCGCCTGGCCTCGCCGGTGGCCGCCAAGGACGGCTGGACCGAGCGGCGAAGCCTGGTGTACCAGACCAGCCCGAACGAGGAGCGCGGCGTGAGCGCGCTGGTGCAGCGCGCCAACGGCGTGTGGACCGTGGTGCTCGAGGACATCGCCAACGCGGTGGGCGAAAAGCGTGGTGCGCAGCTCAGCCAGATCTTCGGCAAGCTGTTGCCCAAGGGTTATGAGCGCGAGACCTTCGCCGGCAAGAAGGCCCAGCCGCTGACGCCTGAGCGCATGGCCATGCTGAGCCAGTTCGTGCAGCAGGCGATGGCAGAGACCCAGGTGCCCGGCGTGGCTTTCGGCCTGGTGCAGGACGGCAAGTTGGTGTTTGCCGGCGGGCTGGGCGTGCGCGCGCTGGGCCAGCCGGAGAAGGTGGACGCCGACACGCGCTTCCAGATCGCCTCCAACACCAAGGCGATGACCACGCTGATGCTGGCCAAGCTGGTCGACCAGCAGAAGATGGGCTGGAACACGCCGGCCGCGCAGTTGTTGCCGTCGTTCAAGCTTGGCAGCCCCGAGACCACGCGCCAGGTCCTCGTCAAGCACCTGATCTGCGCCTGCACCGGCATGCCGCGCCAGGACCTGGAATGGCTGCTGGAATTCAGGGACCTGACGCCCGAAGGCGCAATGAAGCTGCTGGGCACGATGCAGCCGACCAGCGGCTTTGGCGAGCTGTTCCAGTATTCGAACCCGATGGCCGCTGCGGCCGGCTACATCGGCGGCCACGTGGCCTACCCGGCACTGCCCATCGGCCAGGCCTATGACCAGGCGATGCAGGCGCTGGTGTTCGACCCGCTGGGCATGCGCCGCACCACGCTGGACTATGCCGCGGCCCAGGTGGGCAACACCGCGATGCCGCATGCGCCGAACGAGGACGGCAGCATGGTGGCCGCCGAGCGCCGCATGAACCTGTCCATCGTGCCGATGCGGCCGGCCGGCGCTGGCTGGAGCACGGTCAACGACGTGCTGAAGTACGTCTCGATGGAGCTGGCCGAGGGCAAGCTGCCGGACGGCAAGACCTACGTCTCGCGCGAGCCGCTGCTGGCCCGGCGCGCGCCGCAGGTCACCGTCAGCACCGATCTCACTTACGGCATGGGGCTGGAGGTGAATACCGTCTACGGTACGCCGGTGGTGCACCACGGCGGCGACATGATCGGCTACCACAGCGACATGATGTGGTTGCCCGAGCATGGCGTGGGTGCGGTGGTGCTGACCAATGGCGACCTGGGCTGGATGATCCGCAGCCAGTTCCGCCGCAAGCTGCTGGAGGTGCTGTTCGACGGCAAGCCCGAGGCCGACGCGGCCGTCGCCGCGCAGGCCAAGGCCTACTACGGCGACCTGGCGGTGGAGCGCAAGCTGCTGACGGTGCCGGCCGACCCCGCGGTGGCCGCGAAGCTGGCCAAGCGCTACGTGAACGCCGCCGTCGGCGCGGTCGAGGTCAGCCGCATCGGCAATCGCCTGCACTTCGACTTCGGCGAGTTCGACAGCGACATGGCCACGCGCCGGAACCCGGACGGCACGATCACCTTGTCAACCCTGGTACCCGGCTTCAGCGGCATGGAATTCGTCGTCGGCCAGCAAGGCGACAAGCGCACCCTCACACTGCGGGATGCGCAGCATGAGTACGTCCTGTTGGAACAGTGATGGGGCACCCGGCTCGGTGAGTACACCGAGCCACCCGCCGGGCGGGTTCGCTGGCTGCCTTGGGGCGGCCCGGCGCCGGCCCGCGGGTGCGGTGCCCAGCCGTCACCTTGATCAGACGGGCAAGGTGAACGACAAGCCGATCTGCGAGCCATAGATCGGGTAGCGCACCTTGCAGCGGTAACCGCGCAGCTTGTTGACGTCCCAGCCCAGCGTTTCGCAGGCGTGGCGGATCAGCTCCGGGTATTGCGGGAACTCGGGCATGCGCAAGGCCGACGGGCCGCGGCCCAGCGACTGCACGCTCTCCAGCATGTCCAGCCGATCGCCAGTCCGGGCCGGATCGTCCGGGTGGGCAATGCCGCGCACGACGGTGTCATAGAGCCGCACTTCGGGTGCCACGCCGGGCCACACGTCGTCGTGCAGCAGCGCGTCGACGATGTAGACCTCGGACGGCGGCTCGGCCTGGCCGCCCAGGCCCGCGGTGGGGCCTCCGGCGCCCCGGCGGGCGCGGTGCAGGTTGCGGTAGAGCTGGCCGAAGACGAGGTCGCCGCCGTGGCCGTCGGCCCGGCCCAGCGGCAGGCCGGAGACCGCGGTCTCGACAATGTGGCCGTGGCTCGCTACCTCGATCTCGTCGGTCGAGATGGTGGAGAACTGCGGCAGCAGCATGTCGGCCATGGTGTGCACCGGCTGGCCGTTGATGCCCGACGCAATGAAGCGCGAACCCTCGGCCACCATCGACGAGCTGCAGACCCGCAGCACGCCGGACGGCCGGGTGCGCCGGCAGCCCAGCAGCGCGTCGATGCCCACGCAGTCGTGGAAGTCCGCATTGGTGGCGGACGGGTACAGGATGCCGGTGTTCAGCACCAGTTGCGCCTGCACGCCGCGCAAGGCACTGACCGACTTGAAGGCCGCCGTCTTGTGGCGCAGCTCGAAGGTCGCACGCGACTCCTGGGCCCAGTCGCTGAGCACGGCCTCCAGCGTCGCGCGGTCGCCCATGTCCACGTCGATGAAACGCTCGAAGCCGCTGATCGCTTCATCGACCCGCGCGATGGCGTCGCTGCTCGCGCCGTGCTGCGCGGCACCCTTGAGCATCTGCCGCAGCGCTTCCTGACCGGGGATGGCGAACAGCGTGGCCAATGGGTCGCTGCTGCGTGTGGACGTCATCAAGCGGCTGACGGCCGACTGGCTGAGCTTCAGCACCGCTTGCAGGCCCTTCTGGTCACGGGCACCGGCACGCGCCAGCTGGCCCAGCAACGCATCGATGGAATGCTGCAAGGCCAGACCGGTGGCCTCGGCGCGTTGACGCAGCGCCACGTCGGCCAAACGGCTCCGGGGGATGTCCGAGTTCATCTCGGCAGCATACCGCGACCCGACGGAAAAATATTCTGAGAATTTCTTTCAGAATTGTTGCCTTGATTTCGACACATCGATATGCTGCATTCACTTCTCGTTCATGTTCGGCCGGCACAGCACGCCAACCGAGCCGGGCGAAAGTGCCAACCTCACCCGCCTGGCCACCACCCGGTAGCTGTCCCCGACCGAATGCATGGAGTTTGCTGAGATGACCGTTTCCCGTTCGACCTCTTTGGCCTTGGCCGCCGCTGCCGCCCTGATCGGCGGCCAGGCCGTGGCAGCGCGCCCGTTGCCAGCGGCCATGCAGTCGCCAGCCCAGCGCATGGCCGCCATCCAGCAACAAGCAAGCCAGCAGCATGCCGCGGCCCAGGCTGCCGGCACCGCCGACAACACCGCACCGGTGCTGACCCGCTTCTCGCTGGTGGGCGACGTGAACGCGCAGTCCGTCAATCCCAAGGAAGACCTGGACGTGACCATGTCCGACGAGATGTCGGGCCTGACGACCTACATCATCAACCTGAAGGGCCCGTCAGGCCAGATGGTGCAGCGCGTGGAGACGATGTACGGCCAGATGAAGGTCGATGGCCGCATCTCCATCGGCGCGCAGTTGCTGGGCACGCCTTCGTTCAGCCGCTTCTCCGAGCCTGGCACCTGGCAGGTCGATTCGGTCTTCCTGTCCGACGGCAACTTCAACATGAAGATGTATTGGCCCGAGGACATTGCCACGTTGGGCGGCCGCACCAGCTTCGCGGTGAAGAACACCAAGGGCTACGACATCACGCCGCCGACGCTGACCAGCGGCAGCGTCGAGACGCCCAAGCTCTCGCTGTCCACGCCGCCCGCCGGTACCCCCGTCGGTACGTTGCCTTATGCCAGCGTGAAGCTGGGCACGGCCGACTCCGGCAACGGTGCGGTCGCCGGTGTGCTCGAGGCCATCGTCGAACTCTGCCTGGCCAACCAGTTCGCCGATTGCGTGGACACCATCGAGCTGCACGGCCACGTGGGCCAGGTCGGGCAGGACGCCGCCACGTTCCGGGCGCTGGCCCAGCTGCGTTCGGACCAGACGCCGGGCGTCTACCAGATCCTCAATGTCTTCGTGATCGACAGCGCGCAGAACAACGTGCTGTTGCAGAGCGACAAGCTCGGCGGCGGCGATGACCTGAGCAAGTACTTCCCCGGCGGCATCACGCTGAAGGTCTCGAAGTAAAGTCGTCGGCCCGGGCAGCACCACCAATTCATCCCTCGCCAGGCGGGTCACGCTGTCGGTCTTGCGCCTGCGGCTGGTGTCTCTCGGCCACGCGACCGGAGATGTCGCGCAGGAAAGCATTCGCGACATGGCCTTCGGGCTCGCGCACCGCGCCGACGGAGAGCTCGATCGGGATTTCGTGGCCGTCCCGGTGCAGCGCGGTGATCTCGATGCGCTGGTTGACCACCGGCCCATCGCCGGTTTCGCGGAATCGGTCAAAACCGGCCAGGTGGGCCGCGCGATGGCGCTGGGGGATCAGCAGCTCGTGCATCGGACGGCCCAGCACCTCGGCTTCGCGCCAGCCGAAGGTGGCCTCGGCCTGGCGGTTCCAGCGCGTGATGCGCCCGTGGATGTCCAGGCTGACGAAGGCGTCCGGCGCATGGCGCAGGATGTTGCGCACCCGCTCCTCGCTGATGGCTTGCGCCGCGGCCACCTGCATGCGCTCGGTGATGTCGGTGGTCATCGCGAAGAAACCGCGCACCTGGCCGCGCTCGTCCAGGTCCGGCAGGTAGACCGACTGGAAATGGCGCGGGCCCCGCGGCGTGCCGCGCACACTCTCGAAGACCGTGGACTCGCCGCGCAGCGCGGCCTCGGCCTGCGGGCGCATCTGTGCATAGGCCGCCCTGTCGTCGGCCCAGAACTGCCGCAGCGTGCGGCCCAGCAGCCGCTCGGGCTCGACGCCAAACACCACGCGGTGGTGGGCATTGGCAAAGCGGTAGACTTGGTCGCGGTCCACGTAGGTGATCAACACCGGCACGTTGTCGGTCACCGCGCGCAGCTGGGCCTCGGACTGGCGCAGCTGCTCGCCGCGGCTCGTCAGCGAGGTGGTCATGCGGTCGAAATGGCGGGCCAGGTTGCCCAGCTCGTCGTTGGTGCTGTTGTTCAGCCGCGTGGCCAGGTCCCCGCTGGCCACCGCCTGCGTGGCGCGCTCCAGCGCCTGCAAGGGCTGCAGCACCCGCATGCGCACCACCAGCCCGGAGCAGATCATCACCAGCAGCATCAGCAGCGGCCCGCCCAGCGCCGCGAGCCGCAAGCGCGAGCTGGCTTCCAGCCGCTCCTGCACGGCGTCCTGGTGCCACTGGTAGGCGTAGTCGCTCATGGCCTGGGTGTTGGTGAGCAGCCGGTCCAGCACCATTTCCTTGCGCCGCTCTGAGAAGGCATCGGCCTGGGCCGAGCCGGCCTGCAGCGTGTCGAACAGCGGCGGCAGCGCGTCAGCCACGGCCTTCAATTCCTGGAAGGCCGGACCGTCGGCAACCGACGAATGCTCCTCGGCCAGTGCGGCCTGGATCGCCTGCATGCGCGCCTGCCACTGCTCGGCCGCGCGCGGCTCGGCATGGCGGGCATATTCCTGCGTCACCACCAGCAGGCCGGTGACCTCGTGGGCCATCCGCTGCGCCTGGGCCTGAGTGCGGCTGGCGGCGTCCTCGGCCCGGTCGGTCGCCGCCACGACCCACACCGTGCCGAGGCTCACGAGCACCGACACCACGATGGCGGCCTGCAGCTGGAAGCGGATGCGCATGGTCTGTGCCTTCTCGCCTGGCTGCGGCCTACTTCAGCGAACCGGCCGCATTCGGCACGGCCTGGCGCAAGGGCCCGGCATGCACCAGGCCGAGGAAATTCGGCAGCTCACCGCTGGCGTGGCCCTCGCGCAGGGCCCAGCGGGCCTGGCCTTCCATGGTCGTGATCAGGGACTGGTCCAGCCCGAGGCGGAAGGCCAGGCCCTTCCAGACCCATTCCACCGACTTCGGCTCCAGCTGCAACTGCTCGCGCAGCAGGCGCTGGGCCTCGGCAGGGTTTTGCTGGATCAGCCGCTCGGCGCGGTCGATGGCCCGCAGCAGTTGCTGCAGCATCGCATCACGCGGCACCAGCAGCCTGCGCTGCGCGACCAGGTTGAAGGTGCCAAGGTAGCCACCGGCGCTGGGCAGCAGAGCGGCGCCGCCGTCCAGGCCATTGACCACCGCATGGGCAAACGGCTCCCAGATGCAGACCGCGTCCACCTTGCCGGCGCGCATCGCCGGCAGCATGTCCTCGGGCTGCAGCGGCAGCACCGTGACCCCGCGCGGGTCCACGCCGGAGGTGAGCAAGGCCAGGTCCAGCACATACTGGCTGGACGTGCCGACCACCACGCCCACGCGCTTGCCGGCCAGGTCCTGCAGGGCCTTGGGGGCAGGCGCGCCGTTGCCGCCACGGGCCACCAGCTTGACGTCCTCGGCCGTCGTGGTGAGGGTCGCGATGACGGCATAGTCCTGCCGCCTGAAGGCATTGAAGACCACCGGCAGCTCGCCGGCGGTGGCCACGTCGGCCTGGCCTTCGAGCATCAGCTGCAAGCAGCGGTGGCCGCCAATGCAGTCGATCAAGCGCACGTCCAGGCCCTCGGCCGAGAAATAGCCCTTGCTTTGTGCGACATAGACCGGCAGCGACAGCGGCGTGCGTGACACCGCCAGCGTGACCGGTTCGGCTGCGTCGGCCATTGCGGGGGCGAGCAGCAGCGCGCCGACGGCCGTCAGCAAGTCGAGCCCGGCCCAGCGCCAGAAGCTGGCAACCGACGATGACGACACTTCACAGCCCATGCTTGCCTTCCCGCGTGACGAGCCAGCGCCAGCGCGAAACCAGCGCCCGGAAACCCCGGCGATCGCGACGCATTGTGACGTGCGGCCCGCCATTTGAAGGCAGGCAAAACCACCGCTTATGCGGCGGAATTCAGGGCTTCAAAAACCGGTGTCCCGTTCATTCCGGCAGCGCAAAAGCGATGCCGATCTGCGAGCCGTAGACTGGACGAGCCACGGCGAGCGCCGCGGGGCCGGTGGTTTCAGCCCGCCGCGAAGGCGGGCAGCAGCCGGTGGACCTTGAAGCAGCCGGCCGGCAAGGCCTGGGCGGCAATGTCCAGCAGGTGGCGATGGTGGGTGAAGACCAGCACCTGGCCGCCTGCGGCGAAACGCGCCAGTGCCTGCAGCATGCAGGCGGCACGCTGGTCGTCGGCCGTCATCAGCACATCGTCCAGCACCAGCGGCATCTGGCGCTCGGGTGTGCGCTGCAGCTCCAGCGCGGCCAGGCGAAGCGCGAGGTAGAGCTGGTCAGCCGTGCCTTCGCTCAGGCCGGTCACGTCCATCGGCTGGCCGCCTTCGGGCTGCAGGCGCAGCGCGGGTGGCTCGGCTTCGGTGTCGACCTGCAACCGTGCGAAGCGGCCGCCGGTCATCAGCCGCAGGTAATCCCCTGCCAGCCTGACGACCGGACCCTGGGCTTTTTCACGGTGGCGGCGCAAGGCGTCGGCCAGCAGCGCCTCGGCCAGCTTCAGCTGCGCCCATGGCCGCACACCGGCACGGTAGCGGGCCAGCGCGGCTTCCATGGCCTCGCGGGCCTGCGCGGCTTCGTCGGAGGTGTCGACCGCAGCCAGCGCGGTGCGGGCAGCGTGTTCGGTGTTGATCGCCACGGCCTCGGCGGCTTCCAGCCGTTCGATGCCGGTGGCCAATTCCTCTCGCTCGACGTCCAGCGCCACTGCGTCACCGTCGGCCAGCGCCAGGCGCAAGGTCGCCGCGTCACGCTGGCTGGCACGGGTGAGTTGGGCCTGCAGGCTCAGCAAACGAGCCTCTGCCTCGCGGCGCTGCGTGGCGCGGGCTTCAGCCTTCGGCAGCTCGGCCTCGGTGGCCACGCCGGCCTGGGCCAGCAGTTGGCCCAGTTGCGACAACGCGGCTTCCAGCGCCTGTTCGGCGCGCGCCTTGCGTCGGCCTTCGGTTTCCTTTTGCTGCCGCAGCGTGGCCTGGGTGCGCGCGGCAGCGCGCGCTTCGTCGAGCCGGCGCGTCAGGCCGTCCCACCAGCCATCGAGCGCATCACCGCGGGTGTCGCTGGCCGACTCCTCCAGCGCCTCGCCCAGCGCCGCCAGCTGCGCACGCACGGCCGCTTCTGTGGCCTCGCCCTGGCGCAGCCGGGCCTGATGTTCCTGATGCCGCTGGTACTGATGCGACCACTCGCGCAGCTCGGCCAGGCGCGCATGCACGGCCTTGGGCGGCGCGCCATCCGGCAGGTGCAGGCGGCGCGTCGCGGCGTCAAGCACGCGCTGGGAAATTGCCTGGCGTTCGGCCCAACCGGCCTCGGCTGCCTGGGCGCGCAGCAACTCGGCCTGCAGCGTGGCAGCCGTCTCCTGGCGGTGTTCGGCCGCAGCCTGCCGCGCCTGCAGCGCCTGCTGGCAAGCGCTGGCCTGGGCGATCAGCGCCGGCAGGGCGGCTGCGGGCGGGTCACCGGGTTCGACCGCGGCCAGGGCCTGGGCCAACGCAGTGGCCGCCTGCGCCACCTGCAGCCCGAACGCGCCAGCCTGCTGCTGCGCGGCCAGCCAGCGCTCGTGTGCATCCAAGGCTGCACTGCGTTGGCCCAGCCACTCCCGCAAGGCGGCAGGCGGCAGGCCGGGCAGCGACAGCGCGGCCAGGCGCCCGGCCCAGCCGGTGCTCGCCTGCGCCAGTCGTTCATTGAGATCGACCGACTGTTGCGCCTGCAGCGCCAGCGCTTCACGCATCTCGGCGATGCGCGCTTCGCACTCGGCGACTTCGGCGGCGCGCTTGGCACCGGCACGCAGCAGGTCGGCCTGACGGTCGGCGTCGGCCTGGGTGCGTTCGAACTGCGCGGGCAGACGGCCCGCATCGGTCGCGGGCCTGGCGTCGGCGCTGTCGATGAAGGCCTTGCGCACGGCTTGCCAGTCGGCCTCGCGGGCCGCACGGGCCTGGCGCAGGGTCTCGGCCGTGACGAGCTCACCTTCCGCCGCCAGACCCTGCAGCCGGCGCTGCTGCACCGCCAGGTCGGCCTCGACGCGTGCCTGCGTGGCCTTGCCGACCGCAAGTTGGTCACGCACTGCCCGGCCCTCGGCCTCGGCCGTGTCGATCTCGGTGGCTGGCAACGGGCGGGTGGCCAGCAGCGTTTCGACGTCGGCCAGGTCCAGCTCGGCCAGTGCGCGCTGCAATGCACGCTGCGCGGCCTCGGCCGCCTGTGCCAGCGAGGCCGCCAGCCGGTCGCTGTCGCCCAGCGCCTGCGCACGCTGCAGCGCAGCAGCCAGCGCCTGGCGCGCGGCCGCACTCGGCAGCGGAGCCTCTGCCTGTTTGAGCGGCGCCAGGCGTTCCGCGGCCTCGTCGCGCTGGCGGCGCAGGTGCTGCAGTTCGCTGGCGGCCGCCTGCGCATCGTCCAGCGCCTGTTGCCAGAAGGCCTGGTCAGCGGCCGAGGGCAGGCGGGCGAAGAAGCTGTCGAGCTCACCGTCGAAAGGCAACGGTGCCAGCAGGCGGCTGGCCTGCAGCGCGAGCTGCGTGGCCTCGACCTCGGCCACCGCGGCCAGCTGCACACGCTGCGCGCGTTCGCGGCGCACGGCGCCCCAGTCCGCGTCCAGCCGGTCCACGCTGGCCGCCTGGGCCAGCAGCGCAGGCGCCAGCGCCAGCGCGTCCAGCGCCTGCTGGTGCGTGGCCAGTGCTTCTTCGGCTTCGTCCAGCGCGGCGCTGGCCTGCGCCTGCTGCTGCGCGGCGGCCAGGCGTTGCTCGCGGGCGGTTTCGGGCAACGCGCGATGTTCAGCAACCGCATCCCATGCGGCCTGGGCCGCGTCCAGCTCGCGCAGCAGCGGCGCCACCGCGCGCAGCTCGGCCAGCTCGGCCTGGCGGTGGCGTGCTTGCGCCAGTTGCTGCCGCACCTGGGCCAGTTGCTGGCCGGCTTCGTCATGGGCGCGCTTCAAGGCCTTCCATTGATCCGGTTTGGTCAACGCGTCCTTGTAGCGGCGCCGCGCCTCGTCCAGCTGGCGCGTGGCTTCGTTGAGCTGGGCCGTCTGGCTGCGGGGGCTGAACAGCTGCTTGGCGTCGGCCTGCAGCGTGGCGAGCAAGGCCTGGATGCCCGCCGTGCCGGTGCTGGCCTCAAACAAGGCCGCGCCGAGCTCGCCCTTGCCCTGGATCAGCTGTTCGCCGCCTTTGCGCAGGCGCGCCGGGTCCAGCCCGTGCATGGTCTCGAAGGCTTCGCGGGCGACGCCACCAGTCAGCGCCTGCAGCAGTGCGGCAGACAGCGGCGCAGCCGGCAAGGCAACGCCTGTGGCCGGATCGGCCGGCGTCAGCGTGTCCTTCAGGCCTTTGCGACGGGCCAGCGTGTGCAGCTGCCCGGACGAATCCTCGAACGTGCCCGCGAGCTGCATGTCGCGAAAGGCATGCACGAAGTCGTCGGCACTGCGCGGCGGAATGCCATAGCGCAGGTCGCCCATCGCGCGCAGCGCGGACGATTTGCCGGCCTCGTTGGGCCCGTACAGCAGGTGCAGCGAAGCCGGGCCGGAGAAGTCCAGCGTGGTGGCGGTGAACGGGCCAAAGGCGTTCAGGAACAGCGTGCGCAGCTTCATGGCCGGGCCTCCCGAATCTCGGCGGGGCCCAGGCGGGCCAGCAAGGTGGCCTCGGCGTCGCGCAGCAAGGCCTGCAGGCTGGCCACATCGGCCAGTCTCGGCACATCGTCCTGCCCGGCACCTTGCGCCTCTTCTGCCACCAACGCGGCGCTGAGCTCGGCCGGCAGCTTGTCCAGCACGTCGGCCAGCGTGGCCTGGCACAGCGCGGCCAGCGACGGGCCGTCGGCTGCCAGCGTGTCCACGCCGCGCACCAGTTCGGCCAATGCGTCGCTGCCTTCGGCCAGTCGCTGGCGGTCCAGCGGCGAGCGCAGCTGCAGCTGCACTTTCTCGATCCACAGCTCGACGCCCATCACGTCCTGCGCCGCGGCCTGCACCAGCGCGGCCAGCGCGCCGGGTTGGCGAGCTTCGAAGGCCTGCAGCACCGTCTCGCCGGTCAGGGTGACGCGCAGCGCGTGCAAGGCATCGTCGGCAGAGGCGGCGTCGTCCCCCGCCACCACGGCAGTGCGCAGCGCCCGGACCACCCGCGCCGACACCTCGTCTGCCGCCACCGCGCCCGACAAGTCCACCGCCACGCGGTGCCAGCGCACGACATCCAGCGGCACGAAGCGGGCGTTCAGCTGGCCGCCTTGCACGTCGACCAGCTCGCAGCCCTTGGGCCCCGTCTCGCGCGCATGCCGGCCCTGCAGGTTGCCGGGGAAGACGACGCGCGGATGGTCCTCGTTGACGACCTGGCGCGCATGCAAATGGCCCAGCGCCCAGTAGTCGTAGCCCCTGGTCTTCAGCGTGGCCAGCGTGGTCGGGGCGTAGGTGTCATGCCCTTCGGCGCCAACCAGGCTGGTGTGCAGCAGGCCGATGTTGAAGAAGCCCGGCACTGCCGCAGGGTAGCCCGGCACCAGGTCCTCCGGCACCTCGCGATTGGGGAAGCTGTGGCCATGCAGGGCCACCTGCAGCTCATCGATGCGCAGTGTCTCGGCGCTGCGGCTGGAGAAGACCTTGACGTTGTCCGGCCACGGCACCTCGCGGCTGATCACGCCGCGCGCGTCGTGGTTGCCCAGCACGATGAAGACGCGGATGCCGGCGCGCTGCAGCCGCACCATCTGCTCGCGCACAAAGAGGCCGGTGTGGAAGTCCTGCCAGTCGCGGTCGTACAGGTCGCCGGCGATCAGCACGAAGGCAACCTGCTCGTCCAGCGCCAAGTCCACCAACCGCACCAGCGCGCGCCGCGTGGCGCCGCGCAGGCGCGCCAGCGGTGCGCCGTCGAAACGGCCCAGGCCGCGCAAGGGGCTGTCAATGTGAAGGTCGGCGGCGTGAAGAAAACGCATGCGGGCGTGAGAACTCAAGGCAATGATGAGAGGCCCCGCGACAGCGCGCGGGGGCCTACACGCTAGCAGACGCCAGCGCGGCGCCGCGTGCGCCGGTGGTGCAGCCGAGTTCGCATCAACCGATGCGGATCCGGCAGGCATGAATATCCCGGAAATGCCCGGCAGCTTTGGCGAAACCCCGTCAAGCACAAAAGTATCAAAGATATTCCATCGCCGAGAATGAATCGACATGTGCCGCAGCCGGCTTTCGTGACGAATCGATGACAGCAAAACCTTCAGCGAGGGTTTGCACTGCGGGCAGTTACCCGAGTACTGGGCAGGTGTTGCAAAGAATCTTCACACCCCCCAAAAGAGCGATGTCTGAAGCCGGCCAAAGATGGTCAGATCGGTATTCTCCCCAGGGAAAACTGTTACCAAAATGCTGCAAAGCGTGGCGTGTGGGCGAATTCCTACACGCGGCATGGGGATGATCTGATGCGCGGCCAGCGAGGTTTTTCTTAAAGTGACACCATCAACTCGAACATACCTCCGGAGACGCCTCATGGACCGCTCGGAACGCCAAATGAGAATTTCTGCCCCTACCAGCATGATCGGCCGTTGGCTGTCCGCCCGCAGTGCGCCCTTCATGGCGCCGGACAACAGTGAACTCGACCTGGGTTACGAATCGGCCCTGCCGTGGTTTGCCAGCCAGCTCGAAGAAGCCGCGCCGGAACCCTCGGCCGAAGCCTGAGCGCATCAGCGCAATTCGAAACGCGCCAGCAATGGCTTGTAGCGCTCGTGCCAGCTGGCCAGCGCCACTGGCTGCAGCCCGAAGACCTGCCGCACAAAATCCAGCGCCAGCTCCTGCGTGGCCTGTTTGACCTGCTGGTTCAATGCTTCTCCGCCCGCGACGATGCGGTCCGTGAAGATGCCGTGCGAGCCCTGCTCGAACACCGCCAGCGCCTTGTGCTCGCTGCCCATGGCTTCAAAGACCGCAATGCGGTCGCTGGGCGGGCTGTGATAGCCAGGCACCTTGATTTCGTCTTCTGCCGTGGTGATGTGCAGCGCCGGCACATCCATCTTGCCAACGATGCCCACGGGGCTGCCCTCGCCATAAAACGGCGGTGAAGACAGCAGCAGCGCGGCCTTGAACCGTGCGTCCCGCAACGGCAGTTGTTTGCCGGCGCGCCAGATCTGCGCGCCGGCCGCCAGCATGGCGGTGTTGGCACCATACGAATGGCCGGCCACGACCACCTTGTTCGCATCCAGCCGCCCGGCCCATTCGGGCGCGGCCAGGGCCTGGTCCAGCGCGAAATGCAGGTCCTGCACCCGCGCCATGGCTTCCCGCTCCATCGCCGCGCTTTGCATGCGGAAGGCCAGCAGCATCAGGTTGCCGGTCCAGATGCTGCCGTCACTGCCCACATGCTGCACATGCAGGCTGGCCACGCCATGCGCTGCGAGGTAACGGCCCAGGTAGCTGTAGCCCTGGCGCGTGCCGCCCAAGCCGTGCGAGAAGACCAGCAGCGGCACCGGCGCTGTGCCGGCTTCCGCCTTCTTGGGCAGGTACAGCCGCGCCGGCACCGCGCGGTCGCGCGTGGCATCGAACCAGTCCAGGTCACGCGTCTCGTAGTCGCCGGTGGGCGCAAGCTCGGCCGGCAGCGCGACGGCCAGGGGCATGGTCACCGGCTGCGCGGTTTCGGCCCACGCAGGCTCGCCAGCCCCGGCCAGTGCCAGGCACATCCCCATCCCCATCCCCATCCAGACTGTTGCCAGACCCCGCTTCATCGCCACCCACCTTCCGCTTCGATCCCCGGTGGCATCGGCCACCGCACGCGCGATTGCAGCAGATTCAGCGCCGACCGCAAACCCGGCGTGGGAAAGGGCCGCGGCAGCGAAAGGACTCCGGCTCTCCGCCTCTCAGGATTTCGGCCAGCGCCAGACGGCTGCAGCCACGTCGATCTTCTTCGGGATCAGCTTGTGCTCGAAGAACAGGTCGGCCACCTTCTGCTGCGTCGCAACCGTCACCGGGTCCATGGGCTGCACGCCGTAGCGGCTGCGCTGCTGCCAGACCAGCACCACCTCCACCGGCAGGCCCACCAGCGGCGCCAGTTGCTCGGACACCTGCGCCGGGTTGGCTGTGGCCCAGGCGCCCAGCGCCGCCAGTTCGTCCAGCAGCAGGCCGGTCTCGTTCGGGTACTGGCTAACGAAGCGGCGAGAGGCCTCATAAAAGGCGTTGGGCCGCAGCAGCTGGCCATAGTCGGCCAGCACGCGCACCTTCAGCGTGGCCTGCACCGCCGCCAGGTACGGGTCCCAGATCGCCCAGGCATCGACCCGGCCGGACTCGAAGGCGGCGCGCGCATCGGCCGGCGCCAGGTAGACCGGCTGGATCTCGGCAAAATCCACGCCGGCCTTGCGCAGTGCGGCCAGCAGCAGGTAGTGGGAACTGGAGCCCTTCTGCACCGCGACACGCTTGCCCTTCAGCTCGGCCACGCCGTGCAGCGACGAGGCGGGCAGCACAACCACGGATTCGGTGCTCGGCCCGCCCGGCTCGGCGCCGATGTAGACCAGGTCTTTCTCGGCCGCCTGGGCGAAGATCGGCGGCGGCGCACCGGTGTAGCCCACGTCCACGCTGCCAGCGTTCAGCGCCTCCAGCAACTGCGGCCCGGCCGGAAACTCATGCCAGCTGACGGTCCAGCCCAGCGGACCGAAACGCTTCTCCAGCCTGCCCTGCGCCTTCAGCAGGCCCAGCAGTCCGCCCCCCTTCTGGAAGCCGATGCGCAGCTGCTTCGCGTCGTCTGCGAGCGCGGGCCAGGCGCTGGCGGCCAGTGCGCCGAAGGCCGCGGCCTGCAGCAGGCGCCGCCGTGGCAAGGCCCAAGCATCGCCTTCTTCGGAAACAGGTGCCGCAACAGGCGAAAAGGGGATCGATCGAATGGACATCTGGACAACGCACGGGGTGACAACCTTTTGACCGTACCGCAGCGCCTGCGCCCGCAGAAGCGACCGATTCAGATGAGTTCATGACGGCTGCGCCGGGGCAGTTATCCTGCCGCCCCATGTACGCGCCCTTCTTCGGCTTGAAACAAGCGCCGTTCTCGATCGCGCCTGACCCGCATTACCTGTTCATGAGCGAGCGCCACCGCGAGGCGCTCGCCCATTTGCTGTACGGTCTGGGCGGCGGGGGCGGCTTCGTGCTGCTGACCGGCGAGATCGGCGCCGGCAAGACAACGGTCTGCCGCTGTTTCCTGGAACAGATCCCGCCCAGCTGCAACGTCGCCTACATCTTCAACCCCAAGCTCACCGTCACCGAGCTGCTGCAGGCGATCTGCGACGAGTTCCATCTGCAGGTGCCGCCCGGCGCGAAAACGGTGAAGGACTATGTCGACCCGCTGAACGCCTTCCTGCTGGCCCAGCACGCGGCCGGCCGGAACAACGTGCTGATCATCGACGAGGCGCAGAACCTCTCGGCCGACGTGCTGGAACAGCTGCGCCTGTTGACCAACCTGGAGACCAGCGAGCGCAAGCTGCTGCAGGTGGTGCTGATCGGCCAGCCCGAGCTGCGCGGCATCCTGGCGCGGCCCGAGCTGGAACAGCTGGCGCAGCGTGTCATCGCCCGCTTCCACCTCGGCGCGCTTTCCGAAGCCGAGACGGCGCAGTACATCCGCCACCGGTTGACGGTGGCCGGCCTCACTGGCGCGCTGCCGTTCGACCGCGGCGCGCTGCGGCTGATCCACCAGCTCACACGCGGGGTGCCGCGCCGCATCAACCTGCTGTGCGACCGCGCGCTGCTGGGCGGTTATGCCGGCGGCCAGGTGCAGATCACGCCTGCCATCGTGCGCCAGGCCGCGGCCGAAGTGTTCGATGCGCAGCTCGTGCCGCCACCACCCAATCGCGGCGCGTCGCCGCTGGGCATGGGGCTGATGGTGCTGGCGGCGGCCGTGGCCGGCGCCGGGCTGACCTGGTGGCTGCAGCAGCAAGGCACGCGCAGCGGCACGGCGCTGGCGGCCAGCAGCGCCCGGCCGGCCAGCGGCGTCGCGCCTTCCGCATCTGCCGCACGCGCCGCTTCGGGTGCACTCGTCGCAGCCAGCGCCGCTTCGCAGGGTGCATCGGCCGCCAGCAGTCCAACGGCAGCCGCGCCCCTGCACCTGGCCGACTGGACGCCGCAGGACGGCGCGGCCTGGCAGGCGCTGGCCCAACGCTGGGGCCTGCCGCTGGCCAGCCAGGCAGAGCCGTGCAGCGTCGCCGCGCAGCAAGGCCTGCAGTGCTACCGCAGCGCCAGCGGCAGCCTGTCGCTGATCCGGCTGATCGACCGGCCGGTGCTGCTGACGCTGCAGCGCACAGGGCAGCCGCCGGCCCTCGCCGCGTTGGTCGGGCTGGACGGACAGCAGGCCACGCTGTGGGTGGACGGCGCGCCGCGCCGCATCGCGCTGGCCGAGCTGGCCGGCGCCTGGCGCGGCGAGTTCACCACCTTCTGGCGCGTGCCGCCGGGCTACGCCAGCCGGGCCGACAACATCGGCCCGCTGCGCGACTGGCTGGCCACCCAGCTGGCGCTGGTGCCTGGCCTTGCCGCCAGCGCCGCAGCACCAGCGGGCGGCGCCAGCGCGCCACCGCCCAGCTGGGCCGAGATGACGCGCCAGGTCCAGGCCTTCCAGGCCAGCCAGGGCCTGCAGCCGGACGGCCGCGTCGGCCCCATCACCCTGATGCAGATCAACCGGGCGTCCGGCGTGGCCGAGCCGCGCCTGGACACCGCACGCTGAGCCTATCGCCATGTCCTACATCCTCGATGCCCTGCGCCGGGCCGAAGCCGACCGCGAACGCGAGCGCGGCCAGGTGCCAGGCCTGCACACCCAGACCCTGCCCGGCAGCGAGCCAACGCGCGCGGCCAGCCCGCGCCGCTGGCTGCCCTGGGCCGGCGGCGGCCTGCTGCTGCTGGCCGGCGTGGGGGCAGGCAGCTGGTGGACCCAGCGCGAACCGGCGACGCCACTGCCTGCCCCCGCACCGCAGGTCGCGGCGCAAACCGAAGCGCCGGTGATCTCGCCTGCGCCCGTGCCCGTGCCCGTGCCCACCGCACCTCCCGCCGCGCAGCCCGTCGTCAGCGTGCCGGCGCCAGCCGCGTCGTCGATCTACCTGCCGCAGACCCCGCCAGCCGTGGCCGCCAAGCCGCGCACCGTCGCGCCCGAACCGGCCCCGGCGCCTCCGCCCGCAGTGGCCGCCACGCCAGCGCCTGCGCCGGCCGCTGCCGAAGGCCGCCCCCCGCTGGTCTCGGAGCTGCCCGAGAGCCTGCGCCGCGAACTGCCCAAGCTGGCCATCAGCGGCTCGGTCTACTCCGACGACCCGGCCAGCCGTTTCCTGATCGTCAACGGCGAGGTGCTGCACGAAGGCGCCAAGCTCGGCGCCGACCTGGTGCTGGAACAGATCCGCCCGCACGAGCTGGTGCTGCGCTTCAAGGGCCAGCGCTACCGCCAGCCGGTGTAGGCCTTCGGGATCCCGGTCTGGACTCAGCCGCCCAACCTGGCCAGCGAGCGCAGCACCTCGGGCGTGGTCGACGCAAAGCCGAAGAATTCCAGGTAGGCCGGGATCTGCTCGAACAGCATGTCGGTGCCGACCTGGATGCGGCAGCCGCGGGCCTGGGCGGCGCGCAGGAAGGCCGTCATCTCCTGTTTCATCACCACCTCGCCGACAAAGGCCGAAGGCGCGATGCGCGAAACGTCCATCGGCAGCGGGTCGCCATCGTTCATGCCCATGGGCGTGGCGTTGACGACCACGTCGTGTCCGGCCGGGTCGTTCGAGCCGGTGTGCACGCTCAACTGGGGGTAGTGCTGGCGCAGCCGGCCGGCCAGCGCCTGGGCGGCCTCAGCCCGCGCGTCGAACAGCGTGACCGTGCCGATGCCGGCTTCCGCAAGCGACGCGGCAATGGCCGAGCCGACGCCGCCACAGCCCACCACCAGCGCCCGCGCGCCGGCCAGCACGCAGCCCTTGCGCAAGGCGCCGCGCACAAAGCCCTCGCCGTCGAACAGGTCGCCCAGCAGGCTGCCATCGGGCCTAAGCAGGACGGCGTTGCAGGCACCGGCGATCTGCACCGCCGGCGTCACTTCGTCCATCAGGGCCACGGTGCTGACCTTGTGCGGCATCGTGATCAGCGCGCCTCGGATGTTGGTCAGCTGGAACAGCGACTTCAGCAGTGCAGGATATTCAGGCACCTGAATACCCATTGGCACCACCACGGCGTCAATGCCCGCATGCGCGAAATACGGGTTGTAGATCATCGGCGACTTGAAGCTGTGCGTCGGGTAGCCGAGGTGGGCAATCAGCGTGGTGCTGCCGCGGATCATCGCTGCGCCCCTGTGCTCAAAACGCCATGCGCAGGCCGGCCTGCAGCACCTGCTTCTGGCTGATGTATTCCTTCAGCTCGCCGGTGGCGATGGAGCCGCCGGCATAGAGGAAGGTGTTCTTGGACAGGCCGTAGCGCGCGGTGAGCGCCAGCTTGCCCAGGTCCGCATTCGCGCCACCGCTGGCGGCCTCGTACTTCATGCGGGTGAAGTTCAGGCCAAACACCAGCGCGGTGCTGGCCGGCACCTCGGCGCCGATGGTCCAGCCGTCGATCTCGTGCGCGGTGAACGTGCTGTCGCCGGTCACCAGCAGGTTGGTAACGCCGGAGGCCGCGCCGTTGACGCTGCCGGTCGCCAGGTCGGTGTTGCGCTGCAGGCCACCCTCCAGCTTCATGAAGCCGAAGTTGTAGTTGGCGGTGAAGCTGAGCGACTTGTTGGTGTTCTCGCCGGTCGTGCGCGACTTGTTCCACTCATAGGTCAGGCCGGTGTAGAACGCGCCGCTGCTGTAGACCACGCGCAGGCCGTGGAAGCGGTCCGCCGTGCCTTCGCCGGGGGCGATCTGGCCGGCCGCAGTGAAGCCGGCCCAGTTCGGCGTCTGGTACTGCACGACGTTGTCGGCACGCGGTGCGTTGAACCACATGGGCAATGCCTTGCCCATGTTGGTCACCGCGGTGGTCGGGTTGTTGACCAGTGCATTGGCAAAGGGGTTGCCCTGGCCGACCACCGAGTCGCTGAGGATGTACTGGCGGCCCAGGCGCAGCTCGCCGGCATTGGCCGCGCTCAGCGCAATGAAGGCCTGGCGACCAAACGCCCGGCCGCCCTGGCCCAGCGCGCCAGTGTCGGCACTCAGGCCGGACTCCAGCAGCACCGAAGCCTTCAGCCCGCCGCCCAGGTCCTCGGCCACGCGGATGCCCCAGCGCGAGCCGTTCAGGCCGTTGACCACGCCGTCATTGATCACGTTCTGTACGCCGCCGCCGGCATGGCTGCCGGGCGAATAGCGTGACATGTTGACATCCAGCAGGCCGAACAGCACGACGCTGGACGTGGGCGGCGTGGCCTGCGCCAGCGCGCTGCCATGGCCGGCGGCCAGCAACGCGGCAGCGGCGAACGCCGGTTTCAAGGTGTGGCGGATTTTCATGTGGGTGCCTCTTTGGGATTGGCTGTGGTTTTGAGCGGGAGGGAAAACGCGGGCGCAGGCCGGCCCAACGCGCCGCCTGGCAGCGGCGCACGAGCCGTGGAAAAGGGAGTGTGGTGCTGCGGCTTACTTGCGCAGCTTGGCCAACTCGGCCTGCAGCGCGGTGACCGTCTCGACGCCTGCGATGGCCGCGTGCTTGTCGATCACCGGCTTCAATTTCTCGCGGATCTTGGCCAGCTCGGCCGGGCTGAATTCGCTGACCTGCATGCCAGCCTTCTTCAGCGCCTCCAGCGCCTGGCCGGTCTGCTCGCTGGCCACCTGGCGCTGGTATTTCGCAGCCTCGGCGGCGGCATCGCTGAAGAGCTTCTTCTCGTCATTGCTGAGCGCACCCCACAGCTTCTGGCTGACCAGCACCGCCTGGTGGTTGTACTGGTGGTTGCTCAGCGTGAGGTACTTCTGCACCTCGTAGAACTTGTTGATGTTGATGACCGACAGCGGGTTCTCCTGGCCGTCGATCGCCTTCTGCTCCATCGCGGCGTAGACCTCGGGGAAGGCCATCGGCGTGGGGTTGGCACCCAGCGCGCTGACCCAGTCGACGTTGATCGCATTCGGGATCACGCGCAGCTTCAGGCCGGCAATGTCCTCGGCCTTGGTCAGCGGCCGCTTGCTGTTGGTGAGCTGGCGGAAACCCAGGTCGAAATAGGTCAGGCCGTGCAGGTTCTTGGCGTCCAGCTTGGCCAGCATCGTCTGGCCGAACGGGCCGTCGACCACCGCGTCGGCCTCCTGCGCGCTGCCGAACATGAACGGGAAGTCGAACACCGCGAATTCCTTGACCTGGGAGGCCAGGATGCCGGCGTTAAGCGTCACCATCTCCAGCGTGCCGCCCTGCAGCGCCGAGACGTTCTGCGCGTCCCCGCCCAGCACGCCGCCGGGGAACAGCTTGACCTGCAGCTTGCCGCCGCTCCTGGCGGCCAGCAACTCGGCGAACTTCTCCATGCCCATCACCAGCGGATGGCCCTTGGGGTTCTGCGTGGCGAACTTGATCGTGCGTTCCTTGATGTCCTGCGCCGAGGCGGTGCCAAGGACGGCCAGGCTCAGTGCGGCCAGCGTGGCCTTCAGAAAGAGTCGCTTCATGTTGTCGTGTCTCCGTTGTTTTCGGGTCTGAATCTTGGGGAAAGGAGGTCAGGTGTTCAGCTGTGGAACCAGCGCGCAGGGCCGGTGACCAGCCAGGGGAAGAACACCATCAGGAACATCACGATGAACTGCGCGGTCATGAAGGGCAGCACGCCGCGCGTGACCTCGTCCATCTTCATGCGGCCCACGCCGGCCACCACGTTGAGCACCGTGCCCACCGGCGGCGTGATCAGGCCGATGGCGTTGTTGATGATGAACAGCACGCCGAAGTAGACCGGGTCGATGCCGGCGGCCCTGACCACCGGCATCAGCACCGGCGTCATGATCAGGATGGTGGGCGTCATGTCCATCGCCGTGCCCACGGCCATCACCAGCACCATCATCGCGATCAGCAGCAGCGTCTGGTTGCCCATGAAGGGTTCGAGCAGCGCGATCATCTTGGACGGGATGTCGGCCACCGTGATCAACCAGGCCGAGACCATGGCCGCGGCGACCAGGAACATGATCACTGCGGTGGTCTTCGCGGCGGTCACGAACACATCCTTCAGCTGGCGCCAGTGCAGCTCGCGGTACACCAGCGTGGAGACCAGCAGCGCATAGACCGCCGCGACCACCGCCGCTTCGGTCGGCGTGAACACGCCCATCTTCAGTCCGACGACGACGATCACCGGCAGGCCCAGCGCCCAGGTCGATTCCTTCAGCGCATGCAGCCGCTCGGCCATGCTGGCCTTGGGCGGCGGCACGATGTTCTCGCGCTTGGCCACCCACCACCAAGCGATGGCAATGCTCAAGGCCATCAGCAGCCCCGGCACGATGCCGGCGAGGAACAGCTTGCTGATCGAGACGTTGGCTGCCACGCCGAAGATCACGAAGCCGATGGACGGCGGGATCACCGGCGCGATGATGCCGGCCGAGGCGATCAGGCCGCCGGCACGCGCCTTGTCATGGCCGGCGCGCACCATCATCGGCAGCAGCAGTGAGGCCAGCGCCGCGGTGTCGGCCACGGCCGAGCCGGACAGCGCCGCCAGCATGCAGGCCGCGACGATGGCCACGAAGCCCAGCCCGCCGCGGCGGTGGCCCACCAGCGTCAGCGCCAGCTTGACGATGCGGCGCGACAGCCCGCCCACGTTCATCACCTCGCCGGCCAGCATGAAAAACGGCACCGCCAGCAGCGGGAAACTGTCGGCCCCGTTGATCACGTTCTGCGCCAGGATCTGCGCGTCGAACATGTCCAGGTGCCACATCAGCGCCACACCCGATAGCAGCAGTGAATAGGCGATGGGCACGCCCAGCGCCATCACGGCGAGCAGCGAACCGAGGAAGATGAAAACGGTCATGCGAGGCTTCTTTAACGCGGGAAGGTCATCGAGTTCGGGCCCTGCCCGATGGGCGGCGCCTTGCCGTGGCCCAGCGCTTCCATGGCCGCCAGGTCCTCCGACTCCTGCACCATCACCAGCTCGTCGTCGGCCAGCTGGCCGCTGAGCGTGCGCACCAGGTCGCGCAGCAGCAGCACCGCGGAAGACACCGCGAACAGCACGCCCGAGCCATAGAAGATCGCCATCGAAGCCCCGGTCACCGGCGCCTGCACGTCCCAGTTGATGCGGGCCTGCGCCAGGCTGCCGGAGAACAGCAGCCAGGTGGCGTACAGCATCAGCAGCTGGCCCAGCGCCAGGCAGACCTTCTTGCCTGTCGGACCCAGGCGCGAGACCAGCATGTCCGAGCCCAGGTGGCCGTGATCGCGCAGCGCGACGATGGCGCCCAGGAAGGTCATCCACACGAACAGCCAGCGGCTGAGTTCCTCGCTGACGGCAATGCCCGAATTGAAGCCGTAGCGCAGCAGCACATTGCCGAACACCAGCAGCACCATCAGCGCCAGCATCAGCGCAATCGTGTACTCCAGCAGGCGGCAGTAGCCGTCGATCAGTTTCTTCACCGTGTCTCCTTGGGGCGCCGCGCGCCGGCCCTGGCGAGTCGCGCCTGTCCCGGCGCGATCTCCATGACACACAATGTACGAACTAGTTCGTTTTTAACAAACGGGGTTTTCCCCTGCGGCGCAACACACTCCCGGCAAGTTTTGACGTCAACGCCGCACCATCTCCGCAGTGCGACATGCCAGCGTCAGGCCGGCGTTTGCGTCTTCAACCTGGCAAGCATGTCCTTGAGCGTGATGTGTCCGATGACTCGCAGAAGACGACCCTCCAGTGCATAGTGGGCTGCTCGCGCCGGCGGGCACTCCGGGGCGAAGTCCTCGTGCTCGTTGTTGATGACAACAAACTCGCGCTCGACTCAGGTCGCCACATCATTGACGATGCCTTGGGCAACTTTCGTAAGTCGTTGCGAGGTCCAGCCAGCAAAGCGCATGGAAGCCCGCTGTCCTGCGCTACTTCAGCACGTAGCGCACGACCATCTCGGTGACGTTGCTGCGGCGCGCCGCGAGGTTCCCGGCTGCCTGCATGTCGCGCTTGAAGATCAGCCCGAAGGTGTGCTGGTTCGAGACATTGAAGAAGCTCAATGCGGAGATCGACGCATGGATGTCGATCGCGTCCAGCCCGGCGCGGAACACGCCCTCGGCCACACCGCGCTCGTAGAGCTGGCGGATCGCGTCGATGGCCGGCACGTTGAGTTGCTGGATGTTGCTGCTCTGGGCAATGAACTGCCCGCGGTTCATGTTCTCGGACATCACCAGCCGGATGTACTGCGGGTGGCCCTGGTGGTGGTCGAAGGTGAACTCCACCAGCCGGCGCAGCGCCTGCTCCGGCGGCAGGTCTTCGAGCTGCTGCTGCGACTCGATGGCACGCATGCGCCGGTAGGCCTCCTCCAGCACGGCCAGGTACAGCCCGTCCTTGCTGCCGAAGTAGTAGTAGATCATCCGCTTGCTGGTGTGCGTGGCGTCGGCGATCTCATCGATGCGCGCCCCCGCCCAACCCTTCTCGGCGAACTCCCGGTAGGCCACCTCCAGGATGCCGGCCATCGTGCGCTCCGGGTCGTTGGTGCGGCTGGGGGCCTTTGCGCCGGCCGCAGCCGTCACGGGTCTTGCCGGTGCGGGCTTGGCGGCCTTGCTGGCTGCCTTCACCCGCTGCCTGACCGCCCCTTTGGCAGCAGTGCCCGCCCCGCCAGCGTCATGCTCAACCGCGGCCACTGGCATCTTCGCAAGATGTACCCTTTGGTTCATTTGACGAGTATAGGTGGGGGGCCAGGGTCACGCCCCCCCGGCGTCAGGCCAGCATTTGCACCGTGAAGGTGTAGGTGCTGCTGACGCTTGCGTCGGCAGAGACCAGCTCGACGGTAAAGGTGCTGCCGGCGGACACGGCCACCGAGGCACTCGCGCCCACCGCAAGCGCCGCACCGTCGAGCTTCATGGCGCTGACCTTGCTGGACAGTGGTGTGGGCGTGACCACGATGCTGCTGCTGCCGCGAGGCACCAGGACGGTGTAGGCGTAGGTCCAGGGGTCGAACTTGTCGGGCAGCGTGTTGGGTGTCCCGTTGACGGGCGCGGCCCACGAGACATCCACCCCCACCAGCGTGCCGCCAATGAAGGCAATGTGGCTCAACACCGCGTATTGCCGGTAGCCCTGCGCGGTGTTGTAGTCGACCGTCACGTTGCAGGGGTAGGCGGTGGTGGGCTTGCTGAAGTAGTCCACCGGGGCGGCATATTTGCCGATCGGGCCGATCGCGAGCCAGTTCTTGTCCCGCCACATGTCGCCCACGATGCTCATGCGGTCGCCCACCTTGGTCCCGCCGCGAATGGAGGGCAGCGCAACCGCATTGCCACCATCGATCAGTTGCTGAAAGCAGGTCACGAAGTTGTTGATGCAGGCCATGCCGACCGAGACCTCCTGATGCGCATTGGTCACCTCGACGATCTCGCCCGAGGTGCTGCTGCGCCGGTAGTTGGCGATCAACTGCCGGGTGAGCGACAGGAACAAGTCGACCTTGACACTCTGGTACTGCGTCGTGTCTGCGGTGTGCGGGCGGTTGCAACCCCACATGTCCGAGCCGAAGACCCAGCCGGTCTGATTGACGATGAAGGTCAGCGTGCCATTGGTATGGCCCGGCTGAACCCAGGCCGTGCCTTGCACGTTGCCCAGGTCCAGGACCTGCCCGTCGGCAATGGCCACCGCCGCGGTGCCGGCGGCCTGGAAGTCCGGCCGGCTCGATGCCATGAAGGCCGCCTTCTCGATGGCCGAGGCATACAGCGTCACGCCAGCGGAGGTGAAGTTGTAGATCTGCTCGGCGTGGTCCGGGTGGTTGTGGCCCACCATCACGTCGTAGGGCTTGGTGGCAAGGGTGTCGATGAAGGCCTTCAGGTTGGCCTTCTGGTAGCCATACTCGCCGCAATCGAAGACCAGCCCCCGGCTGCTGCCTTCGATGTAGAAGACAAAGGCCTGGTAGTACTCGGCCGGGTTGTTGATCTTCCACACCGTGGGCGTGGTGGCGGTACCGGCATGCATCAGCCGCGCCTGGAAGTTGCCCACCTGCGGGCGCACGATGTTCCACATGAATTCACGCACGGCGCTGGTCGCAAGCCCGTCCTTCTTGGCCACAGCCTTGAGGCGATAGAGCCGGGAATCCGTGGTGGAACTCAGCGGGTTGACGAACTGCAACACGCCATCGACGGTGAAGTCGTACACCGCGCCGGCCGTGAGCGGGTCTGGCGGCTCGCTGCCGTCGTAGGTGAAGGTGTAGTAGATCGTCGCGCCCTCGGTGGGCGTGGAGATGCGCACGTAGCGGCGCGGGGCGGTGGTACCCGCCTTGCACATCACCTGCGGCGGGGACACCTGCTTGGCCTGGATGGCGGCCAGAATGGCTGCAGCCTCAGCAGCCGTGAGCGTGCCCGCGGGCTGGAAGGTGGTGGCAGTTGTACCCGCCATGTAGCCCGCCGCCAGCATCGCATTCACGCTGGCCCGGCGGGAAGCGCTGACGCTGCTGGCGTCGCCGAAAGCGGCCAGCGCGTCGGTGGTGGCCGCGGGAACCTTGAAGGCCAGGGCGTACATCTCCGCTGCGTCCTCGCGGGTCACCGCCGCTTCGGGCCGGAAGTCGCCCTGGGCGTTGCTGACCACGCCCTCCTCCAGCGCCGTCTCGATCTGCCTCGCATACGGCGTCACGCCCAGCAGGACATCGGCAAAGGTCGGCTGAACGGCCTTGTACTGGTCGTTGTACTGGGAGGAGTGCACCCAATCGAAGCTGTCGGCAATCGTGGCCACAAACGCGGCCCGGCTCAGCGCTGCCGGCGCGGGCGGCGGGGCGGGTGCGGGCGCCGGGTCATTGCCGTCGTCGCATGCAGACAGCGTCACCGTCGAGCCCAGGATGGCCGGCGCGCCCAGCAACTTGCCAAAGAAGCGCCGCGTCATGCGCTGGGGAACAGCAGCATCGGGGCTGGGCAGCGTGGCGGTGTCGAGCGGAACAGGAACGCGGCGTTGGGTCATGCGATGTCTCCAAATGTCTGGGATTTGGCAAAAATGAACTATTCAGTTCGTTCATTACAGGCCTCAAAAAAATGCCGGCATTCGGTGCGGGCATTCAAATCAAACGGCAGGGGAGGCATCTTCTGCATCGTCGCGGCGTCCTGCCATAGTGGAATACGCGCACCCGGCTGGAAACCCCGCCGGGCATGCGGGTCCGTCTCAGGCTGGGCACCCGAGCTGTTGCGCAGGCCTGGCCGCGGCGAGCAGCGCGCTGCGCCGCTCAGTGATGCAGGCCGCGAGAAAGGCGGCGTCGCGGTCCACTCCCGAAAATCGCCCAGAGCCCCAGGTGTGCAGCCACGGCAGGCCCAGCACGTAGAGGCCTGGCACGGCGGTCACACCGCGTTCATGCACCGGGTGACCACGGCCGTTGAAGATCGGCGCGTCCAGCCATCGGAAGTCCGGTGAGAAGCCGATGCACCAGATGACCGAGGTGATGCCGGACGCCGCCAGCGAGAGCGTCTCGCGCTCGCCCTCCGGCTGCCACACCGGCGTGTAGACGCTGGGCGGCGGCGCGTCGAGGCCCTGCCGCGCGATGTGCTGGTCGATGCTGGCGTTGATGCTGTTGTAGGTGCGGTCAGCGCCGTCCAGCGCGGCCCGCAGCGTGGGCGCAAAGCGCAGCGTGTCGCCGTCCAGTGCCTGCAGCGAGCCGTAAAGCTGCATGCCTTCAAGGGCGAAACGGCGCAGGTCAATGTCGCGCCCGCCGTCGCGGCCGGTCACGTAGTGGTTGGTGTTGTCGCGCACGCCTTCGCGCAGCGGGTGGGCGGTGACCGGCATGTCGTAGTAACCCATGTCGGCCAGCCAGTCGACCACGTCGCGCCCGCGGTAGAAGCGCGCGCAGCGCGGCGCGTCGCCCACCGCCAGCACCACCTCGCGACCGGCAAGGTGCAGGTCCTCGGCGATCTGCGCGCCGCTCTGCCCGGCGCCGACGACCAGCACCTTGCCCGGCGGCAACTGCGCCGGGTTGCGGTAGTCGGCCGAATGCAGCTGCGTGACCGAGGCCGGCAAGCGCTCGGCCAGGCGCGGCACGATGGGCTGGTGATAGCCGCCGGATGCGACCACAACTTGATCGGCGGTGCATTCGCCATCGCTGCTCTTCACCAGGAAGCGCCCATCCGGCAGCGGCTTCACCGACTCGACCGACACACCCTCGCGCAGCGGCGGCTGCAACTTGGCCCGGAACCCGTCCAGGTAAGCCGCGATCTCGCTTTTGTTCATGAAGCCATGCGGGTCGGGCCCGTCGTACGGGTGCCCTGGCAGCGCGCACTGCCAGTTCGGCGTGACCAGCGTGAAACTGTCCCAGCGCTGCGTGCGCCAGGTGTGCATGGCCTTGTGCTTTTCCAGCACCAGGTGGTCCACGCCGGCCGACTGAAGGTGATGGCTCAGCGACAAGCCCGCCTGCCCTCCGCCGACGATGAGCACACTGTGATGAGCAAGCGAAGCAGACATGGCGTGTTGCCTTTCTCTAAATGGGGTCAGAGTCGATTAAAAAGGCGCCTCAATCGGCCGGGCCGAAAGCCAGCAGTCGAACGCTGGCTTCCGGCGTTTGCGCGAAGGCCGCGGCGCGGCGCTCGGTGGCGCCGAGCTGGTCGCTGGCACGCGAGCAGGTGAAGCCGAACTTGGCCTGCACGCGCTCGTTGGCAATGGCCGTGGCTTCGCGCAGGCGGCGCAGGAACTCGGGCAGCGGGTAGTCCTGCTGCAGCGCAAAGAAGTCCTGGATCACCAGCGAAGGCGAGTAGCAGGTGGTCTCGCTGGCGTCGGGCCAGCGGACGGTGTAGTGCATGGCGGGCATGGTGGCTCCGGTGAGTTCGAGTTCGGGAAGGGATGTCGCAGGACAACGCGTCGCGCTCGGCTTGGTCGGCGCGGCTCACGCCCGTGCGCAACACGCGCCGTTGCAGCACACGCTGGTACCAGCCTTCGTGCAGCGCCGCGCTGCGGGCCCAGCTGTGCGCCACGCAGACTGGCGGCGGTTGGTGCAGGCGTTGTGCCAGGGCGGCCTGCTGCAGGCCACGCGCGATGGAGCTGACATCCTCGGGCTCGCACCAGGCCACGGCAGGTGTGCCGGCCAGGTGCTCGGTGAACGGCGCCCGGCGCGAGACCAGCACCGGCGTGCCGCAGGCCAGCGCTTCGAGCGCCACCAGCCCGAAGCCTTCGACCAGCGAGGGCATGGCCAGCAGGCGCGCGCGCCGCATCAGCGCCGGCAGCGCAGCATCTTCGACGGCCCCCAGGCGCAGCACCGGCGCACCCGGTCCTTCGGTGAGGCCCAGTGCCGCCAAAGCCGCCTGCCAGCCGCGCAACGCGCTGCTGTGGTCCAGCAGGCTGGCGCCGCCGGCAATGACGAGGCGCGCATCGGCCCAGGCCGGATCGTTCGCGCGCAAAGCCCCGAAGGCCTGCAACAGGCGCACGCTGTTCTTGCGCTGCTCCACGCCGCCAACGGCCAGGCAGATGGGTGCGTCGTCCAACAGCCCCAGCGCCGCGAGTTGCCCAGCGTCGCCGGCCACTGCGCCGGACTGGAAGCGCTCAAGGTTCACGCCGTTGAACATGCGGGCCGCGCGTTGTCCGTGTTCGCGCAGCAGGCGCTCGCACCAGGTGTCGCTGACGCAGGCGACCGCGTCGGCCGCCTGCCAGGCGCGCTGCTGCCATTGCGCCAGTTGCGGCTGGGCGAAGCTGTCCAGGTGATGCACCGTGCGCACCCATGCCGGCAGGTCCGGGCAGCGGCGGCGCAGCGTGGCCAGCGCGTTGCCGCTGAGGCTGTCCTGCGCATGCAGCAGATCGAAGCGGCCACGCAACAGCGCCGGCAGGCCGCGTTCCAGGCCGGCAATGCGCTGGCCGACTTGCTGCACCAGGTCGCCCGTGACCTCGGGCAGCGGCAGCAGCGCAACCTCGCAGCTGGTCGTGCGGAACAACTGCTGCCCCGGCTCGGCGGGCGCCAGCACCGTCACCGCATGACCACGCGCATGCAGCGCCTCGGCCAGCTCCAGCGTGTGCACCACGCCACCACGCGGCAGCACGGAATGCGTGAGCAGGGCGATGCGCAGCTTCTCGGTCATTTCGAGCTCCCGCTGCCGATGAACGGCGTTTCGCTCAGGTCCCACAGCGTGGCCGCCGCGTCACCCAGGCTGAGCTGCAGCTGGGTGCCCGCAGTGACTTCGCCCACATCGGCGCAGGCAATGCCATGCGCGGCAAATCGCGCCATGACCTCGGCCACATGCGCCGGCCGCACGCTGAGCACAAAGCCGAAGCTGGGGAACGCGCCCAGCCAGCGAAGCCGTGCGGCCTCTGCAGCGTCGCCCTCCTCCGCCCAATCCGGCGTGCAGGGCGGCAGTGGCAAGCGGTCCAACGCGATGCGCGCGCCGACGCCCGAACTCTCCAGCAGCATCAGCGTGGTGCCCAGCACGCCCGCCATGCTGATGTCCTTGCCGGCATCGCACAGCCCGGCTTCGGCAAGCGCGGGCAACAGCGCGAGGTCGGCGCGCAGCCGCGCCGCAGGCGCCGAGGTGGAGGCGTTCCAGAACGGGTGCGCGCCCTGCCATTCACCACGCAGGTCCACCGCCATCAGCAGCCGGTCGCCCGGCTTTGCGGCGAAGCTGCTGATCAAGCGCTGCGCTCGGCCCAGCACTGCGACCGCCAACTGCGCGCTGCTGCTGCGCAGATTGGTGTGGCCGCCCACCAGCGGCACGCCGTAGCGCTCGCAGGCGGCGCGCATGCCGGCCAGCACTTCGGCCGCGTCCGCCTCGCTGGCACTCCACAGCGCGTCCACCACCGCCAGCGGCCGGCCGCCCATCGCGGCAATGTCGCTGAGGTTGACCATCACGGCGCTGTACCCCGCAAACCAGGGCATCGCCTGCACGAAGTCGGCCATCAGGCCTTCGATGGCGAACAGCAGGTGGCCGTCGCCCGCTGCATCGGGCAGCACCGCGCAGTCGTCGCCGTTCGGCACGGCGGTGTGGCCGGTGGTGGAGTGCAGGCGGCTCAGCACGGCGGCGATGTCGCGCTTGTGCACGAAGCCGCGGCTGGTACGCAGCGATGCAACCAGGCTCGATAGCTCAGTCATGACGGCGCCCCTGAGCAAGCACGTAACCCGCATATGGCGTCTCGCACGGCGGGTAGAACGCCAGGTCCGCGCGCATCAGCGCATGCGGCCTGCCGTGCAGCAGTTGCTCGTCCAGCACCTGCCAGTTCAGGCGCTGGAACAGCGGCACGTTCTGCGCCTGCACCTGGGCCAGGAACTCGCGGCAGCCCAGCGCATGGGCGCTGCTCACGGCCAGGCGGATCAGCGTGCTGCCCAGGCGACCATGCTGGCGCCAGCCGCGCTGCACCGCCAGCCGCGAGCCCCACCACAGGCCGGGCGCCGCCTCGTGGATGCGCACGGTGCCCAGCAGTTCGTCTGGCTGGCCGCCCCAGCAGGACAGCGCGACCAGCAGCCGCGTGCTGGGGTTGTGGCGGTCAATGGCGTCGAGGTCGTCGCCGTCGAACAGGCCTTGCTCTTCGCAGAACACCTGGCGGCGCAAGGCCAGCGCCTGGACCTGCATCCACGGGTTGCTGGCCCACTGGATGCGGAATTCTTGTGGCTCGAAGCTCGTTGGCAGCTCGCACCATTTGGGGAGCGGTGGACGGGCAGCCAGATGGGTCGCGAGGTTCATCGTCGTCTCCTCAGCTGGCGAGCGGAGCTTCGTAGCGGGACAGCGTGGAGCAGGCCGCGCAACGGCCGCAGCCGGCCTTGATGTCGCCCGCCCGCATGCCAGCCGCATCCACCAGCGCGCCCAGCGGCGCCAGCACCTCGCGCATGAACTCGGCAGAAGGCGCGGAATGGTCTTCCAGCGGCGTGCCGCTGATGGGCACAAAGGGCACGACAAAGGGGTAGACGCCCAGGGCCAGCAGGCGTTCGCTGGTGGCCAGCAAGGCCTCTGCGCTGTCGCCCAGGCCGGCCAGCAGATAGGTGCTGACCTGGCCGCGGCCGAAGACCTCGACCGCCGCCTCGAAGGCATCCCAATAACGCGCCATCGGCACCTCGGCCTTGCCGGGCAGCAGGCGCTGGCGCAGGTCTTCGCCGATGACTTCCAGGTGCATGCCCAGCGTGTCCACGCCGCTGTCCTTCAGGCGCTGGAACCAGGTGTTGGTGTCCGGCGGTTCGCACTGGGCCTGCAGCGGCAGGTCCACCGCGGCGCGGATGGCGGCGGCGCTTTCGCAGAGGATGGCCGCACCGCGGTCCGGGGTGGGCGGCGTGCCGGTGGTCATCACCATGTGCTTCACGCCATCCAGCTCCACGGCGGCCTTGGCCACTTCGGCCAGTTGTGCCGGCGTCTTGCGGGCAATGGTGCGGCCTGCCGCCAGCGACTGACCAATCGCGCAGAACTTGCAGGCCTTGCGCCGGCTCTCGTAGCGGATGCAGGTCTGCAGCACCGTGGTGGCCAGCACGTCGCTGCCGTGCAGCGTGGCAATGTGCGAATACGGCACGCCTTCGGCCGTCTGCCGGCTGTAGAACTTCGGCTGGCGCGGGAACTGGATCTGCGCGATGGGGATGGCGCCGCGGCGCAGCGTGCTGATGCCGTCTGCCCCTGGCGCGTCGGCCACAAACGGCGAGCTGAACGCGGTGGCGGTGTGCACCGGCACCATCAGCGTCACGCCGTCCACCGTCACGGCCTTGTGGTCCGACGGGCCGGCGCCGCCACGGCGGCTGGCAGCACCCGCGCTCGGGTCCACCAGACGCAGGCCCTGGGACTGCAGCTCGGTCATCAGGTCGCGGGTGGCGAGTTCAAGCATCGAAGGCTCCCGTCAGAGGTTCAGTGAAAGAGGGAGAAGCGCCGGCCGGCAGCGCCAGCGTGGTGGCGGCCGGTTCGCGGCGGATGGCCAGGCTCAGCAGCTCGGGCCGGGCGTAGTGGCCGACCGAATCCATCATGCGTTTGCGCTTGGCGATCAGCGCCATGTCCAGGTCGGCGATCACCAAGCCTTCGCCTTCGGTCAGCGGCTCGGCCAGGTACTTGCCTTCGGGCGAGACGATGGCCGTGTGGCAGCCGCCGCGCAAAGCGCCCTGCAGCTTCTCGTCCGGCGTGATGCTGCGGATCTGCTCCGGGTGCAGCCAGCCGGTGGCGTTGACCACGAAGCAGCCGGCTTCCAGCGCGTGGTGGCGGATGGTCACGCCCATCTGGTCCGCGAAGATGGGGCCCACCAGCGAACCGGGAAACTGCGCGCAGTGGATCTCTTCATGCTCGGCCATCAGCGCGTAACGGGCCAGCGGGTTGTAGTGCTCCCAGCAGGCCAGCGCACCGACACGGCCCACGCGCGTGTCCACCGCCGTCAGCCCCGCGCCGTCGCCCTGGCCCCAGACCATGCGCTCGTGGTAGGTCGGCGTGATTTTGCGGCGCTTGAGCAGCAAGCGGCCATCGGCGTCGAAGATCAGCTGGGTGTTGTAGAGGCTGCCGTGGTCGCGCTCGTTCAGGCCCAGCACCACGACCATGCCCAGCTCGCGCGCCGCGGCGCTCACCGCGTCCGTCACCGGGCCGGGCACGGTCGGCGCGCGGTCCATCAGCAGCAAATGCGGCGGGCCTTGCAGCACCGGTGGCAGCACGAAGGAGAAGTACGGGTAGTAGGGCAGGAAGGTCTCGGGGAAGACGATCAGCTCCACGCCCTGGCGCGCGGCGTCGCGCATGGTTTCGAGCACGCGGGCCAGCGTGCCGTCGGCGCTGTCCAGGTCCGGCGCGATCTGCGCGGCAGCGGCGCGCACGGTCTTCTGCTTCGTGTCAGCCATGGCGTCAGCTCACAGCGTCCAGGTGTCCAAAATGAACGCGCCGGCCTTGCGGTGAAGGAGCACGATGTCCAGCACATCCAGCGGGTTGATCGGGCGCACGCCTTCGATCAGCGCGCCTTCGCCATGGCCGTACAGCGCCTGCAGCGCAAAACGGCAGGCGTAGACCTTGCCGCCTTCGGCGATGAACTTGGTGATCTGGTTGTTGAAGTTCTGGTGGCCTGGGAAGGCCTCGTCGCCCAGCTTCGGAAAACCACGCTTGACGCCCAGCGTCACGCCCGGGCCGTAGAGCAGCACGGAGGTCTCGAAACCCTTGCGCTGCAGCCGTGTGGCCTGCAGCAGGTTGACCAGCCCGATGGAGCCTTCGAAGGCCACGGTGTGGAAGGTCACCAGGGCCTTCTCGCCCGGCTCGGCCTTCACGTCCTCGAAGACTTTCTCTTCGTAGTCGACCAGGAAATCGCCCTTGTGGGCGACGGGGTGCGTGACTTTCGGCATGACAGTGTTCCTCGTGTGGTGGAAGGTGGCCAGCCAACTGCTGGTCACGCCTTTCCTCTTGCGACGGATGTGCCACGGCACCGCGGCGGCGGCCGATCAAGGTGCGATCAACGGGGCGTCGCTGCGCCGCCCGCGTCGCGGCCGTGCCGGACCAGGTTTGCCGGCCTGCACCAAAGCGCATCGCCGGCCATGCAATCAAGGCACCCGATCAATGGCGCGCATGCACCGCGATGCGACGGGCTTTTCGATGCGCGGCGCATGCAATCAGCCCATGCGGCAGGCACACTTGCAGCAGCTCATCCAGCCAAAGCCGATGTCGTTCACGCACTGGGTCCACCGCCTCAAGGGCAGCGCACTGCCGGCCTATCAGCTCATCCCCGAGCTGATCGCCGAGGACTTGCAGCAAGGCAGGCTCGCCCCGCGCGAACGCCTGCCGCCGCTGCGCGACCTGGCGGGCGTGCTGCAGCTGAACTACACCACCGTCGTGCGCGGCTTCGCGGCGGCGCGCGAGCGCGGGTTGATCGCCTCGCGGCCCGGCCTGGGCTCCTACGTGCGCGGCTCCTTCATCGGCCTGCCGCTGCGCGCGGGCACCGGCGCCGAGATGACGATGAACTTGCCGCCGGAGATCGAGGACCACCCCGCGATGCAGGCGCTGCAGGAGCGCGCCGCAGCGCTGGTGACAGCCACGCCGCTGCACGACCTGATGCGCTACCAGGACTTCGGCGGCACCGCACGCGACCGCGAGCTGGGCGCGCAGTGGCTGGCGCCGATGGTGCCGGACGCGACGGCCGAGCGCGTGCTGGTCGCCCCGGGCATCCACAGCGTGCTGCTGGCGCTGGTCTCGCTGCTGGTCAAGCCGGGGCAAAGCCTGTGCGTGGAGGCCATGGTCTATCCCGGTCTGAAGGCGATTGCCGCGCAGCTGAACATCCAGCTGCACCCGCTGGCGATGGACGCCAACGGCCTGCTGCCGGACGAGTTCGAGGCCGCCTGCAAGAGCACGCACGTGGCCGCGCTGTACCTCTGCCCCAACCTGCACAACCCGACCACCGCGACGCTGCCCATCGCCCGCCGCGAGCGCCTGGCCGACATCGCGCTGCGCTACAGCATTCCCATCATCGAGGACGACGCCTACGGCATGCTGCCGGCCGCAGCGCCGCCCGCGCTGGCGGACTACGCGCCCGGCCTCACCTACTACGTCAGCGGCATGTCCAAGTGGCTGGGCGCCGGCGTGCGCACCGCCTACGTGCTGTCGCCCAGCGCCACCGCCACGCAGCGCCTGGCCGGCGCATTGCGCGCCACCACCGTGATGGCCTCACCCTTCATTGCTGCCATCGTCTCCGGCTGGCTGGAGCAAGGTTTGGGTGCAGACGTGCTGGCCGCCGTGCGCAGCGAATGCGCCTGGCGCAGCACGCTGATCCGCGAGCGCCTGGGCCCGCTGGGCGTGCGCACCCACCCGCATGGCTTCCACGCCTGGCTGCCGCTGCCGGTGCCCGAAGACGGCCGCGCACTGGCGCATGACCTCGCGGTCGACCTGCAGGCACTGGGCGTGGCCGCGGTGGCCGGCAGCGCGTTTTCGACGGACCGCCAGCCGCCGGAAGGGCTGCGGCTGTGCCTGGGTGGCGGCTTGACACGGGACGACTGCGGCCGCGCCCTGCAGGCGGTGGCCGAGGCGGTCAACGCGAGCACGGCGTAAGGCCTGTGCTGGGCTAGCATGCGACGCACCTTGGCCCCCATGTCGTTCCGTCATGCCACAACACCTGCCCACCGCCACCGAACCCTCGTCCGAAACGCAAGCCCCTGATCCGCTCCGCCGCCTGTGTGTGACCGCGCTGCCGGCCGCAGCGCTGGCAGGCCTGAGCTTGCCGATGGCCGCCAGCGCGGCCACCGCATCCAGCAAGCCCGCAGCACCAGCGGTGAAGACCGGCGGCGTGCAGATGGTGCCGATCCAGACGCCCAAGGGCACGTTCCGCGTCTGGACCAAGCGCGTGGGTCCCAGCACGGGCCATGCCCCGCGCATCCGCCTGCTGCTGCTGCACGGCGGCCCGGGCGCCACGCATGAATACTTCGAGGCCTTCGAAAGCTTCCTGCCTCAGGCCGGCGTCGAATTCATCTACTACGACCAGCTCGGCTCGGCCTACAGCGACCAGCCAGACGACCCTTCGCTGGTGGACCTGCCGCGCTATGTGGACGAGGTTGAGCAGGTGCGGCAGGCGCTGGGCCTGGGGCCCAAGGACTTCTACCTGCTGGGCCACTCCTGGGGCGGCCTGCTGGCGGTGGAGTACGCACTGCAGCACCAGCAGCACCTGAAGGGCCTGGTGATCTCCAACATGGTCGCCAGCATCCCCGAGTACAACCGCTACGCCCATGACGTGCTGATGCCCGCGATGGACCAGGGCGCGCTCAAGCAGATCCTGGCGCTGGAAAAGGAAGGCCGCTTCGAAGACCCGCAGTACGAAGCCCTGCTGATGAAGCACTTCTACGTGCAGCACGTGCTGCGCATGCCCGAAGACCAGTGGCCCGAGCCGGTGCTGCGCAGCTTCTCGCGCCTGAACCGCAAGATCTACGTGCCGATGCAAGGCCCCAGCGAAATGGGCGCCAGCGGCAAGCTCGAACGCTGGGACCGCATTGCGGACCTGCCGAAGATCCAGGTGCCCACGCTGGCCATCGGCGCCCAGCACGACACGATGGAGCCCGCGCAGATGCAGCTGATTGCCAAGCGCGTGCGCCGCGGCCACTACCTGCACTGCCCGAACGGCGCGCACATGGCCCTCTACGACGACCAGGCCAACTACATGACCGGGCTGATCCGCTTCCTGAAGGACGTGGACGCGGGACGCGCCTGAGCATCAGCCGTCCAAAACACCGTCACCTCCCGGACCAGGAACGCCCCATGCCGCGACGTGCCGCCGCCAGCCCCCGCTTGTCAAAGATCGCCTGGCTGCTGGCAGCGAGCCTGGCCTTGTCCCTGGCGCCGATCCCGCAAGCGCAGGCCCAGGCGACCCGCTACGCAGAAGCGCCGCCGCTGCTGCTCGGCGCGGCCTGGTACCCGGAGCAATGGCCCGAGGCGCAATGGGAGCATGACCTCGCGCTGATGGAGGCTGCGCACATCCAGCTGGTGCGCATCGGCGAGTTCGCCTGGAGCCGGATGGCGCCGCGCGAGGGCGAATACGACTTCGCCTGGCTGGACCACGCCATCGCCGCCGCCGCGCGCCACCACATGGTCGTGGTGCTGGGCACGCCCACCGCCGCGCCGCCTGCGTGGCTCACCCAGAAATACCCCGACACGCTGCGCATGACCGCAGACGGCGTGCGCGACGAGCACGGCAACCGCCAGCAGTTCTCGTTCGCCAGCCGCCGCTACCGCAGCTTCGCCCATGCCATTGCCGAACAGATGGCGCGGCGCTATGGGCACAACCCGAATGTCGTCGGCTGGCAGCTGGACAACGAATACGCCGAAGACTCGTTCGACCCCGAGGCCAAGCAGCAATTCCACGCCTGGCTGGCACGCAAATACGGCAGCATCGCCGCGCTCAACGAACGCTGGGCGACGGCCTACTGGAGCCAGACCTACAACGACTTCGCGCAGATCCCCGTGCGCGCGGCCGATGAGAACCCTGCCCTGTTGCTGGATTGGAAGCGCTTCGTCAGCCAGACCTGGCAGGACTACTCGATCAACCAGGTCCAGGCGATCCGCCCGCACGCCGACCCGCGCCAGTTCATCACCACCAACACCATGGGCTGGTTCGCCGGCTTCGACGCCTACACCGTGCACCAGGCGCTGGACATGGCCGCCTGGGACGACTACGTGGCCGGCGAGCACTACGACTGGGCGGACAACGCGGCGCGCCACGACCTCACCCGCGGCTACAAGCAGCGCAACTTCTGGGTGATGGAAACCCAGCCCGGCTTCGTCAACTGGCGCGCCACCAACGTGGCGCTGCACAAGGGCGAGGTGCGCGCCATGGCCTGGCAGGCGGTTGGCCACGGCGCGGACGCGGTCGCCTACTGGCAGTGGCGCGCGGCACCGAACGGCCAGGAGGAGTACCACGGCACGCTGGTGGGCGCCGACGGCGAGCCCGTGCCGGTGTACAGCGAGATCCAGCAGGTCGGCGCCGAATTCGCCCAGGCTGGCAAAGCCCTGGCCGGCACCACGCCGCAGGCCGACGTGGCACTGATCAACGACTTCGACAGCCGCTGGGCGCTCGGTTTCCAGAAGCACTCGGCCGAGTTCGATCCGGTGGCCGAGATGAAGGCCTTCTACAGGCCGCTGCGCGCGCAGGCGCAGGTCGTTGACGTGATCTCGGCGCTGGCGCCGCTGGCGGGCTACAAGCTGGTGGTTGCGCCTTCGCTCAACGTCCTCACTGAAGCGCAGGCCGCCGCGCTGAAGGCCTATGTGGCGCAAGGCGGCCACCTGGTGCTCGGCCCGCGCAGCGCGATGAAGAATGCCGACAACGGACTGCACCCGCAGCGCCAGCCAGGCCCCCTGGCCGAGCTGCTGGGCGGCAAGGTGGCGCAGTTCTATGCGCTGGACAAGCCGGTGCCAGTGGTCGGCGGCGAGGGTGCCGGCGACATGGCGGCCGGCAGCGCCAGCATCTGGGCCGAGCAACTCCAGGCCAACGACGCGCAAACCGAAGTGCCGCTGCGCTACGGCAAGTCCAACGGCTGGCTGGACGGCCAGCCCGCCGTCCTGACCCGCCGCGTCGGCCAGGGCCGCATCACCTACGTGGGCGCCTGGCTGGACGAGGCCCTGCTCCACCGCCTCACGGCCGGATGGCTGCGCGAGGCCGCCGTCTCCGCGCCGATGCCC
Organism: Ideonella sp.; assembly: GCF_041287625.1. Lineage (GTDB taxonomy): Bacteria > Pseudomonadota > Gammaproteobacteria > Burkholderiales > Burkholderiaceae_C > Ideonella. Next base: position 183,172 of record NZ_JBGGNH010000031.1, read on the forward strand.
GACGTGCCGGCCGAGGTCGAAGTCTGCGTTCGGGGCGACGCGACGCACCTCGTGGTCGTGCTGATCAACCATGGCCAGCAGCCGCAAAAGGTGAAGCTGCCGGCGGCGATGAGCTCGTTGCTGGACCCACACGAGGACGGCGCCACCACCAGCGAGGTGAACCTGGACGCCGAGGGCGTAGCGGTGCTGCAGGGCCAACGCTGAATCGGGCCATGCGTCCATTGAGGCACCCTTATTCGAGACAGTTCTGAATCAGTTCCCAGTGAGACAGTTTTGAATCCGTTCGCACTGAGCCCGTCGAAGTGCCTCTCGCCAGTTCGCCCTGAGGGCCCCTTGCCCGTTCATCCTGAGTGCCCTTGCCCGTTCATCCTGAGCTTGTCGAAGGACAGCTGGCTTCGACAAGCTCAGCCCGAACGGGAGGGGGCTCAGCCCGAACGGGGCTTGTGCCCCGAATTTTGAAGGCATCAATTGGCGCGGCTGTACGACAACCAGGCCTGCATGGCCGACATGCGTCCGCTGCCTGAAGGACGTGGGCGCGGATCGCGCCTGATGGTTCAGGCCTGTAACTTGACGGCCGAGGCGCTGTCCAGTGCCTGCCGCAGCACCAGCAGCGCCGGGCCGATCTCCGCCGGCTCGCGCATGGCCTTGCGGGCCGCAGCCAGGGCCTTGCGCACCTGGCCGGGCGCCTCGCCCTGGGCCAGCATCCGGCAAGCGGGCGCCTGGCAGGCGGCCAGTGTGTCGACCCAGTCGGCAGGCTGCAGCGGGTGCCAGCGCCGCGTCAGCCGCCTCGCCGCACGGAAGGCCGGCGCCACCTTTTCCGCGTTGGCGAGCTGGGCGAGGAAGGGCTGGGCTGAGCGCTCGGTTGCCGCCGGATCACCGGCCTCGGCCAGCGCGGCCAGGGCATCCGCGATGCGTCGCCTCAGCACATCGGTCGAACGCACCGGCAACACGAACCAGGCCGCCGCCACGCCAATCAACGCGCCGATGATGATCTCCGCCAGCCGCAGCCCCAGCACCTCCTGCGCTGGCAGCCCTTCGAAGCCTTGCAGCAGCGCCAGCGCCAGCGTGACGAACAACGCCCACCACGCATAGCCCAACGGCCGCAGCCACAGGCCGAGGAAAACGGCCAGCAGGATCAGCGCCACCGTGCCGCGGTCATGCCCGCCCAGGCCACCGCTCGCGGCCAGCGCGATGACCGTGCCGGCTGCCGCGCCGAGCACGCGCAGCCCGCTCTTGTGGACCACGTCCAGCCGCCCCTGGTTGCCACTGCCGACGATGAACGCCGTCAACACGACCCAGGCCCAGTGCGGCCCGAAAAACAGATGCCCCACCGCGAAGCCCGCCGCCAGCGCCAGCCCCATCTGGATCGCCATCCTGCTGCTGGCAACCGGCCGCAGCCCGCCTGCCTGTGGTGCTGCAGGCAGCATGGGCTCGGGCGGCATGCCGGGCAGGAAGCGCAGCCGCCGCGCCAGCGCGTGCAGCAGGCTGACCCAGAACAGCGCCAGCAGCGCAACGACCACCGTGAGCAACCAGGCCGGCAGTGAGCCGCCCGGCGATGCGGGCAGGTGCGGCGTGATCAGCAGCACCACGAATGGCAGCGCGATCAGCCTTCCCGCCTTGCGCCCGGCATCGCCGAAGCGACGCAGCCAGATGGACGCAGAGAGGACCAGCACAAAAGCGGCTGCCCCCCACCAGGGCCATTCATGCAGCAGCATGGCCACGCCAAATGCTGCCAGGCTGACCAGCGGCAAGGCAATGGCGGCTTCGATCCGGCCACGCCGGTCGCGGTCCAGTTGGCTGCGCGAGAGCGACAGGCACAGCACCACGCCAAGCACCGCCGTGCCAGCCGCCGGCGCAAGGACCAGCGCACAGCCCAAAGTGGCCAGCGCCGCCAGCATGGTGACGATGGCTTCCTTCAGCGAACGCAAGAGCAGGGTCATGGCGGTTTGCCGGTGTTTTGGCGTTTCACACCTCGTGCAGCTTGAGCGCCCGCACCAGCGCCAGCAATCCGGCGCGGCGCGGTCCCACCGCCAAAGGTTCCTCATTCAGCACCTCGAACGGCGGTTCGGGCAGGCGCTGCTTGAACAGCATCAGGCAACGGCCTGCATCATGCCGGCGCGAGCCGTAGGCAATCGCCTGGGCTTGCGGGCATTGGCTGTAGGCGGCCTGGGCCCAGGCGCGGGTCTCGGGGTATTGCGCGGGCAGGCTGTCCACCAGTTGTGCGCGGCTGAGGCCCAGTGCGGGCAGGAATGGGGTGTGGAACTGCACGCAGGCGACCGAGGGCGGCAGCCGCAGCGTCACCAGGTGCAGGTGGCGCAGTTGGTCCACCTCGAACATGCCGGGCGGCTGCAGCACCACGTCATGCAGCACCGATTCCATGTAGCAGGCCAGCGGGTGGCTGGCCGCGTAGTAGGTGTGCACCGGCTCGCCCGGCGCGTGCGCCAGCGGCGCAAAACGCGTGTCTCCCCAGCCTTCGGCGAAGCTGCGGGCGTGGGTTTGAGGAAAGCGCTGGGTGCTGTAGACGTGGTACCAAAGCGGCACCTCTTGCTGCGTGACCGGCAGCACGGTGAAAGCAGCCTCTGCAGGTGGCGCCGGCAATGGCAGGGCCGGCATCAAGCGTGGTAGGTCGCTTGACGCTTCGCGGCTGCGGCCAGTACCGCCTGGCCATGGTCCAGCGAGTCCTTGGGCGCTTCGGCATTCAGCCAGCCGTTCGGGAAGTGGAACCAGCTGGCCAGCACCCACGGGTCCGCCGCCTCGCCCAGGGCCTTCAGCACTTCCTTGACGATGGGCAGCGGCTGGTAAAGCACGTCGAACTGGTAGCGGGCGAAGTACTCTTTGCCGCCGTAGTTGACGCTGAAGATGCGCCCACGCCGCTTCCAGTCGCTGGCAGGGTGGGCCTTGTTGGCAGGCGGGTCGGGCTGCAGCGCATTGATCTGCTCGGCCGTCAGCCAGTCACCCTGGCCAAACACCTCGTTGACCGTCTTCATGCGATGAACCCGGTCCTCCACCAACTCCAGCTGCGGCTCCAGCAGCCCGGTGGCCAACTCGGCCAGCCGGTCCGCACGGCTGAGCACCGTGATCTGCTGGCCGGTGTCCACCATCAAATGCAAGGCCTTCTCCAGCGCAGTCGTGAGCGAAGCCGCCATGGCCGGGTCCAACTCCGCCGGCAAGGCCAACGGCCAAGTCAGCGCCGGCTGCACGCCCAGGTGCGCGCCCTTGTCGCCCGCCGCCTCAGGGGATGTAGAACCGATCGCCATGTGCCGCACTCCTTGGGTTGCCAACATTGCCAGCATCATAGCCTTCATGAGCAAAATTGGCAAAATCAACCAACCGCAACTCCGCACCGTTGCTGGCCGGGTCTGATGCCCGCAAAGTGCCAACTATTTCACGCTCCACCCTTGCTTGCAGTCCAAAGTGAATTTGTCACAGAACCGAGAGCGTTCAAGGCCAAAGAATGGATCGGAGAACGCTGCAGTTGATGGAAATGAGGCGAGCTGGGCCGAAAGGAGTTGAAATGCAAAACGTAGCCAACCATCCTCAGCGAAGCGACGCATCTCGCAAACAATTTGCGGCGGAAAAAAAGACGATACCAATACTGATTCATTGAGAACCGACAAGGACGCACACCTGTAACCAGGCGCCGGGTTTTTGCAGGGATTTTATTGCCGTATGCGCAAACGGACGACGAGGTGGGAACCATGACACATCAAGGCCTTAGTCGGCAAACGGCATCTCATTTTGGGCGCGGCCCTCGCTGGTAGGAAGCAACATCTGTCTCCCATTACACGTAGACGGCATAATATTTCATATTATATGCGCATCTTAACTGCTGCCACCACAGCGCCACCACAGCGCATACACTAATCTCCTAGGTATCCCACAGGACGAGTTGGGACATCGCCGCAACGCAGGAATAAAAATGATCACACCAGATACGATTCCCGTCCTTCGATTGTCCGATACCAACGGAAAGGACTTTCTGCGGGGACTTCTCTTAACCGGCCGCTGCATTCCATTTATAGGTGCCGGCTTCACGGCGGGCGATAGTTCTCTTCGAGGCACTGTACCTGGAGGGAGCCAGTTCTTGTCGATGATGCGAAAAGCCATTAACGCAACCGTCACAGCGAACAAACCAAGTCCCGAATCGCTTGAGTACTACACATTTCAACAAGTCGCAGACGAATACTTTCGGGAGCCAATAGTACCTCTTGATAAAATAAAGACTACGTTACGAGATAGTTTCACAGGTGTGTCAATTGCCTCCGAAGCGAAGAAGGCATTCCTTCGTTGGGAGTGGGAGTATTTCTATACGCTAAATATTGATGATGCTATCGAACGAGAGCTCGGCGCAATTAAGGTTCTTCCATTTACAGAATTCGCGCAGCACAAGACCACCCAGTTTGTGTACAAACTCCACGGAGACGCTGCGGATGCCATTACTGCTGGAACAGCCGAGGCAATGAGGCTCGTCTTCGGAAGCGCAGATTATGTAGCAAGTCTCATAAAGAATCGCGCCCTAATAAGCACACTGACCAACGATCTTGCTGAACGCCACCTAATCTTCGTCGGTTGCAGCCTTACAGATGAACTCGATATTCTTTTTGCGCTGTCGAATGCGAAGACAAAGGGGGGCCCGCTTCCGAGCACGAATCGCGTCTACGTCACCGCCAACGAGCCGCTTGACTACGAATCCCGCAAGAAACTTCGCCAGTATGGGATAACGAACATTCTTGTGGTCGACTATGCGGACTTCTACGCATTTGTCGCTAGCGTCGGAAGCCCCGCGTCCGCACTCAATTCGCCACTCGATCCATATCGATATGACGCAAGAAAACCACCGAATCAGTCACCCGAAATATTCCTAAAATATCTTCTCCAAATCGCCTGGAACACGCACCAGGACTCCACCGAACTTGCCATAACTCGCGACGGTATAAGGCAAGCGAGTCAACTGCTTTCGGAACCCATGGCAGTTCTCTGGGGTCGAAGGTTCTCGGGTCGTACGACGCTGCTGTTCGCCATCCTCGCTCACCACTCTAATCGAAAGCGATTCTTTGTCCCTACAAGTGCTGCAACATCAGACCGTGTACTAAATGCCATTCTTCGAACCAAGGATGCACTGATTGCTGTTGATGCCGGTGCCGTCTCATATCGGCAGCTTCAACTGATAGTCCGGAAACTCGATCAAATTCAAGAAAACAACACGACAGTCGTAATTTCAACGAATCGCGCCTGGCTCTCAGCACTGGGACCACTGCTCGCTGAATCTGCGTTTGAAGTAAAAGACAAAATGTCTCAACTTGAGAGCAAGCAAATTAACGCCAAACTAGAACCATTTGGACTCAGCAAGTCGTGGAGATCTTCAGTACAACACTTAGAAAATATATTCTCCCTTTCCGAGTCCCCGGTTGTCAGCAGCCTACTTAACCAGAAATCTCGCCTCACCCAAAACATAAGCCGCCTGCACGAGAAATGGTCAATTTCGGAGGTGGGCAAACTGGAGTTCTCTGTTTTATTTTATCTTGGAACTCGTCAACGAATTTACTCAAGGTACTTTAGAGAATTCGCTACCGACGCGGGCCTGTCACATATTTCCAGCACTCACTTTGCCGACTTCGCTCAACAGTGGGAACCATTCATTGAGCTCGAAGATTCCGACCCTAGCTCCCGGCGCGCTGAACGATCGATGCAAGTAATGGTGGCAAACGCAAGCGCCTGGATTCACTACTCAATACAGAAGCTTTCTCTACGACTCGGCGCTAAAGAAGCGGCATCGCAAATTGTGCGTACCTTCGAGGTAATGAATAAGATCGAGGACAAAGCGTTCGAACTTCTGCTATTTGACAATCTAAACGCAATATATGCAGAAGGTCTGTCTGATCTCAGAGCCTCAGTCATTCGAGAAGTCTACGAACGCCTTGCTCCGCTACTATCTGGCGACCCAGACTACTGGTTGCAGCGCGCCAAAAGTTTTTACTATCTATCCAACCAAATACACGATCTGATAGTGGGAGTCGAGTACTGCGAAAAGTCGATCGTAAAGAAGGGCGCGAAGACAAGCACTAACGCAAAACTTACGAAATCAAACCTACTTGGGAAGATATGTAAATTGAAGCGTAACGTGGAGGATTCTGATATTATCAGTGCGGTCGGAGCCTATGTCGAGGCAATCGAGAGTCGTGCTGACAATCCACTCTACATTGATGAACTCTTGCGAAAGAGCAAGACTGGTAAGAGTTACATGAGCCTAGTTTGCCGGCTAGCCAGCAGGCGAGCAACGCTGCTCCCGCATAAGCACGAGATCGAACTAATACAGTCTTACATTTCGGGACGGTTCTAACAGTTTGTCGATGTGGCCTAAAGGCTACAGGGACTTCGACGCGCGTCAATGCCCACATTCTTCCTCAAAAGCGAATTGCGCCCGCGTGGATGACTCACTAAGAGTGGAGGGTCGGGTCTCTCATTTCCCATCCACCTGGATTTGAGGTGCAGAGCCCTCCATCTCGAAAACCGCGCACGTCAGGCAGCCGCTGTCTCCTTTCGGCTCCTGGTCCGCATTGACCAAGCGCCGGTGCGGGGCGAAAGGGGAAATGCACCGGGGACTGAACGAGATCGCCATGTTCAATCGCCGGGGCCTCAGAATGTACGCTGCTCGAACATCCGACACTGAAGCGGAAGTCACTGGGGCTGGTGGGCTGGCTCCTGGCCACTTTCGCCGCTGGCAGCGTAGGCGCTATGGCGTCTGCCCGTGCGGCCGCCTTCTACGGGCAACTTTCCCAGCCGGTCTGGGCGCCACCCGCGTGGTTGTTTGGCCCGGTTTGGTCGGTGCTTTACCTGCTCATGGCGGTGGCCGCCTGGCTGGTCTGGCGACAGCACCGCTTCAGCGGCGCCCGCACCGCGCTTGGCCTGTTCGTCATTCAACTCTTCGCCAACGCGCTTTGGACCTGGTTGTTCTTCGGGATGCATCTCGGCGCAGTCTCGCTGGCCGAGATCGCCGTCCTCTGGCTGCTCATTGCCGCCACCATCTCCGCGTTCTGGCCACTCCATAGGCTCGCGGCACTTTTGCTGGTGCCTTATCTCGCCTGGGTGAGCCTGGCGACCGCGCTGACCTTCGCCTTGTGGCGCTTGAATCCTGCGGCTCTGGGCGGCTGAATGCTGAAGAAGGGCCATCCACGGCCCGCCAACGACCAGCACGCATCCACCGCCCACGCCTTCGCTGCGGGTGACGCCACCCGGACGTGCTGGGCGCGCTGCAGCGGGTGGCACTGCGGGGTGGCGCGGGCTTGCCCGACGCTTCTCACCCCACCGGCTGCTCGCGCATGCGCTTGATGTCGCGCTGCGGTGGGGCGCCAAAAAGGCGGCTGTAGTCGCGGCTGAACTGCGAGGCGCTTTCGTAGCCGACGCGCACTGCCGTGCTGCTGGCGTCCAGATCGTGGTTCAGCATCAGCTGCCGCGCCTCCTGCAGGCGCAACTGTTTCTGGTACTGCACCGGGCTCATGCCGGTCAGGCCGCGAAAGTGCTGGCGGAAGGTTGAGGTGCTCATGTGCGCGCGGGCAGCGAGCTCGTCGACCAGCACGTCGCGGGTGAAGTTCTGCTTGAGCCAGGCCAGTGCGCGGGCGACCTGGTGGCTGGGCGAGCCGGCCGCCACCAGCTGCCGCAACAAGGGGCCATGCGGGCCGCACAGCAAGCGCACCATGATTTCCTGCTGGACCAGCGGCGCCAGCGCTGCCAGCAGCGCGGGCTCGTGCAGCAGCCGCACCAGGCGGATCAAGGCCTCCAGCAGCGGCGCCTCCAGCGCACAGCGAGAGATGGCCAGCGGCGAGTGCTCGCGGGCCACCGGCGGCAGGTCCAGTTCGGCCGCGACCTGCACCAGCGCGCGTGCGTCCAGCGCCAGCCAAAGGCCCAGATAGGGCTCGGCAGCGCCGGCCCGGGTGATGTGCGCCACCACGGGCAAGTCAACCGTGGTCAGCAGCGAATGGCCAGGCCCGTAGGCGATCACTTCCTCGCCCAGCGCCACCTGCTTGGCACCCTGCGCCACCACACCCAGCCCCAGCCCGTAGATGCACGGCATGGGCTCGGAGTGGAGACTGCGTCGGTACAGCGTCAGCCAGGGCAGCTCTGTCGCGCGCTCGCCGTCATTTTGGGCAATCCGCCCGATCTCATGGGCCAGGGTATCGGTGGACATCGATCAATCGGCACGGCGATGTGCCGGGGTAGAACAGAATGACCACGTCGCGAACCTGCCGTTCGGGCAAGGCGGACGACGGGGCGGCCAGCGCGCACTCTAATGCGGGCCAGGCGCGGCCTCCCATTCTTGACGACGATGTGTCGGATCAGGCAACACAAGCGTCGAAAACGGCAATTGCCATCCCGGCCAAACAGCGACACTGTGTTGCGCCGACCCTGGGGCACCACCGTCTTCAGCATGAAGCGGCGGGGATGCTGCGCCCCTCACGCGGCTACGGCCCCTACCGCCCCAGGCCTCGCCCCCTATACCTCTTGGAGAACCGCTCATGAACACGCTCAACGTCAACGGCCGGGAGCACACGGTCGAGGTCGACCCCAGCACCCCCATCCTCTGGACACTGCGTGACACGCTGGGCATGACCGGCACCAAGTTCGGCTGCGGCGCGGCGCTGTGCGGCGCCTGCACGGTGCACCTGGACGGCAACGCCATCCGTTCCTGCATCACGCCGATCTCGGCCGCTGCCAGCGGCAAGATCACCACCATCGAGGCCATCACCGACGGCAGCGACAAGGTCGGCGCCGCCGTGCACGCAGCCTGGGTCAAGCACGACGTGGCCCAGTGCGGCTACTGCCAGAGCGGCCAGATCATGAGCGCCACGGCCTTCCTGAAGTCACTGCCCAAGGGCAAGCAGCCCACGGCCGCCGAAATCGACGCCGCCATGGCCGGCAACATCTGCCGCTGTGGCACCTACGCGCGCATCCGTTCGGCCGTGGCCGATGCGGCCAAGCACATCGCCTGAAAGAGGATTCAACATGCTGACCGAAGCCCATCGCCATGAACTGCCGCGTGCGCTGCAGGCCATCCTCGACCGCCAGCAGGCCGACGCCCCCACCACGCTGCCGCGCCGCAGCTTCCTGAAGCTGGCAGGCGCCAGCGGCTTTGCGCTGGGCGCCTTTCCCACCCTGGGACTGGCGCAGGCCGACGCCGCAGCCGCCAAGCCGCTGTCGCCGACCCAGCAGCCTTCGGCGTTTGTCGAGATCGCCACCGACGGCACCGTCACCGTGATCATCAACCGGCTCGATTTCGGCCAGGGCGTGCAGACGGCGCTGCCGATGATCCTGGCCGAGGAACTGGACGCCGACTGGGCCAAGGTGAGCAGCCGCCACGGCAGCAACAACGGCGCCTACGTCGACCCGGTGATGGGCCTGCACCTGACCGGCGGCTCGAACTCGATCAAGAACAGCTTCACGCAATACCGCGAACTCGGCGCGCGTGCCCGGGCCATGCTGGTGGCCGCGGCCGCCGCGCGCTGGCAGCTGGACCCGGCCAGCCTGCGCACGGCCGCGGGTGAAGTCATTGCGCCGGACGGGCGCAAGCTGGGCTACGGCGAGCTGGCCCAGGTGGCCATGGCGCAGCCGGTGCCCGAGAAGGTCACGCTGAAGGACCCGAAAAATTTCCGCCTGATCGGCCAAGCCACCACCCGCCTGGACGCCAAGGCCAAGAGCAGCGGCCACCAGGACTACGGCATTGACATGCACCTGCCCGGCCAGCTCACGGCCGTGGTGCAGCGCCCGCCGGTGTTCGGCGCCAAGATCGCCACGCTGGACGACAGCGCCGCGCGCGCCATCAAGGGCGTGAAGGCGGTGCTGCGGGTACCGCTGGACCGCGGCGCCGAGGGCGTGGCCATCGTGGCCGACGGCTACTGGCCGGCCAAGCAGGGCCGGGACGCCCTGAAGGTGACCTGGAACACCGATGGCGTGGAGAAGGTCGACAGCACCAAGCTGCTGGCGCAGTACCGCGAGCTGGCAAACCAGCCCGGCCCGCACTTCTACGAAGCGGACATGGCGCCGCTGGCCGGCGCGGCCAGGAAGATCGAGGCCGAGTTCTCGTTTCCGTATCTCGCCCATGCGCCGATGGAACCGCTGAACTGCACCGTGCGCATTGGCGCGGACGGCGCGGAGCTGTGGGTGGGCAGCCAGATGCCCGGCCTGGACGGCATGAAGGCCGCCAGCGTGCTGGGCTTCAAGCCCGAGCAGATCAAAGTCAACGTGCAGATGGCCGGCGGCGGCTTCGGCCGGCGCGCGATTGCGACCAGCGACTACGTCTACGAGGCCTGCGTGATCGCCAAGGCCGCTCGCGGCGCGGGGCTGGACGCACCGGTGCGCACGCTGTGGAGCCGCGAGGACGACATCCGCGGTGGCTACTATCGGCCGGCGCAGTTGCACCGCGCGAGCATCGGCCTGGATGCGCAGGGCAAGGTGCTGGCCTGGGACCATGTGATCGTCGGCCAGTCCATCGTCACCGGCACGCCGTTTGAAGCTTTCATGGTGAAGAACGGCATTGACGCGACCGGCGTGGAGGGCATGCGCGAGCCCTACGACCTGCCCATGCGCCTCACCGCGCACCATCCCAAGGTCAACGTGCCCATCCTCTGGTGGCGCAGCGTGGGTTCAACCCACACGGCGTTCGTGATGGAGACCCTGATCGACGAGATTGCACGCGCGAACAAGCAGGATCCTGTCGCCTACCGCATGCAGCAATTTGGCGACAAGCACCCGCGCTACCGGGCCGCCTTGCAGCTCGCGGTGGACAAGAGCGGCTACGGCAAGAAGAAGCTCGCCGCCGGCCGCGCCTGGGGCGTGGCGGTGCATGAGTCGTTTCAGACCGTGGTGGCCTACGTCGTCGAGGCCTCGGTCAAGGACGGGCAGGCGGTGCTGCACCGGGCCACGGCCGGCGTGCACTGCAACCTGGCGGTGAACCCGCGCACCATCGAAACCCAGGTCCAGGGCGCCGCGCTGATGGGCCTGTCCATGTGCCTGCCCGGTGCGGCCATCACGCTGAAGGACGGCGTGGTCGAGCAAAGCAACTTCGGGGACTATGTCGTCCCGCGCATCACGCAGATGCCCGAGATCGCCGTGCACATCGTGCCCAGCGCCGAGCCGCCCACCGGCATGGGCGAACCCGGCCTGCCGCCGCTGGCCCCGGCGTTTGCCAATGCCGTGGCAAAGCTGACCGGCAAGCCGATTCGCGAACTGCCCTTCAAGCTGGCCTGAGCCCTCCGGTGGAACCACAGCACACAACCGACGACCTCGACACGCTGGTGCTGCGCAGCGCGCTGGGCTGGCAGTCCGCCGGGCTGGCCGTGGTGCTGGTCACCGTGGCCAGGACCTGGGGTTCCTCTCCCAGGCCGCCGGGCTCGCTGATGGCCATCAACGCGCGTGGCGAAACCGTCGGTTCGGTGTCTGGCGGCTGCATCGAGGACGACCTGGTCCAGCGCATTCGCGAGGGCGGCGTGCAGGCCGCATGCGCCAGCGACGTGCCCGCCGTGCTGCGCTACGGCATCTCGGCCGACCAGGCGCACCGCTTCGGCCTGCCCTGCGGCGGCACCGTGGAGCTGGTGCTGGAGCCGGTCACCGCGCGCAGCCGGCTGGCCGAGTTGCTGCTCGCCTGCGAGCAGCGCCAGGGCACAGAGCGCGTGCTGGACCTGCAGACCGGCGAGGTGACGCTGCGCGAAGGCCTGCGCGACAGCCTGCCCCGGCTGGACGCACAGCAGCTCATCACCTGCTTTGGCCCGAAAGCGCGGCTCATCCTGATCGGCGCAGGCGACCTGTCCCGCTACATGAGCCAGATCGCCTTGACCGTGGGCTTCGAGGTCATCGTCTGCGACCCGCGCGAAGAGCAGCGCGCCAGTTGGCACCTGAGTGGCATGACAAGCGGCGTGACCCTCAGCCACGAAATGCCGGACGACCTGGTGCTGCGCCTCAAGCCCGACGCCCGCACCGCCGTCGTCGCCCTCACCCACGACCCCAAGCTCGACGACCTGGCCCTCATCGACGCGCTGCAGTCCGAAGCCTTCTACGTCGGCGCCATCGGCTCCCGCCGCAACAGCACCCAGCGCCGCGATCGCCTGCGCGAACACTTCGACCTGCCAGACACCGCCCTCGCCCACCTGCACGGCCCCGCCGGCCTCTACATCGGCAGCAAAACCCCCGCCGAAATCGCCCTGTCCATCATGGCCGAGGTAGTAGCCGCCAAGAACGGCGTGCTGCTGCCGAAGGCGCCTGTCGAAGAGCAACAGGCAGCGCTGCCGGTGGCCCAGGGCAAGCTGCAGCAGGAAGGCTCGGCGCAGGCCGCACTTCTCGATGAAGCGGCCTCAACCGCAGTTCAGGATCGAGCCTGAAGACCATTGAGGTTTCTCTTATTCGAGACGCTTCTAGGTCCGTTCGCACTGAGCCTGTCGAAGTGCTTGCGTCGAGTGCCGCGCTGGCTTCGACAGGCTCAGCCCGAACGGGGGCGATGTCACGAATTTTGAAAACCTCAATCGCCACCCTTGGCCTTTCGCCGCTGCTGCCACGCCAGCAACTCCCCCACGAAGCCGCGGCGGAAGGCCACGACGCAGACGACGAAGGTGGCGCCGATGATGACGGTGACCCAGGAGCCGACGCGGTCGGCGAGCATGTCCTGCAAGCCGATGACGGTGATGGCGCCGACGACGGGGCCGGCGAAGGTGCCCATGCCGCCGAGCAAGGTCATCAGGATGACTTCGCCGGACAGGCTCCAGTGCACATCGGACAAGGTGGCGAAGCCCAGCACCAGGGTCTTGAGTGAGCCGGCCAGGCCGGCCAGGGTGCTGGACAGCACGAAGGCGAGCAGCTTGTAGCGGTCCACGTCGTAGCCCAGCGAGATGGCGCGGGGTTCGTTCTCGCGGATGGCCTTGAGCACCTGGCCGTAGGGCGAGTGCACCACGCGCAGCACGAACAGGAAGACGGCGATGAAAACGGCCAGCACGAAGAAGTACATCACCAGGTCGTTGCCCAGCGGCAGCAGGCCCAGCAGCTTGCCGCGTGGCACGCCTTGCAGCCCGTCTTCGCCGCCGGTGAACGGGGCCTGCGGGCAGATGTAATACATCATCTGCGCAATGGCCAGCGTGATCATCGCGAAGTAGATGCCTTGGCGGCGGATCGCGATCAGGCCGACCAGCAGGCCGATGCCGGCGCCCACCGCCATGCCGGCGAGGATGCCCAGCTCCGGCGGCCAGCCGGCACTGGTTACCAGCCAGCCGGTGGCATAGGCCGCGCTGCCCAGGTAGGCGGCGTGGCCGAAGGACAGCAGGCCGGTGAAACCCAGCAGCAGGTTGAAGGCGCAGGCAAAGATCGCGAAGCACATGGCCTTCATCATGAAGACCGGGTACAGGCCGATGAACGGGGCGATGGCCAGCAACAGCAGGCCCAGGCCCCAGGCCAGGCGCGCGGGCGTCCAGCGCGAGACCTCGTGCGAGAAGGTCCTGCTGCGGGTCGTAGGAATTTTGGCTTGCATCAGCGGCACACTCACTTCTCTTTCCCGAACAGGCCGGCCGGGCGGATCATCAGCATGATGGCCATGATGACGAACACGACGATGTTCGAGGCCTCGGGATAGAACACCTTGGTCAGGCCTTCCACCAGGCCCAGCATCAGGCCGGTGAGGATGGCGCCCATGATCGAGCCCATGCCGCCAATCACCACCACCGCGAAGACGACGATGATCAGGTTGCTGCCCATCAGCGGCGTGATCTGGATCACCGGCGCGGCCAGCACGCCGGCCACGGCCGCGAGGCCTGCGCCCGCGGCGTAGGTCAGCGCCACCATCATCGGCACGTTGACGCCGAAGGCCTGCACCAGCGCCGGGTTCTCGGTGCCGGCGCGCAGGTAGGCGCCGAGCCGGGTGCGCTCGATGATGAACCAGGTGCCCAGGCAGATGATGAGTGAGGCCAGCACCACGAAGGCGCGGTAGTTCGGCAGCACCATGAAGCCGAGATTGGTCGCGCCGCGCAGCAATTCAGGTACCGCATATTGCTGGCCCGAAACGCCGAACTGGTCGCGGAACACGCCTTCGGCGATCAGTGCCAGGCCGAAGGTGAGCAGCAGGCCGTAGATCGGGTCGATCTTGTAGAGCCGCTTGAGCAGCGTGCGCTCGATCACCAGGCCGATGGCGCCAACGACGATGGGCGCCAGGATCAACGCCCACCAGAAGCCGATCTGGAATTTCTCCATCAACAGCCACGCCATATACGCGCCCATCATGTAGAGCGCGCCATGGGCGAAGTTGACGATGCCCAGCAGGCCGAAGATGACCGCCAGGCCCAGGCTGAGCACGGCGTAGAACGAGCCGTTGACCAGCCCGAGCAGCAACTGCCCTAAAAAGGCCTGAAGAGGAACGCCAAAGATTTCCATCGACTTCTCGTGCGGATCAGACGTCGTTAACCAAGCGGGCGCCGCGGATCCGGCTCTGCCGGTCCGCTGGTGCCGCCCCCTTGAGGGGGAGCGGCGTAGCCGCTCGGGGGTGGGTCACTTCCACAGTGCGCACTTGGATTCGGCCTTGGTGGTGAAGGCCTGGTCGCCCTTGATGGTCTCGACCACGTTGTAGTAGTCCCAGGGCTCGACCGACTTGTCCGGCGTCTTGACCTGCATCAGGTACATGTCGTGCACCATGCGGCCGTCCGGGCGGATGGTGCCGCCCTTGGCAAACATGTCGTTGATGGGGCTCTTGCGCAGCTGGGCCAGCACCTTGTCGCCATCGTCCGAGCCGGTGGCCTTGACGGCAGCCAGGTAGTTGGCCACGACCGAGTAGTCGGCCGCCTGCAGCGACGAAGGCATGCGCTTGATCTTCTCGAAGAACTTGCGGCTCCAGGCCCGGGTTTCGGCGTCCTTGTTCCAGTACCAGCTGTCGGTCAGGTACATGCCCTGGGTCATCTTCAGGCCCAGCGAATGGATGTCGTTGATGAAGACCAGCAGGCCGGCCAGCTTCATCGTGCTGGTGACGCCAAATTCATTCGCCGCCTTGATCGCGTTGATGGTGTCGCCACCGGCATTGGCCAGGCCGAGGATCTGCGCCTTGCTGCCTTGGGCTTGCAGGAGGAAGGATGAGAAGTCACTGGCCGACAGCGGGTGCTTGACGGAGCCGACGACCGAGCCGCCTGCGGCCTTCACGACGTTGCTGGTGTCGTTCTGCAGCGCGGCGCCAAAGGCATAGTCGGCCGTGAGGAAGTACCAGCTCTTGCCGCCGGCGCGCACCACGGCGCCGCCGGTACCCTTGGCCAGCGCCATCGTGTCGTAGGCCCAGTGCACGGTGTAAGGCGTGCACTGTTCGTTGGTCAGCGCCGAGGAGCCAGCGCCCACGGCGATGAACGGCTTCTTCTTCTCGGCCGCGACCTTGGCCATCGCCAGGCTGGTGCCGGAATTGGTGCCACCGATCAGCATGTCCACGCCCTGCTGGTCGAACCACTCGCGGGCCTTGGCGCCGGCCACGTCGGCCTTGTTCTGATGGTCGGCCACCAGCAGCTCAATCTTCTTGCCGGCCACCATGCCGCCCGCGTCGGCGATCGCCATGCGAATGGCTTCCGCACCTGCCGGGCCGTCGATGTCGGAGTACAGGCCCGACATGTCGGTGATGAAGCCGATCTTGATCACGTCGCCCGACACCTGGGCCTGTGCGGCGCCCAGTGCAAAGAGCGAAGCGGCTGCGGCAGTGATGGTTTTGATCTTCTTCATCTTGGTCTCCTGTGACTCCGTGAGAAATGGATGGAACATGTGCTGGGTCAGACGCCCAGGTATTCGTGCAAACGTTCGAGGCGCGAGGGCAGCTCGGCCTGCGTGAAGGACTGGATCACCTGGCCGTGCTCCATGACCATGAAGCGGTCGGCCAGCGGCGCGGCGAAGCGGAAGTTCTGTTCCACCATCACGATGGTGTAGCCCTGGCGGCGCAGCGAGGTGACCATCTCGGCCAGCTTCTGCACGATGACCGGCGCCAGGCCTTCGGAGATCTCGTCGAGCAGCAGCAGCTTGGCGCCGGTGCGCAGGATGCGCGCGACCGCCAGCATCTGCTGTTCGCCGCCCGAGAGCCGCGTGCCCTGGCTGCCGGCGCGCTCCTTCAGGTTCGGGAACATCTCGTAGATCTGCGGCACGCTCATGCCGCCCTCTGCCAATGTGGGCGGCAGCATCAGGTTCTCTTCGGTCGACAGGCTGGAGAAGATGCCGCGCTCCTCCGGGCAATAGCCCACGCCCAGCCGCGCAATGCGGTGCGTGGCCATGCCCATGGTCTCGATGCCCTTGACCTTGATCGAGCCCTTGCGGCTACCCATCAAACCCATGATGGCGCGCAGCGTGCTCGTACGGCCGGCGCCGTTGCGGCCCAGCAAGGTGACGACCTCGCCCTCGTCGACATGGAAGTCCACGCCATGCAGCACATGCGACTCGCCGTACCAGCCCTGCAGGCCGCGAATTTCAAGGAAAGGCGTCGTGCTCATCTCAGTGCGCGCCCACAAGTTCGGTCTGGGTCGAGCCCATGTACGCCTCGATCACGGCCGGATTCTTCGAGACGACCTCGTATGGGCCCTCGGCCAGCGTGGCACCCCGCTGCAGCACCGTGATGGTGTCGGCGATGCTGGAGACCACGCTCATGTTGTGCTCCACCATCAGCACCGTGCGGTCCGCCGCGACCTTCTTGATCAACGCGCGGATGCGGTCCACATCTTCCAGGCCCATGCCCTGCGTGGGCTCGTCCAGCAGCATCAGCTTGGGCGCCATGGCCAGCGTGGTGGCAATCTCCAGCGCCCGCTTGCGGCCGTAGCTCAGTTCCACCGCTTCCAGCGCGGCAAAGCGCTCCAGGTCGACCTCGCGCAGCAGGTGCATCGCGCGGTCATTGAGGTCGGAGAGCGAGCTTTCAGAGCGCCAGAAGTGGTATGAGCTGGACAGCTGGCGCTGCAGCGCCACGCGCACGTTTTCCAGCACGGTGAGGTGCGGGAACACGGCAGAGATCTGGAACGAACGGATCACGCCGCGGCGCGCGATGCGCACCGGGCTCTCCCTGGTGATGTCCTCGCCATCGAACAGGATCGTGCCCGAGGTGGGCGCGAGGAACTTGGTCAGCAGGTTGAAGCAGGTGGTCTTGCCGGCGCCATTGGGGCCGATCAGCGCATGGATGCTGCCGCGGCGGACCTTCAGGTCCACCTTGTTGACGGCGACAAAGCCTTTGAATTCTTTGGTGAGCTGGCGCGTTTCCAGAATGCAATCCACGGATGCCTCTCTCCTGCGGTTGTGTCTCTTGTAGAGCAGCCCGGAGGTTATGCAACTTGGATGCAAGTTGTAAGACGCGAGATTACGCAAGGGTT
Organism: Ideonella sp.; assembly: GCF_041287625.1. Classification (GTDB taxonomy): domain Bacteria; phylum Pseudomonadota; class Gammaproteobacteria; order Burkholderiales; family Burkholderiaceae_C; genus Ideonella. Next base: position 200,508 of record NZ_JBGGNH010000031.1, read on the forward strand.
GCCACGGATCGGGACAACCCGCGCGACCCGTTGGGTCAGTGGTAGTCGTCTTCGAGTTGGTGGCGCACCGCCACCACCACGACGCTCACCGCGTCTTCGATGTCGAAGAGCACCACGTAGCCGGTGTGCGCGAACGAGACCACCAGTTCCCGCAAGAACGGGTCGCGGCCCGCCTTGCGGCAGGTGAACGGAGAGGATTTCAGCGTTTCAATCCCCGCACTGATGGCCGACAGTGCGCGCTCAGCCAGTGCAAGGTCGCCGCCCTCCCCTGCCAGCTCGCGCGCCAGTTCACGCTCAAGCACAAAATCGAACAGGCGCCCGAGGTCCGCCTCGGCCTCGCGCGTCAGGCGGACGGAAAAACTCACTTGCTGGTCTTGGCAGCCTTGGCCTTGGCGCGTGCCGCGTCGAGCTTGCGTTGCAGCCCGTCCAGCACCACCTCGGCGGAGACATAGTCGCCGGTGCGGCGCGCTTCGTCGCGCGAGCGCAGGCCACGGGCGATGAACTCGGATTGCAGGCGGCGGCGCTCCACGCTGGCGCGCAGCGCCGCTTCGACAAACTCGGTCAAGGTCTCACCCTTTCCCAGCACCGCCTCGACTTCGGCGCGGAATTCGGGCTCGACGCGGACAGAGGGAATGGTGGCGGTCTTCATGATTCGCACTGTATCGCAAATGCGCGACACGCCACACACCTCAAGGACGCCGCATTTCCAGCCACTCGAAAAGCCCCATCCCCGCCAGCATCGCCAGCACGAACAGCGCCGCAGGCCCGCTGCCCGCGCCCAGCGCCACCAGTGCCGGCCCCGGGCACAGGCCTGCCAGGCCCCAGCCGACGCCGAACAGCAGGCTGCCCAGCACCAGGCGACGGTCGATCTGGCGCGCCTCGGGCAGGCGCATCGGCTCGCCCAGCAGGCTGGCCTGTTGCCTGCCCTGGCGGCGCCTGGCCCAGGCAAAGGTGGGCAGGCCCACTGCGATGGCACCGCCCATCACCAGCGCCAGCGAAGGGTCCCAGGCGCCCAGCAGGTCCAGGAAACCCAGCACCTTGGCCGGCTGCACCATGCCGGAGAGGATCAGGCCCAGGCCAAAGACCAGGCCGGATGCCAGCGCTGCCAGCAGGATGCGGAGGCGGTTCACAGCACACCCCCGTGCCGCATCAGCGCGACGGTGACGAAACCCGCGGCCATGAAGACCAGCGTGGCCACCAGCGAACGGCCCGAGAGCCGCGACAGCCCGCAGACCCCGTGGCCACTGGTGCAGCCCGCACCGTAGCGCGTGCCCACGCCCACCAGCAGGCCGGCCACGATCAGCAGCCCGCTGGAGGCTTCAATCTTCAGCGCCGGCATTTCGCCAGCCCAGCGCGCCAGCCAGGGCGCAAGCAACAGCCCGATCAGGAAGGCCAGCCGCCAGCGGCTCTCGCCCGGCGCCGGGCGCAGCAGGCCGCCGAGGATGCCGCTGATGCCGGCCACGCGGCCCAGCAGCAAGGCCATGGCAGCAGCGGCCAGGCCGATCAAGGCGCCTCCGGCCAGCGCGGACCAGGGCGTGAAGGCGGACCAGTCGATGTGCATGAGGCTCACTCCTTGGGACAGTAGAGGCGGTACAGCACCGCCAGGATTTCCAGCAGCCGCGCATCGGCCACCTGGTAGTGGATGCGCTTGCCATCGCGCCGCGTGCTGACCACGCCTTCAGCCCGCAGCACGCCCAGTTGCTGCGACAGCGTGGGCTGGCGAATGCCCAGCCGCGCCTCCAGTTCGCTGACGCTGCGCTCGCCCTGCGACAGCTCGCACAGCAGCAGCAGCCGGTCTTCGTTGCCCAGCACCTTCAGGGCGGCCACGGCTTCGGCCGCGGCACCGCGCAGGCGCTGGGGATCGATGCGGGACACGACGGACATCACGAATTCACCCGGGTTTGAGCCAGCGCAAACCACTGCGTCGGCACTCATTATTCTTTTCAATATATCATTTCTTTGTAAATTATTCAGGAGCCGCCGCATGTCCAATTCCGCATCGCCCGTCGTGCAAGCCTTCTTCGATCCGGCCACTGCCACCGTCTCGTACGTGGTGCACGACCCGGCCACCCGCCGCGCGGCCGTGGTGGACCCGGTGCTGGATTTCGACGCCAAGTCCGGCCGCACCGGCACGCGCTCGGCCCAGGCGCTGGTGGACTGGGTGCAGGCGCAGGCGCTGCAGGTGGACTGGGTCTTGGAAACCCACGCCCATGCCGACCATCTATCGGCCGCGCCCTGGGTGCGGGCGCAAGTGGGCGGGCGCATTGCCATTGGCGCGGCCATCCGCCAGGTGCAGGCCGCTTTTGCGCCGCTGTTCAATCTGGGGCCGGACTTCCAGCCCGACGGCCTCGACTTCGACCACCTGTTCGAGGACGACGAAGCTTTCGCGGTGGGCGAGATGGCCGCCCGCGCGCTGGCCGTGCCGGGCCACACGCCGGCTGACATCGCCTTCCAGATCGACGATGCGGTGTTCGTCGGCGACACCTTGTTCATGCCCGACGTCGGCACCGCGCGGGCCGACTTCCCCGGCGGCGATGCGACCCAGCTCTACCGTTCCATCCAGCGCTTGCTCGCGCTGCCGGCCCAGACCCGGCTGTTCGTCTGCCACGATTACCCACCGACCAACCGCGAACCGCGCTGGCAGACCAGCGTCGCCGAGCAGCGGGCGCACAACCTGCACGTGGGCGGCGGCCGCAGCGAGGCGGAGTTCGTTGCGCTGCGCCAGGCCCGGGACGCCACGCTGGAGGTGCCGGTGCTGATCCTGCCGTCCCTGCAAGTCAACATCCGCGCTGGCCAACTGCCCGCACCGGCAGCCAACGGCCTGCGCTACCTGCAACTGCCGCTGGACGCATTGGGCGCTTGACCGGCCCAGTCCTCGCTCAATCCTCCGGCAACACCGGTACCGGCGCCAGGCTGCGCAGCTCGGACTTGCGGTACCAGTTCGCAATGCGCTCGCCGTCCCACTGCAGCGCAATGTGCGGCCCTTGCCGCACCGGCAGCGCCAGCGCCTTGGGACGCAGCAGCGCCACGCAAGCGCCGCCCTCGAAGCGCACGCTGCGGTAGGCGAGGCCCCAGCTGCCTTCGGCGCGCAGCCGCCGCGCCAAGGCCTGCGAAGCGGTGTAGCTGTCGGGGTCGTGCACGGCATCAAAGGCGACGGTGCGCAGGTCGTGCAGCGGCTGCACCACATCGGCCACGTAGCAGCGCAGGTCCAGCTCCACGGCCGGCTCCTGCGTGGCCTGCAGGAAACGCGTGCGGTGGTGGCAGACCTCGGCGACGGCGGCGTCCAGCGAATCGGCCGCGTAGTAGGCGCCCCAGCTGCCGTCGGAGAAGCGGCTGCCTCCCGGGTTCAGGTGGCAGAACGCGGCCATCACCGGCGTGCTGCCGTCGCCGCTCACGCGGTCTTCTGGCGCCACCAGCTGGATGTCGCCCACTTCCTGCCGCAGCCGCGGGTTGGTCAGCGCCTGCACCGCAAACACGGCGTCCAGCTCCTCGGGCCGGGCCACGCGGTCGAACAGGCTGACCGGCGGGAAGCGGCTGGGGATCAGCCGGTAGCAGGGGTTCCAGCCCAGCGCGGCCAGCGCCGGATGGCTGGCGTCGATCACGAGAAGTCTCCGCCGCGTTGCGCGTCCAGGTACTGCGCCACCAGCATCAAGTCCCCCACCTGGCCAGCCAGCAAGCGCTGCAAGGCCGTGCCGCCGCCAAACAGCGGCGCGCTGTTGGGCTTCTTCAGCCAGGCCCTTGCCCGCTCGGGCACCGGCAGCAGGATTTCCAGCGCCGAGTAGATGCGCAGCAGATAGCTCAGCCGCTCCAGCACCACCGCGTCCAGCCCGGCCTTGACGCGGCCGGCCTTCCAGGCGAACAGCGTCGTCTTGCCCACGCCCAGCAGCACCTGCTCCTCGGCCGGGCTCAGGCCCCATTCGGCCGAGATGCGGAAGAACACCGCCAGCACCGCGGCCGCGGTGGCGGGTGAATCGACAGCCGGCAAAGCAGCGGGGGATTGGGCGATCGAAGCGACGGTGTTCTTGGCAGGCATGGGCGCTCAATGCAAAGGCAATGAGCGCAGCATAGTTCATCAATGAACCATAATGCAACTGTGGTTCATTTATGAACCTATTCCCCGCCTCCGTCAGCGGCTGAATCGTCGGAGGTCGGCCAGACACAGGCGGGCATTTGGCCGGAACGCGCAGCGACGCGCCGGATTGTTGACCGGCCGCAGCCGGGGCCACGCCAAGCCAGAGCCGCGCCGTTTTGCTCTGGTACGCTTTTGGCGCCCCCCGCACGCAGGAGACCGCCTCGATGTACCCGACCCGCAGACGCCTGACCCTGGGCGCCGCCGCCTGCCTGGGCACCACCCTCGCCGGCTGCGCAGGCGATCCGCCCAAGCCAGCAGCTGCCACCCCGGCACCACCGCCCGACAGCGGCGCCAGCGTCGTGCGCTACACCGAAACCATCTCCTCGCTGCTGATCTCGCAAGACCGCAGGAACATCGTCGTCATCGGCAGCGGCTACCACTACATCTTCGACGCCCCGCCCGGCCTGCAGGCCCTGCTGGCCTCGCCGCTGCACGCGCGCAGCAAGGGCAATTTGTCCAGCTTCCGCGTGGACGCCAAGGGCAAGATCCGCGGCCACTACACGCTGCAGATCGACAACCTGATCACCCCTGCCGAGCAGGACGCTGCGCGCAACATGGGCTTCATCCGCGGCGTGGACCCGGCGAACCCCGAAGCCCATGTGCTGCGCGGCGAGCTGGTCGGCCAGCGCTACCTGCAAAGCACGCTGGTCAGCGCCCGCGCCACCGCGAAGCTGAACCAGCGCTACGTGATCGAGGTGACGGCCGAGCAATCCACCGGTGACCGCGTGGCCGGCACCCTGTCCACCCCGGTCACCGTGGCGACCGACGGCGTGCTGCTGCTCTACACCGTCGTGCTGTCGCCCATCGTCGTGCCGCTGGTGGTGCTGACGCGCGAGAAGAAGAACTGAGGCGCCGATCAGGCCCAGGCCTGGCCGCCGTCCCACTCGTATTCGCGCCAGTCGTCCGGCACGCTGGGGATCACGTCCAGCACGTCGAAATGCTGTTCGGAAAGAAAAGGATTGGCGCGCAGCGTGTCGGCCGCGGCGCGGTACTCCGGCAGGTCGGTGGTGTGCCAGACCAGCACGTCCGAGCAGCGCCCATGGAAGGCGCCGGCATTGAAGAAGCGCAGCCGCACCGAAGGGAAGCGGTTGTAGATCTCGGCCATCGCGTCGTCGGCCAGGGCATGCCGCTCTTCGGCCTCCAGCGCCAGCCAACGGGCCGAGGCCTTCAGCAGCATGAACAAGGTGTAGGGGCGGGCAGGCATGTCGGGTCCGGGTGCGGGTTGGTTCATGTTCGAGGCCGGCACGGCCGCCAATCGTGTTGACGCCGGCTCGGCCCAGCCCCACACTATGCGAGTTCCTGCTCGCTTTTCCAACTCGCATTTTCCGCCCGCCGTGCATGCCGATGAAAACCGCCGTTTCCCCGCGCAAAGCACCGCGCCAGGCGCGCTCGCAGGCCACCGTCGAAGCCATCCTGGACGCTGCGGCTCGCGTTTTGATCGAGCGCGGTTATGCCGCCGCCAACACCAACCTGGTGGCTGAGCGGGCTGGCGTCAGCGTCGGCTCGCTGTACCAGTACTTCCCGAACAAGGACGCACTGATCACCGCACTGCACGACCGCCATTCGCGCCAGATGGACGAGGTGATGGACCGCGCTTTCGCCGCGTCCGAACACCTGCCGTTCGACGCCGCGCTGCAGCACATCATCGAGGGCGTGGTCGAGGCCCATCGCGTGGAAGCCGGGCTGCACCGCGTGCTGGAAACCCAGCTCGCCGGGCTGGACATGCTCAGCAGCCACGAGGAAACCGAGGCCCGCATCGCCGAGCAGATGGGCCGCCTGCTCGAGCGCTACCCGGACCAGGTGCGCGTGCCGAACCTGCGCCTGGCGGTCTACATGCTGATGCACGCGCTGCACGCGCTGGTGCACGCCGTGGTCGCCACCCGGCCCAGCGGCGTGTCGCTGAAAACCGCGACCCACGAAATCGTGCGCATGACGCGGCTCTACCTCAGCTCGCCACCCACCACCGGCTGAACCGGGCCGCTGGCTATCATCGGCGCCCGATGCAACGCTGGCAGCTCTCCCGCAACGAAACCGCCCTGCTCGACCACATCTTCTGGTCGAGCGGGCTGTCGCGTGACGCGCTGTCCGGCCAGGCGGCGTTCTCGAAAAGCCGCACCAATGCGGCAGTCGCCGGGCTGCTGGCGCAGGGCGTGATCGAGACGACCGAAGAGCAGGTCGCCACCGGTGGCCGGCGCGCCCAGACGCTGCGGCTGAGCCGTCGGCTGGGTGTGTTGATCTCGGTCGCGATGGGCGCCACCGGCGTGGAAGTCGGCGTGCTGGCGCCGGACCTGACGCTGCTGGCACACCACAGCGAACCGGCCAATGTGCGCGACGGCCCGGCACTGCTGCTGGCCCGCATCCGCACGCTGATGAAGCAGCTGCTGCAGCAGTGCGGCGCCAAGGCGGCGGACGTGATCGCCATCGGCATCGGCGTGCCGGGGCCGGTGGACTTCGGGCTGGGGCAGCTGGTCAATGCACCGCTGATGCCCGAGTGGGACGGCTATCCGATCCGCGAGGACCTGAAGGCCGACTTCAGCGCGCCGGTGTTCGTCGACAACGACGTCAACGTGATGGCGCTGGGCGAGCTGTGGCGGCTGGGCCGCTCGCTGCCGAATTTCCTGGTGGTGAAGGTCGGCACCGGCGTGGGCTGCGGCATCGTCTGCCACGGCCAGGTCTACCGCGGCGCCAACGGCTCGGCCGGCGACGTGGGCCACATCTGCGTGGACCCGAACGGCCCGCGCTGCCACTGCGGCAACCTGGGCTGCGTCGAAACCATGGCCGCCGGCCCGGCGATGGTGCGTGCCGCCACCGAAGCGGCGCAAGCCGGCAAGAGTCCAGCGCTCGCCAAGGCCCTGGAAAGCGGCAAGCCGCTGCGGCTGCAGGACGTGGCGCTGGCCAGCCGCGCGGGTGACGCTGCGGCGCACGCCATCGTGCAGCGCTCCGGCGCGCTGATCGGCCAGATGCTGGCTTCGGTGGTCAATTTCTACAACCCATCCCACGTCTTCATCGGCGGCGGCATCCAGCGCATCGGCCCGCTGTTCCTCGCCGCCGTGCGCCAAAGTGTCTACCACCGCTCGCTGGCGCTCTCCACGCGCCACCTGGAGATCCAGTACACGCCACTGGGCGAGCGCGCCGGGCTGATCGGCGCGGCGGCGCTGGCGATGCAGGAACGCCTGCGTCCCCTGCTGGCCTGAACCTGGCTCCGGCCAACTTCGACCCGAATTTGGTCTAACTTCGGTCTTGCTGGGCCGAAGCTGGGCTCCTAGCATCGGCCGCATCAAAAGCGCTGGCTTCAGACCGGTGCGAGGAGACCCATGCTGGCGCTTTCGTTTCAGGACGTCGTGAAGGCGTTTGGCCCGGTGCAGGTGCTGCACGGGGTCAGCTTTTCGCTGGACGCGGGGCGCATCTACGGCCTGCTGGGCGAAAACGGCGCGGGCAAGTCGACGCTGATGAAGATTGCCGCCGGCTACGAGACGGCCACGTCCGGCCAGCTGTGCCTGGACGGGCAGCCGGTGCGCTTTGCCAACTCGCGGGACGCGGAAGCGGCCGGCATCGTGCTGATCCACCAGGAATTCAACCTGGCCGAGGACCTGACGATTGCACAGAACATCTTCCTCGGCCACGAGAAGAAAAAGCGCGGCGGCTGGCTGGACGACGCGGCGATGCGGCGCGAAGCCGCGGCCGTGCTGCAGCGCGTGGGCCTGGACCGCGACCCGGACACCCGGCTGCGCCAGCTGATCGTCGCCGAGAAGCAGCTGGTCGAGATTGCCAAGGCACTGGCGCGCAACGCCCGCCTGCTGATCATGGATGAGCCGACCGCCACGCTGACGCCTGGCGAGACCGAGCGGCTGTTCGCGCTGATGGCCCAGCTCAAGGCTGGCGGGACCACCATTCTCTACATCTCGCACAAGCTCGACGAGGTCGAGCGCATCACCGACGACGTGATCGTGATGCGTGACGGGCGCTTCATCACCCGCGCGGCGACCCACACGCTGAGCCGCGCGCAAATGGCCAACCTGATGGTCGGCCGCGAACTGTCGGACCTGTTCCCGGCCAAGCAGCTGCCGCCGGCCGATGCGCCAGTGCGGCTGCGCGTGCAGGACCTCACGGTGCCCGGCTGGGCAGAGCAGGCCAGCTTCGAGGTACGCGCGGGCGAGATCCTGGGTTTCGCCGGGCTGGTGGGCGCCGGCCGCACCGAGCTGTTCGAAGGACTGCTGGGCCTGCGCAGCAGCAGCACCGGACGCATCGAGATCGACGGCAAAACCGTGACCGTCCGCAATCCACGCGAAGCCGCCGACCTGGGCCTCACCTACCTCAGCGAAGACCGCAAGGGCAAGGGCCTGCACGTGGCCATGGGCTTGGCCGAGAACCTGACGCTGATGAACCTGCGCCAGTACGCCAAACCCTGGCTGCGCAAGGACCAGGAGCGCCAGGCACTGGCCGAGGCAGTGCGCGCCTTTGGCATCCGCACCGGCTCGCTGTCGCTGCGCGCCTCGTCGCTGTCCGGCGGCAACCAGCAGAAGCTGGCACTGGCCAAGGTGCTGCAGCCCGGCCCGAAGGTCGTCGTGCTGGACGAGCCGACGCGCGGCGTGGACGTGGGCGCCAAGCGCGACCTGTACCTGCTGATCCATCAGCTCGCCGCGCAGGGCTGCGGCGTGATCGTCATCTCGTCCGAACTGATCGAGTTGATCGGCCTGTGCCACCGCGTGGCGGTGATGCGCGCCGGCCGGCTCACCACCACCTTGCAGGCCGAGCGCCTGAGCGAAGAGGCCTTGATCGCCCATGCAACCGGCACGCACTGAAATGACCGCAGCCAGCAACCCGGCGAACGACTGGCGCACCCACTGGCACACCTTGCGCAGCATCGGCCCGGTGCTGGGCCTGGTGCTGCTGTGCATTGCCGGCACGCTGTTGAACAGCGATTTCGCCTCGCTGGACAACGCGATGAACGTGCTGACCCGCACCGCCTTCATCGGCATCATCGCGGTGGGCATGTGCTTTGTCATCATCTCGGGCGGCATCGACCTGTCGGTCGGCTCGATGGCCGCGCTGATCGCCGGCTGCATGATCCTGCTGATGAACGCGCTGGCCGCCAGGGGCTGGTCGCCGCTGGCCAGCGTGGGCGCGGGCATGGTGTTCGCGGTCGTGCTGGGCGCGGGCTTCGGGCTGGCGCACGGGCTGCTCATCACGCGCGGCCGCATCGAGCCCTTCATCGTCACGCTGGGCACGCTGGGCATCTTCCGCGCCTACCTCACCTACTTCGCCGACGGCGGCGCCATCACGCTGGACAACGCGCTGTCCGATGTCTACAGCCCCGTCTACTACGCCAGCGTGCTGGGCGTGCCGATTCCGGTCTGGGTCTTCGGCGTGGTCGCGCTCATCGGCAGCCTGATCCTGAACCACAGCGCCTTCGGCCGCTACGTGCAGGCCATCGGCTCGAACGAACAGGTGGCCCGCTACGCCGCGGTGAACGTGGACCGCATCAAGGTGTTGACCTACATGCTGCTGGGCGTGTGTGTGGGCATGGCCACGCTGCTGTACGTGCCGCGCCTGGGTTCGGCCTCGCCCACCACCGGGCTGCTGTGGGAGCTGGAAGCCATTGCCGCGGTCATCGTTGGCGGCACCGCGCTGCGTGGCGGCGCGGGCAGCGTGGCCGGCACCGTGATTGGTGCGGTGCTGCTCTCGGTGATCGGCAACATCCTGAACCTGACCAACATCATCAGTGTGTACCTGAACGCCGCCGTGCAGGGCTTCGTGATCATCGCGGTCGCGTTCACGCAGCGGCGCCGGCCGTAGACACACAGGCACCTCTTTCGTCGTTCCCTTCGGCGGCCACTAGAAGGCCGCCTTGCACCCAACCACAACAGGAGACATGAGATGAAATTCCGCACCCGCCTGCTGGGCCTGGCCGCCGCTGCCAGCCTGGCCTTCGTCGGCCAAGCCGCATTGGCGCAAGCCGCACCGGTGAACCTCGGCGTCGTGATCCCGTCGGCCACGCACAGCTTCACCGCCGGCATCGTGTTCTGGGCCAACCAGGCCAAGAAGGACCTGGAAGCCGCGCACCCGGGCCTGAAGGTCACCGTGAAGACGGCCGGCGGCGCGCCCGAGCAGGCCAACCAGCTGCAGGACCTGGTCACCGTCACCAAGATCAACACGCTGGTGATCTTCCCGTTCGAATCGGCGGCGCTGACCAAGCCTGTCGCCCAGGTCAAGGCCAAGGGTGTTTACGTCACCGTGGTCGACCGCGGGCTGACCGACACCTCGGCGCAGGACGCCTATGTGGCCGGCGACAACACCGCCTTCGGCCGCATCCCCGGTGAATACCTGGGCAAGGCGCTGGGCGGCAAGGGCAACATCGTCGCGCTGCGCGGCATCCCGACCACCATCGACAACGAGCGCATGGACGCCTTCAATGCCGCGCTGAAGGCCTACCCCGGCATCAAGCTGCTGGACGCCAAGCCCGGCAACTGGAACCGCGACGATGCCTTCAAGGTGATGCAGGACTTCCTGACCCGCTTCAAGCAGATCGACGCCGTCTGGGCGGCCGACGACGACATGGCCATCGGCGTGCTGAAAGCCATCGAGCAGGCCAAGCGCAGCGACATCAAGATCGTCTTCGGTGGCGCTGGCGCCAAGGGCATGGTCAAGACGCTGATGGACAACAGCAACCCGCTGATCCAGGCCAACGTCTCGTACTCGCCAAAGTTCATCTACGACGCGATCAAGCTCACCGCCGAAGCGCGGCTGAAGGGCGAGAAGCTGCCGCCCAACACCATCATTCCTTCGGTGCTGATCACCAAGGACAACGCCAAGCAGTTCTATTTTCCGGACTCGCCTTTCTAAGCTGACCCGCAGGAGCGCCCACATGGCCAGACCCATCACCTTGTTCACCGGCCAGTGGGCCGACCTGCCCCTTGCCGAACTCGCCCCTTTGGCCAAGCGCATGGGCTACGACGGCCTGGAGCTGGCCTGCTGGGGCGACCACTTCAACGTGCAGGCCGCCCTGGAGTCGCCGCGCTACGTCGAGCGCAAGCGCGAGCTGCTGGCCGACCACGGCCTGCAGTGCTTCGCCATCGGCAACCACCTGACCGGCCAGGCGGTGTGCGACCGCATCGACGAGCGGCACCAGGCCATCCTGCCCCCGCATGTGTGGGGCGATGGCGACCCCGAAGGCGTGCGCCAGCGCGCCGCGCGGGAGATGCAGGACACCGCGCGCGCGGCGGCCAACTTCGGCGTCAAGACCGTCACCGGCTTCACCGGCTCGGCCATCTGGCATGCGGTGTACGCCTTCCCGCCCACCTCGCAGGCCTACATCGAACGCGGCTTCAGCGACTTCGCCACCCGCTGGACGCCCATCCTCGACGCCTTCGAAAAACACGACGTGGACTTCGCGCTGGAAGTGCATCCAACCGAGATTGCCTTCGACACCGCGTCGGCCCAGCGTGCGCTGGACGCCGTCAAGCAGCACCGCCGCTTCGGCTTCAACTTCGACCCCAGCCACCTGGCCTACCAGGGCGTGGACTACATCGGTTTCATCCGCCGCTTCGGCAAGCGCATCTTCAATGCCCACATGAAAGACGTGTGGTGGGACAAAGGCGATGGCACCGTGGGCACCTTCGGCGGCCACACTGCCTTTGGCGACGCGCGCCGCAACTGGGACTTCCGCAGCGTGGGCCGCGGCATGATCGACTTCGAGTCATTGATCGTCGCGCTCAACGACCTGGGCTACGCCGGCCCGCTCAGCGTTGAGTGGGAAGACAGCCGCATGGACCGCGTGCATGGCGCAACCGAGAGCGCCGCGTTCTGCCGCCGGCTGGACTTCGCGCCTGCCGGTGGCGACTTCGACGCTGCCTTCGCCCGCGACGCCCAAGGCGGAATGGCCGGCTGATGACACAAGCTTCTCCCCGCAAGCTGCGCTACGCCATGGTCGGTGGCGGGCGCGACGCCTTCATTGGCAAAGTACACCGCGCCGCGATGGCGCTGGACGGCCGCTTCGAACTGGTCGCCGGCGCCTTGTCGTCGCAACCGGACAAAGCCATCGCCTCCGGCCGCGACCTGGGCCTGGCGCCCGCACGCAACCACGGCAGCTGGCAGGACCTGCTGGCGCACGAGCTGAGCCTGCCGCCGGAGCAGCGCGTGGACCTGGTCAGCATCGTCACGCCCAACCATGTGCACCACGAGGTCGCCCGGGCGTTTGCCGCCGCCGGCCTGCACGTGGTCTGCGACAAGCCGCTGGTGCACACCAGCGCGCAGGCGGAAGACCTGGTGCGCGTGGTCGCCGAGCGCGGCACCGTCTTTGGCGTGACCTACAACTACACCGGCTACCCGATGGTCCGCCAGGCACGCGAAATGGTGCGCCAGGGCGTGATCGGCGAGGTCCGCAAGGTCGTTGTCGAATACCACCAGGGCTGGCTGGCGAGGCACGTGGAGCAAGCGAGCAACAAGCAGGCCGAATGGCGCACCGACCCCGCGCGCAGCGGCATTGCCGGCGCGATGGGCGACATCGGCTCGCATGCCGAAAACCTGGTCGCCACCGTCACCGGCCTGGCGGTCGACCGCATCTGCGCCGACCTCACCGCGTTTGTGCCCGGCCGCCGGCTGGACGACGACGCCAGCCTGCTGCTGCGCTTCCACGGCGGCGCCCGCGGCGTGCTGCTGGCCTCGCAAATCGCAGCCGGCTTCGAGAACGACCTGCGACTGCGCGTGTTCGGCAGCGAAGGCAGCCTGGACTGGCGGCAGGAAGACCCGAACCAGCTCGCGCACACCCCGCTGGACGCGCCACGCCGCGTGCTGACACGCGGTTCACCGTGGCTTTGCGATGCCGCCCGCCGCGCCGGCCGCCTGCCGACTGGCCACCCCGAGGCTTTCCTCGAAGCGTTCGCCAACGTCTACCTCGGCGTGGCCGAGGACATCCACGCGCGGCTCGGCGGCGCGCCGTTGGACGCGCTGGCTGCGGACTATCCGCGGGTGGAGGATGGCGCGCGCGGGGTGAGGTTCATCGAGACAACCGTGGCCTCGGCCGCCAGCGACACCAAGTGGACGGTGTTCGGCTGACTGCGCCGATCCGGCGCGCGCGCAAGCCCGAGGAAAGCTCAGGCCCAGCACCAGGGCATTGAGCCCGCCCATGGGCTGGCCGGCCCACCGCAAGCGCCCATTTCCCGTCTTCAGTCGCTCCCGAAGCACCGCGCCGCCGCGTCCGCCGTGTCTTGCGGCGTCGTGTTGAAGGCGATGGCTGCACCCGGCGCGGCCCGGTGCACGGCGTTCACCAACTGCTCGAACAGCAGCAGGCTCTTCGGTGGGATGCGAATGCCGCCGCCGATCACGACGCAATCGAAGGCCTTGCCGGCGAGCTGCTTCGTCACCCTCTCGGTTGCCGACGCGTCGGGCGGCACCAGACACAGTTCGGCGGCCCAACCGCGATCGGCCATCAGCTGCATGCCGATGGCGATGCCGGCATGGATCTTCGCGGCGTCGAAGCCGGGCGGCAGCGCGGGGTCCGAAAAGTCGACGGTCTCGGGCTGTTGGCCGATGAAGAGCACGCGCTTGGGGGCGTTGGATGAAGTCATGACGATCTCCAGGGTTCGTGGTGGAAATGAATGTTCCCGTGACTGAAGATTAGGTCGTCTCGCACGCGGCGCATAGACTCCAGATTTGGACTGTCCGTCTCAATTTCGGAACAGTGAGCTTGGGGCACGGCTGACGGTGCGGGGCTCGCGCACACCACCGCCACGACCGAATGCCCCTTCGCGATGGCTCGCTTGACGATCTCGCGACCCGTGCTCCCGGTCGCGCCCAGGAGCAGGAGCTTCATGTGGCAACCTTTTGCTTCGTGATGTCTGAACTGCGAAGCTGGATCACACAGCTCATCGTCGGCTGGCTCAATGGGCCGTCAGCGCTTTCAGTCGCGCGAGGGACCGGGTCAGGATCTCTTCATACCCGCGCACTTCGGATTCGGCGACCCATTGCGCGAACGCAATGCGAAATACCGCGATGCCCGCCTCGGCTGCCAGACTCGCATCCGGCTCTTCGACACCCCGCGTGCGCAACGCCGCCGCAAGCGCGCCGGACAGCCTCGCCAACTTGATCAACTCGCGCTCGTGCAGATCCGGGTGGGCTGCGATGACCACAGCGCGCAGACGCGAAAAAGGGCGGCGCTCATCATCGAAGAAGTCGCCCGCTTTCCTGATGGCCGCAGCAACGGCGTCGAGCGGTGATGCCTCCGCCGGCGCCTGGGAGAGGCTGTCGACCATCAGCTGCTGCAGCCGCTCGGTGCCATCGAAGAGGACTTCGCGCTTGTCGGCGAAGTGGCGGAAAAACGTGCGTGCGGTCAGCCCGGCGCGCTCCGCGATGGCAGAGACAGTGGTCTGCTCGTAGCCAATCTCACTGAACAGTTCCATGGCCGCTGCGCGAAAGCGCCCCGCGGCATCGGCTTCCCAGCGACCCATGTTGATCCAGGTGTTGACACAGAGTGACATCATAGGCCTATACTGATGTCACTCAATGACATCAAAGGTGGACCTTCATGCGAATTCTCGTCACCGGCGCTTCCGGCTGGATCGGCTCGGCCAGCGTCAAGGAACTCCTCTCGGCAGGCCATCACGTGCTCGGCCTGGCTCGCAGCGACGAGTCGGCAGCCCGTCTTGCCAAGCAGGGCGTCCAAGTCGTTCGTGGCAGCCTGGATGACCTCGCCAGCCTGCGCGCCGCGGCGGCGTTGGCGGAAGGCGTGGTGCACCTCGGCTACAACCACGATTTCACGCAGATGGCCGCCGCGGCCCGGACCGATCGTGCGGCGATCGATGCATTCGCGGACGTGCTGCAAGGAACCGGCGGTCCGCTGCTGATCGCCTCGGGCACGCTGGGGCTGGCTCCCGGCCACGTGGGCACAGAAGACAGCATGCCCAGCGCCGATGTGCACCCCAGGATCGCCAACGCGGCCTACACCTTGGGCCTGGCCGAGCGCGGCATCCGATCGATGGTCGTGCGATTTCCACCGACGGTACACGGGGCGGGCGGTGATCACGGGTTCGTGGCAGTGCTTGCGCGCATCGCCCGCGAGAAGGGCGTTTCCGGCTACATCGGCGACGGCCGCAACCGCTGGCCTGCGGTGAACCGCCTCGATGCCGGCAAACTGGTGCAACTGGCCATCGACAGCGCGACGCCTGGCAGCGTGCTGCACGCCGTCGCCGAGGAAGGAATCGCTGCACACGACATTGCAGCCGCGTTGGGCGAGTTCATTGGCGTGCCAGTGGAATCGATTCCGGCGGATCAAGCACGGGCCCACTTCGACTGGCTTGGCATGTTCTTCGCGGCCGACGCTCCGGCTTCCAGCGTGCGAACGCGCGCGCTGCTGGGCTGGGAGCCAACGCACGAAACCCTGATGGAAGACATCGCCGCAGGGGAATATCCCGGTCGTTGATCGCCGCATGCTCGACGCATTGCCACGCCATTTGGCATTTGGCGCGGCAGGCACCGCCCGCGCGGCGTGGGAGCCGGGCTACGAGCCGGTGATCGTTGACGACGCCTGCGGCGCGCCGGTCGAAGCGGCGCACCAGGGTTCCATGGCCCATGTGCTGCCGCGGCTGGGTGAGCTGCGGTCGACAGCCCAGGTGCAGGCAGCCCACTGAGCGGATCGCCCGCCCACGGTCACGCCGCCGGACGCAAGCCCCGAATGGCGTTCGCCGTGGCGCTGCAGCGGATGCGGCCATCTGCGTCCGGACGCAAGCGCTCGTGCAGCCGCGCAGTCAACCGTTCGACATCGGCAGGCATCATCGTCGTCAGCCGAGGCGCCAGCCGCGGCCCGCTTTGGGCCACGCGCCAGAAGCTGTCGAAGTCATCAAAGCTGCGCTGGACCTGGATTTGCATTGTCTCGACCGACACCAGGCCCGCCTCGGTCCACAGCGTGCGCATCGCGTCCATGCGCGAAGCATCCGCGCGCGGTGGCCACAGCGGCGGCACGCCGAGCGCGGCCATTTCCTCCTGCAGCACGGCAAAAGGAAAACCGCCGCCAAGGATGTCCCAGGCATAGGCCGACACGCTGCCGCCCGGCTTGACCACACGCGCCATCTCGGCCACGCCCCTGGCCGGCTCGGGTACGAAGAAGATGACCAGGGCCATCACCGCGGCGTCGAAGGCCGCGTCAGCAAAAGGCAGCGCCATCGCGTTGCCCTGCTGCAGCTGGACTGGCTGGCCGGCGAGCCGGCCGCGGGCATACAGCAGCTGTTCTTCCGATGGATCGAGGCCTTCGACCGCACTCGGCGCGCAGCGCTGCAACAGCAGCTCGGTGAACGCGCCGTTGCCGCAGCCCACATCGAGCCAGCGCCGGCCCGGCACCGGCGCCAGCCACTGCAGGAACTGCTCGCCTGCCAGCCAGCTCCATTTGCCCATGAAGTCCTCGTAGGCGGCGCCGTCGTCAAAGCGGATCTGCTGCTCGTCCATGGGTTGCTCCCGTCTCAGTCGTCCACGTTCGGATCCAGTTCCGGAAACAGCACTTCGGTGAAGCCGAGCTTGCGCAGGTCGGCCATGCGGGTCGGGTACAGCCGGCCGATCAGGTGGTCAACCTCGTGCTGCACCACGCGGGCGTGGAAGCCCTCGGCCTCGCGGTCGATGGGCCGGCCCTGTGGGTCCAGGCCCTGGTAGCGGATGCGGCTGTGGCGAGGCACCAGGCCGCGCAGCCCGGGCACCGACAGGCAGCCCTCCCAGCCTTCCTCCAGTTCGTTGGACAGCGGCGTGATGACCGGATTGATCAGCACCGTTTGCGGTACCACGGGCGCTTCGGGATAGCGCGGGTTGTGCTGGCCGGAGCCGAAGATCACCAGCTGCAGGTCCACGCCGATCTGCGGCGCGGCCAGGCCGGCGCCGTTGGCCGCGGCCATGGTGTCGAACATGTCGGCGATCAGCGCGTGCAGTTCAGGCGTGTCAAATGCGGTGACGGGTTGGGCGACGCGCAGCAGACGCGCGTCGCCCATCTTCAGGATGGGGTGGACAGCCATGGCAGGGATTCGGAAAGAAAGAAGCCGGGGTGCCAAGCTTAAGGCCGAAAATGACGGCAACAGAATCGTTGACCCCTTGACTCTCTACCCGCTTCAGGGTTTCCAATCGCGCCTGCCTTGTTGCCCCGCTGAATCCGCGCCCTTCGTGACCAAGCTCATCGCCTTGCTGCTTGCCTTGCTGGTACCGCTCCAGTTCGCCTGGGGCGCAGCCGCGACCTATTGCGAGCACGAAAGAGCGCCGCAATCGGGTGCGCACTTTGGGCACCATGCGCATGAGCACCAGGGCAGCACCGATTCCTCGGCGCAAGGCAAGCTCAGCGTCGACAACGATTGCAGCTTCTGCCATGCCGGCGCACCCGCGCTGGTGACACCGGCCCTGCATGCGCTGGGCAGCGTGCCCCGCGAACGCCTGCAAGAGGCCCTCGCCACCGCCTGCTCCTCTGCCCTCGCAGAAGGGCCAGACCGGCCACAGTGGCCCCGTCTCGCCTAGCCGGCGGGACGAAAGGACTCACCCCAAGCCATCCGTCTCGCCGAATCCCTGGAACCACCATGAGATTCGATGAGAACACTTCTATTGCCGCTCGGGCTGGCGGCGACTTTGCTCAGCCCCTTCCTGGCGCAGGCCCAGCCTGCGTCGCCCCTGACCCTTGAAAAAGCGCTGCAGCTTGCGAGCACGGGCAGCCCTGTCCTGTCCGCAGCGCGGCGCGAACTCGAAGCCTCGGACGGTGCGCTGCAGCAGGCTGGCACCTTTCCCAACCCCGCGCTGAACGCCTCTGTCGAGGACACCCGGCGCGCCACGCGCACCACCACGGCCACGCTGGACTTTCCCATCGAGCTGGGCGGCAAGCGCCAGGCGCGGGTCACCGCGGCCGAGCGCGGCCAGGACCTGGCGCGGGCCGAACTCGGCAACGCCCAGGCGCAACTGCGCGCCACCGTCGTTGCCAGCTACTTCTCGGTGCTGCTGGCCCAGGCACGCGTGCAGCTGGCCGACGACTCGGCCGCGCTGGCCACCCGGGCCGCGGACGCGATTGCCAAGCGCGTCGCTGCCGGCAAGGTCTCGCCGGTGGACGAAACCCGGGCGCGTGTCGACCAGGCGAATGCGCAGCTGGAAGCCGCGGAGGCGGTTGCCGAACTGCAGGCCGCGCGCCACGGCCTGGCAGCGCTGTGGGGCGACGAGCAGCCCGGTTTTTCCGAAGTGACCGGCGATGCAAGCCAGTTGCCCAGCCCGGCGGCGCTGCCCGAGCTGCGGCAACAGCTCGACGCCTCGCCGGCGCTGCAGGCCAGCCGCATCGAGGCCAGCCGAAGGCAGGCGATGGTGGAAGTCGAGCGCAGCAAGGCCGTGCCCGACATCACGCTCAGCCTGGGCGCCAAGCGCGACAACGAACTCGGCCGCACGCAGGCGGTCATCGGCGTGTCGATTCCGCTGCCGCTGTTCGACCGCAACCAGGGCAGCGTGCTCGAAGCCGGCAGGCGCGCGCTGCAGGCCGAAGATGCGCACCGCGCAACCCGCCTGCGGCTGCTGGGCGAGTTGCAACAAGCCACCGGCCAACTCGCGCTGGCCCGCAGCTCGGTGCAGACGCTGCAGGACACCGTGCTGCCGGCCGCGCAACGCGCCTTCGACGCGGCAAGCCAGGGCTTCGAAGCCGGCAAGTTCGGCTTCATCGACGTGATCGATGCCCAGCGCGCGCTGCTGCAGGCCCGCAGCCGCTACCTGAACACGCTGTCCGGCGCCCACCAGGCCGCCGCGACCATCGACCGCCTGCTCGGTCGCTGAACACATTCATTCCCATCATGGCAATCACTTCCAGACAACGCGTCGCGATGGCGCTCCTCATCGTGCTGGGCCTGCTCGGCACCGGCGCGGTGCTGATGACGGCACGGCACAACGGCGGCGAAGAAGCCGAGCACGCCGCCGAATCGAAAGGCGAGCATGCCGACCCACACGAGGGTCAACAACATGCTCAGCACGAGGACACACACGAAGACAAGCAGGGTGACAAGGACAGCCACGCACCGGGCGCCGAAGCGCACGGCGCGCATGAAACGCACGAGGACTCGCGCATCGCCCTGAGTGCCGAGCAGATCAAGGCCGCAGGCATCACGCTGCAGGCCGCCGGGCCGGGCCAGTTGCAGGCCAGCGCGCAGTTCCAGGGCGAGATCCGCTTCAACGACGACCGCACCTCCCACGTCGTGCCGCGCTTGGCCGGCGTGGTCGAGGCGGTGCATGCGGACCTCGGGCAGCAGGTGAAAAAAGGCGAGCTGCTGGCCACCGTTGCCAGCACCGCGCTGGCCGAGCAGCGCAGCGAATGGCTGACCGCGCAAAAGCGCCGTGACGCCGCACGCGTGAGCTTCGAGCGCGAGAAAAAGCTGTGGGAGGACAGGATCTCCGCCCAGCAGGATTTCCTGCAGGCGCAAAGCGCCTTGCAGGAGGCCGACATCGCCTTGCAGAACGCCGCGCAGAAGCTGGCGGCGGTCGGCGCCACAGGCGCGTCAGCCGTGCTGAACCGCTTCGAGATCCGCGCGCCGTTTGCCGGCACGGTGGTGGAGAAGCACCTGAGCCTGGGCGAGGCCGTCAAGGAAGACGCCAGCATCTTCACCGTGTCCGACCTGAGCACCGTGTGGGCCGACTTCGCGGTGGCGCCCAAGGACTTGGGCACGGTGCGGGTGGGACAGCGGGTCATCGTCTCCTCGACCGCATTCGACAGCAAGACCGAAGGCGTGATCGCCTATGTCGGCGCCCTGCTGGGCGAGCAGACCCGCACCGCCCGCGCCCGCGTGGCGCTGCGCAACCCCGGCGGCGCGTGGCGACCGGGCCTGTTCGTCACCGTGGCGGTGCTGGGTGAGCAGCAGGCGCTGCCGCTGGTGGTGAGCGCCGATGCGGTGCAGTCGGTCGAAGGGCAGAGCATGGTGTTCAAGGCAGTCGATGGCGGCTTCGCGGGCCAGCCGGTGAAGCTGGGCCGGTCGGATGGCCGCAGCGTCGAGGTGCTGGGCGGGCTGAAAGCCGGTGAACAGATCGCCTCGTCCAACACCTTTGTGTTGAAGGCCGAGCTGGGCAAGGGCTCGGCGGAACACGAACACTGAAGGAAGCGCATCCATGTTTGAACGCATCATCCGCTTCTGCATCGAGCAGCGCTGGCTGGTCATGCTGGCCGTGCTGGGCATGGCCGGGCTGGGCCTCTACAACTACACGCGATTGCCGATCGACGCCGTGGTGGACATCTCCAACGTCCAGGTCGTCGTCAACACCGAGGCACCCGGCTACTCGCCGCTGGAGGCCGAGCAGCGCATCACCTATGCCATCGAGACGGTGATGGCCGGCCTGCCCGGGCTGGCGCAGACCCGCTCGCTGTCGCGCTATGGCCTGTCCCAGGTCACGGTGATCTTCCAGGACGGCACCGACATCTACTTCGCCCGCCAGTTGGTCAACCAGCGGCTGCAGGAGGCCCGGGAGCGCCTGCCGGCCGGCATCACGCCCAGCATGGGCCCGATCTCCACCGGCCTGGGCGAGATCTACCTGTGGACCGTCGAAGCAGCACCCGGCGCCAAGAAACCCGACGGCAGCGCCTACACGCCGACCGACCTGCGCGAGATCCAGGACTGGGTGGTCAAGCCGCAGCTGCGCAACGTGCCGGGTGTCACCGAGATCAACTCGATCGGCGGCTTCGAGAAGCAGTATGTGGTGGCACCGAACCTGGAGCGGCTGGGCGCCCATGGCCTGAGCCTGGCCGACGTGGTGACGGCGCTGGAGAAGAACAATGCCAACGAGGGCGCGGGCTACATCGAGCGGCGCGGCGAGCAGTACCTGGTGCGCGCGCCGGGCCAGGTCGCGTCGATGCAGGACATCCGCGACATCATCGTCGGCAGCGCGCAGGGCCAGCCGGTTCGCGTAGGTGACGTGGCCGAGGTCGAAATCGGGCGCGAGCTGCGCACCGGCGCAGCCACCGAGAACGGCCAGGAGGTCGTGCTGGGCACCGTCTTCATGCTGATGGGCGAGAACAGCCGCAGCGTCTCGCGGGCGGTCGACAAGCAGATGACGGCGATCAACCAGTCGCTGCCGGCCGGCGTGCGGGCAGTCACGGTGTATGACCGCACGGTGCTGGTCGACAAGGCCATCGGCACGGTGCAGAAGAACCTGCTCGAAGGCGCGGTGCTGGTGATCGCGGTGCTGTTCGTCTTCCTCGGCAACATGCGCGCCGCGCTGATCACGGCGATGGTGATCCCGCTGTCCATGCTGTTCACCTTCAGCGGCATGGTCTCGTACCGCATCAGCGCCAACCTGATGAGCCTGGGCGCGCTGGACTTCGGCATCATCGTCGACGGGGCCGTGGTCATCATCGAAAACGCGGTGCGCCGGCTGGCCCATGCGCAGGCCCACCGAGGCCGGCCACTGACACGCTCGGAGCGCTTCCACGAGGTGTTCGCCGCGGCCAGGGAGGCCAGGCGGCCGCTGCTGTTCGGGCAGCTCATCATCATGGTGGTCTACGTGCCCATCCTGGCGCTCACCGGCGTGGAGGGCAAGATGTTCCACCCGATGGCCTTCACCGTGCTGCTGGCCTTGCTGGGCGCGATGCTGCTGTCCATCACCTTCGTGCCTGCGGCCATTGCGCTGTTCATCGGCCAGCGCGTGGCGGAGAAGGAGAACCGGCTGATGCTGTGGGCCAGGCGGCGCTACGAGCCTGCCCTGAAGGCGTCGCTGGCCAACGCGCCGGTGGTGGCCACGTTCGCCGCGGTCGCGGTGCTGTTCTCGGTGGCGGTGGGCACCCGGCTGGGCAGCGAGTTCGTGCCCAACCTGAACGAGGGCGACTTCGCGATCCAGGCGCTGCGCATCCCCGGCACCAGCCTGACGCAATCGGTCGCCATGCAGCAGCAGCTGGAGCGCCGCCTGAAAGCGCGCTTCCCGGAGATCGAGCGCATCTTCGCGCGCACCGGCACCGCAGAGATTGCCGCCGACCCGATGCCGCCCAACATCTCCGACGGCTACATCATGCTCAAGCCCATGGACCAGTGGCCCGCACCGCGCAAGACACGCGACGAGCTGCTGGCCGCGATCCGCGACGAAGCGGCGCTGGTGCCGGGCAACGCCTACGAGTTCTCGCAGCCCATCCAGCTGCGCTTCAACGAGCTGATCTCCGGCGTGCGCTCGGACGTGGCAGTGAAGCTGTTCGGCGACGACAACGAGGTGCTGAACACCACCGCCGCCCAGATCGCCGAGCGCCTGGGCCAGGTGCCCGGCGCCACCGAGGTCAAGGTCGAGCAGACCAGTGGCCTGCCGATGCTTTCGGTCAACATCGACCGGGCCAAGGCGACCCGCTACGGGCTGAACATGAACGAGGTGCAGGCCACTGTGGCCACCGCCATCGGCGGCCGCGAGGCCGGCACCTTCTTCCAGGGCGACCGGCGCTTCGACATCCTGGTCCGCCTGCCCGAGGCCGTGCGGCAGGACATCGACGCGCTGCGCCGGCTGCCGATTGCCTTGCCCAGGGGCAGCGGGCCGACGGCCTATGTGCCACTGGGAGAACTCGCCACGCTGGAGCTCACGCCAGGCCCGAACCAGATCTCCCGCGAAGACGGCAAGCGCCGCGTGGTCGTCAGCGCCAACGTCACCGGGCGCGACCTCGGCTCCTTCGTCAGCGACGCGCAGGCCGCCATCGCCACCGTCAAGGTGCCAGCCGGCTACTGGACCGCCTGGGGCGGCACCTTCGAGCAACTGGCCTCTGCCACCCAGCGGCTGCAGCTGGTGGTGCCGCTGGCCTTGCTGATGGTGTTCGTGCTGCTGTTCACGATGTTCGGCAACCTCAAGGACGGCCTGCTGGTGTTCACCGGCATTCCGTTTGCGCTCACCGGCGGCGTGCTGGCGCTGTGGCTGCGCGGCATTCCGCTGTCCATATCGGCCGCGGTGGGCTTCATCGCGCTGTGCGGCGTGGCGGTGCTGAACGGCCTGGTGATGCTGTCCTTCATCCGCGGCCTGCGCGAGGAAGGCCGGACCCTGGACGAGGCGATCTGGGAGGGCGCGTTGACGCGGCTGCGGCCGGTCCTGATGACCGCCATGGTGGCCTCGCTGGGCTTTGTGCCGATGGCGCTGGCCACCGGCACCGGCGCGGAGGTGCAGCGCCCGCTGGCCACGGTGGTCATCGGCGGCATCCTGTCGTCCACCTTGCTGACGCTGCTGGTGCTGCCGGTGCTGTACCGCTGGGCTCACCGGCGCGACGAAGACGAGGTGCCGGCAACCGCCAACGCGACAACCGCAGCGACAGCCTGAACGATGCGCCCGGCCAGGGCGCATCGGCGGATCAGATCGCGCGCTGGTTCACCCGCTTGCTCAGCGCCTCGGCGCTTTCCTTGCGCTCGCTGTAGCGGTCCACGAGGTACGGGCCCAGGTCGCGCGTGAGCAGGGTGAACTTGAACAGCTCTTCCATCACGTCCACCAACCGGTCGTAGAAGGCCGAAGGCTTCATCCGGTCGTGTTCGTCGAACTCGGCGAAGGCCTTGGCCACCGAGGACTGGTTCGGAATGGTCAGCATGCGCATCCAGCGGCCGAGCACACGCATCTGGTTCACGGCGTTGAAGGACTGGCTGCCGCCGGAAACTTCCATCACCGCCAGCGTCTTGCCCTGCGTGGGCCGCACCGCGCCGACCGACAGCGGAATCCAGTCGATCTGCGCCTTCATGATGCCGGTCATCGCGCCATGCCGTTCCGGCGAGGTCCAGACCATGCCTTCGGACCAGGCGGCGAGATTACGCAGCTCCTGCACCTTGGGGTGGCCCTCGGGCGCACCGTCCGGCAGTGGCAAGCCGGCGGGGTCGAAGATGCGCACCTCGCCGCCCATGGCTTCGAGCAGCCGGGCGGCCTCGAAGGTCAGCAAGCGGCTGAACGAGCGCTCGCGCAACGAGCCGTACAGCATCAGGATGCGCGGTCGGTGGCGTGACGGCGACAGCACCGCCAGACGCTCCTGTGTCGGGACCTCGAAAAGGTCCGCAGCAAGCGCCGGAAAAGTGGTCTCGGGGAAAAGCAGCTCAGCCATGACGGGCCTTCGGTGGGTTGCCTGCACAGGCCTTGAGCTCAGGCGCGGAAGGGGCGCCCGACAGCAAGTGGTGAACCGCGACCGCCAGGGCCGCGCCGATCAACTCGGCCACGACAAAGCCCGGCGCGCTGGCCGGCGCGATGCCGGAAAAGCTGTCGCTGAACATGCGGCCGAACACGGCGGCCGGGTTGGCGAAAGAGGTCGACGCTGTGAACCAGTAAGCCGCGCCGATGTAGGCGGCCACCATCGCCGAGGCGCGGCCTGCCGGGGCGCGCAAGATGACCAGCAACAGCCCGAAGGTGGCCACGCCTTCGGCGATCCACTGGCCAGCGCCGCTGCGAACCTTGGTGGAGAACTGCAGGAGGTTCATGTCGAACATCGCATGCGCCAGCCAGGCCCCCAGCATCGCACCCAGCAGTTGCGCGGCCACATACGGCAGCAGCAGGCCACGCGGCAGCTCGCCGCGCGCGGCCATCACCAGCGACACGGCCGGATTGAAGTGCGCACCGCTGATCGGGCCAAAGACCTCGATCAGGACATACAGGCCGCCCACGGTGGCCAGCGTGTTGGCGAGCAGTGCGATGGCGACGTTGCCACCTGACAGGCGCTCGGCCATCACGCCCGAGCCGATCACCACGGCCAGCAGCAGCGCGGTGCCAAGCGCTTCGGACAGCAGCTTCCGAGGCATTCCGGCGTTCATCGTCAAGTTGCCGAAATGGCGTTCAGGGCGGCCCGGAGTTCGGCCTTGCCCAGGGTCTCCAGCGGCAGTTGCAGCAGCTGCAGCATGCGGTAGCCGATGGCCTGGCGGGTCAGCTCGAAGGCCAGGCGCTTGCCGGCGTCGCCGCCCTCGGCGTTCGAAGGGTCGGCATAGCCCCAGTGCACCTTGACCGGCTGGCCACCGTCGGCGTTGGCGCCGAAGAAGACCGGACACTGTTCGGCAGCTGCGCTGTCGCACACGGTGATGACGATGGACAGCGGCGGTGCTTCGGACGAGGTGAACTCGTCCCAGCGCTTGCTGCGGTAGCCGCTCGTGTCCACGCCGGCGTTCGCCAGCGCCTCCAGGGCAAAAGGGTTCAAGCGGCCACTGGGCGCGCTGCCGGCACTGAAGGCCCGTACGTCTTTGCCCAACTTGGCGGCCCAATGGTTGAGCATGCCCTCGCTCAGCACGCTGCGGGCCGAGTTGTGGGTGCAGAGGATCAGGACGTTGACGGTCATGGTCAGCGGGTTCCGAAACGAGGTCAGCAATTGCAGGCGGCTGCGGCATCGGCATCAGCACCGCTGGTGCCACAGGCCTCGCCCTGGCAGCAGTTCTCGGTCAGGAAGGCCAGCAGTGCGTTCATCCGGTCGTAGGCCGCGCGGTAGATCAGGTTGCGGCTGGCGCGCTCCTGGGTCACCAGGCCGGCGTGCAGCAGCTCCTTCAAGTGAAAGGACAGCGTGGCGGCCGGAATCTCCAGCCCTTCCTGCATCGCGCCAGGCGTCATGCCGGCATGGCCGACCACCACCAGCGCACGGAAAATGCGCAGCCGGACCGGCTGGGCCAACGCAGCAAGGGATCTGACGGCGACTTCTTCTTCCATATTTCCACTTTATTGGAATGAAAGAATGAATGCAAGACTGCTGACGAACGAACCAGGGGCTCCGCGGCTTGCGGTGGCTTTTCAAATTCGTTTATATTTGAACTGTTCACTTCTCAACCAATGAGAGGCGAAAGCAGACAGACGAGGACGGCGGAGACGGCATGCGCATTGTTTGCATTGGCGGCGGGCCTGCGGGCCTGGCTTTTGCCCTCATCATGAAGAAGCTCGACGCTCGCCACGAGATCACCGTGGTCGAGCGCAACCACCCCTACGACACCTTTGGCTGGGGCGTGGTGTTCTCCGATGCGACGATGCAGAACCTGCGCCGCTGGGACGCCGAAACCGCCGGCGCCATCGAGGCTTCGTTCTCGCACTGGGACGACATCGTGCTGGAGTTCAAAGGCCGCAGCCTGCGCTCGGGCGGCCACGGCTTTGTCGGCATCGGCCGCAAGCGCCTGCTGAACATCCTGCAGGCCCGCTGCGAGGCGCTGGGCGTGCAACTGCTGTTCGACCGCGAGGTGCGCTCCGACGACGAGTTCGCCGACGCCGACCTGGTCATCGCCAGCGACGGCGTCAACTCCGCGATCCGCACCAGGTACGCCGAAACCTTCAAGCCCGACATCGTCACCCGCCCGAACCGCTTCATCTGGCTTGGCGCGAAAAAGCGCTACGACGCCTTCACCTTCGTCTTCGAGAAGACCGAACACGGCTGGTTCCAGGCCCATGTCTACAAGTTCGACGAAGAGACCTCGACCTTCATCGTCGAATGCACCGAGGCGACCTGGCGCGCGCACGGCCTGGACAAGCTCGACGTCGAAGCCTCCATCGCCTTCTGCGAGCAGGTCTTCGCGCGACACCTGGCGGGCACCGCGCTGTTGAGCAACGCGCGCCACCTGCGCGGCTCGGCCTGGCTGAATTTCCAGCGCATCCGCTGCGAACAATGGTGGCTGGACAACGGCCGCCAGCCGGTGGTGCTGATGGGCGACGCGGTGCACACCGCGCACTTCGCGATCGGCTCTGGCACCAAGCTCGCGCTGGAGGACGCGATCGAGCTGGCGAACCAGTTCAAGCTGAAGGCTGAAGCCGGCGGCACCGTCACGCGCGAGGACTTGCCCGCGCTGCTGGACCGTTACCAGCAGATCCGCGCCGTCGAGGTGCTGCGGCTGCAGAACGCGGCCTGGAACGCGATGGAATGGTTCGAGGTTTGCGGCCAGCGCTACTGCGACCAGCTCGAACCCGAGCAGTTCATGTATTCGCTGCTGACACGCAGCCAGCGCATCAGCCACGAGAACCTGCGCTTGCGTGATGCGGGCTGGCTGGGCGGCTACGAAGCCTGGTTCGCCAAGAAGCCCCAGACACCGCCGATGTTCACACCGTTCACGGTGCGTTCGGTCACGCTGAAGAACCGCGTGATCGTCTCGCCGATGGCGCAGTACTCGGCCGTGGACGGCAGCGTGGGCGACTACCACCTGGTGCACCTGGGCGCACGGGCGATGGGCGGCGCGGCGCTGGTGATGGCCGAGATGACCTGCACCAGCCCGGACGCCCGCATCACGCCCGGATGCCCCGGCCTGTGGAACGACACCCAGCGCGACGCCTGGGCGCGCATCGTCGACTGGGTGCACGACCAGAGCGACGCGAAGATCGGCATGCAGCTGGGCCACGCCGGTGCCAAGGGCGCGACCAACCTGGGCTGGGAAGGCATCGACCAACCGCTGACCTCCGGCGGCTGGCCGCTGATCTCGGCCTCGCCGCAGCAGTACCTGCCGGGCGTGAGCGACTGGTCGCGCCAGATGAAGCGCAGCGACATGGAGCAGGTGCGGAGTGATTTCGTCGCCGCCACGCGCCGCGCGGCCGAGGCCGGTTTCGACTGGCTGGAACTGCACTGCGCGCACGGCTACCTGCTGTCGTCCTTCCTGTCGCCGCTGACCAACCAGCGCGAAGACGAATACGGCGGCTCGCTGGACAACCGGCTGCGTTATCCGCTGCAGGTCTTCGCCGCGGTGCGTGAAGCCTGGCCGCAGCAGCTGCCGATGTCGGTGCGCATCTCGGCGCACGACTGGGTCGAAGGTGGCCTCACGCCGGCCGACGCAGTGGAGATCGCGCGGGCCTTCAAGGCGGCCGGCGCGGACCTGATCGATTGCTCGTCCGGCCAGGTCAGCAAGGCCGAGCGCCCGACCTACGGCCGCATGTGGCAGACGCCGTTTTCGGACCGCATCCGCAACGAGGCCGGCATTGCCACCATCGCAGTCGGCGCGATCAGCGAGGCCGACCACGTCAACGCGATCATTGCCGCTGGCCGTGCGGACCTCTGCGCCGTCGCCCGCCCGCACCTTGCGAACCCGGCCTGGACGTTGACCGAAGCCGCGCGCATCGGCTACACGGCCATCTCATGGCCGGCACCGTACCGCTCCGGCAAGCCGCAGCTGGAGGCGATCTTCCAGCGAGAGAAGGCAATGCAACAAGGGGCCGGACAATGAATGCACCGCACGTGCTTGTCACCGGCGCGAACCGCGGCATTGGCGCTGCGATTGCGCACGCGCTGGCGGCGAACGGTTGGCGCGTGACGCTGGCCGGGCGCTCGATCGAAGCGCTGGAGGCCACACGCGCCGTGCTGCCTGGCGACGGACATGCCGTCGTGCAGATGGACGTGGCCAGCGCCGACAGCATCACGCGCGCCTTCGCCGAGGCGCGCGCCGCGCAAGGTCCGCTGCACGCGCTGGTGAACAACGCCGGCATGGTCGAGACAGGACCCACGCAACGCTTTGCACTGGCTGCCTGGGAGCGCCTGCTGGACGTCAACCTCACCGGCGTTTTCCTCTGCTGCCAGGCCGCGATTGCCGACCTGCGCGGGACGCAGGGCCGCATCGTCAACATCGCCAGCACCGCGGCGCAGAAGGGCTATGCGTTCACCGCCGCCTATGCCGCGGCCAAGCACGGCGTGGTCGGTTTCACGCGTTCGCTGGCGCTGGAGCTGGCACCGGCCGGCATTGCCGTCAACGCCGTGTGCCCGGGCTACACCGACACCGACATCGTGCGCGGCGGCATGGCACAGATCATGGACAAGAAGGGCAAGAGCGAGGCCGAGGCGCTGCAGAGCTTCACGCAGGCCAACCCGATGCAGCGGCTGGTCCGGCCCGACGAAGTGGCCGAGGTTGTGCGCTGGCTGTGCCGCCAGGCGCCTGCGGCGATCACCGGGCAGTCGATCTCGATCAGCGGTGGCGAGGTGATGTGAAACCATGAAAAACGAAACGCGAAGAGACCCTCGCAGCACCGACAGCCTGGACGAGCTGATTGGCGACGACGCCATCGGCCACGAAGGCCGCGCCGGCGCAGGCGACCACGCGGCGGTGCGCACCTGGCTGCGGCTGCTGGCCTGCACCACGCAGATCGAGACGGAGATCCGTCGCCGCCTGCGCACGCACTTCGACATGACGCTGCCGCGTTTCGACTACCTGGCGCAGCTGCACCGCTTCCACGCCGAACAGCCCGAGGGCCTGCGCATGAGCCAGCTTTCGCGCTACCTGATGGTGACCGGCGG
Source organism: Ideonella sp. (assembly GCF_041287625.1). Taxonomy (GTDB): domain Bacteria; phylum Pseudomonadota; class Gammaproteobacteria; order Burkholderiales; family Burkholderiaceae_C; genus Ideonella. The sequence goes on from NZ_JBGGNH010000031.1 coordinate 229,769, forward strand.
CAACGTGACCAGCCTGACAGACGAGCTGGAGAAGCTGGGCCACGTCAAGCGCAACGTCGACCCGGAAGACCGGCGTTCGATCCGCATTGCGCTGACGCTGCGCGGGCGCCGCGCGTTCGACAAGATCGCCGCGGAGCACGAGCGCTGGGTCGTGGAACTGCTGTCCGACCTGGACGACGACGAAGGCCGCCAGCTGCACACGCTGCTCGGTCACCTGCGCCTCTCGCTGACGCGGCGCCTCAACGACAAGGGTTGAAACGACATGAGCAAAAGCCTGGACCCGGCGCTGGCCGCCGGCAACCGTCGACCGCTGGCGGACTACGCCGCGAAGCACTTCCGTTGGGAGTGCCGCGACCGCGTCGCGCACATCACGCTCTCGCGGCCCGAGCGCAAGAACCCACTGAGCTTCGAGAGCTACGCCGAGCTGCGCGACCTGTTCGAGCAGCTCCGCTTTGCGCCAGACGTGCGCGCCATCGTGCTGTCGGGCGAAGGCGGCAACTTCTGCTCGGGCGGCGACGTGCACGAGATCATCGGCCCGCTGATCGACTTGCCCGCGCCGGAGCTGCTGATGTTCACACGCATGACCGGCGACCTGGTGAAGGCGATGCGCCATTGCCCGCAGCCCATCGTGGCCGCGGTGGACGGCGTGTGCGCCGGCGCCGGCGCCATCCTCGCGATGGCCAGCGACCTGCGCTACGGCACAGCGCGCTCGAAGACCGCCTTCCTGTTCGCCCGCGTGGGCCTGGCTGGCTGCGACATGGGCGCCTGCGCGATGCTGCCGCGCATCGTTGGCCAGGGCCGCGCGGCGGAGTGGATCTACTCCGGCCGCGCGCTCGGCGGCGAAGAGGCCGAGCGCTGGGGCTTCTTCAACCGGCTGGTCGAACCCGAGGCGCTGCTGGAAGAAGCCACCGCCTTCGCGCGCACGCTGGCCGACGGCCCGGCGTTTGCGCATTCGCTGACCAAGTCCATGCTGCACCACGAATGGAGCATGGACATCGATTCGGCCATCGACGCCGAAGCGCAGGCGCAGGCGCTGTGCATGCTGACCGAGGATTTCGGCCATGCCTACCGCGCGTTTGCCGCCAAGACGAAACCCGTGTTCGAGGGCCGCTAGAAATGAAACCCCCACGCTCACTTTGTTCACTGCCCCCCGAGGGGGCGTTTCAGCGCCTTCGGGCGGCCGGGCGGCGCTGAGATGGTCGACGCCGTTGCCGAAGCCCTTACCTGGCCCTTCTTCGAACCCCGCCACCGCGAGCTGCATGCGCGGCTTTCGAGTTGGCTGGCCGAAGCCAAGCTGCCCGAACACCTTTCGCCGCACGCCACGCAGGCCGAGTTGGACGCGCATTGCCGCGACTGGGTGCGCGCGCTGGGCGAAGCCGGCTGGCTGCGCCATGCCGTGGCCGGGCGCGAACACGGCGGCGAGTCCGACACGCTGGACACGCGCACGCTGTGCCTGCTGCGCGAGACGTTGGGCGCGCACGACGGCCTGGCCGACTTCGCGTTTGCGATGCAGGGCCTGGGCAGCGGCGCCATCTCTCTCGCCAGCTCGCCCGCACTGAAGGCTCGCTACCTGCCGCGCGTGGCCAGCGGCGAGGCCATCGCGGCCTTTGCGCTGTCGGAACCGGATGCCGGCTCGGACGTGGCCGCGATGGCCACCACCGCGCAGCGCGACGGCGATGCCCGGGTGCTCAACGGCGAAAAGACCTGGATCTCCAACGGCGGCATCGCCGACTTCTACGTCGTCTTCGCGCGCCAGGTCGCACCGGGCGCGACACCCGAGGCGCGTGGCACCGGCAGCATTGCGGCCTTTGTGGTCGACGCCGACACACCGGGCTTCGAGATCGCCGAGCGCATTGATGTGATGGCGCCGCATCCGCTCGCACGGCTGGTCTTCCGCGACTGCCGAGTGCCGGCCGCGAACTGCCTGGCCGAGGGCGAAAACGGCGCTGGTTTCAAGCTCGCGATGCGCACGCTGGACGTGTTCCGCACCTCGGTCGCCGCCGCGGCGCTGGGCTTTGCGCGGCGCGCGCTGGCCGAAGGGCTGGACCGTGCTGTCTCGCGCAGCATGTTCGGCCAGCGCCTGGCGGACCTGCAGCTGACGCAAGCCAAGCTGGCCGACATGGCCCTGGCCGTCGACTCGGCCGCGCTGTTGACCTACCGCGCCGCGTGGCGCCGCGACCAAGGCCACACCGTCACCCGTGAAGCCGCGATGGCCAAGCTGGCCGCGACAGAAAACGCGCAGCGCGTGATCGACGCCGCAGTGCAGCTCTGGGGTGGCGCGGGCGTGCGCTCGGGCGCGGTCGTCGAGCGCTTGTACCGCGACATCCGCGCGCTGCGCATCTACGAAGGCGCCAGCGAAGTGCAGCAGCTCATCATTGCCAGAGAGTTGCTGAAGTAGTTCTCACGAGGAACGCACCATGACCCAAGGCCGATCCGCCCACGTCGACACCTTTGCGCGCGACCACCTGCCGCCGCGCGAGCTGCAGCCCGAGTACCTGTTCGAACTGCCCGAGCTGCAGTTCCCACCGCAGCTCAACTGCGCGGCCGAGCTGCTGGACGGCGCCATTGCGCGCGGCTGGGGCGAGCGGCCCTGCATCCTCGCGCCAGGCCTGCGCTGGACCTATGCCGAGCTGCAGTCGCGGGCCGACGCGATTGCGCATGTGCTGGTCGAAGACATGGGCGTGGTGCCCGGCCAGCGCGTGCTGCTGCGCGCGCCGAACAACGCCATGCTGGCGGCCTGCTGGTTCGGCGTGATGAAGACCGGCGCGATCGCGGTGGCGACGATGCCGCTGTTGCGCGCCAAGGAGCTGAAACAGGTCGTCTCGAAGGCGCAGGCCACGCATGCGCTGTGCGACCTGGCGCTCGCCGAGGAACTGCAGCTGGCGCAACCGGACTGCACTGCGCTGGCGCAGGTCCGTTTCTTCCACGACGCTTCGCCCCAAGGCCTGGAAGCGGCGATGGCCCGCCACCTCGGCAAGCCCTTCACGGCCGTGGACACCGCCGCGGACGATACCTGCCTGCTGGCCTTCACCTCGGGCACCACCGGCGTGCCCAAAGCGACCATGCACTTCCACCAGGATGTGATGGCGATCTGCGCCTGCTGGCCCAAACATGTGCTGCGCGCGGAAGGATCGGACGTCTTCATCGGCAGCCCGCCGCTGGGCTTCACCTTCGGGCTGGGCGGGCTGCTGCTGTTCCCGCTGTCGGTGGGCGCCAGCACCGTGCTGCTGGAAAAGCCGGCGCCACCGGCCCTGCTGGACGCGATCACCGAACATCGCGCCAGCGTGCTGTTCACGGCACCCACGACCTACCGCGCAATTGCTGCGCAAGCCGCTGAGCGCAAGCTCTCGGCCACGCAGGGCGGCCCGCTGCGAAAGTGTGTGGCCGCGGGCGAGGCCCTGCCTGCCGCCACGCGCAAGCTGTGGCAGGAGGCCACCGGCATCGAGATCATCGATGGCATCGGCTCGACCGAGATGCTGCACATCTTCATCTCGGCCGACGAGCAACACGCCCGCGGCGGCGCGACCGGCACCGCGGTGCCCGGCTATGCCGCCTGCGTGCTCGACGAGCAGGGCCGGGAAGCGCCGCGCGGCCAGGTCGGCAGGCTGGCGGTGCGCGGCCCCACCGGCTGCCGCTACCTGGACGACGAGCGGCAGGCCAGCTACGTGCAAAACGGCTGGAACCTCACCGGCGATGCCTACCTCCAGGACGAAGACGGCTACTTCCGCTACCAGGCCCGCACCGACGACATGATCATCTCGGCCGGCTACAACATCGCGGCCCCCGAGGTCGAAGACGTGCTGCTGGAACACCCGGCGGTGGCCGAATGCGCGGTGATCGGCGTGCCGGACGCAGCGCGCGGCGAGATCGTGAAAGCCTACGTCGTGCTGCGCGCCGGCCACGAAGCCGGCGACACCACCGTGCGGGCGCTGCAGGACTTCGTGAAAGCCAGCGTCGCGCCCTACAAGTACCCGCGCGCGGTCGAGTTCCGCAGCGAGCTGCCGCGCACCGCCACCGGCAAGCTGCAGCGCTTCCGCCTCAAGCCCCAGGACTGCCCATGAAAACCGCTCTCCAACCCGCCGACTGGCCGCGCCCGCGTGGCTATGCCAACGGCGTCGCGGCCCAGGGCCGCCAGGTGTTCGTGGCTGGCATGATCGGCTGGAACGCGGCGCAGGCCTTCGAAAGCGACGACCTGGTGGACCAGGTGCGCCAGGCGCTGCGCAATGTGTGCGCGGTGCTGGAAGAGGCTGGCGCCGGCCCGCAGCACATCGTGCGCATGACCTGGTATTTGGTGGACCGCACCGACTACCTGGCACGCAACCGCGAGATCGGCGCGGCCTACCGCGAAGTGATGGGCGCGCACTACGAGATCGCGATGAGCGCGGTGGAAGTGCGCGGGCTGATGGAGGCGCGCGCCAAGGTGGAGATCGAGGTCACGGCCGTGGTGCCGCAGGCGCTGTAGCTCGCCCTCGCGCAGGCACGGCGGCTGGGCGCGGCGTGCCTGGCGTGGAGGCTTACGGATGCGGTGAGCCTGATGGATCGATGTGCACGGCCTGCAGGCGCCAGTCCCTGACACCGGCGGCGGAGACCGTCATCCACAGGATGGAGCCGGTGTTGTTGTCTGCGTCGCTGAAGCCGTCGAAGACAAAGTTGCCCAGGCTGTAGATCACTGGCTTGCCGTCGATGATTTCGGTGTCCTGGCGAACGTGCGGATGGGTGCCGACGACGGCGTCTGCGCCGGCCCGGATCATCAGGCGGGCCAGCGCATGCTGGCGGGCGTGCGAGGTCTCGCTGTGCTCCTGGCCCCAGTGCATAAAGGGGATGACCACGTCGGCCTGCGCCCTGGCCGCTCGGATGTCCGCCACGACCTGCTCTTCGTCCGCCCAGGCAACGCCCGGGCTGTCCGGGCCGGCTTCGAACCTGCGCGGGAACATCTCGTCGTAGCCCAGCAGCGCGATGCGCAGCCCCTGGCGCTCGATGATGGCCGGGCGGTGCGCCGAGCGCAGGTCGGTGCCGCCGCCGAAGTACGGCAGCCCGGCCTGCTGCAGCCGGCCCAGCATCTGCGCGAAGGCCTCGGGGCCAAAGTCGCCCGAATGATTGTTGGCCAGCGAGACGACGTCCACATGGCGGCGAAGCACGTCCAGCACCCGCGGATGCGCCCGGAAGGTCCAGGGCTTGTCGGCGCGCTTGCCGCCAGTGGCGATGACGCATTCCAGGTTGGCGATGCGCAAGTCCGCCCCCTTCATCGCGCCCATCACCGACCCGAACGGGTCCCGCCCGCGCGCAATGAGCCGCCCTGGCCCGTCGGCCAGCATCACGTCCCCCATCCACGCCAGCCGCACCTCGGCGGCACTCGCCCCCGGCCTGGCAACGCTGGCTTGTGGCAAGGCCTGATGCGCGCTGTCGCCGGTCGCGTCCACGCGGTCCCATCCCTCCGGTGCAGCGCCCTGCCGCACCAACGCACACCCCCAGGCCAATTCCCGGCCCAGTCCGGCCGTGTAGGCCCGTTGCCAGCCGGACAAGCTCGGCCGCCATGCGGCGTGCGAGTCCAGGACCTCATGCGCCGCCGCTGGCCACCGGCTTTGCGACAGCACGACCGCGGGCCCGGTGCCTTCCCGGTCGAGCACGGTGACGACCACCTGGCCAACCCGGTCCCCACCCGCCGCATCGCGCAGCGCAACAGCGCGCAGCTCGAAGCCCTCGCCCACTTTGGCGCTCGATGCGGCCAGCGGGTCGCTGCCCGCCGGCACGCGCAGCGTAGCGGTGGCTTCCCCCGTGCGCATGCCACACAGCAGTTCGGTAGCTTCGGCCTGTTGTGCGGACGCGGGCGCGGTGGCGGCGACACCGGCCAGCAAGGCAGCCACGCCGAGCACGGCGCTGACGGCACCCTGACGACCCCGCGCCGCCGCGCGCCAGGCAAGAGAGAACATGACGACTCCGATGTGAAGAGACCAGGCGTGCGGCGCTTGGCGCAGCACGCTGCTACTTCACTGAACGAAGCGCCGGGCGGGCAATGGACATCGGAGCTGAACTTCTTCACGGCGGCCATCCGGATTCGGTTAATATATGTTTCATATACAAACCATATAGAGCGGCCAGACCATGGGCATTGTGAAGATTTCAGACCAGATGCATGACAACCTGCGGGCGGCGAGCGAAGCCTTGAGCCGCTCGATCAACGCGCAGGCCGAACACTGGATGCGCGTGGGCATGCTGGCCGAGCTGAACCCGGCGCTCAGCCATGGCGAGATCTGCCAGCTGATGCTGCAGGCCAGCCAGCGTGGCGATGGCGGTTTTGCTTTTGTGCTGCCCGAGGTGACGGCTGCGAAGAAGCGGGCCGCGAAAGCAGTGCGGGTGGCGGCATGAGCGCCGTGAAGAAGCCGGCGCAGCTGATCAAGTCGCCAGAAGAAATCGCCATGGCGCGGGCCGCGGGCGCACTGGCGGCCGAGGTGCTGCAGATGATCGCCCCGCATGTGAAGCCGGGCGTCAGCACCGAGCAGTTGGACCGGCTGTGCCATGAGCACATCGTCAAGGTGCAGAAGGCGATTCCTGCCAACGTGGGTTACCACGGCTTCCCGAAGACCGTCTGCACCTCGGTCAACCAGGTCGTCTGCCACGGCATTCCGTCCAGCCAGAAGATCCTGAAGAAGGGCGACATCGTCAACATCGACGTGGCGGTGATCAAGGACGGCTGGTTCGGCGACACCAGCCGCATGTACTTCGTCGGCGAGCCCGGGCCGATGGCCAAGCGGCTGGTCAACACGACTTACGAGGCAATGGTCGCCGGCATCCGACAGGTGCGGCCCGGCGCGACGCTGGGCGACGTGGGCCACGCGATCCAGACGGTGGCGCAGCGCGACGGCTTCAGCGTCGTGCGCGAGTACTGCGGCCACGGCATTGGCAAGGTCTACCACGACGAACCCCAGGTGCTGCACTACGGCAAGCCCGGCCAGGGACTGCGGCTGGAGGCCGGCATGGTCTTCACCATCGAGCCGATGATCAACGCCGGCCAGGCAGGCACGCGCGAGTTGTCGGATGGCTGGACCGTCGTGACCAAGGACCATTCGCTGTCGGCCCAGTGGGAGCACATGGTGGCCGTCACGCCCGAGGGCTTCGAGGTGCTGACGCCCTGGCCCGAAGGCACAGGCGGCTACCCGCCGATCAATTGATCCGTGGCGCGCAGGCCTGGCCAAGCCCGTAGCAAGTAGAAACAAGGAAATTTCAACGCCCGTTCAACCCTGACGGCGCTTTGCGGTACTCACCGCACAGCAGCCAGAAGAGAGGATGGGCAACGATGAATGTTTCGCGCGAGCCAGCGGCCGTGCCCATGCGCTTTCCGGTGAGCCGCCGAGCTTCATCGGCGGCCGTCGGCGAAGCGGGCGCCACCGCAGGCCTGCCTCGGCGGCCAAAGCCCGGCATCCTGCTGTTCAACCCCTGGGCCACGCGCACCCCCCGTGTGCCCAACAGCCTGCTGCACATTGCGGCAGCGCTGGGCAACAGCCACGACATCGAGCTGGTCGACGGCAACCTGGAGGCCGACCCCTGGGCCGTGATCGAGCCGCTGCTGGCCTCCGGCAGGTTCGGCTTCTTCGGCTGCACCGTCATGCCCGGGCCGCAGCTGCGCCAGGCCGTGCCGGTCACGCGCCAGGTTCGCGCGAACTTTCCGCGGCTGGTGACGATCTGGGGCGGCTACTTTCCGTCCAACCATCCGCAGGCCGCGCTGCAGTCCGGCTGCGTGGACTATGTCGTGCAATCGGCAGGCGAAGGCTCGCTGCCAGCCTTGCTGGCGGCACTGTGCGAAGGCCGCTCGCCTGAACTGATTCCCGGGCTGATCTTCCTGCGCACTGGCGAGGTGGTGCGCACCGGCAAGGCGCCGCTGCCGGACCTGGACCTTCAGCCATCGCTGCCACTGGACCTGCTGGCGCGGCGCCACCCGATCCGGCGCTACCTGCCACGGACCTTCCTCGGCCGCCGCACGCATGCCATGCACTCCAGCATGGGTTGTCCGTTCATGTGTGCCTTCTGCGCCGTGGTGCCGCTCTACCAGGGGCGCTGGGTGGCGCGCTCGGCCGAGTTGGTCGCCCAGGACGTGCTGCAGATGCGCGACGCGCACGGCGTGGACGCGATCGAGTTCACCGACAACAACTTCTTCGTTTCCGAAAAACGGGTGCGGGCCTTTGCCGAGCGTCTGCGCGGGCAAGGCGTGGCCTGGTGGGGCGAGGGCCGCATCGACACGCTGGACCACTTCAGCGACCAGACCCTGGCGCTGATGCGCGAGGCCGGCTGCCGCATGATCTTCTTCGGCGCCGAGAGTGGCGACGACGAAGTGCTGGCGATGGTGGACAAGGGCGGGCGCCAGTCGGGTGCGCAGATCCTGCGCTTCGCCGCCCGCCTGCTGTCCTTCGGCATCACCCCCGAGTATTCGTTCGTGCTGGGCTTTCCCAGGCCCACCGAAGCCGAAGTCTGGGCGCAGATCCACCGCGACATCGGCTTCATCCGGCAGCTGAAGCATCAGAGCCCGGCGACCGAAGTCATCCTCTACATCTACAGCCCGGTGCCCACCGAGGGCACTGCGCTGCAGCAGCGCAGCCAGGCCGCGGGGTTCCGCTTCCCGACCACGCTGGAGGACTGGGTCAGCCCGGCATGGGAGTCCTTCGACCTGCACCGCAATCCACTGACGCCGTGGCTCACGCCGGCGATGGTGCAACACATCCATGACTTCGAGACGGTGATGAATGCGCGCTACCCGACGCGCACGGATTTCAGCCTCGGCGACTGGGGGCGGCGATTGATGCAGGCGGCCTCGCTGCCGCGCTATTGGAGCGGCATCTACCGGCGGCCGCTGGAGTTGAAGGTGCTGCAGCGCCTGCGCCGCTACACACGTCCTGAAGTGGAGGGCTTCTATGCTGAAAGCAACTGAACCCGTGATGGCCCAGATGCCAGCGCTGGATGTGGCCCAACAAGCAGTGCTGAGGGCGCTGGCCTACCGGCAGGTGTTCGACTGCCCGCTGTCAGCCGACGAGGTCTGGCAGTTTCTCGACGAACCGGGCGTGTCAGACGGCGAAGTGAAAGCCGCCTTGCAGCGATTGCAAACAGCCGGCCTGGTGGCCTGCCGCGACGGCTTGTTCTGGATCGCCGAAATGGACGATCCGATCGCGCGCTGGACTGCCAACCGTGACCGTGCCGACGCTGCCATGCCGGAGGCACTGGCCGTGGGCCACGGCGTGATGCGATTGCCCTTCGTGGAGGGTGTGGCCATTTCCGGTTCGCTGTCCAAGCGCTCGCTCTCCGAAAGTGGGGACTATGACTTCATGATCATCACGCGCCCGGGCCGGCTGTGGGTGGTCTACGTCCTGCTGCGCATTTATCGCAATCAATTGCGGTCCATGGAGCTGCTTTGCTCGAACTACGTGCTGGCCAGCCACAAGCTTGCGCTGGAGCGGCGGGACGCCTTCACGGCGATGGAACTTGCCACGCTGCATCCCGTGGCCGGGCGGGATTGCCTGACGCGCATGCAACAAGCCAATCCGTGGGTCGATGAATACCTGCCAAACCGGCTGCCTCTGCAGAACTTCGTCGAGCCTGCGTCCTCTGTCCGGCGCAAACTCGGCGAGGCCGTCTTGCGGGGACCGCTTGGCGAATTGGCGGACTGGTGCGCATGGAAACTCATCCATCGGCGCCATCGGCGGAACATTCCGCACTTGCCGTCACTGACCGCCAGGCGGAGCCTGGAACTCAGCCGCGATGTCGCCAAGCTTCACACCTCCGAGTGGAAGTACCGCATCCTCGAGCGTTATCAATCGAACCTCGATCGGCTGCAGCAACTTGCCGGCGCGCCCATTGCTCGCCACACCGTGGACAACACCGTGCTGGTGGCCTCGGCCTACTACTACCGGCTCGATCCGAAGCAGTGGCAGGCAGGCAAGCCTTATCCGCCGCTGGGCACACTGTATGCCGCCGGCCTGGTCCGCAGCCTGGGCTTCCAGACCCAGGTCTTCGACGCCGGCCTGGCCGACAGCGAGCTGGCCTTCCTGCGCCGGCTGGAGCAGGAGCGTCCTGCGTTTGTGGTCCTGCAGGAAGACGGCTTCAACTACCTGACCAAGATGTGCCTGGCGCGCATGCGCGATGCCGCCTTGCAGATGGTGAAGCTGGCACGTGCGTTCGGGGCGCGCATCGTGGTGTGCAGCTCCGATGCCACGGACTTCCCCGAGCCTTACCTGCGCGCCGGCGCCACCGCCGTCGTGCGCGGCGAAAGCGAGGCCACGCTGGCCGATCTGCTGCAGGCCTGGCGCGACCACCGGCCCTGGACCACCATTCCCGGGCTGGTGCATCTGGCGCAAGAGCGCCTGGTCCCGTCGCCCCAGCGGGCGCCCATCACCGACCTGGACCTGCTGCCCGCGCCCGCCTGGGACCTGGTGGACCTGGCACCGTACCGCGAGATGTGGCAGCGCCGGCATGGCCACTTCTCGTTGAACATCGCGACCACGCGCGGCTGCCCTTATGCCTGCAACTGGTGCGCCAAGCCCCTGCACGGCAAGCGCTACACCGTTCGCTCGCCCGAGCAGGTGGTAGAGGAGCTGGCGCAACTGGTGCAGCAACAAGGCGCCGAGCACTTCTGGATCACAGACGACCTGTTCGGGCTGAAGCCGGGTTGGACGCAGCGCTTTGCCGACCTGGTGCAGGCGCGCGGCCTGAAGCTGCGCTACACCATTCAGACCCGCGCCGACCTGCTGCTGCGCGACGCAGAGGATCTGCAGGCCATGGCCTCGTCAGGCCTGGAGACTGCCTGGATCGGTGCCGAAAGCGGTTCGCAGCGCATCCTCGACGCGATGGACAAAGGCATCACGCGGGCCCAGATCGACGGCGCGGTGCAGGCGCTGAAGCAGCACGGCGTGAAGCCGGCGCTGTTCCTGCAGTTCGGCTACCTCGGCGAGACGGCCGATGACATCCGGCTCACGCAGCAGATGGTGGACGAGCTGCGGCCCGACCAGATCGGCATCTCGGTGTCCTATCCGCTGCCCGGCACGGTCTTCCACGAGCGCGTCAAGGCGCAGATGGGCCGCAAGACGCACTGGCTGCACAGCAACGACCTGGACCTGATGTTCCCCGGCAACTTCTCGCCGGCGTTCTACCGGCACCTGCATGCCTACACCTCGCGGCGCTTCCAGGTCATGCGCTGCTGGTCAGTGCTGTGCGGGCAACTGCCCGCATCCCGCCGCGGTGGCCGGCTTCGCGAACTGGCCTCGCTGCTGCGTGCCACGCCGCCACTGCTGCGTGCCCGCCTCGGCCTGTGGCGCGAACAGCGCCAGCCCGCCGAAGCACCGGCAGTCGCCGCATGAACACCGCCGCTTTCGACACCCTCGCATCCGGCTACGACCGCGACTTCACCCACAGCCTAGTGGGTGCGGCGCAGCGTCGCACCGTCTGGGACACGCTGGACCGCTGCCTGGCCCGGCAAAGCCGACCCTGCTCGGTGCTGGAGCTGAACTGCGGCACCGGCGAAGACGCCCTGCACATGGCTCGCGCCGGCCACCGTGTGCTGGCCACCGACGTCTCGCATGCCATGCTGCAGGTGGCCAGCGACAAGCTGGCCCGGGCCGGTCTCGGTGGCGCGGCGCAGACGCGGCCGCTGGACCTGCAGGCGCTGGCGTCCGGCCATGTCACCGCGCAGGAACTGGGCGGCCGGTTCGACCTGGTGTTCTCCAACTTCGGCGGCCTGAACTGCCTGTCGCCCTCGGCACTGCAGGCCCTGGCCGCGCCGCTGGCATCGTGCCTGGCGCCCGGGGGGCAGATCATCGCCGTGGTGATGCCACGCCTGTGTCTCTGGGAAAGCGCATGGGCCCTGCTTCAGCTGCGGCCACGCCTGGCGGCCCGGCGCTGGCGAGGCGGACCCGTGCCAGCCCAGCTCAGCCTGGGCCAGCCCCCGCTGCCGGTCTGGTTCCACGGCGTCCAGGAGATGGACGGTGCCTGGCACACCCATTTCGAGCGCACGCTGGTGCGGCCGGTCGGGCTGGCCGTGCCGCCCTCGGCGCGGGAGGCACTGGCCTCCCGCGCGCCCGGCTGGCTGGCGTTGATGGAACGGCTGGACCGGCGCTGGCTGACAGCCGCCTGGGGCGCGCGCCTTTCCGACCATGTGTTGATCCAATACCGCAGGCGCTGACGATGAGCTTGATCCTCACCCACGGCTACTTCATCGCCGACGACGCGATCGAGCAGCGCATCATGCGGCCCTATCCGCCGCTGGGCCTGCTGTCCATCTCGGCCTGGCTGGACAGGGATGGCATCGACCACCAGGTCATCGATGCCACCTTCCTCGACGCCGAGCGCTTCGTGCAACGCGTGCGTGCGCTGCGCCCGCGTTTGATCGCCTTCTATGTGACGCTGATGACGCGGCGTTCGGTGTTGCGGCTGATCGCCGCCATCGGGGGTGAAGGACAAGAGGGCGAGGACGGCCCGACCATCGTGCTGGGCGGCCCGGACGTGCGCCACAACGCGGCCGACTACCTGCAGCATGGCGCGCACCTGCTGGTGGTCGGAGAAGGCGAGCAGACCATGGCCGATGTGGCCCGCCTGCCGGCCGCCGCTTGCCGGGACGCCAGCGCGCTGGCCGCCATCCCCGGCCTGATCCACGCCGACACGCAAGGCCAGCCGGTGTTCACCGGCGAGCGGAAATTCGTGCCCGAGCTGGACGAGCTGCCGGAGCCTGCCCGCCACCGCATCGACCTGCAGCCCTACTTCCAGGCCTGGCGCGGCGCCCACGGGCAGACCTCGCTGAACATCAGCACCCAGCGCGGCTGCCCGTACAAGTGCAGCTGGTGCAGCCGCGCGGTGTACGGCACCAGCTACCGCCGCCGCTCGCCGCAGCAGGTGGTGGCCGAGCTGGCCAAGCTGGTCGACCGGTACGCGCCGGACCAGTTCTGGTTTGTCGACGACGTGTTCACGATCAACCACAACTGGCTGGCCGGCTTTGCCGACGCGCTGGACGCGGCCGGCCTGCGCATCCGCTACGAATGCATCACGCGGGCCGACCGCATGAACGCGCGCGTGGTGCAGCTGTTGGCGCAAACCGGTTGCTCGCGCGTGTGGATCGGCGCCGAGAGCGGCTCGCAGCGCATCCTGGACGCGATGAAGCGGCAGGTGCGCGTGGAACAGGTCACCGCGATGATCCGCGCCGCCTCCGATGCAGGCATCCAGACCGGCACCTTCCTGATGCTGGGCTACCCGGGCGAGACCGAGGCGGACATCGTCGCCACCGAGCGCTACCTGCGCGAGGCTCGGCCGGACCTGTTCACCGTGACGCTGGCCTACCCGATCCGCGGCACCCAGTTCCACGACGAGGTAGCCGACCAGGCCACGGCCCCTCCCTTCGACCAGGGCAGCGACCGTGACCGCCGCTTTCCCCGCACCTATTGCGATGACTACTACCGCCATGCCGTTCGCCTGCTCACCCACACCCATGCCATGACCACCGCGCTGCATCCCTTCGGCCTTCGCGCGCTGGCCCATCGCGCGGCTTGGTGCCTTTCGCGCGTGGGCATGTGGTGGCACCGCCGCGTTGGGGTGCAGCCGGCATGAGCGCGTCAGAAACGCGGTCTGGCTTGCCGCGCGTCGGGCTGATGGCACGTCTGCTGCGTCGGCCCGAAACGCGCTGGGGCCTGCCACGCCACGGCCTGCTGGCGCGTCTGCTGCGCGGGCCGGTGCGGCGCGCTGTGTCACCGTGGCTGCAAGGTCGGCTCGCGCGTGCCGGCCGCGAGGTCCAGCACTGGCGGCTGGGACGATTGCGGCTGCGGATCGACCCAGGCGTCTTTCCACCAGGGCCGACGCTCAGTTCGGCGATGTTCGTGCGGTGGCTTCTTTCGCCCGACGGCCCCGGTCCCTGGCCCGGCCGGCGCGTGCTCGACATGGGCTGCGGCAGCGGGGTCATCGGGCTGGCCCTGGCCCAGGCTGGCGCCCAGGTGCTGGCGTCGGACATCAACCCTGGCGCGGTGGCGAATGCCGCCGCCAATGCGCAAGCGAACGGCCTGCAGCTGACGGTCGTGCTGGCGGACATGCTGGCGGGCATCCAGACCTCTGCGCTGGACTGTGTGCTGATCACGCCGCCCTATTACCCTCGCACGCCGCGCTCGATGCCGGAGCGTGCCTGGTTCTGCGGCCAGGGTTTCGAATATTTCCACGCGCTCTTCCCGCAACTGGCTGCACTGGATCTTGGGCGCACGGAGGTGCTGATGATCGTCTCGGAGGACTGCGACGAGGAGGGCATTCGCCATGTGGCCCGCACCCACGGACTGGACCTGCAGCTCCGCGGCGCCGGCCAGGCCTGGCTGGAATGGAACGCCTTCCTGCGGGTGGTGCCCGCCACGGGCGATGCGCGGTGACTGTGCACAGCCTCATCCTCCAGGCCCACGTGCTGCTCTCCTGCGGCGCGCTGCTGAGCTGGCTGGCGGCGTTGACGGCTCACGTCGCCCCCTGGCGCCGTCGGCATGCGCTGATCGGCAAAAGCTGCATGCTGCTGGTCGTCGCCAGCAGCGTGTTGGCCGTGGGGCTGGCGGCGGATTCGCGCAACCGCTTCGGCATGCTGTTTGCGCTGCAGCCGCTGGTGCTGGCCTTGAGCGGGGCCGCGCAGTTTCTCCGTTCGCAGCGGGTGACGCGCGCACTCGGCGTCATCGGTTTGCTGGTGGCAGCCGCTGTGCTGGAAGGCTTCTTGCGCCTGCTGGCCACCCGCCAACTGGTCGACGTGCTGGCGTTTGCGTGGACCGCGTTGACACTGGCGGTGCTGGCCGCCCAGGACCTGTGGGCGAAGCCTGGACCGGCCTGGCGGGCCCATGGCCATCGCATGCTCGCCGCGGGCTGGTTCTACCTCGCGGAGCTGGGCATCTTTGTGGTGGACCCGCATCCCAGCGTCATCGCCTGGGCAGTCGCGGCGATGCTGCCGGTGGCTGCGGCCTGGTGGATGCACCGTCGGCCTGCACGAACCGGGACCAGGACGGCCTCGCTGCCGTTGCTCAGCGCCTGGCCTGCACGTCGTCAATGAGCTGCACGGCCCGGTGCAGGCTGGTGTGATCGCGATGGACCCGCTCCAGCGCACGGCGAGCCACCCGCTCCCGCCCGGCCTGGTCGTCCACCCAATGTTCGAAGGCCTCGCGCATCGCGTGAGGCTGCCGCGGCACGGCAATGAGTTCGTCCCCATCGAAATGCTGCCGCGTCAACGGGCTGAGTTCGGTGATCTGGAAGGTGGCGCTGGCCGCCGCGGCATAGACGCGCTGCGTCAGGTCCCCGGCGGATTCGAGCAGCGGTGCGACCAGCGGCGCCAGCGACACACGGGCCATCGCCTGGCAGCGGGCGTGGGCGTCGACCGGCAAGCGTGGCATGCCGAAGCCCCAGGTCTCGCGTTCGCCGAACAGGCCGCGGTGACCGGAGAGGATGCCGCGCATCGTGTGCCACACGGCCCGGATGCGCTCCGGATTGGCCACCGACAGGTGGGCATGATCGAACTCACGGGCCACGCCATGCGGCCGGTCGCGAAACGGGCTGGCCGCCTGCGGCAGCCACACAAAAGGCTTGCCCAGCGCCAGCCACGCGCCAACCGAGCGCTGCATGAAGGGCTCGGCATGCAGCGACAGCAGCATGTCCGCACCCGCGCCGTTGGCTGTGCGCTCGATGCGCCGCGTCTCCGCCAAGGTCAGGGGTGCGAGAGACGTGGCCACATCGCGCGCCGGGATCAGCAAACGTGTGCAGCGCGACGGGCGGTCCAGCCCGACCGCCTGCAGCCGCGTGTGCAGGCGGTCGGTGTCCAGGCCCAGCAACAACGTGGGCTGGAAGTCGCGGACCAGCGCTGGCGTCAGGCCCTGTTCATCGTCGACGCGCAGCACGGCCACGCCGATGTGTTGCAGCGCGCAGCGCAGGTCCTCGAACCACACCCACCCGGCGGGGGACGGCGGCGTCACCAGCAGCACACGTTCGCCGCAGGCCGCACGGACCTGGCTGAAGCGGGCCAGCGTTTGCGCGCACAGTTCGGTGCCCCGCAGTTGCAGCGCCGCGTCCGGTTGTTCAGGTGGCCGCCGCCTGCCGCGAAGCCGGCCGGCGACGAGGCAGGCCTGCACATGGCGACGCATGAGGCTGCGCTGCACCCGGTCGCGCTGTTGTTGCCATCCCACCGTCTTGCGTGCCTCTTCTGCCGGTTTACCGCTCGCCACCACTTTCCACTATGCCATTGCCGGTGCAGGTCCGGCCGGTGTTTCGTTCCACGACCGGGGCCAAGATCCAATGTCCGCACCCTTCTCCAGCGCTGATGCAGCCGCCTGCGCGGCAGACTCGGCAGCGCCACTCGACGTCGGCGCACTGGCCCGCAGCACCGGCACGCCGGCGCCGGCACGCGACTGGCATCCATGGCGG
The DNA here is from genome assembly GCF_041287625.1 of Ideonella sp. Lineage (GTDB taxonomy): Bacteria > Pseudomonadota > Gammaproteobacteria > Burkholderiales > Burkholderiaceae_C > Ideonella. Next base: position 246,161 of record NZ_JBGGNH010000031.1, read on the forward strand.
GTCGTGCGCAGGCTGTGGCAACTGTTTGCCACCCGGCCGATGGCCTTGCTCGGCGGGCTGACCGCGGCCTTGTTGCGGGCGGGCCTGCTGCTGGGGGTGTCGATCGCGATCGGCAAGGTCGTCGGTGGTGGCCCGGCCGCGGCCTGGGCGGCGATGACCGCTGGCTTGGGCCTTCTTGCCGCAGCAGCGCTCGGCTACCTCGGGCAGCGCTTGGTCATCGATGCCGTGCACGACGGGTTGACGCGCTTGCGCGAGCGACTGGTGGAGCGGCTGCTCGCATTGCCGGTCGACACCGTGCGGCAACAAGGCGCCGAGCACTTCGTGCTCGCGATGACGCGGGATGGCGAGTTGCTCAACCAGATGGCCAGGGCCTGTTTTGGCGCCCTGCTGCCGGGAACCTTGCTGGTGCTGCTGTGCCTGGGCGGCATCGCGGTGATGCTGCCCGCACTGACGGCTCCGCTGCTCATCGCGCTGGGCCTGCTGTGGCTGGTGCGCCGGCGTCTCTCGCATCGCCTGGCAGGCCAGATGGCCTTGGCACACGAGGCCATCGACCAGCTGTACGAGCAGATGGGCGGCACCGTGCTGCGCCATGAAGTCGCCGTCAGCCACGCCAACGAGCTTCACGAGCAGCAGGCGAGCCGCGCGAAGGTTTCACGCACCCACGCATTGACGCGCGGGCTGGCCAGGACCCAGACCTGGGTGGCCGAGCTCGACGCATTGGCCCTGGGCCTGGTGCTGCTGGGCCTGGTGGCCTGGTTGGCCCTGGCCGGCGGACCTGCGGTGTCGGGCCCCAGCCTGGCCTCGGTGCTGTTCCTGTTGCTGGCCCTGCGCGGGGCCCTGCAGGGCGCGCTGCGCGCCTTGCAGGAGATGGCGCAGGGCGTGCCGGCGCTGGCCAGCATCGAGCGCCTGCTGGCCCTGCAGGCGGCACCTGCGCATCATGGGCAGGTGCCGCCGACCCACTGGCGCGTGACGCTGGAAGGCGTGAGTCGCCGTGTCGGTGCTCGCAGCCTCGTGCGGGATCTCGACCTTGCGCTGGAACCGGGCCGCATCACCGTGCTGACGGGTCCGAACGGCGCCGGGAAAACCACCCTGCTGCGCTTGCTGCTGGGCCTGAACGAAGCCGAGCAGGGCACGCTTCGCGTCGACGGCGTGCCCTGGGCGCAGATCGACCGCTCGGCTTTCCGGCGCGGCGTGGGCCACCTGCCGCAGAACCCGGTGCTGTTCGCCGGCAGCGTGTACGACAACCTGGCCTATGCCGTGGCCGATGCCACGCCGCAAACCGTGCAGCGCATGGCAACAGCCGTGGGCCTGGGGCCGCGGCTGGCCGCCTGGCCTGAAGGTCTGCACGCCAGGTTGGGCCCGGGCGGCAGCCCGTTGTCCGGAGGCGAGCGCCAGCGGGTGGCACTGGCCAGGGTGCTGCTGCGCATGCCGCGGCTGCTGGTCCTGGACGAGCCGACCAATCACCTCGACGGCCCGGGTTCCCAAGGCCTCATGGCCCTGCTGCGGCAGCTGCCCGGCCGGCCGGCGGTGCTCGTCATCAGCCATGATCCCGCCGTCATGGCCCAGGCTGACCGGACGCTGGAACTGGTCGATGGCCGGCTGCAGGCGGGACCGGGCGCCCACCCGTGATACCGTGCATCGCCCCACCCGCCAGCGCCACCTTGTTCGTGGCCCGATCGCCGCTTCATGTCCCTCCGCCTGCCCAGCCTCGCGTGGCCTGCCCTGATCGCAGCGGCAGGCGCGCTGGCCTGTACGACGGCGACGGCGCAAAGCGGGACGGCCGGGCTTGAGGCCAGCTGGCGCGTCGGCGCCAGTTCGCGCTGGCTGGTGCGCGGCATTCCGCTGAGCCGCGACGGCACTGCCGTGAGCTTTGCCGGGGCGGACCTCTACGCGCCGCAAGGCTGGTCCCTCGGGGTGCTCTATGGGCGGCTGGAAACCCAGGCCCATGAGTCCGCGGGGGCAGTCGGCCTGCGCGCGGCGAAGGAGTGGACGCTGGAGGGCCGGTGGGCGGTCACCGCCCAGCTGCGCCACTACAGCTATCCCGGCGCGCCGTCGCTGCTGGGTTGGTGCTACAACGAGGCTGGCCTGAGCCTGTCCGACGCCGACCGCTGGGTGCTGAGCTGGTCCGCCGAGACCCGGCGCGGGCCCGGCTGCAACCAGCACCAGGGCCCGGCGGTGACCAGCCGGTCGCTGGAACTCAACGCCGGCTGGCCGCTCGCGGGTGGCTGGCACCTGGGCGGTGGCGCGGGCTGGCGGCTCTACGGCGGCGGGGACGGCTATCTGTTCGGCCAGGCCGGTGCCGGCTGGCAGCAGGACCACTTCGGCCTGCAACTCGACCGCGTGATGGTCGACCGGTCCGCCCGCCCGCTCTACGGTGCCCCGGCAAACGACAGCTGGGTGGCCAGCATGGTCTGGAGTTTCTGACTTTTTTTCGCCGGCATGCAACCATTTGCAGCCGAACCCGGTACAGACGGACGTCCAGCGCTCGTCTTCCGTCCCGGCCTTCTTCATGTTCCTCCTGCCTTCGCTTCGCCGCCGCCCTGCATCGGCCTCTGTCGCCTCGCCCGACCAGGGCTGGCTGCGGCGCATTGCCGAGTCGCAGGACCGCGACGCACTGGCCGCGCTCTACCGCGAATACCAGCCGCGCCTGGTGCGCTTCCTGGGCCGGGTGACCCGCCACGAGGCCTTGATCGAGGAGGTCATCAACGACACGCTGTGGATCGTCTGGCAGAAAGCCGGCGACTACCGCGGCGAAGCCCGTGTGTCCACCTGGATCCTCGGCATTGCCTACCGCGTGGCAATGAAGGCCTTGCGCGACCAGGACGACCCCTGCTGGCACGGCAGCGACGACGATCTCGAAGCCCTGGCCGGCTTGCAGGACCCCCATGCCACCCACGAGGTGCGCGACTGGCTGGCCAAGGGCCTGGCGCGCCTGCCGGCGGACCAGCGCCTGACGGTGGAGCTGGTCTACGGCCAGGGCCACACGCTGGAGGAGACCGCGGCGATCATGACCTGCCCGGTCGGCACCGCCAAGGCGCGGCTCTTCCATGCCCGCGTGAGACTGCGCAACCTGTTGCCCGACCTGGCCGGCGAACCCCGCCTGGCACGCAGCGAAGGAGCCCAAGATGAATCCCGCTGAGATGCAGCGACACCAGGCCACCTGGGCCCTGCTGCCCTGGCTGGCCAACGGCAGCGCCACGCCCGCGCAGCGCCGCCAGGCCGAAGCCCACCTGGCCACCTGCGCCGACTGCCGCGAGGCGCTGCGCCACGAGCAGCAACTGGTCACCGAAATGGCCGAGCCCGCCACGCCCGGCCCCGAGCTGGAGCAGGGCCTGGCCAAGCTGATGCGCCGGCTGGATGGCGCGAACCTGGGGGCCAGGCGCCCGGCCACCGCCCGACACCGTCCCCGGCAAGGCTGGGTGGCGGGCTGGGCGGCGGCGGCCCAGAGCGGCTTGCGCGTGCCACTGGCCACCGTGGCCCTGGTCGGCGGGCTGCAACTGGTGCTGACCGTTGGCGTGGTCGCCTGGTGGTGGCAGGGCCAGGCCGCCACGGCAACGCCGGCCTACCAGACCCTGACCGACGCACCGGCCGGCACCGGCGCATCGCGCGGCGTGCTGCGCGTGGTGTTCCAGGGCGAGCGCCGCGTTGACGAAGTGCAGGCCTTGCTGCTGCAGCACGGACTGGTGGTGTTGGCCGGCCCGACCGAAGCCGGCGTGTTCACGCTGGGCTGGGCCGAAGGCGCAGGCCCGCGCGATGCGGACACCATTGCGGCCGAGCTGCGCCACCAGCCTGCCGTGATGTTCGCCGAATCCATCGGCCCGGCGCGGTGACGGTGATGGCCAGATGACGGACCTCCGCGGCTGGCTGCTCGGCGCCTGGCTGGGCACCGTGCTGGCACTGCAGGCGGGCTGCGCTGCGCCCGGCATGGGCACACCGCCCGCAAGCCCGCCGCTCACCGGCGGCGCCCCGGCGGGTGACGGCAGCCAGGTCATCGTGGTGGCGGTCAACAACCCGCTGGAGGGCTTGCCCACCAGCGCCGGCTCCACGCCCGGCCTGTATGCCCGCAAGCCGCAGTACGCCACTGGCGCCCGGGCCGAGCAGCTGATGGCCGAGGTCGCGCAGGCCCACGGGCTGCAGCCGCTGGCGGCCTGGCCCATCCGCGTGCTGGGCCTGCACTGCGCGACCTTGCGCGTGCCCGATGGTGTCTCGCGCGAGGCCGTGTTGGCTGCCCTGGCCCAGGACCCGCGCGTGGCGCTGGCCCAGCCGCTGCAGCAGTTCGAGACGCTGGCACAGGCCTCGTCTCCGGCAGAACCCGCGCCTGCCACCCCGGCCCCCGCCATCCCCCGCCACGCGCCCCCAACCGCCAGTTCGTACAACGACCCCTACCTGCCGCTGCAGCGCGGCGTGCTCGCGCTGGGCGTGCCGCAAGCCCACCGCTGTTCCCGCGGCGACGGCGTGCGCGTGGCGGTGATCGACACCGGCGTGGACACCGCGCACCAGGACCTGGGCAGCGCCACGCCGGAGGCCGCCAACTTCGTCGACCACGACAGCGTCCAGTTCCGGCGCGACCGCCACGGCACCGAGGTGGCCGGGCTGATCGCCGCGCAGCCGGGCAATGGCATCGGCATCGTCGGCATCGCACCCGGCGCGCGGCTCACGGCGCTCAAGGCCTGCTGGGAGCTGCCCGACGGCCGCGCCACCTGCAATTCCTTCACCCTCTCGCAGGCGCTGGCCGCCGCGCTGGACGGTGGCGCGCAGGTCATCAACCTCAGCCTGGGCGGCCCGCCGGACGGGTTGCTGGCGCGGCTGTTGCGCCAGGCGATCGCACGCGGCGTGGTGGTGGTGGGTGCGCTGCCGCCGGCCGGCACGCGCGCAGGCTTTCCGCTCAACGTGCCCGGCGTGATCGCGGTGCAGGACGCCACGGCCGACCCCTTTGGCACCGCCGCGCTGGCAGCCCCCGGCCGCGAGGTGCTGACGCTCACGCCCGGCGGGCGCTACGACTTCGCCTCCGGCACTTCGATGGCCGCGGCGCATGTCAGCGGCATTGCCGCGCTGCTGCTGCAGCGCCAGCCGCAGCTCGACGGGCCGCACATCGAGAAGCTGCTGCGCGAGCAGGCGCCCTCGGCCACCGAGGTCAACGCCTGCCGCGTGCTGGAAGCGCAAAGCTCCACCTGCCACTGCAGCATGCCGCGTTGAGCGGCGAGGCCTGGCGCGCCGCGAGCGGCATCGGCGCAGACACCTTTTCTCACCAACATCGCACGCGGCCTTCAACCATTTGGCCCGCCAACGGCACCTACGCGCAGACCCGCTGCGCACCAAGCGCAGCAGCCCAGCTTCCTGCGTTTCAAGGAGCCTCCGATGAACTTTGTTCGCCGCTCGCCTTTCCCCGATTCCACACGCCGTGAATGGCTCGCGCACAGTGCCACGGCGGCCCTGGCCTTGGGCGGCCTGGGCTGGTCCAGCCTCGCGGCCGCGCTGGCACCCGGTGACGTGCTGCCGGTGCAGAGCGCGCCCGGTGCCGCCGGCCAGCCCGCCGTGGCGCTGTTCGACGGCAAGGCCCGTGCGACCTACATCGACTTCTGGGCCTCCTGGTGCGGCCCGTGCCGCCAGTCCTTCCCGTGGATGAACCGCATGCAGGCCAAGTTCGGCCCGCAAGGCTTGCGCATCGTCGCGGTGAACCTCGACAAGCAGACCGCCGACGCGCAGCGCTTCCTGGCCGAGCTGCCTGCCCAGTTCACGCTGGCCTTCGACCCCTCGGCGGACACCGCGCGCCGCTTCGGCGTCAAGGCCATGCCCAGCTCGGTATTGCTGGGCGCTGACGGCAAGGTGCTGGCGACGCATGCCGGCTTCCGCGAAGACGACATGGCCCCGCTGGAAGCCCGCCTCGCCGCTGCGCTCTCAGCTTGAGGCATCTCTTTCAAGAACCCCTTCAATCGACAACACGATGAACCCTTCACTTCGCAACGGCCTGCTGGCGAGCCTGCTGCTCGCCACGGCCGCCCTCGGCGGCTGCGCCGGCTGGCAAGCGCCGCAAGCCTGGGAAAAAGGCGCGCTGGCCCGTCCGGAAATGACCATGGCGGGCGACTCGCTGGGTGACCGCTTCGACCAGCACATCTACACCAGCAAGGAAAACGCCTCGGGCGGCTATGGCGTGGGCGGAGGTGGCTGTGGCTGCAACTGACGCAAAACCAGGTCCCGCTGCTTCATCCGGCCCCGTGCTGGGCGGCGTGCTGGCCGCGGCGCTGCTGCTGCCCGGCATCGTGGCACCGGCCAGGGCCGAGACCGCACCCGAGCAGGGCGTCATCGCGATCAAGCAGCTGTCCTACCAGGACTGGCAGCCCGGCCTGCAGCGGGTGCATGTGAGTGCGCCGTCGATCTACGCGCTGGCGCCGCTGGACGCCCACTGGTCGCTGGAAGGCTCGTTCGTGCGCGATGGCGTGTCCGGCGCCTCGCCACGCCACCACAGCGCCATCTCCAGCGCCTCGCACATGGACGACCAGCGCCACGCCGGCGACCTGAAGCTCACGCATTACGACGACCGCCAGGCCTGGGCCATCGGCGGCGCCTGGTCCAACGAGCACGACTACAAGTCGCGCACGCTTTCAGCCGAATGGCGGCTCTCCAGCGAGGACAACAACCGGACCTGGAACATCGGCCTGGCGCGCAGCAACGACAGCATCGGCTCCAGCGACGACGACACCTTGCACGAGCACCGCGGCACCTGGCAGCTGCTCGCCGGCGTGACGCAGGCCGTCTCGGCAGTGGACCTGGTGCAGCTCAACCTCGGTGCCAACTGGGGCCGCGGGTATTTCTCGGACCCGTACAAGTTCCCCGACATCCGGCCGCGCTCGCGCAACCAGTACACCGCGCTGCTGCGCTGGAACCACCACATCGAGCCACTGCAGGCCACGCTGCGCACCAGCTGGCGAATCTACGACGACAGCTTCGGCGTGCGCGCCCACACGCTGGAAGCCGCCTGGGTTCAGCCGCTGGGCGAACGCTGGAGCGTGACGCCCACGCTGCGCTACACCACGCAAAGCGCCGCGAAGTTCTACTTCGACCCGGTGTACGACCCGGTGCAGGGCGAGCCCTTCCCACCCGGCTTCGACGGTCAGCACCCGGCCTCGGCCGACCAGCGGCTCTCGGCCTTCGGTGCCTTGACCGGCGGGCTGCGCGTGGACTGGCGCGTCGACGCACAGTGGAAGATGGACCTCAACTACGAACGATACGAGCAGCGCGCCGGCTGGCGTGCCGGCGGCAACGGCTCGCCCGGCCTGTCCACCTTCTCGGCGCGCTGGTGGCAGTTCGGCCTCTCGCGCAGCTTCTAGGCGGCGGCAGCCATCACGACCATGCTGCAGACCTGGCACGAACCGGCCGACGGCTGGCACCTCGCTTTCGAGGCCATGGCCTCGCGTTGCGAGATCGTGCTGGGCGGCGCCGGCACGTCGGCCGGCCCGACGATGCGCCAGGCCGGCGAGGCGGCGATGGCCGAGGTCCGGCGCATCGAGGCCAAGTATTCGCGCTACCGGGCCGACAGCGTGGTCTCGCGCATCAACGCCGCTGCCGGCAGCGGCCAGCCGGTGCCCATCGACGAAGAAACCGCCGGCCTGCTGGCCTTCGGTGACCAGTTGCACCACCTCAGCGAAGGCCGCTTCGACCTCACCAGCGGCGTGCTGCGTCGGGCCTGGGACTTCCGCGCCGCGCGCGAGCCCAGCGCGGCGCAGCTGGCCGAGGTGCTGCCGCTGATCGGCTGGCCGCGCGTGCAATGGAACCTGCACGAGGTGCTGCTGCCGCAGGCCGGCATGGAACTGGACTTCGGCGGCATCGGCAAGGAATACGCCGCGGACCGGGCGCAGGCCGTGCTCGCGCAGGCCGGGCTGCGGCATGGTTTCGTGAACCTGGGCGGCGACCTGCGCGTGCTGGGCCCACGCGCCGACGGCCGGCCCTGGGCCTTCGGCATCCAGCACCCGCGTGAACCTGGCGCGGTATGCGCCACGCTGCAGCTGCGCGACGGCGCATTGGCCACCAGCGGCGACTACGAACGCTTCTTCGTCACCCCCGATGGCCGCCGCTGCTGCCATGTGCTGGACCCGCGCAGCGGCCGGCCGGTGACGCACTGGCAGTCCATCAGCGTGGCCGCGCCGGTGTGCGCCGCCGCCGGTGCGCTCAGCACGCTGGCCATGCTGATGGGCGCTGAGGGCGCGGACTTCCTGCGCCAGCAAGGCGTGGCCTTCCTGGCCATCGACGCGCAAGGCCAGGCCCACGCACACGAGCCCGCCTGGCCCCCCTCTTCCGACGCGGCGCCCGCGCTTCCGCCAGAACCTCCCTCCCTCTTCCACTTCACCGCACCCCCCACACCATGAGCCTCCTCTCCTCCTTCCGGCCCTGGCGGGCTTTTGCGGCTGCACTGGCTGCAGTGGCCCTGGCCACTGCGGCCGGCCTGCCTGTGGCCCGGGCCGCAGGGGCCGAAGCTGCAGCCTCGGCCGCCCCCGCAGGCGACAGCTTCCTCGACCCCGCCGACGCCTTCCGCCCGCAGGTCGCGGTGGACGGCCAGGCCGTGCAGGTGACCCTGCAGGTCGCCCCTGGCTACCACCTCTACCGCGAGCGTTTCTCGCTGCAGGCAGAGGGCGGCGCGGCCCTGCCCCCGGCCACGCTGCCGCCGGGCCGCTCGTACTTCGACACCAACTTCAACCAGACGATGACGCTGTGGGAAGGCACGGTGCAGGTCCGCCAGGCGCTGCCGGCGGGCGAACTGCCGCCGGCGCTGGCGATGAGCTACCAGGGCTGCGCCGACCGCGGCCTGTGCTACCCGCCGCAGCAGGGCACGGTGCACCTCTCGCGGGACGCCGGCGGCCTGCTGCAGGCCCGCTGGGAGCCCGCGGCCGACCTGTTCGGTGCGCCGCCGGCCGGCGAGGCCGCGAAGGACGCGGCACCGGCCGTGGCCAGCACAGCCCCACCGGCCGCGGACGACGCCGGCAACACGCTGGCGCTGTCCTCGGGCAGCCTGCTGAAGGTCGTGCCGCTGTTCCTGCTGGGTGGGCTGCTGCTGTCCTTCACGCCCTGCGTGCTGCCGATGCTGCCCATCCTCTCGTCCATCATCGTCGGCCAGGGCACGCCGGTCTCGCGCTCACGCGGCTTCACGCTGGCGCTGGCCTATTCGCTGGGCATGGCGCTGGTCTACACCGGTGCGGGCGTGGCCGCGGGCCTGCTCGGCTCGGGCTTTGCAGCGGCGCTGCAGAACCCCTGGGTGCTGGGCAGTTTTGCGCTGATGCTGTCCGGGCTGTCGCTGTCGATGTTCGGCGTGTGGGAACTGCAGATGCCGTCCTTCATCCAGGCCCGCGTGAACAATGCCTCCAACCAGCTCGCTGGCGGCCGCCACCTGGCGGTGTTCGGCATGGGCGGGCTCTCGGCGCTGCTGGTCGGCCCCTGCGTGGCCGCGCCGCTGGCCGGTGCGCTGGTCTACATCAGCCAGACGCGTGACGTGCTGCTGGGCGGTGCCGCGCTGTTTGCGCTGGCCATGGGCATGAGCGTGCCGCTGCTGCTGCTGGGCCTGTCGGCTGGCAGCCTGTTGCCGCGCGCCGGCCGCTGGATGGAACAGGTCAAGACCTTCTTCGGCCTGATGCTGCTGGCCACTGCGCTGTGGCTGGTCTCGCCGGTGCTGCCGGCCGGCGTGACGATGTTCGTGCTGGGCGCAGGCGTGATGGTCGCGCTGATGGCGCTGGGCACCTTCAACGCCGGCCGCTGGCCGCTGTGGCGCGGCATTGGCGGCGTGGCGGCGCTGTGGAGCATTGCGCTGATGGCCGGCGCGCTGTCCGGCGGCGAGAGCGTGCTGCAGCCGCTGCGCCACCTGGCGCGCAACAGCGGTGGCTCGGCCCGAGACACGGCCACCGCCGCAGCAGACGCACCCAGCTTCCGCCGCATCACCTCGCTGCAGCAACTGGACGATGCGCTGCGCACGGCCGGCAAACCGGTGATGGTGGACGTGTACGCGGATTGGTGCGTCTCCTGCAAGGAAATGGAACACCTCACCTTCCGCCACGCCAGCATCCAGCCGCGGCTTTCGCGCGCGCTGCTGCTGCAGGCCGACGTGACCGCCAACACGCCCGAGGCCAAGGCGTTGATGAAGCGCTTCAGCTTGTTCGGCCCGCCGGCGGTGCTGTTCTTCGACCCGCGCGGCACCGAGCTGGCCAGCGCCCGCACCATCGGCTTCGAGCCGGCCGAGGCTTTCGCCCGCCGGCTGGACGCCGCCCAGTTGTGACCCTTGTCCATCTCACCCCCACCCCATGAGCATCACCACCACACACGCCCAGGTCCTGATTCTTGGCTCCGGCCCGGCCGGCTATTCGGCTGCTATCTACGCTGCGCGGGCCAACCTGAAGCCGCTGCTGGTCACCGGCATGGCCCAGGGCGGGCAGCTGATGACGACCACCGAGGTCGACAACTGGCCGGCCGACGTGATGGGCGTGCAAGGCCCGGAGCTGATGCAGCGTTTC
>NZ_JBGGNH010000032.1:0-4654 GCF_041287625.1 Ideonella sp.
CGCCGCTTCGCGCCGTCGCTCAGCGTGCAGGTCTTCGGCGAAGCCGGAGCAGACCGCGCGGCGCAGATCGCCACCGACACCCCCGGCAGCGTGCTGCTTGTCTCGTATGCGCTGCTGCAGCAGGACGCCGAGCGTTTTGCCGCCCGCGAATGGGCCACGCTGGTCATGGACGAGGCGCAGGCCATCAAGAACGCTGCGGCCAAGCGCAGTCAGGCGGTGTTCGGGCTGCAGGCGAGGTTCCGGCTTGCACTTTCAGGTACCCCAATCGAAAACCGGCTGGGCGAGCTGTGGTCCGTGATGCGGGCCTGCAACCCTGGCCTGCTCGGCACCATGGCGCGTTTCAATGAACGCTTCGCCGGCCCCATCGAGCGCCAGCGCGACAAGACTGCGCAACGCCAATTGCGCAGGCTGATCGCGCCCTTCATCCTGCGCCGCACCAAGGCCCAGGTGCTGGACGATTTGCCGCCGCGCACCGAGCTGGTCCTGAAGGTGCCGCTGGAAGCCGCCGAGCAGGCGCACTACGAAGCGCTGCGGCGAGACGCCTTGGTGGCCGCAGAGCGCAGCCTCTCGGGCGACGCCATCGGCCAGGCACAGTTCAACATCCTGGCCGGGCTGACGAAGCTGCGCCGCGCCGCCTGCGACCCGCGCCTGGCCAGCCCGCACCTGAGCCTGGTCGGTGCCAAGGTCAAGGCCTTTGGCGAACTGGCTGCCGAGCTGGTCGCCAACGGCCACAAGGCCCTGGTCTTCAGCCAGTTCGTCGACTTCCTCACGCTGCTGAAAGCACCGCTGGACGAAGCCGGCATCGCCTACCAGTACCTGGACGGCAGCACGCCCGCGGCCGAGCGCATGAAGCGTGTCGATGCCTTCCAGGCCGGGCAGGGCGAACTGTTCCTGATCAGCCTGAAGGCCGGCGGCTTCGGCCTGAACCTCACGGTGGCCGACTATGTGGTGATCGCGGACCCGTGGTGGAACCCCGCCGCCGAAGACCAGGCCAGCGGCCGCGCCCACCGCATCGGCCAGCAACGCCCGGTGACGGTCTACCGCCTGGTGGCCGAAGGCACGCTGGAAGAGAAGATCCTCACGCTGCACCGCGACAAGCGCGAACTCGCCGACCTGCTGCTCGACGGGCAGGAAACCGCCGCACTGCCCAGCGCCAACGAACTCATCGCGCTGATGCGCGAGGACAAGGAAGAACCGGGGGTATGAAATACTTTCCGCAAGGTTTGCGGAGGGCTCAGAACCTGAGCTAGAATCTGAGGCTTCACCCGGTGACCACGGGTGCACCTATCAGGAGAGGTGGCAGAGTGGTCGATTGTACCTGACTCGAAATCAGGCGTACGGAAACGTACCGAGGGTTCGAATCCCTCCCTCTCCGCCAAAAGTCGATGAAACACGGGGCCTTGCGCCCCGTTTTCATTTCCTACCTACATCTCTACCTACAAGGCTGAGTCCGCTTCAGCATTGTTTGACTTGTAGCGTGGTAGCGACGGACTAAAGAGCTGGTAGCCACTTTCAAATGGAAGTGAGCGCTGCGTCGCGCAGTTCCAACAGACATCCCGTCGCCCTGTGCTTGCACTCCGCCCATTCACATTGTTGGCGCCGACGGCGCGGTGGTCGGATCGGTCAGCGGTGGGTGCATCGAGGACGATCTCCTGCATCGGCTGGTGACTGGCCGCACTGCCTGGCGCCAGCCGGGTGAAGCCGCCCGCACCTTCATGCGCTACGGCGTCAACTCGGACGAAGCGCGGCGCTTCGGCCTGCCTTGTGGCGGCACGCTCGAACTGCTGGCGGAGTTCGACCCTGCTGTCGAGCCGCTGCAAGTGCTTGTCGACGCACTCGCCGAGGGGCGACTCGTTCGCCGCACGGTTCGCTTGATCGACGGCTCGGCGTCGCTGGCCGACAGGAGCGCGCCGGAGGCCTTGCAGCTCAATGCGGACTTCGCATCGCAGACCTTCGGCCCCGGTTACCGCATGCTGCTCATCGGCGCGGGGCAGCTGGCGGAGTACCTGGCCACGATGGCGCTCTTCAACGGTTTTGCAGTCAACGTCTGCGACCCCCGGCGCGAGGACCTTGGTTCGTGGAGCGTGCCGGGCGCGCGGATCGTGACGGACATGCCGGACGACGCCGTCGTCGCCTTCCGCCCGGACCGGCGCACCGCCGTCATTGCGCTGAGCCACGACCCGAAGCTCGACGACCTCGCGCTGATCGATGCCCTTGCGACCCAGGCGATGTACATCGGTGCCATCGGAAGCCGGCGCAACAGCCTGGCGCGCAGGCAGCGTCTTGGCGAGCACTTCAACGTCGGGTCGGAAGCGAGAGTTCGTGAAGATTTGATCTGACGGCAGATCCAGGCCCGAGGGCTCGGTCGGGTTATTCAAGGTGAAAGGCGCACGCCTGCACAGGCCGCGGCAGCCGCAGCCGGCAGGCCGTGTGCATGGGTTCAACCGCGCGGGGCAGCGGCGTCAAGTTCGGCAAATTCCTCGTCGCTGAGTGTGATCGCCGCGGCGGCCACGTTTTCCTCCAGGTGAGCCATCGTGCTCGTGCCGGGAATGGGCAGGATCACGGAGCTGCGCTTCAACAGCCAGGCCAGTGCGATCTGGCCGGCCGTGGCGCCCTTCGCCTTGGCGAGCGCGTCCACCGCTCCGCCGGGTTTGACGAGAGCGCCCGCCGCCAGCGGGAACCAAGGGATGAAACCGATCCCGTTCGCCTCGCAGTAGTCGAGCACGTCCTCATCCGCCCGGTCGGCCAGGTTGTAGCGGTTCTGCACCGTTGCCACTGGGAAGTACTTGCACGCCTCTTCGATGGCCTCGACCGGCACCTGGCTCAGGCCGGCATGCCGAATCAGGCCTTCGTCGATGAATTCGCGGATGGCGCCGAACTGCTCTGCACGCGGCACCTTCGGGTCGATGCGGTGGAGCTGCCAGAGGTCGATCTGTTCGAGCTTCAGCCGTCGCAGGCTCATGTAAACGCACTGGCGCAGATAGGCGGGGTCGCCGATCACCGGCCAAGATGGGCTGGTGGCGTTGCCGGGGTAGCGCACGAGACTGCCCTTGGTTGCGATCTTGATCCTACCGTGAGGGTGCAGTGCCTCGGCGATGAGCTGTTCGCTGACGAACGGTCCGTAGCTGTCGGCCGTGTCGATCAGATCGACACCGATCTCCGGCAGGCGCTTCAGAACGCGGATCGCCTCGTCGCGGTTCTCCGGTTCGCCCCACACGTTGGGTCCGGTGATGCGCATCGCGCCGAAGCCCAGGCGGTTGACCGTCAGATCGCCGCCAATGGCGAACTGACCGGCAAGGCTGGCATCAACTTTCATCTTGATTCTCCGGTAGTTAATTTTCTGTGCACGACTGATCAGGCGTCAGGGACGCGGGCGTCGCGCAGAGGACGAAGAACGCAACTGGCGCGGACAGCGAAGCGAGCAGCCCGCGCCGGAATCGATTGCCCCTTGCCGGTGGCGACATCCAGCGACCAGAACACACCACCCACCGCAAGCTTGCGGGTTGGGTGAAGTCACAGGAGTTTCTCTGGGGTGATCGGTAGATCGCGGATGCGCTTGCCGGTGGCGTGATACACAGCATTGGCGATGGCGGCCGGAATGCCGACCATGCCCAACTCTCCCATGCCTTTGACCCCCAGTGGATTGACGATGGTGTCGTCTTCTTCCACAAAGATGGTCTCGATGGCGTGGATGTCGGCGTTCACCGGCACGTGGTAATGCTGCAAGTTGGCTGTCATGAAGCGGCCCGTGCGGTGATCGACTTCGGTGGCTTCCTCCAGCGCCATTCCGATGCCCCAGACCACGCCGCCGATCTCCTGGCTGTGCGAGGCCAGCGGGTTGAGGATCTTTCCGCAGGCGGTGATCTCGATCACCCGGGTCACCCGCATCGTGCCCAGGTCGGGATCGACTTTCACCTCGACGAACTGGGCGCCGTGGGCGAGTGAGGCGTACTTTTCTCGTTCGGGTGATGGGGTCGAGTTAAAGACTTCGGTGATCTCGTTGGTGCCGGTGCGCCGCATGGCCTCGGCAATGTCGACCGCGCGCGAAGGATCGCTCTTGGAGCGCAGGCGGCCATCGAGCATCTCGACGTTTTCGGCAGCGATGCCGCTCAGCGGCGAGGCGGCCTCGCGGTTCGCCAAATCCAGCAGCTTGGCGGTGATCGTCAGCGCCGCGCCGCGCACGGCAGACCCGACGCTGGACGTCGTCCACGAGCCGCCTTGCGCCGGGGCCTGAGGCTGGCGTGTATCGCCCAGCTCGAATTTCACCTGATCCATCCGAAGGCCCAGGAACTCCGCCGCGATCATGGTCATCACGGTGTAGGTGCCGGGTCCGATGTCGCTGGTTGCGCTGGCAACGCTGGCGGTTCCGTCGGCGCGGTAGGTGACCTTGGCGCTCGCAGGCATCTGCATCGCGCCCCACACGCTCGACGCCATGCCCCAGCCCACCAACAGCTTGCCGTCGCGCATCGAGCGCGGCTCAGGGTTGCGGTTCTTCCAGCCGAACTTCTCCGCGCCCAGGCGGTAGCACTCGCGCAGGGCCTTGCTCGAGAACGGCTTGCCGCTGACCGGATCGACCTCGGCGTAGTTGATCAGGCGCAGTTGCAGCGGATCGATCTTTAGCGCATAGGACAGCTCATCCATCGCGCTTTCCAGC
>NZ_JBGGNH010000033.1:0-143543 GCF_041287625.1 Ideonella sp.
CTGCGTGTTGTTGTACAGCGCGCCGCTTTCGCCAACCGCGAAGGAGCGGCTGCGTGCGATCGTCGAGACCCACGATGGCTTTCAGATCGCGCGTCGCGATCTGGAGATCCGGGGGCCGGGCGAGTTCATGGGCGCGCGCCAATCGGGCGATGCCTTGTTGCGTTTTGCCGACTTGGCAGAGGACGCGCCGCTGCTCGCGCGGGCCCGTCAGGCGGCGCCCTGGCTGCTGGATCACCACCCCGCCGCCGCCCGGGCGCAGGTGGCCCGCTGGCTGGGCAGCAAGGCCGATTTCCTCAAGGCCTGAGACAAGCCTCCCCCCGCAAGAGGGGTTGACCCGACCTGTCAGTTCTGACACCTCCCCATGTTCAGGGGATGTCATCGGCGTGAAACTGAGTCCGACACTGTGTCGCGGCCCGAAGTCGACGATCCGCCGACTTCGGGCCGCAAAAAAACTACCCACAAGGAAATCGGACTCATGAAGACTTTCGCGTTCAATGCCATTGCCATGGCTGTCGTGGCCTTCTCGATGGCTGCGCCCGCCCAGGCCGCGGCCCCTGCCGCCGACCACCCCGCCGTGCAGCGTGCACTGGCCCACCTGAGCGGCACCGGCTTCGCCGCCGCCCACGCCTCGGGTTCGGACAGCTACGTTGCCCGTGACCTGATCGTCGACGAAGACGGCGCTGAGCACGTGCGCTTCGACCGCAGCCACAACGGCCTGCGGGTGATCGGCGGCGACCTGGTGGTGCACGGCGGCGCCGACGGCGGCTTCCGCAGCATCAGCCAGACCCTGGGCCAGATGATCCAGCTGAACCTGGTGCCCAAGGTGGCTGGCGAACACGCCGGCAAGGCCGCGCTGGCGCTGTTCCCGCACCGCGACGGTGCTGTGCAAGGCAAGGAACTGGTGGTCTACGCCCGCAGCGGCAAGCCGCAACTGGCCTGGGAAGTGCTGGTCACCGGCACCCAGGCCGATGGCACGCCAAGCGAAGCCCACATGATCGTCAGCGCTTCGAGCAAGAAGCTGCTGGACAAGTGGGACGACATCCACACCGCCGACAACGTCGGCTCCGGCAAGACCCTGTACTCGGGCAACGTGACGCTGCATGACGACCTGTCCGGCAGCACCTATACCTTGCGCGACCTGACCCGCGGCAGCCACTACGTGGTCACGATGAAAAACGGCACCCGCCGTGAGACGCTGGTGACCGCGACCAATAACGTCTGGGGCAACAACACCGAGGCAGACCTCGAAACGGTGGCCGCCGACGCTGCCTACGGTCAGAACATGACCTGGGACTATTACAAGAACACCTTCGGCCGCAACGGCATTGCCAACGACGGCAAGGGCGCCTACTCGCGGGTGCACTACAGCCGCAACTATGACAACGCCTACTGGAGCGACAGCTGCTTCTGCATGACCTATGGCGACGGCAACAGCTTCACGCCGCTGGTCTCGCTGGACGTGGCCGGCCACGAGATGACGCACGGCGTGACCTCGCGCACCGCCAACCTGACCTACTCGGGTGAATCCGGCGGCCTGAACGAAGGCACGTCCGACGTGATGGGCACGATGGTCGAGTACTACGCTGCCAACAGCAACGACCCGGGCGACTACACCATCGGCGAAGAGCTGAGCAGCACGCCGCTGCGCTACATGTACCAACCAAGCAAGGACGGCGCCTCGGCCGACTGCTGGTACTCCGGCGTGGGCAACCTGGACGTGCACTACTCGTCCGGCGTGACCAACCACTTCTACTTCCTGCTGGCCGAAGGCACGACAGCGGGTTCGCCGTCCAAGACCTGTGTCTCGGGCAACACCAAGACGGCCACCGGCACCGGCACCCTGACGGGAATCGGCCGCGACAAGGCCGCGAAGATCTGGTACCGCGCGCTGACGGTCTACATGACCTCCAGCACCAACTACGCGGCCGCCCGCACCGCCACCGTCAACGCCGCGACCGACCTGTACGGCGCAAGCTCGGCCGAAGTGGCTGCCGTCAAGGCCGCCTGGACCGCCGTCAACCGCAGCTGAGGCCTGCGCGCAGCTGGCCATTGGCAGCGGCTCGCGCGCCGCTGCCCACACTGAGCCGTCACAAGGCCAGGCCCGAAAGGGTCTGGCCTTTTTCTTGCTCGATATGCATTGCATATCTTCAAAGCAGCCACGCGTGTCAATCGCGTGAACTGTTTTGGGGCGTGCGCAAGCCTCTTCGGGGCTCACCAGCCCTCCCGTCACGCGCGTCGCCGCAACCGGCCATCCGCCGGCTCGTCAGCAAGAAAGTCACCCACTTCATGAAGCTCGTCTCTCTTCGCTTGGTCGCTGCTGCGGCCATGGCCGTCTGCCTCGGCCAGTCCGCCTTTGCCGCCAAGCCCACGGGCGACAGCCCGGCCGTGCAGCGCGCGCTGGCGCACCTGGGCGGTGCCGCTTTCGCCGCAGCCCATTCGTCGGGCGCAGATGCCTTTGTCGCGCGCGACCTGGTGGTCGACGCCGATGGCGCCGAGCATGTGCGCTTCGACCGCAGCCACAACGGCCTGCACGTGATCGGTGGCGACCTGGTCGTGCACAGCGCCGGTGACGGCAGCTTCCGCGGCGTGAGCCACATGCAGAGCCGCATGATCCAGATCGACCTGTCGCCCAAAGTCGACGCCAAGCTGGCGGCCAAGGCTGCACAGGCCGAATTCGGCACTGGCGGCACGGTGAAGGACAAGGAACTGGTGGTCTTCGCGCGTGACACGAAGCCGGTGCTGGCCTGGGACGTGAAGGTCAGCGGCGTGCGCGCCGACGGCACGCCGAGCGAAGCCCACCTGATCATCAGCGCCACCAGCAAGAAGCTGCTGGACCGCTGGGACGACATCCACACCGCCGACGCGGTGGGCAATGGCAAGACGCTGTACTCCGGCAAGGTCAAGCTGCATGCCGACCTGAGCGGCAGCACCTACACACTGAAGGACGCGACCCGCGGCAGCCATTACGTGGTCAGCATGGGCAACGGCACCTCGACCGAGACCATCTTCACCGGCAGCGACAACGTCTGGGGCGACAGCACCGAAGCCAGCACCGAGACCGCCGCCGCCGATGCCGCCTACGGTCAGAACATGACCTGGGACTTCTACAAGACGACCTTCGGCCGCAACGGCATTGCCGACGACGGCGCCGGTGCCCGTTCGCGCGTGCACTACAGCAGCAACTACGACAACGCCTTCTGGGACGACAGCTGCTTCTGCATGACCTACGGCGACGGCAACACCTTCACGCCGCTGGTCTCGCTGGACGTGGCCGGCCACGAAATGACCCACGGCGTGACCTCGCGCACCGCCGGCCTGGTCTATTCGCGCCAGTCGGGTGGCCTGAACGAAGGCACGTCGGACATCATGGGCAGCATGGTCGAGTACTACGCCAACAACGCCAACGACGTCGGCGACTACCTGATCGGCGAAGAACTGTACCCAGCCGGCAGCGGCAAGGCCTTGCGCTACATGTACCAGCCCAGCCTGGACGGCGCTTCGGCTGACTGCTTCTACGCGACGGTCGGCCTGATCGACGTGCACTACTCGTCTGGCGTGGCCAACCACTTCTACTTCCTGCTGGCCGAAGGCACGACCGCCGGCGTGCCTTCCAAGACCTGTGTCAAGGGCGACAAGAAGGTCGCTTCGGGCAGCGCCACGCTGACCGGCATCGGCCGCGACAAGGCTTCGAAGATCTGGTACCGCGCACTGACCGTCTACATGACCTCGAGCACCGACTACGCCGATGCGCGTGTGGCCACCATCAGCGCCGCGACCGACCTGTATGGCGCCAGCTCGGCTGAAGTGGCAGCCGTCAAGGCTGCCTGGACAGCCGTCAACCGCAGCTGAACGTCCGCGCCCTGACGGGCACGTTGTCCCCGAAAAGGGCCGGGTTCGAAAGGACCCGGCCCTTTTCTTGCAATGGAGCAGCCGCCCCCGGGCAGACCCTGCCCCTTACCTGAGGGATGGTCTGTTCAGGCGCCTCCTCCCACACTGTTTTTCCCTTGGGCCTACAGGCCCGTCCCCATACGCGGCACCGCCGCACCGGCCACCAGCCGGCTAGTCAGCAAGAAAGTAACTCACGTCATGAAGCTCGCCTCTCTTCGCCTGGTCGCCGCTGCCGCCATGGCGGTGTGCCTGGGTCAATCCGCCATCGCCGCCAAGCCCACCGCCGACAACCCGGCCGTGCAACGCGCACTGTCGCACCTGAGCAGCACCGGCTTCGCTGCCGCCCATTCGTCGGGCTCGGACGCCTTCGTCGCCCGCGACCTGATCGTCGACGCCGACGGCGCCGAACATGTGCGCTTCGACCGCAGCCACAACGGCCTGCGCGTCATCGGTGGCGACCTGGTCGTGCACAGCGGCCACGACGGCAGCTTCCGCGGCGTCAGCCAGACGCTGGCGCAAATGGTCCAGATCGACCTGTCGCCCAAGGTCGACGCCAAGCTGGCGGCCAAGGCTGCACAGGCCGAATTCGGCGCTGGCGGCACCGTGAAGAACAAGGAACTGGTGGTGTTCGCGCGTGATGCGAAGCCGGTGCTGGCCTGGGACGTGAAGATCAGCGGCGTGCGCGCCGATGGCACGCCGAGCGAAGCCCACCTGATCGTCAGCGCCACCAGCAAGAAGCTGCTGGACCGCTGGGATGACATCCACACCGCGGACAACGTTGGCACCGGCAAGACGCTGTACTCCGGCAACGTGACGCTGCATGACGACCTGAACGGCGGCACCTACACGCTGAAGGACCTGACGCGCGGTAACCACTTCGTTGTCAGCATGAACAACGGCACCTCCACCGAGACCCCCTACACCGCGACCGACAACGTCTGGGGCAACAACGCCGAGTCCGACGGCCAAACGGTGGCCGCCGATGCCGCCTACGGTCAGAACATGACCTGGGACTACTACAAGACCACCTTCGGCCGCAACGGCATTGCCGACGACGGCGCCGGCGCCCGTTCGCGCGTGCACTACAGCAGCAACTACGACAACGCCTTCTGGGACGACGGCTGCTTCTGCATGACCTACGGCGACGGCAACAGCTTCACGCCGCTGGTCTCGCTGGATGTGGCCGGCCACGAAATGACCCACGGGGTGACCTCGCGCACCGCCGGCCTGGTCTACTCGCGCCAGTCGGGTGGCCTGAACGAGGCAACCTCGGACATCATGGGCACGATGGTCGAGTACTTCGCCAACAACGCCAATGATCCGGGCGACTACCTGATCGGCGAAGAGCTGAGCAGCACCCCGCTGCGCTACATGTACCAGCCGAACAAGGACGGCGCCTCGGCGGACTGCTTCTACCCGGCAGTCGGCCTGATCGACGTGCACTACTCGTCTGGCGTGGCCAACCACTTCTTCTTCCTGCTGGCCGAAGGCACCACCGCCGGCGTGCCGTCCAAGACCTGCGTTTCGGGCAACAAGAAGACGGCGACCGGCACCGGCACGCTGACCGGCATCGGCCGCGACAAGGCCGCCAAGATCTGGTACCGCGCGCTGACCGTCTACATGACCTCGACCACCAACTTCGCCGGCGCTCGCGCTGCCACCATCAGCGCCGCGACCGACCTGTACGGCGCGACCGAAATCGCCGCCGTCAAGGCCGCCTGGACCGCCGTCAACCGCAACTGATCGACTCCTTGGATTGAAGCGCAGGCCCCTCGGCCTGCGCTTCTCCGCCGCCCGATCGGGCCGCTGCACTTCGCAGCGACCTGATCGGGCGGCTTCTTTTTGTGCATTCGGTCCAGCCCGGTGCCCGGCAAACCCCGCGTTCGTGGGATACACCAAAGCGGTGCATCTGCTCACACTGAACTGATGCGGCCCTGCTCGGGGCCTTTTTTGTGGCCCGAATTCCGTGTCGGAACAGAAAGCAGTCGTTTCATGAAGTCTTCCTCTCTTCGCCTGGTGGCCGCGGCCGCAATCGCCGCCTGCCTGGGCCAAGCTGCCGTGGCTGCCCAACCGGCTGCGGACCATGCTGCAGTGCAGCGCGCGCTGGCCCACCTGGGTGGTGCCCCAAGCCTCGCCGCCAGCCAGGACGAGTTCCTTGCACGTGACCTGATCGTCGATGCCGATGGCACCGAGCACGTGCGTTTCGACCGCAAGTTCCGCGGCCTGCGCGTGATCGGTGGCGACCTGGTGGTGCACAGCGATGCCCAGGGCGCCCTGCGCGGCATGAGCCAGCCCCTGGCCGGCGCGCTGCACCTGGACACCACGCCGACATTGGCCGGCAATGCCGCCGGCGAGTTCGCCAAGGGCCGCTTCGAGCACAAGAATGGTGCCGTCGCCAGCAAGCAGCTGGTGGTTTTCGCCCGCAACGGCAAGCCGCAACTGGCCTGGGAAGTGCTCGTCACCGGCAACCGCGCCGACGCAACTCCCAGCCGCACGCACCTGATCGTCAGCGCCCACGGCAAGCAGTTGCTGGACCAGTGGGACGAGATCGAGACCGCCGACGCCACTGTCACCGGCAAGACCTTGTTCAGCGGCAGCGTGCCGCTGCACGCCGACAAGAACGCCCGCGGCGTCTACACGCTGACCGACGCGACCCGCGGCGGCCACAGCACCGTGTCGATGGGCAACGGCAAGCGCAAGGAAACGGCCGTCAAGAGCAGCACCGCCACCTTCGGCGACGGCACCTTGGCCAATGCCGCGACGGCCGCCGCCGACGCTGCCTACGGTCAGAACGTGACCTGGGACTATTACAAGGCAACCTTTGGCCGCAATGGCATCGCCGACGACGGCAATGGCGCCCGCTCGCGTGTCCACTACGCCAAGAACTACGTCAACGCCTTCTGGAGCGACGACTGCTTCTGCATGACCTACGGCGATGGCGATGGCGGCAGGAGCTATTACCCGCTGACCGCGCTGGACGTGGCCGGCCACGAGATGACGCACGGCGTGACCTCGCGCACTGCCGGCCTGATCTACTCCGGCGAATCCGGTGGCCTGAACGAAGGCACCTCGGACATCTTCGGCACCATGGTCGAGTTCTTCGCCAACAACCCGAACGACACGCCCGACTACACGATTGGCGAAGAGATCTTCGTCAAGGGCGGCGTGATCCGCTACATGGACAAGCCGAGCAAGGACGGCGCCTCGGCCGACTGCTGGTACAGCGGCGTGGGCACCCTGGACGTGCACTACTCGTCCGGTGTGGCGAACCATTTCTTCTACCTGTTGGCCGAAGGCACGACCGCCGGCTCTCCGTCGCCGACCTGCAGGTCCACCGACACCCGCGTCGCCAGCGGCACCGGCAGCCTGACCGGCATCGGCCGCGACAAGGCCGCCAAGATCTGGTACCGCGCGCTGACCGTCTACATGACGTCCAGCACCGACTACGCGGCAGCGCGGCTGGCGTCCATCAGCGCCGCCACCGACCTGTACGGCGCAAGCTCGGCCGAAGTGAGCGCCGTGAAGGCCGCCTGGGCCGCCGTGAACCGCTCGTGATGCGCTGATCGGACATGACGGGGTCAGCCGCCTCGCCATGCCGGAAAGGCCGATCCGACGAGAGCCGCCGCTGGCACCGCGCCACGGCGGCTTTTTCTTTGCCACACCCCACGTTTGAAGATATTCTCAAAATATTATTAACACTACATTCACATCCACGGCACCTTGCTCTGTCTGACTTGTTCTGTGCCGCTGTGTGCCGCTGCACGCCGGGCTTTTGGAGGTCTGCGGGTATCGGCAATGCCTTTGTGCCCATGGTCCCCGGCCGGGGAAGTTGCCCACACCGCAGCGCCGGCCTCCTCTGGAAAGCTTGTTCGATGAAACCCACCGCCCCTTCCAGCGCCATCCTGCGCGCCACCGTTGCCGGCGTCGCCGCGCTGCTGTCCGCCCAGATGGCGCAGGCCGCGATGCCGCAGCCTGACCATCCCGCCGTGCAACGCGCGCTGGCCCACCTGAACGGCAGCGCCTTTGCTGCCGTGCGCGCCACCGGCAACGACGACTACCAGGCCACCGACCTGATCGTCGACGCCGACGGCAGCGAACACGTGCGCTTCAAGCGCGCCTTCCGCCACCTGGCCGTCATCGGCGGCGACCTGGTCGTGCACAGCGGCCCGGGCGGCGAGTTCAGCGGCCTGTCGCAGGCGCCGCAGCGTCGGCTGGACCTGGCGGTCGAGCCCACCTTGTCCGGCACCGCGGCCGAAGCCCTGGCGCTGAAGACCTCGGGCGTGGCAGACAGCGCGGTCCGCTCGCGCCAGCTGGTGATCCATGCCCGCAACGGCCAGGCCAAGCTGGCCTGGGACGTCACGGTGCTGGGTCATGACGAGGCCGGCGGCCCGGCCCGCATGCGGGTGATCATCGATGCGCACCAGGCCAGCCTGCTGGAACGCTGGAACGAGATCCACAGCGCCGATGACACGGGCACCGGCAAGGCCTTGTATTACGGCACCGTGCCGCTGCACGACACGGTCAACAAGAAGGGCACCAAGTACACGCTGCAGGACAACACCCGCGGCAAACACTACATGGTGGACATGAATGGCACCCAGGACACCGAGACGGTGTTCACGGCGACCGAAAATGTCTGGGGTGACGGCACCAAGACCGACCGCCAGACCGTGGCCGCCGATGCCGCCTACGGCCAGAACATGACCTGGGACTTCTACAAGAAGGTCATGGGCCGCAACGGCATTGCCGACGATGGCAACGGCGCCCACTCGCGCGTGCACTTCGGCACGCGCGTGGACAACGCCTACTGGGACGACGAGTGCTTCTGCATGATGTACGGCGACGGCTTCATCCAGTTCAAGCCACTGGTGGCGCTGGACGTGGCCGGCCATGAGATGACGCACGGCGTGACCTCGCGCACCGCGGACCTGATCTACGGCGACGAATCCGGCGGCCTGAACGAGAGCAGCTCGGACATCCTGGGCACCATGGTCGAGTTCTACGCGAACAATGCCGGCGACCCGGGCGACTACACGCTGGGCGAGATGATCATGAAGAAGCCCGGCACGGTGCTGCGCTACCTCTACCAGCCGAGCAAGGACAACATCTCCGCCGACTGCTGGTACCAGGGCGTGGGGAACCTGAATCCGCACTACTCGTCCGGCGTCAGCAACCACTTCTTCTTCCTGCTGGCCGAAGGCACGGCATCGGCCACCTTCCCGGCCTCCAAGACCTGCACCACCGGTGACACGGTGAAGGCCACCGGCAACGGCAGCCTGACCGGCATCGGCCGCGACAAGGCCGCGAAGATCTGGTATCGCGCGCTGACCGTCTACATGGTCTCGACCGAAACCCACGCCATGGCCCGCGCCGACACCATCAAGGCCGCCGAGGACCTGTACGGCGCCGGCTCGCCCGAGTCGCTGGCCGTTGCTGCCGCCTGGACGGCGGTGAACCGTCCCTGAACGGCAAGGCACTTCGCACCGCTTGAGTCCGTTGGCGCGTGGTCGGGGCAGACCTCCTTGGAGGGCTGCCCGCGCGCCAGCCTTGTGCCGCCGTGGCCAGCCTGGCCCGGCGGCTTTTTTGCGCACGTCCGGCCGCGGCGCATTCGTCGTCACAATCCGGGCATGACCCTGACCGAGCTGCGTTACATCGTCGCCGTTGCCCGTGAGCGCCATTTCGGCCGCGCCGCCGAAGCCTGCCATGTCTCGCAGCCCACGCTGTCGGTGGCGATCAAGAAGCTCGAAGAAGAGCTGGACGTGAAGATCTTCGAGCGCGGCAGCAGCGAGGTCAGCCTCACGCCGCTGGGCGAGTCCATCGTGCGCCAGGCGCAAAGCGTGATCGAGCAGGCGCAAGGCATCCGCGAGATTGCCAAGCGCGGCAAGGACCCGCTGGCCGGCCCGCTGCGCCTGGGCATCATCTACACGATCGGGCCCTACCTGCTGCCTGAGCTGGTGCGCCACGCGATCGAGCAGACGCCGCAGATGCCGCTGATGCTGCAGGAGAACTTCACCGTCAAGCTGCTGGACATGCTGCGCACCGGCGAGCTCGATTGCGCGGTGATGGCCGAACCCTTCCCAGACACCGGCCTGGCCGTGGCCCCGTTGTACGACGAGCCGTTCATCGTTGCTGTGCCGGCCAGCCACGCGCTGGCCCAGCGCGAACACATCAGCCCAGAAGAGCTGAAGCGCGAGACCATGCTGCTGCTGGGCACCGGCCACTGTTTCCTCGACCATGTGCTTGAGGTCTGCCCCGAATATGCCCGCTTCTCCAGCGACACCGAAGGCATCAAGAAGAGCTTCGAAGGCTCGTCGCTGGAAACCATCAAGCACATGGTCGCCTCCGGCATGGGCGTGACGGTGGTGCCCGGCCTGTCCGTGCCCAAGGAGCCCACCGCGCACCTCAGGTACGTGCCCTTCACCGACCCGGTGCCCACGCGCCGCGTGGTGCTGGCCTGGCGCCGCAGCTTCACGCGCTACGAGGCCATTGCCGCGCTGCGCAATGCGGTGTACGCCTGCGAGCTGCCGGGCGTGACGCGGCTCACCGCCTGAGCCTGGGCGTCTCCGCACCCAGCCGGGTGTTGCGCGCCAGGTAGGCCTGCAGCGTCGCATCCGGCGGTGCGGGCTGAGGGCCGCCCAGGCTTTGCTGCAGCTGGCGCTCCATCAGGTACAGCGCGGCCTCTCGGCCCAGCGGGTCGTCATTGCGATGGCCCGCCTGCGGGTCGACCAGCAAGGTCACCTGTTTGCGTGCCGCCTGCAGCCGGGCTGCGTAATCGAGCACGCCGCTGAGGTCCACGCGGCGATCCTCGCCTCCGGCGATCAGCAGCACCGGCCGACGCAGGCTCGCGGCCTGCGCCAGCGGTGACTGCGCACTGAGCCTGGCCATCGCCGCAGCGTCGCGCGGGTCCAGCTGCAACAGCGAAAGCCAGTGCTCGAACGGCATGTAGCCAGAGACCACATCGGCCTCGGCGCTGCGGGCGATCGAACGCAATGCCCAGCTGAAATCCGGCGGCGGCACCGATGCCACGCCCACCTTGAAGAGATCCGGCGAGAAAGTGACGCCGGCCAGCGCCGCGTAGCCGCCAAACGACGCGCCGACGATGCCGACGCGCTGCGCATCGCCCACGCCCTGCGCCAGCAGCCAGCGCACGCCGTCACCAATGTCCTGCAGCACGCGGCCGGTGCCGCCGTAGTCGCCGCGCGCCGCCAGCACATGGTCGCGCCCCAGGCCGGTGGAGCCCCGGTAGTTGGGCTCGAAGACGGCGTAACCCCGGTTGGCCAGGAATTGGGCCAGGCTGCTGTGGTCCGCGGTGGCATGGCTCCAGGGGCCACCGTGCACCAGCGCCAGCAAGGGCAGCTTCGCCGGGGCCACTCCGGGTGGCAGGCTGAGGAAACCGCGCACTGTCAGGCCGTCACTGGCGCGGTAGCGGATCGGCAGGCGGTGTGCGAGCGCGGCTTCGGGCACATCGGTGGCTGGCATGCCGCTGCGCCGGCTCACGGGCGGAAAATCCAGCACCTGCTTGAGCCGGCCGCTGGTGGGGTCGTAGCACTGCCAGCGCGGCACCTGCAAGCTGTCGCCGCGTTCGCTGACCAGCCAGCGCGCGCCGGGGCCGCGGCCCACCTGCACCCGCAGCACGCGGCCCGGCAGGGCGCGTCGCAGCGCGGCGGCGTGGCGCTGCATTTCAGCGTCCAGCCCGCTCAGCAGCGGCGCCGTGCTGCGGTGGTCGGCGAACACCGGCTGGGCAGTCAGCGGGTCCAGCGTCAGCTCATCGATGTCGGCCTCGCCGCGAGGGTCCTTGTAGATCGGATGCAGGCGTCCTGCCGCGTCCAGCCGCTGCAGCCCGCGCAGCGAACCTTGCAGGTCGCTGCGCAGCAGCAGGTCGCCCGCGTCGGTGGTCCGCGGCAGCAGGCCGCAGCGATGCAGCTCGGCGCAGCGCAGCGTTTCGATCAGCGCGCCGTTGCGGTCCACGCGGTGGATCACCGAGGCGTCGCTCTCTACCCGCTGCAGCCAGGCGAGCCGGCCGTCCGGCCCCAGCGCAAAGCCAACCAGGCGCTGCGCGTCCTGCCTCAGGACCTCACGCTGGCCATGCATGTCCACGCGCACCAGCTGCCAGCTGACTGGCTCGGTGCTGACCTGCGCCACCAGCAGCACGGCCGCCGGCCGCGTCGGGTCCACCGCCGCCCAGCGCCGCTGCAGGCGCCCGCCCAGCGGGCTCACCAGGCCCGAGCCGGGCTGGCCCGCCATGGCTTGCGCAAAAAGCTGTGTGGACGAAGCGAGCAGCAGCCAGCGGCCGTCCTGCGACCAGCCGAGTTCACTCGCCTCGGTGCGCTGCAGCCAGCGCCGGGGCGCGCCGCCATCGAGCGGCTGGGACCACAGCTCGCGCTGGCCGGGCACCCGCTCCCGCAGGTAGGCGATGGTGCGGCCGTCCGGCGACAGCGTGGCTTCGCTGATGGCGGGCTGCAGCAGGAAGTCGGCCCGCGCATGCAGCGGCGCAGCGGGGCGTGCCCGCTCGGCAGCAATGGCATTGCGCAAGGGCGCTTCGGTGCCGGCGTGCGCCAGCGTGACCAGCGCGAAGCTGGCCGCGGCCAAGGCCGGAACACGGGCCAGCGCGAGGCGCCAGAAGCAGATCGAAGACATGCGCATCTCCCTCGGCCCGCCGATGGCAGCCGATGCAAGCGAATCGGAAAGAGGCCTGGGCCCGGCGGGAAATCAGGCCACGAGGGCGCGCGGCGGCGCAGGCCGTGGCGTGGCCTCGGGCGCGGCATCAACGCCCTCTTCCGGCGGCACCAGCAGCCACAGGCTGACCAGCGCCGGCCAGCCGACCAGCGCGCAGGCGGCGACCCATGCGGCACGGGCCGGCCAGCGCAGCGGCAGTTGCCGCACGCGCCACGCAGCGGCCAGCGCCGCCAGCAGGCTCATGGCTGCGGCGAGCAGCTTGATGTCGCCCGGCACCGGCGCTGGGTGGGTGGCGCGCAAGGGATCGGGCGGCGCCAGCAGCGCGCGGGCCCGGTCCAGCGCCACCGACATGACCGGCGCGCTCCACCAGGCGCGGTAACGGAACAAGGCCGGGTAGTCGAAGCCCACTGCGCGGCGCGCCACTTCCTGCACCTGGCCGGCATCGTCGGTGCGCAGCAGCACCTGGTACGGCGGCACGCCTCGCGGGTCATGCGCAAAGCGGGTGAAGCTGAAGGAGAACAGGTCACCATCGACCAGCTCGATCAGCGTCAGGTCGCTCAGGTCGCCGAAGCGGCCCGGGCCGGGCAGCGGCACGCGCTGGCGCGGCTGCAGCAGGCCCTGGCCGGGATCCCTCAGCAGCCGGCCGTCGATGATGTAGGCCGCCTTGTCGCTCAGCGCGCCCAGGTGAGCGCCGACCATCGAGACGCCCAGCAGCGACTCGCCGACCGGCAGCTGCAGGCGCGGCATCACGCGGCCGGCCAGGCTGTCGTACTGGTAGAGCATGTTGCCGCCGGCCAGCAGCTCGTCGCCCTGCGCCAGGAAAGGCTGGCGGCCGATGGGCAGCACCGGCACCGGGAAGGCGGCGTTTGCCGCGCCCACGCCCAGTGTGCCCGCCGCGCGGCCATCGACCAGGCTGAGGCCTTGCAGGCGCATGCTGTCGTGGCTGAAGGTCCAGCGCACGCGGCGCTGCGTGTCGTCGAAGGCCATCGGTTTCACGTTCGTCAGCTCGCCGGTGTGCGGCAGCAGGCGCAGCTGCTGCGCGATGCCCATGGGCTCGGACAGCGCGACCTGCTCACGCAGGCGCTGCGCGTCGGGCGAGGCACTGGCGGCCAGGCCGGCGAGCAGGCGCGCGCGGTCGTCCATGCGCTCCAGCTCGTTGTGGCCGCCAGGCGCGGGCACGGCGCGGTTGTTCGGGTGCGAGCCCTGCATGATCCACAGCATCTCCACGCCAAACCACAGCAACAGCAGCACCAGGTACACGCCCATCTGCAGAGGCAGCGCGGTCAGCAGCACGGCGCCCCAGCGACGCGGCGGCGCACCGAGGTCCGGCTGGAAGGCCTGCATCACCAGGGCCAGCAGCCACAGCAGCGCCAGGAACTGCAAGGCCAGCGCGGCCAGGCCGATGGCATTCATCGCCGGCAGCCAGGCGAGGAAGACCAGGCCGGCTGCGGCGTGGCGACGGTTCGCCAGCATCGCGTAGGCACCGGCGAGGTAACCGCAGCCAGCGATCTGCAGGCCGGCCAGCGCCAGCAGCAGGTGGCGCGCATCGACCACACGCGCCGTCATGCCCGCCTGCCAGCCGGCAACGACCAGCACGGGCAGCGCCGCCGTGAAGGCCAGCAGCACGGCACCGGCGGCCAGCAGCGCTGCCGCCGTGCGCGCGGGCGCCAGCGGCCGATGCAGCAGGTTCAGCCAGGTGCTGGGGCGGCGGTAGACGCCCATCTGGTACAGGCCCAGCAGGCCCCCGACCGCGCCGTAGGCGATGCCGAAGGCCAGGTGCACCAGCCAGGGTTGCTGCCCGAGGTCGACCACGCGGGTCAGGAAGCCCAGCACCAGCAGGTGCAGGCCGGCAATGCCGATCGCCCAGCCGCGAAAACGCAGCAGCTCGGCCTTGAACAGGTCCCACATGGTATGTGTCCTCGAAATGCGCTGAAAGGGGCGGCGCTCAGGCTGCAATGGGCGCAGCATGGTGCTGCGCGAGGAAGCTGTTGACGGCACGGTCCAGGCTCACCGGCATGCTTTGCACGCTGCGCGCGCCGCTGGCGCGCAGGAAGCGGCCGAAGCTGTCGTCCTGGTCCAGCACCAGGTAGTGGTGCAGACCGTCGAGCTGCTGCTGCTCCAGCAGGCCGGGCACCTGGGCCGGGTCGGGCGCCTTGAACGGGATGTCGGCCACCCAGTGGGTGACACGGGCACGGAAGTCGTCTGGCGCGGACATGTGCTTGAGCCGGCCGCGCTCCAGGATGATGAGGTTGTCGGCCACACGCTCGATCTCTTCCATCTGGTGCGAGCAGTAGATGACGGTGCAGGCGGCACGGCCATCGGCCGCCGCGTTCGAATACAGCAGCGATTCGAGGAAAGCGCGCTTGGCCACCACGTCCAGGCCCAGCGTGGGTTCATCCAGCACCAGCAGCTCAGGTGTCTGTGCCAGTGCCAGCGCAAGGTTGAAGCCCGCACGCTCTCCACGCGAAAGCTGGCTCACCTTCTGAGCCGGCAGCACGTGGTAGTGGCCGATCACCTCGTCGAACACCGGCTGGCGCCAGCCGGGGTACTGGTGGCACTGCATCGCGGTGACGGCCGCCACCGTCATCCAGCCGGGCAGCGTGTGCTCCTCATTGACAAAGCCGATGCGGGCGCGGTCCTGCGGACGCAGCCGGGCACTGTCTCGGCCGAGGATGGTGGCGCTGCCGGCGCTGGGCGGCAGGAAGCCCAGCAGCACGCGGAACAGCGTGGACTTGCCAGCGCCGTTCGCGCCGACGATGGCGTGCACGCCGCCGCGTGGAATCTGCAGGTCCAGGTGATCGAGCGCGAGCTTGCGGCCGTAGCGCTTGCACAGGCCGGCGGTGTGGATCACCGGCGTTTCGGGCGTGAACAGGCTGTCGTTCATGGCGAGGGACCTCAGGCCAGTTTCTTCGGCGCCAGCACGCGCAGCGCGTCGTCCAGCCGCGCCAGCGCGTGCTGCGGTGGGTAGTCCAGCGCGGCCACCTCGTGCACGAAGCGCTGGATGGCGTCGTCCAGCCGGCGCTCGCGTTCGCTGTCGCTCAGGCGCTGGCGCGGCGTGGCCACGTACAGGCCCAGGCCCTGGCGCGCGTCCAGCCAGCCTTCGGCCGTGAGTTCGGCATAGGCCTTGGCGACGGTGTTGGGGTTCACGGTGAGCTGCTGGGCCAGGCCGCGCACGCTGGGCAGCTGCACGCCGGTGAGCAGCTCGCCGGTGGCAATCTTCAGCCGCACGGCATCCACAATCTGTTTGACGATGGGGCGGGCATCGCCGGTGGCGATCTGGATCATCAAGGGCTGGGTGCGGCTCATGCGGTCTCCAAAGACAAGTTGCAACTGTACTACTTGAATTAGTACAGTGCAAACACTTGATTGCCGGCCAACGCCAAAAGGCCCACCCCCTGCCCCCGCTTCAGGCCATCTCCGGCATGGCTCTATTGGGTTGGACGAATTCATAGCTCGCTCCTAAGATCAACGCTTCCTGACCCACCTTCCGGAAGCAGCCATGAGCCAACCGTCCGATCCGAAATCCTCCCTCGCCGCCGGCTGCCCGGTGATGCACGGCACCACGCTGACGACCAGCGCCGGCGCACCGGTGGCCGACAACCAGAACAGCCTGTCCGCCGGCCCGCGCGGCCCGCTGCTGATGCAGGACCTGCACCTGCTCGAAAAGCTGGCGCACCAGAACCGCGAGCGCATTCCCGAGCGCGTGGTGCACGCCAAGGGCTGGGGGGCATTCGGCAGCTTTGTCGTGACGCACGACATCAGCCGCTACACACGCGCCAAGCTGTTCGGTGCCGTCGGCAAGAAGACCGATGTGCTGACCCGCTTCTCCACCGTGGCCGGCGAACTCGGCGCCGCCGATGCCGAGCGCGACGTGCGCGGCTTCTCGGTCAAGTTCTACACCGAAGAAGGCAACTGGGACCTGGTGGGCAACAACACGCCGGTCTTCTTCATCCGCGACCCGCTGAAGTTCCCTGACTTCATCCACACCCAGAAGCGCCACCCACGCACGCATTTGCGCAGCAACACGGCCGCCTGGGACTTCTGGAGCCTGTCGCCCGAGAGCCTGCACCAGGTCACCATCCTGATGAGCGACCGTGGCATCCCGGTGAGCCCACGCTTCATGGACGGCTTCGGCTCGCACACCTACAGTTTCATCAGCGCCGCTGGCGAGCGTCACTGGGTCAAGTTCCACTTCAAGAACCAGCAAGGCCACCGCACGCTGACGAATGCCGAAGCCGCGCAGGTCGTCGGCCAGAGCCGCGAGAGCTACCAGGAAGACCTGTACGGCGCAATTGCCCACGGCGAGTTTCCGCAGTGGACGCTGTTCATCCAGGTCATGAGCGAGCAGCAGGCCACGCAGACGCGCTACAACCCCTTTGACCTGACCAAGGTCTGGCCGCATGCCGAGTTCCCGCTGATCGAGGTCGGCACGCTGACGCTGAACCGCAACCCGCAGCACTACTTCACGCAGATCGAACAGGCCGCGTTTTCTCCGAGCAACGTGGTGCCCGGCATCGGCCACAGCCCGGACAAGGTGCTGCAGGCCCGCATCTTCAGCTATGCCGACGCGCATCGCTACCGCCTGGGCACCCACTACGAAGCCCTGCCGGTCAACGCGCCCAAGTGCCCGGTGAACCACTACCACCAGGACGGCTCGATGAACTTTTTCGCCCACGACGGCGAACACGGTTCCGGCAGCGAAGACGCGTATTACGAACCCAACTCCTTTGGTGGTGCGCAGCAGACCCCCGCCTACCGCGAGCCGCCGCTGCCGCTCAGCGGCGATGCCGACCACTACAACCACCGCGAGGGCAACGACGATTACGCCCAGCCCGGCGCGCTGTACCGGCTGTTCGACGAAGGCCAGCGGCGCCGCCTGGCCGAGAACATCGCCACCGCAATGATGGGCGTGCCGGCCTTCATCATCGACCGCCAGCTGACCCATTTCGACCTGGCCGACCCGGAGTACGGCCAGCGTGTGCGCGGGGCGCTGCGCGAGCGGGACATTGCTTTCGGCGGCTGACCCACCGCAAGCGGCGGCGACTTCGGGTTGCCAAACCAGCGAGCGCTCGGGTAGCCTCGGCCGACCGCCGGCAGCCTGCCGGTCACAAAGGACGGTTATCTTGGTGGAGTACAAGCTGGCGGCAACCCCGCCATGGGTCAAGCGCAAGGGCGAGTTTGCCGACAGCTGCGTGCTGCAACTTGCGCCGGAGACCGCCGCGGCCGGCGAACGCGGCAAGTTCCACCTGACCCTCGTGCACAAGGGCGGCAAGCGCGCGCTGCACGGCATCAAGATCCGGCTGGCGGCGCAGTCTGGCCACATCTCGATCTCGCTGGGCGGCGACCGCCACACGGTCGATTTCGCGGAAGCCACGACTGGCCACTATGACCTGCGCATGTGGCGCAGCTCGACCGTCACCATCGGCCGCGAGACCACCTCCAACGGCGCGCGCATCATCTGCGACCATGCGGACGTGCTGGTCGGCGAGGACTGCATGTTCTCCGACGACATCCTGGTCCAGGCCGCGGACCAGCACCCGCTGATCGACTTGAAGACCGGCGAGATCCTGAACAATGAGCGCCGCCGCACCGTGCTCGCCGAGCATGTGTGGATCGGCCGCGGCGCGACGCTGATGCCGGACGTCAGCATCGGCCGCGGTGCGATCGTCGGCACGGGCGCACTGGTGACACGCGACGTGCCAGCCACCTCGGTCGCCGTGGGCGTGCCGGCCCGGGTGCTGCGCAGCGACACGACATGGAGCCGCCAGTTCGGCCACATGGATCGCCATGCCCAGGCGCTGCTGCGCGAGCACGGCATCGGCGAGGACGCCGCGGCAGATGCTGACGCCAACGAACCTTCCGACGACTGAACATCAGCCGCCGATCACCCCCAACCAGTGTCCGATCAAGGAGTTCCCATGGCCAAGACGAAAACCAAGACCAGCACCGACGTGCTCGCCACCAACACCAGCGCACCGCCGATCAACATCGGCATCAGCGACAAGGACCGCGCCGCCATTGCCGGCGGGCTTGGCAAGCTGCTGGCCGACACCTACACGCTCTACCTGACCACCCACAACTTCCACTGGAACGTGACCGGGCCGATGTTCAACACGCTGCATACCATGTTCATGACGCAGTACACCGAGCTGTGGACTGCCGTGGACCCGGTGGCCGAACGCATGCGCTCGCTGGGCCACGCGGCGCCCGGCAGCTACGCCCAGTTCAGCGAGCTCAGCTCCATCCCCGACGTGCCGACCACGCCGCCCAAGGCGTTGGAAATGGTGCGCATCCTGGTGCAAGGCCACGAGGCCGTGGCCCGCACCGCCCGGAGCATCTTCCCGCTGGCCGACAAGGCCGGCGACGAACCCACCGCCGACCTGCTGACCCAGCGCCTGACGGTGCACGAACAGGCGGCGTGGATGCTGCGCTCGCTGCTGGAAGAGTGACCTTCGTGCCGGCCGCGCATCACCCTGCGCAGCCGGTGCCGGGCCGCCTCAAGGCGGCAGCGCCAACCCTCTCGGAGGGTTGGCGCTGCGTACCCGCGGCGCCGGGTGTCCCATTTCATTTAGGCTTGCAGAACCACTTGGCCTCGCCTTCGCTGAAGGAAAATGAGGCCACCTGACCCGTGGCACCCATGAACTGCTCCAGATGGAAGTTGGCGTCGCCAGCCCATTCGAAGCTGCCGTTCAGCGTGCCGTCGGCCAGCCGGCTGCCCACGGTCACATAGGTCAGCGGACGGGCCTTGTCGTGCAAGGGCAGCGCCTGGCCGTTGAGCACGACGGCCAGGCGGCCCACGCTGTAGCTGGCCTGCCGGCTCTCGCCGCCCACGCGCTGGCCATTGCGCTTGCGCCCGAGGTTCTTGCACTCGCCGCGGACGGTCTGGCCACCGGTGTCGTAGGCCTCGGCCATCAGGTCGGCCAGCGGATTGCTGGCGGCCAGCAGCGGCATCGCGCGCAGGTCCAGGTCCGCGCACATGCGGCCCTCGGTCACGTTGCCGTGCCCGTCGGGCGCGGCGCCCATCTCGATGAAGCCCTTGGCCGGCCCTTCGTCGGTGCTGTTCAGCATCGCGTGTCGTTGCGAGCCTTCCACCAGCTCAAACTCCATGCGGTCTTCCTTGCCGGCATGCCGGCCCATGCCCACTTCCATGTTCGGCGCGAACATGTCCATGCGCACAGCGTCCAGCTGCACCTGGCCGGTGGGCGAGATCTGCAATCGGCCGGGGTGGTTGCCTTTGCCATCGCGGTCCGGTATCTCGTCGCAAGCCTGGCCGCTGTAGCTGCCGGCCACCAGCGCGGCAAAGCGGCGCTTGAGCGCGGCCGGATCCTGGATCAGCCCACCTGCCGTCGCCGGTGCGCTGACAGCGGCGGCGAAGGCGGCGACAATGGCGGCTTGCACCCACGGGCCTGCAGCCCGCTGAAAAATTCCCTGGTGCTTCATTTCTGGCGTTTCTCCCATGTGACGGACTCCCTCTAACGCAGGGGCTTGCGCGACGCTGACCGGCGCTTCACGCAGGCTCCACGCCATGACGCTGGCGCGCCGAAACCGGCTCGCGTGCGTCGCTTCGATTGTGTCGGCGGCATGCTGCATGGCATGCCCGCCGCAACCAGGGCCCCGCGCCACACGATGGACGCGGGTCGAATCCCATGACCTCTGAACTCGCCCAACAGGTGCGGCAACGCCGCACCTTCGCCATCATTTCCCACCCTGACGCGGGCAAGACCACGCTGACGGAAAAGCTGCTGCTGTTCTCCGGCGCGATCCAGATCGCCGGCTCGGTGAAGGCCCGCAAGGCTTCGCGCCATGCCACGTCCGACTGGATGGAGATCGAAAAGCAGCGCGGCATCTCGGTGGCCTCGTCGGTCATGCAGATGGAATACCGCGACTGCACCATCAACCTGCTCGACACCCCCGGCCACCAGGATTTCTCGGAAGACACCTACCGCGTGCTGACCGCCGTGGACGCCGCGCTGATGGTGATCGACGCAGCCAACGGCGTCGAGCCGCAGACGCGTCGGCTGCTCCAGGTCTGCCGCGCCCGCAACACACCCATCCTGACCTTCGTCAACAAGATGGACCGCGAGGTGCAGGACCCGCTGGCGCTGATGGACGAAATCGAGCGTGAACTGGGCATGACGGTCGTGCCCTTCACCTGGCCGGTCGGCATGGGCAAGTTCTTCCACGGCGTGATGGACTTGCGCAAAGAGCAGATGCGCGTCTTCAGCCCCGGCGAGGACCGCGTGGCCGGCACCGAGGAGGTGCTGGAAGGCCTGGACAACCCGGCCTATGCCGAGCGCTTCGGCATGCAATACGAGCAGGCCCAGGGCGAAATCGAGCTGGTGCGCGAAGCCGCGCCCGAGTTCGTGCTGGAAGACTTCCTCGCCGGCAGGCAGACGCCGATGTTCTTCGGCTCCGCCGTCAACAACTTCGGCGTGCAGGAAGTGCTGGACGCATTGGTCGGCCTGGCCCCGTCGCCCGGCCCGCGCCCCGCGATCCAGCGCACGGTGCACCCGGAGGAGCCCAAGTTCACCGGCGTGGTGTTCAAGATCCAGGCCAACATGGACCCTTCCCACCGCGACCGCATTGCCTTCCTGCGCGTGGCCTCCGGCCGCTTCGAGCGCGGCATGCGACTGAAGGTGGTGCGCTCGGGCAAGGAGCTGCGGCCCAACACCGTCGTCACCTTCATGAGCCAGAAGCGCGAGCTGCTGGACGAGGCCTTTGCCGGCGACATCATCGGCATTCCGAACCACGGCGTGCTGCAACTGGGCGACACGCTGACCGAAGGCGAAAGCCTGCAGTTCACCGGCCTGCCCTTTTTCGCGCCCGAGCTGTTCCGCTCGGTCGAAGTGGCCGACCCGCTGAAGACCAAGCAGCTGCGCGCCGGCCTGACGCAGCTCGGCGAAGAAGGCGCGATCCAGGTCTTCCGCCCGATGCTCGGCTCGGTGCTGCTGCTCGGCGCCGTCGGCCAGCTGCAGTTCGAAGTCGTCGCCCACCGGCTGGAGCACGAATACGGCGTCAAGGCCCGCATCATGCCGGCCGGCTACAACGTCGCCCGCTGGATCACCTGCGAAGAAGCCGACGGCGGCGAGAAGGAACTCAAGCGCTTCGTCGACGGCAACAGCCACCGCCTGGCGCTGGACGCCGTCGACGCGCCGACGCTGCTGCTGGAATACGCCGGCGAGCTGCGGGCCATCCAGGAGAACTGGCCGAAGATCAAGTTCCACGCGCTGCGCGAGCATGCAGGCTTGGTGTTTCAGCAGCGGATGGGAGATTGAGACCGGACCGGATCACCGGCCTCAGTCACAGCCCTCGCCATCGGTGATCACGGCCAGGACACGCCCTTGCGCATCCCGGTGGCGCACCCAGCCCTCCCGCAGGGTCGGGCTGCGCACCGTGTCGTCCAGCGTCAGCACCGCCTGCCCGTCGGCCACCGGGCCGGGGTCGATGCTGTCCACCGGCTGCAGCCATTGCTGCACCAGCCACCACTCGGCCTGCGAGGTGTGTTGCTGGCGAAGCACCTGGCTGACCAGCCGCCGCCGCTCGTCCTTGGCCAGCACAGCAGCGGCCAGCCAGTGCCCACGGCCGGGCTGCGCCGGCAGATCAGGCGCCGCCTGCCCGGCAAACCCCCCGGCCCTCCTGCGCGGCCCTCCAGGCCAGCGCGGCCTCTGCCGTAAGCGCAACGGGTAGCACATGATTCGACTTAGAGCTACGCCAAGTCGAGCCACTCGCTTTCAATGGCACGCGAACCCGATCTCCACCAGTCCTTGATCACCGGAACCCACAGGCCTTCGTCGCTGTCGTCGGCTGGTTGCTGCACAAGGATTGCACGGTGGGGGTTGAAAGCCGCCTGATGGCGCCTGATCGATATCATCTTGCAGTGCTGCGAAAGATTAGCGCCTGCCCGCGCCTCTGCGTCAGCGACTTCTTCCGGCGCCAGTGAAGTCCGAGCGGGTTTAGCGCAGCGCTTCAAACAGGTTGTTGTAGCCGTCGGTCCATGGCTTAGCGCCAGGCGCCGCCGCCAGCGGCGAGATGCGTGCGCGCAACGCCGGCTGGCTCAGAAATCCTTCATCCTGGGTCACCAATACCCAGGTCGAACTGGTCTCCGGCGGGTTAACCGGGTTGTCGATCCGGACCACCTTCATGCCTGCATCATTGGCCAGCCCGGCCACAACCGGCGCCAGATTCAGGTATAGGTTTGACACGTGGAAGGCGATGATGCCCCGAGGACGCATGTGCTGTCGATAGACGGCCAGAGCCTCGCGCGTCAACAGGTGCACAGGTATCGCGTCACCGGAAAATGCGTCGACCACCAACACGTCGAAATCGCCATGCCGGCCTCGTGCCAACTCAGACTCCAGCATTAATCTCGCGTCGCCGATCACCACGCTCTGATGCGCAGCCGAATCGCTCAGGTAGGTGAAATCGCGC
The DNA here is from genome assembly GCF_041287625.1 of Ideonella sp. Taxonomy (GTDB): domain Bacteria; phylum Pseudomonadota; class Gammaproteobacteria; order Burkholderiales; family Burkholderiaceae_C; genus Ideonella. The sequence continues at coordinate 22,993 of NZ_JBGGNH010000033.1, forward strand.
TCCGCGATCTGCTGGCTGTGCGGATTGATCTCATAGAAGCGGAAATCGTCGCCATCCTGACCCCAGGCCGCCATGGTGCCAACGCCAAGGCCGATCACACCCACCCGTCTATTGGGCCGGTCGGCTGTATAGCGCATCGCTTCCGCCACGCCGCTGCCCAAGCCGTAGTAGGTGGTAGGCGTACGGCGCTTTCCGGCCGCGCGCAACTGCATGCCATGAAGGATCGCACCGTTGTACAGCACCCGCTGCGTATCGCCGCGATCGTCAACAAACTCGGTGACCTGCGACGCCGCGTAGAAGTTGCGTTGCTGGGACACGATGCCCAAGGTGTGCCGTTGGTAGAAGACTAGGGCCATCAGAACCGTCACAAGGCAACTCGCCAGGGCGAGCACGAGCACGAGCCATGCCGCCTTGTTGGCTGTCAGGTAGCGCCGCAGCAACCACAATGCCAATACCGATGTCGCAATCAGCATCAGTGGCAGCTCGTAATAATTGTTCAGCAACACTGGCGCAAGCGCGCTGATCGTCAAGCCTCCAAGCGCACCACCTAGGCTGAGACACAGGTAAAAGCGCGTGAGATGGCGTGACGACGGTTTGCGCAGACTCAACTCACCGTGGCAGAACATGCAGCAAACAAAGAAGCCGGTGGCATAGAGCGGCACGACCCACTCAATGTCCACCTGCCAGGGCGGCAGATTGATGCACCAGGCCATCGCAGCCAACAGCAGGATCAACGGTGCGGTGAACGATGAACGGCGGTACCAGCCCCTGCCTTCGAAGCACAAGATAAATGTCAGCAAGTAGAGCGACAAGGGCAGCAGCCACAAGAAGGGCACGGGCGCGATGTTCTGGGTGATGTGACCGGTCACGGCCAGCAACAGCATCGAACCCATGGCCGACAGCAGCAGCCACCGCCCGTGATCAGCCCAGCTTGGCAGCGGCTCAGCTACCACCTCATTGAGCGCCACCGGACCCAGTGCTGCAGTGACAGTGCCGCGCGGACGCCGGGCCAACCACGCACAGAAACCACAGAGCAGCGCAAATAGGCAGAAAGCCAAACTCCATACTCGCGATTGCTGCAGGCTGCTGGCAAAGGGCTCAATTGCGAAAGGATAGACAAGCAGCGCGACCAACGAAGCCAGGTTCGATAAGGCAAAAAGACGATAAACCTGTTGCTTGGGGAATAGCCTGCTGTACCAAGCCTGCAGCAATGGGCCCGTGGTTGCCAGGCAGAAATAAGGCAAGCCCACCGCAGCCAGAAGCACCCACAGCACCTGCCCGATGGGTGCGCTCTGGGGATCCGGCCGAAGCGCGGCCGACGGCACGATGGGCAGCATGGCCACGGCGACTAACAGCAGGGTCACATGCACCCAAGCGTGCATGCGCGAGGTCAACCAGCGCGTGGCGAAGTCGGAATACGCATAGCCGGCCAGCAGCACCAACTGAAAGAACATCAATGCCGTGGTCCAGACAGCCGCGCTGCCACCGAACCACGGCATGATTTGCTTGGCGATGATGGGCTGGACAAGGAACAGCAGGAATGCGGACAGGAAGATGCAAGCGACGAACAGCGCTTGCATTGGCAGGGCCAGCCGGCGTCGCAAGGCCGGCGATGGGGTCTGGAAGACCGCACTCATGCCATCAAATCCAGTGACATGCCAGGCTTCAATCCAAGGCGCCTGGCCAGACCGGCTCGCAACTCCAGTGTGGAAGCGGCACCGCCACAACGCGCAAAGCGCCACGGCCCGAGCCGTGGCACGACCTTCAACACCACACCATCGGCTCGCAGGAACAGCACATCGATCGGATAACGCATGCCAATGGTGTGCACGCCATTACACGGCTGTAGCCATAGTCCGCAGGGGTGTTGCAATTCCTTGGTTGCCAGCAAGCCGATCGCGCGACGCCACCAAGTGTTGGCGTTGCGAATAACGCGTTGCGTAGGCACGCCGTCAATGTTGAGGGTCAGCAGCGCAGCAGACATGGCATTGGCTTTAAGGGGTGAACGGAGGTCACATGCCCGAGCCCAAAAATTTCATCACGATCGGGAAGCCCAGGACGATGAAGGTGCACGGGAAAATGAACATGATCAGAGGGCCCAGCATCTTCACCGGCGCCTCCATGGCCAGCTTCTCAGCGCGCTGGAAACGCTCGGTTCGTCGCTGATCGCTCTGGGCGCGCAGGATTGGCGCAAGGCTCGAGCCCATCAATTCCCCTTGAACCAGCGCACTGACCAAGCTGGAGGTCGGCGCGTAGTCGAGCCGCTCAGCCATATCGCGCAGGGCGTCCACGCGAGGCTTGCCGGCGCGCACGTCACGCAACACCCGGTTGATTTCGGTCATGAGCGGGCCTGGCTTGCACTTGTCGACTGATTTCTGCAATGCACCAGTCAGGTTCAGCCCTGACTCGATCGACAACGTGACGATGTCCAAGAAAAACGGCAGGGCCTTCAGAATCGCCAAATTCCGCTTTTTGGTGTGATCGCTGAGCCAGATATTGGGGTACATGAACCCTAAGAAACCGCCGATGGACATCGCGACGAACAACATGCCCTCACCGGCAAACACTGCGCCGAGGCAGGCACCGAAGACGGCCGATACAAGCTTGCCACCAAAGAACTGTAGCGGCGTCAGTGCATACTCCTGCCCCGCTCTGCGCAGCTTCGCAAAATAGCTTTGCCGCCGTTCATTTCCAAGCGCAAAACTGAACGTGTTCGCCAAGATGTTGACCAACGGCCACAGCAGGCGAAATCCTGAAGGCGGGCGGTCACGATACGTCGTGTCAGCGCCACCAAGCTCTACGAAAAGGCGCCAACACGCGAAAGCGGCCAGCACCAGCGCCGCCCCTACCATCAGCCCGATCAGTGTGAAATTGCTCATACGTCAATCGACACGATCTTCTTGATAAAAAAGCCGCCCATCAGCAACAACACGAAGATGGCGAGCATCACACCCCAGCCGTAATAGGTCACGAACAACGGCATCATCGCTTCAGGATCCATCACATAAAGAATTCCAGCCAGGAAAATTGGCAGTAAGCCGACAACGATTCCCTGCAATTTGCCTTGCGAAGTCAGTGCCTTGATCTTGCCTTCCATCACTGCCTTGGCGCGTAACGTGCTGGCCAGTCGGTCCAGAATCTCGGAAAGGTTGCCCCCGACCTCCTTGGCGATCGTCAAGGCCGACACGAACAGATCGATGTCTTCTATCTTCAAGCGCTGACCCATGCCGCGCAGCGAGTCTTCCAGCGCCAAGCCCAAGCGCTGCTCACGCAGCAGCAGGGAAAACTCCTGTGACAGCGGTGCCGGGTTCTCCTTGACGACCATATCCAGCGCGCCTTGTAGGCTGGCACCGGCGCGCAGTGAACCTGCCATCATCGTCAGCCCGTCCGGTAGTTGAAGCACCAACTTGGCCGCACGACGGTTGCGCATCACGACCCATGCCACGCGCGGAAACACCACGCCGACGATGCCCGCTAGCACCGCCAACGCGGGCGCGCCGGTGACCAGCCAGACCAGCATTGGCAGCAGCAGGAACATCGCGACATTGATGCGAAACAGCGCTTTCGGGTCGATGAACAAGAACATATCCTGCAATGACAGCCGCGCACTTTCGGTAAAACGCTCGCGCCAGCCCTCGAAGGCGGCGCGAGTGGCCCACGCCATCGCAAGTACCGCGCCGAAAATCATCAGCGCAATGAGGGCGAGCTCGATCGTCATTTAGCAGCTTTCTCCACAGCGCCGCACCGTCAGCCCCGCGCGCGCGCAGCGGGATCGCGTTCCGGCGCCATGCCGTCCCGGAAGATATTGATGTCCAGCGGGATACCGATGCGGCTCAGTTCCTCGTAAAACTCAGGCACGAAGCCCCGACCGGTGAAATATCCCTGGGTCTTACGCTGCTCGTTCAGCCCGGTCTGCACGAAGGCAAACACTTCCTGCAGCTGGATCTTGCCGCTTTCCACACCTGTCACCTCGACGATGTTGGTGACCTTGCGAGTGCCACAGGCGAAACGGGTTTGCTGCACGATGATGTCGATGGCTGAAGCCACTTGTTCGCGGATCGCGGTCACCGGAAGGTCCATGCCCGCCATCAGCACCATCACTTCAAGGCGAGCCAGCATGTCACGTGGGCTGTTGGCGTGGGCCGTCGTCAGGGAGCCATCGTGGCCTGTGTTCATAGCCTGCAGCATGTCCAGTGCCTCGCCGCCGCGGCACTCGCCGACGACGACCCGGTCAGGCCGCATCCGCAGCGAGTTCTTCACCAGCTCGCGGATCGAGATCTGGCCCTTGCCTTCGATGTTGGCTGGGCGGGCCTCCAGCGTGACGATGTTGGAATGGTGCAGCTGCAGTTCGGCTGCGTCCTCAATGGTGACGATGCGTTCGCCATCAGGGATGAAGTTGGACATGATGTTCAGCAGCGTGGTCTTGCCCGAACCAGTACCGCCAGAGATCAGCATGTTCTTGCGCTGCTCGACGCAGACCTTAAGGAATTCGATCATGGCAGGACTTGCCGAGCCAAACTTCAACAGATCGGAGGAATCCAGCTTGCGCTTCGAGAACTTCCGGATCGTGATGGAGGGCCCCTTGAGCGCCAGCGGCGGTATCACGGCATTGACCCGGGAACCGTCCTTCAGCCGCGCATCCACCATCGGCGAGCTTTCGTCGATGCGCCGGCCGATCGGCGCGACGATGCGCTCAATGATGCCTTGCACCGCTCGGTCGCTGGTGAACGCTACCGGCCAGCGCTGCAACTGCCCCGCACGCTCGACAAACACTTCGTCCGCCCGGTTCACCATGATTTCAGTGATGGTCGCGTCAGCGAGCATTGGCTCGAGTGGACCCAGCCCGATCGCTTCATCGCGCACCTCTTCCAGCAGCTTCACCCGGTCGACGTGCGGCGGCAGTTCGCTCGACATTCGGGCGATCAAGTCGCGGATCAGCTTTTCGGTCAGCTCGCGCAATTCGTCATCAGCCATGCGATGCGTGTCGGTGCGACGCATGTCGAACGCCTCGAGCAGCTTCTCGTGCAGGATTCGGCGAAAGCGAAAGTTGTCGTCATGCGCAGGTTCGGCCGGCGCCACGGTGGGCTCGACCGGTGGCTTGGATTCCACCGCTGCCGTTGGGACAACATGCGCCACTGTGGCGAGCGGCGCTTCTCGCCGCGGCTTGGCCGCGAGAATCGCCGCTGCCGCCTGGGCCGCGGCCGAGTCCGAGTCCGCTGGCTTCAATAGCGGCATGCCGCCTGCGGACAAAGACGCCGGTTCGGCAAAATCGGCGGCAGTGCCATCACGTGGCCGCCACGAAACCTTGAGTGCGTGCGAACCGATGCGCACCTCGTCATCAGCCTCCAGCGGCCTGGCCTGCTCCACCTTCTGCTCATTCACCAACGTGCCAAAAGTGGATTCCAAATCGCGAACAAAAACTCGATCGTTCGAAACAAACACTTCGGCATGACGACGGCTGACCCGCCAGCCAGGCAGGGTCAGTTCGCAGTCCAAATCTTTGCCAATCACCGCTCGGCTGGCCTCCACCTTGAACTGGCGAGGGCCGTTGGCCTGATCTTGGAGCACGATGGTGAGCATGATGGACAACTACGGTTGGGGCGACGTTGAGGGCGTGGGGGCTGGCGTCACCGGCAGATCCGGTCCGTCAGCTTCGGGAGCGACAGCGCGGTTAAGACGCCCATCCGTCTTGGCACGAATCGATTCCGACAGTGTTTGCCCACGGTCGACTGCCAGCTTGTTGAGAGCGCTTTGCGGCGTCACCACCCTTGGCGTCACCAACACCACCAGTTCGGTCTGCTCGGTCCGCGTCTCATGTGCGCCAAACAGGTAAGAGAACAAGGGGATGCGGCCGATGCCAGGAATGCCAGAGTGGGATTTGTCCACCTTGTCCCGGAACAGGCCGGCGATGACCAAAGGCTCGCCCTCCTTGATGGCGACCTGCGTCTCGGCGCGGTTGGTGGTGAAGGCAATGAAGCCCTGGTTGCTGTTGCGCGGGTCAGGTTCGCTCACCTCGACCACGATGCCGGACTGAACGTTGCCTCCGCCATCGGCCACCGGGCGGAACTCGATCAGCACGCCGTACTGCTTGTAGATCACGCTGATGGCACCGTTGCCTTGCGCCACCGGGATGGGAATCTCGCCGCCGGCAACGAATTTGGACTCGCCTCCGCTGCGGCAACTCAGCCGCGGCTCAGCAAGCGTCCAGGCGTCGCCGTTTTCTTCGAGAAAGCTCAGCGCTGAGGTGATCTGCGTGGCCAAGCCAAAGAAAGTCGCCGCCGGATGGGCCGTGTTCACCAGCGGGAAACCCTGCAGCGTGTCGGGCCGCCACGGCGTGTTGGCATACCCAAGCAGGTTGGTGGCGAATGTCGGCCCGTTGCCGGTATTCGCCCACTTGATGCCGAGCTGATCCAGCGCACGCTTCTTTACCTCAATCACGCGCAAATCGAGTTGCACCATGCGTTCGAGCTGCAGCGGATCGGCATCGGCCGGCTTGCCGGAAATCAGGTTGAGCAACTGAGGGAAATTTTCACCCAGAATCTTGATCTTGGCGACAGCCTCGCTGTCGGGGTATCGCCCTTCCAGCACCACGCGGTCGCCGACAGTGCGAACGCTCACGCCCGGCATGTCCTTGACCATCGCGGTGATGTCCGCCTGCAACTGCTCGTAGTGCACGGGGTGCACCTGCACGGTGTATGTGATCTGGCGACCATTCTTCAGCCAGACGTGAAGACCGGTTTCGCCGGGTGCTTCCGCCAGCAGCACCAGCTGCCCATCGTCCACCACCGTTGCCTTGATCACGCCGCCATTGCCGATCGCCACCCGTGCGATGTTGGGCAGGCCGATGGTGGTCACCTCGCCCACGGTCAGCGTCCGCCGCGGCCCTGTCTCGATGGCGGGCTGCGCCTTCAGCTTGCCCGCCGCCGGGAAGCTTGTGCTTCCCGCATTGGTGTCGATGACAACCCCCCTGTTGGACGCCGTCTTTCGCGGCGCGCTGGCAGCCCCGCTTGCGAGGTCGGCCGGCGCTGAGCCTGGCAACACCTGAACCGGCGCCGCGGTTTGAGCCTGTGCCGACAGCGCAAGGACGGCGATGCAAGCAGCAAATGGCCGCTTTCCCTTTGACAACAAGATAGATCCCCTCAGATTCGAACCACCACCAGGATGGCGGTCCTAGAAACTCAATGCGCCGCGGCGTTGCCGGACTGGGCCCCAGCGGCTCGGTTAAGCGCGGGCGCAAGCTGAGCCAGCTGCACTTCGGCTCGACCGCCTGAGCCGCCGCCAACGATGTATTCCACCGTTCGCACGCCGTCCTTGCCAGCGCCGGCCACCAGCATCCGTGCGGATAGGGTGCGCGTGCCATTGGCAGCAACATCATCCGGATGGCGCAACACCGCAGTCAGCTGCCCGGACGACTTGGCGACGATGATGCGGTTGGCATCCACAGGGGACACCTCCATCGTGACCGTCGTGAACGAGCGCTCCTTGCCGGTGCCGTCATCACGCTTGGTCAAGGTCTGGTCCGTTGCCAGTACCGGCACGTTGGACAGCAGCGGCAGTGTCACGTCGGGGCCGTCTCCGGTGCCTCTGGCGGTATAGATCAGGTCGATGTGGTCGCCCGGCCGTAACATGCCCGAGATCGAGTTCACGGCGTCCACCTCAAAGGTCAAGGCACGCGAGCCCTTCTTGAGGGCGCTCGAAAACACGTTGGTACCGGCGCCTTCGGTATGCACGGCGAGCACCTCTTCGCCTCGCTTGACAGGCACAGCCAGGCGCTGGTTTTCAAATGCATCGAACTGGTCCGGCTTCACGCCGCCGTCGTGGGCGTACTGCTTCGGAATCTGCCGCACGGCGACCACATCCCCGCTGAGCAGTTCCCCCCGCTCAAGGTCGCGCTTGGCCACCACCACTTCGACGGTTTCATTCTTCTTGTTCATGGCGTCCTCCATCTCGGCGAGGCGCCGCTTGATGAGAGAGTTGCTCAAGAAAACGGCGCCCACGCCCAGCGCAATGGCGCCGGCCAGCAGCAACCAGTTGGTGTTGACTTTCGGAATCGAGATGGCCATGGCACTTCAGGGCAAGGAGATGAAATGGGTGAGATTGCGGAAAAAGGCCTTCACCATGTCGGCCAGGAACGCTGCACCGGTCTGGCCCCCGAAAAGGCCGTTTGGCGTAAAGAGTGCAGCCACCAGCACCGTGGCGATGGCGGCGTACTCCACCATGCTTTGCCCGCGTTGGAATCGACGGAATTTCATCGGTTGCTTGCCGTCGAGGAAGTCACCAGATTGGCGGTGATGTAGGTGCGGCGTTCGGCGTCCACGTACGCGACCGTGACGTCCAGCGTGCGGTCCGGCCTGTCGAAAATCCCGATCCAGCTGCGCGTGCCAGAGGCAGGCGGATTGGTATGTTGCTGATTCAGCACGTAACCACGGCGCAACCACTCGTCACGCATCCGCTTCACGTTCAGGTCGAAACTGTCGTCGCTGACCATGGAGATCACATGGCTGCGCTTGGGGCCGTCAACCGACTCGGTCACCTGCAATACACGGACGCTGCTCCAGCTCGGCCAGCCCGCCGGCAGGAAGTCGGTCTTCATGTCGGAAAGATCGGCCACGCTGAGCATGCCCTCACTGCCTTGCGGCTGACGAGGCCGCGCCTGAACCACCAATTGGTAGCGGTCCTGCAGTGCGGCAATGGTCTGCCAGCCCCCCGCAGACAACTCGCGTGGCAGCGGCCCGCCGGAACGCGACCACCGCGTGCGATAGAAGGCAAGCACCTCATCCACCGAAAGTTCGGATTCGAAGTGCTCAATGCGCGAAGGCAAACCATTGACACGCACATCGCGGGACACCCACTCCACCTTCGCGCGGGGCGGATCGGGCATCTCCGGCCACCCCCCGGCAAACGCGGAGGACAGACCGGCAAGCGCACACGACGCGGCAGTGGTGACGGACTTGAGTGACATCACATGCAGTTGCCGGTGGAGTGCGCACCATCCAACCGGCGGTTTGGCACCACGTCTGGCTTGATGCAGCCGAGTTCCGGGCCATACGGCTCGAACAGCACCATGACCCAGCCAAGCACTGTGTTGACGCCGCTCGGGATGCGCGCCAGTGGTACCACGGTCGCCGCTGCGTCACGGGTTGCCCGCGAACTACCGCTGCTCAGTCCATCGCCCGCCGCTGCAGTGGCTGCTGCGATCTTCAGCGAGTTCGGCGTGCCGGTCGAAAGATCGAGCTTGTTCGCCAAGGTCACCTCGACCCGGGCGACAGTGGCCGGGTTGTAGTTCTTCCCAGCGCTGCTCGCCATCAGGTTCATCGAACTAGCCACCGCGCCAGGATTCAGCGCCTGGCTACCGAAGGTCAGCGAAACGTCATTGGGCGAATTCAGCAGCGTGCCGCCCACGAGGTCACGCCAAATGGGTGCCGCCTCGCTGCCGTTGTGACCCACCGCTGTGTCGCTCGATTGGAGCTTGCCGTTGTTGCGCGCGCCATGCAGGAAGAAGCGGGCCCTCATCTGGTCTCGCAACGCGTTATCACTTTGCCCGCCCGGCACCATCGCTCGTTGGAAAGATGCATAGCGGCTGGCCTGCACAGCGGTCTGTTGGATGTCGCTGTAGCGGCCGGCGTAGGTGATCGCCAGAAACAGCGGCAGCAGCACCGCCATGGCCACGAGGAACTCAGCCATCGACTGGCCGCGCTGCGCGAGACGAAGCTTCGTGCAATCCATCATTGACCTCCAATTGCAGTTTTCATGGGCTGGCGTAGAAAGTTCTCGGCCGCGGCCCTACTGAAGCGTTCGGCCGAAATGCCGGCGCCATCGGCAATCGACACCAGCTTGACGTTCCCAAAGCCGGCGATCTGCCCAACAAACGTCGGCAGGTAGGCGCCGGTTTGCGAACGGTCGTCGCTGCGCGACTTCAGCACCACCGGTCGGCCGTGGCCCTTGACGTAGTAGAACGGCCGCTTGCTGTACAGGCACATGTCGTACGAGCCCGGGTCACCGCCAGCCTTGACGCCCGCAGTCCGTGCGACCAGATCGTTGTTCCAGACGCACTGCGTTCCCTGCCCTGCGTCGGCAGTTGGCAGGCCGGTGATGTCATGCGCCTCACGCGGCGCATCGCATTCCGGCGAACCGCCCTTGCGTTCCTGCAGGTCCGGCTTCGGCGCCGGCCCGCTCTGCGGATCCATCAACTCGGTCAGGGTGGCGCCCGTGCCTTCAATGGAAGACTCACAGGTGACCTCGATCTGCACCGAGCGCGAATGGAACACCATCAGCTTGCACTGGCTGGCCGCATCCGCGCCAACGGCGCGGTACACCTCGTATTTCGCCCATCGCTTGCCGTCGAACAGCTCTTCTTCCTCGTGCACCTGCAGCTTGGACAAGACCGCATCCGCCACGGTGGGGGCCGGCGAGGGCGGCAAGCCCTTGGCGGCCAGGCAGCCCTCATGGCTCACCTCGATGAACTTGCGCAGTCCAGCCACGTCGGGCAACCCAGCACGCACGATGCGCAAGGGCGGGCCGCCGCCATCGGCCTGCGCAGCGCCGCAACCGGTCAACCACCCGGCGGCCACAAGCGCCGCGCAACCGGAAGGCCAGGCGCCATGCCGAAGCCGAATGAGCAGACTCACCGCTGGCCCCCGGGAGTCAACCGAACCAGCGCAGCGTTCTGCGCGGGGCCTACCAAGGCCATCAGTCCCGCCTTTTCGACTTGGGTCAGGTCGGTGACACGCGCTTGCCAATACGGGCTGTACAGGGAACCGTATTCCTTGGCGCCGTCCGGCCGCCAAAGCGGGCTTGCCGTGGCGTCGTTGGCCAGCCCGCTCTTGGGCCGCTCGAAGAACACCACGCCCTTGGACAATGCACTCAGCTTGTTCGCACTGAGATTTTCATTCATCTCGGGCGAGCCGGTCGGGCTGCTGAAGCTCGTGCCCATGCCCAGGTTCTGGCTGGTCATGGTGTTCGCCTGCGGCCGCTGCACCGCGACGAGGAAGTCGATGTGCAGCTTGTCCCGGTTGTTCTGATTCTGGTCGCGCACGTCGTACAAGGAAGGCACCCCGGTCCAGCGACGGTGCGAATGGCTGGCACCGTCCGACCAAGCTGCGTCGTATACCGGATGACTGCCCCAGGTATTCCCCGAGCTGCCATTGCGATCAGCATTCGCTCGCCCATATCCGATCGGGATTCCCCATTCCCACTTGAACTTTACGGCGTTCCAGGTGCCAAGCTCCAACGTATCTTCGGACTCCCAGCGGTCGTAGTTGACGAGTTGGGTTCCACCCCGCTTTTCTTCCTTGGCGACAAAAGGAAGTGTGATATTGAACAGGAAATTGCCAGGCCGGTTGACCGAAAACGGATCTCGAGAATCCAGCAAAACCTGCTTCGCATCACCGCGGTCGTTGTTCGTGTACCGCTTGGTGAAGTTATTCCACTGCACCTCGTTGGCCACGATGGTTGCGGTGCGCACGCCAGGGCTGTTGTCGATCTGCAAACCCGCGTCACCGTGGCCATTGAAGTCGGCGCGGTTGGCTTGCACCACGTTGCTGGCCGCGTTTTCCGCCAGCGCACCACCGGCCAACAGCACGGCTTGGTGAGCTAAGCTGAAGCCGGTCTTCAGGCCTTCCATCACCGGGATCAGGAAGTCCACGAAGCGTGACATGCCATTGCGTGCCTGGCCCGCAATCTGTGACGCCTGTTGAAGCACCCGCCCGATGGCCGTGCCCACATAGGGAATGAAGTTGGCAACGATGCCGAAGTTGCGCCCGGTGGTCTGCGCGTAACCCAGCCATGCCTCCAGGCTCAATGACTGAGCCAGAAAGACCTCATTGGCCATGATGGAACGGTTGTTGTAGGCCACCAGATTGAGCACCCGCGCCTGCACGGTGGCGCCACTCAGCGCGGCGGCGTCGGCGGCATTCACTGTTTTCTGCTTGGCTACCGTCACCTGGCCCACGCTGTAGACGCCCAGCATGACGGCTGCAGCCGCTGCCATGGTGCCCAGCAGCCAAACGATGGCCTGCCCTTTCTGGCCACCGGACGCCTGGGACACCCGCCGGTTCCCCATCCGCCGCTTCGAATTCATCATGCCTCGCCCCTTGCTGGTGTGGAACCCTGGCATTGCATCTACGCCGCTTGGCGGTGATGCAATGCCACGTCACTTCACGTTGACAAGCTCGACGCGGCGGTTCGCCGCGCGCCCTTCCTCGGTGCGGTTGTCACCCACCGGTTTGTCCTGCCCGTAGCCCACGGCACTGAGCCGCTTGGCGTCGATGCCAAGCGCCGCAACCGCGCCCATGACAGCCTTGGCCCGGGCCTCGGAAAGTTGCTTGTTGGCAATCGGCGTGCCGACGCCATCGGTATGCCCTTCGATGGACAACTTCATCGCCGGATTCGACTTCAGCATCGCGGCAATTTCCTTCACGGCCGCCAGGCCGTCCTGCTTGAGTTCAGCCTTGCCCGTGTCGAAGTTGATGTGCAGCGTTGCAAAACCGGCCTTCTTGATCTGGTCGGTCAACTGACCAGCGGTGACCGCCTCCTCCATAGCCTCCGGCTCAACAATCGTGAGCTGGTAGTTGTGTGCATTGGTGATGTTCAGGATTGCCACCGGTGGCCGCTCGGCGGCGGACAGCGCAAACACATGCGCGCCCGTGACCAGATCGGTCGGATCGTTGAAATCAACACCGGAATTCAGCGCCCGCCCGCCCAGCTTCTTGACGGCTGCAAGATAGCTCCGGTAAATCTTGACTTCGCCCGGCGGCTGCCCCTCCAGGGTGCCGTAGTCGGTGCGGGTCACCCGCCCCTCGAATGACTCAGGAACGCCTTTGATCAACTTGCCAGCCACATCGGGCTTGACCACTCCGAACTGCTTGATCGACTGGCCCAGCAGTTCGGTACCGGCGACACGGGACAGCAGCCGATGATCTTTGCCATCCTCGGCGAGGGCAGGCCCGAAAGCAGCCAAAACGGCGAAAACTGCCACCCAGCTCACCCCGCTGCGCAGCCACGCCCAAGACTTTCCCATCAACTCCATGATCATCTACTTCACTGCTTGCATGTCAAAACGGGGCGGCCGTGACAGCCGCCCTTTATCCCACTGAACAAGGTGCCCGCCTGCAAGCGCGCCGGGCTACTCCCAGGTATTTCAGTGTTCGCCCACGTTGTCGGCGAACTTCGACAGGCCGCGCTGTGTCGCTGCGTCGTTCTTGGCAGCCTTGCCGGCGCTGGTGGCCTGCTTGGTTGCGGCGTCGGCTTCCGTCTGCTGACCGGCAAGACCGGCTGCCATGGCGCCCGTCTGGTTGCGGACCGTGCGGCCGAAGTAGTTGTAGACACCAATCGCCGCGACAGCGATGAGCGCCACGATGATGATGTATTCCGTCATGCCTTGACCACGGCTACGAGCGAGCTTCGAGCTGATGCGATTCATGTTTCAAATCTCCTTAGTTGCAAAACGATTGGCAGCACCTTTCTTGTCTAGACAACACCAAAAACCTGGCTAGACAAGCCTGTGCATCACGCCGATCGGACGATACCGAGACACCTCCTGTCACGTGCACCCCTAGCACCGTTGAAATTGTTGAGGGATGTAAACAGGTGGAAACAATATGTACCCCCCCAAGTTCCAGGTCTTGAGCTGCGTGTTTGAGATAGAGACACTCCCGCGTTCGTCGACTGAATGCAGGGTGAACATCACCGCAATGCTGGGCAAATGCCGCCCAGCATTGCCGGCGCCCGAGCCTTCAGGTCGCAACCGATAACCGCCTGATGCGCCATCTCCTAGTCCTCCACGCTGATTTTTCTCGCCATCCGCTCGGCATGGCGGGCTCCGCTCTGGCTTACGGCACGATGGTCGGCGCTGCGTGCAACTTACCGTCCATTTGGCCGCTTAGCCTTGTTGCGTTGGTGGGCATCGCTGCCTTGGTGGCAGAAGGTGCCTGCACCAGCAAATGGCGTTCTACCGCCACCGTGGCGCTCGCCACCGCGGGCTGGCACGCGGCTGCGACGTGGTGGGTGGTGCTCACCGTGCATCAAGGAGACCAATGGGTTCTTCTGTGGCAGGCAATCGTCGTTTCAGCGGTGGTGGCGGCCCAGGTGATGTGGATGGTGGCGGCCTGGCTGGTGCTGCGCGCCTTGGCGGTTTGGCACGACAGGGGCAAGCTGTCGGCTCGCAGTGCAGCCATCGCCTGGTGGATTGCGTTTGCTGCAGGAGACGAGCTGAGGCAGATGGGCTGGAGCGGCAACCCCTACGGCGACCTGGGCATCGCGTTGATCGATGTGCCTGGTGTTAGGGCGCTGCTGCCTCTAGTCGGCAGTCAGGGTGTGGCGTGGGCGGCGATGGGTTTGGCTTGTGCCATCGCGGTGGTGACAAGGCAGAGCCTGTCCCGTGCTCGCGCTGCGCTGGCATGGTCTCCGGTGAGCGCGGCCACGGTTGGCATTGCGTTGATGACTTTGGGGGCCGCTTCACTGGCCGCTGACGGCTTCGAGTTCACCCACGTTGCCGAGTTGAGCCCGCTCGACATCGTCGCGTTGCAGCCCACGGTCATCGGGCGAGGCAGATGGAGCGCACCAGTGCGTGACAAGGCCATGGCTCTGCTGACCCGCGCAATACAGCAGGCACGGCCGGGCAGCCTGATCGTCACGCCGGAGAGCTACCTCTACGAACCGCCCCCTGCACAGCCGGCAGGCCTTTGGGACGAGTTGCTGGATCAGGTCGACTCGGCAGGTGTCCATGTCTTGCTGGGCATGCCTTTTCTCTTGCGAGGGCCAGACGCCTTGCTGCATTTGAACGCTGCAGTCCACCTCGCACCGAAGCGGCAATCGGTCTACGCGAAGGAGCGTCCGGTGCCAGGGGGCGAGTATTTGCCCCTGCATGAACTGCTAGGCGCTTTCTACACCCGCGCGCTCGACATGCCCGGACCTGGCGAGCAAGCTGCGCCACCAGAACTGACCGCACCGCTATATGTCGCCGGCATCGACATCGGCATGTCCATCTGCCATGAACTGGCCTTTGGCCAAACCATGGCGCAGCGCTCCCAAGATGTTGGACTGCTCGTGAACCTGTCTCTCGAGGGTTGGGTTCCCAGCGCGGCCTTTCGCCGACAGATGCTGAGCATTTCGCGGGCGCGCGCCATGGAATCCGGGCGCTCGCTGTTGCGAGTGGCCGACAACGGCGGCTCCATGCTGATCGACCCGCTGGGCAACATCGTGGCGCCCACTCGCCGGATAGGCGAACTGGTGATGTTCGATCAGGTTCAGCCCCGAGAGGGGCACACGCCTTACCAGTGGGTGGCACGCTGGATGCCGCTGTTTCCGTTTGCACTGGCGGTCCTGATGGCAGTTGCAACGCTGGTCCGACGGTCCTTGGCATCCCGATTGATCAGGAAATCCCCCACGTGAAACCCAAGACACTCAAGCAACAACAGGGTGCGTCCATGGTGGAATTCGTAATCGTGTTCCCGGTCGCCGTCTTGTTTGTGCTGTCGCTGATTCAGACCGGCTTTTTGTACATGGCCAAGTCGACGCTCAACCACGCCACCTTCATGGCCGCCCGCGCGGGCTCCCAGAACAATGCCAACCCCGACGTGATCAAGGCTGCGCTGGCTCGCGGCCTAAGCCCGTTCTACCAGGACAGCACGATCACCAATGACCTTCAGCGCCTCACGCTGGCGTACCTCAATCCGAACCCAGGCAAAGACAGCGCCTACAAGGATGTCTACACGCCGATGCCCTGGAAGACCGACATCACGCTGTTGAGCCCATCGGCAGACACGTTTGCCGACTACGGTGTCCGTGACCCCGTCAGCCGCGTCACCTACATCCCGAATGACAACCTTGAGACCCGCCGGACGGACGTCACCGGCGCGGGAACGTCCATTGCGAGCTCCCGCTCCAAAGTCAACATTCGCGACGCCAACCTGCTCAAACTCAAGGTCGTGTATGGCTACAAGTTGAAGGTGCCACTGGTTGGCTACGTTCTCAGGCGCGTGATGTGCAGCGGCGACACCGGCGTGGCGGCCTGGGGCAACACCAGCGTGTTCGAGGCCATTGAGCGCTCCCAGCCGACCATCTGTGCGAGGTATTACCTTTCCGACCCCGACGGCGACGTGCGCGTCCCGATCGAGAGCTACGCCATCGTCGAGATGCAATCCCGGGCCGAAAAGCCTTAATCGAAAACTGAATCATGAAGTCGACCATGAAATCTCATCCTTCCCAGCTCATGATGGCGACGCTGCTGCTTGGCACACTTGCAGGCTGCGGTGGCGGAGGCAATGAATCCGGCCCGCCAGACGTCATCCAGGCTTCGCCTGCACAGGTCACCGTATCGGCCGTGGGCTCATGCGCCGTGGGGGTGGGGCCCACCATATTTCTGTACGGTGGCACGCCACCCTACAAGCTGAAGAACTCGGTACCCACCGCTTTGTCACTGGACAAGACGACGGTCCTTCAGAGCGGCCAAGGCTTCACGGTGACTTTCATCGGCGGACAATGCATGGAAAACATGCCGGTCTCGGCCGAAGACGAAATGGGGCGCATTGTCGAAGTGCTGTTCACCAACCAGATTGCGACATGACATCACTGGCCAGTGACGACGCAGCGTCGAAGCGATCGGCGGCGGCGTCGCGAAGGCATCGCCGGATTGAGTCGCTACGTCGTGCGTGCGGGCGGCTGGCGCATTGCGCTTTCATCTCATTTGGCAGCGCAAGCATCGCTGCTGCGCCTCTGGTATGTCATGAAGGCCGGGTGGAAATGATCATTGGTGGCGAGCCATCTGCCGAGGCATGCGCTGTGAAGCCCACCTCTTCGCCGGGAACTGCTGCGGTCGGTATCACCAACCATGCGCGCATCGGCGAACTTGAACAGCGCAAGCGAGATCAGGACAGGCGTGCCATCCTGGAGCAGGAACTGCAACAGGAGCAGCAAACCTTGACGGCGCAATTGCGAGCTGGCAGCGGCGCCGACACGGCCGCCTTGATCCGCACCCGCAGCAACCTCGTGGCACTGCAGCGCGAACTGGCGCGCAACGGTCCCTGAGCCGCCTGCCCAACCCGCGTAGCCATGCAGGCATTTGAACGGCCGCCGGCCACCGGCGCCTCGCTCACGGGCGCAAAGGGATGCGCACCCTCGCTGCGCATTCAGCACCTGCTCTGGCTCTACCTGCCCGTGGTGCCGCTGCTGCTATGGCTGCTGTACTTGCTCTGCCAAGGCGGTGACCTGGACGAGTTGGATGCGACGACACCTCCACCCGCGCTCTATGCGATGGTGTTTGGCGTCCCTCACGTGGTGGCCAGCTTCTTTGCCTTCGGTAACTTCGAACTGGCGCGCGCCTGCAGGGTGCCGCTGATACGGGGGTTCGTTGGCGCTGTAATGGCGGTCATGGCCATGGCCTTTCTGTTGGACAACCAGCAGCGCTTCGGGCTGCTAATCGGGCTGACGCTGTTGCATGTTGTGGGGCAACAGACGGGCCTGGCTGTCGGTCAAGCGGGGCTGGCGCGCGCCGACGTGCACCCTCGCTGGACGGCCCTCGCCGCTTGGACATGGAAGGGACTGCTGGGAGTGATCGCTTGCGCCACAGGCTTGGCGATCGGCGGCGAAGCCTTGTCCGGACCGGTTGTTCCAGCCGGCCCGGCGCTGCAGGCTGCAGGATTGGCGCTTTGCTTGAGCACACCATTGGCTGGCCTGCTGGGATGGCGTGCCGCCAGTCGGGGTGGCGACCCGCGCGCAGTGCTCGCGATGCAGATGACCGCCACCGTTGCCTACGGGCTGGTGATGGCACACCAGCCCTGGCTGGGCGTGCTGCTGATGCGCTGGACCCACGATGCCACCGCCTTCGTGTTGTACGCCGCGCTGGCAATGGCAGACGACGCGAGCGCACCCGCCCGTAACTGCCTCTGGGCGCCCATGCATCGCTGGCGATGGCCCGCGCGCTCGCGCACCTGGGCTCTCGCCGTTGGCATCTGGCCATTGGCAATCGCGCTCACCATCGTGTTAACTATGTTGCCGGGATGGGTCGCCGGTATCGTGGTGTTGACCCACTACTTTTCCGAGCCAGCGCTCTGGCGGCGAGGCTCCGCGCTGCGCGAAGCACTGCCACTGCGCTGAACCCAGGCAGCGGCGCTGATCCGTGACCAGGAAGCCTCAGTGTTTGCCGCTGCCCATCAACCGCCCCACCGTCCCATCCGCCTTCAGCTTGTCAAACGCCGCCTTGGTGCGCGCCACCGTCTCGTCCGGCGTGGCCTTGCTGTAGGCCATGTAGATGCCGGTCGTCAGCGCGTCCAGCGTCAGTACTTTTTCAATCTTGGCGAAGGGGATGCCGGCTTGTTCGCAGAAGGCTTGGGCGTCGCTTTCCGGCATGGGCACGAGTTCGACCTGGCC
The DNA here is from genome assembly GCF_041287625.1 of Ideonella sp. Lineage (GTDB taxonomy): Bacteria > Pseudomonadota > Gammaproteobacteria > Burkholderiales > Burkholderiaceae_C > Ideonella. The sequence goes on from NZ_JBGGNH010000033.1 coordinate 41,359, forward strand.
GCTGAGCAGCTTGCGGAAATTGTCGACGTTCTGGGACGAGGTGATCAGGCGCCCGAAGCCCTGGTCCTTCAGGTACAGCTGGCGCACGTCGTCGCGCATCACGCCAATGCTGTAGCGCTTGGCGTCTTCGAGCTTGCGCACTGTGACGTCCTGGCGCTCGCGCAGCTTGTAAAGGTGGTACTCGATGCGCATGAACTCGCCGGCCCACTTGAACTGGGTCTCGCGGGCCGGCGTTCGCGCGATCAGGTAGATCAGCACGTTGGGCTCCTGCAGCGCCATGTCGTAGGCGCGGGCCCAAGGGTAGATGCCGATGCGGTGGTCGGTCAGGCCGGCGTGCTGCAGGCTGGCCTCGACGATCTCGCTGGCCGGACCAGCAACCTTGCCGTCCTTCAGCACCACGTAGGACGAGGCTTCGGCAACAACCTTCAAGGTCTGCGCATGCAGGCTCGTAACGAGCAGCGAAGCGGCCAGCGCCAGCAGGCGCAACGGCGGGATGGAATGCGTCATCAAAAGCTCCTGGGACTAGTTCGAGACGCGGTTGCGGCCCCGGTTCTTGGCGCGATAGAGGGCTTCATCGGCGCGCTGCATCAGCTCGTCGAAACGCTGCATGGTCTCTTCGTCGAACTGCGCCACGCCAATGCTCAGCGTGACGTGCAGTGCCACCAGCGAACCGGTGTGCGGCAGGCCCATCTGCAGCAGCCTGGCCCGCAGCCGCTCGGCCGCGGCAACGGCCTGCTCGGCATCCAGCGCCGGCAGCAGCACGGCAAATTCCTCGCCGCCGATGCGGGCGCAGAAGTCGCCTGAGCGAGTGAAGGTCTGTTTCAGCGCGTCGGCCACGGCTTGCAGGCACTGATCGCCGTGCGCGTGGCCATAGGTGTCGTTGTAGCGCTTGAAGTAGTCCACGTCGCAGACCAGCAGCGACAGCGGCAACTGCTGCCGGCGTGCGCGGCGCAGCTCGGTCTCCTTGACCTCGTCGAAGTGGCGGCGGTTGGCCAGGTCGGTCAGCGGATCGGCGCGCGAGAGCCGCTCCAGCCGGGTGTTGACGGCGCGCAGCTCGGTGGTCTTGGCGTCCACCAGGTCGGCCAGGCGGTCGCGGTGCGCGGCCAACTCGCGTTCGTCGCGGTGTTGGCGCGCCAGGTAGTCTGACAGGTTGCCCTGCAGGTGGTTGACGCCGGCTTCGAGCAAAGTGAGTTCGTCGCGATGGGCAGCGGCGCGCTGCAGCTGCAGCGGCCGGCCCAGGGTCTCGGGCGTCAGCGTGGCCAAGTGGCGGGCAATGCGCCGCACGTGCACCGTGACCGAGCGGTGGAACAGCCACATGATGAGGCCGGCCAGCAGCACCGACTGCAGCACCTGCGTCAGCACGATCTCCAGCAGCTCGCCGCGCAGCCGCAGCCACAGCAGGCGCTCGTCGCCCTGCAGCGTGAAGTCGCCAATCACCTCGACCGTGCCTGGATACGGGCTGTAGCTCAGCTCTCGCTGCAGCGTCGGTACACGGCCGCCTTCGGGCGCACCAAGCTTGCGCTGCTGCAGCACTTCCGGCGGACGGCCGGACTGGCGCAGCCGCAGCTCGATGCGGCCGACCGACTGGACCTGCGCCATGCTCGCCATGTGGGCCAGCAAGTCGTCGCGGTCCATCTCCCAGATGGCCTTGGTCAGCGCGCGCTGGAACACGTCGCCGATCAGCGCCAGCTCGGTGTTCATCGTCACCACGTTGGCCTGCCAGGCCAGCCAGGTGCGTGCGGCCACACTGAGCCCGGTGAACAGCAGGCTGAACACCAGCGTGGCCAGCACCAGTTTGCGGCCCAGCGAATGGCCGAGCACGGTGTCGGACGGATGGTCAGGCACCGGGGACGCGGCGACCGTCGCTGGCGGATCGCTCACCACGCCGGACTCACAGCCAGCGCTTCTGGATGCGCTCATAGCTGCCGTTTTTCTTGATCGTCTCCAAGCCCTTGCGAAAGCGCTCGACGACCGCGTCCGGCGTGCCCAGGCTGAACGCCATGTTCAGGCCCTCTTCGCTGCCCACGTCGGGCAGGTGCAGTGCGCGCACCAGCAGCTTGGCGGGATCATCGCCGGTGCGGCGCACCAGGTACAGCGCGTTCAGCTCGTTGGAGATCCACAGGTCGACCCGGCCCTGCTTGAGCTTTTCGTAGTTCAGCTCGTACTTGCTGCTGGACTGCAGGTTCTGCCCCAGCAACAGGCCTTTGCTGGCCAGGTACTGCTCGCCAGCATCTTCATGCACGGTGGCGATCTGGTACTTGCGCGCATCCTCCAGCCGCGTGAGCTTGACCGGCCGCGCGGCCAGCGCAAACAGGTACCAGCGCGTGGGTGCGACCACGCCGACCCACTTGAACAGCTTCTCGCGCTGCGCCGTGCGGGAGATCGAATAGATCAACACGTTCGGTTCGTTCAGCGCGGTGTTGTAGGCCCGAGCCCAGGGCATGACCTGGATCGCCGTCGGCTGGCCAATTGTTTCCAGCACCGCCCGCACGATCTCCGTGCTCAGGCCGGTGACCTTGTCGTCCTGCATCATGTTGTACGGCGGCAGCTCCTCGGTGAGGATGCGCAGCTCGGTCGGCCCTGCCGCGAGGCTCAGCCCGGGGCAGGCCAGTGCGCCCACCGCGCCCAACAGGCGGGTGACGGCGTTTCGGCGGTTGGGCGGCGCGGCAGCGGGCATGGGCAGGCGTGGGAACGGACAACTGGAACAGCAGGAGACGGCAACGGAAAGTTCCGCCATCGTCTGTGCTATCGGCTGAAACACCAAGGACTTGAGCCAGCGGAGGCTGGCCGGCTGAAGCGGATAATCCCACGCCGATGAACGCCTCTTCAGCCCCTGCCGCGCCGGACCCCGCCGCACCATCGCCGCGCCGCCGTTTGTCGCTGTACCTGGACCTGATCCGCTGGAACCGGCCCGCCGGCTGGCTGCTGCTGCTGTGGCCCACGCTGGCTGCCCTCTGGATGGCCGCCGACGGGTTTCCGGGCTGGCATTTGCTGGGGGTGTTCACGCTGGGCACGGTGCTGATGCGCAGCGCCGGCTGTTGTGTCAACGACGTGGCCGATGCCGAGTTCGACCGGCATGTGAAGCGCACCGCGCAGCGGCCGGTGACCAGCGGCGCGGTGAGCAAGAAGGAGGCGCTGGCCGTGGGCGCGGTGCTGGCGCTGCTGGCCTTCGGCCTGGTGCTGACGACCAATCCGCCGACCATCTGGCTGTCCGTCGTGGCGCTGATGGTGACGCTGTTGTACCCGTATGCCAAGCGGGTCGTGTCGATGCCGCAGGCGGTCCTGGGCGTGGCCTTCAGCTTCGGCATTCCGATGGCCTTCAGCGCCGTGCAGGGCGGACAGGACTGGGCGCTGGCGGCCATTCCTGCCGCGGTGCCGGCGCTGGCCTGGTGGCTGCTGGTGGGCAACCTGTTCTGGGTGCTGGCCTACGACACCGAATACGCAATGGTCGACCGCGACGACGACCTGAAGATCGGCATCAAGACCTCGGCCATCACGCTGGGCCGCTTCGACATGGCCGGCGTGATGCTGTTCTACGTCGCCTACCTGATCAGCTGGGGCGCGCTGGGCCACGGGCTGGGCCTGCTGAAGACCTACCTGATCGGCATTGCCGCAGCGGCGCTGCAGGTCGCCTGGCACTTCACGCTGATCCGCCACCGCTCGCGCGACGGCTGCTTTCGCGCGTTCCGGCTCAACCACTGGGTGGGCTTCGCAGTGTTTGCCGGCACGGTCATTTCGTACCTGCCGAGCTGATTCAGGCTCCGAATTCGTCGCCGAGTTCCTTCGCGCGATTTTTGGCGGCCAGCATCGCGAACATGAAATGTTGCTTCACGCCGTGCGCTTCCAGCACATTGAGCGCGGCGAAGGTGGTGCCGCCCTTGGACGTGACACGCTCGCGCAGCACTTCGGGCGAATCGCCGGACTGGCGCGCCAGCTCGGTTGCGCCGGCAAAGGTGGCCAGTGCCAGCTCACGGCCGGCTTCGGCGCCCAGCCCCATCTGTTCGGCGGCCTGCACCATGGCCTCGATGAAATAGAAGACATAGGCCGGGCCTGAGCCTGACAGCGCGGTCACCGCGTCCAGCTGCTCCTCGCGCTCGACCCACAGGCTGCGGCCAGTGGGCGCCAGCAGCTGCTCGATCTGCAGCCGCTCGTCCAGCGTGACCTGGGCCATTGCGAACAGCCCGGCAATGCCTTGGCCGATCAACGCCGGCGTGTTGGGCATGCTGCGCACGACACGCTCGCTGCCGGTGGCGCGGGCAATCGCCTGCACACGGATGCCGGCCATCACCGACAGGTGCAGGGCCTGGCCGACGTGGCCGGCGCACGGGGCCGCGGCGTCCGCAAACAGCTGCGGCTTCACGGCCCACACCACCAGCCCCGCCTGCGCCAGCGCCGGGCCGGCCATCGGCAGCACCTGCACGCCGAACTGGGCGATCAACCGGTCCGCCTGCGCGGCCGAGGGTTCGACCACGGTGATGGATTCGGCCGCATGGCCGGACTTCAGCAACCCGCCGATCAGCGCACTGGCCATGTTGCCGCCACCGATGAAGGCAACGCGGGAAAGGGCTGGCGCGGTGGCCGGCGACGGGGCGTGAAAGGGCGTGGCAGTGCTCATGCCGGTGAGTGTAGAGAAGTGCCGTGTTCAGCGGCCGGCTCGTCCCCTGTAGAGGGCATTCCGCCGATACAGATGCAGGCCGACCCGGGGACCTCATGCAAAACTTGCATAGGCCTCGGTGACAAATTCGGCGGCCGCGGGCCTAGAGTGCGGCCAGCGTTGCGGCGGCCTCTACAAGCGCGTTTGCCGCAGACGCGCACACCTGAATTCCCTGGAGATCTCGCGTCATGTCTTCGCCGCTTTCGTTTGTTCACCCCACGTCGGACAGCCCCTGGGGCACCTACCTGTCGCAGGTTGACCGTGTGGTCCCGTACCTGGGCAACCTGGCCCGCTGGGCCGAGACGCTCAAGCGCCCGAAGCGCACGCTGATCGTCGACGTGCCCATCGAGCTGGACAACGGCACCGTGGCGCACTATGAAGGCTACCGGGTGCAGCACAACCTGTCGCGCGGCCCGGGCAAGGGCGGCGTGCGCTATCACCCGGACGTGACGCTGGAAGAAGTGATGGCGCTGTCGGCCTGGATGACGGTCAAGACCGCCGCGGTGAACCTGCCGTTCGGCGGCGCCAAGGGCGGCATCCGCGTCGACCCGAAGCTGCTGTCGATCAAGGAACTGGAGCGCATGACGCGCCGCTACACCAGCGAGATCGGCCTGATCATCGGCCCGCAGAAGGACATTCCGGCACCGGACGTGAACACCAATGGCCAGATCATGGCCTGGATGATGGACACGTACTCGATGAACACCGGCTCCACTGCCACCGGCGTGGTCACCGGCAAGCCGCTGCACCTGGGCGGCTCGGCCGGCCGCATCAAGGCCACTGGCCGCGGCGTGTTCGTCACCGGCAGGGAAGCGGCGCGTCGCATCGGACTGGACCTGAACGGCGCGCGTGTTGCGGTGCAGGGCTTCGGCAACGTGGGCGGCTCGGCGGCCGAGCTGTTCGCCCAGGCGGGTGGCAAGATCGTCGCGGCCCAGGACCACACCGGCACCATCTACAACGCCAACGGCTTCGACCTCGGCGACCTGATCCCGCACGTCACCAACACCGGCGGCGTGGCCGGCTTCACGGGCGCGGACGTGCTGAAGTCCGAAGAGTTCTGGGACGTCGATTGCGACATCCTGATCCCGGCCGCGCTCGAAGGCCAGATCACCGAGGACCGCGCCCGCCGCATCAAGGCCAGGCTGGTGCTCGAAGGCGCCAACGGCCCGACGGTGCCCAAGGCCGACGACATGCTGTTCGAGCGCAACATCCTGGTCGTGCCCGACGTGATCTGCAACGCTGGCGGCGTGACCGTCTCGTACTTCGAGTGGGTGCAGGATTTCTCCAGCTTCTTCTGGAGCGAAGACGAGATCAACGTGCGCCTGGACAAGATCATGGTCGACGCGCTGAAGAAGATCTGGGACACGGCCGACCGCCACAAGATCACGCTGCGCACCGCGACCTTCGCCGTCGCCTGCGAGCGCATCCTGATCGCACGTGAGGAACGCGGCCTGTACCCCTGAATCGACGGGCGTGCATTGACGACAATGGGCGCCCGCTCATCGCCACTGCCCTGCCCATGCACCGCCGTTCCGTCCTGCTGCTTCTGCCCGTCGTTGCCACGCTGCTGGGCAGCGCCACGGCCTGGGCCCAGGCCTGGCCCGCGCGCCCGGTGCACCTCGTCGTGCCGGCGCCGGCAGGCAGCTCGCTGGACGTGACGGCGCGGCTCTTGGCCGACAAGCTGAAGGACCGTTGGGGCCAGGCGGTGGTGGTGGACAACAAGCCCGGCGCAGGCGGCATGCTGGGCGTGGACGCCGCGGCCAAGGCCGCCCCGGACGGCTACACGATCGCGGTCGGCTTCAATGGCCCGATCGCCTTTGCACCCTTCATGTACCGCAAGTTGCCGTACGACCCGGCCAAGGAGCTGGTGCCGGTGGTGATGACCACGCTGCAGCCGAATGTGCTGGCCGTCAGCGCGGCACTGCCGGTCAGGACGGTGAAGGACTTCATCGCGCTGGGCAAGGCCAAGGCCGGCAAGATGAACTACGCCTCGGTCGGCCTGGGCAGTTCCTCGCACCTGACGATGGAACTGCTGCTGGCCGAGGCCGGCTTCGAGGCCACGCATGTGCCGTACAACGGCTCGCCACCGGCGGCGATGTCGGTCGCCAGCGGCGAGACCGATGCGGTCTTCGCCGCCGCGCCAGCGCTGCTGTCGCTGGCCAAGACCGGCAAGCTGCGCTTGATCGCTGTCAGCGGCCGGCAGCGGCTGGCCTCGATGAAAGACTTGCCGACGCTGGTCGAAAGCGGACTGCCGAACGTCGAATCGATGATCTGGAACGGCCTGTTCGTCGCCGCGCACACGCCGGACGCCGTGGTGCAGAAGCTCAATGCCGACGTCAACGTGGTGCTGCAGGACCCTGCGGTGATCGCCAGCTTCGAGGTCCAGGGCCTGCTGCCCGGCGGCGGCTCGGTGGCCGAGTTCCGCCAGACCGTCGCCAGCGACACGCAGCGCTGGGGCGCGATCATCCGCAAGATCGGCCTGCAGCTGGATTGAGGCACCTCTGCTGGATCAGAGCCCCGCGAGCAACGCCGCATTCCCACCCGCCGCGGCGGTGTTGACCGTCAGCGTCTGCTCCGCGCAGAAGCGGTAGAGCTGGCGCGGGCTGGCGGCTTCGGTCAGTGACAGCAGCGGCAGGATCGCGCCGGGCTGCGCGGCCAGTTGGTGGGCCAGACGTGGCAACAGCGCTGCCGACGTGGCGCAGACGCCGGCCACGCGGGCGTCCGCCACCAGCGCGGTGCCCAGCGAGTCGAAGCTGCCAGGCAGCGGCTGCAGCGCGGCCGCCGGCAGGCCGGCCTGGCGCAGTGCTTGAAGCCAAGGCTTGGCGGCGTCGATTGCCGTCTCGCTGCCAGCCCAGGCCACCGTGTTGCCGGTGACCAGCGCGGCGCCGACCGCAGCGGCCAGCACGTCCTGCGCAGCGTCTTCGCCGACAAACGCGAACAGGCCACGACCATGCAGGCGCAGCTCGTTGCGTTCGCCGGTCGGGCCGGGCAGCTCGACCGTCGCCAGCGTGGTTTCGGCGGACGTGGCCAGCGCGCGCCAGCGGGTGGCGATGGCCGGGCGGCTGGCGGCCAGTGCATCGGCCGCCCGGCGCAGCAGCGCGCTGCGCTCGGCCAGCGGCGTGGCACGCCAACCGGGCAACGCCTGCAACGGCGGGTTCAATGCCGCATGCGCCGCGGTGGCGACCAGCGACAGGCCGGGCGCGACGACAGGCGCCGGTGCCGGGCTGGCAGCGCTGCCCGGTTCGGCCGCGAAGCGCAGCAGGTAGTGCGGGCCGCCGGCCTTCGGGCCGGTGCCGCTCATGCCTTCGCCGCCAAACGGCTGAACGCCAACGACCGCGCCGATCATGTTGCGGTTGACGTAGACATTGCCGATCTGCGCCAGCGCCGCGAGCCGTTCGGCGCGGCTGTCGATGCGGGTCTGGATGCCGAAGGTCAGGCCGTAGCCGAGCGCGTTGATCTCGCGCACCAGCGCCTCGGGCTCGCCGCGCCAGCGCACCACGTGCAGCACCGGGCCGAAGATCTCGCTTTGCAGCGCGGCCACCGCCGGCAGCTCGAAGGCCACCGGCGGCACCAGGCGCGGGAAGGCGGCGGCGTCCACCACCGTTTCGCCGAGCAACTTGGCCTCGCGCTTCAGGCGCTGGACCTGGGCCGAAATACCGCCAAAGGCTTCGTCGTCGATCACCGGGCCGACGTCGGTGCGCAACTCGGCCGGGTCGCCCACGCGCAGCTCGGCCATCGCGCCGCGGATCATCTCGATCACGCCGTCAGCAATCGCCTCGTGCACGCACAGCAGGCGCAGCGCCGAGCAGCGCTGGCCGGCGGAGCGGAAGGCGCTTTGCACCACCGCGTCGACCACTTGCTCCGGCAGCGCGGTCGAGTCCACGATCATTGCGTTCAGGCCCCCGGTTTCGGCGATCAGCGGCACCGGTGCGCCGCCTGTCACCGCCGATTTTTCGGCGAGGCTGCGCTGGATGATGCGGGCGACCTGCGTGGAGCCGGTGAAGCACACGCAGGCGGTGCGGGCATCGGCCACCAGGCCGGCACCCACGGTTTCGCCCGGGCCGTGCAGCAGCGCCAGCGCATCGGCCGGCACGCCGGCTTCGTGCAGCAGCGCAACCATGGCCGCGGCGATGGCGGGGGTCTGTTCGGCCGGCTTGGCGGCAACGGTGTTGCCTGCCACGAGTGCAGCGACGACCTGGCCAGCGAAGATCGCCAGCGGGAAGTTCCACGGGCTGATGCAGACGAACACACCGCGGCCCTGCATCGGCGTGAGCCCGCCCAGCGCGGCTTCAGCCTGGTCGGCGTAGTAGCGGCAGAAGTCCACCGCTTCGCGCACCTCGGCCACGCAGTCACCCAGCGTCTTGTGGGCTTCCTTGACCAGGAGGCCGCAGTAGCTCGCGAGGCGCGCGTCCAGCAGATCGCCGGCGCGGCGCACGATGGCGGCGCGTTCGGCCACCGGTAGCGCGGACCAGGCAGCGAAGCCGGCGGACAGGTGAGCCATTGCGGCATCGATCTCGGCGGCGCCGGCTTCGGGCACCGCGGGCACGACGGTCGCTGCGACGGCTTCGCTCAGCGGCTCGCGCTGCGGCAGGCTGGTGATGTCGGCGCCGGTGGAGTTGCGGCGGGTCGCACCGTAAAGGTCCACCGGCAGCGGCAGGCCTTCGACGGGGCCGGCCTCCGGCGTGGCCGGGTGGGCCAGTTGCAGTGGCGAAGCCAGCAGTTCGGCGGGCGAGACCTCGGCGTCGGCCAGCAAATGCACGAATGACGAGTTGGCGCCGTTCTCGAGCAGGCGGCGCACGAGGTAGGCCAGCAGGTCGCGGTGTTCACCCACCGGCGCGTAGACGCGGCAGGCGGCCTTGGGATCTTTCAGGACTTCACGGTAGATGCCGTCGCCCATGCCGTGCAGGCGCTGCATCTCGTAGTCGGCGCCGGGCTGGGCACCGGCGTCGATGGCCATCTGCTGGATCGCGGCGATGGTGCCGGCGTTGTGCGTGGCGAACTGCGGGTAGATGACCTCGCGGTGGTCCAGCAGCGCCTGGGCGCAGGCCAGGTAGGACACATCGGTGTGCGGCTTGCGGGTGTAGACCGGGTAGGCCGGCAGGCCCATCTCCTGCGCGCGCTTGACCTCGCCGTCCCAGTAGGCGCCCTTGACCAGGCGCACCATGAAACGCAGGCCATGCACGCGGGCGATGCGGGCAACTTCGTCGACCACGGCCAGCGCGCGGGTCTGGTAGGCCTGCACCGCAAGGCCGAAGCCGCGCCACTGCGGGTAGTGCTGGGCGATGCGTTCGGCCAGTGCCTCCAGCAGCTCCAGCGAGAGTTCGAGCCGGTCGACCTCTTCGGCGTCGATGGTCAGGTTCAGCTGGGCCGGCGCGGCGCGTTCAATCAGCGCCCAGACGCGTGGCAGCAGCTCGGCGAAGACGCGCTCGCGCTGTGCGTCTTCATAGCGCGAGAACAGCGCCGAGAGCTTGATCGAGATGCCGTCGCTGCGCTCCGGGCCGCGGCCGCCGGCGGTGGTGGCAATCGCGTCAATCGCCTTCAGGTAGGCGGCCTGGTAGCGCTCGGCGTCGTGTTCGGTGCGGGCGCCTTCGCCCAGCATGTCGTACGAAAAGCGCAGCATGGGCTGGGCCTTGCGCTGGCTGGCGGCCTCGGCCATGGCTTCCTGGATGTGGCGGCCCAGCACGAACTGGCGGCCCAGCAGCTGGATGGCGCGCACGGTGGCGGCGACCACGGTGCGGGCCCCCAGGCGCTTGATCAGCCCGCTGTCCTGCTCGGCTTCCGGCAGGAATTTCTTCGACAGCGAGATGGCGCTGGCCGACAGGTTGGCCATCAGGCCGCCGCTGCCTCCGCGACCTTCATTGCTGTCGAAGTCAGCCCGGCCGAGCTGGTCGGCGGCCAGCGCGATGGCGGTTTCCACGTCCGGCACGCGCAGCAGGGCCTCGGCCAGCCGCATCAGCGCCAGGCCCTCGGCGCTGGAGATCGGGTATTCCTTCAGCAGCGACTCCATGGCCCAGAACGGCGCCGGTTTGTCGCGCACAGCCAACACCCACGGCGTGGCGCGCGCCGTGACGGCGGCCCAATCCAGCCCCGCATCAGCGCGCGCACGCGCTGCGGCCAGCACCTGCGCCTCGGGCTGGTACGGAAATGGCAAGCGCTGGCGCTGGGCCGGCAAGGGGAACGGCGTGGGGGTGTGCATGGCAGTGAAAGGCAGTAGAAAACCTGACTGGATGGATGCGCAGCTTATGCGGACAATTCCCGGTAAAGATTCGGAGTTTTGACCGTATGACGGAGTTTTCTCAAGAATGAAGCCCACCCTCGAACCGATCGATCTCGAGCGTGGGCTGGACAAGATCGATTTGCGCATCTTGCGCGTGCTGCAGAAAGACGGGCGCATCAGCAACCTGAAACTCGCCGAAGAGGTGCATCTGTCGCCCACGGCCGTGCTGGAGCGGGTCAAGCGGCTGACGCGCGAGAACTTCATCCTCGGCTACGAGGCGCGGCTGAACCCGGTCAAGCTGGGCGCCGGGCTGATGGTGTTCGTGGAGGTGCTGCTGGACCGCACGGTGCACGACGTGATGGACAGCTTCCGCGCCGCGGTGCAGGTGCGCCCGGAGATCCTTGAATGCCACCTGGTGGCCGGCGGCTTCGACTACCTGCTGAAGACGCGGGTGTCGGACATGGCGGCCTACCGTTCGTTTGTCGGCGATGTGATCTGGTCGCTGCCGGGGGTGCGCGAGACGCGCACCTATGCGGTCATGGAAGAAGTGAAAAATACCACCTCGCTGAGCTTCTGACCGAACTTCTGGCGGCGGCACGGGCACCGCCCGCCATAGCGCCCCGGAAAACCCCTCTTTTGGGGGGACCCCGCCGGACCCTTTCCCCCCCGCCAGGGCGATTGAGCGCGCAGGCTGCTTGCCGGACGATGCCGTCCCATGCAGTACCCGCCGTCAACGCCCAACGAAAGCCAGGAGGAGGATCCCATGTTCAGCGCCCTCAACACGCCACGCGCGGCAGCCCAACGCCTGTTGCCGCTGCTGCCCATGCTGAGGGTGCCGCCCCTGGGCCCCGTGCGCCAGCCGGCCGCTGTGCCACCGACAGCGGGTTTGCGACTGCCGGCGGAAGATCCGCTGCGCGGCGGCTGGCACGACTCCAGCCTCGATCTGCAGCGCGGGCTGCTGGTGCAGGACCTGTACGTCGAAGCGCCGAACACCGACTGGCTGGCGCTGTTCGACGAAGACGACCTGCCCAAGCGCTGAGGCTTCAGACTCGGCCGCCGAAGATCGCGGTGCCGACCCGCACCAGCGTGGCGCCTTCGAGCACCGCCGCTTCCAGGTCGGCACTCATGCCCATGGACAGCGTGTCCAGCAGGTCAAGGCCCTGGGCACGCAGGCGGGCCAACGCCTGCGCCAGTGCGCGATGCGGCAAGCGCTGCGCCGGCAGCTCGGCCGCAGGCTCGGGAATCGCCATCAGGCCACGCAGCCGCAGCCGCGGCAAGGCCGCAACCTGAGGCGCCAGCACCGCCAGCTCGTGCAGGGCGATGCCGCTCTTGCTGTCTTCTCCGCTGATGTTGACCTGCAGGCAGACGTTCAGCGGCCCCAGGTGCGCCGGCCGCTGGGCCGACAGCCGCTCGGCGATCTTCAGCCGGTCCACGGTGTGCACCCAGTCGAACTGCTCGGCCACCACGCGCGTCTTGTTGGACTGCAGCGGGCCGATCAGGTGCCACTGCAGCTCACCGCGCAGGTCGGCCAGCGCGGCGATCTTGTCCAGCGCTTCCTGCACGTAGTTTTCGCCGAATTCGCGTTCACCGGCCGCGTGGGCCGCGCGCACCGCTTCGGCGGCGCAAGTCTTGCTCACCGCCAGCAAACGGACATCGTTCACGTCGCGCCCAGCGGCTGCGGCGGCCTGGGCCAGGCGGCCCCGGACTTGTAGTATGTTCTCAGCGATACTGGCCATGGTCGATCGAGGATAAACCAGGCCGCTGATCAGCCGAATACAAGCGGTTCACATCCCGCATTTCAAGGCGAACCGACCCACCATGGACATCACCCAACTGCTGGCTTTTTCTGTCAAGAACAAGGCCTCCGACCTGCACCTGTCGGCCGGTTTGCCGCCGATGATCCGGGTGCATGGCGACGTGCGGCGCATCAATGTGGAGCCGCTGGGCCACAAGCAGGTCCATGCCATGGTGTACGACATCATGAACGACACCCAGCGCAAGCAGTACGAAGACACGCTGGAGTGCGACTTCAGCTTCGAAGTGCAAGGGCTGGCGCGTTTCCGGGTCAACGCCTTCCATCAGAACCGCGGCTCCAGCGCCGTTTTTCGGACCATTCCGTCGAAGATCCTGACGCTGCAGCAGCTGAACTGCCCGCCGATCTTCGCCGAGTTGGCGCTCAAGCCGCGCGGCCTGGTGCTGGTGACCGGGCCGACCGGCTCGGGCAAGTCAACCACACTGGCCGCCATCATCGACCACCTCAACGAGAGCCACTACGGCCACATCCTGACGCTGGAAGACCCGATCGAATTCGTGCACGAATCGAAAAAGTGCCTGATCAACCAGCGCGAGGTCGGACCGCACACGCTGAGCTTCTCGAACGCGCTGCGCGCCGCGCTGCGCGAAGACCCGGACGCGATCCTGGTCGGCGAATTGCGCGACCTGGAAACCATCCGCCTGGCGCTGACGGCCGCTGAAACCGGCCACCTGGTGTTCGGCACGCTGCACACCTCCAGCGCCGCCAAGACCATCGACCGGGTGGTCGACGTGTTCCCGGCGGCCGAGAAGGACATGGTGCGGGCGATGCTGTCGGAATCGGTCGTGGCCATCATTGCGCAGACGTTGTGCAAGACCAAGGACGGCCAGGGCCGTGTGGCGGCGCACGAAATCATGCTGGGCACCTCGGCCATCCGCAACCTGATCCGCGAGAACAAGATCGCGCAGATGTATTCGTCGATCCAGACCGGCAACAACGTGGGCATGCAGACGCTGGACCAATGCCTGGCCGACTTGGTGCGACGCAACCTCGTGTCTGGCAGCGAGGCCCGCGTGAAGGCCAAGTTCCCCGAGAACTTCCCCGGCTGAGCCGGGAAAGCGGCGGCAGTGAAGCGGCTTCTTGCCTTTTTCCGTGCGCGCCAGCCGGTGGCTGCGCCGCGGGAGGACGACTCGGGCTTCTACGCCACGCAGTTTGTCGACCGCCACCAGGACACGCAGCTCTTTGTGCCGTGGGCGCTGCGTGCCCCGGACCTGAACGCCAAGCCCTACGACGGCTCGCTGGGCGTGCTGTCGCTGGTCAAGCTGCTGGGCCAGGACCGTGCGCTGGCACTGCTGGGCGCCGAGCAGCTGGCAGTGCTGGGCGGCTATTTCGAATACGTGCAGCTGGACAGCGGCAAGCAGATCATCGGTCAGGACGAGCAGGGCGACTTCCTCGTCGTGGTACTGCAAGGCGTGGTCGCCGAGGACCGCATGCAGCCTTCGGGCGCGCGGGCACGCATCGGCGAGTCGCGTGCCGGTGACCTGCTGGGCGAGATGTCGATGCTGGACGGCGGCACGCGCTTTTGCGCCTGCACCGCGCTGACGCCGGTCACGCTCGCGGTGCTGCCCAGCCAGGCGCTGGAGCGCATGATGGTCGAGGAGCCGCGGCTGGCGGCCTCGCTGCTGGCCTGGATTGCCAAGCGGCTGTCGCTGCGGCTGCGCCAGGTCAGTGCGCGCCTGTCGGTGCTGCTGACCCGCGGCACCCATGACTGAAGCCCGCGACAGACACCCCAGCCAGCAGACCCTTCCTCCTTCTTTCCTCCTTCGAAAGACCCCGCCCCATGGAACGCGATCAGGCCTCGAAATTCGTCAGCGACCTGCTGCGCCTGCTGGTCACCCGCAATGGCTCGGACTTGTTCCTGACCGCCGACTTCCCGCCGGCGATCAAGGTCGACGGCAAGGTCACCAAGGTCTCGCCGCAGCCACTGACCGGCGCGCACACGCTGGCCCTGGCGCGCGCCATCATGAACGACAAGCAGGCGGCGGACTTCGAGCGCGACAAGGAGTGCAACTTCGCGATCTCGCCGCAAGGCATCGGCCGCTTCCGGGTCAACACCTTCCTGCAGCAAGGCCATGTGGGCATGGTGCTGCGGACGATTCCGGCGCATTTGCCGACCATCGACGAGCTGAGCCTGCCGCGGGTCCTGAAGGAAGTCTCGATGACCAAGCGCGGGCTGGTCATCATGGTCGGCGCCACCGGCTCGGGCAAGAGCACCTCGCTGGCGGCGATGGTGGACTGGCGCAATGAAAACGCCTATGACCACATCATCACGATCGAAGACCCGGTCGAGTTCGTGCACCCGCACAAGAACTGCATCATCACGCAGCGCGAGGTCGGCATCGACACCAACGACTGGGAGGTCGCGCTGAAGAACTGCCTGCGCCAGGCGCCTGACGTGATCCTGATGGGCGAAATCCGCGACCGCAAGACGATGGAGCTGGCGGTCGCCTTCTCCGAAACTGGCCACCTGTGCATGGCCACGCTGCACGCCAACAGCGCCAACCAGGCGCTGGACCGGATCATCAACTTCTTCCCCGAAGAGCGGCGCGACCAGCTGCTGATGGACCTGTCGCTGAACCTGAAGGCGATGGTTTCGCAGCGGCTGATCCCGCGCCAGGAAGGCAAGGGCCGGGTCGCTGCAGTGGAGATCATGCTGAACACGCCGCTGATGGCCGACCTGATCTTCAAGGGCCAGGTGGGCGAGCTGAAGGAGCTGATGAAGCGCTCGCGCGAACTCGGCATGCAGACCTTCGACCAGGCGCTGTTCGACCTGTACGAGGCCCACGCGGTGAACTACGAGGATGCGCTGCGCAACGCCGACTCGGTCAACGACCTGCGGCTGAACATCAAGCTCAACAGCAGCCGCGCACGGGTCAGTGACCTCTCTGCCGGCACCGAACATTTGACGATCGTCTGATCATGACCAAGACCTACGAAGCCACCCCGTCGCAAACCGTCGCCTTCATCGGCCTGGGCGTGATGGGCCACCCGATGGCCGGCCACCTGCAACGCGCCGGCCACCAGGTGACGGTCTACAACCGCAGCGCGGCCAAGGCAGCGGCATGGGTAGCGGAATACGGTGGCCGCAGCGCGCCGACGCCGCGTGAAGCAGCGGCCGGCGCCAGCTTCGTGTTCTGCTGCGTGGGCAATGACGACGACCTGCGCTCGGTCACGCTGGGCGCTGACGGCGCATTCGCCGGCATGGCCGAAGGCGCGGTGTTCGTGGACCACACGACCGCCTCGGCCGAGGTGGCGCGCGAACTGCACCGAGCGGCGCTCGGGCTGGGCCTGCAGTTTGTCGACGCGCCCGTCTCGGGCGGCCAGGCTGGCGCAGTCAACGGCCTGCTGACGGTGATGTGCGGCGGCGACGCCGCACCGTTCGACGCGATGCAGCCGGTGGCCATGGCCTATTCGCGCGCGGTGACCCGCGTCGGCGAGGTCGGTGCCGGGCAGTTGGCCAAGATGGTCAACCAGATCTGCATTGCCGGCGTGGTCCAGGGCCTGTCCGAGGCGATTGCCTTCGGCCAGCAGGCCGGGTTGGACATGAAGCAGGTGCTGGACGTGATCGGCAAAGGCGCGGCCCAGAGCTGGCAGATGGACAACCGCGGCAAGACCATGGTCGACGGTCAGTTCGAGTTCGGCTTTGCGGTCGACTGGATGCGCAAAGACCTGGGCCTGGTGCTGGACGAAGCCCGCCGCAACGGCGCCAGGCTGCCGGTGACGGCGCTGGTCGATCAGTTCTATGCCGACGTGCAGGCCCTGGGCGGCAAGCGCTGGGACACGTCCAGCCTGATCCGCCGGCTGCGCGGCTGAGCAGTTCCCAGCCGCTGCGGCGGCGGTAGCACTCAGCGCGCCTGCAGCGCTTTGCGTTCTTCTTCGGTGATGGTCTCGGTGACCTTCACGACCTTCTGCACACCGCTGATGGCGCGCGCCAGGTTGGCCGCACGGTCGCTCTCCTCGACGGTAACCCGGCCCATCAGGTAAACGATGCCGCGCTCAGTGACCACCTTGAACGCATTCGCCTGCACGTCGCCCGCGTCGACGAAAGTCGCCTTGACCTTGCTGGTGACGATGAGGTCGTTCGAGCGCGAGGTCAGCGAGCTGCTGCCCATCACCGCGGTTTCGTTGGTCACCGAGCGAACGTTCTCGATGCCGGCCACGGCTTGCTCCAGCGCTGCACGGTCGGCCTCGTTCGGCACTTCGCCGGTCAGCAGCACCCAGCGGTTGTAGCTGACCACGCCGACGTGGCCGCGGTCGCCCAGCACCGCGCTGACCTTGCGCGCGGCCTTGGACTCGATGGCCGCGTCCTCCACTTGCGCACCGGAGGTGCGGCGGTCGGTGTAGAGCAGCACGCCGCCGGCGGCGCCGCCCAGCATCAGCGGCACGCAGGCGCTGAGGCCAGCGCCGGCCAGCGTGGTGGCGGCCAGCAGCGTGGTCAGGGAAGCAAGGCGGCGGGGAGTGAAAACAGCAGGCATGTGAACTCGGGTTCTGACGGGCCCACAGGGCCGGGATCGGGCGACGGTGGCGCGGCTCAGGCCGGCTCGTCTTCGCCCAGCAGTTGAATGTCGATCGCATCGCACAGCGTGTGCAACGCCATCAGGTGCAGCTCGCGCACCCGCGGCGCGCGCGGGCTGGCCACTGGAATCCAGACGTCGGTCTCGGCCAGCAGGTCCGGCCAGGGGCCAGGGTCCCCGCCGGTCAGCAGCAGCACGCTCATGTCCTTGTCGTGCGCGGCCCGCACCGCGGCATGCAGCGCCGGGTCCGTGGACAGCAGGCCGGCAAACACCACCAGCAGGTCGCCGGGCTGGCCCAGTGCGCCAATCTGCGTCGCCAGCAGCAGCTCCGGCGCCGGACCGGCCTGACCGCCCAAAGGCCTGGCCAGCGCCGGGCCCAGGGCCATTGCGGCCAGCGAGGGCCGCTCGCGCTCGAAGCGCAGCATCAGCGCGGCGCACAGCCACTGGGCCAGGTCAGCGTCCGCCCCCTGGCCACAGGCCAGCAGCTTGCCGCCTGCGGTGAGGCAGCCGACCGCCGCTTGCGCGGCCTCGGAAATGGGGCGGGAGAGGGCTTCGGCAACCTGGTTGAGCAGGTCGGCGGTTTCGAAGAAATGGTGCTGGATGCGAGCTTCAAGCATGGGCGCCGATGATAAGCCGCGGGCGTGACCCGATCCGGCTACCGCTTGGGTGCTGGCCGGCGCCAGGAGTTCCCTGCAACTGACGGCGAGCGGGCGATTCATGCAGCGTCGAAGGCGGCTTTCAGCCACTCGATGCGGCCATCGTCGATCGCCACCACATCGAAACGGCACGGTGGCAAGGTGGCGAATTGCAGCAGGTAGGCGCGCGCGGCATAGATGAGCTTTTGCTGCTTCGTGCGCGTGACGCTGGCCGCGGCGCCGCCATGCGCGCTGCCACGGCGCGCACGCACTTCGACGAAGACCAGCGTGCCGTCACGGTCGCGCAGGATCAGGTCGATCTCGCCGGCCCGCCGAGAAGGGCCGCGGGCGAGCCGATAATTGCGTTCGACCAGCTTCAGGCCATGGCGCTGCAGATGCGCCAGCGCCTGGTCTTCGGCCTGCACACCGGAGGGCACCTCGCCCTCGGTGCCCCCGGCCGCTGCGGCAGGCACCACCGCCACAGCGCGTTTCCAGAACCCCATGTCCGCCCCCTCCTCATCCGCCCATTTGCTGCAAGCCGCAGCGGCCGCCGCCGGCGGCCAGAGCTTTCCGGCCAGCACGCTGTACGTGGTGGCCACGCCCATCGGCAACCTGGCCGACTTCAGCCTGCGTGCGATGCACACGCTGGCGCTGGCCGACGCCGTGGCCTGCGAGGATACGCGGGTCAGCGGCGGGCTGTTGCGCCACCTCGGGCTGGACAAGCCGCTGATCGCGCTGCACGAGCACAACGAGCAGAGCGCCGCGGCCAAGGTGCTGGAACGCCTGGCGCGCGGCGAGCGCGTGGCCTATGTCAGCGACGCCGGCACGCCGGCCGTGTCGGACCCCGGCGCGGTGCTGGTGGCGCAGGCGCAAGCCGCCGGCTACCGCGTGATGCCGCTGCCAGGCGCCAGCAGCGTGGTCACCGCCTTGAGCGCCGCAGGTTGCCTGGCGGGCCACAGCGGCGCAGTGGGCTTTCACTTCGCCGGCTTCCTGCCGGCCAAGGGTGGCGATCGCCAGGCGGCGCTGGAACTGTTGCTGCAGCAGGCCGGCGCGACGGTGCTGTTCGAGGCGCCGCACCGCATCGAGGCCTTGGTGACGTCACTGGCCGAGCGCTGCCCGGAGCGCAAGGTCACCTTGTGCCGTGAGCTGACCAAGCAGTTCGAGCAGATTCACAGTGCGCCCGCCGCCAGGCTGCCGGCCTGGCTGGCAGCGGATGCGCAGCGCCTCAAGGGCGAGTTTGCGCTGGTGCTGCACCCGCTCCCGCCCGCGGTGCAACAGGACGGCGACGATGGCCTGCCCGCCGAGGCCAAGCGGCAGCTCAAGGTGCTGCTGCGGGAATTGCCACTGAAACAGGCCGTGGCGCTGGCGGCCGAACTGAGCGGCACCTCTCGCAACGCGCTCTACACGCTGGCACTGCAATGGCGCAACGCAGCCGGCGACGACGACAGCAGCGAGCCCGGCGAGGGCTGAGCAAGCCAGTCGCCAAAACGAAAAAGCCCGCCGGGGCACGAGGCCGAGGCGGGCTGCAGCGAGATCAACCGGAGGCTTCAGGCCTGGACCGACGACACCGGCGCTGGGGCTCAGTCAGCGCGGATGCCGGCGGGTGGCCAGCAGGGCCCTGGGAGGATCACTGTTGCGGGGTGGTCGCCGGCGCGGCGGTCTGGCCGTCGTGCGCCTGGCGGGCAATGTGGTGGTTGGTGCGGCGCTCGGCGGCGCGAACGCGGCTGCGCTCCTTGGCGGTGACCGTGCCATCGGCCGCGGCCTTGTCCTGCAGGTTGCTGATGTGCGTTTGCTGCTTGTCCAGGCGATTCGTCTCGGCAGCATTCAGGCCACCGCTGGCAGAAGCCTTGTCGATGCGCTGTTGCTGGCGGTCCTGCTTTTGCGCGATGTGCGGCGTGCTGGCGCCACGTTCGACCGGGGCCGCGGTTTGCGCGGAGGCCGCCAGGCTGGCCAGGGACAGGATGCTGGCCAGGGCCAGTGCAGAGGTGGTTTGCAGCTTGAACATGGGATCGCTCCTTCGAATTGGGTGGGACAAAGAGGCCGGCGCAAGTGGGTGAGGTGCATTGCCGCCGGATGTGAAGCACAACGCATCCCATGCTGCGTGAGATGACATCGAATGGTCAATGCATGTAACGCCCCACAGGCGGCAGGCGCACTCCTACAATCAAAAACATGATCTCGCGCGAACCCACCCTCGAACGGCTTGCCGTGGCCCAAAGTCTGCTCCTGGACCCGTACCAGCTGTCGGAAGCCAGCCTGTCCCGCGCCCTGGCCACCATCGGTGAACACCGGGTGGATGACGCGGATCTCTACTTCCAGTACACCCGCCACGAAGGCTGGAGCCTGGAAGAAGGCATCGTCAAGAGCGGCAGCTTCTCGATCGACCAGGGCGTGGGCGTGCGCGCCATCGCCGGCGAGAAAACCGCATTCGCCTATTCGGACGACATTTCCGAAGCCGCGCTGCTGGACGCCGCGCGCACCGTGCGCAGCATCGCCGCCGCGGGCCAGAGCCGCCGCGTCAAGCTGGACCGCAAACCGCAGGTCGCCAAGAGCCGGCTGCTGTACGCGCCGCTGGACCCGATCGCGACGCTGGACAGCACGCAGAAGGTCGCGCTGCTGGAGCGCGTCGAGAAGATGGCCCGTGCCCGCGACCCGCGCGTGGTGCAGGTCATGGCTGGCCTGGCCGCCGAATACGACGTGGTGATGGTGGCGCGTGCCGACGGCACCCGCGCCGCAGACGTGCGCCCGCTGGTGCGCCTGTCGGTCACCGTCATTGCCGAGCAGAACGGCCGCCGCGAAGTCGGCTCCGGCGGCGGCGGTGGCCGCTTCGGCCTGGGCTACTTCCAGGACGCCCAGCTCAACGAATACGTGGACCAGGCCGTCAACGCGGCGCTGACCAACCTCGATTCCCGCCCCGTGCCGGCCGGCATGATGACCGTCGTGCTGGGCTCCGGCTGGCCCGGCGTGATGCTGCACGAAGCCGTGGGTCACGGCCTGGAGGGCGACTTCAACCGCAAAGGCGCGTCCACCTTCTCCGGCCGCATTGGCGAACGTGTGGCGTCCAAGGGCGTCACCGTGCTGGACGACGGCACACTGACCGACCGCCGCGGCTCGCTGAACGTCGACGACGAAGGCAACCCGACCCAGCGCAACGTGCTGATCGAAGACGGCATCCTGCGCGGCTACATCCAGGACAGCATGAACGCCCGCCTGTCCGGCGTGAAGCCCACCGGCAACGGCCGCCGCGAAAGCTACGCCCATGTGCCCATGCCGCGCATGACCAACACCTACATGCTGGCCGGCGACAAGCCCAAGGAAGAGATCATCGCCAGCATCAAGCGCGGCCTGTACGCCACCAACTTCGGCGGCGGCCAGGTCGACATCACCAGCGGCAAGTTCGTCTTCTCCGCCTCCGAAGCCTTCTGGGTCGAAAACGGCAAGATCCTTTACCCCGTCAAAGGCGCCACCCTGATCGGCAACGGCCCCGACGCCATGACCCGCATCAGCATGATCGGCAACGACCTCGAACTCGACACCGGCGTCGGCACCTGCGGCAAGGAAGGACAGAGCGTGCCAGTGGGGGTCGGGCAGCCGACGTTGCGGATTGATGGGTTGACGGTGGGTGGGACGGCTTGAGCGAGTTCGTCTTCGTCACCTTCCCTGCCCGGCCAGCTGGCATGCCGGTGACAGGTTGACTGCAGCAATCGATGTTTTCTTTCCTGAGCGGCGCGCGTCAAAAGCGCAACAAGAACGAAGCAACCAGCGAGCCTGAGTCCACAGGCGACGCCATGCCTCAGCCCGCTGCAACCAAGGCTGAAGCGCACTCGGCCGAGGTAGAACAGCCCTTCCCCGGCCTGGGCGGCATCTTCGACAAGGTTCGGGACCTGAAAAAGGCTGGGCAAGCACAGGCCGCCGGTGAATTGCTGACGTCAACCTTCCGCGAGCGCGAGCATCCGGTGGTGGCCTATCGCATGATCGCGACCTTGCTGGACTTGCGCTGCTACGACACGATCCTCGAATTTCCGTCAGCCAAGCCCTTCAATTCGCGTGACTTCTCGCTGGCCGAGCACTTGGTCAGCGCAGGACCGGATCGCGCCACCTCGCCCCTGATGCCAGACTCGCCGGCATGGCAAGGACTGGGCTACGTGACCATGGTGAAGGACGAGCAGGACATCCTGCTGTTCAACCTGGTCTGGCACTACGCGATGGGGGTGCGTCGATTCTTTGTCATCGACAACCTGTCCACTGATCGCACGCCGGCACTGCTGCAACATTTCCAGCAAGCCTTCACCGATGCCACGGTGCTCACGCTCAAAGACACGGTGATGGCCCACTTCCAGGGCCGCAAGGTGTCCGGCGCCTGCTGGTACCTCAAGTCCTTGTGGCC
The DNA here is from genome assembly GCF_041287625.1 of Ideonella sp. GTDB lineage: Bacteria > Pseudomonadota > Gammaproteobacteria > Burkholderiales > Burkholderiaceae_C > Ideonella. The sequence continues at coordinate 63,579 of NZ_JBGGNH010000033.1, forward strand.
TGAGCTGGAGTGGCTGATCCTTGTAGACGCAGACGAGTTCGTCTGCAGCGACCGGCCGCTGCGTGACCTGCTGGCGGTTGTGCCCCCTGAGGTCGATGCCGTGGCACTGCCCAAGAGCATCTATGCGTTGATGCCCGGCGATGCGGCAGAAGATGTGGACTACTTCTTCCGCCGACTGACCCACCGGCAGCCGCGGTCACACGTCTCGGCCAAGGTGATCGTGCGGGCGCGCGTTGGCATGGAAATCGCGCAAGGCAATCACAAGCTGCTGGAAGCCGGCCACTACGCCCGTGCGAGCTATACCTCTTTGCCTGGCTTGACGATGCGCGAGTACCCGATGCGCACGCGAGCCCAGTTCGAACGCAAGGTGATCAGCGGTGCGCGGGCTGTGAAGGCGGCACGCGAGCAAGGACTGGCCGCCGTGGGCGGCGACCATTGGACGAACCTGTACCGACTGCTTGAACAGGGTGGACCGCAGGCGCTGCAGGCCAGGCTCGATGCCCAGATCGCCAACAATGCAGAGCGGGCCTGCATTGCAGACCCGCTGGCTATGGACACGATGATGGATCGCCATCTGCCTGACTGGCGTCAGGCAGTGCCATTGACCGTTACTGCGGCCCCACGAACAGGCTCTTGAAGCCGCCGCCGATTTCCGCCCGGAAGTTGCTGTCCGGGTTGTAGACCTCCTGCGCCACGTCGGTCGACAGCAAGGCCCAGGCACCGGGATCGTTCCAGGCGCTGCCCCACAGCGAGGCGATCTCGGCATCGGAAACGGCGCTGGGTGCCTTGTTGACGGCACGGCCAGTGGTGATTCGCAAGACATTCACCAGCTGATCAAGGCTGATCGTCACGTCGAAAGTCTTGGCGGCAAACGTTGCGTGCTGGGACGCTTCACCTTGCGAGGTCCACAGTGCCAGCCCACGCTCTGAATCACTGGTGGTGACACCGTTGCCGTAGATCGGCCCGCTGACGATGGGAATGCCGCCTTGGACGGGATCGCCCCATACCTTGGCGTTCACGAACCACGACTCGCCCGACCAGTTGCTCACGCCTGTGCGCATGATCGCGGTGTCCATCAGGTACTGGATCTGGCAAGGATTGGTGGCCTCGTCCTGCCGGCACTTGTGGTTGTAGAACGTGGCCATCATCTGTTGCTTGACCTGGGCCATCGCCCGGCCACCCTCGACGCTGGCGGTGGTCAGCCCCTGTTCGCTGCGCAGACGCGCCTTGGTGCCGTTGAGCCAAGGCTGCAGCGGATCAGCCAGCCAGGCTGCATGGCGGAAGTTCACAAACGTGCCCGTGATGTAGGCGTTGTCGCCCTTGCCGTTCTGGCCGCTGCTGGAATACGGGCCGAAGAAGCTGGCCTGACCATCGCTCTGAATGCCCGAGCTGGTCAGCAAGGCCATTGCGCCGTTGGCATCAGACGCATTCAGGAAGGCGCTGGAGGCACCACGCTTGGCACGCGAGGCGGCATCACAAGCCGAAGTGTTGGCAGAAGGCACCCAACGCAACTCTGCGCCTACGGCATCGGCCGGCACACCGGTCAAGCCAGAAACATCGGCGAGCCGCGTGTCGCTGAACGAATCCAGCGGGCCCTGCGAACCAGCCGTGCAACCCTGAGCCTGACCGAAGAAGAAGATCTTCATGCCAGGCGACAGCGCCGTGTTGCCGTCGTTGGGATCCCAGAAGGCGGTCAATGCCGTGCCACCGGCCACTTTGTTCAGTGAGCTCGCGCTCGCATTTGCTGCTCCGGGCGCGAAATAGAAGCTGTCTGCACCGATCGTCAATTCTGGCGCGATTGCCTGGCCGTCGCCCTGCGGCTGCTCGGCCGGCACGCTCGTCCCGGAGTCGCCACCACCGCCACCGCATCCGACGACCAACCCGCTGACCAAGAGCGCAAGACCCAGCCCCGTGCTGTGCGCAAGCTTGCGCGCGTGTTCCTTGTTCCTGATTCCGACCGTGCTGACCATGATTGACTCCGTTGCAGGAGCGCGACCCATGGGGGGGCGCGCTTGCAAAGGTCATCGGTGGCCAGGGCACTTGTCTTGAAGTGGAGGTGCAGGCGGTTCGTTGGCTTTCTGTCGCTAAAGTTGGTCGGGCAAGTGTCGAAACCCGGCTTGATGCCGGAGATTTACACGGGGCGAGCCGGCATCAGCGCGTCGAGCTGGGCCATCAAAGGCTCGTGAGACGCATCTCCCGCCAGATTCTTGTACTCGTGCGGATCGACGGATTCGTCGTAAAGCTCCCTTTCGCCAGAGCCATAGCGGATGTACCGCCACTGGTCCGTGCGTATGGCATGGTCGTATTGCTCATGTGTGGTGAGCACAGGCACATCCCAACTGCGCGATGGCTGCTCGATCAAGCGACGCAGGCTGATGCCGTCCATCGGGTAAGCCGGTGCGGCACCGCAGTAATCCAGCAGGGTCGGCACCATGTCACGCAGGCTGACGCACGCACGCTGGCGGACCGAAGTGGCTTGACCTGGGCGCCGCATCAGGAAGGGCACGTGCGTGGACCGCTCCCACAAAGCCTCCTTGTGCCAGTGGAACTTCTCGCCCAGATGGAAGCCGTGGTCGCTCCAGAGCACGACCATAGTGTTGTTCGCATGCGGGCTGGCGTCCAACGCCGCGATCAATCGGCCAATTTGTTCATCCACCCATGAAATGCTGGCCAGATAGGCTTGCACGGCATCGGCCCACAGGTTCTGCTTGGTAATGCACTGATGGAAGTTCCATTGCAGCGCGATCGCTCGTCCCACTGGCCCCAGGTCGTCCAGGTCATCTGCGGGCGCCTCCGGGAGCGCCAGTCCTTCTTTGGGATACATGTCGAAAAAGCGCTGGGGCACGTACCAGCCAACATGCGTGCGCACGAACCCAACCCCCAGAAAGAAGGGCCTGCTGCGACTGGCCGATGCCAGATAGTCGATGCCCTGCTGTGCGAAGCGGTAATCGGGATGGTCTGAGTCCGGGCCGCTGGTCGGGCCCCAATCAAAAGCACCGACACCTGTGCCACTTGGACACACCTTGTTGGCGTAGGGAGTGGTCGTAGGAAACGGCTGCGAACCCAGGGTGAAGTTGTGATCAACCTTGCCATAGAGCTGCGTGGCGTAGCCCGCATTGTTCAGCATGCCCCACAACATCGGCTTGCCCGGATTCACTGTGCTGAAGGTTTGGTCGAGATCCCAAACCCCTGTTGATTGCACCGACAGGCCGGTCAGTGCACTGGCACGTGATCCAGTGCAGGTCGGCGCGTTGCAATAGGCCCGCTCGAACACAGTGGAACGCGCAGCCAGCGCGTCCATGTTGGGCGTCTTGACTTGGGGGTGGCCTTTGAGAAATCCGACCCAATCATTCAGGTCGTCAATGGCGATCATCAGCACGTTGGGCGGCGGGCCACTTTCCCCGCCGGAGTCGCCATCACCGGGAGTTTGATCCGGACCGCCATCTCCTCCCTCAGACGAACTTCCACCACAACCTATTAAAGCAGCGCCCACTCCCGCAAGCTGCAACCATGTCCTGCGTCGCATGCATCCCCCTCATTTCCCTGTCAATGGACCGCTTGAAAGTTGCGGCCTTGTAAAACACCAAAGCATAACCTTTTTCCTTTGCAACCCCGCCCGTGCTACATTCGCCGCGTCATGCGCACCCCGCGATTTTTCTTTGCCTACTTTTGGTCCTCGCCCCGTTTGGCGGCTGGAGAGGCAATCGCGCGCGACTGAAGCATCAAGCGAACATCCCCAGAAAACCGCCGGCCCCACCGGCGGTTTTTTTTCGCCGGTGCCCAGGGCCACCACTGTCCCCAGGAGAAGCCCGATGAATGCCAAGGCGACCACGCCCCAGCCCCTTTCCGCCCTGTCGAGCAGCGAGGCCCGCAGCGGCCTGGTGCTGAGCGAGCGCACCAGCGAGACCGACGACCAGCGCATCCAGGAGGTGACACCTTTGCCGCCACCCGAGCACCTGATCCGCTTCTTCCCCATCGCTGGCACGCCGACCGAGCGCTTGATCCAGTCGACCCGGCAGACGGTGCGGCGCATCATGAAGGGCCAGGACGACCGGCTGCTGATGGTGATCGGGCCCTGCTCGATCCACGACCCGGCCGCAGCGGTGGCATACGCGCGCAAGCTGCAGCCGCTGCGCCAGCAGTACGCCGACACGCTGGAGATCGTGATGCGGGTCTACTTCGAGAAGCCGCGCACGACCGTCGGCTGGAAGGGGCTGATCAACGACCCGTACCTGGACGAGAGCTACCGCATCGACGAGGGGCTGCGCATGGCGCGCCAGCTGCTGGTCGAGATCAACCGGCTGGGCATGCCGGCGGGCAGCGAGTTCCTGGACACGATCAGCCCGCAGTACATCGGCGACCTGATCTCGTGGGGCGCCATCGGCGCACGCACGACTGAAAGCCAGGTGCACCGCGAGCTGGCTTCGGGCCTGTCCGCGCCCATCGGTTTCAAGAACGGCACGGACGGCAACATCAAGATTGCGACCGATGCGATCCAGGCCGCGGCGCGGCCACACCATTTCCTGTCGGTGCACAAGAACGGCCAGGTGGCGATCGTCGAGACTAAGGGCAACCAGGACTGCCACGTCATCTTGCGCGGCGGCAAGGCGCCCAACTATGACGCGCAAAGCGTGATGGCGGCCTGCAGCGAACTGGAAACGGCCAAGCTCACGCCTTCACTGATGGTGGACTGCAGCCACGCGAATTCGAGCAAGCAGTACCAGCGCCAGCTGGACGTGGCACGCGACATCGGCGCGCAGCTGCAAGCCGGCAGCCGGCAGATCTTCGGTGTGATGGTCGAGAGCCACCTGGTGGCCGGCGCGCAGAAGTTCACGCCGGGCAAGGACGACGCGAGCGCACTTTGCTATGGCCAGAGCATCACCGACGCCTGTCTGGGCTGGGACGATTCGGCCGAAGTGCTGCGCGTGCTGAGCGAAGCGGTGAAAGCGCGCCGCGGCTGAAGCCACCGCCTCAAAAGAGGCACCTCTTCAGCTCTTCAGCGTGGCGCCTGAGAACCGGCGTACAGGTCCAGCACGCCGCCGGCGATCTCGACCCTGCCGGCATCGTCCGGGTTGTAGACCTCCTGGCCGACTTCGGCCGACTGCAGCACCCAGGCGTCGCGTGCGTCCCAGCGGCTGCCCCAGCGCTGGCTCATCTGCTCGGCGCTGAGCTGGGCCGGTGCCACGCCCAGTTGCTGCGCGGCGACCACGCGGGCGGCGTTCAGCAGTTGGTCCAGGCTGATGGTGGCATCGAAGGTGCGTGGCGCAAACGTGCCGTGCTGGGTCGAAGAGCCTTGCGAGGTGAACAGGCCAAAGCCGCTGTGCGGCTCGCGCGTGGTCTCGCCGGGCCCACCGAGGCTGCCGCGCACGACCGCCGCGCCACCGCGCGCGGGTTCCAGCGTGACATGGCCGTTCAATTCGAAAGCGTCCTGGGCCGAACTGGCGTGCACTTCGGAGCGGGCCAGCACCGTGTCGAGTTCGTATTGCAACTGGCATGCAGCGGCCCGCTGGCCCTTGGCGCAATCGGCGTTGACGAAGGTCGCACGCAAGAGCTGGCGCACCTGCACCGTGGCTTGCGTGCCGCGACGCAATGTCAACGAGGCGACCTGCTGGCGGGTGCGCAGGCGCGCGGCGGCACCGGCAGCGGACCAGGGCAAGGTGCCACCGGCCTGGCGCTGCGGTGGCCGGAAAGTCATCGCACTGCCGGCGGTGCCGGCGTTGGCACCCGAGCCATCTTCGCCGGCGGCATCGAGCGGGCGCAATGCGGCGCGCTTGCCGTCGGCCTGGATGCCGGTGGTGGTGACCATGCCGATGCCGCCCGCGCCTTCTTGCGTGTCGACAAAGATGGCCGTGGCGCCGGACTGGCTGGCTTTCTCGCCACCGCATTCGTGGTTCGCAGGCTCGGAACTCCAACGGGTGCTGGCGGGCGTGCGCTGCGCGGGCAGCCCGGTCAGCCTGGACAGGGCTTGCAGCTTGGCGTCGGTGGGGACCGCAACCGTTGCGGCCGCCCCTTCGGCGCCGCCACATGCCATGGGCCTGCCCCACAGCAAGACACCCACGTCACTGGCGGACGGGTCGGCTGCCGCGCGACGCTGTGCCTTGCCTGCACTGGCCACGACGCGCGCGCTGGCTTTTTCCAGCTGCCGCAGTGTCGCCACGTCGGCCGGGCGGAAATACACCGCGTCCGCACTGAGCTGCACGGCCGGGCCGGTGCTGGTGCCGTTGTCCAGCGCATTGCCGCGTGCCAGGTCAACGCCGCCGCCGCAAGCGCACAGCACCGCAACAGCAGTCAGTGTTGCCACGCATGCGGCGGGCCTGAGCCCGCAGCCTTGCCCTTGCAGGGCCTTGTGTTTGAACATTGCCGTCCCTTGTCAAGGAACGGCAAAGCCAAGCGGCCGCTCCTGCCCGGGATTTCGGGCGGCGGTGCGGCGGGTTAACTGCAACGATCAACGCAAGCGCGTCAAACGTGAAAGTCAGCACACGCTTTCAGCTGTGTGCAAAGAATTTGGCAGATCAGGCGGCAGGCGCGTCGTCTTCCGGCAACGCATCGGCCTGCTGGCGCGCCAGGCGCTCGCTGCGCCAGTAGACGTCGTCACCGCCGAGGCCGTCGAGGTTGGCACGGTTCAGCACCCGGGCCAGCACGAACATCAGGTCGGACAGGCGGTTCAGGTACTGGCGCGGCGCGTCGTTGACGGCCTCGTGGGCGGTCAGCGCCACGACAGCGCGCTCGGCGCGGCGGGCGATGGTACGCGCCACATGGGCCAGCGCCGCGCTGCGGGTGCCGGCCGGCAGGATGAACTCGGCGAGACGAGGCAGCGCTGCGTTGTAGTGCGCCAGCGCGGCGTCCAGTCCCGCCAAGGCTTCTTCCTTCAACAAGGTGTAGCCCGGAATGGACAGCTCACCGCCGAGGTTGAACAGCTCGTGCTGGATGACGACCAGCAGCTCGCGCACGTCGTTCGGCAGCGGCTCGGCCAGCAGCACGCCAATCTGCGAGTTCAGTTCGTCCACGTCGCCCATCGCGGCAATGCGCAGGTGGTGCTTGGGCACGCGCTGGCCGTCGCCCAGCCCGGTGGTGCCGTCGTCGCCGGTGCGGGTGGCGATTTGTGAGAGTCGATTGGCCATGTCGCGATGTTAAGCGGCGGCGCCCCGCTGGCGTTTTGGGCTAGATTGCCGACATGACGCTGCCTCCCATGCCTCTTTCGTCGTCGTCCCCCGTGTTGCTGGTCACTGGCGGTGGACGCGGCATCGGCGCCGCCATTGCCATTGCTGCCGCTGCGGCGGGTCATGCGGTCGCCGTGAACTACCACCGCGACGAAGGCTCGGCGCATTCGGTGGTTCAACGCATCGTCGCGGCCGGCGGCAAAGCCGTCGCGTTGCAGGCCGATGTGGCGCAGGAAGACCAGGTGCTGCGCCTGTTCGCAGCGGTCGACCAAACGCTGGGCCGGCTGACCGGGCTGATCAACAACGCCGGCATGCTGGCGCCGCAGATGCGGGTCGAAGACATGAGCGCCGCCAGGCTGCAGCAGGTGCTGGCGACCAATGTGATCGGCTGCTTCCTGTGCGCTCGCGAAGCGGTGCGCCGCATGGCGCGCAGCCGCGGCGGCGCGGGCGGTGCCATCGTCAACCTGTCCTCGATGGCCGCCAAGCTGGGCGCGCCCGGCGAATACGTGGACTACGCCGCCTCCAAGGGTGCGGTCGAAAGCATGACCATCGGCCTGGCCAAGGAGGTGGCCACCGAAGGGATTCGCGTCAACGGCATCCGGCCAGGCCTGATCCACACCGACATCCACGCCAGCGGCGGCGAGCCGGGCCGCGTGCAGCGGCTGGAAGCCAGCGTGCCGATGGGCCGCGGCGGGGAGCCCGAGGAAGTGGCGGCTGCGGCGCTGTGGCTGCTGTCGGACGCCGCCTCGTATTGCACCGGCACTTTCATCGACGTGTCCGGCGGGCGCTGAACGCCAGGCCGAGACACGCAGCAGGAGACCAGCAGATGAACGCCCCTCACCTCACCCCCGACCAGATCGCGCGGCCCGTGCCAGCCGAGTTGCTGGCGCAGTTGCGCGCGCACTTCGGCGAACGCTGCAGCACCGCGCTGGCCGTCCGGCAACAGCATGGTCGCGACGAGTCGCCGTTCGACGTGCCGCCGCCCGAGGCGGTGCTGTTCTGCGAAAGCACGGCGGACGTGGCGCTGGCCGTGCGGCTGGCGGCCGCGCACCGCGTGCCCGTCATTGCCTACGGCGCGGGCTCGTCCCTGGAAGGCCACTTGCTGGCGGTGCAAGGCGGCCTCAGCCTGGACCTGTCGCGCATGAACCAAGTGATGCGGGTGCAGGCCGAGGACCTGACGGCCACCGTGCAGCCCGGCGTGCTGCGCAGCCAGTTGAACCGCGAAATCAAGGATCAGGGCCTGTTCTTCCCGATCGACCCGGGCGCCGACGCGTCCATCGGTGGCATGAGCGCCACGCGCGCTTCCGGCACCAACGCCGTGCGCTACGGCACCATGCGCGAGAACGTGTTGGCGCTGGAAGTGGTGACGGCCAGCGGCGAGGTCATCCATACCGGCACCCGCGCGCGCAAGAGCAGCGCCGGCTACGACCTGACGCGGCTGATGGTCGGCAGCGAAGGCACGCTGGGCATCATCACCGAGGTCACGCTGAAGCTGCACCCGCTGCCCGAGTGCGTGGCCGCGGCGATCTGCTTTTTTGCGGACGTGGGCGCGGCCGTCAACACCACCATCCAGCTGATCCAGCTCGGCGTGCCGATCGCCCGCTGCGAGCTGCTGGACACGCACGCGGTGCGGGCGGTCAACCACCACGACCACCTCGGCCTGAAAGAAGCGCCGATGCTGCTGATGGAATTCCACGGCAGCGATGCCAGCGTCAAGGAACAGGCGGCCACGGTGCAGGAGCTGGCGCGCGACTGGGGTGGCCAGGACTTCCAGTGGGCGACCACGCCGGAAGAGCGCACGCGGCTGTGGACCGCGCGCCACCACGCCTACCTCTCTGCGCTGCAGATGAAACCCGGCTGCCGCGCCGTCACCACCGACACCTGCGTGCCGATCTCGCGCCTGGCCGAGATGGTGACCGCCGCGCTGGCCGAAGCCGAAGCCGCCGGCCTGCCGCACTTCGTGGTCGGCCACGTCGGCGACGGCAACTTCCACATCGCCTACCTCATCGACCCAGCCCTGCCGGCAGAGCGCGAACTGGCCGAAGACCTGAACCGCCGTGTCGTGGAACGTGCCATCGCGGCGCAAGGCACCTGCACCGGCGAGCACGGCATCGGCCTGCACAAGCAGGGCTTCCTGGTCGACGAAACCGGCGAAGGCGCGGTGGCGATGATGCGCGCCGTCAAGCAGGCGCTGGACCCGCACAACATCCTGAACCCGGGCAAAATCTTCCAGCTGTAAAAACAGGCACCTGAAACAAAGCGGGCCGGCAACTGCCGGCCCGTCGCCTCATGGCCTTGTGCTTCAGGGCGCCGGCACGTTCCAGCGGCGCGTCACGTCGCCCTGGCCATTGACGCTTTCCAGGTGCACGCCAAATCCCCAGAGGCGGGCAACGTGCTTGAGGACTTCGTTGGCGCCATCGTCCAGGGGGCGGTCGTTGTGCTGGGTGTGGCGCAGCGTCAGCGAGCGGTCGCCGCGCAGGTTGACGTTCCAGACCTGGATGTTGGGCTCGCGGGTGCCGAGGTCGTACTGGCGTGACAGCGCTTCGCGCACGCGGCGGTAGCCGGTGTCGTCGTGGATGGCGCTGACCTCCAGCTCGCTCTGCTTCTCGTCGTCGCTGATGGCGAACAGGCGGAAGTCGCGGATCAGCTTGGGGCTGAGGTACTGGCCGATGAAGCTCTCGTCCTTGTAGTTGCGCATCGCCTGGTCCAGCACCGGCAGCCAGGGCTTGCCCGCGATGTCGGGGAACCACTGCTGGTCTTCCTCGGTGGGCTTGTCGCAGATGCGCTTGATGTCGGTGTACATCGCAAAGCCCAGCGCATACGGGTTCAGGCCGGAGTAGCCGCGGTCGCCCACGCGCGGCTGGTAGACCACGTTGGTGTGCGACTTGAGCCACTCGATCATCACGCCGTCGGTCAGGAAACCGTCGTCGTACATGGTGTTGAGCAGCTTGTGATGCCAGAAGGTCGCCCAGCCTTCGTTCATGACCTGGGTCTGGCGCTGCGGGTAGAAGTACTGCGCAACCTTGCGCACGATGCGCACCACCTCGCGCTGCCAGGGCTCCAGCAGCGGCGCGTTTTTCTCGATGAAATACAGCAGGTTCTCTTCCGGGTCGACCGGGAAGCGCTTGGCCTGCTTTTCCTCTTCGGCCACTTCGGCCTTGCGCGGCAGCGTGCGCCAGATGTCGTTGACCTGCTGCTGCGCGTGGTGCTCGCGGTCCTTGCGCATGGCCAATTCTTCGGCGAGCGACTTTTTGCTGGGCCGGCGGTAGCGGTCCACGCCGTGGTTCTGCAGCGCGTGGCAGGAGTCGAGGAACAGCTCCACCGTCTCCACGCCGTGGCGCTCTTCGCACTCGGCGATGTAGTTCTTGGCGTAGACCAAGTAGTCGATGATGGACGCCGCGTCGGTCCACATCCGGAACAGGTAGTTGCCCTTGAAGAAGCTGTTGTGGCCGTAGGCGGCGTGGGCGATCACCAGCGCCTGCATCGCCATCGTGTTTTCCTCCATCAGGTAGCTGATGCAGGGGTTGGAGTTGATGACGATCTCGTAGGCCAGGCCCATGTGGCCGCGGCGGTAGTTCTTCTCGGTGGAGATGAACTCCTTGCCGTAGCTCCAGTGCCGGTAGTTCACCGGCATGCCCACGCTGGCGTAGGCGTCCATCATCTGCTCGGCGGTGATGATCTCCAGCTGGTTGGGGTAGGTGTCCAGGCCATAGCGCCTGGCGGTGGACCGAATGACGTCGTGGTACTGCTCGATGAGTTCGAACGACCAGTCACTGGGGTCAGACAAGGGCCGCTCGGGCCGCTGGGGTGAAGGCAAGGGGGACTCCAAGGACATGCGAGGCTTGCGACGGTCACCGTCGGTTGGGATCTTGGCCGGTTTGTCGGCGAAACGGCGGTCCTGGGAGAATTCGCGGTGCGTGTCGGCAGTGATCATGGCAGTGCTCATGCAGTCGCCCCTTCCTTCTTGAAGAGATCACGGAAGACTGGGTAGATCTGCGAGGCCTCGACGGCCTTGCGCATCGCAAATTGCTTGTGGGTGCCGGTCAGCCGGGCGTACTCCTCCCACAGGTTCTGTTCTTCTTCTGCGACCTGCACATACGCGTAGTAGCGGCAGGCCGGCAGCAGTTTTTCGGTCAGCAGCTCGCGGCAGCGGCCGGAGTCGTGGTGCCAGTTGTCACCATCGCTGGCCTGGGCACCGTAGATGTTCCATTCGGTCGGGTTGTAGCGTTGCGCAATGATCTGGCTCATCAGCTCCAGCGCGCTGGACACCACCGTGCCGCCGGTCTCCCGGGCGTGGAAAAAGTCGTCTTCGCTGACCTCTTGCGCCTGGGTGTGGTGGCGGATGAAGACCAGGTCGATCTTCTCGTAGTGCTTGGTCAGGAAGAGGTACAGCAGGATGAAGAAGCGCTTGGACAGCTCCTTGCGCTGCTCGTCCATCGAGCCGGAAACGTCCATCAGGCAGAACATCACCGCTTTGCTGGTGGGCACCGGGGTGCGCACTCGGCTGCGGAACTTCAGGTCGATCGGGTCGAGGAAGGGAATCATCCCGAGTCGCGCCTTCAACACGGCAATGCGTTCCTCGGTCTCGCGCAATTCCTTCTGGATGACTTCGTCATCGCTGGGATGGCGCTTCAGGAAGGCGACCCGCTCTTCAAGCCGATGCAATTCACGGCGCGACTCGCCGCCGAGCGCAATGCGGCGGCCCAGGGCACCGCGCATCGAGCGCACCACGTGCAGGTTGTTCGGCGTGCCATCGCTGGAATATCCGGCTCGGTGAGATTTCCATTCAGGCACCTCTGCGAGCTGGGTCCGGATCAAATGCGGCAGCGCCAGGTCTTCGAAAAAGACCTGCATGAACTCCTCGCGGGACAGCGAGAACACGAAGTCATCGTCGCCCTCGCCCGAATCGCTGGCCTGGCCCTTGCCGCTGCCCTTGCCACCGCCGCCCTTGGGGCGTTCGATGCGGTCCCCGGTCACGTACTCCTGGTTGCCTGGGTGCACCATCTCGCGCTGGCCGCCCTGGCCATGGTGGAACATCGGCTCGGTCAGGTCCTTCTTCGGAATGCGCACCTCTTCGCCGCGCTCCAGGTCGCGGATGCCGCGCCCGTCGACCGCGCGGCGCACCGCGTCGCGGATCTGGTCCTTGTGGCGCCGCAGGAAACGCTCGCGGTTGCCAATCGACTTGTTCTTGCCCGCCAGCCGCCGGTCAATGATCTGCTGGAGCATGAGGGCCTTTCCTGGATTGCCTGATTCACTCAGGTCAGTTCAAACACCGTTATCGTGCGCCGCGAAAATCCGCATGCCCGTCGCCACAGGAAACCCCGTGGCCGGAGCGACGCAGGCCCAGCGCCGGGCCGCTCCCAAGCGGGCCCGCGAGCCCCCTCGGGGGGCGGGCTGGCGTACCCGCCAGCCCGGGGGCTCCACTCACGAACTCTTGCGCACCCGCAAGTACCACTCGCACAGCAAGCGCACCTGCTTGGGCGTGTAGCCCTTGCGTACCATGCGTTCGACGAAGTCTTCGTGTTTCTTGGCCTCGTCGGCGCTGGCCTTGGCGTTGAAGCTGATGACCGGCAACAACTCCTCGGTGTTCGAGAACATCTTCTTCTCGATCACCGAACGCAGCTTCTCGTAGCTGGTCCACAGCGGATTTTTGCCGGCGTTGTTGGCGCGGGCGCGCAGCACGAAGTTGACGATCTCGTTGCGGAAATCCTTCGGGTTGGCGATGCCGGCCGGTTTCTCGATCTTCTCCAGTTCGCCGTTCAGCGAGGCGCGGTCGAACACTTCACCGGTGTCGGTGTCGCGGAACTCCTGGTCCTGGATCCAGTAGTCGGCGTAGGTGACATAGCGGTCGAAGATGTTCTGGCCGTATTCGCTGTAGCTCTCAAGGTAAGCCGTCTGGATTTCCTTGCCGATGAACTCGGCATAACGCGGCGACAGCTGCTCCTTGATGAAGGCGGTGTACTTCTGCTCCAGCTCGGCCGGGAACTGCTCGCGCTCGATCTGCTGCTCCAGCACGTACATCAGGTGCACCGGGTTGGCGGCCAATTCCTGCGAGTCGAAGTTGAAGACCTTGGAGATGATCTTGTAGGCAAAGCGGGTGGAGATGCCGCTCATGCCTTCGTCCACGCCCGCGTAGTCCCGGTACTCCTGGTAGCTCTTGGCGCGCGGGTCCGTGTCCTTCAGGTTCTCGCCATCGTAGATCTGCATCTTGGAGAACAGCGACGAGTTTTCGGGTTCCTTCAGCCGCGTGAGGATGGCGAACTGGCTCATCATCTTCAGCGTGCCCGGTGCGCAGGTGGCACCAGCCAGCGAGGAGCCCTTGAGCAGCTTCTCGTAGATCTTCACTTCCTCGGACACGCGCAGGCAGTACGGCACCTTGACGATGTAGATCCGGTCCAGGAAGGCTTCGTTGTTCTTGTTGTTGCGGAAGGCTTTCCACTCGCTTTCGTTCGAGTGCGCCAGCACCACGCCGTCGAACGGGATCGCGCCGAAGCCTTCCGTGCCCTTGAAGTTGCCTTCCTGCGTGGCGGTCAGCAAGGGATGGAGCACCTTGATCGGCGCCTTGAACATTTCGACGAATTCGAGCAAGCCCTGGTTGGCCAGGCACAGGCCGCCGGAGTAGCTGTAGGCATCCGGGTCGTCCTGGGCGTAGCTTTCAAGCTTGCGGATGTCGACCTTGCCAACCAGCGCCGAGATGTCCTGGTTGTTCTCATCGCCCGGTTCGGTCTTGGCAATGCCAACCTGCTTCAGGATGCTGGGGTGGCGCTTGATGACCTTGAACTGCCGGATGTCGCCCCCGAACTCTTCCAGGCGCTTGACGGCCCAAGGGCTCATCACGCGGTTCAGGTAGCGGCGCGGAATGCCGTATTCGCTTTCAAGGATAGGGCCGTCCTCGATCAGGTCGAACAGGCCGAGGGGCGACTCGTTGACCGGTGATCCCTTGATCGCATAAAAAGGTACCTCTTGCATCAGAGACTTCAGCCGTTCGGCGATGGAGCTCTTGCCGCCACCGACGGGGCCCAGCAGATAGAGGATTTGCTTCTTTTCTTCCAGCCCTTGTGCGGCATGGCGGAAATAGGAGACGACCTGTTCGATCGCGTCTTCCATGCCGTAGAACTCGGCGAAGGCCGGATAGATCTTGATGACCTTGTTCGCGAACAGCCGCGACAGGCGCTGGTCGTTTCGCGTGTCGACCATCTGCGGCTCACCGATCGCCTTGAGCATGCGCTCGGCGGCGGTGGCGTAGGCCAGTGGATTGCGTTTGCACTCGTTGAGATAGTCCTCGAGGGATATCTCCTCTTCACGGGTGCGTTCGAACCGGGCTGCGAAGCTGCTGATCACGTCCATGGGACCTCCTGTGCAGGGAAGGCGCTGCCGGGTGCAAGACCGATCAGCGGCTGGAAAGTTTTGATGGAGTCCCGGCTTGACTGAGCCCGGGCGCCATCAGAGCGTTCCGATCAGAGACGTGTGATTCGTGTGCGTTGCGAGGCTTTAGATTGCGACTGAAATCAGTGTGTCAAACGCGTGAAAAGACGGGCTTTCAGGGGCTTTCCACCGCAACCGCCTGTTTGCAACATCTCGCATAAGGTGTGCCAGACAAGCAGCTTGGCGCGGTCTGAACCTGCTGGACGCAGCGCCTTTGTCATCGTTATGAAACCATCTTCGCGCCGTTTGCGGGAAGGTGCAAGTAGGCGCAACGGCGAGGCACACGTCAGACAGCATGACGTGACAAACGCCACAGAGCGGCAGCTGGACGACAGCCAGGACTCCTGGCGAACCCTCGGGGCGCGCCCGGGTGATGGCCCATACGGCGCTTCGTATGGCATGCGATGCCCCACGGGCGACCGCGCCCAGTTGGTGCGCGGGCCTGCTCAACAGTGGTCATTCGCGGGGTCGAAGCGACAGGCAATGCGCCTGGCCGCGGGCGTTAGCGTTCGGTTATGCCCAGCTTGTCCAGCAGGCCGGCCAGTTCGTCCAGCGAGCCGAAGCGGATCACGACCTCGCCCTGTTCGCCGCGGCGCGTCTTGCGCTGCACGCGAATCTCGACATCGGCCGTCAGCTTGTCGGCCAGCTGTTCTTCGAGGCGCACGATGTCGCGCGACTTCTCGCCGGCCACCCGCAGCAGCGGCGTCTGCCGGCCGGGGTTCAGGGCCTTGGTGGCCAGCTTCTCGGCCTCGCGCACCGAAAGCTTCTTGGCGACGATCTCGTTGGCCGTGAGGATTTGCTGGGCCGCCGGCAGCGGCAGCAGCGCACGCGCATGGCCCATGTCCACGTCGCCGGCCATCAGCATCTTCTGCACCGGCTCGCTGAGTTGCAGCAGGCGCAACAGGTTGCTGGCTGCGCTGCGCGAGCGGCCCACGCTTTGCGCCGCCTGTTCGTGCGTCAGGCCGAATTCGTCGACCAGGCGCTTCAGGCCTTGCGCTTCTTCCAGCGGGTTCAGGTCCTCGCGCTGGATGTTCTCGATCAGCGCCATCACCGCGGCGGCTTCGTCCGGCACCGGCTTGACCAGCACCGGCACCTCGGTCAACCCGGCAAACTGCGCGGCCCGGAAGCGGCGCTCGCCGGCAATGATCTCGTAGCGGCCCGGCGTGTCCAGCGGGCGCACCAGGATGGGCTGCATGATGCCCTGGCTCTTGATGCTCTCGGCCAGCTCGTAGAGCGAGCCCTCGTCCATGCGGGTGCGCGGCTGGTACTTGCCGGCCTGCAGCTGGGCGATCTTCAACACCGAAGGGTGACCGTCGCGCGCAGCGGCTGCGGCCGGGGTGTCGCTGACCTTGGGGCCCAGCAAGGCCTCCAGCCCCATCCCGAGGCCCTTGGGTTTTTTGGTTGCCATATCGGCCGATTGTCGGCGATGACCGGGCTTCAGCCGGGGCCTGTGACAGCTTTGTCGTCGTCGGCTTCATCCGGGTCGGCCATCAACTGCTGCAGCACCGTGCGTCCTTCCGGCCAGTCTCCCAGGCCGGAGTCGCCATTCAGGTGACCCAGCGGGCCCAGCGCCAGGCAGGCCACACCCCAGTCGGCGGCCATCTGCATGGCCCGCGGAAGGCTGCAGAACGGGTCGTCGCTGCTCACCAGCGCCACGGCGGGGAACGGCAGCGGCTTGCGCACGATGGGCCGCCAGTTGTGCAGCTGCGGCGGCATGTCGTCGCGCTCGGTGTCCGGCGGGGCGACCAGCAGCGCAGCCTTCACGCGAGCGGCGTGCTTCGAATGGGCGGCCCAGGCGGCCGCCAGCTGGCAGCCGAGGCTGTGTGCCGCCAGCACCGCCGGCCGTGGGTCGGCCAGCAGCACTTCGTCCAGCCGGGCCATCCAGTCGCCTCGGCGCGGCCACTCCCAGTCGGCCTGGAGCACGCGCTCGTCGCCGTACAAGGCTTCCCAGCGGCTTTGCCAGTGGGCCGGGCCGGAGTTCTGCCAGCCCGGCAGCAGCAGGACACGGGGCGCCAGGATGGGCTTGGTCATGAAAGCGTTGGAGGCGATGCCGTATGCTGTGAAGTTCACCTTGATTCTGGCGCAAGCCACTCCGCGAGGACCGCATGAGCAGCTACAAAGTCTTTGTCGACGGCCAGGAAGGCACCACCGGTCTGCGCATCCACGAATACCTGGCGCGCCGGCCGGACATCGAAGTCCTGCGCATCGACGCCGACAAACGCAAGGACAACGCCGAGCGCGCCCGGCTGCTGAATGCCGCGGACGTGGCCTTCCTCTGCCTGCCGGATGCGGCTTCGCGCGAAGCCGTCTCGCTGGTCACCAACCCCGACACCTGCCTGATCGACGCCAGCACCGCGCACCGCACCGTGCCCGGCTGGACCTTCGGCATGCCCGAACTTGCGCCAGGCCAGCGCGACGCGATCCGCGCTGGCAAGCGCATCGCCAACCCCGGCTGCCACGCCAGCGCCTTCATCCTGGCGCTGCGCCCGCTGGTGGACGCCGGCCTGGTGCCGGCAGACGCCGCCGTCTCGGCGACCTCGCTGACCGGCTACTCCGGCGGTGGCAAGAAGATGATCGAGCAGTACCAGGCCGGCGGCGACGCCAGGCTGGACGCGCCTCGCCCTTATGCACTGAGCCTGGCCCACAAGCACCTGCCGGAGATGGCAGCGCACACGGGCCTGCAGCGGCCACCGGTCTTCCTCCCGGTAGTCGCCAACTTTTACAAGGGCCTGGCCGTCAGCGTGCCGCTGCACCTCTCCCAACTGGCACCCGGCACCGATGGCGCCGCGCTGCAGCGCGCACTGGCCGAGCGTTATGCCGACGAGGCCTTCATCCGCGTGATGCCGCTGGGCGGCGACCCGGCCACGGTCGAAGAGGGCTTCTTCGACGTGCAGGCCTGCAACGACACCAACCGGGTCGACATCTTCGTGTTCGCCAACGCCCACCAGGCTTTGCTGCTGACCCGGCTGGACAACCTGGGCAAGGGCGCCAGTGGCGCCGCGGTGCAGGCCATGAACGTGCACCTGGGCGTAGAGGAATCGCTGGGGCTGTGACCCCCTAAGCTGCAGTTCATCACCCTCCGGGGGGACAGACGCAAACGACCGACTGGGGCATGCTCAGCATGGGCAGTTGTCCTACGCTGCATTGCTTGCAACTGCCCATAATGAAGTTCCGTCCGTCCGTCACTGTTGGGGTGCATGCCCCGGGAGGCATGTTTGTTGTTGGTCACTTCTCGTTTCCGGCTCGCTCTGCGCGGCGCCGATGCATCGCTGGCGCCATTTGCGCAGCGCTCCCGCATTCGCTCGGTCCCACGCCATGTGCCATGGCAGTTACTGGCTTGCGCCGCGGCACTGGCTGCCGGCTTGCCGGCCGCTGCATCCGCCGCGGGGCCCCGTGCCGGCGACGGCACCTGGTCCATCGGCCTGTACGGCGGCAAGCTGATCGAGGACAACCTGCTGGACATCGTCCCGCATGCCTTCGAAGGCAAGATCACCGGGCAGAACACCGTCATCGAGGGCGTGCTGGTGCGACGCAGCCTGCAGGACTTCGGCTGGATGAAAAGCTGGAGCGACTGGGGCGGCATCCCGGTGTTCAATGGCCTTGAATTCGGTGCCTTCCACCATCACGGCGGGCTGGACACCGATGAGCTGATCGCCGCCTGGCGCTTCGGCGCCACCGGCGCCAGCTTTGGTGGGCTGAACATCGACCTGGCGGGCAGTTTCGGTGTGTCTCACGCCTTTGGCGACAAGCCCTATGACAATCCCGACCACCACAAGAACAGCGAGAACTACGCGACGCTGTTCTACATGGCGCCGGAAGTGGTACTGCACCACGATGCCCTGCCCGGCTGGCAGCTGGGCTTTCGCATCCACCACCGCTCAGGCATCTATGGCCTGGTCGCGCCGTCCAAGGTCGGCTCGAACCACGTGGGCATGTACCTGATGCGGGACTTCTGAACCGAGCCCCGCGGTGAGATCAGGCGATCAAGCCGTCAGGCGCTGATCGCCCACCCGCTCGACCATCTCGGCAGCGAACTGCACAAAGGCTTGCGCGCCGCGGGAGGCCGGGTCGAATACGACGCCCGGCAGACCATAGCTCGGCGCCTCGGCCAGGCGCACGTTGCGCGGGATCACGCTGTCGAACACCTTGTCGCCGAAGTGCGCCTTCAGCTGCTCGCTGACCTGCGTCTGCAGCGTGATGCGCGGATCGAACATCACGCGCAGCAGGCCGATCAGCTCCAGGTCACGGTTCAGGTTGGCGTGCACCTGCTTGATGGTGTTGACCAGGTCGGTCAGGCCCTCGAGCGCGAAGTATTCGCACTGCATCGGCACGATCACGCCATGGGCGCTGCACAAGCCGTTCAGCGTCAGCAGGTTGAGGGACGGCGGGCAGTCGATCAACACGAAGTCGTAGTCGGGTGCGGCCACCTTCAGTGCGCCCCGCAGGCGCTCGTTACGCCGCTCCAGCGCCACCAGCTCGACCTCTGCGCCGGCCAGTTCGCGGTTGGCGCCCAGCACGTCATAACCGGCCTTCTCTGCCCTGACCTTCGCCTCGGCGACGCTGGCCGTTTCCAGAAGCACGTCGTAGACATTCGTCTCCAGCGTGCGCTTGTCCACGCCCGAACCCATGGTCGCATTGCCTTGCGGGTCCAGGTCCACCAGCAGCACGCGCTGGCCTACCTTGGCCAGGCCGGCGGCAAGGTTCACGCAGGTGGTCGTCTTGCCGACGCCGCCTTTTTGGTTGGCAATGCAGAAGATGCGGGACATGGACAGACAGTTGGCAACCGGGCCGGGGCAATCCGGCGAAGCCGGCATTGTCACCTGCGCGGGCCGGCTCCCGGCGGCCGGAAAGCCTGCTGTGCAACAAACCGCCCACGGCACGCAAGCGCCTGCCGCTGAAGTGCGCGAGACAAGGCCGGGCGCTGCACCGGCGGTGCTGTGGACAAACTTGTGGACAGCCCCTGTACAGCCAGTGGGTGAGCTGGGGATTCGGCGTGCAGAAGGCCCTCGCCAGCGTGGACAAGGCTGTGGGCAATGGGCCTGAACCGCTGGGGAACAGCTGTGGGTTGTCAGCAGGATCAGCGCGACGCCAGCCAGACCAGGCAGCGCTCGGCCGCGAGCCCCGGCACCTGCAGAGGCTGCACGCGTTGGATCACCACGTCTGCCGGCACCTCGGCCTGCTCGGCCTCCTGCAGCTTGGCCTTCATCGCCACCCACTGCCCGCCTTGCGCTAGGCGAGCCCGGCTCAAGGTCACGAAGTCGACCAGCGAAGCAAAGGCACGCGAAGTGATCAGCTCGAACGGCGGCTCAACCATGGCTTCCACGCGCTGGTGCGTGGCATTGAGATTGGCCAGCCCCAACTCCGCGCCCACTTGCCGGATGAAGCTGGCCTTCTTGGCCACAGTGTCCACGCAGGTGACGGACCAGGCCGGCCGGCAGATTGCGAGCACCACGCCCGGCAGCCCTGCCCCGCTGCCCACGTCCAGCAGGCGCCAGGGCGCCGCTGCGGCCGGGCGCTGCGCGGCAGCTTCGTCCAGCGGGCCGACCAATGCCAGGCAGTCCAGCAGGTGCTGGCTCAGCATCTCCTGCGGGTCGCGAATGGCTGTGAGGTTGTAGACCTTGTTCCAGCGCGAGATCAGGTCCAGGTAGGCCAGCAGCTGGGCCGGCGCCAACGGCGGCAGCGTCAAGTTCAGCGCTTGCAGGCCCGCCTCAAGCGAAGCCGAGAGTGGGTGGGGATTCATCACGCGATCGCGGCTTTTCGAAGTGAAAACATGGAGCCCGGTTTCAGGCTGCAGCCGGTGTGTCGTCCGGCAACGCAAAACTGCTCAAGCGCTTCTTCTTCAAGTGAACCAGCAGCAGCGAGATGGCGGCCGGCGTCACGCCCGAGATACGCGCTGCTTGGCCCAGGGTTTCCGGCCGGTGACGGCTCAGCTTCTGGCGCACCTCGAAACTCAGCGCGGTGACCTGACCATAGTCCAGCTCGGCGGGCAGCTTCAGCGCCTCGTAGGCCTGAGCGCGGCCGACTTCCTCGACCTGCTTGTCGATGTAGCCGGCGTACTTGGTGGCAATTTCGATTTGCTCAATCACCGCGTCTGCCAATTCGTCGCCCAGTTCGCCTCGCAAGGTTTCACGTGAAACACCCGCCTCGGGCCGCGCCGTCGCGGCGATGCTGGCGACGGTGTCGTAGTTCACGCCCGGACGGCGCAACAAATCGGTCAGGCTGTATTCGTGCTCGAGCGCCTTGCCCAACATCGCCTCAGCATCGATCGCCGGGAAGTTGCGCGGATGCACCCAGGTCGATTTGAGCCGCTCTGTTTCACGTGAAACAGCGTCGCGCTTGCGATTGAAATGGTCCCAGCGAGCGTCGTTCACAAGGCCAATTTCGCGACCCAGTTCGGTGAGGCGGGCATCTGCGTTGTCCTCACGCAGCTGCAGCCGGAATTCTGCGCGGCTGGTGAACATGCGGTAGGGTTCAGTCACGCCCTTGGTGATCAGGTCGTCGGCCAGCACACCGAGGTAGGCCTGGTCGCGCCGCAGTGTCACCGGCGCCTTGCCCTGCACCTGCAGCGCGGCCTGCATGCCAGCGTACAAGCCTTGCGCTGCGGCCTCTTCGTAGCCGGTGGTGCCGTTGATCTGACCCGCAAAGAAAAGCCCGTTCACCTGTTTGGTTTCGAAGGTGGCGCGCAGCTCGCGTGGGTCGAAATAGTCGTATTCGATCGCGTAGCCGGGCCGAAGGATGTGGGCATTCTCCAAGCCCAGCATCGAGCGCACCGCCGCCAGTTGCACGTCGAAAGGCAGCGAGGTCGACACGCCGTTCGGGTAGAACTCGTGCGTCGTCAGGCCCTCCGGTTCCAGGAAGATCTGGTGCGCGTCCTTGTCGGCGAAGCGACTGACCTTGTCTTCGATGCTGGGGCAATAGCGCGGCCCCACGCCTTCGATCAGGCCCGTGAACATGGGGCTGCGGTCAAAGCCGCTGCGGATGATCTCGTGCGTGCGCGCATTGGTGTGCGTGACCCAGCACGGCACCTGGCGAGGGTGCATGCGAGTGTTGCCAAGGAAGCTGAACACCGGCACCGGGTCCAGATCGCCGGGTTGCTCGGCGAGCTTCGAAAAGTCGATGCTGCGGCCATCCAGGCGCGGCGGCGTGCCGGTCTTGAGCCTGCCTTGCGGCAGCTTCAGTTCCTTCAGCCGGGCCGACAGGCTGACGGCTGGCGGATCACCAGCACGGCCGCCGGCGTGGTTCTGCAGGCCCACATGGATCTTGCCGTCCAGGAAGGTGCCGGCGGTCAGCACCACCGCCCGGCCCCGGAAGCGGATGCCGACCTGCGTCACGGCGCCAACCACGCGCTCGCCTTCCAGCATCAGGTCATCCACCGCCTGCTGGAACAGCGTCAGGTTGGGTTGATTTTCCAGCCGGTACCGAATGGCAGCCTTGTACAGCACCCGGTCGGCCTGGGCGCGCGTGGCGCGCACGGCCGGCCCTTTGCTGCCGTTCAGGATGCGGAACTGGATGCCGGCCTCGTCGGTGGCCAGCGCCATCGCGCCACCCAGCGCATCCACTTCCTTGACCAGATGCCCTTTGCCGATGCCGCCGATGGACGGGTTGCAACTCATCTGCCCCAGCGTCTCGATGTTGTGCGTCAGCAGCAGCGTGTCGCAGCCCATGCGGGCAGCCGCCAGCGCGGCTTCGGTGCCGGCATGGCCCCCGCCGACGACGATGACATCAAACTCTTTGGGATACAGCACGGCGTGCTCCTGGAAAGCGCAAGCAGCGTGGGCGGAAGCCTGGCGACGCTGCTTGCGCAAATGATGCGCAAGTTGGCAGGCCGACGGTTCGGCCAACCTTTGATTTTAAGGAATGCCGGCGGATCCGTCACGCCGGCAGGGTTGCCGACCAAGTGCCGCTCGAAAGCGCGCAGGTTTCACGTGAAACAATGCCGCCATGGAGTGCCGCCCCCATTGCGCCGCCTGCTGCATCGCTCCGTCGATCTCCAGCCCCATCCCCGGCATGCCACACGGCAAACCGGCCGGGCAGCGCTGCGTGCAACTGGACGACTTGGACCGCTGCCAGCTGTTTGGCGACCCGCGCAGGCCAGCGGTTTGCGGCTCGCTCCAGCCTTCGCCCGACATGTGTGGCGCGCACCGCGATCAAGCGATGCTTTGGATTGCCGACCTGGAGCGGCAGACGCGTCCCGCCTGAAGCGCCTGCGCGCGCTCAGGCCTCGTGGCCTCCGCCGCCGACAGCACCCACCGTGCGCAGCGTCTGCGCCACCCGCCCCGCCTGCAACACGATCACCCGCTGGGCGCTGGCAATCGTCTCGGGCCGGTGGGCCACGATGATGCGCGTCAGCTGCAGCTGCTGCACCGCCCGGTTGACCAAGCGCTCGCGGTCCACGTCCAGCGCGCTGGTGGCCTCGTCCAGCAGCAGGATGCGCGGCCGCTTGTACAGCGCCCGCGCGAGCAGCACGCGTTGCTTCTGTCCGCCTGACAGCGTGGTGCCCATGTCGCCCACCAGCGTGGCGTAGCCCATCGGCATCGCGGCGATGTCCTCGTGCACAGAGGCTAGCCGTGCGCATTCGACCACCCAAAGCGGATCGGCGTCCGGCGCGAAGAAGGCGATGTTGTCGGCAATCGAGCCAGCGAACAGTGGCTCGTCCTGCATCACGGTGCCAATCAAAGAGCGCCAGCGCTGCCGGCCGATGCGCGCCATCGGCAGGCCGTCGATCAACACCTCGCCAGCCTGCGCTTCGTGAATGCCCAGCAGCAGCTTCAGCAGCGTCGTCTTGCCGCAGCCGGACGGCCCGACGATGGCCACCGACTCACCCGCCGCGACCTCGAAGCTCATGCCGTTGAGCACCTCGGGCTCGGCGTCGGCATAGCGGAAATGCAGGCCGCCCACGGTCAGCCGGCCGCTGATGGCGGGCAGGTTGCCTCGCTGGCCAGGCAAGGCCGCTTCCGGGGGGGTGAGCACGATGTCCGCCAGGCGCTCGCCCTGCAGGCGCAGCAGCCGCAGCTCGCCGGCCTTGTCGATCAATGCGCTGGCGCGGGTCGCAAACTGCTCCTGGTAGGCCAGGAACGCGAACAGCATGCCGGCGCTGAACTGCTGGTCCAGCACCGCCAACGCGCCCAGCCAGATCACCGCCACCCGCTCCAGCCCGAAGATCAGCCGCTGGCCTACCGACATCACCAACTCGTGCCGGCGCAGCGCCAGCGCGGCGTTCATCGCGTCGACCACCAGGTTCATGAAGCGCGACTGGCGGCCAGCCTCGCCATTGAACAGCTTGATCGCGCCAACACCGCGCAGCGATTCGAGGAAGTGGCTGGCCTTTTTCGCCTCGTGCACCAGCGCTTCTTCCGAAGCCTCGCGCATGGCCCCATCCAGGCTCCAGCGCAGCAGCATGTAGAGCAGCACCGCGCCGATCGCCACCGCCGCCAGCAGCGGGCTGTACAGGCCCATCAGCAGCAGCGTCAGCAGCACCATCAGCCCGTCGATCAGGGCTTCCGCGAACTTGGTGCTCAAGGTGTCCTGTATCTGCTGCACCGCACTGAAACGCGACCAGATGTCGCCGGTGTGGCGGCGCTCGAACCAGTCCATCGGCAGCCGCAGCAGGTGGGCAAACACATTGCCCAGCCACTGGAACTTCAGCATTGCAGAGAGATGCAGCACGGCCCACGAGCGGGCCGCCCCGGTCAGCACCTGCAGCAGCACCAGGCCGGCAAAGCCCAGGCCCAGCGTGGTCAACAAGTCGCGCTCGCCGCTGACCAACACGCCGTCCACCACCCACTGCAGGAAAAACGGCGTCAGCAGCAGCCACAGTTCCAGCGCCACCGCCAGCAGCAGCACTTGGCCCAGCGCGCGCTTGAGCCCGCTCACGCGGCCCAGCAGCTGGCGCCAACGCAGAGGCCGCCGCGCGTCGCCCACGTGAAACCCGGCGCCTGGCGTGAACTCCAGCGCCACGCCACTGAAATGCGGCGACAGTGCCTGCAGCGTCATGCGCCGCACGCCGCGCGCCGGGTCGTGCACCGTGGCCATGCCGCGCTTGAACCCGGCCAGCACCACGAAATGATTCAGGTCCCAGTGCAGCACGCAAGGCAGCATGAGCCGGCCAAACTGCTCGGGCTCGGCGCGCAGCGCGCGGGGCGTCAGGCCCATCTCGGCGCCAATGTCGGCCACGTCAGCCGCGGTCGCGCCTTTCATCGAGATCTGGAAGCGCGCGCGCAGGCTGGGCAGGTCGGTGTGCATGCCGTGCGCGCCGGCAATCATCGCCAGGCAGGCCAGGCCGCACTCGGCGGCCTCGGTCTGCAGGATCAGCGGCACCTTGGGCCGCAGCCAGCCAAAGCGCAGGCGGGGTTCGGCCGGTTGCGACTCGTCCTTCAAGCTGCTGTTGTCGAGCTGCTCATCCTCGCTGCCCGTGCCCTGCCCTCGCATGCCTCAAATCCTCTTGCGCCAGCCCAGCAAGGGCTCGAACAACCACTCGGCCAGCCGGCGCCGCTCCAGCAGCACGTCAGCCTCCAGCTGCATGCCCGGCAACAGCGGGCGGGCCTGGCCATCGGCACTCATCGCCTGCGCGGCCAGCGCCACGGTGATGCGGTACATCGGCTCGCTGCTGCCATTTTGTTTCGCCGCCAGCGGCAGCAGCGCCAGCTCGGCGGCCTGGACTGGCGCCAGCGCGACCTGCATGACCTGGCCGTTCAGCCAGCCATAGCGCTGGTACGGATAGGCCTGCAGCCGCAGTTGCACCGCCTGGCCCACGGACACGAAGCCCAGCGCGCTGGACGGCGCATAAAGCTGCGCCTGCAGCTTGGCACCGGCCGGCAGCAGCGTCGCCAGCGCCGCGTCCGCATTCACAGGTTGGCCAGCGCTCACATTCACGCTGCTCAGCGTACCGTCCGACTGCGCGCGCAGCGGCAAAGTGCGCTGGGTCGCCGCCGCGTTGGCCCGGGCGGCCGCCTCGGCAATCTCGTCGCGCTGGCGCAGCAAATCGCTGACTTGCTGCGCCGACTGCAGCGGCAGTTCGCGTTGTTCCGCCTGAAGCTGTGTCAGCTCGCGCGCCAGCGTCTGGCGCTGCCGCTGCAGCGCCGCGGCCTCGGCGCGCAGGCCCAGCACGTCCTCGGCCCTGGCCTGTACCTGCGCGGAAGAGACGAATTGGGATTTCTCCAGCGCCTCCAACCGCGCCTGGGCTTTCTCGACCAACGCCAGCCGCTGCGCCTGCAAACTGGCCTGGTCGTCCAGCTGGGCGAGTTCGCGCTGCAGGCCTTCCGCACGCTCGGCCTGGCCGTGGGCCTGCTCACCCTGGAGGCGCGTCGCGCGCTGGGCGGCCTCTTCCAGACTGTGGATGCGGGCGTCGAAAGTCTGCTGCAGCTGGGCCTGGGAGCCCTCGTTCAGGCGCGCGCCGTCCACCCGCAGGATGAACAGCACGTCACCGGCATTCACCTGCTGGCCTTCAGCGACCGACACCTGCTGCACCGTGGCCGCCAGCGGCGGCACGATGCGCACCAGACCCTGGTCCGGCATCAGCACACCGCTCAGGTGCGCCCGCCGGCTGGCCTGGCCCAGCGCCAGGAAGGCGGCCACCAACGCCACGCTGAGCACCACCCCGGCGGTGACCCAGCGCAGGCCCAGCGGCCGCGACAGTTGAATCGCGCCCAGCCATTCCTGCTGGCGATGCTGCACCGCTTCGGGCCTGAACAAGCTCATGGCAGCTTGGCCCCTGGCCATGCTGGATTGGCAATGCGCATCGGCAGACAAGGCCTGGGGCTCATGGCCACATGATAGGAGGCCGACCCTCTCGGTTGAAGGCTACGGGCCACTTGCGGTGAACGATACGGGCCCTGAAAAAAAGCAAAGGGCGACCGGACACGAAGTCCGGTCGCCCATGCAGTTTTCGTTTCTTATATTCCCAAGACGTCCGTCCTGGCCTTCCCTTTTTTCCTTCTGGAGACCGAGTGACAGCGAGAAAACTGGCCTGCGCTTACCGCAGGCAACGACCGGATGCTTTGCCCGGTCGCGAGTGAATCAGGGGTGAATTACCAGGTGCCCTTGGGCAGATCGCCACCGTCGGTGCCACCGGATACAGCGCGCAAGGCCTGCCGATCCAGCGTGCGCAGCGGAGCAGCAACTTGCGGGGCGCGCCGGGCAGCGGCACCACGCGAGGCACCGAAGGCTTGGCGGACGAAAGATTTCAGGGCTTGCTTCATGGGGTCACTCCGGTGGGGTTGCGCGCATCTGTTTGCGCATGGCCTCATTGAAGCAAGTCTCGCCACTTGCCGACACTGTCAACTCTGACAGGGTCCGCGCGCCAGCAACAACCGCCGCCGGCGGTTCACTAGTGGATCAGGCCCAGCCGCAGGGCCTTCAGCACGGCCTGGTGCTTGTTGATCGAGCCGAGCTTGTGCATCGCGTTCTGCAAATGCAGCACCGCCGTGCGCTCGCTGATGCCAAGGATGGAACCGACTTCCCAGGCGGTCTTGCCTTCCATGGTCCAGCGCAGGGCTTCCAGCTCGCGCGGCGTCAGCTTGGGCCGCTCGAGCTGGCGCCCGGGCGGCACGAAAAGCCGCATCGCGGCATCCTGCGCATGTACCGCAAACAGCTGCAGGTCGGCCACGATGCGGCTCAGCGAACCGGGGTCGGTGGGCAGGGATTCGTCGCGGTCCACGCCCAGCGTGAAATGCCGGCCATCGGGGAAATGCATCGCCAGCGCGACGCCGGTGCGGTAGCCAAACGCCGCCTGCTCTTCCCAGAGCTCCCCGGCATCGTGGCTGACGTAGGTCTCCTGGTTCCAGATGATGGGCAGCGTACCGCGCCGGCAGTGCTGCATGACAGGGTCACGCCGGCCATCGGTGTTGTTGGTGAACACGTCGCGGAAAGCCTGCGGCGTGTTGTCCACGGTGATGAACTCGGACTGCGTCAACGACAGGTCGATCACCGTCATGGCCGACACATAGGTGAAGCCGAGCTCGTTGGCAAAACGCACGATCTCGCTGCGGAAATCGTCCCGCGACTGAGCCTGCATCACCGACAGGAAACTGCCGCCCAGCATCGGAGAACTGGTCATTCCAGGCCTCCGCTCGCGGCGCCAGGGCTTGTTGTCCAAGCCCTGACAGGTCTTACATCTAGCAAGCGCAAGACGTGCACTCCAGACTACCGGTCATGCTCTCGCCACAGAACGCTCCAACGCCCCGCAGCCAGCGCAGCACCATGCCACCCCCCTGGTCCATCTATTTGTGGCCCACGGTATTTTGTCAGGCAAATACGCAACGCCGGCTGCAATTCGTGCACTTGGGTACACGCATCACTCGCGGCGGGCCTCATGGCGAACGCCTTGCGGGTCAGACCATGTGGTGCGAGCGTACCCGAAAGCGAGAGGCCGGGTTGCTGTGGGATTGGGCAGAAATACAGCACGGCGTGGTTGCCATGGTCGACCCGATGGGCGTGCTGACCAATCTGCGCCTGGTCAGCGACGCCGGGGATGTGCTGAGCGCGCCGGAATCGGCGCTGCACCTGAGCCAGTTGGTCCGGCAACTGCCGTGGCAGGACGAAGTCTGGCGAACCGTCTGCCAAGCTTGAATGGAGCACCCGGTCTCAGGCGTGCCTGAGACCACCCGCCAAGCGGGTTGCGCAGGCCGCTTGGGGCGGCCCTGCGCTGGCCTGCGGCTGCGTGATCCGACCTTGCGTCAGCGCACCGCGGCGCGCTTGAATTGCCGGGCCACGAAGGCCAGGCAAAGCACGGTCAGGAACGCGCAGGCGAGCAACGGCTGAGCCCATTCGATGGGCGTGATGGGCTCGCCGCGCAGCACGCGATTCATCAGCGTGGATTGCGCGAGCGCCGGCAGCCACAGGTGCCAGGGCTTCTCGCCGTCCTGGTTGATCATGTTCATCATCGGCAGCAACGAGACGACGAGCACGATCACCGTGGCGCTGGCCTGCGCCTCCTTGAAGGTCTTGCAGCGGATCGCGATCGCCATCAGCATCGCCGACAAGGCCCCCGCCAGCGGCAGCAGCAACGCCAGGAAGGCCAGCGCCTCGGGCAAGCCGTACTGGAAGGTCGCCGCCAGCGTTTCGCTGCGCAGCAGCCATTGCCCCGGCAGGAAGCTGAAGCTCGACAGCAGCGCGATCAGCATGGCCACCGCGGCCACCGCGCCCCACTTGCCCAGCACCAGCGCACCACGGCTCGCCGGGTTCATCAGCAAGGGCTCCAGCGAGCCGCGTTCGCGCTCGCCAGCGGTGCTGTCCAGCGCCGCATTCAGCGCGCCGTAGAGCACGGCCATCAACACGAAAAACGGCAGCATCGCGGTCAGCCGTGCTGCGCGCGCAGCCGGGTTGGCCAGGTCGCGCTGCTCCACTTGCGTGGCCTGCAGCAAGCCCATCGAGACGCCCCGCAGCGACAGCCTCAGCGCCGCCTGCTCGCGATTGAAGCCCAGCAGCAGGTTCATGATGCGGTTCACGCTGCCTTCGGCGCGCTGGTTGGCGCTGGAGCTCACCAGCTCGACCAGTGGCATCTCGCCCTTGGCCAGGTCGGCCTCGAAGTCCTTCGGGACCACCACCACCGGGTCGCCCAGCTTGCTGGTGTCCAGCTGCCGCTCGTAGTCGGCCGGCGCTTCGCTGACCGTGTAGGTCTGGCGCAGCAGGTAGTTGTGCAGCGTCGGCGCGTTCGCCAGCCCGGCCACCACCACCTGGCGCGCCTCGGCCCGCTTCTCGATGCTGGAGACCAGCGTGGAGATCAGCACCAGCACCAGCGGCCCCATTGCGACCGAGCTGAGCAGCACGGTCAGCAACGTGCGCCGGTCGCGCAGCGCGTCGACCAGCTCCTTCCAGAACACACTCCACGCGGCATTCATGACAACCCCCTGCTCGCGGCCAGCGCCTGGCTGGTCCGCTCTTCTTCACTGAACGCCAGGCTCACAAAAGCCTCTTCGAAGTCCTTTTCGCCGGTGCGCGCCAGCAGCGCCGGCACCGTGCCTTCTGCCACCGTGCGGCCGTGGGCGATCACCACCACCTCGTCGCACAGCCGCTCGACCTCCTGCATGATGTGCGTGGAGAAGACGATGCACTTGCCCTCGTCGTCGCGCAGCCGGCGCAGCGCCTCGCGCAGGCTGCGCGTGGCCAGCACGTCCAGCCCGTTGGTCGGCTCGTCGAGGATGATGTTGGGCGGGTTGTGCACCAGCGCACGGGCCAGCGCCGTCTTCATGCGCTCGCCCTGGCTGAAGCCATCGGTACGGCGCTCCAGCAGCGGCGCCATGTCCAGCACCTTGGCCAGCGCGTCGGCACGAGCGCTGGCCGCGGCGCGGCTCATGCCATGCAGCCGGCCGTAGTAGACGATGTTCTCGCGCGCCGTCAGCCGCGGGTACAGCCCGCGCGCATCGCTCAGCACGCCCAGCCGCGCCAGTGCGGCCATTGGCTCCCGCGCCACGTCGATGCCGTCGACCGCGATGCGGCCGGTGTCCGGCGGCAGCAGCGCGGCGACCATGCGCAGCGTCGTCGTCTTGCCGGCGCCGTTGGGCCCGAGCAACCCGGTGATGCGGCCGTCCCGCGCCTGCCAGCTCACGCCGTCCACCGCCAGCACCGTGCGCGCCTGCTTGCCGCGGCCCTGCTGGAAGCGCTTGGCCAAATCCTGTACCTCAATCATGACGCGGCTCCTGAGGCGGCGGGGGAAGTTGCCGGTGCCTGCTGCAGCGGCAGCAAGGCGGGCGGGCGCGGCAACTGCTTCGTGCAGCCGGCGTCTTTGGGCGCATCGGCCAGCGCCTTTGCCGCGTCGTCCTGGTTGATGAAGCGGTAGACCACGTCGCGCATGCAGCCCTGGGCCATCACGCCGTGGCCGCTGTTGGGCACCACCACGTGCACCGCCTGCGGGCCCAATGCCTTGGCGACACGCGCCGCATGCCGCGGCGGCGTCACCGGGTCGACCGCGCCCGACAGCAGCAGCACCGGCGCCGTGGACGGGTGCACCTCGTAGAAGGCCGGCGGCAGCTCGCCACGGGGCCAGTCGGTGCAGGCGCGCTGGTACATGCGCGCCTGGCCGTCGCCAAAATCGGCGCCAGGCTTGTCGGTGCCCAGCGGCATGCGCGGCACGTCCTCGGCGCAGACGACCGAGAAGTGCATGCCGCTGGCAATGCCCAGCCCGCGGCCACCGCCTGCAGCCCCCAGCCCCAGGCCGACCAGCCCGGCAAAGCGCCCATCGCTGGCCTCCTGCACCGCCAGCGGCAGGCCGGCGGCCAGCCACGGCGCGTACAGCGGCAGCCGGACCACGCCGGTCAGCATGTCGCGTGTCAGCGTCACCTTTTCCTCGCGGCCGGTCATCGGCTGCGGCAGCGTCACCTCGCGCGGCAGGCTGGCCAGGATCTGTTGCCATTGGCTGCGCAGCGCGGGGTACTGCGTGTGGCAGGCAGTGTCGCGCTCGCAGTCGCCGAACAGTGCGTCCAGCGCAGCCTGCGCGTCGGTCGAGAAGGACAGCGGCAGCACCATGTCCGGCGGCGCCACGCCGTCCAGCACCAGGCGGCGCACCTGCTGCGGGAACTGGCGCAGGTAGTCCAGTCCGGCGCGCGTGCCGTAGGAGCCGCCCATCAGGTTGATCTGGCCGTAGCCCAGCGCTTGGCGCACGGCTTCGAGGTCGGCCATCGCGATGGGGGTGGTGAACTGGCGCAGGTCACCGTAAGGCAGCTTCTGCAGCCGCTCGCGGCAGCGCACCAGCAGCGCCGCTTCGCGTTGTGGGTCGGCGCTGTCGCGCAGCGAGCGGGTCGGCGCTTCGTCGTCGCAGCGCAGCGGTGCGCTGTCGCCGGTGCCACGCTGGTCGACCAGCACCACGTCGCGCCGGTTCAGCAAGCGGGCGGTGATGCGCTGCACCGTGCCGGCCAGCTCGATCGCGCTCTGGCCCGGGCCGCCGGCCAGGAAAAACACCGGGTCGGGTTTCGGGTTGCGCGCCACAGCCGGCAGCACGGCCACGTGCAGGTCGATCTGCACGCCGTCCGGCTTGCCCGGGTCCAGTGGCCGCTTCAGCACGCCGCAGCGCGCACCGACCTCCACGCCCTTGAGCCGGCACGGCTGCAAGGTCAGGCCCGAGGCTGTGGCGGCCGCCGCGGGCGCGGGCAGGCAAGCAAGTACCGACACGGCCAACGCCAACGCGGTCGCACTGTTGCACACCACGGACAGCGGACGGGGCAACGGCCGGCGCCCGCGGCTTCGCGCGGCGGGCCAGAGGGGAAGGATGAATTGCATGCGGCGCATTCTCGCCAGCACCCGTTGCCGCCAGACATCGCCCCCCATGAATGGCAGATCGGCAGACACGAGCGGCGGGCTTTCGTGCATGAACAGCGGCCGCCGCCCGCCCATGAAAAAAGGGCCCGCAGGCCCTCTTCGAGGGTCGGCGAAGCGGGCTCAGGGCTTCAGGTGCTGGCCGAAGAAGCTTTCCATCGCACCGTAGAACTCGAACTGGTTCTCCTCGTTGTGGAAGCCGTGGCCTTCGTTGTCCTTCACCAGGTACTGCACCGTGACGCCGCGCTTCTTCAGCGCCTCCACCACCTGGTCGCTCTCGGCCTTGTTGACCCGCGGGTCCTTGGCGCCCTGGGCGATCAGCAGCGGCGTCTGGATGCGGTCCACGTGCAGGGCCGGCGAGGTCGCGGCCAGGCGCGCGTTGTCCTTCGGGTCGTCCGGGTTGCCGACCATCGCGTACATCTGCTGGCGGAACGGTTCCCAGTACGGCGGGATGGTCTTCATGAAGGTGAACAGGTTGGACACGCCGACGTAGTCCACCGCAGCCGCGTAGAGCTTGGGCGTGAAGGTCACGCCGGCCAGCGTGGCGTAGCCGCCGTAGCTGCCGCCATAGAGGCCAACGCGCCTGGGGTCTGCAATGCCTTGGCTCACCAGCCAGGCCACGCCGTCGCTGACGTCGTCCTGCATCGCCAGGCCCCACTGGCCGAAGCTGGCCTCCCAGAACTTGCGACCAAAGCCGGTCGAGCCGCGGAAGTTCATCTGCAGCACGCAGTAGCCGCGGTTGGCGAGGAACTGCACCTCCTGGTTGAAGCCCCACTGGTCGCGCGCCCACGGGCCGCCGTGCGGGTTGATCACGCAGGCCAGGTTCTTGGGCGCGCGGCCGACCGGCAGTGTCAGGTAGGCTGGGATCTCCAGCCCGTCGCGGGCGCGGTAGCGCACCGGCTGCATCGTCGCCATCTGCGCCTCAGGCAGCTTGGGGTTGATGTCGGCCAGCTTGCTCAAGGTGTCGGCCTTGGCGTCGTACAGGTAGCGCGTGCCAGGCGTTCGGTCGCTGGCGGCGGCGACCACGAACTTGTCCTCGGCCAGCGTGCTCGCCTGCAGCATCAGCTCATAACCCGGCAGCTTCTCTGCGAGCTTGGCGTAGAGCTGTGTGGTCGCCGCGTCGAAGCTGTGGCGGCCCTGCTTGTCCTCGGTGAACTCGGCCACCGTCAGCACCTTGCGCAGGCGCGAGTAGCTGGCGCCAGAGAGGTCCACCGCCGGATGTTCGTAGACCACCGTCTCGGCGTCCGGTTTGGCCGGGTCCAGCTTGACCAGCGCCTTGCGGTCCCGCCCGCGGTTGGACAGCAGGTACAGGCCCTGGTTGTCGAAGTCGAAGAACTGCGGGCTGACCTCGGTGCGGAAGTCGGTCGCGATGAGGGTCTTGAACTCGTCGGCCTCGGTCGCGCGGTACAGCAGCTGGTTGTTGACACCGTCGGACGCGACCGCCACGCGCAGCTTGCCGGCATGGTCCGGCAGCCAGGCGACGATGTTGCCGGGGTTGCGCGCCACCAGCGTCTCGGCGCCGGTCTTCACGTTGACGCGGTAGACGTCCATCACCTGCTTGTCGCGCTTGTTGTGCTGCAAGAGGATGTTGTCCGCGTCTTCGTCCAGCGTGTCGATGATCTCGGCCCGCGCGCCTTCGTACGGGCTCAGGTCGCGCACCTGGCCGGTGAGCGCGTCGACCGCGACCACGTGGAAGTTCTCGTCGCCGCCGAAGTCCTTCTGGAACAGCAGCGTGCCGTCGCCTTTCCAGAAGTAGTTGGCGATGTCGCGTGCGCTCTCGCGCGTCAGCTGGCGCGGCTGGCCGGTCGGCTTGCTGCCGTCCAGCGCCTGCACGAAAAGGTTGCGCCGCGGCGTGGGGCCGCCGTCACCCACGGCGGGCTGCATCCAGGACAGCCAACGCCCGCCGTCGCTGATGCGGAAAAAGCCCTGCGGCGGGCTGGCGAAGAAGTCGCGCAGCGGGAATTGCGGCGCAGGCGTGACCGCAGGCGCCTCTGCGGCCCAGGTCCGCAGCGACGCGGTGGCCAGCAGGCCGGTCAGCAGCGCAGGGGCCAGCAAGGGCAGCGCGGTCTTGGCATGAAATGGCATGAGCAATGACTCCCGAAATTTCTGGAATCCACATGCTCGCTTGCCACGGCCAGTGCCGGTAGCCGGCTGCGACCGGCGCACGTTTGCGCCGCATGAAGCGCTGGCCGGCAGGATGAGCGGCGCAGGCCGCCCATCCTCATCGCGCTCAGGCGCGGGTCTTGATCAGGCCTTCGCAGGTCGTCTTCTGGCCATCGGCCGCCGGCAGCTTGCCGCAAACCGGGGCCAGCTGCGCGCGCAGCCGGTCCAGCGTGGCCTGGTGCGCGCCCTTGGCGTTCCACTTGCCGAGTTCCACGCCCACCTTCTGCAGCGACCGCGCGCTGCGCTCGTAGAAGGCGCCTTCCTGGCCGGCGGCTTCGGTGAACAGCTGGGCGGCGACCTTCTCGATCTTGGCCGAGTCCTGCGGCGCCATGTCGACCAGCGCGCTCAGGTAGCTGGAGCCCCACTGCAGCCGCGTGGCCGGGCCTTCGCTGGTATTGAAGGCCTTTTCGTACCAACCCAACGCCTCGGCCTTTTTGCCCTGCTTCTTTGCATTGCCGCCCAGGTGGCTCATCAGGTAGTACGGCGAGTGGCTCTTGCTCAGGTTGCTCTTCAGCAGCGCATCGCTTTCGGTCCACAGGCCGGCTTCACCCAGCGCGTAGGCCACGGAACTGATGACGGCCTGGCGCTCGTAGCCATCGGTGATCTCCTTGTCCATGGCCGCGGCCATGTCACGCACTTCCTTGAGCAGCGGCGCGGGCAGCTTCGGGCGCAGCGTTTCCTTGGGCTGATCCAGCCTCGCCACGCCGACGCGGGCGATCAACGCCGAGACGCGGTCGCTGCGCGACAGGCCGGCGTCGGCCTGCAAGCGCTGCAGCGCGCCGTCCATCGCGGTGGCCAGGGCCGCGCGGTCCGGGCCGGCGGTCGGCGCCAGCGCGTTAACGACGTCCGGCGCTGCATTGACCAGCACGTCCATCAGCGTGCGGCTGGCGACCGGGTCGGCCAGCAGCTTCTTGACGCGTTCCCGCGTCGCGGCGTCCGGCTTGATGCCCTTGCCTTCGTCGCTCTCGGCCAGCGCCTTCAGCAGCAGCCGGGTGCTGGCTTCGGCTTCGCTGGCGGGTGCGGCGGCAGACAGCTGGGCCAGCAGGCCCGGACGGTCGTTCGGCGAGACGAGCTGGGTTTCGTCGGTGTCCCAGGAGTAGAACGACAGCATGCGCCATTCGTTGGCGCTGATGGGCTTGCCGGCGCGGGCGTCATCCAGCACGGTCTTGATCGGCCGGCCACCGGCCAGGCCCATCTGCAGCACGTTCATGACCTGCGGCGCGTCCACTTCACCCGGCAGGCGGGTGATTTCCTGGCCGTCCGGGCTGAACAGGATCATGGTCGGGTAGCCGCGCACCTTGAAGCGGGCGCCCAGCTTCTGCGCGCCGGGCAGGTCACCGTCGATGTGCACCGCGACAAAGCTCTTCGAGCGCTCGGCGAAGTCCTGGCGGTTGAACAGCGTGGCCTTGAGCTGGTTGCACGGCGGGCACCACTTGGCGCCCCAGTACACCAGCACCGGCTTCTTCTCGGCCTTGCCTTGCGCGAAGGCCTTGTCCACGTCGGCATCCGCGCCGGCGGGCAGCCAGGCGACATTGCTCGATGGCGGGCTGTAGGCCGCCTGCGCGGCCGGCAGGCCGGCGGTCACCAGCAGCGCGGCGGTGGCCATCGCGGCGCACAGCGCGCGGGTGCGGAAAACAAAAGCGGGGGAAGACACAGGCCGGTTCAGCACGTCGGGCTCCGAGAAAGCTGCCGTCGGTTCCTCGCCGGCTCGTGGCCGGCAAGGCGCTTGGCGGCCAGCCGTTGAAGGGTGGGGAAAATCCAGCCGCCGATTGTGCGCCAAGCCGCTTCAGTCCGTCTTCAATCCGTGACCTGCACGCCCTTCCAGAACGCGACCCGGCCCTTGATCTCGGCCGCCGCCTCGCTCGGCTCAGGGTAGAACCACACGGCATCCGGGTTCATCTCGCCGTTGACGAACAGGCTGAGGTAGTGCGCCTGGCCTTTCCACACGCAGCTGGTGCGGTGGTTGCTGAAGGTCGTGAACTCACGCTTCAGCGCGGTTTCGGGGAAGTAGTGGTTGCCTTCGAGGGTGACGATGTCGTCGCTCTCGGCGATCACGGTGTGGTTCCAGATGGCTTTCATGGGGTCTGCTCCAGTTGAGGGGCCGCTGCCATCGTCGTGGCGGCGGCCGGGGATGGCAAGGGTTCAGCGACAGGCCGCAGCGCCGGCAGCGAGTGCCGCAGGTCGGCCGCCGCCTCGTGTTCGCGGCAAGGCGCCAGCGCGTTGACCAGCGTGTCGATGAAGGCCCGGGTCTTGGCTGGCATCAGCCGGCGCTCGGGGAACACCGCCCAGGCCGGCACCGGGGGCAGCGTCCAGCCCGGCAGCACCTGCACCAGCGTGCCGTTGCGCAGGTAAGGATAGGCGAAGAAGTCGGCCACTGCCGTCACGCCCAGGCCGGCCGCGGCCAGCTGCAGCAGCATGGCCGGTGAATTGGCCAGCGTGCGGCGGGTCGGCATCCCCGTCCACACCTCCAACCCGCCCTGCGCGTCACGCCAGCTCAGCGACCACGGCGGCGGCTCGCCGGCGCGGGCGCCCAGCACCAGCGCATGCAGCGTACAGCGCTCGCCCGCCAGCTCGGAAGGGTGCGTCAGCTGCGCATGCGCCTTGGCCCAGGCCGGGGAGGCGTACAGCGCGCCATGGAAGGTCACCAGCCGGCGTGCGCCCAGGTGGGCGTCGTCCGCCAGCTCGCCCATGCGCACCGCCAAGTCCACGTTCTCGGCCATCAGGTCCACCTTGCGCGGCGACAGGTCCAGTTCCAGCGTGACCTTGGGGTGGCGCAGCGCGAACTCGGCGATCGCGTTGCCCAGCACCAGCATCGCCACGTCGCCCGGCAGCGAGACCCGCAGCACGCCGCTGGGCTCGGCCTGGCGATGCTGGGCCAGCGCCAGCGTGCTGTCGACCTCGGCCACCACCTGGCGCGCGTGTTCGAGCACCGCGGCGCCGAACTCGGTCACCGTCAGCCGGCGCGTGGTGCGCAGCATCAGCCGCTCGCCCAGCAGGCTCTCCAGCGCCGAGAGCCGGCGCGACACGGTGGACTTCGGCAGGCTCAGCCGGTCGGCCGCCTTGCTGAAGCTGCCGGCGTCGGCCACGTGGGCAAACAAGGCCAGGTCACTTGGGTCAACGGTGGGGGTGCTCATCGCAAAAGCTCCAGAAAGCATCGGCTGCCAGGGGCTTGATTGTTCCACCAATAGAACAAAGAAAGCCATCAGCCCGGCTTTATCGCCAAAGACAGAATCAATACAGTTCATTCCATCGATCTCCCTCCCTGAATCTCTCTCCTCCCCAACTCACCGGAGCCTCACCATGAACATCCTGCAAATCAACTCCAGCGCCCGTGCCTTCGAAAATGGCGCCGGCTCGCATTCCACCCGCCTGGCCAATGAACTCAGCGCCGCACTGCTGGCGCAAGCCCCGCAAGCCAAGCTGAGCGTGCGCGACCTGGCCCGCGAGCCACACCCGGTGCTGGACGAAACCGCGCTGGGCGCGCTGTTCACCCCGGCCGAGCACCGCACCGAAACGCAAGCCGCCCGCGTGGCGCTGGACGACGCGCTGATCGCGCAGCTGCAAGCTGCCGACGTCGTTGTGCTGGGCGTGCCGATGTACAACTTCGGCATCAGCAGCCAGCTGAAGAACTGGATCGACGCGATCGCCCGCGCCAAGGTCACCTTCGAATACACCGCCAACGGCCCGCGCGGCCTGCTGACCGGCAAGACCGTCTATGCAGTGCTGACCCGCGGCGGCATCCACCGCGACCAGCCGCATGACAGCCAGGTGCCGTACCTGCGCGCCGTGCTCGGCTTCCTGGGCATGACCGACGTGCGCTTCGTCTACGCCGAGGGCCTGGCCATGGGCCCGGACGCCGAAGCTGCCGCGCTGGCCAATGCCCGCGCCGAGATCGCCACCCACCTGGGCCTGGACAACACGGTCACGGCCTGATCGCCCAGCGCACATCCTGCATCACTTCCCAAGGAGATTCTTCCATGAGCACCCCCGTCCTCTCCCCTGCCACGGCCTTGGTTGGCGCTGCACTTCAGCAGCCGCGCCGCGTCGAACGGCTGGTGGCCGGCCAGGCCACCAGCGATGGCGCAGGCGTCAAGCTGACGCGGGTGCTGACGCAGGACCTGCAGTACCGCCTCGATCCGTTCCTGATGCTGGACGCTTTCGGCTCGGACAGCGCCGACGACTACATCGCCGGCTTCCCGAACCACCCGCACCGCGGCTTCGAAACCGTCACCTACATGATCGCCGGCCGCATGCGCCACCGCGACTCGGCCGGCCATGAAGGCCTGCTGCAGAACGGCGGCGTGCAGTGGATGACCGCCGGCCGCGGCCTGGTGCACAGTGAACTGCCGGAACAGGAATCCGGCCGCATGGAAGGCTTCCAGCTGTGGCTGAACCTGCCCGCCAAGGACAAGATGGTGCCGGCCTGGTACCGCGACATCCCGAGCGCCGAGATCCCGGAGTTCAGGGCCGAAGGCGTGACGGTGCGCGTGATCGCCGGTGAGGCGACAGGCGTGAAGGGCGCGATCCAGCGCCAGCACACCGAGCCGCTGTACCTGGACATCCACCTGGCCCCGGGCGCCAGCTTCGCGCAGGCCCTGCCAGCCGAATTCCACGCCTTCGCCTATGTCTACCGCGGCGAAGCGCAGATCGGCGACAAGCCGGTGCCGCTGCAGCGCATGGCCATCCTGGCGCAGGACCAGGGCAGCGACGGCGTGGCCATCCGCAACGAAGGCGACGCAGAACTGCGCCTGCTGCTGATCGCCGGCCGCCCGCTGCGCGAGCCCATCGCCCAGTACGGCCCGTTCGTGATGAACACGAACGAGCAGGTCTTCCAGGCGGTGGAGGACTTCCGGGCGGGGCGGCTGGGCTGAGCACCGTGCCCACGAAAAAGGCCACCCGAGGGTGGCCTTTGCCTTGTCTGTATCAAAGGGGCAACGCCCCGGCGCGGTCAGCGCTCTGGCACCCAAATGCCTTGGGGCGTGCCAGTTTGGTCATCAAACACGAACATGGTGTAAACACCCTTCGCCAGCGCGTTGTCACCTGAGGTGTCGTTGTCACCCGAGCTGTACACAGTGACGCCTGTGGATGGCGAGCTGACCTTCACCTTCACGGTACTCGTCGACCCTGTCTTGCTCTCGTAAGCCGGTGACCGGATTGCCCTGAACCCCAGGTTGCTGACCACCGGCGTGGCCGCTACCGACATGGTCAGGTTGGTTGACGCCAACGTGTTGGAAAGATGCAGCATGCGCACCTTGTAATTCGTCGATGAGGCCGGGAGACGGTTGTCGTCCACGATCACGGCCACCGGGTTGGCGCCGCTCACACCGGTCACCGCCAAGGTGGTGTCCGTGCCTGCCCCCAGTGACAGGGTGAGGGTCGAAAATTCAGCGCCGTTCGCAGACGTGTGCACGGTCACGCTGCCGGCATCCACCAGCGCGTAGCTTCCCACTTCGCTGGTATACAGGCCGTCAGCCAA
Source organism: Ideonella sp. (assembly GCF_041287625.1). GTDB lineage: Bacteria > Pseudomonadota > Gammaproteobacteria > Burkholderiales > Burkholderiaceae_C > Ideonella. The sequence goes on from NZ_JBGGNH010000033.1 coordinate 103,050, forward strand.
AGTGACATCCCCGATCGTCGACGTGATCGCCGAAGCATCGGAGGTCGCAGCAACCACGCGGACACGGGCCTTGGTCGTGTATTGCTGGGTCAAGCCGCCGCCCTGTTGCAAGCTCATGCCGTTCACCAGCAGGCCGCCAGGAGTAGGCGTGAGGATCAGCGTCATCACGCCTTTGCTGGGCAGCACGACGCCTGGCACGTCCAGGCGCACGTCATCGGTGTTGCCGGCCGCCGTCACGCGCAGGCGGTAGGTACCCGAGGTGACGATGCTGAAGGCGGAGCGTGTGCCGCCGTCCACTGAAGCGCGCACCGCGGACGCCGAGGCGAGGTCGTCGTCCTGGGCGGTCAGGTAGACGTCCACGCTGCCGGCGTCGCTCGAAGTGTTCAGCACGCTGTATTTGGTCTTGCCACTGTCGGCGTCGTCTTCGTTTTCAGTGATGACCGCCGACTTCAGCGCGCCGTCCCAGCCGTAGGCCACGACGGAGTACTTGTCGGAGCCGGAGAATGTCCGGCTCTGGGTCAGCAGTTCGGTCGCCGAGCCGGAAACGGTCAGCGCTGTCGTGACATCGCCGCTGGCCACGTCATGGAAATCACTGACGGTGCCGAAGCCGACCGCCGAAACCTTGAGGTCGTCCTTGACATACAGGTCCAACGAGCTGTAGCCCGGGCTGGCGTTGATCAGGCGCGCCGAGGTGCTGCCGCCGCTATCGCTGCTTCCGCAGGCGGTCAGCAGGCTCAACGGCAGCACGGCCAGCAGGCCAAGCAGGGTTCTCTTCTTCATGCGAACGGTCCAGTCTCTTGCAGACAAAAATTGGGGGACGTGAAAGGAATTGTGAAGCGGGCTTCGTTGCTGGCCTGTTGCCGGGCACCGAACACTTTCGTCCAACACCTGCAGCAGGCCACGGCAGCAAGCCGCCGCAACTCCCTGGCCCGGCCACTGCGCGGCTGGCCTGCACCCAAGGCACATCACCCCCACGCCGCGGCCCGGCACACGAGCCCAGGACGCGGATCATAGTCGCAAGTGCGAGGCTTGCCCGGTTGCAGCCCTGCACGCCGCCGGGGCTGCAACCGGGCAAGCGGCCGGCTCCACCGCTGGCGCCCCAAGCAGCCGTGGCTGCAATCGCCCCGCATTCTGGCTATGCTGCACCTTTGCCTTTCATGCCACGCGCCGCCCGCGCCAGCGCCCGATGTCTCCAACCGCTGCCCCGCTGCCCCCTGCGTCATCTGCGTCCGCCACCGTCAGCACCGACGCCGGCTCACTGCTGTACTGGGACGACTTCCACCCCGGCGACCGCCAGGCTTACGGCCCGATGAAGGTCACCCGCGAAGCCATCATCGACTTCGCCAGCCAGTGGGACCCGCAGCCTTTCCACCTGGACGACGCTGCCGCGGAAGCCTCGCTGTTCGGCCGCCTGGCCGCCAGCGGCTGGCACACCGCGGCCATGTCGATGCGCATGGTCTGTGACGCGCTGCTGCTGCGCGCCGCCAGCCTCGGCAGTCCCGGCCTGGAACAGCTGCGCTGGCACCAGCCGGTTTACGTGGGCGACGTGTTGAGCGGCCACTTCGTGGTGCTGGACCGGCGACGCAGCGCCAGCCGGCCCGGTGTGGGTTTGATGAAGTCGCGCTGGGAAACCGTGCAGCAGGACGGGGCGCTGGTGCTCACGCTGGAGAGTTGGGCCATGTTCCGCTGCCGGCCCGCCGCATGACGCGCCGCCCGCGCACCAGCACTGCCGTCGCCTGGGGCTTTGGCCTGCTGCTCGTGCTGGCCTGGGCCGCCGGCCTGCTGCTGCTGGCACACCAGCGCGACCAGGCGCTGCAGGCCGAACAGCAGCACAACGCGGAACTCGCCGCACAGCTGCAGGCCCGCACCGGCCAGGTCATCGCCAGCTCGGACCTGGCCATGCGGCAGATCCGCGACGCGCTGCGAGCCGGCACGCCGCCGGACCTGGTGCGGCTCGCCGCGGCCAGCGGCCTCGGCAAGGCATTGGTGCAGCTTTCCCTGGTCGGGCCGGACGGCCGTTTCGTCGGCAGCAGCCTGGATCCGGGCGGCGAGCAGACCGGGCCGATCGACCTCAACGAGCGCGAGCACATCCAGGCCGTGCTGCACCCACCCGCAGGCGGCAATGCCAATGCGATCTTCATCGGCAAGCCGGTACTGGGCAAGGTCTCTCAGCGCTGGACGATCCAGCTCTCGCGCCGCCTGGCTGCGGAAGACGGCCGCACGCTGGGCGTGGCCGTGGCCTCGCTGGACCCCGTTCAGTTCGAGTCGTTCTATCGCACCGTGCCGCTGGGCATGCTGGGCAGCGTGGCGCTGGTCGGCCCGGACCGGCGCGTGCGTGCCCGCGTGCTCGGCGGTACCAGCCAGGGCATGGGCAGTGACCTGCCAGCCGACCACCCACTGGTCACCGCAGGCTGGCCGCCCAGCGGCAGCGGCGTGCAAGCCCACGAAGGTGCGGACGACGCGACGGACGCCCACATCGTGGCCTTCGCGCAGGTGGGCAGCTACCCGCTGCACGTGGTGGTGTCCACCGCCTCGACAGAAGCCTTTGCCGAGTGGCACAGCCAGCGCAACCTGCTGCTGCTGGCGGGCACCCTGGGCACGCTGATGCTGCTGCTCGCCGCCAGCATCACGACACGCCGGCTGCGCGAGCGCGAACAGGCGCACGGCGAAAACGCCGAGGCGGCTTACCCGGCGACAGAAGTCACCACCGAAATCAGCACCGAGCCGATGCCGGACGGCGCCGAGCCGCCCTCGGCCAGGGACTGACGGCCAGGGCCCTGCGCCCTGGCCCGCCGCCTCACCAGATGCGGATGCGCTGGTCCACCGGCTTGAACATCTTGTCGCCCGGCTTGGTGCCGAAGGCCGAATGGAAGCCGTCGTGGTTGGCGACCGTGCCGTTGGCGCGGAATTCATCCGGCGAGTGCGGGTCGGCCGTCAAGAGGCGCAGCGCGAGTTCCTCGCGGCGCTGGGCGCGCCAGGCGTGCGCAAAGGCATAGAAGAAGCGCTGCTCGCCGGTCAGCCCGGCGATCACCGGCGCCGGCTGGCCGTTCAGTGAAGTCTTCCAGGCCTTGTAGGCGATCTGCAGGCCGGACAGGTCGGCAATGTTCTCGCCCAGCGTCAGCTGGCCGTTGACCTTGTGGCCCGGCAGGCCCTCGTAGCCGCTGTACTGCGCGACTAGCCTGGCGCCCAGTGCGGCAAAGGCCTTGCTGTCGGCGGGTGTCCACCAGTTGCGCAACCGCCCGTCGCCGTCGTATTGCGCGCCCTGGTCGTCGAAGCCGTGGCTGATCTCGTGGCCGATGATGGCCCCGATCGCGCCGTAGTTGGCCGCGTCGTCGGCAGCCATGTCGAAGAACGGCGGCTCCAGAATCGCGGCCGGGAAGACGATCTCGTTCAGGCTCGGGTTGTAGTAGGCGTTGACGGTCTGCGGCGTCAGGCCCCACTCGCCGCGGTCCACCGGCTGGCCCAGCTTGGCGGCCACGCGTTCATGCTCGAAACGGCCGGCGCGCAGCGCGTTGCCCAGCGCGTCGCCGTCCTTCACTTCCAGCTTGGCGTAGTCGCGCCAACGGTCCGGGTAGCCGATCTTGGTCATGTACTTGCCGAGCTTCTCGCGCGCCTTCTGGCGCGTGATCGGGCTCATCCACTGCAGTCCGTCGATCGAGCGGCCGAACTCGGCCAGCAGGTTGTTCACCAGCTGCTGCATGCGGGCCTTGTGGTCCGCCGGGAAAAAGCGCGCCACATAGACTTGGCCCACGGCTTCGCCGAGGGCGCCGTCCAGCGCGTCGGTCGCCTGCTGCCAGCGCGGCGGCTCGCTCTGGCGGCCTTGCAGCGCCTTGTAGCGGAAGTCGAAACGCGCCTCGCGCCACGGCTGGCTCAGCAGGTTGCCCTGGCTGTCCATCAGCCGCGCCTGCAGGTAGAGCTTCCAGGTCGCCACCGGCACGTCGTGCACCGCCTTGGCCAGGTCGCGCACATAGCTGGGCTGCGACACGTTCAGCCGCGCCAGGCCGGGCATCGCCGCGGCCTTGAAGTAGCCAGCCCAATCCAGGCCCGGCGCGCTCTTGGCGAGTGCCGCCAGCGTCATCGGGTTCCAGGTCTTCTGCGGATCACGGTTGGCCACCTCGGTCCACTGCGCCTTGGCCAGCCGGGTTTCCAGCCCCATCACCAGCGCCGCGTTGCGCGAGGCCTGGGTTTCATTGGTACCGGCCAACGTGAACAGCTTGACCAGGTAGGCCATGTAGGCGCCGCGCGCCTTCAGCATGCGCGGGTCGCTGGCCAGGTAGTACTCCCGGTTGGGCAGGCCCAGGCCGGACTGCCAGGCCAGCGCCAGGTTCACGTCCGGTGCCTGCTGGTCCGGCTGCACGTCCACGGCCAGCGGCAGCGTGGTCAGGCCATGCAGGCTGCCCATCAGCACGGCCACATCGCCGCTGCTGCGCGCCGCGGCGATCTTGTCCAGCCAGGGCTGCAGCGGCGCGAGGCCGGCCTTGTCCATGGCCGCGGTGTCGAGGAAGCTGCGGTAATAGTCGCCAATCTTCTGCTCGACGCTGCCAGCCGCGTGGCTGCCCTTGGCCAGTTCCTCCACCACCTCGCGCACCCGCGCATCGGCCCGGTCGCCCACGATGTCGAAGTTGCCGTAAGTGGACTTGTCCGCCGGGATCTGCGTGGTCTTCAGCCACTCGCCGTTGGCCGCGCGGAACAGGTCGTCCTGCACGCGGACCGATGGGTCTTCGCCGCTGCGGTCGAAGCCCGGCGCGGAAGCCGATGCCGCAGGCGGTGTGGCCGCCGTCGCGGCGGTCTGGGCGGAGGCTGTCAGGCCCGAAAAGGACAGCGTGGCCGCTGCGGCCAGCGCGAGTGCAGAGTACTTCAGCAAGATCGTGATTCCTGAACGGGATGGGTTCGTCGGACGGCCCCCGGGCTGGGTATCCCGGCGCCGGGCCGCAGGCTATCACGCGGGGCTCAACCCACTGTCACCACGTCCTGGGGGGTGCCCGCGGTGGCCACCAGCATGGTTTCCAGGCAGTGCTCGCGCACGCCATAAAAGGCCTTCAGCTCGGCCACCTGCCGGCGCGCCGCGGCGCGCCGTGCGTCCTCGGCCGGCCCGCTGTCCTGGCGCCGCGCGGCGAGGATCATCTTGTTCTTGCTGGTGTGCTCGAGCGCGACGAACTCGAACACCTGCGCGTCATAGCCCTCTGCTTCGAGCAGCAGCGCGCGCAGGCTGTCGGTCACCATCTCGGCCTGCTGGCCCAGGTGGATGCCGTGCTGCAGCATCGGCCTGAGCAGCGGCGGCAGCGCCATCTGCGGGCGGATCTGCTTGTGGCAGCAGGGCGAGCTGAGGATCAGCGCGGCGCCGGCGCGGATGCCGGTGTGCAGCGCGAAGTCGGTCGCGGTGTCGCAGGCGTGCAGCGCGATCATCACGTCCAGCTGCTCGGGCACATGGCTGCGCACGTCGCCGCAGAGGAACTGCAGGCCGTGCATCCCGCGCCGCTGCGCCGCGGCATTGCACAGGTCCACCATGTCCGGCCGCAGCTCCACGCCGGTCACCTCGGCCTGCAGCCCGCGGCCGTGCGCCAGGTGCTGATGCGTCGCAAAGGTCAGGTAGCCCTTGCCGGCACCGAAATCCACCACGCGGACGCGGCCAGGCTGGTGCAGCGCCACGCCGTCCAGCGCGTGATCCAGCACCTCGACGAACTTGTTGATCTGCTTCCACTTGCGCGCCATCGCCGGCACCAGCCGGGCCTGCGCATCGGTCACGCCCAGGTCCTGCAGGAAGGGCAGTTCCAGCGCCAGGTAGCGCTGTTTCTCGCGCGCATGGCCGGTGGCCTCGGCGGCTTCTGCCGGTGCCGCCAGCGAGCGCCGCGTCAGGCCCATCTTGCCGCGCTTGCTGACCATCAGCTGCCACTCGTCGGTGGTCGTGAACAGCAGCGCGTGGAAGAAGCGGCTGCCCAGCAGTTCATCGACCTGCTTCAGGCCTTCGGCGACCGTCGGGTTCTTGGTGATGTCCTTGGTCTGGTGGTGCCACAGCAGGCTCAGGCAGGCCTCGCCGCGCAGCGCCAGCGGGCGGGCGGTCACGCGTTGCAGGTCGCCTGCGTTGCGCGGCTTGCTCAGCACCAGCTTGCTCAGCGTTTGCTGTGCCAGGCTGTCGGCCAGCAGCTGCAGGAAACGCTCGCGGCGCGCCAGGTCGGCCAGTGCGGCGGGTTCGTCGCGCAAGGTGTCGCCAGCCGCGGTCTCAGCGGCTTCGGGAATCGGGTTCATGCCCGGATTGTCCGCCGGCTGCCGAAATCCGGGCGGGCGGGGTCAATAGCGCGTCACCTGCGCCGACGCTCGCGGCGGCGGCTCGTAGGGCTCGGGCCAGTGGTCGGTCACGCGGGTGATCTTGCCATCCTGCACCTCGAAGAAGGTGATGCCGGTCATCTGCGCCGCCTGCGGGTTGTCGCGCTCGGTCAGGAAGTTCAGCACCGTGACGGCCTGGCCAGCCTCGGCGATCACCTGCTGCACATCCGCCCGCCAGTCGCCCGGCCAGGTGCGGAAGAAGTCCAGGTAGCCGGCCGCGCCGCGCACCTGCTCGCGCGTCTGCGGGACCCGGTAGACAAGGTCGTCGGCCAGCAGTTCGGCAAACGCGGTCCAGTCGCGGTCGTTGGCGGCCTGCCAGTGGCGCAGCACCAGCGCCTTGCAGCTTGACGTCAATGTGGTCTCCTGAGAACGTGGGGATGAGGCCAGCGTGGCATTCAGGGCGCCACTGCGCTGACCACCACCGAAGGCGCCGAGCGCACGTTGGGCCCGTGGAACACGGCCTCGATGTTGTTGCCGTCCGGGTCCAGCACAAAGGCCGCGTAGTAGCCCGGGTGGTAGTGGCGCTCGCCCGGACCGCCATGGTCGGTGCCGCCAGCGGCCAGCGCCGCCTGGTGAAAGGCCTGCACCATCACCGGATCGGCCGCCTGGAAGGCCAGGTGGACGTGCGAAACAGGGCCACCCGCGTCGCGCCGGTCCACCCAGAGCTCATCGGCCGAAAAGTGATCGGCCGCCTCGTTCAGCACCTCGGCACGGCCCAGGGCCGTGAATACCGCGCGGTAAAAGCGCTTGCTGGCATCCAGGTCGGCCACGCGCAGGTGCAGATGGTCGATCAGTCGGCCCACGTGGAATTGCTGGGGCATGGCGGTCTCCTTGGTTGGCGGTGCAGGACGGTGCGATCAGTCTGCCTCGGGATCGGCCGGCAGCTGATCAAGACCCTGCCCTCAGCTCATGCGGTGGCGAAAGAAGGCGTTCGACTCGCGCTCCCGCAGGCCCTGCAAAAGCCCCGGCTGGCCCCGGTCGGCGCCTGGTACCAGCGCAGCACGTGCAGCGGCAGGCCGCTCATTCGCGCGAAGCGGGCTGGTCCGGCAGGCCGTCATGCGGGCCCAGTTCGCGCGGTGGCACGTCGCTCCACCAGACCTCGGGCTTCAGGTCCACCTTGCGGGTGGGATTGAGCGGATAGTGGATGCGGCTGCCCGGCCGCTGCGTCTCGCCGCCCACCAGCAGCAGCGCTTCCTTGTCGCCGTTGTTGAGGAAGCAATGGCTGATGCCGGTGCCGACCGGAAACGCCGCCAGGTCGCCAGCGACCATGCGGTGCAGGTGTCCGTCGATCCAGGCGTCCACCTGCCCCGAGATCACATAGACGAACTCCTCCTCGTTTTCTTCCGCGTGCGGCCACGAAGAGCGCGTGCCCGGCGGCAAACGCTGCAGGTTCACGCCCACACGCTGCAACCCGGCGGCTTTGCCCAGGCTGCGCACGGGGCCCAGGGCCTCGGTGCTCTGCGGGTAGACGTGGGTGTACTCGGCAATGTCGGCAGCTGAGACGATGAAGGCAGGCCGTTCCATGAGCGTCTCCAGTCAGCCGGCGACGATCGCCGGTGCGCAGGCCCTGGCCGCCATCAAGCCTTTCAGGAAGGCCCGGCGCACGGTGCCAGCGGCAATGGCCGCCTCGACCTGTTTCGAATATCGCTCTGCGCCCGTGAGCTTGCGCACCCAGCCGCGGAACGGGACCAGGCCTTCGGTGGTGCTGCGCAGGGCGCCAAAAGCCGCCCCCTTGACCTCGTCGGTCCCGCGCGCCACCAGGCCGGTGTCCGCCACACCAGGCGGCGCGTCCAGGTCGGGGCCGAGCACCTCGTCCAGTTCCTTCACCTCGAAGGCCAGCGAGCCACAGCTGTGGCCAGTGGGCACCAGGTAAGGCAGCTTCTGGACAGCCAGCAGCTTGGGCGGAATCTCAGCCTGCACCAGGTTCAGGTCATTCAGCGGCGCGGTCACGGCGTTGGTGGCTCGCGTCGAATCGGTGCTGGCGCAGCCGGCGAGCAAGGCATTGGCCAGCATCAGTGCGGCGCATGCTGTGCGGGTTTTCTGGTGGTTCAAGTCCTGGCCCTCCCTGGGCGACAGCAAAGTGCTGCCCGCGGACTCGCGGGCATGGCTTTCACTTCGAAGCCGATTCTGGCAGCCCTGCCCCGGCCCACCTACGCCTGCCTGCGCGCGGGCTCGCGAAGGTGCAGGAACTTGGTCAGCAGGTCGCGCGGCGGTGCCACCGAAATGTCCTTGAGCAGCTGGCCCACGTTGCCGCGGTGATAGGCGCCGTGCGTGATGACATGCACCAGCATCTCCTCGCGGCTCATCGTGCCACCGTCTCCGTCGGTGAAGCGGAACGACACCGGCTCGGCGAGTTGCTCTGGCGACACCTTGGCGACAAAACGCCCGAACCAGCCGTCGGTCTCGGCCACCGCGAATTGCAGCGCGCCGAGCTCCGGCGTGGCCTCGGTGTTGGTGGCCGTGAAGCCGTGCGGCTCGCCTTGCAGGTGGGCCTGGAAGATCTGGTCCACCACGTGGATGTGGTTCAGCGTGCGGATCGCCGAGTGCAACGCTTGCGCATGCTGCTCGGCGTCCACGGCGGACAGCGCGTTGAACAACTCGTTGTTCGCCCAGGACTTCTGGGCGAACAGGGACTGCAGCGTGGTGGCGGTCATGGCGTGGCGGAGGGCTGTGCAGGTGACCCGATGATCATATCGGGCCGGACTCGCCCGCCCACGCCAAGCTCACACCAGCGAGTTCTCGATCTTCACCTCGGTCGTGATCGGCCCCTTGCCGGCCCAGCGGTCCAGCGCCAGGTAGATCACCGGCGTGATGTACAGCGTGACGGCCTGGCTCAGCACCAAGCCACCGACCACGGCCAGGCCCAGCGGCTGGCGCAACTCGGCGCCGGCACCCCAGCCCAGTGCGATCGGCAGCGCCCCCATGATGGCGGCCAAGGTGGTCATCATGATGGGCCGCAGCCGCAACATCGCGGCCTGGCGGATGGCCTCGGGCGGCGTCATGCCCTGGTGGCGCTGCGCGTCCAGCGCGAAGTCGATCATCATGATCGCGTTTTTCTTGACGATGCCGATCAGCATCAGGATGCCGATGGTGGCGATCAGCGTCAGGTCCTGGCCGAAGAACTGCAGCGTGAGCAGCGCGCCGATGGCCGCCGACGGCAGGCCTGCGAGGATGGTCAGCGGGTGGATGTAGCTCTCGTACAGCACGCCCAGCAGCACGTAGATCACCAGCAGCGCGGCAATGATCAGGATGGCCTGGCCGCCTTGCGAGCTCTGGAACACGGCCGCGTCACCGCCGTAGGTGCCGATCAGCGTGGGCGGCAGGTGCAGTTCCTGCGTGACCTGCGTGATGCGCTTGGTCGCGTCGCCCAGCGGCATGCCGGGTGCCAGGTTGAACGAGATCGTCACCGCCTGCAGCTGGCCCTGGTGGTTGACCGCCGTGGGGCCGAGGTCCCGCTTGACGGTGGCGACCGCGGACAGCGGCACCAGGCCACCCGTCTTGCTGCGCAGCCGGATCTTGTCGAACGCATCCTCGAAGCGCCGGTCGCGGTCCTCGGCTTCCATGATCACGCTGAAGCTGTTGGCTGGCCCGTAGATGGTGGAAACCTGGCGTTCGCCGAAGGCGTTGTAAAGCGCGCTGCGGACGTCGGCGATCTGCACACCGAGCAGGTTGGCCTTGTCGCGGTCGATGTCCAGCGAGGCCTGCAGGCCGCGGTTCTGCGCGTCCGAGGTGACGTCGAGGAAGCCCTCTTCGTTGCGCAGCCGTTCCTGCAGCTTGGCGGCCCATTCGGTCAGTGCATCGGCACTGACGCTTTGCAGCGTGTACTGGTAGCGCGCCTTGCTCTGCCGCCCGCCGAGCTGCAGGTTCTGCACGGGCTGCATGAAGACCTGGATGCCGGCCACGTTTCGAACCTTCTTGCGCAGGTTCTCCACCACTTGCTGCATGGCGGGCCGCTCGCTGCGGGGCTTGAGGTTGATGAACATGCGCCCGGAGTTGCCGCCGCTCATGAAGGACGACACCGTGGCAATGGCCGGATCGGCTCGGAAGATCGCCACCACCTGGGCCTGCAGCCCCATCATCGCCTCGAACGAAATGTCTTCGGAGGCTTCGGTGGACACCCGCATCTGGCCAATGTCTTCCTCGGGGAAAAAGCCTTTGGGCATGACGGCGAACATGTACAGCGTGAGCAGCAGCGAGCCCAGCGCGACGCCACCCATCAGCCAGCGGTGGTCCAGCGCCCAGTCCAGCGTGCGGCCGTAGAAGTTCTGCAGTGCAGTGAAACCACGCTCGAAGGCGCGGCCCATCGGGCCTTCTTCGTGGTGTTCCTCGTGCTTGAGGTAGCGGCTGCACAGCATCGGCACCAGCGTCAGCGAAACCCCCGCTGAAACCAGGATGGACAGCCCCACCACGACCGCGAATTCGTGGAACAGCAGGCCGATCACGCCGGGCATGAAGAAGATGGGAATGAGCACCGCCACCAGCGAGACCGAGATCGACAGGATGGTGAAACTCATCTCTCGCGCGCCGCGGATCGCCGCAGCAAACGGCGCCATGCCGTCTTCGACGTGGCGCACGATGTTCTCCAGCATCACGATCGCATCGTCCACCACCAGGCCCACCGCCAGCGTGATGCCCAGCAGCGAGATGTTGTCCAGGCTGTAGCCCAGCGCCTGCAGCAGGGCCACGGCACCGATCAGCGAGACCGGCAGCGACAGGGCCGGGATGACCGTGGCCGAAAGCCGGCGCAGGAACACGAAGATCACCAGCACCACCAGCACGACGGTCAGCGCCAGCGTGAGGTAGACGTCATGCACGGCTTCGCGGATGGACCGCGCGCGGTCATTCACCGGCGTCATCTTGACCGAGGCGGGCAGCTGGGACTCGAAGCGCGGCAGCAGTGCGAGCACGCGGTCAACCACCTGCACCGTGTTGGCATCCGGCTGGCGCTGGACCGCCAGTGTGATGGAAGGCTCGCCGTTCAGCTCGGCATAGCTCTTGACGGTTTCCACGCTGTCCTGCACCTGGGCCACGTCCGACAAGCGCACCGGCAAGCCGGCCTTGGTGGCGACGATCACGTCGCGCCAGGCCTTCGCATCCATCAGCTGCCGGCTGGCCTGCACGGTGAGCGTCTGGCGCGGGCCTTCCAGCGTGCCCACGGGGGTATTGGCATTGGCAGCGGCGAGCGTGGTGCGCAGCTCGTCCATCGTCAGGTCGCGGCTGGCCAGGCGGTCCAGGTTCACCTCGATGCGCACTGCGTAGCGGCGCTGGCCAAAGATCGACACCTGGGCCACACCTTCGATCGTCGACAGGCTGGGCGAGATCAGGTTCTCGGCAAAGTCGTTCAGGTCGCTCAGGCTGAGCGAAGGCGAGGTCAGCACCACGAACAGCACCGGCGCATCGGCCGGATTGACCTTGCGGTAGCTGGGCGGCGTGGTCATCTCGGTTGGCAGGCTGCGCTGGGCGCGGAACAGCGCGGCCTGCACGTCCAGCGCAGCCGCGTCGATCGGCCGCGAGGCGTCGAACTCCAGCGTCAGCGAGGTGCTGCCCAGCGAGCTGGACGAGCTGATCACCGACAGGCCGGCAATCGTCGAGAACTGCTTTTCCAGCGGCAAGGCTACCGAGCTGGCCATGGTCTCGGGCGAAGCGCCCGGCAGGTTGGCATTGACGTTGATGACCGGTGTGTCATAGCTGGGCAGTGCGGCCACCGGGATCTTGTTCAGCGCAATCACCCCGGCCAGCACCACGGCCAGGTTCAGCAGCACCGCCATCACGGGGCGGCGGATGAAGGTCTCGGCGAAGGTCATGTTCAGGCCCCGGAAGCCGGCGCAGAGGCCGGCACAGTGGCATTGCCGGCACCGGAAGCCGCATCGGACGCTGCCCCCGCCTTGGCCGGCGCCGCGATCTTCACAGGCGTGCCCGGCCGCAGGTTCTGCTTGCCTTCCATCACCACCTGGTCGCCCGGCTGGATGCCCTCAACCACCGCGAACTCGCCGCTGGCATAACGCAGCTTCAGGTCGCGCAGCTGGGCCTTGCCATCGGCGTCGACGATGTAGGCTTGGCGGTCCGCGCCGCGCAGGATCAGCGCGGACTGCGGCACCACCGTCACGCCTTTCAGCGTGGCCAGCGTCAGCCGCACGGACACGTACTGGCCGGGCCACAGCAGCTGCCTGGCATTGGCCACCTCGGCCTTCAGCTTGATGGTGCCGCTGGTCGGGTCCACCGTGTTGTCGATGAAGGCCACCTTGGCGTCGATCATCTCGCGCGCAGCCGTCACGGTGGCAGGCCTGACCACCTTCAGCGAAGCGCCGATCACACCGGCACTGCCTTCGCTCAACAGCGCCGGCAGCTGCGCCTCGGGCACCGTGAAGCTCACGCCGATCGGGTCCAGCTGGCTGATGGTGACCAGCGCATCACCGGTCGGCGACACCAGGCTGCCCGGGTGCACCGCAATCGCGCCGGTGCGGCCGGCCATCGGCGCGCGCAGGCTGCCGTAGCCCGCACTGACCTGGGCCCCGCGCACGGCAGCTTCGTCGGACGCCAGCAGCGCCTTCTGCGCGTCGTACTGGGACTGCAGCGTGTCCAGCGCGCCCTGCGAGATGAAGTTCTGCGCCTTCAGCTCCTGATTGCGCTTGAGCTGCCGGCCCAAGTCGGCCAGCGTGGCCCGGTCGTGCAGCACGGTGGCCTGGGCCTTGTCGACATTGGCCTGGTCGCTGCGGTCGTCGAAGGTGAACAGCAGGTCACCCTGCTTGACGAACTGGCCTTCCTTGATCGCCACCCGGCTGACCGTGCTGGAGAGCTGCGGCCGGACCTCGACCGTGGTCAGCGGCACCACGGTGCCCGAAGCATCGAGCGTGACAGGCATGTCGCGCTGCTGCGCGGTGAACACCGTGACTGCCTGTGGCGCCGGGCCGCGGCTGGCTTGCGCTTGTGCGGCCCTGGCGGCGGCGGCCGAATGGGACCGCCACCAGAAAAAGCCGCCGGCTCCCACCGCCACGGCCACCAGCCACCAGACCACGCTTGCTTTTTTCATGCTGCCTGCTTCAAAAACACATCAGGCCGGCCTCCTTGTGAGGAGCCGGCCCTGATCGAGAACTGCTTCAAAACCCAGGGAAAGAGCCAAAACCGGCCCGCCAGTTCCGCGCCGCTGCCACCGTGCATCGCGCAAGCGGTCTGCTTTACAAAACTTGACCGGGCGGGGTGGGATTCAACACCGGGGCCTGCATCTTACAAACTTGGATGACAAACAATCGGTGCCGATCCAATTTTGCAGTGGCCTGGTCTTGCCGCCATACTGGCCCGCAACCTCCCTGCCTGCTTGCCAAAGCACTTCCGCATGAGCTTGCCCGAACCGGTCCGTCCCCTCGCCGCCCTGGGCAACGCATCTCCCGAACCTGCTGCGCCAGCGAAGAAGTCGCCCGCCAAACCTCGCGCCAGCCGCCGCAAGCCGCCACCTGGCCAGACCGCCCGCAAGATCGACCTGGCACTGCAAGGCGGCGGCTCCCACGGCGCCTTCACCTGGGGCGTGCTGGACGCGCTGCTCGAAGACGGCCGCCTGGTGCCCGACGGCATTTCCGGCACCAGCGCTGGCGCGATGAACGCCGCGGTGCTGGCCACCGGCTACGCCCATGGCGGCGCCAACGGCGCGCGCGAGGCCTTGCGCAGCTTCTGGCAGGCCGTCAGCGGCAACCGGGGCTGCATGGGCGCCAGCACGCTGCCCGGCAGCTTCCAGTGGCCGGCCTGGATGTTCAATCCGGCGCTGTGGCCCGGCTACGCCGGTGCCCAGGCCTTTTTGCACCTGTGGAGCCCGGCGCAGTTGAACCCGCTCGGCCTGGACCCGCTGCGCGACATCGTCGCCCGGCATGTGGACTTTCCCGCCATCCAGCGCGGCCCGGTGCGGGTCTACATCACCGCCACCTCGGTGCGCACCGGCCAGCCGCGCATCTTCAAGGGCGCCGAACTCGGCATCGAGGCCTTGATGGCCTCGGCCTGCCTGCCGCAGACCAGCCGCACCGTGCTGGTCGACGGCGAGCCCTACTGGGACGGTGGCTTTGCCGGCAATCCCAGCCTGTGGCCGCTGATCTATGGCACCGTCACCAGCGACCTGCTGCTGGTGCAGATCAACCCGCTGGTGCGCGAAGGCATTCCCGGCACCGCGCTGGAGATCCAGGACCGGCTCAACGAGATCACCTTCAATGCCAGCCTGGTCGCCGAAATGCGCGCCATCGCCTTTGTGCAGCGCCTGGTCGACGAGCGCCGGGTGGACCTGGGCCGCTACAAGGCCTTGCGGCTGCACCGCGTGTCCGACGAAGCGGGCCTCGCCCAGTTCGGCGCCGCCAGCAAGCTCAACAGCGACCCGCGACTGTTGAACCTGCTGTGCGAACTGGGCCGCAAAGCCGCCACAGGCTGGCTGGAGAACCACCTGCAGGACGTGGGCAAGCGCAGTTCGCTGGACCCGCACACCGCCTACCTGGACAAGCGCAACACCCGCGAACCCGGCTGAGCCCGGAACACGGCAGCCGGCTGGCGGTCAACAAGCCAACGGGCACTGCCGTTGTGCCCAGAACGATTGGAGACCTCGTGTCACTGCTTCTGCCCTCTCCCGAAGATTTCTCCAGGCCCGCCACCTCCCGCCGGCAGGCGCTGGGCTGGCTGGCCGCTCTGGCCGGCACAGCCGGCAGCCTGCCAGGCATGGCCGCCACAGGCTCATCCAGCCCTTCCTCGCTGCCGCAGAGCGCCGACCTGCTCTACCAGGTGAGCTGGGGCCCACTGACGCTGGACGCCGAACAGCACTGGCGGCTGGACGGCAAGCGCTACACGCTGAGCACCGAGCTGAAGCTGCCGCTGGCCTTCAAGAACCGCCGCTACGTCAGCCACGGCACCGTCGGTGAAGCCGGGCTGGTGCCCGATCTCTACGAAGACCTGGAGGTGGGCGACCCCAAACCGCGCAACGTGGCCCAGTTCGACCGCGCTGCCGGCCAGCTGCACTACGGCCGGCTGGACAAGCTCAAGACCGCGCCGCTGGAGCCCGGCATGCAGGACATGAACGTGCTGTCCTTCCAGCTGGCCTTCCTGGGCCTGCAGGCGGTTGGCAAGCCCATGCCCGTCACCAACGGCAAAAGCGTCGTCCAGCACCGTTTCAGCCAGGCTGCTGCCACCCCGGTACAGGTCAATGGCAAGACAGTCGAGACGGTGCGGCTGCAAAGCACAGCGGTGGACGGCGACATCGAGGTCTGGCTGGCGCCCAGCCTGGGCAACCTGCCGGTGACGGTGGTACGGGGCCAGGACGGCAAGTCGCTGCGTTTTGTGGCCAGCTCGATCAGCTTCAAACCCTGAGCCGGAAGCCACCCCGCTTTTTCATCCTAAGCGCATTCAGCCCGGCTTGACCGGGCGCCAGCCGCCGGATCTTCGGATCCAGGCGGCTTTTTTTCGTTTTGAGCGAGCGCCCTGGGTGGTCTGATGCCTCCAGGCCTTCTCTAAGCGGCTGTTCGGAACCCAGGGAGGGGCCCGGCCCGTAGAAAAAGGGAGGGGCCTGTTATTCCTCTTGTCTTTCAATCTTTAAATCTGGAAGTCATAGTAGAGGGTGGCTGTTTCTGTGGACAAGCCGGTTTTTCCGTTTGCAATCAATGGCTTGCAGTGGCCAGAACCCTGTGTGGCGGACCCCGGATTGGCCAATGGCTGCTCTACAACAAGATGGACCCGGCTGTCGCATCGGTGGATAACCGGCTGCTTGTTCAAAACTTGTCCACACAGCTGTGCCTTGACCTCTGCTGCAAGTTCGGACAATGGGGGCCATGACCCGTCCCAAGCCCTCCTGGCGGCCCTTGCCACGTGCCGGTGTACCGGCCAGCTGTGTGGCCCTGCCGCATGGCGGCCGCTGGCCCAGCCTGCTGGCCTTCCTGGCCGAACGCCTGCCGGTGCTGGCCGAAGCCGACTGGGCGCGGCGCATGGCGCAAGGCCTGGTACTGGACGGCCAGGGACAGCCGCTGGCGCCGGACACGCCCTTTGTGCCGACCCGCCATGGCCCGGCGGCGCTGGTCTGGTATTGGCGCGAGGTGGCAGACGAGGTCGAGATCCCGTTCGAGGCCGAGCTGCTGTACCGGGACCGACACCTGGTGGTCGTCGACAAGCCGCATTTCCTGCCGATGTCGCCGGTCGGCCGCTACGCCCGCCACACCTTGCTGGCACGGCTGCAGCAGTCGCTGGGGCTGGACAGCCTCACGCCCATCCACCGGCTGGACCGTGAGACGGCCGGCGTGGTGGTCTTTTGTACCGAGCCGGCCACGCGGGCCGCCTACCAGGCGCTGTTTCGCGAACGCGCGGTGCACAAGGTCTACGAAGCGGTGGCGCCGGCAACGGAAACCTTGCGTTTTCCGTTGCTGCGTCGCAGCCGCATCGCCCCGGCGGCGCACCACATGCTGATGCATGAAACCGATGGCGAGCCGAATGCCGAGACCTGCATCGAATGCCTGGGCCGCCTGGTGGGGGATGCCGCGTTGGCCCACTACCGTTTGCGGCCGCTCACCGGCCGTACCCACCAGCTGCGGGTGCACATGAACGCGCTCGGCCTGCCGCTGTTGCATGACACGCTGTACCCGGTGCTGCATGCGGAACCGGCCCCCGGTGAAGCGCCGGATTTCAGCCGGCCCTTGCAATTGCTGGCCCGCGAGCTGGCTTTTGTCGATCCGGTGACCGACCTGTCGCATCACTTTTCCAGCACCAGGCTGCTGGCTGCGGTGGCGGGGCATGCAGTGCAGCGGAACTGTGCACAAGCCCCTGGGTCTGCTGTTTAAGCACCTTGCCGGTGCAAAAAGCCGGGTTTCATTGATCAAACGTCGTGATTTGTCATGTCGTCTCCACAGTAGCCCCACTGACAAACTAGGGCTTGCGGAACAAAATCACTTTCCCGGTAGGTGCTGGCTCAAGCTTGCTGTCTCTTGTGCCGAACAACTTTCTAGGGACCACCGGGGAAGGAGACATCCCATGAGCATGCCCGACAACTCGACCTGGCCCACCACCGCGCTCGCCGTTGCCCAGCCGGTGCGCTGGCGCGCGCTGGCCATGAAGTTGTGCGACCACGCGCCGGTTTCGGGCCGCCGCCGTGCGGCTTTTGATCCGGCCTTCGATCCCGTCTCTCCGCAGTGGGCCTATTTCCTGTGGGCCGATCCGGTGGGCGACCTGCACGAACTCGCGCCGACCGAATGGGGCATCGTCTCTGCCGGTTCGCCCATTGCCGAAATCCGTGCGCTGATCGGCGACCAGACCCCGCTGCACTTTGTCAGCCCCGGCCGGGCCCAGATCAGCACCTTGCTGCGCATGCTGCATGACATTGGCGACGTGCCGGCCTGCCTGCAGCCTGTGCTGGAGCGCCGCATTGCGGCTGCGCTGGCGGCCGAACAGCCGCCGCGCTTCATCGACGTCGCCTTCCACCGCTTCCTGCGCAAGCTCACCTGAGCGGCGAGCGCTTGCGCTTCAGGCTCAGGTGCTCGCCCTGGGCACCAGCGTGAAACCGAGGTCGATGGCAGGCTGTGCCACCGGCTGGCCGCGCATCAAGGCCAGCAGCATGGTTGCCGCCGCCCCGCCAATCTCCCCGCGCGGCGTGCGCACGCTGGTCAAGGGCGGCAGCATCTGGTCGCTGCCGGTCAGGTCGTTGAACCCCGCCACCGCCAATTGCTCAGGCACTTTCACACCCAGCCGCAAGGCCGCCAGCAAGGCGCCTTGCGCCAGGTCGTCGTTGCAGAAGAAGATCGCGTCCACCGCCGGCCGTTGGCCGATGATCTGCTCGAACATGCGGCTGCCCAAGGCGATGGACGAAGGCGCCGGGTTCAACCATTCCAGCGTCGGCTCGTAAAGCCCGGCCTCGGTCAAGGCGTCGCGCCAGCCGGCCAGGCGTTGCAGCGTGCGGGCGTCCAGCTGCGCCGCGGCAAAGGCAATGCGGCGCCGGCCGCGGTCCAGCAAGTGCCGGGTCATCGCCATGCCGGCCGCATGCTGTGAAAAGCCCACGCAGTGCAGTCCCGGTGCCTGCGTGGTTTCCATCAGGTGCACACAGGGCACGCCGCTGCTGGCAATCAGCGCCCGCGTGCCGGCTCGGCGCTCCAGCCCGGTCACCAGCACGCCGGCGGGCCGGTGCAGCAACTGCTCGCGCAACAGTTGTTCCTCTTCCGCCTCGTCGTAGTGCGTCACGCCGATCAGCACCTGGTAGCCGGCCGGGCGCAGCGTGCGCTGCACGGCTTCCAGCAGGTCGACGAACAAGGCATTGCTCAGCAGCGGGATCAGCACCGCCACGTGCGTGCTGTGGCGGGAGGCCAGCGCGCGGGCAGCCGGGTCCGGCATGTAGCCCAGCTTGTCTGCAGCCTCGCGCACACGGGCCACCAGGTCCGGGTCGACCGCGCGCTCGCCGCGCAGCGCGCGCGAGACGGTGATCGGGCTGACGTTGGCGGCCAGCGCCACGTCGTTCAGCGTGACACGGCCGGTGGCGCGGCGACGTTTGGCAGCAGGCAGGTTCATGACGATGTGGGCAGGCTGTGGGCAAAGAATCAGGTCGCACGGTACCGCGCTGCGGGAAAACACGGGGGGCGATCGACGTGCCGTGGTTTTAGGATAGCGCTGTCCATCAGCGAGCAGCTGAACCCATTTTCCCAGGCAAACCAGGCCGAGTTCTTCCACATTCGAATGGACAGCGCTATCTCTTCAAGCAAACTGACCCACGTGGTCGTGATGGGCGTGGCCGGCTGCGGCAAGTCCAGCGTCGGCGCGGCGCTGGCGCAGGCCGAAGGGCTGCCGCTCATCGAAGGCGACGATTTCCACGGCGAGGCCAACCGGGCCAAGATGGCGCAGGGCGTCCCGCTCACCGACGAAGACCGCCAGGGCTGGCTGGACCGGCTGGCCAGGCTTTTGCAACAGCACCCGCAAGGCGTGGTGCTGACCTGTTCGGCGCTCAAAATCGCGTACCGCGAACGGCTGCGTGCGGCCTGCCCGAACCTGGCCTTTGTCTACCTCGAGATTGGCCGCGACGCAGCGCTGGCCCGCGTCGCCAATCGCAGCGCCCATTTTTTCTCGGCCAGCCTGGTCGACAGCCAGTTCGCCACGCTGCAGCCGCCACTGGGCGAAGCGCGGGTGCTGCCGCTGGACGCCACCGCCGAACTGACCCAGTTGCAGCAGCAGGCCAGTGCCTGGCTGCATGCCGGAGCCCTTGCATGAGCCCTGTTGTTTCACCACCGCCTGTTTCCTGGTTCCAGCGCCTGCTGCAGGGCGCCATGGCCGCCTGCCTGGCCGTGATGGCGCTGTCGGTCTTTGTCAACGTCGTGCTGCGCTATGGCTTTGGCAACGGCATCGCGGCCAGCGAAGAGTTGTCGCGCCTGCTGTTCGTCTGGCTGGTCTTCATTGGCGCCACTGCCGCTTACCCGCGCGGCGAGCACATGGCCTTCACCAGCCTGCTGGGCCTGCTGCAACAGCGGCCACGCGCGCTGGCGTTGATGGCGGCGCTGATTCGGCTGCTGGTCGTCTTTGCCTGCGCGCTGCTGGCCTGGGGCGCCTGGCAGCAGGTCAGCGTCGGCTGGGCCAGCCGATCGGTCGTATTGGGGTACCCGAATGCCTTGCTGCCTTTGCCCGCCCTGCTGTGCGCGCTGGCGATTGGCGTGATGGCGCTGGCCGAGCTGCTGCGCAATGCGCCGCTGCACCTGAGCCACGGCGCGGAAGTGGAATGAACGCGATGACACCTGAAGCCCAGGCCCTGGCCGTTTTCTGCGGCGGCATGCTGCTGCTGATGGGCGTGGGCATGAACATGGCGCTCGCGCTGGTGCTCACCGGCGCCGGCATGGCCTGGGTGCTGGGCTTCTGGGACACCCAGCTGCTGGCACAGAACCTGGTCGCCGGCGTGGACAGTTTCCCGCTGCTCGCGGTGCCGTTTTTCATCCTCGCTGGCGAGCTGATGAACAGCGGCGGCATCAGCCGGCGCATCATTGACATGGCGCAGGCCTGGGTCGGCCACATCCGCGGCGGGCTGGGCTTTGTCGCCATTGGCGCCGCGGTGCTGATGGCCAGCATGAGCGGCTCGGCGCTGGCCGACACCGCCGCACTCGCCACCATCCTGCTGCCGATGATGCGCGAGCGCGGCTACCCGCTGCCGACCTCGGCCGGGCTGATCGCCTCGGGCGGCATCATCGCGCCCATCATCCCCCCGTCCATGCCGTTTGTGATCTACGGCGTGACGACCAACACGTCGATCTCGGCGCTGTTCGTCTCGGGCATCGCGCCCGGGCTGGTGATGGGCACCGGGCTGATTCTTGCTTGGAAATGGGTGCTGCGCCGCACGGCGCTGCCGGCCGACCCGGCGCTGCCGATGGCCGAGCGCCTGAAGGCCACGGTACGGGCCTTCTGGGCCATGCTGATGCCGGTCATCATCATTGGTGGCATGAAAAGCGGCGTCTTCACACCGACCGAAGCGGCCGTCGTCGCAGCTTTCTACGCGCTGGTGGTCGCCTTCCTGGTCCACCGCGAAATGAAGTTGGCCGAACTGCATGGCGTGCTGGTGCGTGCTGCCCGCACCACCGCCATCGTGATGTTCCTGTGTGCCGGCGCGCAGGTTGCCAGCTACATGATCACGCTGGCCGACCTGCCCAGCGTGCTGTCGGCCGGCCTGGGCACGCTGATCGACAGCCCGCGCCTCTTGATGGCGGTGATGATGGTCACGCTGGTGGTCATCGGCACCGCGCTGGACCTGACGCCCACCATCCTGATCTTCGCGCCGGTGATGCTGCCCATCGCCACCAAGGCCGGCATCGACCCGGTGTATTTCGGCCTGATGTTCGTGCTCAACGGCGCCATCGGCCTGATCACGCCGCCGGTCGGCACGGTGCTGAACGTGGTGGCCGGCGTCGGCCGGCTGTCGCTGCACCAGGTCATCAAGGGCGTGAACCCCTTCCTCGTCACCTACTTGTTCATCCTGACGCTGTTCGTGGCCTTCCCGCAGCTGGTCATCGCGCCGATGCACTGGCTGCGCTGAACCCTTTCTGGAGAGATTCGCATGCACGCAGTTCGCTGTTCTGTTCGCCGCTCGGTGCTCGCCGCCGGCATCGCCGCCTGCCTGGGCCTGGGTTCGTTCGCCGCGATGGCGCAGGACATCAAGCCGAGGCTGATCCGTTTTGGCTACGGGCTCAACGAGCAGAGCAACCAGGGCCGGGCGGCGAAGTTCTTCGCCGAGCAGGTCGACAAGGCCTCGGGCGGCAAGCTGAAGGTGCGGGCCATCGGCGCTGCCGCGCTGGGGCCGGACACGCAGATGCAGCAGGCGCTGATCGGCGGTGCGCAGGAGATGATGGTCGGCTCCACCGCCACGCTGGTGGGCACCGCCAAGGAGATGGCGCTGTGGGACACGCCTTTCCTGTTCAACGACGCAAAGGAAGCCGATGCGGTGCTGGACGGCCCGGTCGGCAAGCAGGTGATGGACAAGCTGGCCGACAAGGGGCTGGTGGGCCTGGCCTACTGGGAAAACGGCTTCCGCAACCTGACCAACAGCAAGCGCCCGGTGCAGAAGCTCGAAGACCTGGGCGGCATCAAGCTGCGGGTGATGCAGAACAACGTCTACCTCGACAGCTTCAAGCTGCTGGGCGCCAACGCGGTGCCGCTGCCGTTTTCCGAGCTGTTCGGCGCGCTCGAAACCGGCGCGGTGGACGGGCAGGAGAATCCGTTCAACACCATCCTGTCGAGCAAGTTCTTCGAGGTGCAGAAGTACCTCAGCATCACCAACCACGTCTACAGCCCGTGGATCGTCACCGTCAGCCGCAAGTGGTGGGACACGCTGTCGCCGGCCGAGCAGAAGATCCTGCGCGACGCTGCCGTTGCCAGCCGCGACTTCGAGCGCCAGGACACCCGTGCCGAGGCCGGTCGTGCATTGAGTGACCTGAAAGCCAAGGGCATGGTGATCAACGAGCTGAGTGCGGCCGAGGCCGCCCGCATGCGCGACAAGCTCACACGCGTGAACGCCGGCATCGCGACGACCGTGGGCATGGAACTCTGGCAGCAGACCCAGGCCGAGCTGGGCAAGCTGCGCGCGAAGAAGTAGGGTTCAACCCAGCGACTCGAACATGCGCAGCGGCGGCGCGTCCGGCGGATCGGTGGGCAGCCGCACATTGCCCACCTCGCGCATGCCGATGTCCACCAGTACCCGCGCCGAGGCCAGGTTCTCTGGCGAGGTGATGGCCAGGATGCGCGGCATCTTCAGTAGCTGGTGGCCGTGCACCAGGCAGGCCGCCGCAGCTTCGCGCGCAAAGCCCTGGCCTTCCTGTTCCGGCAGCAGCGCGTAGCCCAGGTCCGGCTCGGGCAGGCCCTCGCGGTGGATCAGACCGCACAGGCCGACCGGCGCGCCATCGTCCAGCCGCTCCACAGCCCAGAAGCCGTGGCCGGTTTCGGCGTAGTGGTTCAGCAGCCGGCAAGCCATCCAGTCGCGCGCCTGCGCTTCGTCGCGCACGCCGCGGTCGCCGATGTAGCGCAGCCAGCCGGGGCTGTTCAGCAGGGCCAGCACCAGGCCGGCATCTGCGCGGGTGAATTGGCGCAGCCGCAGGCGGCGGGTGCGCAGGATCTCGATCGGCTCGGTGACTTGCATGCGGGGAAAACCGAAGGTAGGGGCTCAGCGCGCGGCGACGCTGGCGGAAGCGGAAGCGGATGTGGGTGCTGCCACCGGCGGAATGGCGGGTGCGGCCGGTGTGGCGCCTGCGGCCGGCGGGCGGAACGGCAAGCGTGGCTCGGCAATGCCGCTGGCGCGGTTGAGCAGCATCAGCGTCATCGGGCCGACCTGGCCGTCCGGCTTGATGCCTTGCACCTTCTGGAAGGCCGACACCCGGTTGCGCAGCATCTCGCCATCGCTGAAATGCGGCGGGCCGCCGTCCACCTGGGCCAGCTGCTGGGCCAGCCAGTCAGCCTGCGGGCCTTCGGTGCCCATGGGCTGGCCGTCGTAGCCGGGCGGCGCGCGCCAGAAGGTCGCGAAGTCGCCGCGCCACAGCCAGGCCAGCCGGGCCAGCGGCACGCGCAGCGGCCTGGCGCCGGGTGCGGTGGCTTGCAGCGTGGCGGCGTCGTCGTCCAGCGCGCTGAGCAGCACGTGGGCGTTGCGGCCGCGCTCGTCGGTAAGGGTCAGCAAGCCGGGCCGGGCCAGCTGGCGGATCGGCGCCAGGCCGCGGCGCGCGTTGTAGCAGACGAGGCCACGCGCGCGCGCCGCGCTGCAGGCCTCGCCGCCTGCCAGCGTCACACCCCACCAGCTGGCCAGCTGGCGCAAGGCCAGGTCGTCGCTGGCATCGCCGGCCGCCAGCAGGCGCTCCAGCGCGTCGGCGTCGTCGGTCATGGCGAATGCGGTGGGGGTGACGGGCGTGGTTGGCGTGGTTGGCGTGACGGGCGCAGGCGCACTGGCTGCATTCAGCGCGGCCAACGCGGTAGCGCCCATGTCCAGCACCGCCGAGGCGCGCGGCGAGATCGTCGGCGCGACGGTGGGCGGCAGGGCGCTCGCAGCCGACGCCGCAGGCGCACTGGCGGCCAGCGCCACCACCGGCGCCGCCTTTGGCTGGCTGCCCGGCAGCCGTGGCACCACCCACAGCGAACCGGCCAGCACCGCGCCGGCCGCCGCACCGCCAGCCAGCCAGGCCGGCCAGTTCAGGCGCGACAGCGGCACGGTGCCCTGCAGGTTCTGGCCAAACACGTCGGCCGCGGCCCGGTCCACCAGCGCGCGGTCCACGCGCTTTTCGCCGGCCTGGAAGGCCAGCAGCAGCGCCCGGTCGCACAGCACGTTGATGCGCCGCGGCGTGCCGCGGCACAGGCGGTGCAGCCGTCGGATCGCGTCGTCTTCGAACAGGCCAGGTCCCTGGTAGCCGGCCACTTCCAGCCGGTGCGCCAGGTAGCGCCGCACTTCGTCCAGTGACAGCGCCGGCAGGTGGAAACGCGCCACGACCCGCTGCGAGACCGACTCCATCTCGGTCATCGCCAGCATGTTGCGCAGCTCGGGCTGGCCGATCAGCAGCACCTGCACCAGCTTGCTCTCGTTGGTCACCAGGTTGGTCAGCAGGCGCAGCTGCTCCAGCACGTCGAAGGACAGTGCCTGCGCCTCGTCCACCGCGATCAGCGTGCGCCGGCCGCTGGCATGCGCCAGCAGCAAATGACCGTGCAGCGCGTCGATCAGGTCGGCCTGGTCCTCGGCCAGCTCGATGCGCAGCTCCTCGCACAGCCGCCGCAGCAGCGCCGTCACGCCCAGCTTGGGATTGGCCACGTAGGCCACGTCCACATGCCCGGGCAGTTGCTCCAGGAAAGCGCGCCAGACGGTGGTCTTGCCGGCGCCGATCTCGCCGGTCAGCAACACGAAGCCACCGGCCCGCCGCAGCCCGTACATCAGGTAGCCGAGCGCTTCGCGGTGCTTGTCGCTGAGGTAGAGGAAACGCGGGTCCGGCGCCACCGAAAACGGCTCGCGGGCCAGGCCGAAATACGACTCGTACATGGGGCTGCAGCATAACGGCGCGGCTGGCTAAGATCCGCACATTGCCATCTCTGGCCCCACAGGACTTGCCCGATGCCTTACATGCTGCTGATCAACGAACCCATCGGCCAGCGCGAGGCGCGTGGCCGCGCCGAGGGCGAAAAGGTCTACGCCCGGATGCTGGACTTTGCCGCCACGCTGCAGGCGCGCGGCGTGCTGCAGGCCGCCCAGGCGCTGGCCGGGCTGGAGCAGGCGACGAAGGTCCAGGTGCGTGACGGCCAGCCGCGCTGGGTCGACGGGCCGTTCGCCGAGGTCAAGGAAATGGTTGGCGGCTATTTCCTGGTGGATGTGCCGACGCGCGAGGAAGCGCTTGCGATCGCCGCGGCCTGCCCGGCGGCCGAGTGGGCGACGATCGAGGTGCGCAACCTCGGCCCGTGCTTCCACGACGTGCCAGGCTGACCTGAATTTTAGGTACTAACCCTCGGCCACTGTCGATCCGGCCCAGTCTGCTTCGTCGTCCAGACATGAGCGCAGACACAAGGAGAGCCCGATGCGATTCATGATCATCGTCAAGGCCACCGCCGAGACCGAAGCCGAGGCGCTGCTGGGCGACACGGCCCTGATGGCCGAGATGAGTACCTACCACCAGCAGCTGAGCCAGGCCGGCGTGCTGCTGGACGCCAACGGCCTGAAGCCCAGCCGCGAAGGCTGGCGCATCCGCTACGGCAGCGACGCTTCCGGCAAGCCCACGCGCCAGGTGAGCGACGGGCCGTTTGCCGAGACCAAGGAGTTGATCGCCGGCTACACGCTGATCCAGGTCCGTTCGCGCGAGGAGGCGATGGAGTGGGCCCGCCGCTTCCCGGCGCCGATGGGCGCGGGCCGGCCGGCCGAGATCGAGGTGCGCCTTTTGTACGAGCCGCACGAGCTGGACGACTTCCCGCGCGCCGCGGCCGATTGAGCATCAACCCAACTCCAGGAACCTGCCCATGTTGAAAGCCCTGAGTTACGCCGGCCTTGCGTTGCTGGCCGTGATTGCGCTGTTGCTGATCGCCGCCACCTTCCGGCCCGACACCTTCCGCGTCGAGCGCCGCATCACCATCGCCGCACCACCCGAAAAGCTGTACCCCTTCATCAGTGACATGCACCAGTTCAACCGCTGGAACCCCTACCTGCGCAAGGACCCGGCATCCAGGCAGCGCTATGGTGAAGTCACCGCAGGCCCGGGCGGCTTCTATGCCTGGGATAGCGAGTCGCTGGGCGTGGGCAGCATGCGCATCGAGCAGGTCCAGCCGCCGCGCGAGGTGCACATGGCGCTGGAATTCGTCAAGCCTTTCGAGGCCCACAACCGGGCCGACTTCACGCTCACGCCCGAGGGCAACCAGACCGTGGTCACCTGGGCCATGCACGGCCCGGCCAACTACATGAGCAAGCTGATGGACCTCTTGACGTTGATGGACCGCATGGTCGGCCGCGACTTCGAGGACGGCCTGCAGAACCTCAAGGCCTTGGCTGAATGAGGCACCCGGCAGGCCGGGTACGGCCTACCACCCGCCGGGCGGGTGCCTGGCCACCTTGGGGCGGCCCGGCGGCGGCCAGGCGTACCGCGTCCACCGGCCCTGCACCGGCGACCCTTCCTCTTCTTCCGTGATCAATTCTGGAGTCCTCATGCACAAACAGATCTTCGTCAACCTGCCCACCCGCAACCTGCCCGCCGCCCGCGCCTTCTTCGAGGCCATGGGCTATTCGTTCAACCCGCAGTTCAGCAACGACGCCGGCGCCTGCCTGGTGCTGGGCGAGAACCTGTTCGCGATGATCCTGAGCGAGCCGTTTTTCCAGGGCTTCGCGCGCAAGCCGATTGCCGATGCACGCGAAGTCACCGAGGTGCTGGTCTGCCTGTCCTGCGAGAGCCGGGCCGAGGTCGACGAGCTGGTCGCCAAGGCGGTGGCCGCCGGTGGCAGCGCCCCGCGCCCGCCCGTCGACCACGGCTTCATGTACGGCCACGGCTTCGAGGACCTGGACGGCCACGTCTGGGAACTCGCCTACATGGATGCCTCGGCCGCCGGCAATCCCACAAAGGACGCCTGACGTGAAGAAGGCGTCGGCTGCGCAAGATGACGCGATCGACCGCACCCAGCGCACCATCGCCGCCGTCTGGCGCATCGAGTCGGCGCGCATCGTCGCCAGCGTCGCGCGCATGCTGCGCGACGTGGGCCGCGCCGAGGAACTGGCGCAGGACGCGCTGGTCAGCGCGCTGGAGCACTGGCCCAGGGAAGGCATTCCCGACAATCCCGGCGCCTGGCTGATGACCGTGGCCAAACGCCGCGCGCTGGACGCCATCCGCCAGCACGCGATGCAGCAGCGCCACCACGAAGTGATCGGCGAGGAGCAGGAGGCGCTGGGCACCGGCGTCGTGCCCGACTTCACCGACGCGCTGGACGCCGCGCGCCAGGACGTGATTGGCGACGACCTGCTGCGCCTGATCTTCACCGCCTGCCACCCGGTGCTGCCGCCAGAGGCCCGCGTGGCGCTCACGCTGCGCCTGCTTGGCGGCCTCAGTACGCCGGAGATCGCCCGCGCCTTCCTGCAGAGCGAGCCCACCGTGGCCCAGCGCATCGTGCGCGCCAAGCGCACGCTCAGCGCCGCGCGCGTGCCCTTCGAGCTGCCGCGCCCCGAAGCGCTGGTCGAACGCCTGGCCACCGTGCTGGCCGTCGTCTACCTGATCTTCAACGAAGGCTACACGGCCACCAGCGGCGGCGACTGGATGCGCCCCGCACTGTGCGATGAAGCGCTGCGGCTGGGCCGCATGCTGGCCAACCTGGCGCCCGATGAGCCCGAGGTGCAGGGCCTGCTGGCGCTGATGGAGCTGCAGGCCTCGCGCACGCCAGCCCGCACCGACGCGCAAGGCCGCCCGGTGCTCTTGCTGGCGCAGGACCGTGGCCGTTGGGACCATTTGCTGATCCGCCGCGGCCTTGCCGCCCTCGAACGCGCGGAAGCCTTGAGCGTTGGCGGACAAGGCCTGGGTCCCTACGCGCTGCAAGCTGCCATCGCCGCCTGCCATGCCCGCGCATTGACCGCAGACGCCACCGACTGGCCGCAGATCGCCGCCCTCTACGACGCGCTGGCCCAGCTCGCCCCGTCCCCGGTTGTCGAGCTCAACCGCGCCGTCGCCGTCGGCATGGCTTTCGGCCCCGCGGCCGGCCTGGCGCTGGCCGACACGCTGGCCCAGGAACCGTCCCTCGCCCGCTACCACTGGCTGGCCAGCGTGCGCGGCGACCTGCTGGCCAAGCTCGGCCGCCACGCCGAAGCCGAACAGGCCTTCACCGGGGCGGCCGCGCTGACGCAGAACGAGCGCGAGCGGGCGCTGTTGCGGGAGCGGGCGCAGCAAAGCCAGGCCGCGCGGACCGGCACCCGCTCGCCCGCCTGAAGCCCGGCCCTGCCGCTGGGCAACACCCGAGCTTGGGGCGCGCGCACGCACGGCTTGCGCAGATGCTCCCCGCGCGGCAAACGTCCGTGCAAGCCAAGCCGATCACTGAGGGAGAACCACCATGACCGAGCCCGCCGACCCTTTCCAGCCACCCGCCGGCACTGTCGGCCCGAACCGCTTCGGTGCCGACCTCACCGACCAGTACTGAGCCACGGGCCGGGGGCACCGCGGGAGCGGCACGCCATGGGCCGAGGAACATTCCGCCTGAAGCCGCCATGCGCCGGGCGCCGCCACGGCCGGCAGCATTGACCCGCATCACGGCCACACCCATCAGGCCCTGGACAACTGCCCGGGCAAGCGCTGCAATGCGGCATCGGGCTCTGGCGATGCGCCGCGAGGGGCTTGTTGTGGTCTTGGTCCTACAGGACCATGCAATGCCCACCGACGGCGGCTCGCGCCAACAGCCCACGCCCTGCAGCCGGGGGGGCTTTTAACCTTCGTCATCGCTTCATTTCACCGCGGCTGGCAACGGCCTCACAGGAGAAACTCATGCTGCACTACGCCGTCGTCTTTTTCGTCATTGCGCTGATCGCAGCGCTTTTCGGCTTCGGCGGCATTGCCGCCGGGGCAGCAGGCATCGCCAAGATCCTGTTCTTCGTGTTCCTGGCGCTGGCCGTTGTTGGCCTGGTTGTGAACCTGCTGCGCGGACGTGGATGACGGCAGTCGCCTGAATGCCTGGCGTGCTATGTGCATGCCATGGCTTTTTTCTGGGCGTCTGCCGCCACCCTTTTCCGCTTTCTGACCCTGTTCCCCCGCTGTTTCAATCCACCCTAGGAGATCCCCATGAGCACCACTCCCAACACCACCCCCACTTCCTCCACCATTTCCGGCGCCGCCAACGCAGCGGCCGACAAGGCCGCCTCTGTTGTGCAGCCGGTGGCTGAAGCCGTGGCCAAGGAAGCCGCCCGCTTCGGCGAAATGGCCGAAAGCTGGTGGACCCGCAATGCGCAGATGGCCAAGAGCGCCGCCGTGCATGTGAAGGACGAAGCCGCTGCGCTGAACGACCGCACCCAGCGCTATGTGCGCGACGAGCCGGTCAAGTCGATGCTGGTGGCTGCCGCTGTTGGCGCCGCGCTGACCGGCCTGATCGTCCTGCTGGCCAAGCAGCGCGACCGCTGATCGGCCTGCCCCGCCCCGTTTCGCCCCACTGCCTGCCGCCCTCCGGAGATCCCCATGTTGCCGCCTCTTGTCTCCCGACTGGTCTCCGACCCGTCGCTGGCGATCGAGCATGCGCGGCGCTATGCGGCGCTGACCGAGGCGGAGCTGGCCTATGCCGGCCAATACTGGCAGCGCCGGGCGGTGGCGGCGGTGGCGGCGGCGGTGCTGCTGGGCGTTGGCCTGATGCTGGGTGGCGTGGCGCTGCTGGTGGCCCAAGGCCCCGGCGCGCAAGCCGGCTGGCAGGCCAACTGGTTGTTCTGGGCGGTGCCGCTGGTGCCGCTTGCGCTGGGTGTGCTGGCCGCCTTCATCGCCGCCGGCACCATCCAACCCATCCCTTTTGCCACGCTGCGTGCGCAGCTGGCGCAAGACGCCGCGCTGCTGCTGCCGGCCACCGGGCCAACCGCGGCCCAGGCCATGGTCAACAGCGCGGTCACCCAGTCGCCTGAGCCGGTCGGTGAACCGGCAGGCGCTGCCCCTTCCCCTTCTGCTTCTCCTGCCGCGGCCCGGGAGGCCGATCCATCATGAGCACGCTGCCACCGGATGCCGATGCGGCGATGGCCTTGGCGGCCGAGAGCGCCCCCAAGGGAAGCGCAGCTGCGGTCAGCCTCGCGGCATCCCGGCTGGTGATGCACCGCGGCCAGATCCTCGCAGGCCTGGCGGCCGAGCAAAGCCCGTCGCAAGCCAATGCGCGTCGCCGCGGCCCGTCCTGGGGCCGCTGGCTGGGCCGCTTCAGCTTCCTGGCGCCGATGCTGGGCCTGAGCAAGCTGAGCGGCCTGCTGGAGGCCGAGCAACTGCTGCAAGGCCAGCTCAAGCCGCTGGCCCTGCGCCACCCGAAAGCCCTGCTGCTGGCCTCCGCGGCCACCGGCAGCTTCATCTACCTGGCGCTGCCCCGCGTCTGGCGCTTCCTGCTCTGGCCCACGCTGCTGGCCGAAGGCCAGATGCTGGCCCAGCGCACCGTTCGAGATGTATTGATGGGCGCGGTCGCCAGTGCGTCCCAGGCCGTCAGCCCGAGTCCTGCCTCATCCGATGCCACTGAATTTCCATCCGCCTCCGAAACCCCTCTAGATCCGACTCCTGGGAGCACCTCATGATCAGCGTCAGCGTGTCAGCCGGCAACCTGCCCGGCGTGTGTGGCTGCGGCTTGGCCGCGGTGATTGCGCTGTGCAGCGCCGCACCGGCGCTTGCGCAGGACGGACCGGCAGGCGATGCAGAGCCGGTGGCCGCGGTGACGCAACTGCCGGCCAGCGTGCCGGCGAGCGCCAAGGCCTCCGGCGAGGTGTCCACCGCCACACCCATCACCGGCCAATCCACGCCGCTGCCCGCTTACGACGGTTACTCGTCGTCCGCCGCGGCAGAGATGGCCGCGCGCTACCGCGCCCCCAGCCTGGGCGGGGGCCGTTCGCTGAACACCTCGCAACGCTCTGCTGCGTCACTGTGGCGGGACACCGACGCACCGACCCGCTCCATCTGGCGCGTGGGCCTGGCGCCCAGCCTGCCGGCACCGCAGATGGTGGGCGGCCCGCCGCCCGCCTCGCCGCATGTGGAGCTGGCCTTCACCGCGCGCGTCGAGCGTTTCGACCGCGGCTTCAAGCCCCGCTCCGATGCCGACGCCTGGAAAGAGCTGGGCACCTTCCGCATGCAGCTCGGCGGCACCAACGAAATGGCGCTCAAGCCGCGCCGCGGCGGCCTGTCGCTGAGCTGGCAGTCCAAGTTCTAAGTCCGCAAGTTCTGACGCCGGACGCCCCGGCGCCTGCGCCGCAGCCTGCGCTGCGCGCGTCTTCCAAAGTTGTACCTCTATGGCTTCGCCTGCGATAAGCCGGCCCGGTGCGCTGTGCGCGCTCGCGCTGAGCTGGGTCTGTTTGAGCAATGTGTCCTGCAGCACCACGCTGCCGCCGCGCGAGGCCGTTGTCATGCCGGTGGCGGCCAGCGTGGGCGCGCTGGGCCGCGACCTGAAGGTGGCCGACTCGAAGGGCGAGGTGTCTGACGCCGCCACCCGCAACATCGTCGCCGGCGTGGCCGCCGAGGGCCACGCCAAGCTGGCGCTGCATCACCTGCAGGTGATGGCCGACGGCATGCCCGACGTGCCGCTGTACCGCGGCAACACCGCCAGGCTGCTGATCGACGGGCCCCAAGCCCTGGGCGCGATGCGCGCGGCCATTGCCGGTGCAACCCGGCGCGTGCTGCTGGAAAGCTACATCTTCGAAGACGAGGGCCTGGCCCGCCAGATGGCCGACCTGTTGCGCAGCAAGGCCGCGCAAGGCGTGCAGATCGCGGTGATCTATGACAGCGTCGGCTCGCTGGGCTCGGAAAAGACCTTCTTCGAGGAGCTGCGCGCTGGCGGCGTGGCCGTCTGCGGCTACAACCCGGTCAGCCCGTTCGAGCGCGCCGGCTTCTGGAACATCACCCAGCGCGACCACCGCAAACTGCTGGTGGTCGACGACCGCATCGGCTACACCGGCGGCATCAACATCAGCCAGGTCTATGCCTCCGGCTCCTTCGGCCTGCACCGCCGCGCGCCGCAGGTCGACCCGCTGAAAAACGGCTGGCGCGACACCCAGATCGAGGTCCAGGGCCCCATCGTGCCGGCGCTGGCCGAATCCTTCGAGCACCAGTGGAACGGCCAGGGCTGCGAGGGCAAGCTGCCGCCGCCGCCCACCACGCCCACGCCGGTGCAGGGTGAGCGCGTGCTGCAGCTGCTGCTCAGCCAGCCAGGCCAGAAGGGCAACCCGATCTACCGGGCGGTGCTGCGCGCCATCGACGCTGCCCAGCAGAGCGTGCACCTCACCATGGCCTACTTCGCGCCGGGTGAGGACATGCTCAAGGCCTTGTGCGACGCCTCGCGGCGTGGCGTGCAGGTCGTGCTGGTGCTGCCGTCGAAAAGCGACTTCGGCCTGATGCTGGCCGCCGGCCGCGGCTACTACCAGCAGCTGCTGGAAGCCGGCGTGCAGGTGCACGAACTGCAGGACGCGATGCTGCACGCCAAGACCGCGGTGGTCGATGGCGTGTGGTCCACCGTCGGCTCCAGCAACCTGGACTGGCGCAGCTTTGCCGACAACGCCGAGATCAACCTGGTCGTCGTTGGCGACGACTTCGCGCAGGTGCTGGAAGCCCAGTTCCAGCGCGACCTGCAGGCCTCTGCCGCCATCACGCCCGCGGCCTGGGCCGAGCGTGGCCTTGGCTCAAGGCTCAAGGAATGGACCGGCCGCCTGTTCGAACGCTGGCTCTGACTTCGGCAGACTGGCGAACCGCGCCAAAGGCGTGTTCGCGGGCGCCCATTCAGCCGGCAGTCCTACAGGCAGCGGCGTCGGTGTTGCCTACACTGGAATTTCGCAACGCAGCAAAACCGCGCGCTGCCCGTTCAGGTGCAAGACATGCCGGTACTCAAGACCTTTATCGTCGAAGACAGTCCCGTGATCCGCAGGAACCTTGCGGCTGCCCTCGAGGAGATGGTGCCGTTGAAGGTCGTGGGCCACGCCGAAGACGAGCCCAGCGCGCTGCAGTGGCTGAAGGACCTTCCCGCCCCCTGCGACATCATCATCCTGGACCTGTTCCTGCGCCAAGGCTCGGGCCTGAACGTGCTGCGCCAGCTCGGCGATGCGGTGCAAAGGCAGGACGGCGCGCGCAGGCGGCCGGTGCCGCGCTGCGTCGTGCTGACCAACTACGCCACCGACGAGATGCGCCGCCAGTGCCTGCAGCTCGGCGCCAGCCGGGTGTTCGACAAGTCCGGCGAGATCGAAGACCTGATCGACTACTGCCTCACGCTGGCCGACGAAGCCGGCGCGCGCGAGGGCCGCCTGGATTCTTGAGCCATGGCCCCAGCGCGGCGACCTGCCGCCATCGCCGTCGGGGCTTTGTCCTACAGCCCGGCCCGGGCGGTGACTACACCGCAGGCGCTTCGAGCTGCCTACAGTAGCGTCCATGGTCAGCAGCACCGCAGCAGTCAAGCAAGGCGCTGACTGACCCTGAACAAGACACCTGAAGTCACCTGACAAACAGCGTGCAGGCTGAAGTGAATCGGCAGGCCCCCAGTGCGGGTCTGTCCAGCTTGCCGGTAAACAATGGCTCCGAACAAATGCCATAACCCAGCCATCGTTTACCGGCACCTTCACCAAGCCTGCACCCTTTTTGTTACGGGCCTCCTGGTCTCAGCTTTCTGCCGGCCTGTTTCTTGCGGCGCATCACAGCCCCGGGGCACGTCTTCCCCAGACGCGCCACGGCCCGCTGTCTCTTTCCGCCCCAAGCCGCGCCATGACCGTCCTGCCCCGCCGCATTGTCCGGACACCTGCTGCCCCGCGGTGTCCGCAATGAGGCCGGTTGGCATTGGCGGCTGGGGCACCGCCTACCTGGGCGCGCTGCTGGCCATCGGCCTGCTGGACGCGGCATGGCTGCTGGGCGTCGCCCGCGGCTTCTACCAGCGCGAGATCGGCGAGCTCATGAGGCCAACGCCCTCCCTGCTGCCCACCGTGCTCTTCTACTTCGGTTACCCCGCCGGGCTGCTGGCGCTAGCCTGGGGGCCGCAGGTCGACAGCGCCTTCACTGCGCTGTGGCGCGGCGCGCTGGTCGGCCTGGTCGCCTATGGCACCTACGACCTCACCAACTGGGCCACCTTGCGCGGCTGGAGCGTGCAGGTGAGCGTGGTCGACGGCGTGTGGGGCATGTGCGTGTCCTCGGCCGGCATGCTGAGCGCCTGGTGGGCCGTCCAGCGCTTTGGCCATCACGCCTGAGCAGCGCAATTCCAGGTTCACCGGGTCGCAGCCGGGTGATCCGAGTCGCAGAGGGCCCACTGAGGGCTATGAGGGCAATTGCCGCTCCCGCCGCTGACAACGATGTCGGCGCTCTCCGACACGCGGAAGGGTCCACAGCCGACCACGCCGAGGACGGGGTTTGTCTATCGTTGCATCAACGCCGGACATCGGCACCTCAACAGGAGCACCGCATGACCACCGAACACTTTCCCCCTCTTGGCCGCATGACTGCACTGACCGCCATCGTGGCGGCCGCGGTGCTCGGCGCCTGCGACCGCAGCGAAGATTCCCGCACCGCTGGCCAACGCCTGGATGCAGCCGTCGCCAAGGTCGAGCAGAAGAGCGATGAAGCCCAGGCCAAGATGCGCCAGGACACGGCCGAGTTCAAGGCCGATGCCAAGCAGGCCGGTGCCGACCTGAAGGCCGATGCGGCGAAGGCCGGCAACGAAGCCAAGGGTGCCGTGGGCGACGCGACCATCACCGCGTCCATCAATGCCGAACTGGCCAAGGACAAGGAGCTGAGCGCGCTGCGCATCAACGTCGACACGGTCAACGGCCGCGTGGCGCTGCATGGCACCGCGCCGACCGACAGCGCCCGCGAACGCGCCACCCGCCTGGCGATGGGCGTGGACGGCGTGCACAGCGTCGACAACCAGCTGGCCGTCAAGAACGGCTGATCGTTCACGGTCCGCGCCGCCAGATCCCATCAGCCATCCCACGCATTCCCGCAGGAGAGCCAACATGTCCACCCCGTTTCCCACCGCCGCCGCCAAGCAGGCCGGCAAGTCTGGCCAGCCTGCCGAACACGTCCGGCTGCAACTCGACGAAGCGGGACTGAAGGCTGCCAGGCGCGACCTGTCCGACGGCGCCGTCACGCCAGCCTACGGGCCCTGGCGCGACGACGTGGTCAAGCTGCTGAACGATGCGCTGGCGACCGAGCTGGTCTGCGTGCTGCGCTACCGCCGCCACCACTACACCGCGGTGGGCGTGGCTTCGCCGGCCATCGCCGACGAGTTCCTGGTGCATGCCAACGAAGAACTGGGCCATGCCGACCGGCTGGCCCGCCGCATCGTCGAGCTGGGGGGTGAGCCGGACCTGAATCCTGCGCACCTGCTGCAGTCCAGCCATGCCGACTACGACGAGTCCAAGGACCTGCAATCGATGATCCGCGCCAACCTGGTGGCCGAGCGTGTGGCGGTGGAAAGCTACCGCCAGATGATCGAGCTGATCGGCCCCAAGGACCCCACCACCCGGCGCCTGCTCGAAGACGTGCTTGCCGATGAGGAAAAGCACGCCGACGAACTCAGCGACTGGCTGGAGCGCTGAAGGCCTCGGCCCTGCGCTTCGCTTCCCCGCCTCTTTTTCCGTTTCCCGTTCACAACTGACAACCCCACTGGAGATCCCCATGAATGCACG
The DNA here is from genome assembly GCF_041287625.1 of Ideonella sp. Taxonomy (GTDB): domain Bacteria; phylum Pseudomonadota; class Gammaproteobacteria; order Burkholderiales; family Burkholderiaceae_C; genus Ideonella. The sequence goes on from NZ_JBGGNH010000033.1 coordinate 138,625, forward strand.
CTACATCCTCGCCGCCGTCATCTCGGCCACCGCAGTCCTGAGCACCACCGGCTGCGCCGTTGGCCGCGAGCAGGAATCGGTGGGTGCCTACATCGACGACTCGGCGCTGACCGCACGCGTCAAGTCCGCCTTTGCCAGCGACCCCACCGTCAGCGCGATGTCCATCAGCGTTGAAACCATGAAGGGCGTGGTGCAGCTGTCCGGCTTCGCCAAGAGCACGGCAGAGCGCTCGCAGGCCGACGCCATCGCGCGCGGCACCGGCGGCGTCAAGGCCGTGCGCAACGACATCGTCGTCCGCCCCTGAGCTTCCGGCAGGCCTTGACCGGCCTGTCGATCGCCCGAGTTTTTTTCCTGAGCCCCTGACCTTCCGCCCGACCCGGGTTCTCCCGGTCGGGCATTTTTTCGCCTGGCGCAGGCCGGCCGGAGCTGAGCCGGCTGGCGGACCGCCTACTTGCCGGGCACCGCCACGCCGCGGGCGGGCCGCGTGCGCACGCCCAGGCACAGCACCGCCGTCAGCAGCGCCAGGCCGATGTGCAGCGCGTAGACCGCGTCGAAGTCATGCCGCTGCAGCGCGCCGTGGCCCAGCAGCAGCACCGTGACGGCCACGCCGATCACCGCGCCGATCTGGCGCACCGCCTGGTTGACCGCGCTGCCCACCGCATAGTGCGCCGCCGGCAGCTTGCTGACCGCGGCACCCGACAGCGAAGGCATCACCAGCCCCACGCCGGCGCCGCTGAGGAACAGGCCGGGCAGCCAGTGCGTCAGGTATGCCGGCTCCAGCCCTGGCACAAGCATGAACCACAGCCCGGCCGCCGCATACAGCACCGCGCCGCCGACCAGGAAGGGCCGGTGGCCGTAGCGCCCGGCCAGGCGGCCGGTGAGGATGGCCACCGGCATCACCGTCAACGGGCCCGGCACGATGGCCAGGCCGGCGAGCGCCTGGCTGTAGTGCCAGACCTCGCTCATGTAGAAGAAAAACGCGAAGAACATCATCGCAAAGGCAATGCCGAAGCTCAGCGTGGCCAGGTTCACCAGGCTGTAGGTGCGGTGGCGGAACAGCCCCAGGTCGACCAGCGGCTCGCGCACGTGGCGGGCCCAGGTCACAAACGCCACCAGCGCGATCACGCCGGTGGCGGCCAGCGCGGTCAGCTGGCTGCGCGACCAGCTCGGCGCGTCCGCCTCGACGATGGCCAGCGCCAGCGCGCCAACCGCGGTCACCAGCAGCGCCATGCCGACCGCGTCAATCTTGCGGCGTGTCGCAGCGCGCGGCGTTTCAGCCAGCAGCGCGGCGCCGCGCCACAGCGAGATCGCGCCAATCGGCAGGTTGATGAAAAACGCCCACGGCCAGCCCACGCTCTGCACCACCAGCGACCCCAGGCTGGGCCCGACGGCCGCCGCGAAGCCGCCCACCGCGCCCCACAGGCTCACCGTCAGCGCCCGCCGCTCCTGCGGGAAGGCGGCCAGCACGATGGACAGCGAAGCCGGCGTGAGCAGCGCGGCGCCCACCGCCTGCAGCACCCGCGCGGCGATCAGCCAGCCCACGCTGCCGGCCAGGCCGCAGGCGGCCGACGCGGCGATGAACAGCGTCACGCCAAACAGGAACACGCGCTTGCGGCCATGCGTGTCGGCCAGCCCGCCGGCGGGGATCAGCATCGCGGCGTAGACCACGGTGTAGGCATTCAGCACCCACGACATCTCGGCGGCCGTGGCGCCCGGGAAACCGCTGCGCAGCGCGCCAAACGCGGCGTACAGCAGCGTGCTGTCCAGCGAGACCAGGAAGGCCGCGACGCTGGCCACCCAGAACACCGGCCACGGGGACGCGGGGCGGACGGCGGGCAAGGGCGCAGCGGCGGTGGCAACGGTCATGGCGGGCTCCGGGTGCGTGGGGTCAGGCTCAGGCGGCTTGCGGCAGGTAGCTCGGCCGGGCGGCGACGAGGCCCAGCTTGGTGAGCTGCGTGCGCTCGTCGGCCAGCACTTCATCGAGGCCGGCTTCCAGGCCGTCGAGTGCGCGGGCGACGATCAGCTCGGGGCTGGTCTTGGGCCCGTCCACCGCGCGCACCAGGTCGGTGTCGACAAAGGCCATGTGCAGGCCCAGCACCTGGGTGCGCTGCGCGGCCAGTTCGTGGCGCAGCGCGTTGGTCAGCGACCAGGCGGCCGACTTGCTCGCGGCATAACCGGCCAGCTCGCCGCCGTTGATCCAAGCGACGATGGACAGCACGTTCAGCAGGGCGCCGCCTCCGTTCGCGGCCAGCACCGGCGCGAAGGCCTTGCTCATGCGCAGCACGCCGAAGAAGTTGACCTCCAGCATCTGGCGCGTGACCTCTTCGCTGTCCGCCGCCAGGAAGCCGCCGAACTGGCCGACGCCGGCGTTGTTGATGAGCAGGTTCACATCCCCCGCGAGGGCCACCGCGGCGGCGACCTGGTCGGGCTGGGTGACGTCCAGCTGCAGCGGCACGACGCCCGGCAGCGCCGGCACGCTGGCCGGGTCCCGCGCGGCGGCGTAGACCTTGCGCGCGCCGCGGGCCAGCAAGGCCCGGGTGAAAGCCAGGCCGATGCCGCGGTTGGCGCCGGTGACGAGGGCGATGGTGTTGTCGATCTTCATGGTGCAGGCCTCTTGGGGTGACGCGGTGGAAGGTTGAATATGATTTCCGTCATATTCCTGGGCGAACGGAAAGCGGGCAGGACGGATGCCAAAAGGCGTCTCGGGTTGGGGGCGGTAGGGCGTGCGGGCTTCAGCCCGCCGCGGGCGGACGGTCGTGCTGTTCGATCAAGGCCTGGCGCGCGGTGGCCAGCACGCTGCGGCCCTGCGCGTTGTCGCCCAGGGCACGGGCCAGTTGCAGCGTGCCGACCAGCGTGGCGGCGATGACGCTGGCGTGGTCCTGCGAGGCGGCCGGCAAGGTGTTGCGCACGCCGGCGATCAGCCGCTGCACGCGCAGCGCCGAAGCCTCGCGCACGGTGTCGGACTGGCGCGGCATGTCGCAGCCCAGCGCCGCCACCGGGCAGCCGGCGTCCATGGATTTCAGCAACTCGCCTGCCAGGTAACTCTCGACCAGCGAGCGAAAGGCGCTGTGGCCTTTGGCGGCATGGCGCTCGGCGGCCCTGCCCAGGCGCTCCCCGCTGTCGCGCCCGGCGCGTTCCAGCGCCGCCACCAGCAAGGCGTCGCGCGAATCGAAGTGGGCGTAGAAGCCGCCATGCGTCAAGCCGGCGTCCTTCATCACGTCGGCCACCCCCACGCCGGCATACCCGCGCAGGCGGATCGCCCGCGACGCGGCCTCGACGATGCGCTCGTGGGTGTCGGCCTTGCGGCTTTGCGGGGTGCGGGACATGGGGCTGCGGGCGGATCCGAAAGAATATGACGGGCATCATATTTATCCGGCAAACCCGCGTCAAGCCAGGGGTCACGGGGCCGCTCTGCCCCGCCGAGTGAGCGGGGCGTTCAGCGCCTGCCGGTGATGCGCTCGGCCACGTTGCGGCAGGCCTGGTCGGCTTCCTGCGCGGCCTTCTCGTCGCCGGTGTCGATCAGCGGGATGATCGCGGCCAGCGGGTTCACGAAGGCCAGCAGCACGCTGGGCACGATTTTTTCGAGCAGCGGGCCCTTCTCGATCGAGAAGCCGGGCGCGGCCAGCGTGCCGGTCACGCGCACGGGGCTGCGCAGGCTGATGGGCGTGCCGTCCTTGGGCGAAACCAGCGCGCGCAGGCCCAGCTGTTCGGTCTTCAGCGACATCTCGCCGTCCACCCACAGCGTCGAGTCGTGCGTGTCGATCACCAGCGGCATCGGCTTGACCAGGCCGTTGTCGAAGGCCAGCGCGCCGGCGCCGCAGCGCACCTGCAGCGGCTCGTCGCCGGAGATCAACCGGCCCAGCGCCTGCGCCACATCCAGGCCCGCGGCCTCGATCAACAGGTGCGAGACGGTGCCGCGGGTCCACAGCACCTGGGCCTGCCCGGTGGCGGTGCCGAGGATCTGCGCGGTCGAGCGGCCGGTCCCGTCCAGCTTGATGCGGCCGGCCAGGCGGCCGCTGGCGTACGGCGCGGCCGGCCCCTTGGTGCCGGCCTTGACCGGTTCACCGCCCTGGATGGCGCGCAACACCTTGTCCTTGGTGCTGGGGTCTTCGCCAGGCTTGGTGGTGGTGCTGGCGCTGGGCGTCGGGATGACCCGCTCGATGGCGATGCCGGTCCAGCGCAGGTCGGTGGACCAGTGCGCGTCGCTGACGGCTTCGGGCCGCGCGGTCTGCATGCCCAGCGGGTCGGACGCGGTGGGCGCGCGCAGCGGCGCGGCGGCCAGCACCTGCGCGGCCTCGCCCATCACCGCGCTGGCATCGGCGGCGGCTTCGGACGCCGTGGCCTTGCGCGGCGCACTGCCGGGCTTGTCGGTCACCGCCAGGCCAATGCGGCCGCGGATCTGGCCGTCGCCGAGCTGGGCCTTGGCGATGTCCAGCTGCAGGTTGCCGTTGTCCAGCGTCAGCTTGGCGTTCAGCGGCGTGATGCTGGTGCTGCCGTCCTTGTTCAGCGGCATGCGCAGGATGCGCAGGTCCACCGAGGCGTCCATTGCCTTCAGCGAAGGCAGGTCGAACTCGCGCTGCGGCAGCACCTTGTCGTCGGGCTGGCGGCGCTCGGTGGTGGCGTCGTTCGGCGCGCCGACTGCGGGGGCCAGGTCCGAGGGCCACAGCACGCCGGCATTCAGCGCGCCGGTCAGCAGGTTGCGCTTGCCGCTGGTATCGAACAGGAAGTCGCCGGACATCTGGCTGCGGCCCACGCGGGCCGCGGCCACGTGGGTGCGGAAACGCGGGCCCTCGCGCGCCAGGTCGCCGTGCATCGTGAAGTCCTCGGTGGTCGGCAGCGTCAGCCCCAGCGGCTGGCCCACGGCGGCCAGCGACGGGCCGGAGAGCTGGTACTTGCCGCGCAGGTCGCGCGCGCCCAGC
>NZ_JBGGNH010000034.1:0-6726 GCF_041287625.1 Ideonella sp.
GCATGCGCCGGCGTCCCGCCGTGGCGCGCCGGCCCGCCCGGCGCAGGCGGGAGGGCCGCCGGCGTCTCCGTCAAGCGCATCTCTGCGCCGATGACGAGCTGACAGGCCAGCGGCGGCAGCTGCTGCCGGCGGCGCCGCTCCTGCTCTTCCTGCAGGGCCAGGTGTGCGCGTACGACACCGGCGAGTGAACATTCGTCGGTGATCGCGAGCGCCGCATAGCCGAGCTGCGCCGCGCGCAGCACCAGCTCGCCGGGGTGCGAGGCCCCGGTCAGGAAGCTGAAATTGCTGCGGCAGTGGAGTTCGGCATAGCCCGATAGGGACAGCATGGCTCCTCGCGGACCTCGTGGCCGCCGCCGCCTGCGCCGTCATCGTCATGGCCCCGGCGGCGCGGCCCCGGACGCGGCACAGTGTCGAGCCGCGCCTGCTCGGCCTGCGGCAGCGTCGCGCGCAGCAGGTCCAACGGGCTGCGCACCGCGCCGCCGCCGAGCTTCAGCACATGGGTGTAGATCATCGTCGTGCTGACGTCGGCATGGCCGAGCAGCTCCTGCACCGTGCGGATGTCGTAGCCGTTCTGCAGCAGGTGGGTGGCGAAGGAGTGGCGCAGCGTGTGCGGCGTGGCCGGCTTGACGATGGCGGCGGTCTCGACCGCGCGCTTGAAGGCGCGCTGGAAAGCCTGGTCCTGCACGTGATGGCGGCGCAGCGCACCACCGCGCGGATCGACCGACGGCAGGCGCTGCGGGAAGACCCAGAACCAGGTCCACGACGATCCGGCGCGCGGGTACTTGCGTGCCAGCGCATCGGGCATGTAGACGCTGCCGAGGCCCGCGCGGCGGTCTTCCGACCAGAGCGCATGCGCCTGCGCAAGCTGCTCGCGCAGCGCCGGGAAGAGCGAGGCCGGCAGCATCACGACCCGGTCCTTCGCGCCCTTGCCTTCCCGCACCACGAGGGCCTGGCGTTCGAAGTCGACATCCTTCACGCGCAGGCGCACCGCCTCCATGATGCGCAGCCCGGTCCCGTAGAGCAGCTGGGCCAGCAGACGCTGCTCGGGCTCGATCAGCCGCAGCACCTGCGCGACCTCGTCATGCGTCAGCACCACCGGCAGACGCTCGCGACTCTTCGGCCGACCGATCTCGGCGAGCCACGGCAGGCGCATCTCGAGCACCTGCTCGTAGAGGAACACGAGCGCCGACAAGGCCTGCTTGTGCGTGGCGACTGCCACGTGGCGCTCCGTGGCGAGCCACGACAGGAATGCCTCGACCTCGGGCCCCGCCATCTCGCGCGGATGGCGCATCTCGTGGTACCGCAGGAACAGGCGGATCCAGTGCAGATAGGCCTGCTCGGTGCGCAGGCTGTAGTGCCGATAGCGCAGCCGTTCGCGCACCTGATCGAGCAGGCGCTGGGCCGGCGGCGGAGGCCGCACGCCCGCACCGGGGCGTAACGGCCCGGCCACGAGTTCGTCTTCGCATGACGGCGGCGGGGACGGTGGATCCGCAGGGCGGTTCATGGCGGCAGGACCCGTGACGACTGTATATACATACAGCATAATGAAGGAGACCCCCTGCGCGCAAGCCCCGCGAGCGCCAGCCCCCCCCCTACCTCGAGACCCTCTATCCCCCTCCTCCCCGATGCCGACGCACGACAAGGAACCCGCATGCCGGCGCACCCGCGTCGTCAAGACGATCCGGCCGGACCAGCGCGGTGCGTTGAAGCTCGAACACCGCTACGGCGATGTGCTGGTCTGCGTTCGGTATCGACAGGATCCGCTCGGGCTGCAGCGCTACACGACGGTCGAACTCGTGGTCGACGAAGGTCCGGTGATGAGCGCACGGACCGACCAGACCACTGTGGCCATTCGACTCGGCAGCGGCGAACACGCGCTGCGCAACCTCGTCCGCGTCCACGGCGCGACGCGCGATTCCGCCACGGGCCTGTGGCACATGCCGCGCCGACTGGCACGTACGCTCGGGCTACTGTGGCGCACGTCGGAACGATGAACCATCCGACGTTCCGGTTGCGGAGGGTTCGTGTACCCATCGAGTTCCGCGCGCACCAGCAGGAATCCCGTGACGCCTGTGGCCATCCGTGGCAATCCTGGAAAGGAACTTGTACCTAGACCTGCACATTTGCGTTCGGCGGTGGACTGGCGCGATGATGGCGAAAACACGTTAGACGCCCCAAACACGCCTAGCTCGACCGCTCTGCAGTTTGGCTAGGCCCGCTGTGCGCGACTTCCAACACGCTCGCACCCACCGCCAATGGCGGCCCCCCTCATCTTGGGGAGGCGCTACGTCCCGGATGGGCGAGGAGCGCCTGACTAGCTTGGACGGCCCGAAGTGCCGATGGCGGCGGGATCGGGAGTACATACATTGAAGACTCCTGTCAAACGAGAGGGTCCGCATATGTTGAGCAAGAGGTATCACGTGCCAACGGAGCAAGAAGTACTCGACTACTTCATCCTGCTCGAGCTGGGCGGAACCGGCGCGGATGACGACGTCTCTCGCGTGACGGAAGCCTCAACACGGGCAGCCGTATGTGCCTTGAAGCTTGTCGGAGTTCCACACCACGCTGTACGTCACCAACCCGTCTTCACGGACACCTCTCACCAGCCGACCTCCTTGCCATTCAGGCCGCTGAGTTCACATCCGAGCGCAGTGGTCGCCGAGCGAAGTGCCGCTTCCTCAGCCGCGGCGTGAGTTCGGCCACACACGGCCGGGCGTTTGGTTCGCACGAACAACTGTGAGTGGGAGTCCGAGGCCCAATCGGGGCGCCTAACCCTTCGCTCGAGCGGACCTCCACCGGCAAGGCACTTGGGCCGCGAACCGGCCAGTATCATCATCCGTCTCGCGGCCCAAGCGCCTTTCCGGCGGCGGCCGCTCAGCTCAAACGTTGATATGGCTTCTCTTTGTCAAGAGGCGACATCGATCCCTCTGCGAACACAGATGTGATGAATACCCGTTGCCGGACGGGGAACGCGACGGAGCCTTTGGTTGCCACCCGTGATGGATGTGCGACGGTTGTTCATGCTGATATTCGAGGGTTGGATACCTCAAGACAAATTTGCGTCGCGGGGCTGCCTTCGCTCTAGGGACTGAGATCACCAAGCGCATGACTGGCACGCGCACTGGCCCACCAATAACGTTGTCGAGGGTTCCCCAGTGGCCGCGGCTGCGCCGCGTTCCCCCTCCGGCATCTGGTCAGACACGCTGGGTGCATCACCTCCTTGCTCTTCTTCCTTCAAGGCTGTATTTGCGTTCGGCGCGTTCAGTGCATCGGGCCGACTGAGGACTCGTTGTTGATGCCCTGCCAGCCCGAGGTCTGCACCTCGCAGCCGATGGCCCAGACGAAGCCCGCGAGCTCGCGCGCCACGGCGACCACGGCCTTGTTCTTCATGACTCGACGCGCCAGCAGGCGCTTGAATTTCGAATGCAAGCGCAGCTGCGCGGCCCAGGCGATGTCAGTCACTGCCTTGGGGCACTGGTCCTGGCGCGTGGCGATGATTGGGCTCAGGCGCGCGCTGTGCTGGTAGTGCCAGGCGATCTCCACCAGCATGCGCCGTGCGGCGCTGTTGCCCGCCTTGGTGATGCTGCCTTGGCGCCGCTTGGGACCCGAGGAATGCTCGCCTGGTACCAAGCCCACATAGGCCATGAGCTTGCGCGGGTGCGTATTTCGGCGAACGTGACCGGCGATTTCGGAAGCGTGACCGCCTCGGAGCCGATGCTGTGTTGCGCAGGGCAGATTGTATGAATGGTGTTGTTTCGAGGGTGTGAGGCGCCTCCGAATTCGGTCCGTGTGGGCTGCCCAAGCCCGAGCGTCGGGCCCGGGTTTTGAATTCTTGTCTTGCCCTATTTGGTCTGGCGTGGTGGAGCCCTGTGGAGCTTGTGCGCAGCCGGCGGCCTGTGGTTGGGCGGGTGGGCAACTCGTAGAGTTGTCCATGCGGCCATCCACAGGAGAGCGCGTCAGCGCTCAGCCGGGCAGCCCGCGCCAGCGGGCCTGTGCACAAATCCATAGGGCCGCTTGCCTATTGCGCGTTGCCGGCCCCGGCATCGGCAGGCGTCGACGCATCGGCCGCGCCGGCCTTGGGTGGCCGCAACGACTTGCCCTTGAGCTGCAGACGCTGGCTGCGCGACAGCAGTCGATCCAGGATCGCGTCGGCGATGGTCGCGTCGCCGATCCAGGCATGCCAGTGCTCGATGGGCAACTGGCTTGTGACGATGGTGGCGCGCGTGCCGGCGCGGTCGTCGATGAGCTCCATCAGGTCCGAGCGCGTCGGGCCGTCCAGGGCCGTCATTCCCCAGTCGTCGAGCACCACGACATCGGTGCGCGCCACTGTCGCCAGCCATCGCGAGAAGCCGCCGTTGCCGTGCAGCATGCGCAGTTCGTCGGCCAGGCGGGGCACCCGCAGGTACAGCGCCGAGTGCCCGCGCCGGCAGGCGTACTGCGCCAGGGCACAGGCCAGCCACGACTTGCCCGATCCCGTGGGCCCGGTGGCCAGGATCGCCGTGCCGTCCTCGACCCAACGCGACAGCGCCAGACTCATCAGCGTGCCGCGCTCGAAGCCGCGCCCGGCGCGGCCGTCGACGTCTTCGATGCAGGCCTGTGGGTACTTCAGGCCGGCCCGCTTGAGCAGCGCGGTGCGCCGCTTGTCGCCGCGGTGGTGGACCTCGCGGTCGACCATCAGGGCCAGCCGTTCCTCGAAGCTCAGCGCCGCACCGGCGCCGCCGGCGAGTTGCTCTTGCACGGCCTGCAGCATGCCGGCGAGCTTGAGCTCGCGCAGTTGTTCCAGGGTGTTGTTCATCATCATGATCGGATCCTCGGGAGTTGATGTCGGTGTCGGCGTCAATGGAAGTAGCTCGCGCCGCGCAGGTTGTCGTGCTCGGGTGCCACCCATGGGGTCTGCTCCTTGGCTGGCTTGACCAGGTCGGCGCCGTTGTTCAGGATGTCGCGGACGTGGCGGTAGTAGCCCGCACCCAGCCCCAGCGCGATGGCGCAGGCGGCTTCCAGCCGGGCCGGCCCGTAGCGCTTGGCCAGGCTGAGCAGACCCAGGCAGCTGCGGTAGCCGTGCTCGGGGTGGCGGAAGCGTTGCAGCAACTGCGTCACGAAGGCGCCGGTGCTGGGGCCGACCTCGCCGCCCCAATGGATCAGCCGCTCGGGCGTCCACTGCTTGTGTGCGCGGTGCGCCGCCGGCATGTGCTCGTCCAGCGTCGTGAAGCCGCCGCGGCGCGCGCTGCGGGCATGGCAGGCCACGCGCTGGCCGCGGTGCAGCACCTCCACCAGCGCGTCGGTGACGCGTGCCTGCAGCTCCAGCCCGACCAGCGGATGCGGCACGCTGTAGCGGTGGAAGTCGACCTCGACGTGGTAGTCGATGTGCGCCTTGACGGTCTTGAAGGTGGCCCACTGCCAGCGCTGCGCCGGCAGGCTGGCCAGCGCCGGCGCGTCCAGGCTGGCGAACAGGCTGGCGCGGCTGCCGTCGATCTTCTGGAAGCGGCGCTCGTTGAGCCCGGGCAGCAGCGCGGCGATGGCGGCGTCGGCGGCGGGCACGTCGGCCAGCGCCGTGTGGCGCAGCCGCGCCAGGATCCAGCGGGTGACGACTTGCACCGCGGACTCGGCGGTGGCCTTGTCCTTGGGCAAAAACGGGCGCGCCGGCAGGAACGAGATGCTGTAGTGGCGGGCGAACTCGCGCACGGTGGCGTTGAGCTGGGGCTCGTAGCGGCAGGCCTGGGAGACCAGCGCGCGCGGGTTGTCGGGGACGATGAGTTGGGGCACGCCGCCGTAGAAGGCCAGCGCGCGCGCCAGCGCACCCAGCCACGAACGCATGCTCTGGTCGGCGGTGGCGCAGGCGAAGGTGTAGCTGGACGCGCCCATGGCGGCGACGAAGACCTGGGCACGGGATCCGTCGGCCAGGGCCAAGGTTGGCCCGGCGTAGTCGATGAACAGCTTCTCGCCGGCGCGCCGGTGCTGGCGCATCGAACGCTTGAGCGACCTGGCAAAGCGCTTGTAGTGCTCGCAGAACTGGGTGTAGGCCCAGGTACGACGGCCCAGGTGCGCGGCGCGGTACTCGGCCCACAGCAGCATCAGCGTCACGCCCTTGCGGCGCAGTTCGACATGCACATGGGCGTAGTCAGGCTCGACCAGGTCATCGTCGCCGGCGCCGCGTCCGAGCAACCGACGCTCGAGTCCGGCTTCGTCGAGTTCGGCGATGGCTCGCCAGTCCAGCCCGGCGGCGCCGGCCAAGCCGAGGTACTTGGCGACGACGCCCTTGGAGATGGACAGGCTGAGCGCGATGGCGGCGTGCGACAGGCCGCCGTGGTACTTGAGTCTGAGGATGTCCTTGATCATGCGTATGTCCATGCGTTGCTGCGGCATCGGCTCTCCGGCCAAAAAGGCTCGCAGGCTAGGCATCAGCGGTGGGTCACACGCAACACCGGACGCCGAACCCTTGACAGGTCGGCGTCCGCCCTCAGGCGGGTGCAACGACTCCGGCGGTCACGTCACCGGAACGGCCGGTCACGCTCCCGAAATCGGCGGTCACGATGCCGAAACGGGCGGTCACGTTGGTCCGAAATACGCAGCTGGGCGCGCTCTATTACCTGAACCCGCAGCTCGCGACCTGGCTGCCCGCCACCGCGGCGATGAGCGCCGGTTTCGCGATGCTGGCGGCCGGGGCGCTTGCCGAGCGCGTGCACGAAAGGCTGGCGAGCCCGCCGGCCTTGTCGATCGTCGGCACCC
>NZ_JBGGNH010000035.1:0-150583 GCF_041287625.1 Ideonella sp.
GCGGGGGCGCTGCTGCCGATATTGGTCGACCGGGCCCCGCCGCCCATGCCGGTCCACCTCGTCCACGCCGCACACCAGCAGCAGCCGTTGAAGTTGCGCGCCTTCCTCGAGTTTGTCGCGCCGCGACTGCAGCAACGGCTGCAAGCCATATCGGACGACGTTGCCGGCTCCGGGCAGGTCCGTGCGACGGTCCTGCCGTCGCATGCCGACACGACACCCGTGACCACCAGCGCCTCGCCTTCGGCCTAGGATCTCGCCCGAGGCGTCGAGGCGCAACCGCTCGCCCGCGCGGCCGTCAACTGACGTCTGGTCGTGCTGCCCGCAGGGCCGCCGGGATCGGCGCGTTGACCCTACGACCAGTTGCCTCTGCTTGCCCGGCTATCCAGAGCGCTCGGACGAGACCGAACATCGATCGCCCAATGGGCGGCACCCGGCAAGGGCGCTCGGGTTCGGGCGTGCGCGCCGCGGGAGGATGCGTGCGGGTCCGGGCGCCATGGCGGGCTTTCCCTGATAGGATCGAAAGCCTTGTAGCGTGCCATGCACCGGCGGGGGAGTCGAGGGCGGCAACGTGGGTCCGGGTGAGGGTATCCCCGGATGGCACGCGGGCTGTGCCTGCCGTCGGGGCGGGGTGGTTCAGGTCGATGCGGGGCCCGCGATCCCGTCGAGCACCGTGATGGCGTCCGGCGGCAGCTGGAGGTCGACGGCGGCCAGGTTCTCGTGCAGGTGGCCGAGCGACGAGGTGCCGGGGATCAGCAGCAGGTTCGGCGAGCGTTGCAGCAGCCAGGCCAGTGCCACCTGCATCGGCGTGGCGCTCAATGACGCAGCCACGTCCGACAGCACGCCGGATTGCAGCGGCGTGAAACCGCCAAGCGGGAAAAACGGCACGTAGGCTGCGCCTTCTGCGGCCAGTTGGTCCAGCAGCGCGTCGTCCGCACGGTTGGCCAGGTTGTACTGGTTCTGCACGCAGGCGATGGGGCAGATCTTGCGGCTGTCCGCCACTTGCTTCGCCGTCACGTTGCTCAGGCCGATGTGGCGGATCAAGCCCTGCTGCCGCAACTCGGCCAACGCGGTGAGCGGTGCTTCCAGCGAGCCTTCGGCCGGGCCGTGCACATCGAACATGGCGCGCAGGTTCACCACCTCCAACACGTCCAGGCCCAGGTTGCGCAGGTTGTCGTGCACCGCCTGCTGCAGCGCCTCGGCCGAGAACGCTGGCAACCATTCGGCCTTGGGCCCGCGCACCGCGCCGACCTTGGTGACGATCACCAGCCCGTCGCGGTAAGGGTGCAGCGCCTCGCGGATGATCTGGTTGGTGACGTGCGGGCCGTAGAAGTCGCTGGTGTCGATGTGGTCAACACCGCTCTCCACGGCAGCGCGCAGCACCGCCACAGCCGCCGCGCGGTCCTTGGGCGGCCCGAAGACGCCGGGGCCGGCCAGCTGCATCGCGCCATAGCCTACGCGCTTCACCTGCCGGGTGCCGAGTTGGAAAGTACCGGCTTTGTCGATTGCGTTCATGAGGATTCCTTTCGAAGTGAGCCCACTGTAGGCAGCGAGGCCACGTACGATAAGTACCCTCAATGCGCACGGGCCGTGCGCCAAACCGAACAATGCACAAGGAACTTCAATGGCCGAATCGCTGGCTGACCTCGCGCTTTTCGTGGCCGTGGCCCGTGCGGGCGGCTTTCGCGAGGCGGCGCGCACCGCCGGCATCAGCGCCTCGGGCCTGAGCGAAGCGGTGCGCCGGCTGGAGGCCAGCCTGGGCGTGCGGCTGCTGCATCGCACCACCCGCAGCGTCGTGCCCACCGAGGCCGGCGCGCGGCTGCTGGACCGGCTGGCGCCGGCGCTGGTCGAGGTCGAAGCCGCGCTGGACGTGGTCAACGGCTTCCGCGACCGCCCCGCCGGCACGCTCAGGCTCAACGTGCCCGCCAGCGCGGCGCGCCTGGTGCTGCCGGCACTGGTGCCGCCGTTCCTGGCCGCCTACCCGGACATCCGGCTGGAAGTGACAGTCGACGAAAGCTTCGTCGACGTGCTGGCCGCCGGCTGCGATGCCGGCATCCGCTACGACGAGCGGCTGGAGCAGGACATGATCGCCACGCCCATCGGCCCGCGCAGCCAGCGCATGGCCACCGCCGCCGCGCCCGCCTACCTCGCTGCCCACGGCCGCCCCACGCACCCGCGCGACCTGCTGCAACACGCCTGCCTGCGTGGCCGCTTCGCCAGCGGCGCCATGCCTGGCTGGACCTTCGAGCGCGAAGGCGAAGTCATCACCGTGGACACCAGCGGCCCGCTGATCGTGCGCGTGGGCGGCGCTGGCGTGGACCTCGCGGTCGACGCCGCCATCGCCGGCAGCGGCGTCATCTACCTGTTCGAGGACTGGTTGCGCCCCCATTTCGCCAGCGGCGCCCTCGTCCCCATCCTGGAAGACTGGGCCCAAAGCTTCACCGGCCCCTTCCTCTACTACCCCGGCCGCCGCCACCTGCCGGCGCCGCTGCGGGCGTTCGTGGACTTTGTGCAGGCGGCGCAGCGCGAGGCCTGAGCCTCAGAAAAATCCGGCCAGGAACGCAGCAGCCTCCGGCGACAGTCCCACGATCTTGTTCGTCGCCTGCCGGTAGAACTTGAAGTTCAACTCCGTCTCCGGTCGGCCATCGTTCCAGTCCGCAAACGGTTTCAGTTCCGCTCGGCCCAGGCGACGCTTGGCCAGCCCGGTGCGTTCCACGGTGATGCTCATCCGAGGTGTCAGCCGCTCGATGCCAGGGGTGCGCGGCATCACCTCTGCAGCCGTCACCACACCCCGAGCGACCAGCCCCAAGCCACCTTCGTTCTCGCTGGCGAACAGGTAGATCACATCGCCCACCGCAATCGCCTTGCCGCCGTACATGGTTTTCTGACGGGGGAAGTCGAAGGTCTTGGCTTGCGGGTCGGGGATTTCGGTTTTGATGGCGTAGGGCATGGCTGCGTCAAGGTCGGCGCGCCCTGCTCACTTCAGTTTCCAGACGTACTCCAGTTCATGGACATACGGCTCTCCCGTCTTCTTGAAAACCCCTGGGCACTTAACTTTGTCCACGGTGGCTCTGTCGAGAAACTTGTGCGCCCTGGTGACCCCCGAGGACTTCACGATCTCGGTGTCTGTCACTACGCCCTCTTCGTTTACGTGAACGCGCATGACGGTGACGCCAGTAGCTTCTGCTTTCGCAGCTTCGGCGGGATAGCCTGAGCTATTCAGGCATTCCATGGTTGCCTGAGAAATCACATGCCGCTCGGATGCTTCCTCGGCGTAAGCGATCTGGATGCAGGCAGCCAGACAAAGCCCGCTGACGAATTGCTGCAGCGTGTTCCGGCATGCCGGCAGAGCCTTCCCCCTCGAAATCTTTTTGTGCATCAGTAGCCTCGCAGTGAATCCACAAAATCCATCTGACCATTCTGGCGCCACCGCGTGATATTGGCTGCCACGATTGCCGCCGCCGTCGCCAAGTCAGTCGGCCCCGAGCAATGCGGCAGCACCGTGACCGCCGGATGCTTCCATTGCCATTCGCCCGGCGGCAGCGGCTCGGTCGCGAACACATCCAGCACCGCATGGGCCACCTGCCCGCTGTCCAGCGCCGCACGCAACGCCCCGTCATCCACGATCCGCCCGCGTGCGAAGTTGATGAGTTGCGCGCCGCGGGGCAACCATGCCAGGCGCTGGGCGTTCAGCAGGCCGGTCGTCTGCGGCGTGAGCGGCAGCAGGCAGACGAGGATGTCGCAGGCGGCGAGCATCGGCTGCAGTTCGTCGTCGCCGGCAAAGCAGGTCACGCCTCCCATGGCTTTGCGGTTGCGGCTCCAGCCGCGGACCTGGAAATTGGCCGTGAGCAGGCGGCGGGCGGCTGCTTCGCCGAGTGCGCCCAGGCCGAGCAGGCCCACGGTGCGCTGGCGGGCCGGCACGTAGGGCAGTGACTGCCAGACAGCGTCGGCCTGCTGGCGGGCGTAGCGCGGCATGTCGCGGTGCAGGTAGAGCGTCCAGGCGAGCACGGCTTCGGCCATGGTGTCGGCCAGGTTGGGGTCGACCAGGCGGACGATCTTCAGGTGGGTGTCGCCCAGTTCGGCGACCAGCCGCTCCACGCCGGCCCAGACGCTGTGCACCCATTGCAGCGCGGGCAGTTGGCACAGGTCGGCCGGGTTCGGGTTGGCGACGATGGCAACCGTGCAGCCGGCTCGTTCTTCGGCGCTCAGTGCGTCGAAACGGACCACGCGCTCGCCAGGCATCGCCAGCTGCAAGGCTTGCACCCAGGCGTCGGTTTCACTGTCGCCAGCACGGGCGACAAACGGGATGAGACCTGCCGTCATGCGGCGTACACCGCATCCAGGTCCGCGAAGCCCTTGACCTCGATCGGGTTGCCCGAAGGGTCCAGGAAGAACATCGTGGCCTGCTCGCCCGGCTCGCCACGGAAGCGGATGCTGGGCTTGAGCACAAAGTCCACGCCTGCGGCGCTGAGCCGGTCCGCCAGGGCTTGCCAGGCCGGCAGCGCCAGCACCACGCCGAAGTGAGGCATGGGCACCCTGTGTTCGCCGACCTGGCCGGTGTTGGCGACAGGGAACGGTTCGCCCAGGTGCAGCGAGAGCTGGTGGCCGAAGAAGTCGAAGTCGACCCAGGTTTCTGTGCTACGGCCTTCTTCGCAGCCGAGCAGGCCGCCGTAGAACTGCCGCGCCTCATCCAGGCTGCGAACGTGGATCGCCAGGTGAAACAGTGAGGTGGCCAAGACGCGCTCCGGTGGGTGAACAGCAACGCCCAAGGGTAGCGCGCCCGGCCCGCGCATGCCGCAATGTGCGGCAGCGCACAGACCGCTCCTGCCTCTGCGCGTACAAGCACGGTCCTCACAACGCTACAGAAAGCCTTTTTCATGGCCAACAACATTGCCGCTCACAAGCACCGCACCCGCCTCCATGTGCTGCGCGATCGCGTGAAAGCCGCGCTGCGCGACACCAAGCGCGGGCTGGCTGGTGCCAAGGAGCGGCTGGCGATGCACCAAGCCAATCGCGCCGCCTACCGCGCCGCGAACCCCTGAGATCCTGGCCCGCAGCGGCCATCTCTCCGGCGCCTGCCGAGCCAGCTCGCAGGCGCCCGCAAGCAGTTTGACCCCGGCCCCGCGGGATGCGGCGATCCAAGGTCCACTGCCACTTTGCGAAAAACAGCCTCGCGCTGTCACAAACTACCGGGCTGCCACGTCTGAGCTTCATGCAGCCCATGACCACCCCACCGGACACCTTCGCCGCCACCCGCCCGCGCCTGCACGCCATTGCCTACCGCATGCTGGGCACGCGGGCTGATGCCGAGGACGTGCTGCAGGACGCTTGGCTGCGCTGGCAGCAGGCGGACCAGGCGGCGCTGCAGTCGGCCGAGGCCTGGCTGGTGACGGTCGTTACTCGGCTGTCCATCGACCGGCTGCGCGCAGCCAAGGCCGAGCGGGCCGACTACATCGGCTGCTGGCTGCCCGAACCGCTGGTGGAAGTGGAAGAGCGCACGCCGGAAACCATGGCGGAACTTGCGAGTGACCTGTCGGTTGCCTTCATGTGGGCGCTGGAGCGGCTGACGGTGGACGAGCGCGCCGCCTTCCTGCTGCGCCAGGCCTTCGACCGGGACTACGACGAGATTGCCACCATGCTGGGCAAGAGCGAAGCCGCCTGCCGGCAGCTGGTGCACCGGGCCACGGAGCGTGTGCGCCAGGGCCAGCGGCGCTTTGAAGTGCCGCGCCACACGCACCGCGAGCTGCTGGCGAAGTTCATGCACGCGGCGCAGAGCGGCCAGACGCAAGCGATGGAAGCACTGCTGGCCGCAGACGCCGAGTTCGTGGGTGACGGCGGCGGCAAGATGCCCGCGTCTTCCAAGGTGCTGCTGGGCGGGCACCGCATTGCCAACCTGTATGGCGTGCTGCCGGGCAAGGTGGAAGGCGGCGTGGACTACCGCCTTGCCGAGGTCAACGGCGAGCCGGGCCTGCTGCGCTACTTCGCCGGCAAACTCGAATCGGCCCAGGCTTTTGTGACCGACGGCGAGCGCATCGTCGCGATCTACGTGGTGCGCAACCCGGACAAGCTGCAAGGCATTCGGCAGCAATTGCACTGATTTCGCGGCCCGGCTGTCACAGGCCGGCAGGTGGCAGCGTCTTGATGGATGAAGGGCCGCACTCCCGCTGGCTCGCGTTCAACGAAAGACCGTTGCCATGACCACCCACGCTCCCCGCGTCGCCTATTCCGAACTCTCTCCGCAAGCCTTCAAAGGCCTGTACCAGGCCTCGATGGGCCTGCACAAAAGCCCGCTGGGCGCCCGCCTGGTCGAGCTGGTGTTCCTGCGCGTCTCGCAGATCAACGGCTGCGCCTACTGCATGGACATGCACTGGCGCGACCTGGTCAAGCAGGACGCCGACCCGCGCCACCTGAACGCCGTGGCCGGCTGGCGCGAAGCCCCGTTTTTCAGCGAACGCGAACGTGCCGCGCTGCGCTGGGCCGAGCTGGTGACCGACATCCCGCACAAGGACGCCAGCGACGAGGAGTTCGCGCTGCTGAAGGCCCAGTTCTCGGACGCCGAGATTGCCGACCTGGCCTTTGCCATCGCCATCATCAACGCCTGGAACCTGCTCAGCGTGAGCATGCGCAACCCGCTGCCCGAGCAGGTCTGACGCTGCGGCCGCGGGCACCTGGCTTGCCTTGCCACGGCATCCAGGCTCGCGGGTTCGAGGTTCATGCACATCGGCACGGCAGGTTGGTCCATTCCGAAGGAAGTTGCCGAGGCCTTCACGGGCGACGGCCAGCACCTTCAGCGCTACGCGCGGGTGATGAACTGCGCCGAGATCGATACCTCGGCCTACCGGCACCATGCCACCGCGGTCTACGCCCGTTGGGCCAGCCTGACACCGGCGGACTTCCGCTTCGCCGTCAAGCTGCCGCAGGCCATCACGCATGACGCACGGCTGCGCCGGGCGCGCAAGCCGCTGCAGCAATTCCTCGCCGAAGTGGCCGGGCTGGGCGACAAGCTCGCCGTGCTGCTGGTGCAGCTGCCACCTTCGTTTGCGTTCGAGGCCCGGCCGGTGCGCAGCTTCTTCCAGCTACTGGCCGAGCTGCATGACGGCACGGTGGCCTGCGAACCGCGCCACAGGAGCTGGTTCACGCCGGCGGCTGAGCGCACGCTGGCCGCGCTGCGCGTGGCACGCGTCGCAGCCGATCCGGCCACCGTGCCCGAGGCCGCGCTGCCCGGCGGCTGGCTGGGCCCGCAGGGTGACGGCAGCGGCGTGCTGCTCTACCACCGCTGGCACGGCTCACCGCGCGTCTACTGGTCCCGTTACGAGGACGACTGGCTGCGGCGGCAAGCCGACGCCCTGCGCGCTTGGCCCGCCGGTGCCGACCGCTGGTGCATCTTCGACAACACGGCTGCCGGTGGTGCGTTGCCCGACGCGCTGAAGCTGCAAGGCTTGCTGCAAACCTGAGCACGCCATGCGGCGGTGCGCGCCTTCAGGCCAAGCGCGGCGTCCTCCTGGCCCGCGGGCGCAGCGCCGCCAGCGCCAGCACCGCCAGCGCACCCAGCGCATAGGCGCCGAGCTTGCGCGCGGCGGCATGCCGCGCGTCCCGGTAGCCGCCGTCGATCGCGTGGTTCTGCGAGGGCGCGAACAGGTTGCCGGCGCCCATGGGCGCCGGGTCGGCGCTGGCCAGCGAGCGGTCCATCAGGCCGTAGGTGGTGCGGGCCACCAGGTCCGGCGCCAGCGCATGGGCCAGCCGCGCCGGCCAGGCCACGCTGCCAATGCTCACCGTCGGCCGCGGGTGCCTCACCAGGTCAGCGATCAGCAGCGCCACCTCGCGCGGGTCGACCAGTGGTGACGGTGGCTTCAGGTGCTTGCCGGTGTAGTTGGCACCGTGCATGAAGCCGGGCGTGTCGACGAAGGTCGGGTAGACGGCGCAGACGTGCACGTCCGGCAGTTCGCTCAGCTCTGCGCGCAGCGCTTCGGAGAAGCCTCGCAGGCCGAACTTGCTGGCGGTGTAGGCAGTTGCAAACGGCGTCGGCGTCCAGCCGCCCAGCGAGATCATGTTGATCAGGGTGCCCTGCTGGCGCTGGCGGAAATGCGGCACCACTGCGTGCGCGCCGTTCATCTGGCCGATCAGGTTGGTCTCGATGATGCGGCGGTGCGCCTGGGCCGGCGTTTCCTCGAAACGCCCGACCGCCCCTACGCCGACGTTGTTGATCCACACGTCGATGCCGCCAAAACGACCGATTGCCGCGTCGGCCAGTGCCTGCACCATCGTGGCATCGGTCACGTCGGTCGGCACGATCAGCGTCTCGGCGCCAAAGGCGCGGCATTCGGCGGCAATGCTTTCCAGCCCGTCCCGGCCGCGAGCCGCCAGCACCAGCCGCGCGCCCTGACGCGCCAGCGCCAGGGCGCTGGCACGGCCAATGCCGCTGGACGCACCGGTCAACACGACAACCGGGTTCGGTGAATTCGAAAACATGGCTTCTCCCTGCAAGACGGCCGCGGCCAAGCGGCAGGTGGCGCGGCGCCGAGGTGCCGCTGTCCGGGCCTGCGCCAAGCGGCAAGCCGCATGCCGTGGCTTCAATTGCCGGGTGCGACGCGCCAATCGGTGCGTTGCAGGCAACCCGCTTCGGTCAGCAGGCGGTCGGCATCGGCCTGCTGCTCGGCGGTGCTGGCGTCCACGCTGATGACGGCGCCGCCGCGCCTGACGGTTTCCTCGTAAGGTGCCGCATCGTGCGGCGAGGCGCCCCAGTCGAAGATGCCCTGGAACAGGTCCAGCACATTGCTGATCAGCCCGCCGGTGACCTGCTCGTCGACCTGCCGCGGCAATGGCGGGTCGATCGGGTCCTGCCCGAGGTGCAGCCGTACCGCGCTGGCGGGCAGGCCGCGCTCGACCAATTGCTGGGCGGCCAGGCGGCCGGCGGCAGCGTCCGGGAACGCAAAAAGTGCATTGACCATGGCGGTCCTTCGGCAAACCACGTTCCCGCCGCCTTGAAGCGCACGCTGCCGGCCCCACATGGGCGCGATATGCCCATCCTGCTGCTGACCGCCCTGCTCCATCTCTACATTGGCTGGCGCATTGCGCCGCAGTTGCCGGGGCCCTGGGCCGGGGGGCTGCTGGTGGCCGTGCTGGTGGCTTCCGCGCTGCTGATCCCCGCCGCCTTCTTCGGCCGCAAGGCGCGTGAGCGCAGCAGCGCAGACCGCTGGACCTGGGCCGGCATGACCGCTTTGGGCCTGTTCTCGATGCTGTTCGTGCTGACGCTGCTGCGCGAATTCGTGCTGCTGGCGGCCATGCCGTTTGCCTCGCTGCCCCCGCTTGCGGCAGTCACTGCCGAGGCCGTGCCGCTGCTGGCCGTGCTCGGCGTGCTGCTGGGCTTCCTGAACGCCCGCCGCACGGCGCAGGTGCGCGAGGTGAAGGTGCCGGTGGCCGGCCTGCCGGCCGCGCTGGAAGGCTTCACCATCGCCCAGATCACCGACGTGCACATCGGCCCCACCGTCAAGAAGCCGTATGTGCAGGCCATCGTGGACCGGGTCAACAAGCTGCAGGCCGACGCCGTGGCCATCACCGGCGACCTGGTGGACGGCCGGGTGCAGGACCTGCACGAGGACGCGGCACCACTGGCCGGCCTGCGCTCGCGCCACGGCACGTTTTTCGTCACCGGCAACCACGAGTACTACAGCGGCGCGCCGGAATGGGTGGCGCTGCTGCGCAAGCTGGGCCTGCGCGTGCTGACCAACGAGCACGTGGTGCTGCAACACGGCACGGCGCAGCTGGTGATGGCCGGCGTGGCCGACTACAGCGCCGGCCACTTCGAGCCCGAGAACCGCAGCGACCCGCAGCGCGCCATCGCCGGCGCCCCGGCCGGCGCAGGCGCCAAGGTGCTGCTGGCCCACCAGCCCCGCAGCGCACCTGCGGCGGCAGACGCTGGCTTCGACCTGCAACTCTCCGGCCACACCCACGGCGGCCAGTTCTGGCCCTGGAACCTGTTCGTGCCGCTGCAGCAGCCCTTCACCGCCGGCCTGCACAAGCTGCGCAACCTGTGGGTCTACACCAGCCGCGGCACCGGCTACTGGGGCCCGCCTTTGCGCCTGGGCGCACCGTCCGAAATCACCCGGCTGCGGCTGGTCGCTGCAAGCTGAGGCATGATGCAGCGGAGCGCTGCACGCCATTCCCTTACTCTCGGCGAGCCGGCCAGGCCGGCAGCTGTCCGCATCGAGGATTTGACGTTGAACACCCCTGACGAAATGCTCAGCCGTGGCCTGCTCACGGCAGACCAGCACCACCAGATCAGCGCCTGGATTCACCACGCCAAGACGCCGGAGGCCATCATGCAGATGCCCGCCCCACTGTGGCAGGCCCTGTCGCTGGCCAGCGTGCTGATGGACGTGGACAGTGAGCTGACCCAGCCGCCCAGTTTCGACCTGGGGGCTTGAGCCGCTGCGCTCAGCCGGCCGCGCGCTCGGTGCGTTCGAAGCGCATGACCCAGTTGACTTCCCAGCTCTGGCCGCCATCGGTCGAAAAAGCCTGCTCCCAGCCCGGTGCATCGCCTTGGGTGCCGGTCCAGCGGAAGCGCACGCGGATGGGCTGGCCGTTGAACTGGTCGTCCGCGTAGAACAGCCCCACGCCTTCTGCGTCGAAGCTGCCCAGCATCGGCGGGTCGAGCCGGTGGGGCTGGCGCTGGTCAAGCCACCAGATGGCCCATTGCGCGGTTTCGGCATTGAACGAGCGCAGCGTTGCCGCGCGATAGCTGCCGGCGGGCAGATGCAGCAGGTTGTCGTCGACATTGCCGGCGCCGCCGAGCAACGGCCGCACCTCGCAGGCCCCGGAGAAGGTTTCCCAGTCGACGCAGCCGGCAAGCCGCTCGCGCAGGCGGCGGTGCTGCACCTGCCATTGGCCGTGGAAGAAGTCGAAGTCTTGGGCGGTGGAAACGTGGGGCATGGGCGGTCCTCATGGGTGGGCGGCTGAAAGAACGTCGCATGATCGGCGCCATAAGATGACACCTTCTGTCATGTTTTAGCGCTGCGCCACAAAGCCGATGAAAGCCAGCCGCCTGCTGTCCATCCTGATGCTGCTGCAGTCCCGCGGGCGGCTGACCGCTGCGGCGCTGGCCGAGGCCCTGGAGGTGTCCGAGCGCACTGTGCTGCGCGACATCGACCAGCTCTCGGCTGCCGGCGTGCCGCTGTGGGGCGAGCGGGGCCGCAGCGGCGGCTTCCAGCTGCGTGAAGGCTGGAGCACCCAGCTCACAGGCATGACCGAGCCCGAGGCCAATGCGTTGCTGCTGGCCGGCCTGCCCGGCCCGGCCACCGAGCTGGGCCTGGGCGCCGCCGCAGCGTCGGCCCGCCTGAAGCTGCTGGCCAGCCTGCCCACCGGCTGGCGCGAGCAGGCCGACCGGGTCGGCGAGCGGCTGCACATCGACCCGGTGGACTGGTACCGCGCGCAGGACACGCCGAAGTACCTGCGCGAGGTGGCCGATGCGGTCTGGCACGCCAGGCGGCTGAAGGTGCACTACGACAGCTGGCGCGGACCGATCGAGCGCGAACTCGAACCACTGGGCCTGGTGCTGAAGGCTGGCGCCTGGTACACGATCGCGCGCAGCACCGGCCAGCCAGGCGAACGCACCTACCGCCTCGCCAGCCTGCTGGACCTGCAGGCCACAAGCAAGACATTCCAACGCCCCCGCAAATTCAGCCTCGCCGAAGCCTGGCGCGCCTCCGCTGCCCGCTTCGAAGCCGAACTGCGCACGCTGCAGGCGCACGTGCGCGTCTCGCCCCGCGCGCTGGGCTGGCTGCGCAACGGCCGCATCCCCGCAGTCCAGGTACCCGGCGCCCTTGCGTCCACCGACGGTTGGCAGGAAGTGCTGATGCCCATCGAATCCATCGAACACGGCGCCCGGCAGCTGCTGGGCTGGGGCGCCGAAGTGGAAGCGCTGGCGCCGGTTGAACTGCGCGCGTTGGTACTGTCCATGGCGCAGGCGGTGGTGGCCCGCTTGGGAGCGAGCAGCGCAGCAAGCTGACCGACGACTCGGTTTCGCAAATTTCGCGTATTTCGAGTTGGCGGATAGACTTCACGGCATGAAGTCAGCATCCAAATCGGGCGCCACGGCATTGACCGTGAACATTGAGATCGATCCTCTGATCGAAGTCGTTCGTCGCCATGTGAAGCTCTCGACACAGGCCAGCCGCTTGATCAGGGGCGACTTGGCGAAGCTGTTCCAGCATCCCGAAATCCGCAGCAGCGCCAAACGCGCTGTTGGGAAGCCAACAGCGCCAGCGGATCCGGTGCTGAGCACCCAAGAGGCCGCCGCCCTGGTTGGCATGTCCAGACCTTACATCGTGGCGCGCATCGAGGCGGGCGACATTCCACTGCACCAGCGCGTTGGCAATCAGCGCCGGGTGCTGAAGTCGGACGTGCTGGCCTGGCACCAGCGCGAGCAAGCGCAGCGTCGGCGGGCCATCGCCCAGCTGGGCGCAGACCTGGACGACGAGATCTTTGCGGGTTGAACGGCGTTGATTCCCGTTGTCGCTGACGCGGACACGCTGTTTGGCGCCACCACACGGGGCCTGCTGATCCACCTGGACTCCTGCGGTGCCATACGCCTGAATTGGAGCCCACTGATCCTCGATGAACTGAGCCGCGCCCTGGTTGACACCCGGCGCAAGCCGGATCTTGCTTCCGCCAAGCAACACGAAGCACTGATGCGCACGGCGCTGCCCCAAGCCGAGATCGCGACGGCGCGGGTCCAAGCTCAGTTCAGCGCAGTTGCCGCTGCCATGCGCTCGGCGAAAGACATCCATGTCGCCGCCTGCGCGCAAGCCGTGCGGATCGGGCTGGCCGGGATCGACCCGCCTGTGGTCAACCTCGTCACCCACAACCTGCGCGACTTTGGCATTCGCAGGCTCTCTGCCATCGGCATCAAAGTCATGCGCCAGGACGTATTTCTGACCTCGCTGTTGGAACAGTCTCCCCATGAACTGGCTTCGGCATTTGCGTCTCTGCGCTCCACGCTACGCTCGGCACCCACACCCGAGCTGCTGTTGTCACGACTGGCCGCCGACGGACAGTCGCGGACAGCGGCAGCCTTGCTCAAGTGCTGGCGGCAAAACGACTTCAGGCTGTGAGTGAATGGCCTGGCGTTGCTGCACGGTCGCCGCGAGGCAGCTGCACTGTTGGCATCGGCTGACACCGCGGTTGGCAGAGGCCGAGGAGAATTCCCCGGTTGCGCATTTCTCAGCAAGGTTCACCGCATGCCCAAGCCCGCCGCTTCGCTACCTCCCTTCCATGCCATCGCCCGCCACCCAAAGCGGGCGCACATGCTCACCGGCCTGGTGCTGGCCTGCCTGCCCTGGGCCGCGCAGGCACAAACCCTGGCGGACTGCGCAGCGCTGGCCGACGACGCCAGGCGCCTGGCCTGCTACGACAGGCTGGCCCGCGGCAATGCCGCAAGCGATACCGCTCAGGGTTCACCAGCAGCCAAGCCGGAGCCCGTGCCCATGGCCGTGCGCAACGAGCCCAGCGCACTGCAGCAAGTGGCCACTGCGCCCAGCGGCCAGGGCCTGGCCGCGGCCGACTTCCTCACCAAGTTCTGGGAGCTGGAACCCAGCGCCAAGCGCGGCACCTTCGTCGTGCGCACCTACCAGCCCAATGCGCTGCTGCCGGCGCACTACACCAACAACATCAACCGCACGCCCGCCAGTCCGACGCACCCGAGCGACGGCACGCAGCAACCCTATCGCAGCACCGAGGCGGCGCTGCAACTGTCGCTGCGCGCCAAGGTGCTGGAAGACGTGCTGCTGCCGAATGCCGACCTGTGGTTCGCCTTCAGCCAGAAGTCCATCTGGCAGCTCTGGAACAGCGTGGATTCTTCGCCCTTCCGCAGCTCCGACTACCAGCCCGAGGCCGTGTACACGGTGCCGATTCCGGACCGCCTGGGCGAGCTGCCATCAGGGTGGCGCTGGCGCATGCTGCAGGGCGGCATCGCGCACGAATCCAACGGCCAGCCGGATCCGCTCTCGCGCAGCTGGAACCGCGCCTACCTGGGCACCGCCTTCACGCACGACGACTACGCGCTGCAGGCCCGCTTCAACCACCGGCTGCCCGAGTCCGGCACCGACGACAACCCGCACATCACCGACTTCATCGGCAACACCGAGCTGAGCGCCAGCTGGTTCCCGGGCCAGAACACCATGCAGCTGGTGGCGCGCACCTCGTTTAAGTCCTGGTCCAAGGGCTCGCTGCAACTGAACTGGAGCCACCCGGTGTTCTCCGACAAGCCAGACGGCCTGCGCTGGTACGTGCAGCTGTTCACTGGTTACGGCGAGACGCTGCTGGACTACAACCACCGCCAGACCAGCGTGGGCCTGGGCTTCACGCTGTTCCAGCTGTGAGCGCGTCGCCGCCAAAAGCCTGCAGCGCGAATTCGATGAAACCCTTCAGCTTGGGTGAGCGCTGGCGCTCCGGTGCGTAGAGCAGGTGCATGGGCCGGCTGGGCAGTGTGTAAGGGGTCAGCAACTGCAGCAGGCGGTGTTCGGCAATGTCGGTGGCGACCATCACTTCCGGCAGCATCGCAATGCCCAGGCCGGCCAGCGCTGCGCGGCGCAGCGCCTGCGCGTGGTTGACGGCCACCGGCCCGTCGACCGCAACGACGGTCTCGCCCTCGCCTTCTTCCCCGGTGAAACGCCACTGCCGTTCGGTCCAGCGCCATTCGGTTCCGGCCGGGTAGGTGAAGGCCAGGCAGTCGTGGCCGGACAGTTCCTGTGGCCGCACCGGCCGGCCGCGGCGTGCGACGTAGGACGGCGCGGCGCACAGCAGCAGGCGGTGGTCCCGCAACGGCCGCGCCACCAGCCGCGGGCTCTCCAGCGTGCCCAGGCGGAACGCGGCGTCGAAGCCTTCATCGACCAGGTCCACCAGGCGGTCGGTCAGCACCACGTCCACCTTGACGGCGGGATGGCGCGCCAGGTAATCGGGCAGCAGCGGCATCAAACACTCTGCGCCGAAGGTGGGCGGCGCGGTGACGCGCAGCGTGCCACCGGGCGTCGCAAGCGCGTCTTCGGCCAGCCGGCACGCCGCCTCGATCTGGCCCAGGATGTCGGTACAACGCGCGTGGTACAGCGCGCCGAACTCGGTCAGGTTTTGCCGGCGCGTGGTGCGGTGAAGCAGCGGCGCGCCCAGGCGCTGCTCCAGCGCGCGCAAATGGTTGCCCACCATCGTGGTGGACATTTCCAGGCGCTGCCCGGCGGCGGTGAGGCTGCCGGCGTCCACCACCGCGATGAACACCTGCATGGCTTGATGAAGGTCCATGCGGGCGATTGTCAACCCAGACTGCAAGGTGATTGAAGATCCTATGCATTGATCCGGATCGGCGCATTAATGACACTGCGGCTCCCACCTCAAGGAGACCGCCATGCAGCTGCTGGACACGCCGACCCTGCCGATCACCGAAGCCAAGCCAGTCGGCTGGCGCAGCCCACCCGCCGCGCTGCTGCAGACCTACGCACCAGCCGACGTCGAGTTCGTTGCCGGCCGCGGCACTCGCCTGTGGGACGCGCAGGGCCGCGACTATCTCGACGCCGTGGCCGGTGTGGGCGTGAGCCTGCTGGGCCATGCGCACCCTGCGCTGGTGGCCGCCATTGCCGACCAGGCCGGCCGCGTGCTGCACCTCTCCAACCTGTACCACGGCGCCTGGGCCCAGCAACTGGCCGAGCGGCTGGCGGCGGTGTCCGGCATGCAGCGGGCGTTTTTCGGCAACTCGGGTGCAGAGGCCAACGAGGCGGCGCTGAAGCTGGCGCGGCTGCATGCGCGCAAGCGTGGCATTGCGCAGCCGCTGGTCGTCGTGATGACCCAGGCTTTCCACGGGCGCACGCTGGCTACGCTGTCGGCCAGCGCCAGCCCGGTGGTGCGCGAAGGTTACGCGCCCTACGTGGAAGGTTTCCTGCGGGTGCCGTTTGGCGACGCGCAGGCGCTGGCCCATGCACAGGCCGCGCATGGCGAGCGCATCGTCGCGGTGCTGGTGGAGCCGGTGCAGGGCGAAGGCGGCGTGCAGGTGGCGCCGCCCGGTTACCTGAGCGCACTGCGCAGCCTCTGCACCCAACACGGCTGGCTGATGATGCTGGACGAGGTGCAAACCGGCCTGGGCCGCACCGGCCGCTGGTTTGCGTTCCAGCACGAAGGCGTGTTGCCAGACGTGCTGACGCTGGCCAAGGGCCTGGCTGGCGGCGTGCCGATTGGCGCGTGCCTGGCGACGGGCGAAGCGGCCGAGCTGTTCACGCCCGGCAGCCATGCCAGCACCTTCGGCGGCAACCCGCTGGCCTGCCGCGCGGCCTGCACGGTGCTGGACGTGATCGAGCAGCAAGGCCTCGTGGCCAATGCCGCCGCGCAAGGTGAGGCACTGCTGACCGGCCTGCGCGAGGCGCTGGCCGACCGGCCACGGGTGCGCGAGGTGCGTGGCCTGGGGCTGATGCTGGGCGTGGAGCTGGACACGCCATGCCGCGACATCGCGCTGCGGGCGCTGCAGGAACACCGGCTGCTGATCAACGTGACACGCGACAACGTGATTCGCCTGCTGCCGCCGCTGGTGCTGCAGCGGCAGGAGGTCCAGGCCATCATCGGCGCGCTGGCCGCGCTGACAGCATGAGGGGCCTGATGGCGTTCACTCGTCCTTGAACACCGGCGCGCGACCCTCCATGCCGGCGCGCACCACCTCCCGCTGCTGCGCACCGCCCATCACTTTCTGCTGCTCACGCGCTTCGGCCAGCAGCACCTCGGCAGGCGTCGTCTGCGGCAGCAGGTTGCACAGCCGTTTGGCGCCGCGAATGGCCTGCGGGCTGCGCGTGGTTATGCCGGCGGCGATGGTGCGCGCCTCGGCCAGCGGGTCGGCACAGGCGCGCGTGGCCAGGCCCAGCGCCACGGCCTCTTCGCCACTCACCACGCGGCCGGTGTAGACCAGCTCGCGCAGCTGGTCGCCGCGCACCAGGCCGGCCGCCAGCGCCATGCCGGCCATGTCCGGCACCAGGCCCCACTTGATCTCCATCACGCTGAGCTTGGCGTCCGGCGTCACCAGCCGGATGTCGGCCCCCAGCGCCACCTGCAGTCCGCCGCCATAGGCCACGCCATGCACCGCGGCAATGACCGGCACCGGCAGCGTGTGCCAGCCCCAGGCCACCTGCTGGAAGGCGTTGGCCAGGCCATGGGTGCGGGCGGCCAGGTCGTTCATGTTGCCAGCGTCATGCGAGCGCTGGGCGCGTTCGCTCTCGCCCATTGCGACGAAGCTCGCCAGGTCCAGCCCGGCGCAAAAGGCGCGGCCTTCGCCGTGCAGCACGACCACGCGCACGCGCTTGTCTTCGGCCAGCTGGGCAATCGTGCGGTTGATGGCCTCGAACATCGCCGTGTCCAGCGCGTTCATCTTTTCGGGCCGGTTCAACGCAACTTCGGCAATGCCGCGCTCGTCGATGCTGAGGCGCACACGGGTGCTGGTGTCGGTGGAAGTCGTCATGGGGTTTCCGGTGTTGGGTTGTGGGATTGCCAGCGCACAAGCGCCTCGGCCAAGGTGGTTTCGCCGGGGGCCTCGGGCGGGCGGGACGGCGTGCGCGAGAAGCGCGGGGCTGGCGCAGGCTGCGTCAGCCCGTCGAGGTCGACAAAGGTCTGCCGTGCCTGGTTGTGCCGGTGCTGCGGCGCCTCGTCCCAGTCCAGCACCGGGGCGAAGCAGGCATCGGTTCCTTCGAGCAGGGCGCACCATTCGTCGCGCGTGCGGGTGGCGAACAGCGCGGCCATCCGGGCTTTCTGAGCGGGCCATTGCGCCGGGTCGAGCTGCGCGTCGAACATGGCATCCGCCATGCCGCAGCGCTGGCGCAGCTCGGCGTAGAACTGCGGCTCAATGGCGCCGATGGCGACGAACTTGCCGTCCGCGCAGGCGTAGCTGTCGTAGAACGGCGCGCCGCCATCCAGCATGTTCTCACCGCGCTGGTTGCTCCACTCGCCGCGGGCCGTGTAGCTGTACATGAAGGCCGAGAGCAGTGCCGCGCCGTCGGTCATCGCCGCGTCCACCACCTGCCCGCGGCCGCTGCGCTGCGCCTCGTTCAGCGCCGCCAGCAGGCCAACCGCCAGCAGCATCGCGCCCCCACCGAAGTCGCCCACGTAGTTCAACGGCGGCACCGGCGCCTGCCCTGTGCGGCCGATGGCATGCAGCGCGCCGCTGATGGCGATGTAGTTGATGTCGTGCCCGGCCGCATGCGAGAGCGGGCCGTGTTGGCCCCAGCCGGTCATGCGGCCATAGACCAGGCGAGCATTGCGCCCCAGGCACACCTCCGGGCCCAGGCCCAGGCGCTCCATCACGCCGGGACGGAAGCCTTCGATGAGTACATCGGCCCGGTCGATCAGCGCCAGTGCGGCTTCGGTGCCTTCGGTCTTGCGCAGGTCCAGCGCCAGCTGCGCGCGGCTGCGGGTCGTGATGTCGGTCCGCGCCACGGGCACGTCCGGCCGGGTGATGCGCAGCACGTCGGCGCCCATGTCAGCCAGCAGCATGGCGCAGAACGGCGCCGGGCCGAGGCCCGCGAATTCCACGACCTTGAGTCCTGCCAGAGGGCCTGCCATGCAGCCTGTCCTGTCGAGCGGTGAGGGAGGGCCATCTTGGCCCAGGCCGGCGTGGCAGGCCATCGGCACAAACGACGAAGCCGCGCCTCGATGTGCAGGCCGATCACGGCGCTGTTGTTCATGTGACCCAGAGGCGCCTGGTGCAGAGCAGCAGGACGACGCTGCATCTGCCAACATCGCGGCTTCTGTTCAGCCCCTCATCCAGGATGTCCCGATGCAAGTCCAAGAAGCCATTGCCTCGCGCCGCTCGGTGCGCGATTTCCTACCGACTCCCGTGCCCGGCGAGACCATCCGCCGGGTGCTGGCGCAGGCCCTGCGCGCACCCTCCGGCGGCAACCTGCAGCCCTGGTATTTGCACGTGGTGGGTGGCGAGCGGCTGGACGCACTGAAGGCCTTGATGCGCGAACGCCTGGCCGCGGGCACCGCCGAAGAAGCCGAGTACGACGTCTACCCGCGCGAACTGCTCTCGCCCTACCGCGACCGGCGCTTCCAGGTCGGCGAGGACATGTACGCCACCATGGGCGTGCCGCGCGAAGACAAACCGGCTCGCCGCCGCTGGTTCGCCCGCAACTACGAATTCTTCGGCGCCCCGCTGGCCCTGTTCTGCACCATGGACAAGCGGCACGGC
Organism: Ideonella sp.; assembly: GCF_041287625.1. Lineage (GTDB taxonomy): Bacteria > Pseudomonadota > Gammaproteobacteria > Burkholderiales > Burkholderiaceae_C > Ideonella. The sequence goes on from NZ_JBGGNH010000035.1 coordinate 19,202, forward strand.
CCACCGCAATGGTCAGACGCCGGCATGCTGCTGCAGACCCTCATGCTGCTGCTGCGCGCCGAGGGCCTGGACAGCTGCCCGCAGGAAGCCTGGGCCGTCTACCCGCAGACGCTGCGCGAGTTCCTCGGCATCCCGGAGGAGCGCATGCTCTTCACCGGCATGGCCATCGGCTACGCCAACCCGGCACACCCGGTGAACTCGCTGGTAGCGCAGCGTGCGCCGCTGGAAGAGGTGGTGAGCTTCGAGGGGATCTGAGCTCAGCCCGCGATCAACGGCCCGCCAGCAAGTCCAGGTAGGCGCCCTGCACCAATTGGCCTGGCTCGACGCCCAGCTTTCCCATCAACGCATGCGCCTCGGCCACGCCGTCAGCCTCGGATTCTTCGGGCGCCAACACCACTTCGAGTTCGAGAAAATCGCCCAGGCCCAGCACGCGGTCCAGGTGGATGCGGGTGCGGCCGGCGATGAACAAGGTGCGCTGCTTCTGCACCCTGCCCACCACGCCATGCGCCAGCGTCAGCACCTCGCGCAGGCTGTCCGGCGTGTGGGTTGGCGAGCGTTGGTAGAAGCTGGTCTTCGGGCCTGCGCCGTCGGCCCGCTGGTAGAAGATCAGCTCGCCACGGCCGTCCGCGAACTGGCGAAGCTTCAGCCGGCCTTGCGCGCACGCGAAGAAGCTGTCGTCCTGCTGGATCAGCGTCGGCCCTTCGTCGGCAACTGACGCGGCGAGCGGCAGCAGCGCCTCGACGCTGGCGATGCGGGCCTTGATTTCGATGTTGCGGTTCATACAGCCGCCGCCTCATGATTCCATCCACAAGTCACTGCTCGTCCTCCGGCCGCAACGGCGCATGCAACCAGGCCAACGCGCCCAACAACCCACGCGCCTCATCGTCACAGTTGCTCCGATAGTGGTGGACATGCTCGCGGAGTTCGGGCAACGCGCCCTCTGCGAAGTTGAGCCGCTGGAACGCAGTGACCCAGCGCTGCCGCGGTCCGTAGGCGTGAAGCCGATCATGGCGGTCCCAAACCAACATGGCACCATCGGTTGGCGAACGAACCCAGAGGTCGAATCGGGCATCGGTCGACAGCAGCCCGGAGAAACGCCGAAGCAGATCGCTCATGGTCTGTGCAGACAGCGGCGAACTTTGATAGCGGCCAGGCAGCCCTTCGCCGCGCGGCGTGTGCAGCACGTAAAGCAGTTGGTAAGGGGGACTCATCGAGAGCAGTAACTGCTCGAACACCGCGGGGTCACTGCTCGGAATGCCTGCAACCAACTTCTGCGTTGGCCCATCCGAGTCAGCAAGCTCATAGAGGCGTGGCCAAACATGCGGAACCCATTCGCGGTCGCGCAACGAAGAAAGTTTGGGCTCGTTCGCGGACGGCTCATCAAGGGCACCGGCGGCAATCGTGTGTTCATGTGTCACGACATCTGCGTCGAGTTCGATCTCATACCGAACTTCACCACCCCCCCCCCGCCGCCCCGACCGGCCGCCAGCCTTTGCGCTCGTAAAACGCCCGAGCCCTGGTCGACACGCCGGTGGTCAGCCACAGCGACCGCAGCTTCAGCGACTGAAGCCAGGCCAGCATCTCGTCGTGCAAGCGCCCGCCGTGGCCAAGGCCTTGCGCGCTAGGGTGCACGAACAGCGCCCAGATGTTGCCTGTCTTGGCGTTGCCGATGGCGAAGGCGACGATGGCGCCTTGCTGTTCGACCACCCAGCCACGGCCGGTCTGCTCGATGGCCTCAACGACCTCGTCGTCCAAGATGCGGCCGGGGGTCAGCGTGTTTTCGGTGACCGCGTAGCGCACCGCCCAGATGCCGGGCAGGTCGGCTCGCACGGCCTGTCGCAGCGTGGGCATCATTGGCTCAGCCAACGGTCAGGATCGCTCCGTCGCCGCGTACCGCGGCGTCGACATAGAACTGCACCAGCGGCGCATAGTTCTCCAGCACATAGTCCAGTGCGTCGTCGCCGTCGCGCATCCAAATGCCGTCCGGATAGATCTGCGCGGCTTCCATCGCAGCGGGTGCGTAGCGCGCGGCGAATTCGTCGATTGGCAAGGCGCTCAATGCCTCGGCCACCTGCCGGACCTGTGCCGGCGTCAGGAAACGCGCAGGGCCATCACCCAGGTCGTCCCCGATGGGTTCACCACCCAGCACCGCCAGCGACCAGGGCTCGGCGCCAGCGTCGGCCGTCCCGGTCAGCATGAAGTGGATCGCATGCCAGGCCTTGTCCACGTCCATGCTGTTGTCCGGCTCGCTGTCTCCGTCGTCCGGAAAGAGGAATTCCTCGACCAGCGAAGGATCGGCCTGCAGCCGCGCCAGTTCAGTCGGCGAAACCGCCGCGAAAAATGCCGCCATGCCCATCGTTGTGCTCCCATGGATGAAGTTACCGTGGCGCACTTTGCCATGCACCTGGACGGCCGTCATGTCCCAGGCGTCTGACTCATCATCAGCGCTCGGGCAAAACTGCAAATGGCCTCGGCGGCTTGGCGGGAATGCGTCTGCAGCAGGAAGTGCGGCGCATCGAACGAGGCCCATTGCAGGTCTGCTTTCAACTGGCGAATACGTTGGCCGGCCGCGGCCGGAACGACCCAATCGTGCGTGGCTTGCAGATACAGCGTCGGCACGGCCACCTGTTGCAAAGCACTGCTGGCATCCACGGAAAGCACTGCTTCGAGGCGTGCGCGCAGGGCTTGCACCGAGACAGACGCCAGCGCTTCGGCGAGGACTTGCTGCAGTGCTCAAGGCGGCCAGGAGCGGTTCAAGCAGGGTCCCGGTGCCGTCCAGCCCAGGCAGCAAGACCTGCGTGATCAACCGCTGCCCTCCACGGGCCCGAGCACGCGCAGCAGGCCGTCAGGCGCCAGGCCCGCCAGCACGGCGGCCAGGCGGTCGAGGTTCTGCTCGTTGGCGACCACGACAAAGGTCGCGATGCGGTCGCATTCGGCTGCGGTGTCGAAGCGCTGCTGCCAGTGCAGCCGCGTCTGTCGCGTGCCGACCGGCTCAAGGCGCAAGGTCATTTCGAAGTGATGGCCAGAGAGGTGGTCAAACACGATGAGTTCGGGCGCCACGACCTGCGCGAACACGCTTTCGTTCGGGTAGTCCGAACCGTCCGGCGCGTGCATCACGAAGCGCCAGTGGCCGCCGGGCCGGAAGTCGAACTCGGCGAAGGTGTTGCGAAAACCTGCCGGGCCCCACCACTGCGCGAGTTGCGTGGGGTCCGCAAAGGCCTGGAAGACGCGCTCGGGCGGCGCATCCAGCAGGCGGTGGCTGAGCATGTCGCGGCCGTGCTGGCCAATGGCCGGCAGCGCGAGGGTCTGCGAGGCGGCGGGTTCGGGCGTCATGCCCGTGATGCTACTGTGACGTGACGCTGCTGCGAGGGTTGCCAAGTCGAAGCGAAGCCTGGTTTCGGACACGGTCCACACACCCCGCCACGGGCAGCACCGCAGCCGGCCGCCATCCACTCTGTGGCGCGACAATCACACCTCGCGGGATACCCATTGCAAGCGCGCAGGCATTAGACTTTCGGTGGTACGGTTCGCCAACCAGGAAGTGCATTGAAGACCTCTACTCGCTCATCCGTACCAGCGCCACCGCGCATTGACCCCTTGCGCAACGCCTTGCTGGCCACGGTGGATGCGCTGCACCGCCGCCGGGCCGACCTGGTGAGCGAATCGCTGATTGATGCCTATGTGGCAGCGTTCTGGATGGAATGGGCGGGCGGCACGCTCAAGCTCACCGAAACCGGCCAGAACATCTGCAAGCAGCTGCGCGCTGCAGCGAGGGTCGCATGATCCGGCTGCAGATTGCCATCCAGCTCGACTATGAGGTCGCCGCCACCGGCAGCGATTTCGTCTTCAACATCCACGCAGCGCAAACCGCCCGCCAGCATGTGCTGGACGAGCAGCTCACGCTGAGCCAGCCGGTGGCCTACCGGGTGGAAAAAGAACCCTGCAGCGGCAACCGCCTGCTGCGCTTCAGTGCCCCGCCCGGCCAGTTGCAGGTCAACTACCGTGCGACGCTGGACGTGGACCATTTCATCAGTTCGCCGGAGCTGATCCCGGAAGTGCCGGTGGCCAAGCTGCCGCCCGAGGCGCTGGTCTACATCTACCCCAGCCGCTACTGCCCTTCCGACCGCCTGCACCAGCTCGCCATGCGCGAGTTCGGCAGCCGCTGGCAGGGCTACAGCAGGGTGCAAGGCATTTGCGACTGGGTGCGCGAGCGCACCACCTTCGCGTCGAACACCAGCACCTCGCAAACCTCCGCGCTGGACACGCTGCTGGACCAGACCGGCGTGTGCCGCGACTTCGCGCACCTGATGATCGCACTGTGCCGGGCCATCAACATCCCGGCCCGCTTCGCCACCGGCATCGACTACGGTGCCGACCCCGCCCTGGGCCCGACCGACTTCCACGCCTACGTCGAGGCCTACCTCGGTGACCGCTGGTACATGTTCGACCCTTCGGGCACCGCGATCCCGATGGGCTTCATGCGCTTTGGCATCGGCCGGGACGCCGCAGACACCGCCTTTGCGACCATCTTCGGCAGCGTCAAGACCCATGCGCCGGTGATCGACATCCAGGCCATTGCCGGTGCCGATGGCCGGCTGCGCCAGCCCTTCCACTGCGGCCGCGCGCTGTCGACCGACGGCTAGCCCTCCGGCTTGCCGGCCACCGCCTCCGCCTGAGCGGCTTCCTGCTCACGCTGCTGCGCCACGGCCAGCAGCGTCTGTTCGTAGGCAGTGCCAAACTCGACCCGCGTGAGATCGCGGTAGCGGTAGCTGCGGCCACCCAGTTCCCATTCGGCTTCCGGACTGAGCCGGCGCAGCGCGTAGGCCTCTTCGGTGCTCATGCGCAGCGTGCCGACCTCCACTGCATCCGGGTCCACCAGTTCCTCGGTCAGCACGACCACGCCGAACATCGCTTCGGCCGACGCCAGCAGTTCGCGCATCGAGCCCAGCGCCAGCTGCCGCAGCGGCTTGGGGAACTGCTCCTTCAGGGCCAGCGCCCGCTGTAGCATGTCCAACCGCGAAAAATCACTGGAGATGGACTGCACGTCTTCGCGCCGGAAGACGATGTAGCCGTCCAGGTCCAACCGGCTGCTGACCTGGTGCAGCACGACAAAATCGTCGCTGTCGGCCACCAGGAAGCCGTGCCAGGGGGTGTCGTCCAAGCTGCGCAGCAGCTCGACCAGCGGCAGGTTGCCGATACCAATAGGAGAGTGCATGGCGATCAGGATTCAGCTTGGCTTCGTTGTAACACGCCCGGCCCGAACGCCGTGGCCGCAGCACTGCCGCGGCGGGTCGCACGGCCCTCAGGGTTGCCCCTGATCAGGCCCATGCGGGCGTTGTTCCGTCCGTAAGAACCGCAGTCCTGTCCAAGTCCGCGGCGATACGCTTGCCTATGCTTCCTCAAGCCTTTTGCCTGAGGACCGCTGCGTGAAGAACCCGCCCATTCCTGCCCTGCCGACGGTGCAAGCACCGACGCTGGCCATCACCAACAGCACCGACCGGTTCCCGATCCGGCGGGTGTTCTGCATCGGCCGGAACTACCCGTGGCCAGGCAGCGCCACGCCGGCCGGCACCGGACGCGAACCGCCGTTCTTCTTCATGAAGCCGGCGGACACGGTGGTGCCGGCCCAGGGCCTCATCGCCTACCCGCCGCTCACCGAGGAGTTCTGCCATGAGATCGAGCTGGTCGTGGCCATCGGCAAGGCCTGCGTGCATGTGCCGGCGGAGGCAGCGTTGGACCATGTGTGGGGCTACGCCGCCGGCCTGGACCTGACGCGCCGGGACCTGCAGCTGGAAGCCAAGCAGGCTGGCCGCCCCTGGGAAGGCGCCAAGGCTTTCGACGCCTCGGCGCCCTGCAGCCCGTTGGTGCCGGTGCACATCAGCGGCCATCCCAAAAGCGGCACCGTGTGGCTCGCGGTGAACGGCACCGAGCGGCAGCATGCCGACCTGGCCGAGCTGATCTGGCCGGTGCACGAACTGATCAGCTTCCTGTCGCATTCGGTGGCGCTGCAGCCGGGCGACCTGATCTTCACCGGCACGCCGGCCGGCGTGGCCGCACTGCTGCCGGGCGACGTGATCGAAGCCGGCATCGAAGGCGTGGCCGCATTCAGCCTCAGCATCGCCCCGCGCTGAACACCATGGCCAAACTCGCCATCGTCCCGACGCTTGCGATGCAGCAGCGCAGCGACAGCCCGGACTTCTACATCCGCGACCGGGACGAACGGCCGGCCACCACCACGCCGCACCGCCACGACTATTTCCAGATCCAGGTCAACCGCGGCGGCGACACGGTGCACCACATCGGCGGCGCCATCCGCCCGTTCCCGCGCCACACCGTGGCCTTCATCCTGCCGCACCGGCTGCACCTCATTCCGCACCCGGCGGACGCCGACTTCGTCGTCATCAACTTCACCCAGGAATTTTTCGTGCAGCACATCCGCTGCGACCCGCTGGACCTGGAAGACATCCCGGTGGCCGAGGCACCGGAGCTGGCGCCCTTCCGCTTCCAGGAGCACCTGGACTTCACGCTGGGCAGCGAAGATTTCGCCGAGCTGGAAACCCTGATCGCCAAGATGCGCACCATCGGCGCGACGCGCCAGATCGGCTCGGGGCTGATGCTCAAGGGCCACCTGCTGGCGCTCATTGGCCGGGTCTGCAACCTGTTCCAGAACCAGCTGCTGGCGCTCTCGGCCGACAAGGCCGAGAAGCGGGGCCGGCGCGACGCGCTGGAGCGCGTCACCAAGTACATGCGCGAACAGATCGGCAACCCGGCGCTGTCACTGAAAGACGCCGCCGCCGCCGCCTTCCTCACGCCCAACTACCTCACCCACCTGCTGCGCAAGGAAACCGGCAGCACCTTCACCGACCTGGTGCTGGACCGCCGCATGCGCCTGGCGCGCACCCACCTGATCAACACCTCCAGCTCGATCAGCCAGATCGCCGAGCACTGCGGCTTCTCGGACGAAGCCTATTTCTCCCGGCGCTTCAAGAAAACCTACGACCTGTCGCCGAGCAGCTTCAGGCGGCAGCACCAGGGCGGCTGAAACGCCGCCCCACAACCAAAACCACGGAGCCCCGAATGACCCATCCATCGACCGCCAAGGTTGCCCTCGTCACCGGCGCCGGCAGCGGCATCGGCCGCGCCGTTGCGCTGGCGCTGCTCGAAGACGGCTTTGCCGTCGTGCTGGCCGGCCGGCGCGCCGAGCCGCTGCTCGAAATTGCCGAGGCCGCCAAGCAGCAAGGCCAGCAGGCGCTGGCGGTGCCGACCGACGTGCGCGACGCGGCCAGCGTGACGGCGCTGTTCAAGGAAATCGAAACCACCTTCGGCCGGCTCGACGTGCTGTTCAACAACGCCGGCATCAATGCGCCCGCGGTGACGGTCGACGAGCTGCCGCTGGAGGCCTGGCAGAACGTGATCGACACCAACGTGACCGGCGTGTACCTCTGCGCCCGTGCCGCGTTCGGCCTGATGCGCCGGCAGCTGCCGCAAGGCGGCCGCATCATCAACAACGGCTCGATCTCGGCCCACGCGCCGCGCCCGCTCAGCTGCCCCTACACCGCCAGCAAGCACGCGGTGCTGGGCCTCACCAAAGGCCTGGCGCTGGACGGCCGCGAGTTCAACATCGTCTGCAGCCAGGTCGACATCGGCAACGCGCTGACCGAGCTGTCGGCCCGCATGACCAAGGGCGTGCGCCAGGCCAACGGCAGCATCGCGGCCGAGCCGATGGTGGACGTCAGGCACGTGGCCGATGCGGTGCGCTACATCGCCGGCCTGCCGCTGTCGGCCAACGTGCTGAACATGACGGTGATGGCCAGCCACATGCCGTTTGTCGGCCGCGGCTGAGCGAAGGAACACGGTCATGAAACCCGAAATCCTGCAGCTCAACCCGATCCTGGTCCCGGTCATCAACGACCAGCTGAACGCGCTTTACACCATGCACCGGCTCTACGAGCAGGCGGACCAGGACGCCTACCTCCGCGAACACGGCGCGAAGATGCGCGGCGTCATCACCGGCGGCCACACCGGCATCGGCAAGGCCATGATGGAACGGCTGCCGGCGCTGCAGATCGTGGCGGTCAATGGCGTGGGCACCGACGCGGTCGACCTCGGCTACGCCCGCGCCCGCGGCCTGCCGGTGGCGGCCACGCTGGGCGCCTTGACCGAAGACGTGGCGGACCTGGCCATCGGCCTGCTGATCGCCACCTGCCGCGACATCTGCGCGGTGGACCGCTTCGTGCGCGGCGGCGAGTGGGTCAAGCGCCCGCAGCCTGGCGCCATCCGCCTGGCGCGGCGCTTCAGCGGCATGCGCGTGGGCATCGTCGGCATGGGCCGCGTGGGCCGCGCCATCGCCATCCGCGCCGCGGCCTTTGGCTGCCCGGTCGCCTACACCGACCTGCGCGCGATGACCGATGTGCCGTGGACCTACATCGCCGATTTGAAGGAACTGGCCCGAAGCAGCGACGCACTCGTGCTGGCCGCCGCGGCGGACAAGGCTGAAGGCATCGTCGACGCCGCCGTGCTGGACGCGCTCGGGCCCGATGGCTTCCTGGTCAACATCGCCCGCGGCCGGCTGGTCAACGAGCCGGACCTGGTCGCGGCCCTCACCTCGGGCCGCATCGCCGGCGCCGGGCTGGACGTGTTCGCCGACGAACCGCACGTGCCGCCCGCGCTGCTCGCGCTGGACAACGTTGTCTGCCAGGCCCATCGCGCCAGCGCCACGCACGAAACGCGCAAAGCCATGGGCGAGATGGTGCTGGCCGCCATCGCCCAGGCCCTGGCGGGCGAACGGCCTGCGCAGAGCCTGACCACCTGAATCACTTCAACCACAACACCGGAGACAAGACATCATGAAGTTCAAGCAACTCGGCGCCATCGCCCTCACCTCGCTGGCCGCCGCACTCGGCAGCGGCCAGGCTTCAGCGCAGGCCTATCCGAGCCGGCCCATCACCATCATGGTCGGCTCCACGCCGGGCAGCACGACGGACGGCCTGGCCCGCGCGCTGGGCGCCGTCATCACCAAGGAGACCGGGCAGCCGGTGATCGTGGACAACCGCGCCGGTGCCTCGGGCGGCATTGCCGCACAGGCCACGGCCCGCGCCGCGCCGGACGGCTACACGCTCTTCATCACCACCAACACCACTCAGGCCGCCAACCCGCACCTGTTCAAGAAGCTGGTCTACGACCCGATCAAGGACTTCACGCCCATCGGCCAGATGGTGCAGGGCTACATGCTGATGGTCGTGAGCCCCACGTCCAAGGCCAAGACCGTGGGCGAGTTCATCGCGCTGGCCAAGCAGGCACCGGGCAAGCTGAGCTTTGGCGCCGGCAGTTCATCGGCACGCATCGGCGTGGAGCTGTTCCAGCACATGAGCGGCACGCAGCTGACCTACGTGCCCTACAAAGGCAACCCGCAGGCGGTGATGGACCTGGTGGGCGGCCAGACCGACGTGATGATCGTCGACCTGACGACCAGCCTGCCGCAGGTCAAGGCAGGCAAGCTGCGCGCATTGGGCGTGAGCAGCCCTGCGCGCTCACCGCTGGTGCCAGGCGTGCCGACCATTGCCGAGTCCGGCCTGCCGGGCTATGTGGCCAACCACTGGAACGCGCTCTACGGCCCGGCCGGCCTGCCCGCGCCCGTCGTGCAAAAGCTCAACGAACTGATGCGCAAGGCCATGGCAACCGATGCGCTGCGCGAGTTCGCCGAGCAGAACGGCATGGAAACCCACCCGACCTCGCCCCAGGAACTCGCCAGCTTCCAGCTCGCAGAACTGGACCGCTGGGGCAAGATCATCAAGGACGCGGGCATCCAGCCCGAGTGAATCAGGAAGCCGCCAGCTTGAAGGTGGACATGGCACCCAGCAGGTGTTCGCTCTGCTCGCGCAGGCTGGAGGCGGCCGCGGCGCTCTCCTCGGCCAGCGCGGCGTTCTGCTGAGTCGATTCGTCCAGCTGGGCGACCGCCTGGCCGACCTGCGCCACGCCAGTGCTCTGCTCGGCGGTGGCCGAGGTGATCTCGCCCACGATGTGGCTGACGCGCTGGATCGCGCCGACGATCTCGCTCATGGTCTCGCCAGCGCGGTCCACCAGCGCCGAACCCTGCTCCACCTGCTCCACGCTGGTGGTGATCAAGGTCTTGATCTCCTTGGCGGCTGACGCGCTGCGCTGGGCCAGCGCCCGGACCTCGCTGGCGACCACGGCGAAACCGCGGCCCTGCTCGCCGGCCCGTGCCGCTTCGACGGCAGCGTTCAGCGCCAGGATGTTGGTCTGGAAGGCAATGCCGTCGATCACGGTGATGATGTCGGCAATCCGCTTGGAGCTGGCATTGATGCCGCGCATCGTGTCCACCACCTGGCCGACCACCGCGCCGCCACGGCCGGCCACGTCGGACGCGCCCTGCGCCAGCACATTGGCCTGCTGCGCGTTTTGGGCATTGCTGCGCACGGTCGAGCCGAGCTCGTCCATGGTCGCGGCGGTCTGCTGGATCGCGCTGGCCTGCAGCTCGGTGCGTGCGCTGAGGTCCGCACCGCCATTGGCGATCTGCTCGGTGCCGGTGGCAATCGAATCCGCCGCACGGCGCACCTCGTTGACGATGCGCGACAGGCTGCCCTGCATGGCACCCAGCGAAGCCAGCACGCTGCCTTGCGGTGCCTCGTGTGCGCCGTCCAGGTCGGTCAGGTTCCCTTCGGCAACGCGGCTTGCGGCCCGGCTCAGGTCAGCCGGCTCCGCGCCCAGCGCCTTGCGCAGACCGCGCACGATCAGCCAGCCACCCAGCACCGCGGCGCCCAGGGCCAGCAAGCAGGCCCCGATCAGCAAGATGCGCTCCTGGCCGTACTGGACCTGGGCTTCTTCCTTCAGTTGTGCCGCACGCGATTCGGTGTACTCGGCATAGTCCGTCGTGGCCTTGGCCAGCGCCCTGATCAGCGGCCGACACTCGGTGTTCATCTTCGCGATGGCGGCATCGCGCTCGCCCTTCAATGCCAGATCGACGATGGCCAGCGCCACCGGGCCGTAGCGCTGCTCTACCTGGTCAATGGCCGCGACGTGCTGCCGCGCGGCCTCGGACACCTCGCCGGTCGCAACCATGGCCTTGAGCTGCGCCAGGCGGCGCTGCACCTCGGCATGCGCTGCCTTCACTTCCACGTCCTCGGCTGCCAGGTCGGCCGGCGCAGAGACCAGCACCAGGTTGCGCGCCGCAATGGCGCGGCGGTCGACTGCGATGCGCAGGTGCGAGGCCACCGCGGCGCGTGCGCTCACACCGTCGACATGATGGACAAAGCGCGCGTTGGCATCACCCAGGTCCTTCAGTGCCAGGGCGGCCACGACTGCCACGAGGGCGGCGAGGGTGCCGAAGGCCAGCGTGAGCTTGGCGCGAATCGTCAGGGATCTGTGTGTCATGGCTTGTCTCTTCTTGATGGTGCGACTGGCCCGCGCAAAAAGCAGCGCGGCTTGCTGGGTTTGCAGAGACTTCGGCCGCCCCGTCGACAAACTGAATGATGACAACCGTGCAGGACTCGCCGCCGGCCGTGTGCCCGCCGTCACTAATTCACGGCGGCCGCACTTTCATGCGGCACTCCAGGAGGGCGCCAGCGCCTGGATGACCGCACTTTCCGGCGCAAGGGAGGCCTGCGGTCTTCCGAAATGGCGTCCAAACATGGCACTTTGTCGCGCTTTCCACAGGCTGCCCCGATGGAATAGTCAAGTTCGTGACACCGGGTCCCTACCCGGCCAGTTCGGGCATGGCGCCTCAAGTCGAGGAGCGGCCCGCCGATGTGAGGCTGTATGCCTGCTTCCACCATGCCCTCTTCGCCCGTCGCTTCCAGCGCCGCTCCCACCTTCATCCGGCGGCTCGGCCGCCTGCATGGCAGCGGCATGGGCCTGGCCGGCGCGGTCGGCATGCTGCTCACTGGCGGCGTCCAGGCGGGGCCGCTGCTGGGCGGCGCTGCGCTGCTGGCCGCAGGCGCCTGGAGCGACTGGCAGCGCGCGCGCCGCTGCTCTTCCGACCACAACAGCGCTGCCGCTTTCGTGGCCGGCACCGAGCGCCTGGGCCAGGACGTGCTGCCGGTCTGGAGCGCCCACATCGAAACCTCGCGCGCCCAGATGGAAGACGCCGTGGCCGCGCTGTCGCAGCGCTTTGCCAGCATCGTGGACCGGCTGGACCAGGCACTGAAAGCCTCGGCCCAGGACGGTGACCGGGGCGTAGGCGCCGTCTTCGACCAGAGCAACCGCGACCTGCACGGCGTGCTGGACACCTTGCGCGAAGCCATGACCAGCAACAGCGCCATCCATGCAGAGGTGCAGTCCCTGGGCCACTTCGTCGGCGAACTGCTGGAGATGGCGGCCGAGGTCGCCTCCATCGCTTCGCAGACCAACATGCTGGCGATCAACGCCGCGATCGAGGCCGCGCATGCCGGTGAAAACGGCCGCGGCTTCAGCGTGCTGGCGCAGGAAGTGCGCAAGCTCTCGGTGATGTCGGGCGAGACCGCCCAGCGCATGGCCGAGAAGGTGCGGGTCATCAGCGAAGCCATCAAGACCACGCACAGCAGCGCCGAAGCCTCGTCCCGGCGCGGGCAGGCCTCGGCGGCCGAAGCCGAAACCTCGATCAACGGCGTGCTGGGCCATTTCCGCAGCGTCACCGAAGGCCTGGAAGCGTCTTCAGAAGTGCTCAAGCGCGAAAGCGTGGGCATCCAGGGCGAGATCGTCGAAGCGCTGGTGCAACTCCAGTTCCAGGACCGCGTGAGCCAGCGCATGACCCATGTGCGCCACAACATCGAACGCCTGCCCACCCTGTTGAGCGCCACCCGCAGCCACTTCGAGGCGGCCGGCGAGCTGCAGGCGGTGGACAGCGCCTCGTTGCTGGCCGAGCTGGAAAGCAGCTACGCCATGGCCGACGAGCGCAACACCCATCAACGCAGCCACGTTGCCGGCGCCACCACCGCAGCACCCGCGGCCGCCGAAGAAGAAGTCACCTTCTTCTGAGCCCGCCACCTCCTCGTTCGTCTCTTTCGTCTATCTCGTCCCACTCAGAACTCAAAGGGAAACCTCTCAATGGCCAAGACCATCATGATCGTCGACGACTCCGCCTCGCTGCGGCAGGTCGTCGGCATTGCGCTGCGCGGCGCCGGCTACGACGTGATCGAAGGCTGCGACGGCGTTGACGCGCTGAAGAAGCTGACCGGGCAGAAGGTCCACATGATCATCAGCGACGTGAACATGCCCAACATGGACGGCATCAGCCTGGTCAAGGCGGTCAAGCAGCTGCCGGCCTACAAGTTCACGCCCATCGTGATGCTGACCACCGAGTCGGCCGGCGGCAAGAAGGCCGAAGGCCAGGCCGCGGGTGCCAAGGCCTGGGTGCTCAAGCCCTTCAACCCACCGCAGCTGCTGAGCGTGGTGCAGAAGCTGGTGCTGCCATGAGTGGCGGCGGGCAAGCGGTGCTGGCCATCGAAGGCGAGCTGACGATCTACCGCGCCGCAGAACTCTGCGAGGAGCTGAAGGCCGCACAGGCCTCGGCTGCCGAGCTGGAGATCAACCTCGCAGGCGTGACCGAAATGGACAGCGCCGGCGTGCAGCTGCTGATGGCAGCCAAGAAAAGCGCCCAGGTGACGCAACGCACGCTGCGGCTGGTCGGGCACAGCCCGGCCGTGCTGGAAGTGTTCGAAATCCTCGATCTGGCGGCGCACTTCGGTGACCCGCTGGTGATGCCTGCAGCCGCGCACTGAGCGGCGCCCTTACTGGCGGAGAACCAAAATGAACATGGACCAGGCCCTGCAGACCTTCCTCGTTGAAGGCCGTGAACTGCTGGAAGACATGGAGGCCGCGCTGCTGCGCGTGGCCGATGAGGAGGATCCCGGCGAAAGCATCGGCGCGATCTTCCGTGCGGCCCACACCATCAAGGGTTCGGCCGGCCTGTTCGGCCTGGACGGCGTGGTGGCCTTCACCCACGTGGCAGAGAGCCTGCTGGACCATGTGCGCGACGGCAGCGTGAAACTGAGCGACCCGCTGATCCAGCTGCTGCTGGCCTGCGGCGACCACATCGGCACCCTGCTGGACGCGGTGGACGCCGGCCAGCGCCCGCTGAGCGCCGAGGAGCAACAGGCCGGTGCCGCGCTGCTGGCCCGGCTGCATGCCCAGATGGGCAGCGGCGCCGCCGCCGCACCGGCATCCGCCGTGGTGGCCGCCCTGGTGGCCGCGCCGGCCGCAGCCGACGACGGCTTCGCCCGCATGGCCGCGCCCGGCCAGGGCGCCGAGCATTGGCACATCTCGCTGCGCTTCGGCCCGGACGTGCTGAAGAACGGCATGGACCCGCTGTCCTTCATCCGCTACCTGGCCACGCTGGGCAGCATCGAACACATCGTCACGCTGCACGACGCCGTGCCGGCGCTGGACACCATCGACGCCGAAAGCTGCTCGCTGGGCTTCGAGATCGCCTTCAAGAGCGACTGCGACAAGGCCACCATCGAAGGTGCCTTCGAATTTGTCATCGACGACTGCCAGCTGCGCATCCTCGCGCCGCACAGCCGCGTCAACGAATACATCGAGCTGATCGGCAAGCTGCCGGAAGAACCGAGCCGGCTGGGCGAGATCCTGGTGCGCTGCGGCAGTGTCACCGCGCACGAGCTGGACCACGCACTGAGCGCCCAGCGCCAGGGCGACACGCCGCAACTGCTGGGCAGCATCCTGGCCGAACAGGGCAAGGTCGCGCCGCAGGTCGTCGAGGCCGCGCTGGCCAAGCAAAAGCAGGTCAAGGACAACAAGGCCCAGGAAAGCCAGTCGGTGCGCGTGGACGCGGACAAGCTGGACCGGCTGATCAACCTGGTCGGCGAGCTGGTGATCGCCACCGCTGGTGCGAATCTGATCGCCAGGCGCACCCGCAATGTCGAGCTTCAGGAGTGCAACTCCACGCTGTCGGACCTGGTGGAGGAAGTGCGCGACAGCGCGCTGCAACTGCGCATGGTCAAGATCGGCGCCACCTTCAGCAAGTTCAAGCGCGTGGTGCACGACGTGGCACGCGAGCTGGGCAAGGACATCGAGCTGAGCGTGTCGGGCGAAGACACCGAGCTGGACAAGACCGTGGTCGAGAAGATCGGCGACCCGTTGATGCACCTGGTGCGCAATGCGATGGACCACGGCATCGACGGCCCGGAGCTGCGCGCACAGCGCGGCAAGCCGGCGCAGGGCACGGTGGCGCTGAATGCGTACCACGAGTCCGGCAGCATCGTGATCCAGGTCAGCGACGACGGGGGCGGCCTGAACCGCGACCGCATCCTGGCCAAGGCCATCGAGCGTGGCCTGGTGGAAGCCGGCAAGACCATGAGCGACGCCGACATCTACAACCTGATCTTCGAACCCGGCTTCTCGACCGCCGAGGCGATCACCAACCTGTCCGGCCGTGGCGTCGGCATGGACGTGGTCAAGCGCAACATCACCGCGCTGCGCGGCAGCGTGGCCATCAACAGCCTGCCGGGCCAGGGCACCACCGTGACGGTGCGGCTGCCGCTGACGCTGGCCATCATCAACGGCTTCCAGGTCGGCGTGGGCAAGTCGGTCTTCGTGGTGCCGCTGGACATGGTCGACGAGTGCATCGAGTTCAGCGCCGAGCCCGGCCACGACTACACCGACCTGCGCGGCCAGGTGCTGCCCTTCATCCGGCTGCGCACGCTGTTCGACGTGCCAGGCGAGCCGTCGGCCCGCCAGAACATCGTCGTCGTCAAGCACGCCGGCCAGAAGTTCGGCTTGGTGGTGGACGCACTGATGGGCGAAGCCCAGACCGTGATCAAGCCGCTCTCGCGCATGTTCGCGCAGGTGCAAGGCATCAGTGGCTCGTCCATCCTGGGCAGCGGCGATGTCGCGCTGATCCTGGATGTGCCCGAGCTGATGCAACAGGCCGGACAGCATTCGAGCAAGGTCGCCAGCGAAGCGACTGCCTGATTCAAATACCTCATTAATCCAAAAACCTCCTGGGAGAACTTTGGCATGTTCAAGAACCTGAAGATCGGCGTGCGGCTGATTGCCGGCTTCGTGCTGGTGGCGGCCATCAGCGCGGTGGTCGGCGCGATCGGCATCAACAACGCCGCGCTGATGAACGAGAAGGCCGACGCGATGTACACCAACGAGCTGATGGGGCTCTCGTACATCAAGGAAGCCAACATCAACCTGGTCTACATCGGCCGCGCCCGCGCGAACTTCCTGCTGGCCACCAGCCAGGCGGAACGCGAAAAACACCTGGCCTCCATCGCCAAGAGCAGCGCCTCGATGAAGGAACTGCTGGAGAAAGCCCGCCCGCTGTTCTTCAGCGACCGCGCCAAGGAGATCTTCAGCAGCTACGCCAGCCTGACGACTGAATACGAGCGTGAAATGCAGCAGGCGCTTTCGTTGGCGGCGACCAAGAAGCTCGCAGAACGCGACGACGTCCTGGCGGCGCAGCTCGAAAGCGTGCGCGAGAAGGCCGACCGGCTGGACAAGATGCTGGACGAGCTGATCACGCAAAAGGAAGCGCGCGCCAAGAAGGCCGCCGAAGAAACCGAGGCCCTTTACCTCTCCGGCCGCACGCTGATGATGTCGCTGATCGGCGGCGGCGTGCTGCTGGGCATTGCACTGGGCTGGATGATCAGCCGCAGCGTGACCCGGCCGCTGAGCCGCGCAGTCGATGTGGCCAATCGCCTGGCCGAGGGTGACCTGACGGTCGACGTGCAGGTCGACAGCCGCGACGAGACCGGCCAGCTGCTGCAGTCCATGCAGAACATGATCACCAAGCTCTCGCAGGTGGTGACCGAAGTCAACGGCGGCGCCGAGTCGCTGGCTGGCGCCTCCGAAGAAGTGAGCGCCACGGCACAGTCGCTGTCGCAGGCCGCCAGCGAGCAGGCCGCCGGTGTTGAAGAAACCAGCGCCTCGATGGAACAGATGACCGCTTCCATCTCGCAGAACACCGAAAACGCCAAGGTCACCGATGGCATGGCCTCCAAGGCTGCGACCGAAGCGGCCGAAGGCGGCGAAGCGGTCAAGGCCACCGTCGCCGCGATGAAGCAGATCGCGCAGAAGATCGTGATCATCGACGACATCGCCTACCAGACCAACCTGCTGGCGCTGAACGCCGCCATCGAAGCCGCGCGTGCCGGCGAGCACGGCAAGGGCTTTGCCGTGGTGGCCGCCGAGGTGCGCAAGCTGGCCGAACGCAGCCAGGTCGCTGCGCAGGAGATCGGCACCGTGGCCTCATCCAGCGTCGAGCTCGCCGAGCGCGCCGGCCAGCTGCTGAGCCAGATCGTGCCCAACATCCGCCGCACCTCGGACCTGGTGCAGGAGATCACCGCCGCTTCGGAAGAGCAGTCTTCCGGCGTGGGCCAGATCAACGGTGCCGTCACGCAACTGAGCCAGACCACCCAGCAGAACGCTTCCAGCTCCGAAGAGCTGGCCGCCACGGCCGAGGAAATGAGCAGCCAGGCCGAGCAGTTGCAGCAGACCATGGCCTTCTTCAAGCTGGCTGGCGGCACGCGCGAAACCGGCTTGGCGCGCCCACGCGGCAACCCGCAGCGCAGCGCACCCGCTCCCGCCCGGCGCAACACCGCGCCCGCGCGGCCGCGCGCCGGCAATTTCCAGCCCGCCGGCAGCATGGCCTTTGCCACTGCCAATGCCCACGCGCCCGCAGAGAGCGTGGACGAATCCCAGTTCGCTCGTTTTTGACCTCGCCGCAGCGGGTGAACAGCAGATAAGTGGTCCTGCTCGACACCCGCCGCCGCCCCGACCTTTCGCCGCCAGCCCCGCGCCTTCTTCGGCACTTTTACCCAGAGACAGCCATGCTCCAAATCAAGACCACTCAACAGGCGCAGCAGGAGGCGTCGGCATTTGCCGCTGCAGTCGACATCCACTTGGCCAAGGTGTTGACGGCTGCCGCCGCCGGGGACCTGTCAGGCCGTGTCGACATGCGCGCGCTGCCGCCTGCGCTGCACGGCACGGCAGAGGCCACCAACCGGCTGCTGGACGAGCTGCAGGCGATGCGTGCAGACCTCGCCCGCATGGCAACGGCGCACGAGCAAGGCGACATCGATGCGGTGATGGACACGACGCGCCCGCCTGGCGAGTTCGCCAACGTGGCCCGCCAGGTCAATGCACTGGTGGGCTCGCACATTGCGGTGAAGAAGCTGGCGATGGGCGTGGTGGCCGAATTCGGCCGCGGCAACTTCGACGCGCCAATGGCCGCGTTGCCCGGCAAGAAGGCTTTCATCAGCGAGACCATTGAACGTGTGCGGGCCAACCTCAAGGGCCTGATCGCCGGCATGAGCCACATGAGCGCCGAGCACGAGCGCGGCGAGATCGACGCGGTCATCGACACCCACAAGTTCGACGGCGACTTCCGCAACATGGCGCAGGGCGTCAACGAAATGGTCGCGGCCCACATCGGCGTGAAGAAGCTGGCGATGGGCGTGATCAGCGAATTCGGCAAGGGCAACTTCGAGGCCCCGCTGGCCCAGTTGCCCGGCAAGAAGGCCTTCATCAACGAGACCATCGAGCGCGTGCGCGGCAACCTCAAGGGCCTGATCGCCGAGATCAACCACATGAGCGCCGAGCACGACAAGGGCGACATCGACGTGGTCATCGACGCCAACCGCTTCGAGGGCGATTACCGCAGCATGGCCAAGGGCGTCAACGACATGGTCGCCGCCCACATCGCAGTCAAGAAGCTGGCGATGGGCGTGGTGGCCGAATTCGGCCGCGGCAACTTCGATGCCCCGATGCCGCAACTGCCGGGCAAGAAGGCCTTCATCAACGACACCATCGAGAAGGCCCGCGGCAACCTGCGCAGCGTGGTCGACGTGGTCGACGTGATGGGCGCGATGAGCCGGGGCGACCTGACCCAAATCGTCCAGGGCGAGTACGAAGGCACGTTTGCCGACATGCAGACCTATGTCAACGCGATGATCGAAAAGCTGCTGCAGGTGGTGGGCGATGTCAGTGCCGGCGCCGAGTCGCTGGTCAGCGCATCGGAGGAGGTCAGCGCCACGGCGCAGGCCCTCTCGCAAGCCGCCACCGAACAGGCCGCCGGCGTCGAGGAGACCAGCGCCTCGATGGAGCAGATGACGGCTTCCATTTCGCAGAACGCCGAGAACGCCAAGGTCACCGACAGCATGGCCACCAAGGCCACCGCCGAGGCGGCCGAGGGCGGCGAGGCGGTGAAGGCCACGGTCGCGGCAATGAAGCAGATCGCCAGGAAGATCGTGATCATCGACGACATCGCGTACCAGACCAACCTGCTGGCGCTGAATGCCGCGATTGAAGCCGCACGTGCCGGCGAGCATGGCAAGGGCTTTGCAGTCGTGGCCGCCGAAGTGCGCAAGCTGGCCGAGCGCAGCCAGGTCGCGGCCCAGGAAATCGGCGAAGTGGCCTCTTCCAGCGTGGAGCTGGCCGAGCGCGCCGGCAAGCTGCTGGACCAGATCGTGCCCAACATCCGCAAGACCTCGGACCTGGTGCAGGAGATCTCCGCAGCCTCCGAAGAACAGTCCTCCGGCGTTGGCCAGATCAACAGCGCCGTGACCCAGCTCAGCCAGACCACCCAGCAAAACGCGGCCAGCTCGGAAGAGCTCGCAGCCACCGCCGAAGAAATGAGCGGCCAGGCCGAACAACTGCAGCAGACCATGGCCTTCTTCAAGCTGGCCAGCGCCGAGCGCCCGGCTGCGACCAGTACTGCCAAGCCGCGCAGCGCCGCACGCAAGACCGTCCCTGGCGCCCGCACAACTCGTCAGCAAGCCAGCTTCAAGCCTTCAAGCACCCGCCCGGTCGACATTGCGGTGACCGACAAGCTCGACGAGTCGCAGTTCGTACGTTACTGAGCGGCCACGCCCTGTCATCGCAGGTGATGGGTCCGGCAAGGCCATGCCTTTTCAATCGATTGCCCCAGCCAAAGACCTCTAGCCTCAACCCTTGCGTCAAAAGACTGCCTACCGGCGACAGTCCCTCATGTCCTACAGCACTCAAAGGCAAGCATCGGCGCCGGTCGCATGCCCCCCACGGAAAACACTGTCATGCTGAAAAATCTCAAACTCGGCCCGAAACTCTTCGGCGCCTTTGCCGTGGTCCTGGTGCTGATGGCCGGCCTGGGGCTGTATGCCATCTCGCAGTTGGCTGCGGTCAACGCTTCTACCGTGGACTTGGCGACCAACTGGATGCCCAGCGTTCGCAACATCCTGCTGACCAAGTCCAATCTCAACCGGCTGCGCGTGCTGGAGTTGCGCAGCATCATCGCTTCCGACCCCAATGAGCTGGCCAGCGCCGAGCGGGAAAGCAACGAGCGAATTGCCTCCACGCGCAAGCTCTGGGATGAGTACGGCAAGCTGGTCTCTTCACCGGAAGAGCAGAAGATGTACGACCAAATCAAGGGCGATCTGGACGTATTCCTGGCCGAGCACACCAAGATCGTGGCCTTGGGCCGACAGAACAAGAACGACGAAGCCAAGGCGCTGCTCGATGCTGAATCCCTGCGGCGCTACAACGCGATGCGCGAGACCTCGGACAAGCTCAGCGACCTGAACATCGATGGCGGTGTCAAGGCCTCCGAGCAGGCAGCCAGCGGCTACGCCAGTGCCCGCATCTGGGTCATTGCCATCCTGGGCATTTGCACCGTGCTGGGCCTGGGCATGGCCTGGGCCATCACCCGTGCCATCACCCAGCCCCTCGCGCAAGCGGTGAAGGCAGCGAATCAGCTGGCCCAGGGCGACATGTCGGTGCAGATCGAAGCCGATGGCAAAGACGAGACCGCGCAGTTGCTGCAGTCGATGAAGGCGATGGCCGGCTCGACCGCCGCCAGCGTGTCGGACGTGGTGCGGGTGATGAGTGCAATGGCCAATGGCGACCTGACGCAGCAGATCGAAGCCGAATATCCCGGCGTCTACGCGGAGCTGACCCGCTATGTGAATGCCACCGTCACCAAAATGGCCGAGGTGGTGGCCGAGGTCAATGGCAGCGCCGAGTCGCTGGCCGGTGCTTCGGAAGAGGTCAGTGCCACCGCTCAGGCCCTGTCGCAAGCGGCCAGTGAACAGGCAGCGGGCGTTGAAGAAACCAGCGCCTCGATGGAGCAGATGACCGCTTCCATCTCGCAGAACACCGAAAACGCCAAGGTCACCGATGGCATGGCCACGCGGGCAGCCACCGAAGCGGCCGAGGGCGGCGAAGCGGTCAAGGCCACGGCGGCCGCGATGAAGCAGATCGCGCAGAAGATCGTGATCATCGACGACATCGCCTACCAGACCAACCTGCTGGCGCTGAACGCCGCCATCGAAGCCGCGCGTGCCGGCGAGCATGGCAAGGGCTTCGCGGTCGTCGCAGCCGAAGTGCGCAAGCTGGCCGAGCGCAGCCAGATCGCGGCGCAGGAGATTGGCACCGTGGCCTCGTCCAGCGTGGAACTGGCCGAGCGCGCCGGCCAGTTGCTGAGCCAGATCGTGCCCAACATCCGCAAGACCTCGGACCTGGTGCAGGAGATCACTGCCGCTTCGCAAGAGCAGTCTTCCGGTGTCGGCCAGATCAACAGCGCTGTCACGCAGCTCAGCCAGACCACGCAGCAGAACGCTTCCAGCTCCGAAGAGCTGGCCGCCACGGCCGAAGAGATGAGCAGCCAGGCCGAGCAGCTGCAGCAGACCATGGCCTTCTTCAAGCTGAGCGGCAACGGCCAGCGCCGCCTGCCTGCGGCCCCGATTCGCCCGAGTGGCAGGCCAGCGGCCCGCGGCAACAGCAGTGGCCGCCCGGCCCAGGCCATCGGCGCGCGACCGCCAGTTGCGCGCCAGGCCGCACTGGCCACGGCAGACAGCGTCGACGAATCCCAGTTCGCCCGCTTCTGATCGACGTCCCAGCCCCAAAGCCCACAGGACATCTTTCATGCGCAATGTCGTTCCTCAGGCCTCATCGGCCACCCTGGCAGCAGCCGCCACCACGAGTGCCGAGCCCGGCCAGTACCTGACCTTCATGCTGGCGGGCGAGGTCTTCGCGATCGGCATCCTGGCGATCAAGGAAATCATCGAGTACCACAGCCTCACCGAGGTGCCGATGATGCCGGCCTGCGTGCGTGGCGTGATCAACCTGCGTGGCGCGGTGGTGCCGGTGATGGACCCGCTGGCGCGCTTCGGCCGCAAGTCCACCGACGTCACCAAGCGCACCTGCATCGTCATCGTCGAGACCGAGGTCGAGAACGAAGGCCGGCTCGAGCACCAGGTCATCGGCGTGGTGGTCGACGCGGTCAACGAAGTGCTGGAGATCGCATCCAGCGACATCGAGCCGGCACCGGCCTTCGGCGCCCGCATTCGCAGCGAGTTCATCCAGGGCGTGGGCAGGGTCAAGGGCAAGTTCGTGATCCTGCTGGACGTCAACCACGTGCTCTCGATCGATGAAGTCAACCCGACGACAGGCACGCCTGCCGAGCTTGCCATCGCACATTGAAAGCCTGCCCATCACCGGCTGAATCGGTGATCGGCTTTTCGAATCGATATCCAAGATAAATCAAGGGAACTCGGATGTTCAACCGCATGAAGATTTCGACCCGCCTTGCGCTGGGCTTCTGCACGGTGGTGGGCTTGATGCTCATCCTGTCATTGACCGCCATCGTGAAGATGGGTGGCATGCAAGATCTCACCGACCAGATCACCAACGACCGCTATCCGAAGGTGGTGCTGGTCAACGACGCGATCAAGAACACGCTGGACAACGGCCGCTTGCTGCGCAACATGCTGCTGAGCAGCGATGACACGGAGATCGCGACCTACAAGAAGGCCGTCGGCGTCAACAACGACGAGATCAAGGCGGGGCTCGACAAGCTCGGCGGCTTGATCAACACCCCGAAGGGGCGTCAGTTGTTCGACGCGGTCAGGGCCAAGGGTGATGCGCTCGGAGAACACTACACCAAGCTCTACGCGCTGACAGGCTCGGACCGCAAGGCTGCGGTGACTTACCTGAAAAGCAGCTTCGGTCCCGCCAATACCGCTTATTGGGAGGCCCTGGAAGCCATGGGCGCCTTCCAGACCTCGCTGATGGACGATGCAGTCAAGGCATCTGCCGCCACCTACGAGACGACTCGCATGACGGTCATCGGCCTGTCCGCCATCGCCATGGTGCTTGCCGCGGTGATCGCGACACTGATCGTGCGCAACCTGAGCAAGGTGCTCGGCGGCGAGCCGGCCTATGTCGCAGAGATTGCCGGCAACGTGGCGGCGGGCGACCTGACGATGGAAGTGAAGACACGTGCGAATGACAGTGGCAGCGCGCTGCTGGCCATCAAGAGCATGGTGGACAAGCTCAAGCACGTGGTCGACAGCCAGAAGCGCATGGTGGAGGCGGCCAATCGCGGCAGCTTCGAAGAACGCATGAACCTGGAGGGCCTGCAAGGCTTCCACAAGGACATTGCGCTGGGCCTGAACAGCTTGATGAGCACGACGGGCAGCAGCATCGACGACGTCGTCCGGGTGATGGCCGCGATTGCCCAGGGCGACTTGAAGCAGAGCATCGACAAGCACTACGACGGCGCCTATGGCCGCATGAAGTCTTACGTCAACGAGATGGCGACCATCACTGGCGGCAGCATCACCGATGTGTCACGGGTGATGGGTGCGATGGCACAGGGCGACATGACCCAGCAGATCGAAGCCGAGTATCCCGGCATCTACGCCGAGCTGACGCGCTATGTGAACGCCACCGTCACCAAAATGGCCGAGGTGGTGGCCGAGGTCAATGCCAGCGCCGAGTCGCTGGCAGGTGCTTCGGAAGAGGTCAGCGCCACCGCTCAGGCCCTGTCGCAAGCGGCCAGTGAACAGGCAGCGGGCGTTGAAGAAACCAGTGCGTCGATGGAGCAGATGACCGCCTCCATCTCGCAGAACACCGAAAACGCCAAGGTCACCGATGGCATGGCCACGCGGGCGGCGACCGAAGCCGCCGAGGGCGGCGAAGCGGTCAAGGCCACCGTCGCCGCGATGAAGCAGATCGCGCAGAAGATCGTGATCATCGACGACATCGCCTACCAGACAAACCTGCTGGCGTTGAACGCCGCCATTGAAGCGGCACGCGCCGGCGAACACGGCAAGGGCTTTGCCGTGGTGGCCGCCGAGGTGCGCAAGCTGGCCGAGCGCAGCCAGATCGCGGCGCAGGAGATCGGCACTGTCGCCTCATCCAGCGTGGAGCTGGCCGAGCGCGCTGGCCAGCTGCTGAGCCAGATCGTGCCCAACATCCGCAAGACCTCGGACCTGGTGCAGGAGATCAGCTCCGCTTCGGAAGAGCAGTCTTCCGGCGTGGGCCAGATCAACAGCGCCGTCACGCAACTGAGCCAGACCACGCAGCAGAACGCTTCCAGCTCCGAAGAGCTGGCCGCCACGGCCGAAGAGATGAGCAGCCAGGCCGAGCAATTGCAGCAGACCATGGCCTTCTTCAAGCTGAGCGGTGGCAGCGAGCGCCGCCTGGCTGCAGCACCGGTGCGCCAAACCGGCAGGCCAGCGGCGCCCGGCAACGGCAGCAGCAACCGCCGGCCCGCCCAGGCCAGCAGCGCGCGATCACCTGTTGCACGCCAGGTCGCCTTGGCCACGGCAGACAGCGTCGACGAATCTCAGTTCGCCCGCTTCTGATCGATCCCCCAGCATTCAAGCCCACAGGACACCTCCCCATGAGCGCACTGGTTCCCCACACCTCTTCCGCCGCCCTCACCGCTGCGCACACACCCGCAGCTGCCGAGCCCGGCCAGTACCTGACCTTCATGCTGGCGGGCGAGGTCTTCGCGATCGGCATCCTGGCGATCAAGGAAATCATCGAGTACCACAGCCTCACCGAGGTGCCGATGATGCCGGCCTGCGTGCGCGGCGTGATCAACCTGCGTGGCGCGGTGGTGCCGGTGATGGACCCGCTGGCGCGCTTCGGCCGCAAGTCCACCGACGTCACCAAGCGCACCTGCATCGTCATCGTCGAGACCGAGGTCGAGAACGAAGGCCGGCTCGAGCGCCAGGTCATCGGCGTGGTGGTCGACGCGGTCAACGAAGTGCTGGAGATCGCATCCAGCGACATCGAGCCGGCACCGGCCTTCGGCGCCCGCATCCGCAGCGAGTTCATCCTGGGCGTGGGCAAGGTCAAGGGCAAGTTCGTGATCCTGCTGGACGTCAACCACGTGCTGTCGATCGATGAAGTCAACCCATCGACGGCAGGCACGCCTGCGGAACTTGCCGTCGCACATTGAACGACCTGCCCGAGCGCTCGTCGGTGCCCCTCCCGGGGCATGCCCTGAAGCACCCCGATCAACCGAGAAGTATCCAATGCCAAACCCGAAAAGCGTGACCGTTCGACTGGCCGCCTGCTTTGCAGCGACCATCGCACTGTCCATCGGCACCAGCCTCTGGCTGATGGCCCACGCCGCCTCCATCGCGGAGCCAACCAGCTACCTCATTGCGGTTGCCGCCATCTGCAGCGCGCTGGGGTTCTGGGCGGTTCGCAGCGTGGCCGTGCCACTGGGGCAGGCATTGGGCGCCGCGGAGCAGATCAGCCAGGGACATCTGGACATCGCCGTGCCGACTGGCCGTTCCGACGAAACCGGCCGCCTGCTCCAGGCACTGGCCTCCACGGTGCAAGGCCTCAAGCGCATGAACGGGGAGTTGAACCGAATGTCCGCCGAACACGACGCCGGTGACATCGATGTGATGATCGACACCGGCGCGCTGGTTGGCGATTTTCAAGCGATGGGCCAGGGTGTGAACCGCATGGTGGCCGGTCACATCGCAGTGAAGAAAAAGGCGATGGCCTGCATCGCAGAGTTCGGCCGAGGCAACTTCGACGCCCCCCTGGACAAGTTCCCTGGCAAGAAGGCCTTCATCAACGACACCATCGAGCAAGTGCGCAGCAACCTCCAGGGCCTGATCACCGAACTCAACCGCATGTCGCGCGAACACGATGCGGGCGACATCGACGTGGTCATCGACACCGCCCGCTTCGATGGTGACTTCCGGACCATGGCGCAAGGCGTCAATCAGATGGTTGGCGGCCACATCGCGGTGAAGAAGAAGGCCATGGCCTGCATTGCCGAATTTGGCCGCGGCAACTTCGAAGCGCCCCTGGACAAGTTCCCCGGCAAGAAGGCCTTCATCAACGACACGATCGAACAGGTGCGCCTGAACCTGCGGTCATTGATACGGGACACCGAAACCCTGGTCACCGCCGCAAATGCCGGCCGCCTGGAGGTTCGTGCCGACAGCAGCCTGCACCATGGCGATTTCGCCAAGATCGTGGACGGCATCAACCGGACCTTGGACGCGGTGATCGAGCCTCTCAACGAAGCCAAGCGTGTGCTCCAGGCCATGGAGAAGGGCGACCTCACGCAGGTGGCCAAGTGCGACTATCAAGGGCAGCTCAAGGACTTGTGCGACTGCGTGAACAGCACGGTGGCCAAGCTCTCGCAGGTGGTGACCGAGGTCAACAGCGGTGCCGATGCCTTGTCCAGCGCATCGGAAGAAGTGAGCGCCACCGCGCAGGCGCTGTCGCAAGCGGCCAGCGAGCAGGCGGCCGGCGTCGAAGAAACCAGCGCGTCGATGGAGCAGATGACGGCCTCCATCTCGCAGAACACCGAAAACGCCAAGGTCACCGACGGCATGGCCACCAAGGCCGCCATCGAAGCGGCCGAGGGCGGCGAAGCCGTCAAGGCCACGGTCGCGGCGATGAAGCAGATCGCGCAGAAGATCGTGATCATCGACGACATCGCCTACCAGACCAACCTGCTGGCACTCAACGCCGCCATCGAAGCCGCGCGTGCCGGCGAGCACGGCAAGGGCTTCGCGGTCGTCGCTGCCGAAGTGCGCAAGCTGGCCGAGCGCAGCCAGATCGCGGCGCAGGAGATCGGCACAGTCGCCTCGTCCAGCGTCGAGCTCGCCGAGCGCGCTGGCCAGCTGCTGAGCCAGATCGTGCCCAACATCCGCAAGACCTCGGACCTGGTGCAGGAGATCACCGCCGCGTCGGAAGAGCAGTCTTCCGGCGTGGGCCAGATCAACAGCGCCGTCACCCAGCTCAGCCAGACCACGCAGCAGAACGCTTCCAGCTCCGAAGAGCTGGCCGCCACGGCCGAAGAAATGAGCAGCCAGGCCGAGCAGCTGCAGCAGACCATGGCCTTCTTCCAGTTGAGCAGCCGGGGCCATCCGTCGCACCTGGCCAAGCAGCGCAACAAGCCGCAGTTGCAGGTGCTGGCAAAGCCTGTGGACCGCCGCAAGCGCCAGCCGGGACGGCAGATGCCGGTTGCTGTGGAGCCGGCGGACGAGCCCGACGAAACCCAGTTCGCCCGCTACTGAAACAGCGCAGGCTGAAGTTGAAATCGTTCAAGAGGGAAGCGGAAATCGCCGAAGACCTTCATGAGGTACGTGTTTTCCTCGGTGGATCGGCATCGCTGAACCACGGGATCTCTCCCGCTTCCGCCCTTCTCCCACTCGTGCCGCCCCTCTCCAAAGGCCTCTCATGAACTGGTTCCTCCGTCTCAAGCTGGCGCACAAGCTGCTGCTGACATTTCTTGCCTGCTCGGTCCTCACGGGCATCGTCGGCGGCTTCGGCCTGCTGCGCATCACCGAGCTGGGCAAGTCACTGGACAACACCTACACCGGCACCGTCGTGCCGGCGCAGTACGTGGCGGAAGCCGCGGCGCGCCTGACCGCGCATTCGCGCGCCATGGTGCGATTGCCTGCGCTGAAGGAGCCGGCCGACGTGAAGGATGCCGTCAAGCGTGCCGAAGGCCACATGGACAAGTTCCGCAAGATGCTGGACGCCTACCGCGCGACCGAGCTGCAGCCCGAGGAAAAAGAACTGCTGACCAAGCTGGACGGCCTGATCCCGAACTACCTGGCGCAGAACAACAAGGTGGCGGACCTGGCCTCGGCCGGCAACTTCGCCGCCGCAGCCGAACTGAGCAATGGCGATGCCCGCAAGGCCATCAATGCCGCAGAAGAAGTCGTCAGCCAGCTGATCGAAGAGCTGGCTTCCCAGGCCAAGGCCGCGAACGAAGCGGGCCAGGTCACGGTCGAGCATGCACGCATGGTGCTGCTGGGCGTGGTCGCCGCGTCGGTGGTGCTGGCGGTGCTGCTGGGCCTGATGGTGACCCGCGTGATCTCGCGCGACCTGGGTGGCGAGCCGGCGCATGCTGCCGAGCTGCTGCGCCGGGTGGCCGATGGCGACCTGAGCGCCGAGATCCACACCCGCGAGAACGACACCCGCAGCATGCTGTTCGCCGTCAAGCAGATGGTGACGCGCCTGGCGCAGGTGGTGGACGGCCAGCGTGAAGTGGTGGCCGCGGCCAACGCCGGCAACTTCGATGCCCGCATCGACCTGAACGGCCTGCAAGGCTTCCAGCGCGACATGGGCGAGGGCCTGAACCAGCTGATGGCCACCACCGGTGCCAGCGTGCACGACGTCGTGCGGGTCATGGAAGCGCTGTCCGACGGCGACCTGACGCAAGGCATCGAGCGTGACTACCAGGGCGCCTTCGGCCAGATGAAGGCCTACGTCAACCGCACGATGGAGAAGCTCTCCGAAGTGGTGACCGAGGTCAACACCGGCGCCGAGTCGCTGGCCGGTGCCTCGGAAGAGGTCAGCGCCACCGCACAGGCCCTGTCGCAGGCGGCCAGCGAGCAGGCAGCCGGCGTCGAGGAGACCAGCGCGTCGATGGAGCAGATGACCGCTTCCATTTCGCAGAACACCGAAAACGCCAAGGTCACCGACGGCATGGCCACCAAGGCTGCGGCCGAAGCCGCCGAAGGTGGCGAGGCGGTCAGGGCCACCGTGGTCGCGATGAAGCAGATTGCGCAGAAGATCGTGATCATCGACGACATCGCCTACCAGACCAACCTGCTGGCGCTCAATGCCGCCATCGAAGCCGCGCGTGCCGGCGAGCACGGCAAGGGCTTCGCGGTTGTCGCTGCCGAAGTGCGCAAGCTGGCCGAGCGCAGCCAGATCGCGGCGCAGGAGATTGGCACTGTCGCCTCGTCCAGCGTGGAGCTGGCCGAGCGGGCCGGCCAGTTGCTGGGCCAGATCGTGCCCAACATCCGCAAGACCTCGGACCTGGTGCAGGAGATCACCGCTGCTTCGGAAGAGCAGTCTTCCGGCGTGGGCCAGATCAACAGCGCCGTCACCCAGCTCAGCCAGACCACGCAGCAAAACGCTTCCAGCTCCGAGGAGCTGGCCGCCACGGCCGAAGAGATGAGCAGCCAGGCCGAGCAGCTGCAGCAGGCCATGTCCTTCTTCAAGCTGGCAGCCAGCGAAGTGCGCAAGCCAGCCCCGGCGCCTGTTGCCCATGCCCGCGCGCCCAAGCCGGTGGCCAAGGCCGGCCGCAAGCCCGGCCCGCGCGTCGCGCCAGCGCCCTCGCCCTCGCCGTCCCCGGCACTGGCCATGGCGCACGGCCCGGACGAAAACCACTTCACCCGCTTCTGAGCGGCGCCTGCAGCAGTCAACGCCCCGGGTCAGCATGACGCAACACGGCAACATCGCCTGCCCGGTCGGCTCGCTGCTCATCGTCGATGACAGCGCCGCGCAGCGCACGCATGCCACCGACCTGTGCCGGCAGTTCGGCGTGCCGCTGATCTACGAGGCCGCCACCGGCAGCGAGGCCCTGGAACTGCTCGGCCTGCTGGCCCTGTCGCCGGACCTGCTGATCGTCGACCTGGAAATGCCGGGCATGGATGGCGTGGAGCTGATCCAGCAGTTGCACCAGCGCCAGATCCACATCCCGCTGGTGGTGGCTTCCGGCCGCGAGCTGGCGCTGATCCACTCGGTCGAACTGATGGCGCGCAACCTGGGCCTGCCCGTGCTGGGCTGGCTGCAGAAGCCGCTGACGCTGCCACCGCTGCAAGCCATGCTGCAGCGCTTTGGCGAGCTGGCCGACGGCCAGTGCCCCGATTCGCCAACGGACCCGGCAGACCCGGCCGCCAGCATCTGCCGGGAGGACCTGGCCTCGGCCATTGCCAGCGGCGAACTCGGCGTGCACTACCAGCCCAAGGTCGACATGCGCACCGGCATCGTCCGCGGCGTGGAGGCGCTGGCGCGCTGGCACCGCCACGGCACCGGCTTTGTGCGGCCGGACCTGTTCGTGGCGCTGGCCGAAGAAGAAGACCTGATCCACGAACTGACGCTCTCGGTGATGGGCCAGGCGCTGGCCCAGGCCGCGGAGTGGAATGCACGGGGGCTCAAGCTGTCGATGGCGATCAACCTGTCGCAGCGCCTGCTGGACCGGCCTTCGCTGGTCGACGAGGTCACGGCGCTGGTGCAGCAGCGTGGCCTGAAGCCCGACCAGGTCGTGCTGGAGATCACCGAAAGCACGCTGGCCGACCGGCTGGGCGCGGCGCTGGGCGCGCTGGCGCGGCTGCGGCTCAAGGGCTTCGGCCTGTCGATCGACGACTACGGCACCGGCTTCTCTTCGATGCAGCAGCTGGCCCGCATTCCCTTTACCGAACTGAAGATCGACCGCTCCTTCGTGCACGGCGCGCACCAGCGCAGCAACCTGCGGGTGATCCTGCAGTCGGCGCTCGAACTGGCGCGCCAGCTGGGCCTTGTCACGGTGGCCGAAGGCGTCGAGACGCTGGAGGACTGGCGGCTGCTGCAGCAAGGCGGCTGCAACATGGGACAGGGGTACCTGATTGCCAAGCCGATGCCGGCCAGCGAGATGCTGCAGTGGATCAAGCGCCACCAGCCGCGCCTGCGCGAGCTTCGCCACGAATCGGCAGCTGCCAACCCGTCACCCGAACTGCCCCCGGAAAACCCTGCACTGCAGTAATCAGCGCAAGTTGCCGATAAGTTCTTCGATGAACACGACAATCACCGACATCGAATTCGGCCACTTCCAGCGCTTCATCTTCGAGGCCGCCGGCATCACGCTGTCGCCGGCCAAGAAGGCACTGGTGAGCGGCCGCCTGTCCAAACGCCTGGCCGCCCACCAGCTGTCCAGCTACGGCGAGTACTTCCAGCTGCTGCGCGACGGCTCCGCGCCAGCCGAGGTGCAGACCGCGGTGGACCTGCTGACGACCAACGAAACCTACTTCTTCCGCGAGCCCAAGCACTTCGACCTGCTGCGCGAGCTGGCCACGGCCGCCGCGGCGGCGCGCGGGCCGCAGTCCTTCCGCGTCTGGAGCGCCGCGTCGTCCACCGGCGAAGAAGGCTACAGCATCGCGATGGTGCTGGCCGACTGCCTGGGCAGCGCAGCCTGGGAAGTGCTGGGCACCGACATCAGCACCCGGGTGCTGGCCAAGGCCCGCACCGGCCACTTCCCGCTGGAACGCACCCGGCTGATCCCGCCGCCCTACCTGAAGCGCTTTTGCCTGAAGGGCCACGGCGAGCAGGACGGCACGCTGCTGGTCGAGCGCGCGCTGCGCCAGCGCGTGAGCTTCGTGCATGCCAACCTGAACACCGAGCTGCCGCGACTGGGCACCTTCGACGTGATCTTCCTGCGCAACGTGATGATCTACTTCAATGGCGACACCAAGCGCCAGGTGGTGGCACGCGTGCTGTCGCTGCTGAAGCCCGGCGGCCACTTCTGCATCGGCCACTCCGAGAGCCTGAACGACATCAACAACTCGGTGTTGCAGGTCGCACCGTCGATCTACCGGAAGCCCCTGTGATGCCGGCCTTCCGCCCCCTGCTTCAACAGACGCCCGGCAGCTGTACGCTGGCAAGCCAAGCCCGCTGCGGCTGACGGGCCATGGACGCCCCCCTGAGCCCCGCGCCGCCGCGTTCCGGCCGGCAGCGCGAAGTCTTCCTGCAGCCCGGCGAGTTTTTCGTCGGCGACGCACAGCACCGCATCCGCACGCTGCTGGGTTCCTGCGTGTCGATCACCTTGTGGTGTGCGGCCAGGCGCATGGGCGCGATGTCGCACTTCCTGCTGGCCGAGCGCGGCCGGCCGCGCCGCGCCCCCGAGACACCCGACGGCCGCTATGCCGACGAGGCCTTGCGCCTGATGCTGGACCTGCTGGCCCGGCGCGACGTGAAGCCCGCCGACTGCCAGGCCAAGATCTTCGGCGGCGGCGAAATGTTCCCCGAGAACAAGCCCTCCGGCCAGATGGGCATCGGCCGTCGAAATGGCGAGGCGGCCCGCAGGCTGCTGCTGGGCCATGGCATCCACGTGGCCTCTGAAAGCCTGTTTGGCAACGGCCATCGCCAGATCATCTTCGACGTGGGCAGCGGCGACGTGTGGGCGCGCCAGCTGGCGGTGCAGGCCGAGTCCCCGGCGCTGCCCCCGCTGCCCTTCCCGCTCGGCGCGCCTGCACCGTCCGCACCCCCGTCCACTTCAAGCTGAGCGGCCCTGCGCTGCCGGAGACAGTCAACAATGCAAGCTGCAATCAAAGTCATGGTGGTCGACGATTCCGCCGTCGTGCGGCAGGTCGTCGCCGGCATGCTGAGCGCGACACCCGGCATCGTGGTGATCGCGGCCGTGGCAGACCCGCTGCTGGCCATGGAGCGCATGAAGCAGCAGTGGCCGGACGTGATCGTGCTGGACGTGGAAATGCCGCGCATGGATGGCATCACCTTCCTGCGCAAGATCATGAGCGAGCGGCCGACGCCGGTCGTCATCTGCTCCACGCTGACCGAAAAAGGCGCCAAGACCACGCTGGAAGCGATGGCCGCCGGTGCGGTGGCCATCGTCACCAAGCCCAAGCTGGGCCTGAAGCAGTTCCTGGTCGAAGCCAGCAATGACCTGGTCTCGACCGTCAAGGCCGCCGCGCGCGCCAATGTGCGCCGGCTCTCGCCGCGGGCCGAAGGCGCCGCGCCGCTGGCCGCACCGGTCAAGCACACCGCCGACGTGATCCTGGCCCCCGCCTCGGGCAGCCCGCGCGCGATGGCGCAGACCACCGAACGCGTGATTGCCATCGGCACCTCCACCGGCGGCACGCAGGCGCTGGAAGAAGTGCTGACGATGCTGCCGCGGGTCTCGCCCGGCATCCTGATCGTGCAGCACATGCCGGAGAAATTCACCGCCGCCTTCGCGGCCCGGCTGGACAGCATCTGCCAGATCCAGGTCAAGGAAGCCGAGACCAATGACCGCATCGTGCCTGGCCGCGCGCTGATCGCCCCCGGCGGCAAGCACGTGCTGATGAAGCGCAGTGGCGCGCAGTACATGGTCGAGGTGGTTGACGGGCCGCTGGTGAACCGCCACCGGCCGTCGGTCGACGTGATGTTCCGCTCGGTGGCCAAGGCCGCCGGCGTGAACGCGCTGGGCATCATCATGACCGGCATGGGCGATGACGGCGCCGCCGGCCTGCTGGAGATGCGCAATGCCGGCGCCCGCACCGTGGCCCAGGACGAAGAGAGCTGCGTGGTCTTCGGCATGCCGAAGGAAGCCATCAAGCGCGGCGGCGTCGAACGCATCGTGCCGCTGGGCGGCGTGGCGCAGGAGATCATGAAGCAGCTGTGAGCGCGCCTTGGCACTCTGCATGCACTCAAGGACCTTGACGCGCTTGGCGAACTTCGCTTCGCGCGACAGCGATCGCATGTCGGCAGATTTCATGGGGCCGGCACTGGCTACTGTGCCAGCAGCCTGCCCAGCAGAGGACCGAGCTCCTCCAATGTGTGCTCCTTGCGCAAGAGCTCGACCACGCCGAGTTCTGCTGCGGCACCTCTCAACTCATCCGAAATGAAGCCCGAGCTGATCGCGACAGGCAAGTCGGCGTCGCCTTCGCGCAGCGCACGCACGACGTCCAGGCCGGACATCGGCGGCATGTTGTAGTCGGTCACCACGACGTCGAACGCGCCCGGTTGAGCCAGTACCGTCGCGACCGCAACGGCGGGATCGGAGACGCAGGTGGCGCGATAACCCAGGCGTTCAAGCAGACGGCCCACCATCAGCAGCATCAATTCGTCGTCGTCGATGTACATCACGCGCGGGCCTTGCCCGAGGGCAGCTTCGTCCGGCGCCGTGGGCATGGAGACATTGGCAGGCAGCGCGTCGGTGACGGGGAAATGCAGGTCGAAGGTGGTCCCGCCACCGCGGCGGCTGCTCACGGCAATGTGGCCGTGGTGGCTGGCCACGATGCCGTGCACGACGGCAAGCCCCAGCCCGGTGCCTTGGCCGGGCACCTTGGTGCTGAAGAAGGGCTCGAAGATGCGGGCCTGCGTGGCGAAGTCCATGCCTTGGCCGGTGTCGGTGACGCGCAGGTGGACATAGTCGCCGGGTGGCAGGACCTGCGATGCCGAAGCGGCGATGTGCTCCGCATCGATGCCCAGCTTGATGCATCCGGTGCTGCCGGACAGCGACTGCCAGGCGTTGGTGCACAGGTTGATCACGATCTGCTGCACCTGCGTGGTATCGCACAGGATGATCGGCTGCGGCCCCGCCGCTACCGCCAGCTCCAGCCGCACGGTGGCCGGCAGCGTGGCGCGCAGCAGGTCCAGCGCCTCGCGCACGATCGGTTCGAGCGGCTGCGCCCTCAGCAGCGTTGGCTGGCGCCGGCTGAAGGCGAGGATCTGCTCGACCAGGCTGCGGGCGCGCTCGCCTCCCATCCTGACCTGGTCGAGCAAGGCGTTCGCCGCGTGCCCTGCAACCAGCGTCTGGCTGGCCAAGCCGAGGTTGCCCAGCATCGAGCCGAGGATGTTGTTGAAGTCGTGTGCGATGCCGCCGGCGAGCGTGCCGATGGCCTCCATCTTCTGGGCTTCGCGCAACTGCGCCTCCAGCGATTGCCGCGCCTGGTCGGCCTGCTTGCGCTCGGTGACATCACGCAACACACCGACGAACTGGATCGGCTCGCCGCCGGGGTCGAAGATCGGCGTGATCGACAACTCGTTCCAGAACGGCTGGCCGTCCTTGCGGTAGTTCAGCAGCTCGCCATGAAAGGGCAGCGCCGCGGCCACGGCCCGACGAATGGTCCGCACCACCTGCGCATCGGTCTGCGGGCCTTGCAGGATGCCGCTGGAACGCCCCAGCATGTCGGCCGCGCTGTAGCCCGACATCGCCTCGAACGCCGCGTTCGCGTAGGTGACCTTGCTCTGGGCGTCGGTGATCATCACACCTTGCGAGATCGCGCCCAAGGCGCGATCTCGCAAGCCCAGTGCGGCCAGGCTCAGCTGCAATTGCTGCTGCGTGCGTCGCTGGTCCTCGATCACCTCCAGCAGATGCTGCCGCGAGAGCCTGTCGGCTTCGCTGCGCCGTTGCTCGGTCAGGTCGGTGACCACCATGCAGAGCGCCTCGGGCAGCCCATCGACGACAGAGGGGTTGACCGACAGGTAGACAGGCACGCGCTGACCCGCGTCCGTCAGCAAGTCGATCGCCAGGTAACGCTTGACGTCCTGTTGCTCGGAAAGCAGGGCCGCCAGGCTGGCGCGGCTCTCCGGGGCGAAGCACAGGTCGACGCGCGTGCCGATCAGGCGGTTCAACGGCCGCCCCAGCAGCGTGGCAAAGCTCCGGTTGCACCATGCAACAACACCGTCGGCCGTCAGCGTCAGCGCACCATCCGCCATGCCTTCGACAAGCAGCCGATAGGCACGGTCGGCACCGTTGAGCGTGATCAATCGCCGGCCCGCGGCGTCGGAGATGAACAGCGCATCAACCTCGCCACTGCCGACAACCGCCACGCCATGTTCGATATGGGGTGGAACCTGCTGCTGAGTCACTGGACGACCCTCCGCGCGGCGCGCTGCGAGACGAGCGCTTGGGAACGGCCCGGCGCGCTCATGTGAGTTCCAGTTCGCGCAGCACATCCTGGGTGTTCGACAGGTCGCCGATCAGCACGCGGCGCGGGCCGGGCAGTTGCTTGACCAGCGTCGGCAAGGCGACGATCTGCGCATCCTGCGCCAGCTCGGGCTGCTGGTAGAGGTCGATCACCTCCAGGTCGTGGCGGCCCGGCAGCAGATCGCTGCAGATCCTGCGGATGTTCGCCTGAGCGCGCAGCGAACGTGGAGACTGCCCCGCCACGTACAACCGCAACACCCACATGTCGGGGCCGGCATTCATGT
Organism: Ideonella sp.; assembly: GCF_041287625.1. Classification (GTDB taxonomy): domain Bacteria; phylum Pseudomonadota; class Gammaproteobacteria; order Burkholderiales; family Burkholderiaceae_C; genus Ideonella. Next base: position 55,106 of record NZ_JBGGNH010000035.1, read on the forward strand.
CGCTTCGGCCCGGCGGCTCTGTGCCATGTCCTGGCGATCCTGCGTCAGCAGATCTTCGCTGACCTCGGCCTGGTCGATCACCGCCAGCGCTGCGGCCTCCAATGAGGCGAACTCGGCGCGGATGGCCGCCACCTGCGCTTCCATCGCCGCACGCTTGCTGTCCAGTTCCTTCTGCTTGCGCCCGATCTCCTGTTCGCGCGACAGCAGGGCCGAGCGCTCCTGCGCTTCCTGGGCCAGGCGCGCCGAGCCGGTCAGCACGCCGGCAGGGCCGGTGTAGGGCTGGCGCAATTCGATGCCGTGCCGCGTGAGCGAGAACTCGCGGATCTGGTTCGAGTGCTGCATGCCGCGCGACTTCAGCACGTAGAGGCCGCGGTTGCGCTCGCCACCGAACTCCATGTCGCGCACCATCAGCCAGGTGTCGACCAACGAAGAGACGATCGCGTCGGTCTTCTCGACCCTCGCCTCCCCCGCGCTCAGGCTGGTGAAGAAGCCGGTGATCTGGCGCACCTTCAACGCGTCGACGAGGCGCAGCAGCATGCCCAGCACGTCGTTGTGCCCCCCCAGCGAGACGAAGCTGCTCAGCGGGTCGACGATCACGGACTGCGGGTCGAAGGCCTGGATCGCCCGCAGCATCGTTGCCAGGTGCATCTCCAGGCCCAGATGGGTCGGCCGCGCGGCATGGAACCTGAGAAGGTCCTGTTCGACGAAAGGCGCCAGGTCGAGGCCGATCGTCAGCATGTTGCGCATGATCTGGTCGGCCGACTCTTCAAAGCTGAAGAAGATCACCCGCTCGCCGCGCCGGCAGGTGGCGGCGGCAAAGTGCGCCGCCAGGCTGGTCTTGCCGGTGCCCGCGGTGCCGGAGGCCAGCACGCTGCTGCCTTTGAAATAGCCTTCGCCGCCCAGCATCGCATCCAGTTCAGGCACACCGCTGGGGACGCGCAGGCTGCTCACCTTGTGCTGCAGCCCGACCGAGGTGATCGGAAACACCGAGATGCCCGCCGAGTCGATCAGGAACGGATATTCGTTGGTGCCGTGCGTGGAGCCGCGGTACTTGACGACACGCAGCCGGCGCGAAGACACCATGTCGATCACGCGGTGGTCGAGCATGATCACGCAGTCGGACACGTACTCCTCGAGGCCCTGCCGCGTGAGCGCGCCAGGTTCACTGCCACGCTCGCCGGTGACGATGGCCGTGACCTGTCTGTCTTTCAGCCAGCGGAACAGGCGCCGCACCTCGGCGCGCAGCACCGCCTGGTTCGGCAAGCCCGAAAAGAGCGATTCGACGGTGTCCAGCATGACGCGCTTGGCGCCGATGCGATCAATCGCATGGCCGAGCCGGATGAACAGGCCTTCGAGATCGAAGTCGCCGTACTGCTCGACCTCGCTGCGCTCGATGCGCACGAAGTCAATGGCGAGCAGGCGCCTGGCCACCAGATCGTCGAGGTCGAAGCCCAGCGAGGCGACATTCAGTGTCAGGTCGGCCGCCGTTTCCTCGAAGGCCATGATGACCCCGGGCTCGCCATAGTGCAGCGCGCCGTTGATCAAGAACTCGATGCCCAGCAGCGTCTTGCCGCAACCCGGCCCGCCGCACACCAGCGTGGGCCGTCCCTGAGGCAGGCCGCCCCCGGTCAGTTCATCCAGGCCCTGGATGCCGGTGCGCGACTTGGAGATCTGATGGGCGATTGGCATGGCACGTCTCGGCTTCCCGCAGAGCGGAAGCAACGTGCCGGAAACTCCGATGGGTACGCTGCGCAAAGGCCGTCATCGCAAACGGATGGACTTGGCCCTTCGACAGCTTCTTGCCTGTCGGCGCGGCGAGTCATGGCGTTGTCCCGGTGCATTGTTGAACCAGGGCCATTTCCTTCTTCTCGTGCGCCACCCGCAAGGCGACGCCGTTCAGAGTATGCGCCACATCAGTGGCCGACTTGCGCGCGCTCCGAGAAAGCATCGCCTGACATCGGTCGACCGCGCCGTCCAATTCCCTGGTCGCTCACGGCCCGGGCGGATCAACCTGGTCTTCCCAACCGCAGACACGCGCCAGCATACCCAGGCGACTTTTGGTGGCCTGTTTGAAACGACGAAACAGCCAGGAGCCGCAAAGCCTCTCAGATCCTGCTGGCAAAGCCCGCGCTGTCCTGCTGGCCCCAACGCGTGGCCACGGCCGCGATGGCCTCGGGGATCTGCTCGGGCGGCACGGGCCGGCTGAACAGGTAACCCTGGGCGTGGGCCACGCCGCGTTGCATGAGCCAGGCCTGCTGGCCCTCGGTCTCGACGCCTTCGGCCACCACCTGCAGGCCCAGTGCGTGAGCCAGCGAGACGATGGCTTCGACGATGGCGCCGTCTTCGGCGGCGTCGGGCAGGTCGCGCACGAAGCTGCGGTCGATCTTCAGCTTGTCGATCGGCAGGCGCTTCAGGTAGGCCAGCGAGGACAGGCCGGTGCCGAAGTCATCGATGGCGATCTGCACGCCGCGTGCGCGCAGCGCGGCCAGCGTGCCGACATTGGCCGCCACGTCCTCGACCAGCGTGTGCTCGGTGATCTCGATCTGCAGCCGGCCAGGGTCGGCGCCGCTGCTGGCCAGCGCGTCGGCCACCTGCTGCTCCAGCAGCTTGCGCTTGAACTGGCGGCCCGAGGCATTGACCGCGATGAACAGCTGCCCCAGGCCCGCTTCACGCCAGGCCGCCTGCTGGCGCGCGGCGGCCTGCAGCACCCAGGCGCCCAGGTCGCTGACCAGGCCGGTGCGTTCGGCCATGTCGATGAAGGCGGCCGGCATCAGCAGGCCGCGCTCGGGGTGCTGCCAACGCACCAGTGCCTCGGTGCCGACGACCCGGCCCTGGCGCAGGTCGACGATGGGCTGGTAGTGCAGCAGCAGTTCGTCGCCGCGGATCGCCCGGCGCAGCTCGGCGTCCAGCTGCAGCTGCGAAGACGCGGCCTCGTTCATCGAGCGGCTGAAGACCGCGAAGGTGTTCTTGCCGCTGGCCTTGGCGGCGTACATCGCGGTGTCTGCCGCACGCAGCAGGCCTTCGGCGCTGTCAGCATCCGCCGGGAAGCGGGCCAGGCCGACGCTGCCGCGCGCGTGGATCTCCTGGCCGCCGGCCTGCAGCGGTGCATCCAGGCAGGCCAGCGCGGCGCGGCCCAGCAGGCCCAGCGCCTCGTCGTCGCCGTGCTGCTCGCAGACGACGATGAACTCGTCGCCACCGAAGCGGAACACCAGGTCGTTGCGGCGCAAGCCACGTTGCAGGCGCTCGGCCAGCAGGCGCAGCACTTCGTCGCCCACCACATGGCCAAGCGTGTCGTTGATCAGCTTGAAATCGTCCAGGTCCAGCAGCATCAGCATGAAGCCTTTGCCGCGCGCACTGGCCCTGTCGACCATGGCACGCAGGTGCTCGTTGGCCGCATGCCGGTTGTACAGGCCGGTCACCGGATCGAAGTAGGCCAGCTGGTCCAGCCTGGCCTCGGTGTGGTCGATGGCCCGGCGCACCCGCCGCACCCGCAGGTAGGCAATGGCCAGCGCCAGCAGGGCCGAGCCCGCAGTCAGCAGCGCAAAGGTGAGCGCACGTTCGTGCAGCGGCGTCAGCGAAACCCGCAGCACGATGCGGCCGACCACGCGCTGCTTGAACTCGACCGGCGCTTCCACCAGCATGCCGGCGCCGCCGGCCGTTGCGTCGCGCCGGTAGCTGGCAAACAGCCGGCCATCGGGCGTGTAGAGCAGCGCCTCGGCGACCGCGGGCGCGGCACGCAGCGAGGCCAGGGTTTCGCTGGCCGCGTTGACATCCGCAAACATCAGCGCCGCGGCCGTGTTGTCGGCGGCCATGCGGGCCTGTGCCCGGGCGTCTTCCTGCAGGGCGACGCGCGACCAGGCATGCAGCGACAGGTTCAGCACCAGGCCGGCCACGGCCAGCGCCACGCCGGCCGAGGCCACCGCCGCCCGGGTCAGCTGGCGGCCCAGGCCGCGGCGCTGCGAGCGGGCCAGCAGGGGCACGGCTTGCGCCTCCGGCAAGGCTGGCAAGGGCGGCAAGGCGGGGTCGGGCCGGTTCATCCGTTGACCTTTCGCGCCAGCCGCAGCAGGCGGGAGCTGACCTGCAGCCTGGCCTCGCGGGCGAGGACCAGGTCGACCTCGAACACCATGCGGCCGTCGGCCTGCGCCAGCCGGATGGTGATGCCGTCGTCGGACTGGGCCGCGCCGTCGCCGATCAGCAGCAAGGCGGTGGCCCGCGGTGGGCGGTGGCGGGTGGGTGGGTCGCCGTCAATGAACAGGACATGGCAGCCATGCGGCGCCTCGGCCGGCTCCAGCGTGCGTACCGCCAGCCGAAGCGGCCCCACCGGCCGGCCTTCCAGCGACTTGACCGGGCCGCGCAGCGGGCTGCCCTGCGCCAGGCACAGCTCCAGCGCACCGCCGGCAGCCGGCAGGGCCTCGGCGGGCCATTCCACGTATTGCAGCAGGTTGTAGACGATGGCCGCCTCCAGTTCGGCCCGCTCCACGGCATGTGCCGGCGGCAGTGCCAGCACGGCCAGGCCGAGCAGCCAGCTCAGCGGCCTCAGGCACGACGGGCAAGGCAGGCGCATGGCGTCAGAACGCAAAGTCCAACCGCAGCTCGACGCTGCGGCCCGCCTGCGGCAGCACCGGCTGGGCCTGCGGGTCGCCGCCCGGGTCCTGGTGACGGCGGTCGAACAGGTCGAACACACTGGCCGAGAAGGACCAGCCGCGCGCGGCCAGCGGGGTCGACAGCGTCAGGTCGGTCAGCTGATAGGCCGCGGCCGCGCCGCGCCGGCCAATGCCTTGCCAACCCAGCCCGGCCTGCCAGCGCCCGCCCAGCGGCCAGATGGCCGCCAGCTTGGCCATGCGGTCGGCCGAATAGCCGGCCACCCGGGTGTCCATGTCGCTGTCGCGGCTGTGCTGCAGCGTCACGTTGGCGCGCAGCCTGCCGCCGTTGGCCCAGATGCGCTCCCATTCCAGCTCGGCGCCGCGGGTCTGCACGCCGCCCTGGTTGTCGAAGCGATAGCGATCGCTGTCCGGGTCGCGGTTGAGCACCAGCAGCTGGCGCGCACGGTTGCTGAACAGCGACAGGCTGTAGCGGTCCTGCGCGTCGGGCCGCCAGTCCAGCGCCAGCTCGCTGCCGCGCACGCCTTCGCTGGTCAGCTTCGGATTGATTTCATAGCCGCCGCTGCCGGGGACCTGGTAGTGGGCTTCGAAGGCATTCGGCGCCCGGTAGGCGGTACCATGGATCAGCTTGGCCACCAGCGTGTCGTCGGCGCGCCAGATCAGCCCCGTGCGCAGGCTGAATTCACGCGCGCTGCCACTGGTCTGGTCCCAGCGCAGCCCCGTGTCCAGCGTCCAGTCGCGGGCCAGCGTGTACTGGTCCTCGACGAACAAGGCATGGCGCTGCAGGCTGCGGCGGTCGTCCAGCAGCGGCGCGGCAGGGGGATCGATGTCGGCATTGCGCTGCAGCAGCAGCGGCGAGACCTGCAGCTCGGCGCCCACCAGCAGCTTGTGGTCCTGCCAGCGCGTGCTGAGCCAGCGGCCTTCCAGGCCCCACCAGCGGCCCATTGCAATGTCCTGGTTCACCGCCACCGGCGGATAGTCCATGGCGTAGCGGCCCTCGAAGCGGTAACGCCCGGCAAAGCCGCGCGCCGTCAGTTCGTCGCCATCGTCGGTCGCATGCACCCAGCTCAGGTCCAGCAGTGACTGCTCGTCATGGTTGACGGTGCGCGGGTCGCCCTGCACGCCGTCTGGATACAGCGGGTTGCCCTTGTTTCGCAGCGCATGCAGCACGGTGACCCGCCAGTCGCCCTGGCGGACGCGGGCGAACAGCGTGGTGCGGCCTTCCGCATCGCCGTGGCGGGCCGAGCCGCCGTCTGGCAGCGGCACCGTGTCGCCGGCCATCACCGCGCGGCTGATGGACCATTGCAGCGCCGTGCCACCTGGCAGTTGCACGCTGTCGGCCAGCCGCAGGCTGCGCGCGCCGAAGCTGCCGGCCGAGACGCTGGCCAGCGAAGTGCCGGCCGCGCCGGGCTGGCGGGTGACCACGTTGACGACGCCGAACAAGGCATTGCCGCCATACACGGCCGAGCCCTGGCCTGGAATGAATTCGACCCGCTCGACCATCGCCAGGTCCAGCGGAATCTCGCTGCCGAGGTAGGCCTGGTCGTAAATGGTGTCGTTGGTCCGGTTGCCGTCGATCAGCAGCAGCACGCGGGTGTTGTAGTCGCCCGGCACATAGAAGCCACGCACGCCGATGTAGCTGTACGAGCGGTCGGTGGTCACCATCACGCCGCGCATTGAGGCCAGCACTTCGGCCAGCGTGCGGTAACCGAGCGCGCGGATCTCCTCGGCGCTGACCACCGTCACGGAGGCGGCCGCACCGCTGGCCCGCGAGGCGAATCTGGAAGCACCGGTGACCGGCAGGTCGAGCAGCGTGTCCAGCGGCAAGGCTGCCAGGTCAGCCGCGCTGGCCGGCTCGGTGGCGCCCAGCGCCGGGCAGGCAAGGCTGCAAGCCAGGGCAAGGGCACAACCGGGAAACTGCAGGAACGACGGCAACACACGCATGGGGCACGCTGCCTGCAGCGTGGCGGGCACTGGGCCCTGCCGCGATGCAGCGCGAAAAAAGTGGACGTTCAAAACCGGGCAGCACGTGCGGCCCACCCGGTCCGGCCGCGGGACCGACCCCACAGCATCTCGACTATATCGACCGCCAAGGTCAGGCCTTGAGGGCCGGCACGGCGCGGCGCCACCGCGGGCCCTCGCGCGCCGCTGCCAGGCGGGCTTGGTCGAAAGACTCTCAGGCTCTCAGCCCATCAAGTCATCCAGCGCCTGGCCCGAGGCCGCATCGGCCAGCCCGTCGAAGCGGCCCTCAGTGGCGACCAGGCTGGCGGCGCGCATCAGCCCGCCCCATGCGGCGCGGGCCAGCCCGCCGCCGATGCTGACGCGGCGCACGCCGAGTGCGGCAATGTCCTGCAGCGTCAAGGGGCTGGCGGAGCCGACCAGCAGGTTGATGGGCTTGGGGGCGACCGCGGCGACGATGGCGGCGATCTCCTCGGGCGTGCGGATGCCGGGTGCATAGAGGCAGTCGGCGCCGGCTTCGGCGTAGGCCTGCAGGCGCTGCAAGGTGTCGGCCAAGTCGGGGCGGCCGAGGAAGAAGTTTTCGGCGCGGCCAACCAGCAGCGTGTCGCCACCGGTTTCGTCGATCGCCCGGCGGGCGGCGCGTATGCGGGCCACGGCGTCGCCGATGTCGCGTATCGGCCGTGCGGCGTCGCCGGTCGAATCTTCGATCGACAGGCCGGCCACGCCGGTTGCAACGGCCAGCCGCACGCTCTCGGCCACGCCCTGCGGGTCGGCCGCGTAGCCGCTCTCGAAGTCGGCGTTGATCGGCAGGTCCGTGGCGGCCACCATGTCGCGCAAATGGGCCAGCACCTGCGCGCGGCTGAGGCGGCCGTCGGGCAGGCCTTGCGACCAGGCGAAGCCGGAACTGGTCGTCGCCAGCGCCTGGAAGCCCAGGCTTTGCAGGTAGCGGGCGCTGCCGGCATCCCAGGGATTGGGCAGCACGAAGCAGCCGGCTTCATGCAGGCGCTTGAACTCGCGGCGCCGGGCGGCGATGCGTTCGGAGGTGTTGCTCATGGTGGAAACCTCGGCTGGTGTTGGCGGCAGGGCCGGCAGGGAGCCGACCAGTGTGCCGCAACCTCAGTTGGCTTCCAACCGATGTCGATGGGCGGAGCGCGGTGCGGAGAACAGCGCTTCAGGGTGCGACGCGCTGCGCGTCCAGCGCGCGGCGCAGGCCTTCGGCCTCGTCTTCCAGTTCGACGGCGCCCAGCGCCAGGAAAGGCTCGCTGCGGGTGCGCATGGCTTCGGGGGTGCGCTGGGTGTAGGCATCCACCGCTTGCAGGCCCAGGCCGTGCAGCGTGCGGTTGGCCTGCTCGGCGCGGGCCAGCGAGGCCACGCTTTTTTCCAGCAGCGCGGTGACGGTGGCGGTGACCTGGCGCTGCGCTGCGAGCGCCTGCTGGCCTTGCGCTGTTGCGTCGGCGGCGGCGCGCTCGGCCTGCTCGCGGCGCTGGTGCTCGGTGGCCAGCTCGGCCCGCACGCGGGCGAGTTCGGCTTGCGCGGTGGCCAGCGCCTGGGCTTGCTGGCTTTGCGTGGCCTGGCCGTTGCGAGCCTCGGCCTGGACGTGGGCCAGGCGCTGGGCCAGTTGCTCTTTCTCGGCCTGGCTGCTGGCCTGCTGCTGGCGCAGTGTGTCGCGCTCCTGCTGGGCCTGCTGCAGCGCGGCCTGCGCGGCACGGGCGACTTCCTTGGCCTGGGCCAGGCGCTTGTCGCCACCGTCTGCAGCATGGGCCAGCGCAGCACTGCAGAGCACGGCCAGCGCGGTGAAGCGGATCATTGAGAGACCTGATTTCATGCTCAGAACTTCAGGTTGGTTTCGAGCTGCAGCACGTCGATCTTCAGCGGTGCGCTGCTGAGGTTGCCGCTGATCGAACTGGCGTCGCCGGGGATGCTGAGGAAGCGCACGCCGTCGTCCAGGTTGCGGGTGCTGGTGAAGCGCAGGCCCAGCGTGGCCTTGTTGTCGAAGGCGTACTGGCCGCCGACGCTGAAGCCCTTGTAGTTGGTGCCGCCCAGGTGCCAGGTGGTGTCGGTGTAGGCGTCGATCCAGGCGTCGCGCTCCAGCTTGCGATATGCAGCGAAGACCTGCCACTGGCCGGGCTCGACCAGCTTGGCATGGCCGAACTGCAGGCGGGCCTGGTAGCCCAGCGTCATTTCCTTCAAATCCGCCACCGCGGTGGTGCCGGCGCGGCGCTGGATGTCGTCGTTGTCGAAGCCGGTGTTCTTCACCACATGGAAGCTGAAGTTGACCTCGTAGGGGTTGTAGTGGCGCGCGGTGAGGCTGAGCGTGAAGTCCACCGGCTTGAAGCGCGAGGCGAGGCCCCACACCGGCGCGGGAATGGCGTTCTGCGGGAAAGCAGAGTTCGGCGCATTCAGGTTGATCAGCGTGTTGCCCTTCTGGCGGATGGCCGCGGGGTAGGCGCTGTTCTGGTACGGCGAGACGCCAGCCAGCGCGCCGGTCGGCGGAATAACGTCTTCACGCACGCCTTGCACGTTGCGGAAGTTGTAGGCACCTGCGGCCACGCGCAGCTGCCAGGCGTCGCCAAAGGCCCAGTCCAGGCCAAGCTGACCGCCGACCAATGACTTGTCCTTCTGGCTGTTGGCGAACTCGGACAGCGCGAAGCCGCCCGCCGTCGCGAAGCCGAACAGGCCGCTGGCCATGTCCAGCTCGCCGTGGCCAGCCAGGCCGTCCAGGCCCATGTCGTCCGGCCAGGTCAGGTCGCTGCCGTCGAACGGCACGCCCATGCGGCCGGCATCCAGCCGATTGCCTTGCAGCGGCTCCCAGCGCACCGAGGCACGGTCCACGCCGATGCTGAAGCGGTTGGCGTCATTGCCGGCGGTGACGGATTCGGAGGTGGGGCTGCCGCTGGTGCTGCCGGTCGCCAGGCGCAGCGTGCCGCTGAAGCTGTCGCTGGCCTTGGCATGGAAGCCGACGCGGGCGCGCAAGGTGGCGCGCTGGCGGTCATTGCGGGTGTTGCTCAGGTCCGGCGCCCAGGCGGGGGAATCGGTCTGGGCGCGGAAGATCTCGGGCGCGACGTTGTCGTTGGCGAACATCTCGTCCTGTGCGCGCACGCGGATGTCGCCGTCAATCGACACCGAGCGCAGCCAGCCCGGCAAGCGCCGGCCGTCGGTCCAGCCTTCTTCGCGGGCGGCGATCAGCACCTCGTTGCGCACCTCGTCCTTGATCTTGGCGCGGGTGCTGTCGCTCAGGTACGGCACACGCACCACCGAGCGCGGTGCGCCCCAGCCGGTCTCGGCCGGCAGCGGCGCCGGGTTGCCTGCGGCCACGGCTTCGCCCGCGGCCTTGGCCTTGCGCAGCAGTTCGTCGGCCTTGGCGCGGGTCAGCAGGCCTTGCTCGACCAGTGCGTCGATCAGCGCCAGCGTGGTGGCTTTCAACTCACCCAGCGCGGCGGCTTCGCTGGCCGCGGGCGGCGTGTCGGCATGGGCTTGCGGCAGTGCGGCCAGCAGCGCCAGGGCCAGAGGCGCGAGGCGGAAGGAGATTCGGGTCATGGGGTTCTCGAAAGACATGGGTTGTTCTCACGCACCGGCGCGCACGGTCAGGCGAAAGCGCATGGGCTGCGCAACGGCCGGCGGCACCGGCAGGCGCAGCGCCTCGGCGCTGGCGTCCAAGGCGGTTTTCAGCGCGGGCGAGCTGCCATCGGCTTCCCAACGGGCGATGTGGCCGTCCGGGTTGATCCAGAGCGCGAAATTCGCACTCAGCTCGCCGGCCTCGGGTGCCAGCCGGCGCTCCATCTCGGCCAGCAGAAGTTGGCGCACGGTGTTCGCGTAGAGCCGCTCGGCCGCTCTGTCGGCCACGCCGGGCGAGGACGCGCCGCCGCTGCTGGTCGGGCCGGCGCGGTATTCGTTGTTGACCGCACCGGCCGCGAATGCGCTGGGCCCGTTGCCGGCCGCACCTTCCATCTTCAGCGGCTCGTTGGCCGGCTGCGGCGGCTTGGGCGCCTGCTCGGGCTGGGCCTGCGGCCGCGGCTGCGGCTTGGGTTCTTCCTTCTTCTGTTCCTTGGGCGGTGGCGGTGGCGGAGGCGGCGGCGGCGTGTCCGGCAACAGCGCAATGCGGGCCACCTGGCGCTTCGGGCCGGCGGTGCTGCCACTGGCGAAATGGACCAGGGTCCAGATCACCAGCGCGGTGCCGGCGAGCAGCAGCAGGCCCAGCGCGAGCCGGCGCAGCAGCGGCTGCGAGACGCGGCCCACCTCCTGCTGGCTGCTCAGGCCCAGGCGCTGGCGGCGGGCGATCAGGGCGGTGGTGTGGTGCATGTCAAGTCCCGATCCGCGACGTGACCAGCGCCATGTCCACGGCCAGCCGGTTGCACATGTCGATCACTTTGACCACCGGCTCGTAGCTGGCCTGGCCGTCGCCCTTGATGGCCACGGTGATCTTCGGGTCCGCGGCCTTGGCTGCGGTGAGGCGTTGCTCGATCTCCTGCGCCGTGAGCGCCGCGCCGTTGAGCAGCAGCGCGCCCTCGGCCGTGATCTGCACGATCAGCAGTTCGTGGTGCTCGCTGCTGGGTGTGTTCGACGGCTTGGGCAGCGTGATGGACAGGCCTTGCACCGAGGCGGTTGTCATCAGGATGAAGACGACCAGCAGCACATAGGCCAGGTCCAGCATCGGCGTGACATTGATGGTGTCGTAGGGCTTGGTTTCGTTCTGGACTTGCATCGCGTGCGCTTCCGTTCGTTCACTGCGCTTCGCGCTGCGTCACCAGGCCAAGCTCGGTGATGTCCAGCTTCTTGGCCACTTCCAACACCTCGGTCACCTTCTGGTACTGGGTGCGCGCATCGGCCTTCAGCACCACCGGCAGCGAAGGGTTGGCCGCCTTCATCGCCGACAGGCGCTGCGACAGTTCTTCCAGCGTGACCGGATAAGCGTCCAGGTAGACCGTACCTTCCTTGGTGATGGTCACCGCGCGCGTCTGCGGCTTGGCCAGCTGGTTGGCCGCCAGGGTGCGCGGCGAGTTGACCTTCACGCCCTGCACCGAGGCGGTCGTCAGGATGATGAAAGTGACCAGCAGCACATAGGCCAAGTCCAGCATCGGCGTGATGTTGATGTCGTCGTACGGCTCATTGCCGCCTTTCACGTCAGCTGACATGGCCTGCTGCTCGCTTACTGTGGTCCGTGCAGCTCGGCTGCGCGGGTCACGAACTCGTCGACAAAAATTTGCATGTCGGCCGAGATCGTCTTGATGCGCGAGGCCAGCCAGTTGTAGCCAAACAGCGCGGGGATCGCGACGCCCAGGCCGGCCACCGTGGCCAGCAGCGCGGCGGCAATGCCCGGGGCAATCGCGTTGACGTTCACGTCGCCTGCCGCGGCAATGGCGGCGAAGGTGATCATCACGCCGACCACGGTGCCCAAGAGGCCGAGGAACGGGCCGCCGGAGATGGCGATGGTCAGCAGCACCATGCGGGCGTTCAGCACATGGTTCTCGCGCACCTGCACCGCGTCCATCGTCGCCTTGATCGAGTTCAGCGAGGCGCCGGTGAGCGTCTGCATGCCACGCTCGCGGCGCTTGGCGATTTCGGCTTCGCCGGTGGCGTAGAGGCGGTACAGCGTGGAGTGCACGAACTCACCCGCGGTCTTCAGGCCCTGGCCGGTGAAGTCGGCGCGGAAGCGTTCCAGGAAGCGCTCGTTGTCGCGGCCCACGCGCGAGACCAGCATGGCCTTGGTGACCATCACCGCGGCGGCGATGAAGAACATCACGATCAGCACGCCGATCACCGCCCAGGCGTCACCGGTCAGGTTCTTCAGCAGGATGCCGAAGTAGCCGCCACCGCCAGACTCGCCACCGCCGTCGGCGCTTTCCTTCTGGCTCCTGATGAAGCTGCCCTCCATGCCTTGCGCCGCAGCGGCCAGCCTGACCCAGCCGGCATCGCGCGCGGCCGGCAGGATCTGCAGCTCATCGACCAGGCCCTTGTAGCCTTCGCCCAGCACCATGGCAGGCGTGGCGGCTGCGGGCAGCAAGGCATCGGCCTGGCTCACCGGCTTGCCGTTGATGTAGAGCTGGGCCTTGCCCTGCCCCACCGTGAGCACCACGTGCGACCAGGCCGAGCCAGGCAGCGCCGCGCCGCCCAGCTTCTCGTCGCCAATGCGGGCCTCGAGCTGGTCCACCGTGCGCAACAGCTTGACGGGGCCCAGCGCCAGCAGCGTGGAAGACTCGGTCGGTGCGTCCGGCTTGAGCCACATGGCAATCGTCAGCCCGCCTTCGGGCGCCAGCACCAGCCGTGTGTTGGGGCCGAAGCTCAGCGGCGTGCCGGCCAGGCGCACCGCGCCGCCCAGCAGGCCGTTGGGCTCGCGCTGCATCGGCCCTGTGCTGGTCGCATTGCTGGCGGCATCATGCGCGGGGCCGTCGGCCGCTTCGCTGAAGTGCAGCACCGCGGCATGGTCGGCCGCGAACAGCCCCGGTTTGGCCTCGGCCGCGGCCTTGTCGTTGCCGGCGTAGACATGCAGCAGGTTCTTGTCGCTGCCCTGGGCCACGCTGGGCATGCGCACCCACAACACGGCCAGCTCGTTGATCGCGTCGAAGCGCTCGATATCGAAGGGCAACGGGGTCTTGTCGTCGGCCCCGACGACACGCAGGTCGGCGCCGTCCGGCAGCGCTGCGGCGAAGTCGAAATTGCCGGAATGCAGGCGCACCGGGACCAGCACGTTGGCCTGCGCGCTGGGCAGGGCCAGGCCCTTGGCCGTGGTGTCGAGTTCGACCTTGGTGCGCGTGGTCCACGCGTCGTCCCACCAGGCGTGGGCCGGCGCGGCGAGGGCCGTGGACAGGGCCAGGGCGGTCAGCAGTTGGCGAATCATGGGTGGGTTTCTCTTGTTCGGATCGGAATGGAATCAGCCCTGGCCGAAGCCAAGGAACTCAAGCAGCAGCTGGCGGCGAGCACGTCGCTTGCGGCGGCGCTCCTCCTCGTCGTCGCCGGCCGCCTTGGCCGCGGTGGCCGCGGCGTCGCTGGCCTGCGCGAGGCCGGCCGTGACGCCGACGTTGGGCGCGGCCGGCGGCGCACCGACCACCGAGCCGCCGACGATGTCGTCCGCGCCGCGCACCACGTTCGCGCCCAGCGTCACGGTGCCGAGCGCACGGATGCCGGCCTCGCCAGCGTCGATCGCGCCAGCCGGCGCGTAGAGGTCCAGCGCGCTCCTGGCGTCCAGCACGGCGATGCCGCTGCCGCTGAACGAGCCGCTGGTGTCGACCTTGATGTGACCGTTCTCGTCCAGCAGATAGATTGGCGGCGGCGCGCCAGTGACGGTCTTCGCGCCTCGTCCGGCATCCACGTCGCCCGTGGAGGACCACAACAGGATGTCGCCCTTGGCCAGCGTGAAGATGCGCGACTGGTTGACCAGGATGTCACCGTGAGCGATGCCGGCGATGCTGCCGCCTGCCACTGTGACGATGCCAAGTTCGCTGGGGGACTTGCCGGTGGGGCCAGTCTCGCCAGCATTGACCATGCCGCCAGGGGTCAGCAGTGTGATGTCGGAGCCTTGCAGCGTGCGCAATTGGGTGCTGGGCAGCGAGATGTCACCGTCCTGCCGGCTGTCTGCCGGGAACAGCGCATTGATCGCTGCATAGCCCCGGTCGTAGGCGGCTTCCTTGTCCTCAGCGAGGCGGGCATTCACAGCCGCGCGGCCTTGGGTGCGCACCTCGTCCACCAACACCGCATTCAGCCGCAAAAGTTGGCGCTCCAGCGGCAAGGCCTCGAAAGCCGCCATTGCGTCGTTCAGTGCCAAGGTCTGGCCGGTCTGCTGCTGCATGAAGCTGACCAGCGCCTTGGCACCGGCCGGCGTGTCTGCTGCGGCCACGGCAGCCAGGAAGGGCTGGCGTTTGGCGGCGGGTTGTTGGCCCAGCGCCTCGGCGAGCATGGCGCCCGGCGCCGCGCCGCGCTTGACGGCAGACAGCGTGGCAAACGTCTGCTGCGCCTGCGAGCTGCTCTCGTTCTCGTGGCCAACGAGACCATGCACGTAGTGGGTCACGGCAGCCTGGTAGGCCGAGTCGCCCAGCAGGGCCTGCACCTTGGCCAGTTGCGCGTCTGTGCCCAGGGCCTTGAAGGCCTCGGCCTCGGGGCCGCCCAGCATTGGCGCTTGTCCGCCGGCCGCGCTCAGCAGCGCGTAGACGTCCCCGGCGCGAGCGGCCAGTGCCGCGGCGCCCAGCGCACCATAGCCACGCCTGGCGGCGTCCAGGTAGTCCGCGCCATCGGCCCGCAGGCCGGCCACCAGAGTCAGGTTGGCGCTGCCTGCGGCCAGGCGGGTCGAGTTGTCGACGTTGCCGACGGACTGGATGCCGCCACCCTTGCCCATCTCAATGTCGCGGCCCGCCAGCACGACCAGGTCGCCGGCGCCGGCGATTCGAACGGTGGCACTGCCGAACAAGACATCCCGACCGGCCTGCAGCAGGCTCAGCTCGGACACGTCCGCCGCGCCGGCCGAACCGTCCAGCCGCTGGGCCTGCTGCTGGATTTCGAGGCCGGAGTTGACGTTGCTGCCGGTCAAGGCGATGTCGCCTTCAGCGATCAGCCTCACCGGGCGGGCCGAGCGCAACGAGCTCTCCACTTCCAGGTTGCCGCCTGCGGCGATCAGGCGCACCGGCGTGCGGTCGGTGCGGTCCAGCCCGTTGCCGTCGCCACGCGACAGGTCACCATAAGACAGCGCGAGCCAGGCGCTGCCGGGCAAACCCTGTCCGGTCACGCTCTGGGCGTCGATGCCGCTGGCGTCGTTGTAGCTCACGTCCTGCGTCCAGCTCGCATTGACCTGCACTGGCGTGGCCAGTGTCAGGTCGCGTCCGGCCAACAGGTCAAGCCGGGCGCTCGCGCCTTCGGCCTGCTGGATCACGCCCGAGGCACCAAAGCCACCGACACTCAGCGAACCCGAGGGCGCAGCCATCAGCACCTGGGTCGGCAGGAGATTGAAGGCGGCGCCGCCAGGGTTCAATGGTGAGAGTGGCTCTGCGTCCGCGCGGTACTGAAGGTCACCACCGGCGGCGCGCAGCGTCAGCGAGGCAGCGCCGTCCAGGCCGCTGATCCAGGCCCCGTCGACCGCATGGCTGCTGACATCTGCGCCCAGCGTCAGGTCGCGCCGCGCGCTGATGTCCATCGTGGTGTTCTCGTGCGCCAGCTGCAGCCCGGCAGTGATCGCGTGACGATCGGTCAGCGCCTGGTTCTCCTGCCAGGCCACGTCACGGCCGGCCTGCACCGTGAGTTCCCGGCCGCCGGCCTGCACGAGGCCGCCGACCACGTCGCGGCCGGCCTGCACATGCACGCTGCCGCCGCCGTAGCTGTGGGCGCCGTCGGCATCGAGAAAGCCTGTCGTCGGCGCGGCCAGCATCAGCTCGCGCACGTCGGTGGCTGCGCTCACGTCGATGCGGCCGCCGCCGAACGAGGCCAGGCCGTGCTGGAAGCCGGATGCGTAGGCATTCGGATCGGAAGTCCAGTAGACCAGCGATCCGCGCTCGGTGATGCGCGTCCAGCCGTTGGCATGCGCCGACTGCAAGGTGTTGGCGTAGTACTGCTGGCCCGGGTCCGCGGTCACCGAGCGCGAGCGCACTGACTGGCCGGCGCTGACGCGCAGGTCGCCCGCATCCACGCGGAACTGGTCGGCCTGCCCCAGCTTCTTGCCCGCGGCCAAGGCCGCCGCGTCGCTGCTGCCCACGCCCCAGCTGTAGAGCCGGGTCTGGCCCTGGGTCAGGTCAATGTCGCGGGCAGCGGCCAGCGTGATGTCGCCGGTGGTCGTGCGCACCGTGGTGACCGCCGGCGTGCCGCTCTTCGTGCGACCGATGCTCAGGTCGGCATTGCTGCCGCGCTGCACCGCGTTGAAGGCGGCCGCGTTCAGGTCCGCGCCCGCAACGAAGCGCAGGCTGCCGCCGGCGCTGCTGAGCCCGCTCCAGTGGAAACCGGCGTCGATGGACGAGCTGACCGTCAGGTTGCCCGCGGCGCGCAGCGTGATGCTGCTGTCGCCGACATGGCTGGCCTCGCCGTCGTTCTGCAGCACGGTGGCGCGCTCGGTGGGCGTGGCCCAGGTGCCGCCCTGCATCGCCACCGACAGGTCGCCTTCGCTGCGGATCTCGGCGCCGGCATGGATGCGCAGCGCCGCGAGCAGGTCGGCATTGCCACCCGCCAGCCGGTTCGCCAGCAGTTCGGCCTTGCTGCCGTTGGTGCCGATGAAGTTCTGGCCTTCGGTGGCCAGCGTGCTGGCCAGCAAGGTGCCGGCGGCCGGTGCCGCGTAGTCGGTAACGGTGTCGATGCCGCCATAGACCTTGACGGCTTCGACGTCGATGCGGCCGGCGCCGGTGATGCTGGCTGCCAGCGGCGCGATGGCCACGCCGGCACCGTCGGGGTTGTCCGCGGTGATGCCTTGCCGCGCGGCGCGCAGCAGCAGCCGGCCGGCATCGCCCTTCTCGCCACCCGCCACGTCAATGCGGCTGCCTGCCTGCAGTTGCAATGTGCCGGTGCTGGCATTCAGTTCGACCCGGCCACCGTCGCCGCTGCCGTCCGCGGCCTGCGCCGAGGCCAGCAGCGCCGAGCCGGACGCCAGCGTCAGGGCATCGCGTGAAGACAGCGCGATGCGGCCACCGTCTGCGCCGCGGGCGTCCAGCGTGCCGCGCACGGTCAGCGCGCCGCCATCGGTGCTGAGCTCGATCTCGCGTGCGGCGAGCTGGGTCTGCGCGCCGACCAGCAGGTCACCGCTGCGCTGGTGCACGCGGATGGCACCGGCAAAGCTTGCCGGGTCGCTTTCGCCCATGCGTTGGGCCAGTGCGGCCAGGTCCACCGCCGCGCCGCTGTCGACCGACAGCTCCGCGCCGGTCTGGCCCTGGCTGCTGCCGACGAGCTGGCCGCCCAGCAACTGCACCGCGCCTTGCGCCGCGGCCAGGATGAGCCGGCCGCCTTCGGCATTGCCGGCAGCCGAGACGTTGATCACGCCGCCCTGCATCGTCACGTTGCCGGCCTGCGCGCTCAGGTTCACCTGGCCGCCGCCAAGGTCCACGCTGGCCTCGCCCACTGCCACCGTGCGGCCTGAGACGTCAATGCGGCTGCCGGCGCCCAGCACCACGCTGTTGCCGGCGCTCAGGCTCACATCACCCGCAGGCAGCACGATGCGGCCGTCCTGCTGGATCTGCCCGGCCTCGAGATGGAAGGCCGCGCCCAGCGCCGAAGGCGGGGCCACGCTGTCTGCAGTGGCCGTCAGCCAGGCCTTGCCACCGGCCTGCAGCGTGGCGTCGGCGCCAGCGGTTTCGGCGACCACGCCGCGCGACTGCAGCGTGACGTCACCGGCGCTGGCCAGCGCGGCGTCGCGCCCGGCGATCGCGATGGCGTTGTCGGCCTGCAGCGTCAGCGAGGCCGCGCCTTGGGCGACCGTGCGGCCGCTGTCCAGGCGGATGTCGCCGCTGCCGCCGGCCGCCGTGCTGGCGTGCAACGTGACCTGGCCTTCGCCGGCCTGCGCGGCGCCGCCGGTCAGGCCAGCGCTGTTCGTCAGCGTGATCTCGCCGGCGGTGATGCGGGCGCCGGCGCCGGTGGCTTCGATGGCGCGCAGCGTCGGCGTGTCCAGCACCAGGCGGTCCAGCGTGGGCGTACCGTCCGCCGCTTCGCCGAGCACGGCGCCGTCCTTGAGGTTCACGAAACGGTAGGCGTGCAGCGTGAGCTGGTCGGCCTGGCTGGCCTGGGCCAGCAGCGCGGGCGTGAGCGACAGCACGCCAGGCCCGCCGGCCGGGCCGCCAATGGTCAGCGTCGGCGCGCCCAGCGTCAGCTCGCTGGCCAGCAACTGGGCCGAGCCGGCGACCTTGGCGTCCTGCGTCGCATCCAGCAGCAGGCTGCCGCCGCCGGCCTGCAGCTGCACCTGGCTGCCGACGCTCAAGGCGCCGGCCTGCAGCGTGGCGCCCTGGCGGCTCAGCGTGGCACCGGGCGCGCTGGCCAGGCGAAGCGCGGCGCCGTCGCCCTGCAGGCTGTAGGTGGCCGGTGCGTCGGCCGCAGCGCTGGCAGGTGCCGCGCGCAGCACCGAGCCGGAGGCGATGTCGACCTTGTCGGTCGCGGCGATCACCAGGTCCGGCACGCCGAGCACTTCGCCGTGGGTGGCGACGGTGACGTGTTGCGCGTTGACATTCAGCGGCACGCTGCCGTCCGCCGCGGCGCTGCCGCTGCGTGCGCCCAGCACCAGCGTCTGCGCGCCAAGCTGGTTCAGCGTGGCAACACCGAGCTGCAGCGCGCCGTCTCCAGAGCCGCTTTCGGCCGCGCCGACGACGATCTCGGCCGCGCTGAATTCGGCCCGGCCGCCACGCCCTGCGGCCTGGCCGGTGCCGCCCTTGGCGCCCGCCATCGCGACCTGGCCCTGAAGCGTGGCATTGACGGTGGACAGCGCCAGCGTGCCGGCGTCCATCGGGCGCTCCAGCGTCGCAGAGCCGGCCGTCGCCGCGCGGTCGGTGAAGGTGGTGTTGGCCGATGCGCTGCGGACCTCGCTGCGCGTGCTGGCAATCTCGCGGCTGCTGACGCGCCAGGTGCTGGGCTGCTGGTCCGCGGCGCCGGTGCCGGCGGTCGACAGCCGGGCCCCGACCCAGACCGAACCGTCGGTCTGCGTGACGGCGGTGTTCAGCGCCAGCGGCGTGCTGGCCTTGACCGGCTCGACCAGGAAGGTGCCGGGCTGCAGCGCATAGCGGGCCGGCAGCAAGGTGTAGGTGCCGGCCGGCACCGGGCCGCCGGTGCCGATCTCGATCTGCCGGCCCTGGGCTGCGGCGCCGGCCAGCGTGTTGTCGTACAGCGCTGCGCCGTGCACCGTGGGCACCAGCGCATAGGCGCCGTTGCCGCCGGCGAACACGTCGGTCGAACCGCCGCGACCAGGCACGAAGCTGTAGGCCGCGAGGTCGCCGCCGCCGGACAGGTCCAGCTGCGCACCGGCGGCCACCGCCACGTCGGGTGAGTCGATGTCGATGCGCTTGGTCGGCGCGGCCGCGAGCACGCTGCCGTTCGGCGCCAGCCAGCGGTCTTCGCTGCCGGTGCCGTAGGGCAGCAGCAGGCCGGCGGCCGAGACCGAGGTGCTGCTGCCAGCCTCGAAGCGCACCGCTTCGCTGGCCTGCAGCAGGATCTGGCCCTGCGGTGCGCGCACCACGCCGCCCTGGGTGAGGGTGGCCGCGGTGATGCCCAGCGTGCCGCCGGCCGCGAGCGGCGCGGCGATCTTGGTGGCGTCCGCGCCGTTGCCGGCGATGCTCACGTCATGGTCCACCGCGCTGATGCGGAAGTCCACGCCGGTGCCGGGATAAAGCTGGCGCGCGCGCAGCGCAAGATCGCCTGCGGTGACCAGGCTGCCCTTGAGCGTGCTGTTGTCCAGGCCCTGCAGCATCAGGTCGCCCTCGGCCGCCAGCGACAGCTTGGCCAGGTCTTGCGTGACCCAGTTGCCCGAGACCAGCAGGCCGTCGCGCGAATGGATGCCCAGCGCGGCATCGCCGGCGCGGGCTTGCGGCAGCGGCACGGCGACGCCGCTCTCGACCTTGACGCCTTGCAGCTGCACCTGGCCGGCATTCAGCTGCACAGCCTGACCGGGCTGCACACCCAGCGAGCGCGAAGCCAGCGTCAGGGTGCCGGCCAGGTCCAGGTTGGCGCCGCCCAGGAAGCGCAGGCTGTCGCGGGCGGTCAGGCCCAGGTTGGCCGCGCCAGAGGCACGGACGGCCGCGGTGGAGACCGAAGCCGTGTCGTTCAGGCTGTCGATGGCGGCGGTGTCGCCCAGCGCCACGCCTGCGGTCTTCTCGGTCGGGCCGGCGCCAATGCGCAGTTCGCGCCTGGCGTTCTCTGCGTTGCCAGGCGAATTGCTCGCCACGGCCGTGAGCGCCACGTTCAGCGTGCCGCCACTGGCCTTGGCACCCCCGGCGTGCAAGTCGATGCTGCCTTCGGTGACCAGCGCGCGGTTGGCCTCGATGCTCAGCGTGCCCCCATTGCTGTCAACCTGCTGGCGCGCCCAGTGCACGCCGCCTTCGCCCAGGCTGCTGCGGTCCAGCTCGGCGCTGGCGCCATGGGCGGCCAGCGTCGCGCCCTGCTGGATCACCAGCACCGGCACAGTGGTCGCCGCGCCACCGGCCTTCAACGAGATGCTGCCGCCGTCCAGCACCTGGCCCTGGCGCAGGCCGTTGGCGCTGGGGCTCAGCAGCGTGGTGCCGGAGACGTCGATGTGGCTGTGCGCGCCCAGCCACAGCATCGTGTCGCTGGGTGCGCCTGCAACTTCTTCCTTGGTGGCCGAGACCGCCAGCGCGACCTTGCCGCCGGCGGTGTGCAAGGCGCCGTCCATCAGCAGCTGGTTGCGCGCGCTCAAGGACAGCGTGGACAAGGCGGTCGACTCGATCACCGCGCCTTCGTTGACGACCAGCCGGCCGTCGTTGGCATTGGTTCCGCTGGCGTTCAGGCTCAGGTTCACGGCGGCCGGCGCCACGCCGGGCATGGGGCCGGCAGTGGCCAGGCTGCGCCAGTCGCTGCCACTGGCGGCCAGCACGGCCAGCCGCGAATCGACCTGCCATTCGTCGCGCTGTAGCGTGACATGGCTGCCAGCGGCCACCTGCAGTTCGTGACGGCCGTCCAGCACGAAGCTGCTGAAGCCGCCTTGCTGCAGCAGCGAAGTGTTCACGAGCTGGGTGCCGGCAGCCGGCGCGGTGGCCGAGCTGCCGAGCTGCAGGCTGGGTGCGCTGAGGCTCAGCGTGCCACCGGTGGCCAGCGACTGGCCCAGCAGCTGGCCGCCGAGTTGCAGGCCAGGCGCGTCCGGCAGGTCGAGCGCGGTGTAGGCCAGCGCGATGCTGCCGGCATTGCCGCCGCGCAGCGTGCCATCGGCACCAACCACGGCGCCACCGGACACGTCGACCACACTGCCCTGGCCCAGTTGCACGCCGGTGTTGCCCGAAGCGGAAAAGCTGCCGCCAGCGCTGGCGGTGGTCGCCTTCGGCCCGTCGACCAGCGTGTTGATGAAGCGGCCCTGCAACTGCACCGTGGCGCCGTTCGCCAGTGTTGCCTGGCCCTGCTTGCTGTTCAGCTCGACCTTGCCGCCGGCGCTGCGCACCTGGCCGCCGAGTTGCACGTCGCCACGGCTGGACAGCAGCCGCAACGTGGCCTGGTCGCCCAGGTCCAGCGTGGCGTTGGTCGACTGGCCGAGCACCGAGACATTGCCGTTGGCGGCAATCGCCACCTGGCCGAAGCCGGCGTCCAGCAGCGTGTCACGCGCCATGCCGGACGCGGCAGGCAACGCTGCGGCCATCGCATCGGTCCACAGGCTTTCATCCACCTGGGGACCCTGGGTGCTGAGGTTGAAGAAGTCCAGCACCGCGTCGCCGTTGTAGGTGGGGCCGGTGCTGAAGTCCTGCTGCCGCTGGACCACCGCGCCGATGTTCAGGCTGCCGCGCACGGCCTGTGCGTCCAGGCCCTGCTGCTGGCGCGTGCCCTGGATCACGTGGGCGTCCATCGCGCCCTGTGCAACGACGCGCGGCGCGACGATGGCGACGCTGCCGGCGGCGCGGCCTTCTGTGTAGCCGTCCTCGTGGCGGGTGGGCGTCAGGCTGCCGTAGTTGACCTTCACGCCCCAGCGGTCGTAACCGGCCAGGCTGCCCTTCTGCAGGTTCAGCGCACTGCTGTAGACCAGGTCGGCCGGCGCGCTGTTGAGGTCGTAGAGCTGGCCGTTGCTGCCGATGAGCTGGGTCTCGCGCACCTCCGCCGCGGTGTAGGCCACCTGGCCGCCGGACACGTCAATGCGCGAGCCGGCGCGGGTCAGCACGCCGCTGCCGGCCGTCAGCCGCACCTTGCCGCCGGCCGAGAGCCGCTCGCCAATCGTCTGCTGGATGCCGTCGCGGTAGCCCTCCAGGCTGCCGAGCAGGGCAGAGTCCTGGCGCACGTCCACGGTGACCTTGCTGCGGTAGAGCAGGCCGTCCTTCTGGATCGGGGCGTCCTTCAGGTCGTTGCTGCCGAGCAGGCCGGTGGTGACGAAGAATTGCGAGACGCTGTCCACCGTGTCGGTGGTGCCGGACACGTCGATCAGCGCGTCTTCGGCGAGCATGATGCGCGAGGCATCGTCCACGCCCTTGTCGGCCGCGTAGCCGCGCGTGGCCGTGGGCTCGTAGTTGGGCACCTTCTCGGCCCGCACGTCCACCGTGGCGCCGGGCGCGATGATCTTCGCGCCGGTGTCCAGCAGCACGCTGGCGCCGGCCAGGTCGATGCGCGGTGCGACGAAGGTGGCGTTGCCGTCGCTGGTCAGCGGCTTGTTGCCGTTGAGCTCGGCCGCGTTGTCGGGGGCGATGACCGTCAGGCTGCCGGCACCCAGCACCAGCGTGCCGGCCTGCGTCGCGTCCACGCTGCTGGTGCCGGCCTTGGCGTTGCCCTGGGCGCGCAGGATGATGCTGCCGTTTTCGGTGACGCTGGTGGTCGCGCTGATGCGGCCCATCTGGTTCACCGTCATGCCCACCAGCGTGGTGTTGCCACGCGCGGTGCTGATCAGGCCGGTCGTCGTGTTCACGACGCTGCCCTGGCGGTCTTCCGCATCCTTCGGCCCCGCGCCCACCTCGACCAGCAGGCCACGCAGCGCCGGCACGTCCGGGTTGTTCTCGGACGCATACAACGGCCGGCTGCCGGGCTGCTGCAGGTAGATCGCGCCGCCACCGGCCAGCAGGGTCTGGCCGCCGGGCGTGCTGATGCTGCCGGCGTTTTCCACCCGCTTGGCGAACAGGAAGACCCGGCCGCCGTTGTCGGTGGTGATGGTCGCGCCTTCGTCCACGCGCACGAAGTTCTTGGTGTCGACAAAGTTGGCGGCCTCGCCGTCGTACTTGAAAGTCGGCGAAAGCGTGTTGTAGAGCAGGCTGTTGGTCAGGCCGGACTTGAACTCGTCATCGCTGAGGTTCAGCGCCGAGGCAATCAGCGAGCCGGTGTTGACCTGCGCGCCCTTGCCGAACAGGATGCCGTTGGCATTGATCAGGTAGATCTCGCCGCCCTTGGTGGCGCTCAGCTTGCCGAAGATCTGCGACGGTGCGGTGCCACCCGTCACGCGATTCAGCGCGCTGTAGCCTTTGTCCGCCATGTCGAACGTGACGCTGCTGTTGGCGCCAATGTCGAAGCTCTGCCACTGGTAGATGGCGCGCTGGCTGGTCTGGCTGATGCTCTGGTTCACGCCGCCATTGGCATTGGGCGTGTTGACCGGCGCGGCACCGCCGCTGCCATAGACACGCCAGCTGGCGGATGGCACCGGCACCGCGGCGACCGGCGGCGCAGCCGGCTTGGCCTGGGCCGCGACCCACAGCGGCCAGCAGGTCGCCAGCGCGGCCATCAGCGGGGTCAGCGAAGACGGGAAGCGAAGCGCGCGGGGGGAAGCCATGCCGGAAGCCATTGGTGAGGTCTCTCAGAAGCGCGCGGCCAGGCGCGCATGCAGGTGCAGGTCGTACTTCGCGGCGTTGGTGCTCGCGCGCAGCGGCCAGGCGAAGTCCAGTCCGCCTTCGGTCGAGCCGCTGGTGTCGCCGCCGGACCAGCGCAGCCCGAAGCCGGCGCCGCTGAGCGACTGCCGCGTGAGCTGGCCGGCCGGGGCATCGGTCGTGAAGACACGGCCGGCGTCGATGAAAAACAGCGGCGTGATCTCGCGCCAGCCCGGCACATCGGCCGGTGCCAGGTTGGCCACGCGCCACTCCATCGAGCCCAGCAAGGCGTGGTCGCCGGTGGCTTCGCTTTCGTCGTAGCCGCGCACGCTGTCGGCACCGCCCATCGAATACTGCTCGGGCCCGACCAGCGCATGCGAAGCCGCCTGGCCGCCCAGGCGCCACGACAGCGCGCCGCTGCCCAGGCGCTGTTGCGCACGCAAGTCCAGCCGGCCGATCAGGAAGCTGCCGTCGCCGCCCTTGCGCTTGCAGGCGAACTGGTCGTCCTCGCCGGTGCCGCTGTCGGCCGCCGGGCAGTCGACCTTGCGCTCCAGCAGGCCACGCGCTGCCGCGGTGACGCTGGCGTTCCACTGCATGCGCCAGTCGCCATCGCTCATCTGGTCGCTGTAGGCGAGTTGGAACGGCAGGTAGTGCAAGGGCGTGGCGATCTCGCCGGCACCGAACACGGTGCGCTCGCGCAGCAGCTTCAGGTCGGCGCCCCAGCTCAGCGTGGCGGTGCGTTCGCCGCCGTGGTGCGAAAAGACGGTGGCGCGGCGCAGGCCCAGCGTGGTGCCGCGGCCCAGCACCTGGCTGCCGCCCAGCGTCTCGACGTCGCTGTTCGACAAGGTCAGCGAGAGGTTCCAGCTCTCGGTCTCGCTGTCGGGAATGGTGTAGTTGGCCACCAGCACCTTGGACTGCGCTGGCGCCATCGGCGCGGTGATCAGGTTCAGCTGCAGCGCATGGTCGCGCTGGAACAGGTTCTCGTAGCGCAGCGTGGCCTGCAGGCGGACCGGCTCGGTGCCGGCCGAATGCTGGTTGTGCAGCTCGATCGAGCCGGAAACCGGCAGCTTGTCGTCGACCTGCAGCTCCACGTCCACCGTGCCGGGCAGGCGGCCGGGCTTGAGCACCGGCTGCACCCGCCTGTCTTCGCTGCGATTGACCTCCGCCAACTGCGTCTGCACACGGTTGAAGTCCGGCACGCCGCCCGGCTTCAGCTCCGCCACCTTGCTGCGGATGTAGCCCTGGTCGTGGTACTTCGAGCCAACAACATAGAGCGCACCGACACGGCCTTCGATGACGACCAGCCGCACCACGCCGCCGTCCACCCGCTGCTCGGGCACGTCGACCAGCACCGTCAGGTAACCCGCCTTCTGGTAGACCGCCTCCAGCGCGGTGCGCGCCGCGTCCACGCCCTTCATGCCCTGGCCCGGGCCGAGGAAGGGCTCGACGGTGGCCTCGATGAGTTCATCGGACAGCACGGTGTTGCCTTCGACCTGCAGCTCCAGCAGGTCGAAGCCCGCCGGCTGCGCCTGGGCGAAGGCCGGCGAAACGGCCAGCACCAGCGAAAGCGCGGGTGCGAGCAAGCGAACGCAAAAGACAGAAGCGGCGGCGAGATGATTCACGCTTCGCATGTTCGGTTGATGGGGTGACGCAGCGGCCCCGGTGGCATGGCCCGAATGGCCCATGCCAACCCGGCCCACGAGGCGGATTTGTGACGGCCGCCGCGGCGGCAGCGTCAGAACAAAAAAGGGTGGGGCCGCGCGATGTGGCACCCACCCTGCATGCGGCCCGGAGCGAACCCCGGGCCGGCCCGGCGCGAGGCCGGGAAGCGTTGTTGTGGCTTACTTGACGAGGCGCATCGGCGAGCACGAAGCCGCGACGTTGCGGTCCATGCGCGAAGCGAACTTCAGCGTGACCGGGTCGGTCTGGTCTTCGTAGGCGCCGGTGTAGCTGGCCGGAGCGGCCAAGACGCCTTGCTGGGTGTCCACGTCTGCAACGTTCAGCTGGGCAGCCTTGCCGCCGTTGGCGCGCAGGGCCGTCAGGAAGGACTTCACGTCCGCGTCGGTCAGCGTGGTCTTGCTCCACTGCATCGTGGCGTTGTAGACGAACTTGTAGTTGCCGATCTTGGCTGCGTCGCGGGTCGGCGAAACGCCGTCCAGCTTGACGAAGCGGTAGCCCTTGTCGGTGCTGGTGCCCGTCGGGGTCGGGGTGTTTTCGCGGCTCAGCATGCCGATGGCGTAGGCGGTGCCAGGCAGGGCTTCGACGGTGGTGCCCAGGCAGGTTTCGACGGCGCCGGAGCCCGAACCCAGGTTCCAGGCCAGCGTGCCGGTTTCGGCCAGGGCGGGCGAAGCGACGACGGAGGAGTTGTCGGTGCCAACGGTCTGGCCCACGGGCACGTAGGTCGAGGTGCCAGCGCCGCAGCCGGCGTTCAGCAGCTCGACGTTGAAGCTGGCCTGGGTGCCCGAGCCGATGTTGCGGCGGCAGACGTTGACCTGCTTGCCCAGCACCGCGGCGTCGACGCTGGCCGGCACGACGATGTTCCAGCCGCGCTTGTCGGCGGTGCTGCCGGTGAGTTGACCCGACATGGCCGCAGCGACGAAGGTGCGC
Source organism: Ideonella sp. (assembly GCF_041287625.1). Lineage (GTDB taxonomy): Bacteria > Pseudomonadota > Gammaproteobacteria > Burkholderiales > Burkholderiaceae_C > Ideonella. Next base: position 81,648 of record NZ_JBGGNH010000035.1, read on the forward strand.
GACAGCGTGGGCATCTTGTTCGGGGCTTCGTCGATCACGCCACCGGCGGCGATCAGGCCTTGGGCTTCCTGCAGTGCGCGGTACAGCTTCTTGTTGACGACCACACCCATGATGGTCTGGTTGAAGGCCTTGGAGTCAAGCGTCGTGGTGTCGACCTTGACTTGCGGCGCGGGCAGGTTGACCTGCTTCTGGAACAGCGCCGGCTCGACGTCGGACACGCCGGCATCGGCCAGGCGCGAGACGGTGTTGTTGCAGGCGAAGCTGGGCACCAGGATGTCGGTGGCCGGCGAAGCGTTGCCGGTGGCGGTGCAGGTGCCGTTGACGGCCATCAGGTCCTGCGCGGTGGCGGTGGCGATCGGGTTCACGCCCTGGAACGAACCACCGGCGTCACGCTTGACGAACAGCACCGGGGTGCCGACCACCCAGTTGCCAACCTTCTTCTTCAGGTTGCAGGAATAGGCGCGATGGTTGCTGCCGGAAGGCGCGGCACCGGTGCCGTTGAAGAACACGTCGAAAGACGACGGGTTGCACTGGGCCTGGAACCAGGCGCCAACGAACAGGCGCTGGGCCGAACCGCCGGCCATGTAGACCTCTTTCAAGGTGCCGGCGGTGCGGGCTGCGTCGATTTGGGCGGGGGTCAGGGCGTGGGCGCTGCCAACGGCGGCCAGTGCGGCCAGGGCGATCAGGCGAGTTTTCATGTGTGACTCCATCCAGGGAATTTGGTTGTCAGGGGAGTTGCGCTTCATACGGCGTGCAACAGACCTCACTATCACCAGCGGGAGTGACACCGCGAGGGGCGTTCAGGCCGATTGCGATGCGGCATTCGGACCATGCGCCGCAGGCCAGCTGTCATTCACCGCAGCCCGGGGCCGGCATCCCCCTAACCTGGCAAGCTCAGGCGATGAGCCTGCGTGCCATGGCCTCGGCGACCGCATGCGCGCGGTTGCGTGCGCCCAGCTTGCGCTGGATGCTGCGCAGGTGGTTCTTCACCGTCAGCGGGCTGATGCCCAGCAGCTCGCCGATCTGCGCATTGGCATGCGAATCGCGCACGGCCGAGAGCACCTGCAACTCGCGCGCAGACAGCGCCGATCCCTCGCCCACCGGCTGCCGGCGCGAGGCCAGCTGTGCCCCGCCCTCCGCCCTCAGCCAGGCAAAGTGCAGGTAGGGCACCCAGAGTTCCAGCGCCGTCAGCGCATCGGCCATGCAAGCCTCGCTGGCGGGCTGCTGGCTGACAAAGGCGAACAGCAGCTCCGGCCCGCCACGCGACAGGCCGGTGTGCAGCGCATGCACGCGCAGGCTGCGAAAGCCGGCCTCGCCCAGGCCCGCAAACAGCGGATGGGTGGTGTCGCCTTCGCGCCGGTTGCCCGGCGCCTCCAGCTGCGCCAGCGGGATTTGCAGCGCGCGCTCGTCACCCCGCTCCCACAGTTCCAGCAGGCGGCGCCACAAGGGCGCTTCGGGGTCTGCCAGCGAAAGCTTCAGCGCCTCTGGCAGCGGCACGCAGTTCAGCATGCGGGCCCGCCGCAGGCCGCGGCCACCGTCCATGCGGCACAAGGCCAGCTCGTGTGGCACGAAGCGATGGATGTGCAGCCGCAGCCAGACAAAGAACTGCTGCGGCGAGCCAATGGCGTGCGCAGCCTCCATGCCGCGCAGGAATGCGTCGCCAAATTCCAGCTGGCTGGACAGTGGTGGTCGCAGTGAATTCATGGACGGCCGGCCGCCTGGACGCGCCGTTCGCAAACTGGGTACTGCATTTGATGTCTCCTCCCGGAACGGGCGCGAGCTTAGGCCGCCAGCATGACCTTTACATGACGTTTACGCTTCTACAAACGCCAGCCTTATGCGCTTGCTGACGTGAAACCGTCATCCGCCGCGACGAAGATGCCCAGGCTTGCAAGACCCGGCCCTTCGGCCCCAGCCCGTGACCCCGCCCTCGCCCACTCCCCTGCAACCCTGGCACCGACAAGCCGGCACCGACTGGTTCCGGCTGCAAGGCATCGACAGGTCCATGCTGGGCGCCCAGCAGCTCTACCTCGCCGGCAGCGAGGGCCTGATGCTGGCCGCCTCGCAGGCGGCGCTGGAACTGCGGGCCGACGACTGGCTGGGCAGCGGCACCTTGCGCAACAGCCTTTATGTCGAGCCCTGGGCCCAGCTGTCGACCGCGCGTGAGCTGGCGCTGGTGCTGGATGCGCAAGGCAGCTTCCGGGTGCGCGTGATGCGGGCCTCGCGTGGGCAAACCCCCGTGGTGCTGCGCGAGCTGCATGTGGACAGCGCTGCGCGCAGCTGCCATGCGCTGCCGCTGGGCTCGCTGTCGGCGCTGCCGGAAAACAGCCGCCTGTTCTGGCATGTGGACGCGATCGACGGCGCGCGCATCCACCAGGCCGCATGGTGCACCCGCGCCCGGCCGCGCGAGCGCCTGCGGCTGGCCGTGCTGCTGCGCACCTGGGGCCGCACCCACGAGCTGCAGGCGCAGCTGGAGCGGCTGGCGCAGGGCGCGCAGGAGGAGCCGTTCCATGCCGAACTGCTGGGCCGGATGCAGTTCTGGGTGCTGGACACCAGCGCCGATGCCGATGGCCTCTGGCCCGCCGCCATCACCGCCGCGCTGGGCCTGAACCTGCGCGTGCTCACGGGGCCGAACCTGGGCGGCGGCGGCAATGCCAGCCACCTGATCCACCAGTTGCTGCAGCACTGCGACGCCTCGCCAAAAGAGGCACCTCAGGAAGTGCTGATCCTGGACGACGACCTGGTGCTGTCGATGGAGTCGCTGGCGCGGCACTTCATGGCCTGCGCCTACCGCGCGGTGGACCACGTGGCCAGCCTGCCGGTGCTGATGAAGAGCAAGCCCACGCAGGTCTGGGAAGACGGCGGCTTCTGGGGCCGGCTGAACTTCCAGGCGCGCGGCGATTTCGGCCGCAAGCGCAACCTGTTCCCGCACCTGTTGAAGCATGGCCTGTCGCTGGAGAACTTCGCCCACCTGGACGAGTTCGGCCCGCTGAACCACTGCGAATACACGACCTTCATCTTCTTCGCACTGCCGCTGGCCACGCTGCGCAAGATCGGCCTGCCCGCCGCCTTCTTCCTGCGCGGCGACGACATCGAATATTCCCTGCGTGCGCAGGCCGCCGGCGTGCCGGTGATCACCAACCCAAACCTCGCCGCCTGGCACGAGCCCGGCCATTCCTATGGCCAGGAGTACATGGCCATCCTGCACGCGGTGCTGATCAACCTGACGCATTCGGACGGCGGCGCGGCCGAACTGTCGCGCTGGTTCGAGCAGCGCATGGTGGAACACGGCTCGATCGACGACCTGGCCGGCATGCAGCTCTACCTGCGCGTGCTGGAAACCCTGCTGGACCGCGACAGCCCGGTGCTGACGCAGCAGTTCGAGCAGCACTACCTGCAAGCCCTGCCGGCCTGCCAGGCGGCACGCATGAACCCGCTGCCCGAGGCCGACCGCCAGCGCCTGGAACGCGACGCTGGCGACAACGGCGTGCTGCTGCGGCCATTCGTCTACCCCGGCTACCAACCCGATGCCGGGCGCCACCGCGCGGTGGTGCTGGTGAACGGCGGCGCCGGCAGCTACCGGGAGCTGCCGCCGGTCGCGCCGGCCGACCGCCTGGCGCTGATGACGCGCTACCTGGCGGCCCTGAGCCGCTGGGTGCAGGACTTCGATGCCTTGCGGGCCTTCTGGCAGCAGCGCCTGGCAGCCTCGGGCCAGCCCGGCTTCTGGCGTGAAGTTGCCCAGCAGCATGCCGCGGCCACGCGGCTGCTGGCCGAGACCAGCGCACACCTGCCCACGCCTGGCACAGCCCGCTGCGGCAACCTGCCGCTGGAGGCCTCGCCGGTGGTGGGCCGCGGCAGCGAAGCCGCGCTGCCGCAGGCGGTGCCGGTGCGCGAGCTGCGCCAGCGCATCGAGCGCGAGCTGGCCAACCTGACGCGCTTGCGCCGCCTGGCCGCCGGCCCGGAAACCGACGCGCCCGCCGGCGGCAGCCTGCGCAGCCTTGCGGGCTGGTGGCGCGAGCTGCGCCGGCCGGCGGCCTCGCGCGGCAACCGCCGCCGCAGCGCCAGCGCCGAGCTGCCCCTGCCGTCCGACTTCGACCCCGCGCAATACCTCGCGCTGAACGCCGACGTGGCCCGCACCGGCATGGACGCGGCACAGCACTACGCCCGCTTCGGCCGCGGCGAAGGCCGGCGCTACCGGCTGTGAGCCAGGCCGCCCGTCCCCGCCTGGTCCTGCACATCGGCACCCACAAGACCGGCACCAGCAGCCTGCAGCACGGTCTGGCGGCCGCCCAGCAGCGGCTGTTGCAGCAGCACGGGCTGTTCTACCCCGACACCCGCAGGCAGCCCATGCCGGCGCTGCCCAAGCACTGCTCGGTGTTCCGCGCCGCGATCTCGGAAGACCCGCAGGTGCAGGACCGCGAGCGCAGGACGCTGATGCAGGAGTGGCAGGCCGCGGCGGCGCAGGGCGCATGCACGATGCTGGTCAGCGAGGAAGGCCTGTCCGAGCCGGTGCCGCGCATCCCGGCGTTTTTTGCGCCGCTGGCGGCCACGTTCGACATCGAGGTGCTGTGCTACCTGCGCCGGCAGGACTTGTTTGCCGAGTCCTTGTTCAACCAGTTCACGCGCGAAACGGTGCGCCGCGAGGCCAGGCCGGTGCTGGGTTTCGTGCGCGCCGAGGCCACGCGGGCGCGGTTGGACTATCACGCCATGCTCTCGCGCTGGACTGCGCTGCCGGCCCGCGTGCAGGTGTTGGATTTCGACAGCGCCGCGGTGCGCGAAATGGGGCTGCAGGCCTCGTTCGCGCAATGCCTGGGCCTGCCGGCGCTGGACTTGCCGGAAGAGCAGGCCAATGTCTCGCCCGACATGCGGCTGGCGCTGCTGCTCAACCGCATGAATCGCATGCAGCTGGACTACGCGCTGCCACCGCTGATGCGCGCCGCCGAAGCGCTGGCGCGCGACGGCGCGCCGGTGAAAAAGCAACTGCTGGGCCGGCAGGAACGCCAGCAGTTGCTGGCCGACTTCGCCGATGGCAACCGCCGCCTGGCCGCCGATTTCGGCGTGCAGTTCAGCGACACACTGCCGGCCGGCGAAGGCGACGACGCCACCGAAGAACTGGAAGTGCCGTACCTGCTGCGCCTGCTGTCACAGCTCTCGCAGCGGGCGGCGCGCAAGCCCGGTGGGGCGGCTTAGATCCTCACGCCCGGGGTCAGTCACGGCATGGTCATGCGCGGGGCGGCCAAGTCGGCGAAAATGACAGGTTTTCCCGATCCCGCTGCTGTACCCATGCGTTCGATTGTTTTCGCTGCCACCCTGCTCGCACTGTCCGGCGTCTCGCTGGCCGAGGCTGAATCCATCACCGGTGCCGGTTCGTCGGCCGCGGCACCGGTCTACCGGATCTGGGGCGCCGAGTACACCAAGGAAAAAGGCGACGCGCTGAGCTACGAGCCCGTGGGCTCGGGCGCAGGCATGGCACGCATTGCCAAGCGCGACGTGGACTTCGGCGCCTCGGACGTGATGGCCAGCGCCGAGGAGCTGAAGAAGAACGACTTGGTGATGTTCCCCACGGTCATCACCGGCGTGGTGCCGGTGGTCAACCTGCCGCGCATCGGCCCGAACGCGCTGAAGCTGGACGGCCCGCTGCTGGCGCGCATCTTCCTCGGCCAGGTCACCCAGTGGGACGCACCGGAGCTGAAAGCGCTGAACCCGGAGCTGAAGCTGCCTGCGCTGCCGATCAAGCTGGTGGTGCGCTCGGACGGCTCGGGCACGACCTGGCACCTCGCCGACTACCTGGCCCGCGTCAGCCCCGAATGGAAACAGCGCCGCGGGGTGGCCAACCATTTCGACTGGCCGGCCGGCGTGCTGGCCGCCAAGGGCAGCAGTGCGGTGTCGGAAACGCTGCGCGCCACCGCTGGCGGCATTGCATGCATCGACTACAACTACGTGCTGGACGATGGCCTGGCCGGTGTGACACTGAAGAACGCCGACGGGCAGTACGTCAACGCTGGCGTCGAAGGCTTCCGCGAGGCGGTGACGCACAGCACCTGGTACAGCGGGGGTGACTTCTCCGCGCCGATCAACAACATGCGCGGCCCCCGCACCTGGCCGCTGACCATGGGGACCTACATTGCAGTGCCGCGGGTGGCGCAAGAGACCGCACGCACCGAACGCGCGTTGCAGTTTGTCACCTGGGCTTACCTGCACGGCGATGCGCTGGCCCGCCAGGCCAAGTTCGTGCCGCTGCCCGACAAGGTGCAGGCCAGCGCCTACCGCGAGATTTCCAAGGTCACCGGCGCCAAGGGCGAAATGCTGGGCGTCAAATTGATCGGCCGCCTGCTCAATTGATTTCCACCTGCGGCGGCCCCGGTCAAAAGGCGGAGGCGGCACTGCCCTGATCGGCCGGCAGGCGCGCTTCGGGGGCTACAAAACGGGGCGACTGGCCCTATGATGATTGCTCACAAGACCTGAGCACCACTGCCTCTCCTTGGAGCGAGACAACACCCGCCACCCGGGTGCGTTCCATTGCCCGCGAAACCGGCGGCACGCCATGTGCCGGTGTTTTGCGCAACGAAACCCGCCGCGTTTCCACGAAGGAGTTTCCATGCACATCCAGGCTGAATTGAACGGCGAAGCCGTCTTCGCTCGCACCACCGAAGGACAGCGACAGGTGATCGATGGCCACCTCGAACTGGCCGAGCCACTGCGGCGCCTGCTGCTGCTGGTCAACGGCTACACCCCGCTGGCCCACCTGGCCGACCTGCTGGACGCCGAAGCCTCGGCCAAGTGGCCCGCCACGCCCAGCAACGTGCGAGAGAGCGTGCAGGCGCTGCTGCAAAAAGGGCTGATCACCCAGGTCGACCCGGCCACGCAGGACCCCGTCAGCACCATCTCGCCGGCCTTCGAGGCCTGAGAACCTGGACGCCGCCGAAAGGCTGCCAGCGCGCAGGCATGCGCGGCATCCCGCAGGTCGTCGAAGGCCGGCGCGGCGGACGCGCCTGACATCGGCACTATCATCGCGGCCCATGAGCACACTTCAAGAACTCCTGGCCCAAAAGGCCGCGCTGGACAAGCAGATCACTGAAATGCAGACCGGCGCCCGCGCCGATGCAATCGGCAAGATCAAGTCGCTGATGGCCGAATACGGGCTGACCGTCGACGACATTGCCGCCGCGGCCCGCAAGCCCGCCGGCGCCAAGGCGCCCGCCGAAGGCCGCGCCAAGGTCGCCGCCAAATACCGCGACGCCACCACCGGCCAGGAGTGGTCCGGCCGTGGCTTGAAGCCGCGCTGGCTGACTGCCGCGATCAACGCCGGCAAGACGCTGGAAGACTTCGCGGTCTGAATCCCGGCCCGTCAACCTTCTTGCATCCTGCGAGTTGCCAGCCTCGCCGCGGCTCGCCTCATGGCCTGCTCGCCGTCCAGGCCTGCTTCAGGCCGTGGACGACAGCACGCCGGCGTAGGTGAGAGAGCTGTTCGCGGCGGACAACGCGAACGTCGCCGGTGTCGCGTCCTGCTGCTTGAGCAGCGAGGTGTACATGGCCATCACGTTGCCGGACGCGCCGGCGTAACGCGCCGCCTGCGAAATTGCCGCGCTCTGCCGGATGGTGGCGGACAGCGCACTGGCTTCCGTGGACAGCGCGCCCAGGCGCGACGAGAAGCCCGGTTTGCTCGCATCGGCCTTGAGGAAGGCCGTCACGGCAGCCTTGTCCTTGTCGCTGCCTTCCACGGTCAGCCCGCCTTTGGCATCCACCGAAAAGGCCACCGAGCCGCTCAACTTGACGCCAGCCTTGGCCATGGCGGCGCGCATGTCGGTCGCCAGCGCGGTCTGCTTCTGGTCAAGCTTGTGTTGCGCGCTGGTGGACTTGAAGCTGTGCGCAGCGCTGGCCAGCGACGCGGCCACGGCGGCCTTGGCAGCCGCCGTCGTCGGCGTCGCCGCTGCCGTCCCCGAACTGTCGGCGTCCGTGGTGCCGGCCGTGCCATTGGCCTTGGCGAGCAAGGCATTGATGTAGGCAGACATGCCTGCGCCGCCACCGATGCTGCTGAAGTTCATGAGGAAGAATCCTGTCGCTGGAGGCCAGGCCTCGGAACCCCGGATGCTGCCGCCGGCATGCGTCGGCGATGCCTTGAAAAGCCCGGGCAGCGAGGCGCTTTTCGGCGCAGCAGGGTCATGCCCCGGCACGCCTGACGCGCCATCACAGATCTGCGAGGCGCTGGCCGCCGTCAGCAGCCCACCGTCCGGCTGGATGGAAGTGGCCGTCAATGATCGGGGCTGTCGATTCAGGCGGCCGCCGTTCGTCGTGTGGGTGGAGACTCCACAGGTGTGAAGACTTCAGCCCTCAGACAAACCACAGGAAAACCCAATGACCAAGATGATCATCGTCAGCCTGCCGGTCGCCGACCTGCCGGCATCGATCGCCTTCTACAAGGCCCTGGGATTCGAGCCGAACCCGCAATGGACCGACGACACCGGCGCCAGCATGGTCTGGAGCGAGACCATCCAGGTGATGCTGCTCACGCACGCCAAGTGGCGCACCTTCACCGAACGCCCGTTCCCGCCGGCCGGCACGGCCTCGGTGATGCTCACGCTCAGCCTGGACAGCCGCGACGCCGTCGACGCGGTGAACAGCGCCGCCGCCGCCCATGGCGGGCAGGCCGACGTGAACCCGGTCCAGGACATGGGCTTCATGTACGGCCGCGACCTCGCCGATCCGGACGGACACCTGTGGGGGGCGATGTGGATGGATGTCTCGGCGATGCCGGGGGCTGCGGAGCAGGGTTGAGGGTTCGAGGGCGGGCCAGCGGCCGCCCCTCAGACCTGCTCAAGCTTGTAGTACCCGCTGTCCACCAAGACCGATTGCAGGTTGGCTTTGTCGACCAGCACCGGCTTGAGGAGCACTGCAGGAACGACCTTGACACCGTTTTGATAGGTCTTGAGGTCGCTGAAGCTGACGGGCCGACCGGACAAGGTGTCGTCGACCATGCGTGAGGATTGCTTCACCAGCAGCCGCGTGTCCTTGAACACCGTGGACGCTTGCTCCCCATGCTTGATGGAGCGCACCGACGCGAGTTCCGCGTCCTGGCCAGTGACGACCGGCAAGGGCTGTGCGGGCTGCCCATAGCCGGCGAACTTGAATGCACTCAACACCTCGATGCTGATGCCGTCATAGGGGGACAGCACGGCGTCCAGCCGTCGCCGGGCATAGGTGGTGGCGAGTTCGCCCTGCAAGCGCCCCTTGGCATGCGAGCCGCTCCAATGAGGCGTGTAGATGTCTTTGAGTGCGACTTTTCCCGAGCCGACCACCAGCTGGCCGCCGTCGATGTATCGCTTCAGCACCGACATGGCGCCGTCGTAGAACATGTGGGTGTTGTTGTCGTCAGCGTCGCCTGCGAACAGCTCCAGGGTGAAGGGCCTCGTGGGCGCGGCGAGACGCAGGCGCGACTCGATGTCCCGAGCCTGCAGTTCGCCAACGGCAAAGTTGTCGAAGGTGGCATAGCTGTCGACGTTGGCCGAGTTGCGGATGAGCCGGTCGTAGGCGAGGACTTTCACGCCTCGCTTGCCAGCCTCGGCCAGCACGCCTGTCAGCGCGCCGCCGTCCACTGCGCCGATCACCAGCATCCGCGCACCTTTGCCCAACATGGCCTGGAGGTGGTCGATCTGTATCTTGGAACTGTCGTTCGCGTATTGCAGGTCTGCCGTGTAGTCGAGCTGGTTGAGCGCGCGCATCATGCCCAGGCCGTCATAGACCCAGCGCTGGGATCCCATCGTTGGCATCGAGATGCCAACCAGCCCCTTGTCGCCAGCGGCTCGCGACGCTCCCCACACATTCATCAAGGACAGCGCTGCAAGCGCCTTCACGGATTGGCGTCGATTCATCTTGTTGTCTCCGAAAACCACACCGAACCGCTTTCCGCAGTTTCAGTGCTTGCATCTTGTAATCGATGCGATTGCTTTGCCAGGCATTCTCGGGACTTCCAACTGCGGCCGGATCCACCGAATCCCCAATGTGAAAACTCATATGCCTGGCCCCGTATAAAGGCATACCACCCTTGGGCCGCTCACCCTGGATGGGCGAGACGCGAGTGCCCTCGCAAACGCAAGAGGCCCGCGCCAGTGGCGGGTTGCCTCGCGGCAACCTCACCACCCTCGCGGGCCCCAGCGGTGTGCGCCCATCGGCGCGAATGTGCTTACGGCACGATGTTGACGTAGAAGCCCGGAGCCGAGCCCAGGGTCATGGCCTGCTTGCCAGGCACGCTGGCAAAGAACTCCGTGTTGGCATAGGTGCCCGATGGCAGTTGCTGCCCCAGCGGGATGCTGTGCGAGACGGTCAGCGTGGCGCCGGGGGCGATCGTGACGCTGCTCAGCGCGCTGCTGCCGTCCACGCCCACGCTGAACTGGCTGCAGCCCTGGGCCGATCCGGTCTCGCAAGTCGAGGCCACGGCCCACAGGTCCACCGTCAGCGGTGCCGAGGTGACATTGGTCAGGTCGTAGGTGGCCAGGCAAGGCGTGCCAACCGGCAGCGCGTCCGCACCCGCACAGGCCGTGACCGGGCCGTACTTGACCGGCGCCTTCGCGGCCATGATGTTGACGGTGGCGGCGCCGCCAGCGTAGTCGAAAGCCTGCGAGTAGTTCAGGCCGTAGGTCGTGCCGTCCTGGCGGAAGGCCCAGAGCTGGTAATGCCCCGGTGCAAGACGCCGCGCGTTGTACGAGTACTGGCCGTTGGCGTCCACGGTGAACAGCGCTTTGGTGCCCATGCAGAGGTCAAGACTCGCGTCCTGGCAGCCCTGGAGCTGCACCGCGACGCTGCCGTCCGTGATCGGTTGGTTCGTCACCGGATCCAGCGCCACGCCGCTGATGACGTCGGTCCCTGCGGACGCAGCGGCCCCGCTGCGCGCCGCGGCGTGCAATTGCCGGGCCATCATGCGCTGCCTGGCCTGGGCCGAACGCACGGTCGCCACGGTCTTGTTGGCCACCGTCACGGTGTAGTTGAAGCCGTAGCCGTAGCCAATGGTGTTGGTCTGGTCGCCGGCGGTGGAGGCGTAGACGTACAAGGCGCCGGTGCTGCCCGACAGCATGTCGCTCAAGGACATCGACTGCGTCACCTTCTTGGATTCACCCGGCGCCAGCTTGATCGCCATCGGCGCGCTGGTCGACTTGCCCATCGTGTAGTTGGTGCGGAACATCGGCGAGCCGTTGGGGCCTTGCTCGGTCTGCGCCCAGACGGAGGTCTTCAGCGTGCTGCTCTTGGTGTTCGTCAACACATACGAGTACTTGCAGCTTCCGCCAGCCGCCATGGTCTCGCACGGCGTCATGTCCGACACCACGACGGGCAGCGGCGCCAGCGCGTAGTTCTTGGTCGACTTGCCCTCGAAGCCGGTGACGGTCACCGGCGCCAGGTTCTTGCTGGCGTGGTTGTTGGCAATCACGCGGATCTGGTACACGCCAGGCGGCAATGCCTGGGCGATCGCGTAATGGCCATTCGCGTCGGGGATGCCCTGGGCGCTGTAGGTGGTGCAGATCTGGTAGTCCGCCGAAGGGCAGGACATCAGGTTCACGACCGCGAAGTCGGCCTTGGTCAGCGGCAGGCCGCTCACCGCGTCCGTCAGGTTGCCGGTGAAGGCGATCACCGGCACCGTGGGCGGGCTGATGGTCAGCTTGTACGTGCCGGTCGAGGTGTTGGCGCCGGTGAAGCCGAAGTCCGGATCGCCAGCGGCGGCGATGCGGACCACACCGTCGGCAGGTGCCATGAAAACCAGCCGTGCCTCCAGGCCGTTCTCGGAGTTGTCGCTGTACTGCACGACATTGCAGTCGGCATCCAGCAGGCCCATCAGCATGTTGCCCAGCGTGCCGGCGCCCGATGGCGCGCCCCGCATGTCGACCTGGAGCAATTGGCCAGGCTTGGCGGTCAGCGTGTAGAAGTCGACGTCCAACGCATCGATGGTGCCGGACAGCTTCACCTTGCTGGTCTGGCCCAGGTTCTGCGGCGCGGCGCAGCTGTTGTTGGGCTCGACATCCTTGGTGCCGGCCCATGCAAACGAGCCCAGGGGGCTCACCAGCGCGGAAAGCACGATCAGGCGCCTGGCAAGGACGTGCAGGGAAAAACGTGACATCGGACTCTCTCCTCGGAAACAACGGCGGGCGCGGCGCTGCATCGGCGCCGCCCGGAAGGGGGCTGCCGCATGTCAACCGCGTGTCAGGTCAGGATAGGACGGGTGCCGATCGTTTGCAAGGATTTTCCTGGAACATTCTGAGAATATCCTTGACGCGTGGCTGCTATGCTTGGGCATGGTCGACATGCTCATGATTTCCGAAAGCCGCGACACCGCACTGCGCCAGCGCGCCGAACTGCTGGGCCGCAAGCTGCAAGATGCCCTCTCGACACTCGTCTCGGAGCTGGGGCGGCGCGGTGTGCGCGACCAGCGCTCGATCCGCGAGGTGCTGCAGCTGAGCCAGCCGGTGGTCAGCCGGCTGCTGGCGTCGGTGCGCGGCGGCGACCCGCTGACGACGCTGAACTCGGTCCCCGGCCAGGAGGCGCTGCGCCAGATGCTGCGGGGCGCCTCCGCTGCCGATGTCGACCGCGACTGCACCACCAAGGTGGCAGCCGCGGTGGACGAGCTGGGGCACTTCATCGACGCGGACTTCGGCGACCGCGCTGCCTTCGACGCGGTATTGAGCGACTGGGTCGTGGAGTCGCGCGGCGCGTTCGAAGCCCGCCACAAGGCCGCTGCCTTCAAGGCCATGAGCGCGCTGCGCGGCGTGCAGGCGGACGTGGTGCTGAGCGCGGGGATCATCTTCCCGACACCCGGCGCCGAAAACTTCAGTTCCGTGGGCATCGATGCGCTGCTGGGCTGCCGCCGCACGCGCCCTTCGGGGCTGCTGCGCAACGTCGGATCGTGGTTCGTGCCCCCCGGCGCGCATCACACCGTGACTTCGCTCGAAGGTCGGCCCATTGCGAAAGCCAGCGACATGTTGCTGGCCGGGTTCTCGACCGTGACGCCCGATCTCGTCGAAACCGTCCAGCACAGCAGCGTGTTCGTCGAAACGACAATTTCCGGCCTGCCGCTGGGCCGAAGCGACAACGCACCCGGCGTCGACTACGTCTGCGGCCAATTGCTGTCCAACTTCAATCGTCGGCGAAGAAGCAGCGATTCGTCCACCGCGGGCATCGGCGGGCACGCGGAGCCGCCATGCGAGTACTTCATCGTGGACGTCTGGCTGCACGACGAGGTCTGGCCCGATTCGCGGGCCGAGGTTCACATCTTCGACACCGTCGTGCGAGGGGCCGCCCATCCCAACGACGCAGCACGGCGCAACGATCGGCTGGACATGGTCGAGACCGTGCAGTCCCTCGGCTCGGGCCCGGACGCCTTCCGCCTGCCCGAATACCCACGCTACGGCGAGTTGCTTCGCCACGTGTGCGCTGTGGCCGGCGTCGACACGGCGCGGCTGCGCGGCTTCCGCTGCAAGATCCGCTACCCGATCTACGGCTCTCAGATCGGCATCGAGTTCGAACTGCCCGCCTGAGCGCCGCGCGCCCGAGGCGCAGCAGGCCGGCGCCGCATGGAAAAGGCGGCTCCCTGCTCAGGCCTTGTGCGTGGCACTCAAGGTGATGTCAGCCTTCAGCAGCTTCGACACCGCGCAGCCCGCTTGCGCCTTGGCGGCAAGCGGCAGCACCTGGTTGGGTACAAGTTTTCTGGGTGATCCCCGGCCCCCCGGCTCCGCTCAATGTTGCCCCGAGCATGAGGGCCATTCAAGCGGTCCCAAATGGACAAGAAAAAAGCCCCAGAGCTTTGAGTCTCTAGGGCTTTTGGTCTCAGACGGCCCCAATTGGAGCCTGATCTGGTGGGCGGTGCAGGGTTCGAACCTGCGACCCCTGCCGTGTGAAGGCAGTGCTCTACCGCTGAGCTAACCGCCCGAAAACTGCGGGTGCCTTGGTCAAAATCAGCAGCGATATGCTTGATTTCTTGAAAGGATCTTTCGTTCCCGGGAAGCCTTGCATTATGCCATGGCTTTTCGCCAGATCGCAAGCCCCCCGGCGGACTTGTCGAGTTCCTTCAGCACTGTCTCGTGCAGCAGCAGCTCGGCCTCGTCGGCGTCCAGCACCGGCAGCATGAAGCTGGACAGGTCGATCTGGGCCACGGCGAGGCCGGGGCCGCTGCCGCTGTCGGCGGAGTCGATCATCAGCGTGTTCTGGCCACGGGTCAGGCGGATGTAGACCTCGGCCAGCAGGCCGGCGTCCAGCAGCGCGCCGTGCAGCGTGCGGTTGGAGTTGTCGACCTCCAGCCGCTTGCAAAGGGCGTCCAGCGAGTTGCTCTTGCCGGGGAACATCTCGCGCGCCATGAACAGCGAATCGGTGATGCGGCCCACGTGGTCGGCAAAGCGCGGGCGACCCATGCGGCGCAGTTCCTCGTCCAGGAAGCCGACGTCGAAGCCGGCGTTGTGGATGATGATTTCAGCGCCAGCGACGAAGTCCATCAGCTCGTCGGCCACGGCGGCGAAGACCGGCTTGTCGGCCAGGAATTCGTCGGTCAGGCCGTGGATGCGGATCGCGTCTTCGCTGCCCTTGCGCTCGGGGTTCAGGTAGAAGTGGCGGTGTTCGCCGGTGAGGCGGCGGCCGACCATTTCGACGCAGCCGACTTCGACGATGCGGTCGCCGGTCTCGGGCGACAGGCCAGTGGTTTCGGTATCCAGGAAGATCTGGCGCATGCAGGTTCTCTCGCTCTTTCGTTCGCGCAACTCAGCCGAGTTCGGCCAGCCGCTTCTTGATGTCTTCGACGTTCTGCGGGTTCGGATTCACCGAGCCCAGGTAGCGCTTGTACGCGGCCTTGGCCTGCGCGGTGTCGCCCTTGCCCTGCAGTGCCATGCCCATGCGGTAGTCAATCGGGAAATTCTCATGGCCAGGCAGTGACTCGGCAAGCTTCAGTTCTGCCAGCGCCGCATCCCACTGCTGCAGTTCGGACAGCGCGCGCGCCAGGCTGTAGTGCGGGCCAGGTTGCTCGGGCCGCTCGTGCACCATGCGCTCGAACAGCTCACGCGCCTTGGCTGCCTGCTTGTCCTGCAGCCAGGCCTGCCCCAGCGCGTTCCACTGGCCGCGCAGCTCGACCGCCAGCTCCAGGTCATTGCCCGGCTGCACCGCGGCGAGCAGGCGCTCGGCATCGGCCAGCTTTGTCCGGTACAGCTGCACCATGGCGGTCAGCAGCTTGCCGTATTCGGCTGCCCGGGCGCTCTCGGCCTGTGCGATCTCGCTGGCCTTGGAGACGCTGCCGCCGACAAAGCCGGGCACCATCAGGTAGTACTGCACCAGCCCGGCGCGGGCCGGTGCGAAGGCCGGGTCCAGCTCCAGCGCGCGGGCGAATTCGTCGCGCACCTTGCCGACGCCGAATGCCGCTTTCATGATGCCCTGGGCCAGGATGTTGATGGCCGTGACCGCGCCAACGCCGTAATGGCAGGCGGCGACCTGCGGCGTCTTCTGCACGCAGGCTTCGAACTTCGCCAGTGCCGCGTCGCGGCGGGCAGCGGCGTCGGGCACATTGCGGCCGAGCACGCTCTCCAGGTAGGCCAGCCAGGCCGGACCGTCATCCGGGCGCGCCGCCAGCCGCGCAGTGGCGGCCTGCTCCAGTTCGACCAGCTTGTGGGCATCGGCAAGGGCCTGAAGCTGCGGGTCGCGCAGGCCTTCGGCGCACGCGCCCTGCGTGGCCAGCAGCGTGGCCAGTGCCAGTGCAGCCGGCCAGCGCATCAGGCGAGCGCCGCCGCCGGCAGCGGCTGCTTGCGGCTCCAGGCAAACAGCAGCGCGCCGCCGAGGATCATCGGCAGGCACAGCCATTGGCCCATGCTCATGTTCAGCGCCAGCAGGCCAAGGAAGCTGTCCGGCTCGCGGAAGTACTCGGCAATGAAGCGGAACAGGCCGTAGCCGACCAGGAAGGCGGCAGACACCTCGGCGCGGCGGCGCGGCTTGCTGCCGAACCACCACAGCAGACCAAACAGCAGCATGCCTTCCAGCAGGAACTGGTAGACCTGTGACGGATGCCGCGGCGTGAGGCTGCCGGACTGCGGGAAGATCATTGCCCAGGGCAGCGTGGGATCGGCCTCGCGGCCCCACAGCTCGCCGTTGATGAAGTTGCCGACGCGGCCGCTGGCCAGCCCGGTCGGCACGCAGGGCGCGATCAGGTCGGTCACGTCCCAGAAAGATCGCCGGCGCAGCAGCGCGAACACGAACATCGCGGCGATCACGCCCAGCAGCCCGCCGTGGAAGGACATGCCGCCCTTCCAGACTGCAAACACCTCCAGCGGGTGCTGCAGGTAGTACAGCGGCTTGTAGAACAGCGTGTAGCCAATGCGGCCGCCCAGCACCACGCCGACCACGCCGAAGAACAGCAGGTCTTCGACGTCGCGCCGGGTCCATCCGGCGTTGGCGAACCAGGGTTTTTTCACACGCCGTGCGCCCAGGAACAGGAACAGGGCGAAGGCGACCAGATAGGTGATGCCGTACCAGTGGATCTGGACGGGCACGCCGAATCGCGTGAGGTCCAGCGCGATGGGGTTGAACTGAGGGTGCATCAAAGGCATGGGGCGGGATCATAAGGCGGTGCGCCAACGCACTGCCGTGCCAGGGCTACACTGAAGTTTTGGATCCTGAGCAAATGCCATGGCTTCCGACCTGAACCGCCGCTCCAAGCACATCACCGAGGGCGTCGCGCGGGCGCCCAACCGCTCCATGTATTACGGCATGGGCTACCAGGAGACCGACTTCGGCAAGCCGATGATCGGCGTGGCCAACGGGCACTCGACCATCACGCCTTGCAATTCAGGCCTGCAGAAGCTGGCGGACGCAGCGGTGCAGGGCCTCAAGGAAGCCGGCGCCAACCCGCAGATCTTCGGCACGCCAACCATCTCCGACGGCATGGCCATGGGCACCGAAGGCATGAAATACAGCCTGGTGTCGCGCGAGGTGATTGCCGACTGCGTGGAGACCTGCGTGGGTGGCCAATGGATGGACGGCGTGATCGTCATCGGCGGCTGCGACAAGAACATGCCGGGCGGCATGATGGGCATGCTGCGCGCCAACGTGCCGGCCATCTACGTCTACGGCGGCACCATCCTGCCGGGCCGCTACAAGGGCCAGGACCTGAACATCGTCTCGGTCTTCGAAGCGGTGGGGCAGTTCTCCGCCGGCAACATGAGCGAAGAGGACTTCTGCGAGATCGAGCGCCGCGCGATTCCCGGCACCGGCTCCTGCGGCGGCATGTACACCGCCAACACCATGAGCTCGTCCTTCGAAGCGCTGGGCATGAGCCTGCCGTATTCGTCGACCATGGCCAATGTGGAAGACGAGATCACCGCCAGCGTGAAGCGCTGCGCCGCGGTGCTGGTCGAAGCGGTGAAGAAAGACCTGAAGCCGCGGGACATCGTCACGCGCAAGTCCATCGAAAACGCCGTCGCCGTCATCATGGCCACCGGCGGCTCGACGAATGCGGTGCTGCACTTCCTGGCCATCGCCCACGCGGCCGAAGTCGAGTGGACCATCGACGATTTCGAGCGCATGCGCCGCAAGGTGCCGGTGCTGTGCGACCTGAAGCCCAGCGGCCAGTTCCTGGCGATTGACCTGCACCGCGCCGGCGGCATTCCGCAGGTCATGAAGACGCTGCTGGCCGCCGGCCTGCTGCATGGCGACTGCATGACCATCACCGGCAAGACCGTGGCCGAGAACCTGGTCGACCTGCCGGACCAGCCGCGTGCCGACCAGCAGGTGATCCGCCCCGTCGCCAACCCGATGTACGAAGAAGGCCACCTGGCGATCCTGAAGGGCAACCTGAGCCCGGAAGGCTGCGTGGCCAAGATCACCGGGCTGAAGAATCCGGTCATCACCGGCCCGGCGCGGGTCTTCGACGACGAACAATCCGCCCTGGCCGCCATCATGGCCAAGCAGATCCAGGCCGGCGACGTGATGGTGCTGCGCTACCTCGGCCCCAAGGGCGGCCCGGGCATGCCGGAGATGCTGGCGCCCACCGGCGCGCTGATCGGCCAGGGCCTGGGCGAAAGCGTCGGCCTGATCACCGACGGCCGCTTCTCCGGCGGCACCTGGGGCATGGTGGTCGGCCACGTGGCGCCCGAGGCCTACGAAGGCGGCACCATCGCGCTGGTGCAGGAAGGCGACTCGATCACCATCGACGCGCACCAGTTGAAGCTGCAGCTCAATGTGGCCGACGACGAGATCGCCCGCCGCAAGGCCGCGTGGGTCAAGCCCAAGCCGCGCTACACCCGCGGCGTGCTGGCCAAGTTCGCCTTCAATGCGTCGAGTGCCAGTGCCGGTGCGGTGCTGGACCGGTTCGAATAGGCCTTCAGCGCTTGCGGTTGCCGCCGCGCAAGTGATCCAGGCCCATGTTGGCAATGTTGCGGCGGCGGCGCTCGGCCTTGCGCTCTTCATCCTTTTCCATTTCGCGCTTGCGCGTCAGGCCGCTGGCGTCGGCATACCACCACCAGAGCAGCGCCAGCACAAAAGGCAAGGCGATCCACCACCAGTCCAGGTGACCCACGAAGCCCCAGTCCAGCAACCAAAGTGCCAGCAGCACCACCCCGATGAAGATGAACGCCATGTGCGATTTCCCGGTTGCCGCGCCGCTCGAACGCAAACCCTGCGTCGCAGCCGTCCCTACAATGTTCTGGTCACGAATGTAATTCACCCAGCCCTCATTTCCTCACTCACGGAAAGATGCCAATGAAAGCGCTGATCACCTTGCTGGCCCTGGTGGCCGCCTCGCCTGCCTTTGCACAAGCCGAGTTGGCCACCAAGAAGAACTGCATGGCCTGCCATGCGATCGACAAGAAGATCGTTGGGCCCGCCTACAAGGACGTGGCCGCCAAGTACGCCGGACAGAAGGACGCCGTGGCCAAGCTGGCCGAGAAAATCCAGAAGGGTGGCTCCGGCGTGTGGGGGCCTGTGCCGATGCCGGCCAATGCCGTCACGCCGGACGAGGCCAAGCAGCTCGCAACCTGGGTGCTCACGCAGAAGTGACACCGCGGCAGTTGCCGCGCGCTCACCCAAAAGGCCGCACTTGCGGCCTTTTTGCTGGCCCCATCTTTTTTGAAGACGGGTTCACCCCATTCCTGAGGCTGCGCCGTAGAAGCTGGTGTCAAGACCTCAGGAGGACACCATGACCCGGCTCAACCAACTCGCCAGCGCCGCGATTGCCACCATCAGCGCCATCGCCTTCGCTGCGCAGGCACAAGCCCCTGCACCCGCCCTCACCCTCGACGGCGCCGAACAACGCAGCACGCTGGCCGACCAGCAGGCGATTGCGCTGACCATCTACAACGACGACCTGGCGTTGGTGAAGGACACCCGGCAGTTCTCGCTGCCCCGCGGCGTGAACCGGCTGGCGCTGCGCGATGTCAGCGCCCGCATGCGGCCCGAGACGGCGCAGTTGCGCAGCCTGTCGCAACCCGGCGCCCTGAGCGTGCTGGAACAGAACTTCGACTTCGACCTGCTGACGCCGGCCAAGCTGCTGGAGAAGTCGGTTGGCAAGACGGTGCGGGTCATCAAGACCCATCCGCAGACCGGCGCCGAAACCGTGGAGACCGCCGAGGTGCTGAGCGCCAACCAGGGCGTGGTGCTGAAGATCGGCGACCGCATCGAGACCGGCATGCCGGGCAGGCTGGTGTTCGACGGCGTGCCGGCCACGCTGCGCGACCGGCCCACGCTGGTCACCGAGTTGGACAACCAGCTCGCGGGCCCGCAATCGACAGAGTTGTCCTACCTGACCGGCGGCCTGTCCTGGCGCGCCGACTACGTGGCCGAGCTGAGCGCAGACGACAACTCGCTGGACCTGAACGGCTGGATCACGCTGACCAACCAGAGTGGCACCGCTTACCCGAATGCGAGTGTGCAACTGGTGGCCGGGGATGTGAACCGGGTGCGCGAGGAAATGCACATGGCACGCGCCAAGGCTGACGGCAGGGTGATGGCCATGGCCGCCCCCGCCGCGCCGGCGGTGGCCCAGGAAGCGTTGTTCGAGTACCACCTCTACACGCTGGGCCGCGCCACCACGCTGGCCGAGAACCAGACCAAGCAGGTCGCCTTGATGAACGCCAGCGGCGTGCCGGCGACCAAGGAACTGCTGTTCAGCGGCAATGACTACTACTACCACGACAGCGTGGGTGAACTGGGCCGCAAGCTCAAGGCCCAGGTCTTCGTGGCCTTTGCCAACCGCGAGGCCAACCACCTCGGCCAGCCGCTGCCCAAGGGCGTGGTGCGCGTCTACAAGCGTGACAGCGCCGGCCGCGCGCAGTTCGTCGGCGAGGACCGGATCGACCACACGCCGAAAAACGAGACGCTGCGCCTGCACCTGGGCGAAGCCTTCGACGTGACGGCCGACAAGAAGCAGACCGACTTCAAGCGCCGCGAGCCCGGCAACCAGGCCAGCTACGTGGCCGAGAGCGCCTACGAGATCGTGCTGAAAAACGCCAAGCCCGAGCCGGTAACCGTCACGGTGCGCGAGCCGGTGCCTGGCGACTGGAAGATGCTGGAGAGCTCGCAGCCGCACGAGAAGGTGGCGGCCGGCACCGCGCAATGGCGCATCAAGGTGCCGGCCGAAGGCTCGGTGACTTTGAAATACCGGGTACTGACGCGGTTCTGAAGAGGCGGCGCCAGGCGGCACGCCGCGTGCCCCTGTGGCGGCATTGGCGTCGCCTTTCGCGTTTCGCCTGCTGTCACCTCAGGAGCCCGTTGCCGATGCGCCAGGTCCGTGTTGCCGCTGTTCAAGCTCTTGCAGCGGGTGCTCCATGACACGCCGCTGGGAGATTGACGCCTTGCGTGGACTGATGCTGGTGTTGATGACGCTGACGCACCTGCCCACGCGCTTCTCGGACCCGACCGGCCAGCCGTTTGGTTTTGTCTCGGCGGCCGAAGGTTTCGTGATGCTGTCCGGCTACATGGCCGGCATGGTTTACACGCGCCGGGCACGTCAAAAAGGCGATGCCAGCATCCCCGGCGCCTTCCTGCGCCGCGCGCTGAAGATCTACCTCTGCCAGGCCGGCCTGCTGCTGTTCCTGTTCACGCTGATCGCGATGGTCGGCCTGATGGCGCGGCAGGAGGCCGTGACCAACCTGCTGTCCTTCTACCTGGCGCACCCGGTGCAGGCCTTTGTCAGCGGCATGCTGCTGATCTACAACCCGCCGCTGCTGGACATCCTGCCGATGTACATCCTGCTGATGCTGGTCAGCCCGCTGGTGTTGCTGCACGGCCTGCACCGCGGCTGGGGCGGCGTGATGGGCATGAGCCTTCTGCTGTGGCTGGCGGCGCAGTTCGACCTCTTCCACCTGCTCTACGACCGCATGGCTAGCGCCAGCCGCTGGGCCTGGATCCCGTTTGCCGAGCTGGGCTCGTTCAAGCTGTTCGCCTGGCAGTTCCTGTGGGTGCTGGGCTTGTGGATGGGGGCCAGCGGCGCCGAAGACGGGCCGACGGCCGGCTGGGACTTTCCGCGCTGGATGGTCAACGCAGCGCTCGCCATCGCGGCGGTGATGCTGGTCTGGCGCCACGCCGTCGGCCAAGTCCCGTTTGCGGAGCCGAACGCGCTCAACCTGCTGTTCGACAAGTGGCAGCTGGGCCCCATGCGCTTGATCAACTACTGCGCGCTGCTGGTGCTGGTGATGCACTTCGGGCCCTGGTTGAAGACCCGGCTGCCACGTGTGGCGGCGCTGGAAACCCTGGGCAAGGCCTCGCTGCCGGTTTTCTGCACCCACTTGCTGCTGGCCCTGGTGGCGCTGACGATCTTCGGCTCGTCCACCCCGGAACGGCCGGTGTGGATCGACGTCGTGATCCTGGCCGCCACGCTGGGTGTCCTGTATGCGGTGGCCTGGGGCAGTCTGCGCATCGACGCCCAGGCGGCCGAGGCGCGCAAGAAGCTTGCGGCGCGCCGCATCTCACGCCGCGGGCCAGGCCACGCCCCAGCGGCGTGAAACGCCTTCAGTTGGCAGCCGCCGTCTGCATCGGCTGCGGCTTGTTGCCCGGCAGCAGGTGCGACGCGATCTCCTTGCGCCACAGCGCATAACCCTGCTCGTTCATGTGCAGCCGGTCTTCCAGGAACAGCTCAGGCCGCGGCTGGCCGCTGCTGTCCAGCATCTTCGAATAGATGTCGATGAAGTCCAGGTTGGGGGTCTTGCCGGCGTAGGCCGAGATCAGCGCATTGGTGTCGTGGATCGCCGGCATCAGCGAGGCGCGCAAGGGGCTGGGCTTGATCGACAGGTAGGCGATGCGGGTGTCAGGCAGCGCGGCCTTCACGCCTTCGACCAGCGTCTGGAAACTCTGCAGCACCTGCTGCGGCGTGGCACCTTCGGCCAAGTCGTTGTCCCCGGCATAGACCACCACCAGCCGCGGCTGGTAGGGCAGCACCAACCGGTCCAGGTAACGGGCCACGTCCGACAGGCGCGAACCGCCGAAACCGCGCTTGATGACGCTGGGCTGCTGGTCGAACTGGGTTTCGAGATTGCCCCACAGGCGGATGGACGAGCTGCCGACGAACAGCACACCGCCAGGCTGCGGCGCCGCAGTGCGGTCCGCCGCGGCAAATGCATCCAGGCTCTCGCGCCAGCGGGCGTCGATTTCAGACCGAACCGAGTTCGGTGACCGCGCCAGCGGGCTCAGCGACTGGGCGCGGGCCACACCCAGCGCCGCCATGCTGAGACCGGCCACGGTCGCCGCCGTTCGCAAGGACTTCCTCATCCGCTGAGACTTTCGCATCGTGAACGCTCCTGCTTTCTCAAACGAGTGAGGTGCAGACGGCGCGGGTAAGTTCCAGCCGTGGGGGATTTCAAGACGTAACGCAGGCCCCGGAAAAAGCAAAAAAGGGCAGCCATGCGCCGCCCTTTTTCATCCGCGGTCAATGCGCGTCAGTTGACCTGGGACAGCTGATCCAGGATCGCCGGGTTCTCAAGGGTGCTGGTGTCCTGCGTGATGGCCTCGCCCTTGGCAACCTGCCGCAGCAGGCGCCGCATGATCTTGCCCGAGCGGGTCTTGGGCAGGTTGTCGCCGAAGCGGATGTCCTTGGGCTTGGCGATGGGGCCGATTTCCTTGCCCACGTGGTCGCGCAGCAGCTTGGCAATTGCCTTGGCTTCTTCGCCGGTCGGGCGTGGGCGCTTGAGCACCACGAAGGCGCAGATGGCTTCGCCAGTCGTGTCGTCCGGCCGGCCCACCACGGCCGCCTCGGCCACCAGCTCGGTGCAGCTGACCAGGGCCGACTCGATCTCCATCGTGCCCATGCGGTGGCCGGAGACGTTCAGCACGTCGTCGATGCGGCCGGTGATGGTGAAGTAGCCAGTCTTGGCGTCGCGGATCGCGCCGTCGCCCGCCAGGTAGTACTTGCCCTGGAAATCGGCCGGGTAGTAGCTCTTCTTGTAGCGCTCCGGGTCGCCCCAGATGGTGCGGATCATGCTAGGCCAAGGCTTCTTGACGACCAGGATGCCGCCCTGCCCGTTGGGCACGTCCTTGCCGGTTTCGTCGACGATGGCCGCGGCAATGCCGGGGAACGGCAGCGTGCACGAGCCCGGCACCATCGGCGTGGCACCTGGCAGCGGCGTGATCATGTGGCCGCCGGTTTCGGTCTGCCAGAAAGTGTCGACGATGGGGCAACGGCCACCGCCCACATGCAGGTGGTACCACTCCCAGGCGGCAGGGTTGATGGGCTCGCCGACCGAGCCGAGGATGCGCAGGCTGCTCAGGTCGTAGCTCTTCGGGTGCACCTCGTCCTTGGCCTCGGCCGCCTTGATCAGCGAGCGGATGGCCGTGGGCGCGGTGTAGAAGATGGTGACCTTGTGGTCCTGGATCATCTTCCAGAAGCGGCCGGCGTCCGGGTAGGTGGGCACGCCTTCGAAGACGATCTCGGTGCCGCCCAGCGCCAGCGGGCCGTAGGTGATGTAGGTGTGGCCGGTGACCCAGCCGATGTCGGCGGTGCACCAGAAGATGTCGTCGGCCTTCAGGTCGAAGGTCCACTTGGTGGTGAGCGCCGCGTGCAGCAGATAGCCGCCTGTGCTGTGCTGCACGCCCTTGGGCTTGCCGGTGGAGCCGGAGGTGTAGAGCAGGAACAGCGGGTGTTCTGCTTCTACCCATTCCGGCTCGCAGGTCTCGGGCTGGTCCATCATCAGCTCGGCCAGCCACAGGTCGCGGCCCTCCGTCATGCTGACCTGCGCATTGGCGCGGTTGACCACCAGCACCTTGCCCACCGATTCGCAGCCGCCCAGCGTCAGCGCCTCGTCGACGATGGCTTTCAGCGGCAGCTGCTTGCCGCCGCGCACCTGGCAGTCGGCAGTGATGACGGCCTTGGCGCCGGTGTCTTCGATGCGGTCGCGCAAGGAGTGGGCCGAGAAGCCGCCAAACACCACCGAGTGGGTCGCGCCGATCCTGGCACAGGCCTGCATCGCGGCCACGCCGTCAACCGACATCGAGATGTAGATGATGACCCTGTCCCCCTTGCCGATGCCGATGGCCTTCAGCGCATTGGCCATCTGGCAGGTCTTGGCCAGCAGTTGGGCGTAGCTGGTGCGGGTGACCGTGCCGTCGTCGGCCTCGAAGATCAGCGCCGTCTTTTCGCCCAGGCCACGCTCGATGTTGCGGTCCAGGCAGTTGTACGAGGCATTCAGCAGCCCGTCCTCGAACCATTTGAAGAACGGCGCGTCGGCGTCGTTCAGCACCTTGGTGAAGGGCTTCTTCCAGCTGAGCAGTTCGCGCGCCTGGCGGGCCCAGAAGGCTTCGTGGTCGGCTTCGGCTTCGGCGCACAAGGCGTCGTAGGCTGCCATGCCGGACACATGGGCCTGGGCCACCAGCTCGGCGGGCGGCGTGTAAATCTTGAGGTCTTCACTCATGTCGTCTGTCTCCTCGGTCTTGATTGCCTGCACGGGCCTGCCTGCCGATGGGCATTGCCCGTTTGGCCCGCACTGTGTTCCGTCCGTCTGACGAAGGCCTTACTGCAGGGGGCCGCCAGCTGCCAGCACGGGCCCCGCAAAGCCGCCCTGGGCTTTCCTGGGCGACCCCTAGAATTCCCGGCATCGGCAGCCCTCCGGGCTGGCCCAGCACACCTGACGCCATCCACACCTCATGACGCCAACTCCCAAGCCTTCGCCCCGCCCGCCCCAGCAGCGCCTGGGCATGCTGCCCACGGTGATCTTCGCCAGCCGCTGGCTGCAACTGCCCTTGTACCTTGGCTTGATCCTGGCGCAGGGCGTGTACGTCTTTCATTTCTGGGTCGAACTGGTGCACCTGATCCAGGCGGCGCTGGGCGACCAGCATGCGCTGGAGATCCTGATCAAGAGCGTGGGCTATGCCCATGCCGACACGCCGCCCAACGCGTTGAACGAGACCATCATCATGCTGGTGGTGCTGGGCTTGATCGACGTGGTGATGATTTCGAACCTGCTGATCATGGTCATCGTCGGCGGCTACGAGACCTTTGTCTCACGCATGAACCTCGAAGGCCATCCAGACCAGCCCGAATGGTTGAGCCATGTCAATGCTTCTGTACTGAAGGTCAAGCTGGGCACCGCGATCATCGGCATCTCGTCCATCCACCTGCTGAAGACCTTCATCAGCGCCGACAACTACAGCGAGAAGACGCTGATTGCGCAAACCGCGATCCACCTGGCCTTCCTGCTGTCTGCGATGGCGATTGCGGCCTCCGACCGCATCCTCTACGGCAGCAAGAACCCGGACCCGCACTGAGCCACAGGGCAGCTCAGGTCTTTCGGGTCAGGACCCAAGCCCCGAGGGCGGCGGCAATGATGGAGCCGCCCAGCACGCCCAGCTTCAGCTCGGTCTCGAGCAGCGGGTTGCCCTCGAAGGCCAGCCCGCCAATGAACAGGCTCATCGTGAAACCGATGCCGCACAGCAGCGACACGCCCAGCACCTGGCGCCAGGCGGCACCTGCCGGCAGCACGGCCCAGCCAGCGCGCACCAGCAGCCAGACGGAGCCAAACACGCCGACCGCCTTGCCCAGCACCAGTCCGGCAGCAATGCCCAGCGTCACAGGCGCCAGCAGCACCGAGGCCGAAGCGTCCAGCAAGCTGACGCCGGCATTCGTGAAGGCAAACACCGGCAGCACCAGGAAGGCCACCCAGGGGTGCAGCGCATGTTCGGCGTCTTCCAGCGGCGAGCCGCCGTCGGGCCGGCGCATGGGGACTGCCAGCGCGGTGGCCACGCCGGCCAGCGTGGCATGCACACCGGACTTCAGCACGAAGACCCACAGCACCAGGCCCAGCACGACATAGACGCCCACATTCGTCACCTTGGCCCGGTTCAGCCCCCACAGCCCGGCCAGGCAGGCGCCGGCGCCCAGCAGCATGCCCAGCGACAGCTGGCTGGTGTAGAACACGGCGATCACGCCGATGGCGCCCAGGTCGTCGATGATGGCCACCGCCGTCAGGAACACCTTCAGCGAAGCCGGCACGCGCGAACCCAGCAGCGTGACGATGCCGATGGCAAAGGCGATGTCGGTCGCAGAGGGAATGGCCCAGCCGCGCAGCGCGACCGGGTCGGCATGGTTGATGGCCGCGTAGATCAGCGCCGGCACCGCCATGCCGCCCAGCGCCGCGGCCGCCGGCAGGATGGCCTGGCTGCGCGAGGCCAGTTCTCCTTCGACGAACTCGCGCTTGATCTCCAGCCCGACCACGAAGAAGAACACCGCCATCCACAGGTCGTTGACCCAGACCACCAGCGGCTTGGCCAGCACGAGCCAGCCGTCTGCAATGCTGACAGCGCCCTGCAGTTTCAGGAAAGCGGCGTAACTGGCGCCCAGCGGCGAGTTGCTGACGACCAAGGCCAACGCCGCGGCGACCGCCAACACAATGCCACCCGCGGATTCGTGGGCGAAGAAACGACGCAGTGCCGGGGTCATCGATGGGCTCCCTTCAGTAAAATCCCGGATGCATTCTGCCCGTCACTGGCAGACCTCCGCCCGCACAAAGCAAGCATGGAAAGCCAAGCATGACCACCATCCGCCAGGCCGATCTGATCGAGTCCGTCGCCAGCGCGCTGCAGTACATCAGCTACTACCACCCCGCCGACTACATCGCCCACCTGGCCCGCGCCTATGAGCGCGAGGAAAGCGCCGCAGCCAAGGACGCGATCGCCCAGATCCTGACCAACTCGCGCATGTGCGCCGAGGGCAAGCGCCCGATCTGCCAGGACACCGGCATCGTCAACGTGTTCCTGAAGATTGGCATGGAAGTGAAGTGGGAAGGCTTTGGCAAGGGCTCAGTCACCGATGCGGTGAACGCAGGCGTGCGCCAGGGTTACCTGAATCCGGACAACGTGCTGCGCGCCTCGGTGCTGGCCGACCCGATCTTCGAGCGCAAGAACACCAAGGACAACACGCCTGCCGTGGTCCACATGGAGCTGGTGCCTGGCGACAAGGTCGACGTGATCGTCGCGGCCAAGGGCGGCGGCAGCGAGAACAAGTCCAAGATGTACATGCTCAACCCCGGCGACAGCATCGTCGACTGGGTGCTGAAGACCGTCCCGACCATGGGCGCCGGCTGGTGCCCGCCGGGCATGCTGGGCATCGGCGTGGGTGGCACGGCCGAGAAGGCAGTGATGCTTGCCAAGGAAGTGTTGATGGAAGACATCGACATGTACGAACTGCTGGACCGCGGCCCGCAGAACAAGCTCGAAGAGCTGCGCATCGAGCTGTACGAGAAGGTCAATGCACTGGGCATTGGCGCGCAAGGCCTGGGCGGCCTGACCACGGTGCTGGACGTGAAGATCAAGACCTTCCCGACGCACGCTGCCAGCAAGCCGATCGCGATGATCCCGAACTGCGCCGCGACCCGCCACGCGCACTTCGTGCTCGACGGCTCCGGCGCCGTGCACCTGGACCCGCCCAGCCTGGACCTGTGGCCCGACGTGACCTGGGCACCCGACTACAACAAGAGCAAGCGTGTGGACCTGAACACGCTGACGCAGGCCGAAGTTGCCAGCTGGAAGATCGGCCAGACGCTGCTGCTCAACGGCAAGATGCTGACCGGCCGCGACGCCGCGCACAAACGCATCAAGGACATGCTGGCCAAGGGCGAGCCGCTGCCGGTGGACTTCGCCAACCGCGTCATCTACTACGTCGGCCCGGTGGACCCGGTACGCGACGAAGTGGTCGGCCCGGCCGGCCCGACCACCGCGACCCGCATGGACTCGTTCACCGAGATGATGCTGGCCCAGACCGGGTTGATCTCGATGATCGGCAAGTCCGAGCGCGGCCCGGTCGCCATCGAATCCATCAAGAAGCACAAGAGCGCCTACCTGATGGCCGTGGGCGGCAGCGCCTACCTGGTCTCCAAGGCCATCAAGGCCGCCAAGGTCGTCGGTTTTGCCGACCTGGGCATGGAAGCCATCTACGAGTTCGACGTGGTGGACATGCCGGTGACGGTGGCCGTTGATTCGAGCGGCACCAGCGCCCACATCGAAGGCCCGAAGACCTGGCAAGCCAAGATCGGCAAGATCCCCGTCGTCGAAGCCTGACCAAGTGGGAATGCAATTCAGCCCGCCAGAACCGCAACTGGCGGCGCTGCATTGCGTTTTGTCTCAAGGGGTGGCCGCGGGGCCCGGTGTTGGGATAGGCTAGACGCCCTGTCATTCCCCAGGGAAGAAACGCCTTGAGCAACATCCCGAGTTCGCTGCCCACCACGCTGGCGACCACCTCGTTGTCACCGCTTTCGCCGCTGCCCGGCAGCAGCAACCTTGCGCTGGTCGGCATTCCGGCCGACTTCCCCGTTGCCCTGAGCGACGAGCAGCGCAACACCATTGGCGCGCAGATCGCCAGCGTCAGCCTGGCCCAAACGCCGATGCTGGACATCGCCAAGCTGGGCGGCGAGGCCGAGCAGTCGCTGCACCGCACGCTGGGCCAGTTCCTGGACCGCATCGAGAAGGCCGAGCAGCCGCGCATCTTCAAGCTGGTGGCAGGCCTCAGCGAAGCCGTCGAAAGCGAGAAGCTGGACGTGCTGGCCGACAAGATCCTGAACGCCCAGCCCAGCGCCATGGAGCGCTTCATGGGCATGTTCAACAAGAAGACCTTGAGCAAGGCCATGAGCCGGGCTTACGAAGAGGTGCGCCTGGCCGCGTCGGGCAAGAGCAAGAAGCTCTCGGACCTGATCAAGACCATGGAAGTGGAGCTGCAGCAGGAGCAGCAGCGGCTGGACGGCGAGGTGCGCAACCTCGAACAGCTGAAAAACGCCTACCGCGAGCGCTTCGTCGAGTTCGCCCAGGTGGCGGCTTTCCTGATGGGCTTTGTCAACAAGGCCCGAGCCGAGCTGGGCGAAGCCATCAGCAATGGCGCCGACAGCGGCACCATCGCCACGTTGCAGGACAAGCTGCAGGCACTGGAAAGCCGCTCGCTGGCGATCGAAAGCACGCTGTCGCGCCTGCCGTCGGACCAGATGGTGATCCGCCAGCTGCAGAACGCCGGCATCTCCACGCTGCAGGAAACGACGACCACCGCGTCCTCGCGTTTTGCCAGCATCAAGATGACGCTGCTGACCATCCACGGCGCGCTGGTCACGCAGGGCGTGCAACGCCTGGCCGAGCAAGGCGCCGCGCTGGATGCCAACCTGCTGGCGGTGCGCTCCAAGCTGATGACCGAAGTCGTCGGCAAGGCCGCCACCGCGCCGGGCGACAACCGCCTGGCGCAGGCACGCCAGCTGCAAGCCATCGTGGCCGACACGCGCCAGCTGGTCGGCATCGTCGAACAGGCGCGCGCCAAGAACATGCAGAGTTTCGAGCAGGCCCGCCAGATCTTCGCGCAGGCGCGCCAGGACATGGCGCAACTCGGCGCGGTCATCCGCCCCGACCTGCCCGCCCAGCGCTGAGCCAAGCTGAACTTCCTTTTCTCTTTCGCTCCCTTCCGCAAGGAACCCGCTTCATGTCCAAACTCGTTCTGAACCTGGCCAAACCTGGCGAACAGGCGCCCAAGCTGCAGCTCAACCTCAGCAAGGGCGAAGCCTTCACCGCCAAGCTCTCGTGGGACGGCGAGACCGACCTCGACCTGCATGCCATCGTCTGCGTCAATGCCGGCGACGGCGCCAAGGCGCAAAGCCTGGAAGACATCCTGTCGACCTACAACGTGCGCCGCAAGATCGGCGGCCAGGAAGTGGGCGTGCTCGACAAGCAACCCGACGGTTCGTTCCAGGTGCACGGCGGCGCGCTGCGCCACAGCCCGGACGCGCTGGACGGCGCGCTGGACGGCGTGGATGAATGGATCCGCGTGGACCCATCCAAGCTGCCTTCGGTCAGCAGCGGCGTGCTGGAAATCCCGTTGGTCGCGATGATCCACACCCAGGCCGCAGCCAAGCGCTTCGGCCAGGTGCAAAACGCCGAGATCGCCATCGTCAATGCCAGCGGCACCGAGCTGATGCGCGCCAGCCTGTCCAACCAGTTCGGCGACTTCATCGGCGTGCAGATGGGCTCGGTCATGATCGAGGCCGGCGGCAAGGCCAACTTCGTCGCCGTCGGCGTCGGCTTCAACGGCGATTTCAACAGCGTGCTGGGCCACTTCTCCTGAAGCACGGCCAGCTCCCCCAGGCTGCATGGCCACCCGCCCGACGGTGATCGGCGGCGCGACGCCGCCGCCTGCCGACAGCAGCACCCCGCTGGCGCCGACGCGCATCGGCTCGCCTGGGCCAACGGCGCCGGCAAGCGCCCTGCCCAGTGCGCCCTCGCCTGCGTCCGCGGCACCATTGCCCAGCGCCATGCCGACGCGCCTGCCAGCTGCAGCACCGCCAACGGCGCCGCCCGCGGCAAGCCACGCGCTCAGCGTCGTCACCACCAAGGCCGATGCCACGCCCAGCCGCCTGCCCGGCGTGCCGCGCAAACCGCTGGCGGTCGACGACGCCACGCTGGCCGAGCAGTTTCCGGACGCCCCACCCACCCTGTTGGCGCGCGCGCGGCTGCTGCTGGCTGGCGTCGTGCCGGCGGTGTTCGACCGGCCCGCTGCCGAACGCTTCGGCCGCGAAACCCAGGCCCGCCACGCCGCACTGGTCGACGAACTGCTGCAGCTGATGGACCACGAGCTGCTGCGCGCCGCGCCGCGCCACATCGAGCGCCTGCTCGCATTGCTGGAAGACCTGGCCGAGACGCTGGCGCCCTCCACCTCGGCGCTGCCCTGGAGCCGCCGCAAGGCGCCTCGCGCGCGCCTCGCCACGTTGCGGCCCGAGATCGACACGCTGCGCGCCGCGCTGGAGGCTGCGGATGGCCCGCTGGCCAAGTTGCGCGCGCAGCTCGCCACGAACCAGCAGGCTGCCGCGGAGCTGCTCACCGAGCTGCAGGCGCTGGGCCTGGCCACCGAAGCCTTGCCCGGCCTGCTGCCCGCTGCGCAGCGCGAAACCCTTGCGCTGTCGCTGCAGGACCGGCTGGTCTCGCTGGCCCGCACCCAGGCCACGCTGCAGCAGCACCGCCTGCAGGCCGAGCAGGCCGACCACCAGTTGGCGCAACTCGCCAGCCGGCTGCACGACACCGTGCGCGTCAGCCTGCCGGCCTGGCTGGCCAGCATGGCCGCGCTGCCCGCCGAACCCGCACACGACACCGAACGCTTCCTGCTGCAAGAGCGCCTTCATGCCGTGATCAACGGCTTGAAAAGCTGACAACCTGCGCCTCGCAGCCCTGATCGATCCCCCGAAAGAACCGAACCCACCATGGCCCTGACCCTGAACCTGCAAAAGTCCCAGGCTTCGCTGCAGCTGTGCCTGCAAAAAGCCGGCGTCACCCAGCCGCCCGTCGTCGACATGGCCTTCCTGCTGGACGTCAGCGGCTCGTTCGAGGACGAGCACCGCGAAGGCATCACCAATGATTTGCTGACCCGGCTGGTCCCTTGGGGCCTGACCTTCGACCCGGACAAGAAGCTGGACGTCATCACCTTCAGCCACAGCGCCGCGTCGGTGTTCGAGGTCGGCGCCGTGACGGCCGACAACTACCAGGGCTACGTCGGCCGCGAGATCGTCGCCAAGGTGCCCGGCTGGTGCGGCGGCACCGACTACAGCCATGCGCTGGAGCAAGCGCTGCGCGGCTTCGGCTGGCTCAAGGGCGCAGAGCCCGGCCTGCTGGGCAAGCTGTTCGGCCGCAAGGCCGAGGTGAAGGCAAAGAAGCGCTCGCTGGTGGTCATGGTCACCGACGGCGAAAACAACGACCACGCCCGCACCCGCCAAGTGCTGCGCGAATCGCAGCAACGCGGCGACGAGGTCTACTTCCTCTTCCTCGGCATCTCCAACCAACCCGGCCAGTTCGGCTTCCTCGAAGCCATCGGCGACGAGTTCGACAACACCGGATTCCTCGCCGTCACCAACCTCCGCCACTTCGTCGCCCAGTCGGACGACGAACTTAACCAGTCACTGCTGCTGCCGGAGTTGTTGACCTGGTTGAAGCGTTGAGCGGCCTCACTGCCCCTTGTTCATCATGGGTGTCCAGATGCGCAGAGGGCAGTGTTTGGCGGCATGTGTGAAATCCTTGTCCGTGCTCATCAGCACGGCGTCGTGTCGCAGGCAAAGCTGTGCAAGCAGCGCGTCAACCGTTCCCATTTGCACTCCCGCTCTTCGGCAGGTGTTTCGGAGTTGTGCCGCTGCGATGTGGTCTTCCCGGTCGGGTTGCAGCAATGGCAGTGCGGCAAAGCGCTCCACGATCTGCGCATTCGCTTTCGGGCCAGAAAATCCCTGCAGCAACTCCTGCAAGACCAGTCCAGTGGTCACAACAAGATCGCCGCCAAGCAAGGCGTCCTTCAGGGCTTGGACTTCCGGGCCTGTTGCTGGCGCATCGCGACGCAGCGCAAGCGACCAAACGCTTGTATCGACAAGCAGCGTCACTTGCGCGAGCGCTCGGCTTTGTAGTTGAAACCGTCATCCCAGTCGAGCTGGCCAATCAGGTCGGCCACTCGCCGTTGCTCTCGGCGCGCGATGAACTCTTGCAGCGCCTTGGTCACCGCAGCCTTCTTCGTGCGCTCACCGCTGACTTCGACGGCGCGCTCCAGCAGTTGGGGATCGATCGCAAGATTGGTGGCCATGTGTAGCTCCTTGTGCGGGAGTCTACACACTCGCAACCCAGCCCACCAGTGAGACCGAGATCAAAACTGGGTTGACGGGAAGGCCTGAAGACGGTCCGCCAAGTCAAGGCCGGCCACGTTGCGGCAGCTGTTGAAGCATGGCGCCATCCGGCAAAGCCGCAGACGCGGCCTGATGCACCACCCGCTGCGGAAACGGAATCTCCACGCCGAGTTTTTCGAGCGTGCGCCAGAGTTGCAGGTTGACCGCCGAGCGCACGCCGCCGGCGCCGTTCTCGGGGTCGGCGATCCAGAAGACAACCGTCAGCTCCAGGCCATCGGCGGCGAAGTTGGAAAGCTGCACGGCGGGGCCGGGGTCTGACAGCACGCGCGGGACTTCACGCACTTCGGCTTCGAGTTGCGGCATCAGCATGTCCAGGTTGGTGCCGTAGGCGACTTGGACCAACGTGGACATGGCCACCCGCGAATCGGCCAGCGAGGCGTTTTCGACGCGCTGGGTGATCAGCAATTCGTTGGGCACGATGGCCTCGCGGCCATTCAGCGCGCGGATCACGGTGTAGCGCGTCGCGATGTCGGTGATGCGGCCTTCGAAGTTGTCCACCTTGACCATGTCGCCAATGCGCAGCGAGCGCTCGGCGAGGATCACGAAGCCCGAGACATAGTTCGCCGCGAGCTTCTGCAAGCCGAAGCCCAGGCCTACGCCCAGCCCGCCGCCCAACACCGACAAGGCGGTCAGGTCGATGCCCACGGCCGACAGCGCCACCAGCAAGCCGACGAAGATCAGCAGCGAGCGGACGATGTTGGCAGCGGCCTTGCGCAGCGACAGCTGCTCGCCAATGGCACCGGCCAGCAGCCTGGCCTCGATGGCGGCCGAGACCCACAGCGTGAGCACCAGCACAAAGCCGCCGGACAGCAGGCCGTCCAGCAGGTTGCGCACCGACACTTCGCTGCCGCCCAGCTTCCAGCGGATCTGGTCCAGCTCTTCCAGCAACTGCGGCAGCACGCCGGTGATCCAGCCGACCACGGCCAGCCAGGCCACCCAGGAAATCGTGCGTTCGGCCGCGCGCACCAGCCGCGAGGTGGGGAACGCGACGCTGAGCACGCGCACTGACAGGCGGATCAGCGCAAACGACATCAGCACTGGCACGACGATCTTGAACACCGCCAGCGGCATGCCCAAGCCCAGCATGATGCGGCGCGCGGCAAAAGCCAGCGCCAGGGCAAGCGTGGGGAACAGCACCCCGTCCACGATGCGCCGGCCGAACCAGATCGAAGGCTGTGTCGCCGTGACCATTGCGCCATCGGCTGCGGGCTTGCCGCGCAGCACCCGCACCACCGCCCACGCCAGCAGCAGGCAACCCAGCGCGACCGCGATTTCGATCAGCGCGCTGGGATGGCGCAATGCGTCCAGGAATTCGGTGAGGGTCAGCGTGGTCAGGCCGGCAGTGTTCATCGAAACATTGTCGCGTGGCGCAACGCTGCCCGAGTGAACGCGGCATGACGCCGCGACTGGGTCAGACCCCGGCCAAAGCTCGCAGATGCGCGACCACGCTACGGCCCAGCGCACTCAAGGCGTAGCCGCCTTCCAGGCAGGACACGATGCGGCCGTGGCTGTGCTGCCTGGCCACGTCCACCATGCGCTGGGTGATCCATTCATAGTCGGCCTCGACCAGGCCGAGCTGGCCCAGTTCGTCTTCCCTGTGCGCATCGAAGCCGGCCGAGATGAAGATCATCTGTGGCTTGAAGGCTTCCAGCCGGGGCATCCAGTTGGCCTCGATCAGCTCGCGCACTTCCATGCCGCGGGTGTAGGCCGGCACCGGCAGGTTGACCATGTTCGAGCCCAGCGGCACGCCGCCGGAAAAGGGGTAGAGCTGGTCCTGGAAGATGCTCACCATCAGGATGCGCTCGTCGCCCGCCACGATGTCCTCGGTGCCGTTGCCGTGGTGCACGTCGAAGTCGACGATGGCCACGCGCTTCAAGCCGCGCACGTCCAGCGCATGGCGGGCGGCGATGGCCACGTTGTTGTAGAAGCAGAAGCCCATGGCCTGGTCACGCGTGGCGTGATGGCCGGGCGGACGCACGGCGCAGAAGGCAGTCTCGGCGCGGCCATCGATCACGGCGTCCGTCGCGGCCACTGCAGCGCCGGCGGCACGCAGCGCGGCCTGCCCGGTGCGCGTGCCGATCACGGTGTCAGGGTCGACCGCGCGGGGCTGGCCGCTGTCGGCCACCTGCTGCATGCGCTCGCCGAGCTCGCAGAGGTAGGCCTCGGCATGGGCGTGCTGCAAGTCCTCACGCGCAGCCAGCGGCACGTCGAAGCGGGTCAAGGCCACCTCCAGCCCGGAGGCCAGCAACTGGTCCTCGATGGCATCCAGCCGCTGCGGGCACTCAGGGTGGCCACGGCCCATGTCATGGGCGCGGCAGTCGGGATGGGTGAAAAAGCCGGTGGTCATGGAGGTCCGGCGAGCCGGTGCGTTGTCTCTTGGAAACGGGTTTGGCGAGCCTCTGTGGGGCCGCAAAATCTGCGTTATCGTGAGCCGATGAACAGCGTTGAACTGCAGTCCCGTTTGTCTCGTCTCAAGAGCCAGATTAGCACGATCATCGTCGGCAAGCCGATCCAGATCGACGACAGCCTGGCCTGCCTGCTGGCCGGTGGCCACCTGCTGATCGAGGACCTGCCAGGCGTGGGCAAGACCACGCTGGCGCACACGCTGGCCGTCACGCTGGGCCTGCAGTTCACCCGCGTGCAGTTCACCGCCGACCTGATGCCCAGCGACCTGATCGGCGTGTCCATCTTCGAGCGCCAGAAGGAAGGTTTTGTCTTCCACCCCGGCCCGGTCTTCACGCAGGTGCTGCTGGCCGACGAGATCAACCGCGCCGGACCGAAGACCCAAAGCGCGCTGCTCGAAGCGATGGAAGAGCACCAGGTCTCGGTCGAAGGCGAGACCCGGCCGCTGCCGAAGCCGTTTTTTGTCATCGCCACGCAAAACCCCAGCGAGCAGCTCGGCACCTATCCGCTGCCCGAAAGCCAGCTGGACCGCTTCCTGATGTGCATCACACTGGGCTACCCGGACCGCCAGGCCGAGCGCGCGCTGCTGTCGGGCAGCGACCGGCGCGAAGCGGTTGCGCAGCTGCAGCCGCTGATGACCTCCGACGAGCTGATCGAGGCGATGAATGCGGTCAAGCAGATCTTCGTCTCGGAATCGCTGCTGGACTACCTGCAGGCGCTGATCGCCGCGACCCGCTCGGGCCAGTGGTTCGTCGCCGGGCTGTCGCCGCGTGCCGGCATTGCGGTGCTGCGGCTGGCCCGCGCCCGTGCGCTGCTCGCAGGACGCGACCATGTGGTGCCGGACGACCTGCAGGCCTTGCTGCCCCAGGCCATCGCCCACCGCCTGCAGCCGGTGGCCGGCGCAGGCCGCGGCCGGCGCGAGCAGGTGCGGGCCATGATCGAAGCCGTGCCACTGCCCTGAGGCTGGCGTGAGCACCGCATCCTCCCTGCCGGCGATCGAATCCGCGCGTGGCGGGCCGCGCGCCCGGCTGCGCCACTGGTGGCTGAGCCGGCTGCCGGCGACCGACCAGTGGACGCTGGGCCAGCGCAACATCTACATCGTGCCCACGCGCGCCGGCCTGGCTTTCTGCGGCACGCTGGTCGTGCTGCTGGTCGCCACCATCAACTACCAGTTGAACCTCGGCTACGCGCTGACCTTCCTGCTGGCCGGTAGCGCGCTCGCGTCCATGCACATGACGCACGGCACGCTGCGCGGGCTGACGCTGCACATGCGCCCACCCGCTGCCACCTTCGCCGGCCAGCCGCTGGTGATGGAGATCGTGCTGACCAACCCCGGTCGCACCCGCCACGGGCTGGGCCTGGGCACCGAGGCCGATTGGGGCTCGCAGCCATTGGCCTGGGCCGAAGCGCCAGCGCAAGGCCAGGGCAGCGTGACCGTCAGCTGCATCGCGGCAAAGCGCGGCCGCGTGACGGTGCCGCCGCTGCGCATCGAAAGCCGTTTCCCCTTCGGCCTGTTCCGCGCCTGGAGCATCTGGCGGCCCAACGGGCAGGTCTGGGTCTACCCGGCGCCAGAGGTGCCAGCCGCCGAACTGCCACCGGTCGAACCGGTGCCGGCCGTGGGCCCGCGCACCATGGCCACCAGCGGCGCCGAGTTCGAGGGCGTGCGCCCCTGGCAGCGCGGCGACAGCCTGCGCCAGGTGGTGTGGAAGAAGGTGGCGCGCAGCGGCGAAATGGTCAGCCGCGAATCGCGCCAGGGCGCGCGCCAGCAGCTCTGGCTGGACTGGCGGCAGACCCCGCTGGGCGACCCGGAAACCCGGCTGTCGCGCCTGTCCGCCTGGGTGCTGGCAGCAGAGCAACGTGGGCTGGACTACGGCCTGCGCCTGCCCGGCCATGAGTTGCCTTGCGACCATGGCGTGGCGCAGCGCGACGCAGCCTTGCGACTGCTCGCCGAGTGGCAGCCATGAACCTGAACATCAACATCCCGCTGCCCCGCCTCGGCAGCCGCATCAACCGGCTGCCACGCGACACCCGCGACACGCTGTTCATGCTGGCGGTCATTGCCTGGACGGTCGCGCCGCATTTGCTGCGTCTGTCCATCGGCATCGACATCCTGTGCGTGCTGGTGCTGGCCTGGCGTGCCTGGCTGGCGGTGCACGAGGCGCCGCTGCCGGGCCGCTGGACCTTGCTGGGCGTGGTGTTCGTGGCGGCCGGGCTGACCTGGATCAACGAACACACCCTCATCGGCAAGGATGCCGGCGTGACGCTGCTGGTCGTGCTGATGGCGCTGAAGACGCTGGAGCTGCGCGCCCGGCGCGACGCGCTGGTGGTCTTCTTCCTCGGCTTTTTCCTGGTGCTGACGCAGTTCCTGTATTCACAGTCGCTGCTGACCTCGCTGGCCATGGGCGCTGCCGTGTGGGGCTGGCTCAGCGCGCTGACGCTGGCCCACATGCCCACCGGCCGGCCACCGCTGCGCGAGGCGGGGTTGCTGGCGCTGCGCGCCGCGGCCTTCGGCACGCCGGTGATGATCGCGCTGTTCCTGGTCTTCCCGCGCCTGCCGCCACTGTGGGCCATGCCTGGCCGCGGCACGCACACCGGCCTGTCGGACCAGCTGAAGCTGGGCGACGTGGCCGAGCTGGCGCAGGACAACAGCATCGCGATGCGGGTGCGGTTCACCGGCGCCAAGCCGCCGCCGCAGGCCATGTACTTCCGCGGCCCCGTGCTGAGCGACTACGACGGCCAGACCTGGCGCGCCGAGCCGCCGCTGCGCGAGTTCGGCGGCCGGCCAGCCGAGGCCAAAGCTGCTCCCAAGGGCAAAGGCTTTGTCGACTACGAGCTGACCATCGAGCCGCTGCGCCTGATGTGGCTGCCGCTGCTGGACTACACCGAGGCCGCGCCCAGGACCACGCCACCGATGGACGGGCTGCTGCCGCCGGCCGGCGACAGCCTGCAGTGGCGGCTGCGCGCGCCGCTGGGTGAGCGCCTGCTGCTGCAGGCCCGCGCCACGCTGCAGCTGGAGCGCAGCCCCGTGCTGTCGGTCTACCAGCAGCGCGACCTCACCGCACTGCCGGCCGGCCGCCACCCGCGCACCATCGCCTGGGCGCAAGCACTGCGTGCCCAGCCCGAGCTGCAGGACGCCGACGCCACCGCGCTGGCCACCGCCGTGCTGCGCCACATCCGCACCGGCCTGTACACCTACACGCTGGAGCCGGGCACCTATGACAAGGACCCCGTGGACGAGTTCTGGCTGGACCGCAAGCTGGGCTTCTGCGAACACTACGCCAGCGCCTTCACGGTGATCATGCGGGCCATGGGCGTGCCGACCCGCATCGTCACCGGCTACCAGGGCACGGACGAAACCGAGGCGGACGGCTACTGGATCGTGCGGCAGAGCCATGCCCACGCCTGGGCCGAATACTGGCAGCAAGGCCGCGGCTGGCTGCGGGCCGACCCGACCTCCGCCGTCGCGCCGGACCGCATCCAGCGCAGCCGCGCGCTGGAAGCCCCGCAAGGGCTGGTCGCCGGCACACTGGAAGCCGTCAGCCCCGACCTGCGGCTGCAGCTGCGCCAGTTCTTCGAGGCCATGGACAACCGCTGGAACCAGTGGGTGCTGGGCTACGGCAAGCAGCAGCAGTTCCAGCTGATGGACAAGCTGGGGCTGGACGCGCGCGACACCGGCCAGCTGATCCGCCTGCTGGTGCTGGGCCTGGCCGGCCTGGGGCTGGCCGGCGCAGCCTGGGCCTGGTGGGACGGCCGGCGGCGCACCCCGTGGCAGAAGCTGCAGGCCCGTGTGGCCAAGGCACTGGCGCGGCTGGGCGTGCCGGCGCCCGCGCATGCGTCGCCCGGCGCGTTGGCGCAGGCGCTGCTGGCGCGCCACGGAGAGCCGGCGCGGTCGTTGGCCGCTTCGCTGTCCGCACTGCAGGCCATGCGCTATGCGCCGGCTGCCAGTCAAACACCGCCCACTTTCGCCGCGTGGTGGCGGGAATTCCGCCGCACACTGGCCGTCAGCCCGTTGAATGCGCGCAACGCAGCGCGCTCGCCATGATTGCTTTTGAACTGCAAGAAACCCGCCCCTTGGTGCTGGACGCCAAGTTCCCGGTGACCGCGCTGGCCTTGTCCGCGCTGCTGCTTGGCGCCGGCTCGGCAGCGGCGCAAAACGCGCCCGCGCCAGCCGCCTCATCGGCCAAACCGAAAACGGCCGCAAGCCACAAGGCCGCGCCGCACAAAAAGCCCACCAAGCCCGCGGCAGGCAAGCGCGGCGCGGTGCAGAAGGACGGCACGCCCGACGTCGTCACCTACGGCCAGCGCGAGGATGTGGTGCGCCTGGGCCGCAGCCTGGCCGAGCAGCAGGGGCTGGACGCGGACTGGGTGCTGGCCCAACTGGCGCAGGCCCGCTACCAGCCCAGCGTGGCCAGGCTGGTGATGCCACCCGCGGCGGGCGTCGCGAAGAACTGGCAGGCCTACCGGGCCCGCTTCGTCGAGCCGCAGCGCCTGCGTGAAGGCCAGCGCTGGTGGCAGGACCATGAACGCTGGCTGGACCTGGCCGAAGCGCGCTGGGGCGTGCCAGCTTCGGTCATCGTGGCCATCGTCGGCATCGAGACCTTTTACGGCCGGCAGACCGGCGGCTACAAGGTGATCGACGCGCTGGCCACGCTGTCCTTCGACTTCCCCAGCGGCCGCTCGGACCGCACGCCTTTTTACCGCGACGAACTCGCCGCTTTCCTGCGCTGGTGCAACCAGGAAAAGCGGGACCCGCAAAGCGTGCGTGGCTCGTATGCCGGCGCCATCGGCCTGCCGCAGTTCATGCCCAGCAGCATTCAGAAATACGCGGTGGACTTCGATGGCGACGGCCGCATCGACCTGGACACGCATGGCGCCGACGTGGTGGGCAGCGTGGCGCATTACCTGGCCGAATTCGGCTGGCAACGCGGGCTGCCGACGCACTTCGGCGTGGCCCCGCCGGTTTCGGTGAGCGACCGCGCCACCTTGCTGTCACCTGACATCCTGCCCAGCTTCAGCGCCAAGCAAATGGGCGATCTCGGCGCGCAGCTGGACCCCGCCGGACAAGCCTACGACGGTCCGCTTGCGCTGGTGGAACTGCAGAACGGCGACAACGCGCCCAGCTACGTGGCCGGCACGCGCAACTTCTACGTCATCACGCGCTACAACTGGTCCAGCTATTACGCGCTGGCGGTCATCGAACTGGCGCGCACGCTGCGGCAGATGCGACCGCCAGCGCCCATCCCGTCCCCGGCCGCCAGCCTGCCGGGCGCCTGAAATATCAGGCGCTCGCAGACGGGCCGCCCAGGCCTTGGCTGCATACAATGAACGCCTCCCAGCCCGAGCCCAGGCCCATGTCCCGTCTGCCGGAACTTGCCGAACGCATCGACCGCCTCGTGCTCCGCCACGAGGAACTTGCGCGCACCAATGCCTTGCTGACCCAGCAACTGCAGTCGGTGCTCGCCGAGCGGGACAACCTGCGTTCGCGCCTCGCCGCGGCCCGTGCCCGGGTCGAGATCCTGCTGGACCGCCTGCCGGCGGACGCCCCCAGCGCAGGCCAGCCCGGAACCGCCGAATGAAGCAGATGGAAGTGACGATCCTTGGTCAGAGCTACCTGCTGGCCTGCCCCGAAGGCGGCGAAGCCTTGCTGCTCGCGGCAGTGCAGACGGTGGACCAGGAAATGAGCGCGATCCGCGATGCTGGCAAGGTCAAGGCGCGCGAGCGCATGGCCGTGCTGGCGGCGCTGAACCTGGCCTATCGTTTGGCCGAGCGGCCCACGCCCGCAGCGGTTGCCGCGCCTGCCATCTCGGCTGCAGTGAGCCCCGCACAGGCCGCCGCCGAGCAAGAAGCCGAACTGCTGGTCACGCAGTTGATCGACCGGCTCGACAGTACGCTGGGCCACGACGGCCAACTGCTCTGAGACTTTGCAGGGGACTTCCGTAGCACGGCCGCGCCAAGTGCGCCGGATGCTTTACACGACGGCCTCTTGTTGACCGCGGTTTTGGCTTCTTTTCCTACGCTTCCCGGCGCCGCACGGCCTAGAATCAAACCGTCCGCCGCATCTGCGTGGGTTTTATATTTCCTTGAACCGATGCTCTCGCGAGCCTGGGCTTGGAACATCGCT
Source organism: Ideonella sp. (assembly GCF_041287625.1). Lineage (GTDB taxonomy): Bacteria > Pseudomonadota > Gammaproteobacteria > Burkholderiales > Burkholderiaceae_C > Ideonella. Next base: position 123,279 of record NZ_JBGGNH010000035.1, read on the forward strand.
TGACTGGTGTGATCGTCTCGCGTCAGATGAACCCGAAGTCTTGCTGACCTCGCCCACCTGAATCCCCTGGGTTCAGGAATGCGGCCCATGGTTTGCGGCGGACACCTTCTTCCTCAATGCCGGCACTCTCCCAGTGCCGGCATTTTTTCGTGCCTCGCCCACGCCGCAGACATGAACACATCCCAAGCCCCGCAATACTGGTTGATGAAGATCGAGCCTGACGAATGCTCGATCGACGACCTCGCCGCCCTGCCCGGCCAGACGGTGCCGTGGACCGGCGTGCGCAACTACCAGGCGCGCAATTTCATGCGTGACGGCATGCGCGTGGGGGACCAGGTGCTGTACTACCACTCCTCCTGCGCAGAGCCCGGCGTGGCCGGCATTGCCGAAGTGGCCAGCACCGCCTACCCGGACGCGACCCAGTTCGACGCCAAGAGCCCGTACTTCGACCCCAAGTCCAAGCCCGAGGCGCCGCGCTGGCTCCATGTCGACGTGAGGTTCCGCAGGAAGACGCGGCTGCTGCCGCTGAAGGACATGCGCGAGGTGCCGGCGCTGGCGACGATGCGTCTCTTGCAAGCCGGCAGCCGGCTGTCGATCACACCCGTCTCGCCTGAAGAGTGGCAGGCCGTGATGGCGCTGCTGGACCGTTGATGGATGTCTCGCTGACGCTGGTGGCTGAACTGCTGCTGCTCGGCAGCGCCACCGGCTTTCTCGCCGGCCTGCTGGGCGTGGGCGGTGGCATGCTGCTGGTGCCCTTCCTGACGCTGATCATCAGCCACCGCGGCGTGCCGGCCGACCTGGCGGTGAAGATGGCGATCGCCACCTCGATGGCCACCATCCTGTTCACCTCGCTGTCCAGCGTACGCGCGCACCACCGGCACGGTGCCGTGCGCTGGCCCATCGTGCGCGCGATGGCGCCGGGCATCCTGGTCGGCGGGCTGCTGGCGGGGGCCGGCATGTTCGCGGTGGTCAAGGGCCAGTGGCTGGCCATCATGTTCTGCCTGTTCGTCAGCTTCTCGGCCACGCAGATGCTGCGTGGCCGCAAGCCCAAGCCTCAGCGGCAAATGCCGGGCTGGCAAGGCCAGGCGGCGGCTGGCACGACGGTGGGCTTTGCCTCGGGCCTGGTCGGCGCGGGCGGCGCCTTCATCAGCGTGCCGTTCATGACCTGGTGCAACGTGCCGATCCACAACGCGGTGGCGACCAGCGCCGCGTTGGGATTTCCGATCGCGCTGGCGAACACGCTGGGCTATGTGGTGAGCGGCTGGTCGCTGCCTTCGGCGCTTCCGGGCAGCTTCGGTTACCTGTACCTGCCGGCGCTAGGCACGGTGGCCGTCGTCAGCATGCTGATGGCGCCGCTGGGCGCCAGGGCCGCGCATTCGATGGACGTGGGCCGGCTCAAGCGCATCTTCGCCTGCCTGTTGTACGGCCTGGCAGCCTACATGTTGTGGAAAGCAGTGGCGCAATGAATCGTTTTGATGCGGTGGTGATCGGTGCCGGTGCCGCCGGCCTGTTCTGCGCCGCGCAGGCCGGCCAGCGCGGCCTGAAGGTGCTGCTGATCGACCACGCAGCCAAGCTGGCCGAGAAGATCCGGATTTCCGGCGGCGGCCGCTGCAACTTCACCAACCGCGAGGCAGGCCCGGCCAACTTCCTGTCCGAGAACCCGCACTTCGCGCGCTCAGCGCTGGCGCGCTACAGCTCGGCCGATTTCATCGCGCTGGTGCAGAAGCACCGCATCGCCTTCCACGAGAAGCACAAGGGCCAGCTGTTCTGCGACGACTCTGCCGACCAGATCATCCAGATGCTGCTGCGCGAGTGCGAGGCTGGCGGCGTGACGCGTTGGCAGCCCTGCGCGGTGCAGCAGGTGGACCGCGCCGACGACGGCGGCTGGTCGCTGCAGACCGAGCGCGGCCCCGTTCAGGCGCCGCAACTGGTGATCGCCACCGGTGGCCTGCCTGTCCCCAAGATCGGCGCCAGCGACTTCGGCCTGCGCCTGGCCGAACGCCTGGGCCACCGGCTGGTGACGCCCCGCCACGCGCTGGTGCCGCTGACCTTTTCTGCAGCCGACTGGGCGCCGTTCGTGCCGCTGGCCGGCATTGCGCTGCCGGTGGAGATCCGCTGCGCGGCGCCGACGGTAGGCAAAAAATTGCGCGGCAGCGGCGAGATCAGTTTCCATGAAGACCTGCTGTTCACGCACCGCGGCCTCAGCGGGCCGGCCGTGCTGCAAATCTCCAGCTTCTGGCGCCCAGGCCAAGCGCTTCGGCTGAACCTGCTGCCGGGCGTGGACCTGCTTGACCTGCTGTTGGAGGCCAAGCAGCAGTCCCGCCGCCAGCTGGGCAACGAACTGGGCAGCCTCTTGACCCAGCGCCTGGCCGACACCTGGCTGGCCATCCAGGGTCTGGACGGCAGCCAGGCCATGCCGCAGGTGCCGGACGCCCAGCTGCGCCAGCTCGCCACCAGCCTGCAGGACTGGCAGCTGATGCCGGCCGGCACCGAGGGCTGGCACAAGGCCGAGGTGATGGCCGGCGGCGTGGACACCAACGATCTCAGCTCGCAGACCATGGCCAGCAAGCGCCAGCCCGGGCTTTATTTCATTGGCGAGGTGGTGGACGTGACCGGCTGGCTGGGCGGCTACAACTTCCAGTGGGCCTGGGCCAGCGCCTGGGCTTGTGCAGAGGCGATGGCTGAAGCGGCGGCTGCCGCATCCACAGCCTGAGCGAGGCTGTCCACATGGCCTCGCGTGCGACTGCTGCAGAACTTTGTCAAGCCCGAATTGGCACAGGGCCATTTTCGGGCTAGAATCGCTGTCTTTGCTAGCACTCAAGCGTGTCGATCTGGTGTGGCTCTGCTTTTTTGGCATGTCACCTGCGACTTCCGGAAGCACTTCAGGTGCATGTCACCACTGGACACCGAGCGCATTCATCCCGAGGATTCTTCGTTAATGACCACCATCCGTGTCAAGGAAAACGAGCCGTTCGACGTGGCCCTGCGCCGCTTCAAGCGCACCATCGAAAAGCTGGGTCTGCTGACCGAACTGCGCGCTCGCGAGTTCTATGAAAAGCCGACAGCTGAACGCAAGCGCAAGAAGGCCGCCGCCGTGAAGCGCCACTACAAGCGCGTTCGCAGCATGCAGCTGCCGAAGAAGCTGTACTGATTTCCGGCCACGGATTTCTCTGAAAAAAAGCCCGCGCGGGACGCCGCAGCGGGCTTTTTTCATGGGCGGTTCATGCGGGGGCAGTCAAGCGCGCCCGCAGGTCCTGCGCCGCCTCGTGCAGCGCCGCCAGCAAGGCCGCGCGCAGCGGATGCTCGGTGCGCCACTGCGGCAACACCGCCGCGACGTGGAACGGAATGGCCACCGAAAACGGCCGGATCACCAGCCCGGTGCCAGCCAGGGCCAGCGCCGTCAGCGGGTTGACGATGCCCAGCCCCAGCCCTTGCCGCACCAGCGCGCAGACGGAAACTGCACTGGGTGAATCGATCGACAGCTTACGCTGCACACCGGCCGACGCAAACACCGCGTCTGCCTGCTGCCGGTAAGGGTCGGCCGGCGCCAGGCTGACAAAGGATTCGCCCGCGAAATCCGCTGGCGCCAGCACCGCCTTCTGCGCCAGCACATGGCCCGGCGGCAGCACGCACACCTCGTCGGCCACCAGCAGCGTTGCCAGCGTGCAGCCCATCGGAGCCTCGTGGCGTTCGCTCAGCCCCAGGTCGTGGCGCTGCTCGCTCAAGGCGGCTTCCAGCTGCGGCGACTCCTGAGTCTGGATCGACACGCTGGCTTGCGGCTGCCGTTCGGCAAAACGCCGGAGCGCCTCCGGCAACAGCGCATGTGCCAGTGCGGGCTGGCAGGCCAGTTGCAGCCGGCCATGCGCAAAGTCGCGCAGTGCGACCGCCGTGGCCGCGATGCGCTCCAGCCCGACATAGGACTGCTCCACCTCTTCGAGCAGCGCCAGCGCTCGCACCGTGGGCCGCAACCGGCCTTTCACCCGCTCGAACAGCGCCAAGCCCAGCACCTGCTCCAGCCGCGCCAGTTCGCGGCTCACCGTGGGCTGCGAGCTGTGCAATAACTCGGCGGCGCGCGTCACGTGGCCGGTGTTCATCACGGCCCGGAACACCTCGACCTGGCGGTGCGTAAGTCTCATATCCAGAATGAATGATCGGCCGAAATCTGGGCATTTTGCAATATGGACTGGCCGCGGCATCATGCCGCGATGAACCCGCCCCGCTCACCCTTCCCCGCCGCCCAACTGCGCTCGCTGGCACGTGAACACGGCACGCCGCTGTGGGTCTATGACGCCGGCACCATCCGCCAGCGCATTGCCGACCTGAAGGCCTTCGACACCGTGCGCTTTGCGCAGAAGGCCAACGCCAACACCCACTTGCTGCGGCTGATGCGCGCGCAGGGCGTGGTGGTGGACGCCGTCTCGCGCGGCGAGATCGAGCGCGCGCTGGCGGCCGGCTACAGCGCCGAGCCGAATGCCCAGGGCGCCTCGGGCATCGTCTTCACCGCGGACCTGTTCGACGCAGCGACGCTGGACACCGTGGTCCGCCACAAGATCCCCGTCAACGCCGGCTCGATCGACATGCTGGACCAGCTCGGCGCGCGCTCGCCGGGCCATGCGGTCTGGCTGCGCATCAATCCTGGCTTTGGCCACGGCCACAGCAACAAGACCAACACCGGCGGCGAGCACAGCAAGCACGGCATCTGGCACAGCGACCTGCCTGCCGCGCTGGCCCGTGTCGGCCTGCACAAGCTGCACCTGGTCGGCCTGCACATGCACATCGGCTCCGGCGTGGACTACCACCACCTGCAGCAGGTCTGCGCGGCCATGGTGACGCTGGTCAAGCAGGGAGGCGTGAAGGTCGAGGCCATCTCGGCCGGCGGCGGCCTGTCCATTCCCTACCGGGACGGCGAGCCGCGCATCGACACCGCGCACTACTTCAGCCTCTGGGATGCCGCCCGTCGCGAGATCGTCAGCCACCTGGGCCAGCCGGTGAAGCTGGAACTGGAGCCGGGCCGCTACCTGGTGGCCGAGTCCGGCGTGCTGCTGGCCGAGGTGCGTGCGACCAAGCGCATGGGCGGCAACCATTTCATGCTGGTGGACGCCGGCTTCTCGGACCTGATGCGCCCGGCCATGTATGGCAGCCACCACGAGATGAGCCTGGTCCCGGCCGATGCCGATGAAGACCTGGCCGCGCGGCCGCTGCAGCCCAGCGTGGTCGCCGGGCCGCTGTGCGAGTCAGGCGACGTGTTCACGCAGGGCGAAGGCGGCGTGATGCTGCAGCGCGAGCTGCCGCAGGCGCGTGTGGGCGACCTGCTGGTGCTGCACGACGCGGGCGCCTATGGCGCGTCGATGTCCTCCAACTACAACAGCCGGCCGCTGATCGCCGAGGTGCTGGTCGATGGCGGCGAAGCGCGGCTGATCCGCCGCCGGCAAACCGTGGCAGAGCTGTTGGCGCTGGAAGCCGTTTGAACCGGAGGACAATGCTCGCTCGCCCCGCCTCACGAGGGCACCCGACAAGACGCCACAAGGACGAGCCATGAGCCTGAAAGACCAGATCACCGAAGACATGAAGACGGCCATGCGCGCCAAGGACAGCGAGCGCCTGGCGACCATCCGCCTGCTGCTGGCCGCGTGCAAGCAGAAGGAAGTCGACGAGCGCGTGACGCTGGACGACGCGATGGTGATCGGCCTGATCGACAAGATGATCAAGCAGCGCAAGGACTCGATCACCGCGTTCGAACAGGGCGGCCGCCAGGACCTGGCCGACAAGGAAGCGGCGGAGCTGAAGGTGCTGTCTGGCTACCTGCCGGAGCGCCTGTCACCGGAGCAGATTGACGCCGAAGTGGCCGCGCTGGTCGCCTCGCTGGGCGCCAAGGGCCCGGGCGACATGGGCAAGGTCATGGGCGCGGTGAAGACGCAGCTCGCCGGCAAGGCCGACATGGGCCTGGTCTCGGCCGCGGTCAAGAAAGCCCTGAATCCTTGAACTTTCACAGGACAACGCCATGAACACCAACCTGCCGATCCGCGCACTGACCGCCGACGTCTACGTCGCCCCGCAACTCGAACCCGCAGCGATGGCCGAACTGGCCCAGCTGGGCTTTCGCAGCGTGATCAACAACCGCCCGGACGGCGAAGGCGGCCCGGACCAGCCGACCAGCGCGCAAGTCGAAGCAGCGGCCCAGGCGGCAGGCCTGAGCTACCGTCACCTGCCGGTCAGCGGCGTCTACCAGTCGCCTGAAGAGATCGCCGAATTTGGCGCGTTGATGGCCGAACTGCCGCGACCGCTGCTGGCCTTCTGCCGCTCCGGGGCACGCTCGACCAAGCTGTTCCAGTCCAGCCAAGGCGGCTGAACCCAGCCGCCGCGTGGTGCCAGGCGCCACGCGCTGCCGCTCGGTGTTTTCCCTGGAGCGGCCTCTTCGTCAGCCTCGCGCCCGCCCAGGGTCCTTACAGTCCCGGGCGGATGCGTGCCATGCCCTTGCCCAAGGCGCAGCGCCGCCTTCTCGCAAGCATGACGGAGACAACACACGGTGTCGGCACTACTGCAACTTTCCCGCCTGATCGACAGGCTCAATGAATGGGTGGGCCGCTGCACAGCCTGGCTGGTGCTGGCGGCGGTGCTGATCAGCGCAGGCAACGCGGCGGTCCGCAAGGCGTTCAACATCGGCTCGAACGCCTTCCTGGAGGTGCAGTGGTACCTCTTCGCCGCGGTGGTGCTGCTGGGCGCCGGCTACACCATGCTGCGCCAGGAGCACGTGAGGATCGACGTGATCGTCAGCCGCTTCTCGAAGCGCACACAGCTTCTCATCGAATGCTTCGGCATCGTCGCCTTCCTGTTACCGTTTGTGTTCACCGTCATCGAGCTGGTGATGCCGCTGGCGGTGCAGGCCTGGCGCAGCGGCGAGATGTCGCAGAACGCTGGCGGCCTGGTGCGCTGGCCGGTCTACGCGCTGGTGCCGCTGGGCTTTGCGCTGCTGGGCCTGCAAGGCCTCTCGGAACTGATCAAGCGCATTGCCTTCCTGCGGGGCCTGGCGCCGGACCCGACTGAAAAACCGAAGGCGAAATCCGCCGAGGAGGAATTGGCCGAGGCCATTCGCCGCACCAAGGCAGAGGAGGCGGCGCGATGACCGAATTCCTCCAGGCCAACATGGCCCCGGTGATGTTCGCTGGCCTGATCGTCTTCCTGCTGATGGGTTACTCGGTGGCGTTTTCGCTGGCTGCCGCCGGGCTGGCCTTCGGCTTCATCGGCATCGAGCTGGGGCTGCTGCCATCGTCGCTGATGCAGGCGCTGCCGCTGCGCATTTTCGGCATCGAGGCCAACGACACGCTGCTGGCGATTCCGTTCTTCACCTTCATGGGCCTGATCCTGGAGCGATCAGGCATGGCCGAGGACTTGCTGGACACCATCGGCCAGCTGTTCGGCCCGATCCGCGGCGGCCTGGCCTATGCGGTGATCTTCGTTGGCGCGATGCTGGCGGCCACCACCGGCGTGGTTGCGGCCTCGGTGATCTCGATGGGCCTGATCTCGCTGCCCATCATGCTGCGCTACGGCTACGACCGGCGGCTGGCCTCCGGCGTGATCGCGGCGTCGGGCACGCTGGCCCAGATCATCCCGCCTTCGCTGGTGCTGATCATCATGGCCGACCAGCTGGGCCGCAGCGTGGGCGACCTCTACAAAGGGGCCTTCCTGCCCGGCCTGCTGCTGACCGGCCTGTACGCAGGCTACGTGCTGCTGGTTTCGCTGGCCCGGCCGACCTGGGCGCCAGCACTGCCGCCGGAGGCCCGGACCATCCGGGAGGACAACGGCAGCGCAGGGCTGCGCTCGCTTGGCCTGCTGGTGCTGCTGTCCGTGGCCGCTGCGCTGGCCTGGGCCAACAGCCGGCCGGAAGGCACGCCGACCGACGAGCGCATCGTGATCTCGATGTGCGTGGGCGTGGGCATCGCATTCCTGCTGGCCGTGCTGAACCGCCTGCTGCGGCTCAAGCTGCTGTCGCGCCTGGCCGAGCGCGTGACCTTTGTGCTGATCCCGCCGCTGGGTCTGATCTTCCTGGTTCTGGGCACGATCTTCCTTGGCATCGCCACGCCGACCGAAGGCGGCGCGATGGGCGCAGTCGGCGCGCTGGCCATGGCCCTGGCGCGGCGCCGCATCAGCCTGAAGCTGCTGCGCCAGGCCATGGACACGACACTGAAGCTGTCCTGCTTCGTGGTCTTCATCCTGCTGGGCTCCACCGTCTTCAGCCTCAGCTTCCAGGGCGTGGACGGACCGAAGTGGGTCGAGCACCTGCTGACCAGTCTGCCGGGCGGCCAGCTCGGCTTCCTGATCGCGGTGAACCTGCTGGTCTTCGTGCTGGCGTTTTTCCTGGATTTCTTCGAGCTGTCTTTCATCGTCGTGCCGCTGCTCGGCCCGGTGGCGGAAAAACTGGGCATCGACCTGGTGTGGTTCGGCGTGCTGCTGGCGGTCAACATGCAGACCTCGTTCATGCACCCGCCGTTTGGCTTTGCGCTGTTCTACCTGCGCAGCGTGGCCCCCACGGAGGACTACCCCGACAGGCTGAGCGGGCGCATGATCGCCAAGGTGACGACCGGCCAGATCTACTGGGGCGCGGTGCCCTTCGTGCTGATCCAGATCCTGATGGTGGCGATGATCATCGCCTTCCCGAACCTGGTGTCGGGCGGCATTGCCAAGCATGCCGAGGTCGACACCTCGCACACGGTGATCGAGGCCGCACCTGACTCGGACAACCACATCGAGATGGACGCGGCCAAGCTGTTTGGCGTGGAGCCCGCGGCCAGCGGCGCCAGCGCACCCTGAAGCCTCGTCCCTTCGCCAAAAAAAACCCGGCGCCTCGCGGCCCGGGGTTTTTTTCTTGCCGGGCCCGCGGGGGCCGGCCCGGCCCTGCCGTCAGAGCTTCTGAGCCTGCATGAAGTCGTCGAAGCTGGCTTCGGCGAAACGGAACCACAGGTTCTGGTCGCGGCGGAACACCGCCATGTCCTCGTAGACCTTCTTCCAGTTCGGGTTCTTCGCGCTCAGGTCGCTGTACAGCGCCATCGACTCCTTGAAGGCACTGTCCATCACGTCCTTCGGGAAACGCAGGACCTTGGTGCCGCCCTGCACCAACTGCTTCAGCGCAAGCGGATTGCGGGCGTCGTACTTGGCCTGCATGTCGACATGCGCAAACGCCGCGGCCGCCTCGACGATGGCCTTGTACTCGGCGCTCAGCGCGTCGTAGGCCTTCTGGTTGATGTAGAGGTCGACTTGCGGACCGCCTTCCCACCAGCCGGGGTAGTAGTAGTACTGCGCAACCTTGTTGAAGCCCAGCTTCTGGTCGTCGTACGGGCCGACCCATTCGGCAGCGTCGATGGTGCCTTTTTCCAGCGCCTGGTAGAGCTCGCCGCCCGGGATGTTCTGCGGCACGCCGCCCATGCGCTCGATGACTTTGCCAGCGAAGCCGCCCACGCGGAACTTCAGTCCCTTGATGTCGGCGATGGACTTGATTTCCTTGCGGTACCAGCCAGCCATCTGCGCGCCGGTGTTGCCGCAGGGCAGGTTGTAGATGTTGTAGTTCTTGTAGAACTCGCGCATCAGCTTCAGGCCGTTGCCCTCGATCATCCAGGCGGTCATCTGGCGCGAGTTCAGGCCAAACGGCACCGAGGCCCCAAGCGCGAACGTGTCGTCCTTGCCGAAGAAATAGTAGGGCACAGTGTGGCAGGCCTCGACCGTGCCGTTCTGCACGCCGTCCACCACGCCGAAGGCCGGCATCAGCTCACCGGCTGCATGCACCGTGACCTGGAACTTGCCGCCCGTCATGTCGCCGACCTTCTTGGCGAAGACCTCGGCGGCGCCGAAAATGGTGTCCAGCGACTTCGGGAAGCTGGACGCGATGCGCCAGCGCAGCGTGGCCTGGGCGTGCACAACGGCCGGTGCGCTGCCTGCGGCAAGCACGCCCGCGAGGCCGGCGCCTCGCACGAACGAACGACGTTCCATCATCGATGTGTCTCCTGTGATCTGCGTTTGTCGAATGCGCAAATTCTAGGAGCCACCCCGGCGCACCCTCCCCGGTGGAAGCCCCCGGGTGCGTGGCGCCGCAGCGTCAGCCTGTGGTCAGCTGCCGGCGATTTTCATCTTGTCGAGCAGCACCGAGCCGATGGTCTTGGCGCCCAGGTTGTAGGTGTCGGTGCCCACGGCGACGATGCTGCGCAGCATGTGCTGCAGCTGGCCGGCAATGGTGATCTCGTGCACTGGGAAGGCGATCTGGCCGTTCTCGACCCAGTAGCCGGCCGCGCCGCGCGAGTAGTCGCCGGTCACGTAGTTCACGCCCTGGCCCATCAGCTCGGTGACGAACAGGCCGCGGTGCAGCTTGCGCAGCATCTCTTCGAGGTGGTCGCCAGGCTGGGTCAGCCGGCTGGTCAGGCGCAGGTTCTGCGAGCCGCCGGCATGGCCGGTCGTCTTCATGCCGAGCTTGCGCGCCGAGTAGCTGGACAGGAAATAGCCCTGCACCACGCCGCCCTGCACCACCTGGCGCGCCTTGGTGCGCACGCCTTCATCGTCGAATGGCGCGCTGCCCTTGGCGCCGCGCTCGAACGGGTCTTCCAGCACGTCGATGTGGTCGGCCCACACCGCCTTGCCCAGGCTGTCCTGCAGGAAGCTGGCCTTGCGGTACAGCGCGCCGCCGCTGGTGCCCTGCACAAACGCGCCAAGCAGCCCGGCCGCGACGGTGGACTCGAACAGCACCGGCACCTCGCAGGTGGCGATCTTGCGCGACTTCAGGCGCGACAGCGCGCGCTCGGCGGCATAGCGGCCCACGGCCTCGGGCGCGGCCAGGTCCAGCGCATTGCGCATCGAGCTGTACCAGTAGTCGCGCTGCATGTTGGCGCCCTTGCCGGCAATCGGCGAGACCGATAGCGAATGCCGCGAGCTGGCATAGCCACCGCGAAAGCCGCGGCTGTTGCCGGCCCAGAAGTGCGACTGCTGGGCCGAGACCGCGCCGCCTTCGGAGTTGGTGATGCGCTTGTCCAGCTTCAGCGCAGCATCTTCGGTGCGGCGCGCCAGCACGGCAGCGGTGTCGGCGTCCAGCGCCCAGGGGTGGAACAGGTCCAGCTCACGCGCCACCTCTTCCGCAGTCGCCAGGTCTTCGGCATCCGGCAGGCCGGCGGCCGGGTCTTCGGCGGTGAAGCGGGCAATGTCGTAGGCTGCCTGCACCGTCTGCTGCAGCGCGGTGTGCGAGAAGTCGGAGGTGCTGGCATTGCCGCGGCGCTGGCCCAAATAGACCGACACGCCGACCGACTTGTCGCGATTGCGCTCCACGTTCTCGACCTCCCCCATGCGCACCGAGACGCTGAGGCCACTGCCCTCGGAGACTTCGGCGCCTGCGTCGCTGGCGCCCAACGCCTTGGCCATGCCCAGCACATCGTCGACGATCTGCTGGAACTGCTCACGGGAATAGGCAAAGCCCTGGGACGTGGTGGGCGACGAAGAGGAGGTCATCGGAGGCGGCTCGTGCTTGTTATGAGGGAATGCCACACGCGCCCCTTGCGGCCGCGGCGGGCGGCAAGCGGGGCGCGTGGCCTGAATTGCGGGACAATCATAGCCATCTGCAGCCCCGAGGCGCCCTGCCTCGACAACGGCCTTTTCCCGGGCCCTCTCCTTCATGCGTCGCGCGCCTCCCTCGCCCCCTTCCCTCGCTCCGAACCTCGATCCCGACCTCGACTCCGAACTGCCGGACGAGGCGCAGGCCGAGGAGGAAGATGACCGGCCCAGCAAGTCGGAGATGAAGCGGCAGAGCCATGTGCTGCAGCAGCTGGGCTTGCAGCTCAGCGAACTGTCGGGTGCGCGCCTGGAGGCGCTGGAGTTACCGGAGTCACTGACCGACGCGCTGGACGCCTATCGCAAGACCCGTTCGTTCGAAGGCCGCCGCCGCCAGCTGCAGTACGTTGGCAAGCTGATGCGCCAGGTCGATCCCGAGCCGATCCGCGAAGCGATTGCCGCCTCCAAGCTGGGCAGTGCCAAGGAGACGCTGGCCCTGCACCACGCCGAACGCTGGCGCGAGGAACTGCTGGCCAGCGACGACGCCGTGACGCGCTGGATGAATGCCCACCCAGAGACAGATGCCCAGCAGCTGCGCAACCTGCTGCGCTCGGCGCGCAAGGACCTGCTGAACACCACGCCCGACCAGCGCCACGGCCGCCCCTACCGCGAGATGTTCCAGCTGATCAAGAGCGGCCTGGCCGCCGCCCAGGCTGCCGAGATGCCCGCTGAAGAGGACGCCGGCGATGACGAGTGAAGCAGGCTTGGCGCCGGTGCGCATCGGCCTGGTGTCGATCAGCGACCGCGCCTCGGCCGGCATCTACGAAGACAAGGGCCTGCCGTCCTTGCAGGACTGGCTCGGCCGCGCGCTGCGCAACCCCATCACATGGGAAACCCGGCTGATTCCCGACGATCAGGAAGGCATCAGCGCCTGCCTGCGCGAGTTGGTGGACGAAGCCCACTGCGACCTGGTGCTGACCACCGGCGGCACCGGCCCGGCACCACGCGACGTGACACCCGAAGCCACGCTGGCCGTGGCCGACAAGCTGCTGCCCGGCTTTGGCGAGCAGATGCGCGCGATCAGCCTGCGCTTCGTGCCGACCGCCATCCTGTCGCGCCAGGTTGGGGTGATCCGCGGCAAGGCGTTGGTCTTCAACCTGCCAGGCCAGCCGAAATCCATCGCCGAAACCCTGCAAGGACTGCCGGACGCGCAGCCGCCGGTGCCGGGCATCTTTGCCGCGGTGCCGTATTGCATCGACCTGATCGGCGGGCCCTACCTCGAATGCGACCCGGCGCTGTGCAAGGCCTTCCGGCCCAAGTCCGCCCAACGGCCGCAGCCCGGCCAGGCACCCGCCAACTGCTGAACCACCCCTGCATGAAGCCGCCTGCCCTGCTGCCCGCTGCGTCCCGGAGCTTGTTGTTCGCCCTGATCGCAGCAGCAGGCGCAGCGCGGGCCGCTGAAGAGCCCAGTGCCGTCTACACGGTCGCACCCAGCGACACCTTGATCGGCCTGACGCGCACCGTGCTGGTCTCGCGCGAGGCCTGGACCGAGGTCGCGAAGCTGAACCAGTTGCCGGACCCGAACCGCATCTACCCGAACCAGCGGCTGACCGTGCCGCTGCGCCTGCTGCGCCGCACCGATCCACCGGCCCGCATCGTGAGCGCGGACGGCGACGTGCGCGCGGCGGGGCAGCCGGTGAAGGCCGGTGACGCCTTGCCGGCAGGCGCCGTGCTCAGCACCGCCGAAGGCAGCTCGGCCGTGGTCCAGCTGGGCGACGGCTCGCGCATGAAGCTGGCGCCCGGGAGCGAGGCCCAGCTGGCCGAACACCGGCGCTACATGGTCAAGGCCGGCACCAAGGCCACGCCCGACGGCGAAGGCCTGTTCGCCACCAGCATGCGGCTGGTGAAAGGCACGGTGGAAATGCTGGCCAGCAAGGTGCTGCGCGCCAAGCCGCTGGAAGTCGAGACACCCACCGCGGTCATCGGCGTGCGCGGCACGGAATACCGGGTGCACTTCGACCCGCAACTGGCCGCCCGCACCGAGGTCCTGGAGGGCAAGGTGCAGGCCGACACGGCCAATGAATCCGGCCAGCGTGGCGAAGGCGCGGCGGTGGACAGCGGCTTCGGTGCCGCGCTGCGCCCGGCCAAACCGCCGGCCGTGGTGCCGCTGCTGCCGGCACCGGATTTCACTGCGCTGCCCATCCGCGTGACCAAGCCGCTGCTGGTGCTGCAGGTGCCGGCCGGCACCCAGGCGCTGCGGGTGCAGCTGGCGGCCGATCCGGCCTACGACCACATCGTGCGCGACCTGCACCTCGCCCCAGGCAGCACGCTGCCGCTGGACGGGCTGGAGAGCGGCATCTGGCACCTGCGCGCCCGCCAGGTCGATTCGCTGGGCATTGAAGGCTTTGATGCCAAGCTGCGTTTCGAGCTCAAGGTGCTGACCACCGCGCCGGGCCTGGTGCCCTTCACCGTGCCGCAGCCGCCAGGCGTGGTCAAGCTGCGCTGGCAGCCAGTGGCGGACGTCAACCGCTACCGCGTGGAAGTGGCGCGCGACGCCGGTTTCACGCAGATGGAGCACCAGGGTGACGCCGACGCGACCAGCCTGCGCGTGATCGTGGCCCAGCCCGGCACGCATCACTGGCGCGTGGCGGCGCTGAAGGAAGTCGCAGGCAAGCCCGAACTGGGCAACTGGAGCGAGGCCGGCGAGATCGAGATCACTGACCCGCGCGCCGAAGGCGCGGCGCGCTGATCAGGGCCGACAGCTCGGCGCGCTGATCAGCATCACTTCACCAGCCGGTTGAGCCGCTCGGCATCAAAGCGCTCGGTGGTCTGCGCATCTTGCGGCACGCAGTCGCCGCCAGGCAATTCGCGCGAGCGCTGCGACAGCTTCTCGATCGCCTGCCACAGCAGCGCGATCTGGTGCTCCTGGGTCGACGCATTGTCGATCAGGCCCTTCATGGCCTGGGCGACCGGATCGTCCCCGTTCGTCACGCCATAGGCCGAGAAACCCATGCGCGCCGCCGCCGTTTCGCGCGCCGCATCCACCTCGCGCTGGATGATGCGCGCCGGGTTGCCGACCGCCGTGGCGCCTGCCGGCACCGGCTTGGTGAGCACCGCGCCAGACCCGATGCGCGCACCAGCGCCCACCGTGAAGCCGCCCAGCACCGAGGCATGGGCACCGACGATCACGCCGGCCTCCAGCGTCGGGTGGCGCTTGGCGCCCTTGACCAGCGAGGTGCCGCCCAGCGTCACGCCCTGGTAGATGGTGCAGTCGTCGCCGATCTCGGCCATCTCGCCGATCACCACGCCCATGCCGTGGTCGATGAAGACCCGCCGGCCAATGGTCGCGCCCGGATGGATCTCGATGCCGGTGGCCATGCGGCCCAGCTGCGACAGGAAGCGCCCGCACCACTTCAAACCGGCCTGCCAGCAGCCGTGCGCCGCGCGGTGCCAGATCAGCGCGTGCAGGCCCGGGTAACAGGTCAGCACCTCCCAAGCGCTGCGCGCGGCGGGGTCGCGCTCGAGAATGCAGGCAATGTCTTCGCGGAGTCGGGCGAACATGGCGGCTCCCTGGAAATGCTGGAGAGGCGGAGGCGGGACACGCAGCGCCAGCGCCGCGTGCAACAACAGAAAACATGATTGCAAATTCAGTGTAGCCGCGACAATTGAACCCGGCTGGCCGCGGGGCTCTCGGCCGGCATTGGGTTCACTCTTTCGCAGAGGCCTTCTGCATCGCGCGCGCGACGCCGCGCAAGATGTGCACCTCTTCCTGGCTCAGCAGCGCGCGGTTGACCAGCTGGTTCAGCCGCGGCAGCAGCTTGCGCGGCACCTGCGGGTCCAGGAAACCGATCTGCACCAGCGCATCCTGCCAGTGGGCCAGCAGGCCTTGCACCGCCACGCCATCGGCCCAGCCCACCGGCGCGGTGCGCGGCGCCACGCCAAAGCCGCCCAGCGCCTGGCGCCATTCGTAGGCCAGCACCTGCAGCGCCTGGGCCAGGTTCAGCGAGCCGTAGGCGGGGGCTGTGGGGATCGACAGGCAGGCATGGCAGCGGTACACATCCTCATTGGCCATGCCGAAGCGCTCGCCGCCGAACACGAAGGCCACGCGGTGGCCCTCGCCAGCCAGCGAGGCGAAGCGCTCGCGCGGCGAGAAGGTTGGCGGACCGAAGTCGCGGGGCGTCATCGCGGTGGCGCAGGCATAGCTCACGCCGTCCAGCGCAGCGGCCAGGTCAGGCACGATGCGGGCGCTGGCCAGGATGTCGGTGGCACCGCTGGCCATCGCGATGGTTTCCTCACGCGTCAGCACATCCTCGAAGCGAGGCGCCACCAGCACCAGATCGTGAAAACCCATCACCTTCATGGCCCGCGCGGCCGAACCGACGTTGCCGGGATGGCTGGTGTGCAGCAGGACAAAACGCGTCGGATCGCGACTTTCGACCGCATCGTCAACAGAGGGCTTCAACAGGTCAGGCATTGCAGGCACGGCGCTGGGCGCTAGAATTCTCGGTTTCGCACCGGCCATTGTCGCGCGCCGCTTCGCTTTGCATCAGTTTGCAAAAAGCCGGAGCCGCCCAGGCAAGCGCACCGTGCGACGCTCTTTGTCCGCCGCCAGATCGCCCCGCTGCAGTTCTTCTGCGCCGGCACGCCCGCCCCACCTCCGCCGCTGCGGCAGGTGTTCCCACGGTGCGTGCCGCCTGTTCCAAGCCCTTTTCAAGGTTGAACCATGTCCCAGTCCCTGCACCCCATGTTGAACATCGCCATCAAGGCGGCCCGCACCGCGGGGGCGATCATCAACCGGGCGTCGCTGGACCTGGACATCCTCAAGATCAACACCAAGAGCCCGAACGACTTCGTTAGCGAGGTCGATCACAACGCCGAGGCGGCGATCATTGAAACGCTGCTGACGGCCTACCCGGGCCACGGCATCCTGGCCGAAGAATCTGGCCGCGAGCACGGCTCCAAGCACAGCGATTTTGTGTGGATCATCGATCCGCTGGACGGCACCACCAACTTCATCCACGGCTTCCCGGTCTACTGCGTGTCCATCGCGCTGTCGTTCCGCGGCAAGGTGGAACAGGCCGTCGTCTACGACCCGACGCGCAACGACCTCTTCATGGCCTCGCGCGGCCGCGGCGCCTACCTGAACGACAAGCGCCTGCGTGTCTCCAAGCGCACGCGCCTGAGCGACTCGCTGATTGGCACCGGTTTCCCCTTCCGCAAGGGCGACAACTTCCAGCGCTACATGAAGATGTTCGAAACCGTGATGCCCGAGTGCGCCGGCCTGCGCCGCCCGGGTGCTGCCGCGCTGGACCTCTGCTATGTCGCCGCTGGCTACCTGGACGGCTTCTTCGAAACCGGCCTGAGCCCGTGGGATGTTGCCGCAGGCTCGCTGATCATCACCGAGGCTGGCGGCCTGGTGGGCAACTTCACCGGCGAGTCGGACTTCCTGAACCAGCGCGAAATCGTTGCCGGCTCGCCGAAGATCTACGGCCAGCTGGTGCAACTGCTGTCGCCGTTCACCCGCGTGATCGACGAAGACGAACCCGCCGCCGCGCCCGCGCCCGCCCCTGCCGCCGATGCAGCGCCTGCCGTGCGCAAGCCGATCCGCCTGCGCAAGAAGCCGGCGGACGAAGCGCCCGCTGCCCCGGCTGGCGACGACGCCCCGTTCTGATCCCAACCCGTCCCGTGCCCCTTCCAGATTGATGCCCATGCAACGCCGCCTGTTCCTGCGTGACGCCGCCTGTGTCGCCGCCGCCCTGCCCGTCTTCGGCAGCCCCGGTGCCTGGGCCCTGCCCGCCACCGCAGCCGCCATGCCCAGCGTCGCCGAATTGCTGGCCCAGGGCTGGCAGGTGCATGACGTGACGACCACCATCGAGCTGACAGAGCGCACCGCCAACGGCCGCGTCTGGCTGCCGCTGGCGATGGACGAGCTGCCTGGTTACCAGCGCACGCTGGCCACGCGCTTCGAGGCGCCGGGCGCCAAGCTGGCCGAAGTCATGGCCACGCCAGGCCAGGACACCCGCCTGCTGCGCGTGGCCTTCAGCGACCCCGCCGCGCCGCAGCGCGTGGTGCTGACACAGCGCATCGCCACCCGCGACCGCGCGGTGGACCTGGGCGCGAAGGCTTCGGTCAAGCCGCTCAGCGCCGCCGAGCTGCGCCCCTACCTGCAGTCCACCTCGCTGGCGCCGCTGGACGGCAAGGTCAAGCAGACCGCCGAGCAGATCCAGAAGGATGCCGGCAACCCCGCCGACACCATCGCCAAGGCCCAGGCCGTCTACGACTGGATCATCGCGCACACCCGCCGCGAAGGCAGCGTGCGCGGCTGCGGCACCGGCAACGTGGCCTTCATGCTGGAGTCCGGCAACCTCTCGGGCAAGTGCGCCGACCTGAACGGCCTGTGGGTCGCGCTGGCGCGTGCCACCGGCATCCCGGCGCGGGATGCCTACGGCGTGCGCGTGGACGACTCGGTGCACGGCTACAAGAGCCTGGGCAAGAGCGGCGACATCACCAAGGCCCAGCACTGCCGTGCCGACTTCTATGCCGAAGGCCATGGCTGGATCCCGGTCGATCCGGCCGACGTGCGCAAGGTCATGCTGGAAGAACAGCCCGGCGGCCTGCCGCTGACCGACCCCAAGGTGCGCGCCGCGCGTGCCATGCTGTTCGGCGCCTGGGAGATGAACTGGATCGCCTACAATCACGGCCATGACGTGCCGCTGGCGGGCAGCCAGTTGCCGCCTGCAGGCTTCCTGATGTACCCGCAAGGCGAAACCACCGAAGGCCGGCTCGACAGCCTGGACCCGGCCACGTTCAAGTACCAGATCCGCTCCGAGAAGGTCACCGCCTGAACGGCGCCTGCACGGTGCGAAGAAGAACCTGGTTGGCCGCCCTCGCGGCGGCGGCGCTGACGAGCTCGGCGCGCGCCGCCATCGTCGTCGGCAAGCTGATGCCCTGGGGCCAGCGGACCACGCCCGCACTGCAGGCCAAGGCGCTGGAAGACGGGCGCGCCGTGTCGCTCACCGAATTCAGCGGCCAGGTCGTGCTGCTGAATTTCTGGGCCACCTTCTGCGAACCTTGCGAGCGCGAGATGCCGGCACTGAACCGGCTGCTGCTGAAGTACGGCGCACAAGGGCTGAAGGTCGTCGGCGTGAACTGTGGCGAGATGCCGCAGCGCGTGCGCGAGTTCCTCGACGAGCGCGTCATCTTCGACGGCCTGCCGCTGCTGGACCGCAGCCAGGCCCAGCTCAAGGCCTGGGGCATCCCGGCCCTGCCCGCCAGCGTGCTGATCGACCGCCAGGGCCGCGCCCAGGCCTGGCATGTGGGTGAGCTGAACTGGGATGCACCGGAGGTGCAGCAGGTGGTGAAGGACTTGCTGGCCCAGCGCTGAAAGCGGGCTTGGCGGAAGGCAGCCGGAGTCGAACCGACCAGGGAGCGACTGACGCCCCCTACCGGGTTTGAAGCCCGGGCCCACCACCGGGTGAGTGTGCCTTCCGTGTTGCGAGCCGGCGCTCAGCCGGGGTGCGCCGGGGATTGTAGGAGCGGGGTGGCGTTGGCCTCGGCGCGCAGCACATGGGCGTCGCGCACGCGGCGCGTCATGCCGATCCGGTCGAAATATTCCAGGATCTGGATTGCCCGCTTGCGGCCCAGGCCGGTCGCGTCACGGAAGGCATGGGCCTCGACTTCGCCGCGTGGGGACTGTTGGGCCAACTCGGCCAGCGTGGCCTGCAATCGGCCCAATGTCGCTGCCGGAAAGAAAAGGTCGCGCACCACCTGACCCAGTTCGCCGGCGCGCGCGAGCTTGCGCAACAGCGCCCGCGTGGCGTCTTCGCCCAGGCCTTGCGCCTTGGCCAGGTCGCGCACCCAGGGCGGGTCGAAGCCGCCGGCCAGCAGCAGCGGCAGCAGGCGCTCGGCGGTGGCACGTTCGGCCGGCGTGATGCTCACGCCCTGGCCGGGCAGGTGCAGGCTGGCGCCACTGCGCTCGACGGCGCCTTCGGCCAGCAGCGCCTGGTGCAGGCCGTGCCACAACACGTTGTGCGCCGACAGCAGCAGCCCGGGCAGCGCCATGCGGCGCAGGCGCGCGGCATTCGGGCCGGGCTCGTCAGAGGCGCGTTCGTGGTGGCGCGCCAGCGCCTGCAGCACCTGCTCGCGCAAGGCCTGCCAGCGGGGCTCGGCAATCAGCCAGCCATCGCTTTCGCCGGCCGGCAACTGGCGGATGTCCGGCGCGACGACGGCATCGGGTTCGCGGCCCATCAACAAGGTCAGCGTGCTGCGGCCCAGGCCTTGCGGCGCGTGGCGGACCAGCGCATCCGGCTCGCCGGTCTCGACCAGTTGCGCAAGCGCCGTCAGCCAGGCCAGGCGCTCGGCGCTGCGGCGGCGGCGCTCGGGCGCCAAAGGGTCCAGCACCTGGCCTCCACCGAGCGTGCGGCTGGCCTGCGCGTTGCGCAGGATCAGGTGGTCACCGGGCAGCGCGAAGACCGGCGCGTCGACCACCAACTGGGCCAGCGCCTCGGCACCGGGCTGCAAGGTGTCGCCCTGCAGCGGCACCAGGTGAGCCATGTGGTGCGCCGTGCCCACGTGAACGTGCACAGCAGACCAGGCGCCCAGCGCCGGCGCATCCGGCAGCAGCCGCACGCGCAGGTCCAGCCGCTGCGTGGGCCGCAGCACACGCGCATCGGCGATCCAGTCGCCGCGCGAGATGGCTTCCCTTGCGATGCCGGCCAGGTTCAGCGCGCAACGCTGTCCCGCCTGTCCAACTTCGGCCGCGCGGTTCTGCGCATGCAGGCTGCGCACGCGCACCGCCTGGCCAGTGGCCGAATGCTGCAGCACGTCGCCCACGCGAACCTGGCCGCTGAACACCGTGCCGGTGACCACCGTGCCTTGGCCGGCGAGCGTGAAGACGCGGTCCACCGCGAGGCGGAACAGCCCCGCGCTGCCCAGCCCTGGCCAAGCCGCGGCGACAGCTTCCAGGTGCTGGCGCAGTGCGGCGACGCCGCCATCGCCAGGCTGCGTGGCGGCGGTCTCGAAGACCGGCGCATCGGCCAGCGGCGTGCCAGCCAGCAGCGCCAGGATTTCGGCCTTCGCGGCAACCACGCGGGCCGCATCCACGCGATCCACCTTGGTCAACGCCACGCTACCCTGGCGCACGCCCAGCAGGCCGAGGATGGCCAGGTGCTCGCGGGTCTGCGGCATCACGCCGTCGTCGGCCGCGACCACCAGCAGCGCATGGCCCACGCCGACCGCACCAGCGGCCATGGTGTGCACGAACTTCTCGTGGCCCGGAACGTCGATGAAGCCCAGCACCTCGCCGTTGGCAGCCGGCGTGTACGCGTAGCCCAGCTCGATCGAGATGCCGCGCTGCTTCTCCTCCGGCAGGCGGTCGGTGTCCACGCCGGTGAGCGCACGCACCAGCGTGGTCTTGCCGTGGTCGATGTGGCCGGCGGTGCCGACGATCATGCGGCCAGCGCCTCTGCGAGCTCGGGGAGTTGCGCGCTGAACTCGGCTTCGTCGCGCGCCTCCAGGCAGCGCAGGTCCAGCCACAGCGCCTGGTCCGCCGTGCGGCCGATGACGGGCCGCGGCAGGCTGCGCAGCGCGGCTTCGAGGCGGGCCAGTTGACGGCCCGCTCGGGCGGCCTGCGTGGGCCTCAGCACCAGGCCGCTGCTGGGCAGCGTGTCCACCGGCAACGCGCCGCTGCCGATCTGGCTGAACATCGGCTGCACGCTGGCGACAAACGACGCGCCCAAGGCGGCCTGCAGCGCCGGCAGCAGCGCCTCAGCTCGCTCGCGGATCTGCACCTGCGGGCGGGTGAACAGGCGCAGCGTGGTCAGGCGCTCGGCCAGGCGCTCGGGCGACTGGTAGAGCCGCAGCACCGGCTCCAGCGCGGCCAGCGTGAGCTTGCCCACGCGCAGCGCACGCTTGAGCGGATGCTTCTTGATCTTCGCGATCAGGTCCTTGCGGCCGACGATCAAGCCCGCCTGCGGGCCGCCCAGCAGCTTGTCGCCGCTGAAGGTGACGAGGTCGGCACCGGCGGCCACCGTTTCGCGCACCGTGGCCTCGCGCGGCAGGCCGTGGCGAGACAGGTCCACCAGCGTGCCACTGCCCAGGTCCACCACCAAGGGCAGCGACCTGGCATGTGCAATGGCGGCCACCTCGGCCTCGCCCACGCTCTTGGTGAAGCCGGTGACCGCGTAGTTGCTGCAATGCACCTTCATCAGCAGCGCGGTGCGCGGGCCGATGGCTTCTTCGTAGTCCTTGGCATGGGTGCGGTTGGTGGTGCCGACCTCGCGCAGCTTCGCGCCGGCGCGGGCCATGATGTCCGGGATGCGGAAGGCGCCACCGATCTCGACCAGCTCGCCACGCGAGACGATCACTTCCTTTTTCGCGGCCAGCGCGCTGAGCGTGAGCAACACTGCGGCGGCGTTGTTGTTGACCACCGTGGCGGCCTCGGCGCCGGTCAGTTCGCAGAGCAGGTCGTTGACCAGGTCGTCGCGGTCGCCGCGGCCGCCAGTGGCGAGGTCGAATTCCAGATTGGCAGGCGTGGTCAGCGCACGCATCACGGCCTGCACTGCAACGTCGGGCAGCAGCGCGCGGCCGAGGTTGGTGTGCAGCACGGTGCCGGTCAGGTTGAAGACGCTGCGCAGGCGTGGCGCGGTGCGGGCGGCCAGCCGGGCCGCCACATCCTGCGCCAGCGCGGGCATGGCGGCGGCCTCGGGCGCCAACGTACCGGCCAGGGCCTGGGTGCGCAGTGCGTCCAACGCGGCGCGCACGGCGTCGGTCAGCAGCGTCAGGCCATGCTGGGCCTTCAGCGCGGCCAGTTCGGACGCGGCCAGCACGCGGTCAACCGCAGGCAGCCGCGCGGCCGAGATCGCGGCCTGCGCCGCTGCCGACGCAGCGCCGCTCATTCGTCCGCTTCCGCCGCCAGCGCCAGCAAGGGGTTGGCGCTGGCGCGCGCGTAGTCGGTCTCGCCCATCAGCAGGTCCAGCGTGAGGCTGGCCAGGTCGTCGGCCAGCGGTTCGGCATGCGGGTCCTTCTCCTGGTTGACCAGCTTGCGGTAGCTGTAGCAGTGCTCGCAGGTCTCGGCCACGACCACCTCGCCCGCGCCCTCCACGCTCTGGTAGCGAATACCCTGGGTGGACTCGCAGTTGCTGCACTTCACGCGCACCAGGTGCCACTCGGTGGCGCACAGGCCGCAGTGCAGGTAGCGGTGGCCGCCGGCCTCGCCACCAATGCGCAGCACGCTGGCCACCGGCGGCAGACCGCAGTGCGGGCAGACGGTGGCCGGGTCGACCATGGGCAGCGCGCGCGCATCGAGCCGGCTCGCACGGTCGGCATAGGCCACTTGCAGGGCGGCGACCAGCAGCGGCTGGGCGGTGCGGGCGAGCAAGGTGTCTGGCGGCGTGCCTTCCTGCAGGCCGTGCAGCACCTGCAGCGCAAAGGCTTCAAGCATGTCAGGCGCGGTGTCCTGCAGTTCCTGCGCGAGCAAGGCCAGCGCAGGCGGCAGGCCGGCGCTGCGCGGCGCATTGGCCAGCACGCCCAGCAGTTCGTCCAGCGCGGTCAGCCAGGCGGGGTCCAGGTGATCGGCCGCGGGCAAGGCTGGCATGGCGTGGGTGACGGCACGCGCGAGCAGTGCCGGGTCGACCGGTGCGGTTTCCACCTCGCGCGCGGCGAGCGCCTGGGCGTCTGCCAGCAGCGCGACGAAGCGCAGGTAGTCGGCGATCGGGTGGCCGTCCGCCGCGAGCTGGCGCCAGCGCGCAGCGCGCTCGGCAAACAGCGTGGCAGGCTGGGGCAGGCGGATGCGCGGAAAGTCGATGCGGTCCAGGCCCTCGATCTCACCGGGTTGCAGGATGCGTTGCACTTGCGGGTCCTTCAGAAATGAAAAAGCCGCCGGTGGGCTGGCCCGGCGGCATGCAGGGGAGCCCTGGCTCAGCGATTGTCGCCGGTCATCTTGCGGTACCAGGCGCGGTGATGCTGGCGGGCCCAGGCGCGAGACACCCAACCGCGCGCCATGGCGTGGATGCTGCCACGAACCCAGATGGCCGCGTAGACGTGCACGATGATCAGGCCGATGCTCCACACCGCCGCAACCGCGTGCAGCAGGCTGGCGGCGCGAATCAGCATGATCGGTGGCGTCCACCAGGCACGCCACATCACCAGGCCGGTCAGCAGCAGCAAGGCAATGCCGACGACCAGGCCCCAGAACAGCAGCTTCTGGCCGCCGTTGTACTTGCCCTGCTCGGGCATGCCGGCGTCGTCGCCGCTGCGGATCATGTCGGACGCGCGCTTGAGCCACTCCTTGTCCCGCGCCTCCAGCAGGTTGTGGCGCCAGAAGCGCAGCACCAGCAGCGCAAAGCCGATGAACAGCACCAGGCCGATGTACGGGTGCAGGATGCGCGCCCACGGCCCGCCGCCGAACAGGTCGGTCAGGAAGAAAAACGCGGGGTGGAAAAACGCCAGGCCGGAGAGCGCCAGCAGGACGAAGCAGATCGCTACCGTCCAGTGGTTCACCCTTTCCGAGGCAGAGTAGCGGTGGATCTGGTCGTGTACTCGTTTCATGGCAGATCCTCCAGTTGCGCGTCTTCGTCCTCCTCGACCTCGATCGGGCCCTTGACGATGTAGTGGAAGAAGCTGCCGATGGCCGCAGCGCCCAGCGCGAGCGCCGCCAGCGGCTTGGCCACGCCCTTCCACAGCGACACCATCGGGCTGATCTTCGGCTCGTTGGGCAGGCCGGCGTAAAGCGAAGGCTGGTCCGCGTGGTGCAGCACGTACATCACGTGGGTGCCGCCCACGCCCGCCGGGTCGTAGAGGCCGGCCTTTTCGAAGCCACGTTCCTTCAGGTCCTCGATGCGCTCGGCGGCCTGGTCCTTCATCGCCTGCTTGGTGCCGAACATGATGGCGCCGGTCGGGCAGGTCTTCACGCAGGCGGGCTCCATGCCCACGGCCACACGGTCAGAGCACAGCGTGCACTTGTAGGCCTTGTTGTCCTTCTTGGAGATGCGCGGCACGTCGAACGGGCAGCCGGTCACGCAGTAGCCGCAGCCAATGCAGTTTTCTTCGTGGAAGTCGACGATGCCGTTGCTGTACTGGATGATGGCGCCGGGCGACGGGCAGGCCTTCAGGCAGCCCGGGTCGGCGCAGTGCATGCAGCCATCCTTGCGGATCAGCCACTCCAGGTTGCCGCTCTGCTCGTTTTCGTACTCGGTGAACTTCATCACCGTCCAGGCGTTTTCGGTCAGGTCGATCGGGTTGTCGTAGACGCCCAGCGAAGTGCCCGGTTCCTGGCGCAGGTCGTTCCACTCCATGCAGGCGGTCTGGCAGGCCTTGCAGCCGATGCACTTGGAGACGTCGATCAGCTTGGCGACCTCGACCGCCGGCGCCTTGCCGGCGGGCGGTGGCGTCACGCTGGAGGCGGAGCGGCGGCGAAGGTAGAGGGCTTGCAGGACGGACATCTTACCCTCCCCTTAGACCGTCGCCGGCTGCGAAGCCGGTGCTGTTGTTTTCTTCACGTCGACCAGGAACGCCTTGTATTCCGGCGTATGGACGCTCGCGTCGCCGACCGACGGCGTGAGCGTGTTGACCGGCTGCGACTTGCGCGTCAGCCCGATGAAACCGAAGTGGATCGGCAGGCCGACCACGTCGCACGGCTTGCCGTCGACCATCATCGGCCGGATGCGCTTGGTCACGCAGGCCTTGGCCTTGATCGCGCCGCGCTGGCTCGAGATCTCGACCCAGTCGCCGTCCTTGATGCCCTTGGCCTTGGCCAGACGCTCGCCCATCTCGACGAACATCTCGGGCTGCAGCACGGCATTGTCGTGCACGTTCTTGGTCCAGTAGTGGAAGTGCTCGGCCAGCCGATAGCTGGTCGCCACGATCGGGAACTTGTCCGGCGTGCCGAACGACTTGGCATCGGCCGCGAACACCCGGACCACCGGATTGGTCGTGACCTTGGGATGCAGCGGGTTGGCGATGTAGGCGTCCATCGGCTCGTAGTGCTCGGGGAACGGGCCGTCGGGCATGGCGCTGCGGGCAAACAACCGCGCGGTGCCTTCCTGGTTCATGATGAACGGGCCGACATTCTTGTCCGGCGCGACGGTCGGGCCGTAGTCCGGCACGTCGCCGCCGGCCCAGCGCTGGCCGTTCCATTCGAGGTATTTCTTGCGCTGGCTCCACGGCTTGCCGTCGGGATCGGCCGAGGCGCGGTTGTAAAGCACGCGGCGGTTGGCCGGCCAGGAAAAGCCCCAGTTGGGATGGATGCCGAGCCCGGTCGGGTCGTTCGCGTCGCGGCGCATCGACATGTTGCCGGCCTCGGTATAGACGCCGGTGTAGATCCACATGCCGCCCGACGTCTTGCCGTCATCGCGCATCATGGCGAAGCTCGGCAGCAGCTTGCCGGCCGCCAGCAGCACCTTGCTGGCATCGGCCGGATCCGGAATATCCTCGAGCGCATAGCCGTTGATGTCCTTCAGGACCTCGGCCGGATCGGGGTTCTCGGGCTTCTTGTAGTTCCAGGTCGTGTTGACGATCGGATCGGGGAAGGCCCCGCCCTCCTTGGCGTAGGCCGCGGCGAGGCGGGCGCGCAGCAGCGACACGATCTCCGAGTCGCTCTTGGACTCGCCCGGCCCTTCGACCGCCTTCCAGTGCCACATGATGACGCGGCTGGAGTTGGTCGCGCTGCCCTCTTCCTCGGCATAGGTCGCGGTGGGAAGCTGGATGACCTCGGTCTGGATCGCCTTGGGATCGACGTTGTTGTACTCGCCGTGGTTCTCCCAGAAGCGCGCGGTCTCGGTCTCGAGCGGATCGATCACCACCATCCACTTGAGCTTGGCGAGGCCGGCGGCGACCTTGGCCTTGTTCGGCGAGGCCAGCAGGATGTTGAGGCCCTGGCAGAACAGGCCGTTCATCTGGCCCGCCGCCATCATGTCGACCATCTTCAGCACGTCGTACGACGTGTCGAACTTGGGCAGGTAGTCGTAGGCCCAGTTGTTGTCCTTGGTCGCCGCCTTGCCGAAGAAGGCCTTCTGCTGGCTGACGAAGAACTTCTCGTAGTTCTGCCAGAAGCTGGTCTGGCCCGGCCGCAGCGGCTTGAAGCGGCGCGACTTCATGTAGTCGTCGTAGGTCGCTTCCCGATCGGTCGGCAGCACGAGATAGCCCGGCGTCGAGGTCGAGAGCAGCGCCAGGTCGGTGATGCCCTGCACGTTGGAATGGCCGCGCAGCGCGTTCACGCCGCCGCCCGGCATGCCCATGTTGCCCAGCAGCAGCTGGATCATGGCCATCGAGCGGATG
Source organism: Ideonella sp. (assembly GCF_041287625.1). Classification (GTDB taxonomy): domain Bacteria; phylum Pseudomonadota; class Gammaproteobacteria; order Burkholderiales; family Burkholderiaceae_C; genus Ideonella. The sequence continues at coordinate 150,072 of NZ_JBGGNH010000035.1, forward strand.
TTCTGGGCGCCGGTCGTGTGCTGGGTCCAGCCCAGCGCATACATCGACGTCATGGTGCGATCGGGCGTCGAGGTCGAGGCGATCATCTCGCAGATCTGCAGGAACTTCGCCTTGGGCGTGCCGGTGATGCGCTCGACCATCTCGGGCGTGTACCGCTCGACGTGCACCTTGAGGAGATTGAGGACGCAGTTGCGGTCCTGCAGCGTGTCGTCGACCTTGACCATGCCCTGCTCGTCGAACTGGTAGTCCCAGGTCGAGCGGTCGACGTAGCTTTTCCGCGCCTCGTCGTAGCCTGCGAACAGGCCGTCCTCGAACTTGAAGCCCTCCTTCACGAGATAGGTCGCGTTGGTATAGGCCTTGGCGTATTCGCGATGAATCTTGCCGTTGGCCAGCAGGTAGCGCATCACGCCCGAGAGGAACGCGATGTCGGTGCCCGGCCGGATCGGCGCATAGACGTCGGCCACCGCGGCCGAGCGCGTGAAGCGCGGATCGACCACGATCAGCTTGGCGCC
>NZ_JBGGNH010000036.1:0-24085 GCF_041287625.1 Ideonella sp.
AAACAGGCTTCGAGCGAAGGCTCGACGCGCGTCACGACGGCCTTGTAGATGTTGCCCTTGCGCTGTTCGCGCCCTTCGATCTCGGTCTCGAAGTCGAGCAGTTTCTGCCCGTCGACGATGGCCAGACGCCGCTCTTCCGGCTGCGTCGCATTGATCAGCATGCGTTTCATGTGCACTCCTTCAGCATGCCGCTGCCCCCGGTTTCGGGGCGCGCGGCATGCGCATGAAGGTGTCAGCCGCCTGCAGGACAGGACGGGCAACACCTCAACCGATGCACGAGAAACAAGAAATGAAGCCGGAAGAAGGAATCGCCCTGGACTGACAAAGAACCGCGTTGGCGGCTCAGCGCGTCAGCGTTGGCGCGTGCGGTGAATCGGCTCCGGCCCAGGCGCCTGCTCGCCGCTTCCCGGGCCGCCCGGCGCGGAGCGCACGCGGCTGCACCCGGCCGCGCGCAGGCCGCACCGGCAACGTGCCGGGGCCTTTCGTCAGCAGGGTAGGGGAATGGGAAGACAACGTGCGCACAGCGTGGCGTTGGGGCTGATTCGACCGCCGGGCCTCGCTCGCACCGCGGGTCGCGCGGCACAGGCAAGGTCCGATGAAAACCTTGTTTGGATGTCCTGCACAAAGGCAGGACGGCACATTCCATGAATTCTCTGCCGCCTCTCTCGTGCCAGCCGCGGGTCACGTCGGGACCCGCCATTCCGGCCTTGAAAAGGCGTTGCATCACCTTGGACACGCGCTACTTCTGCGTGTGCCGCCACCATATCGCCCGGAGCACCCGGGTAAACTCTGAATAATCAAGCACTTAGGGCTCAATCGTGGCTCAGACCATTATAAAGGCCAAAAACAGGCCTGCCACGGGCCCGTCACGCAAGGCCACGACGACTGTGCGTGGCGGCGTCCAGCCTGGCAGCGCCACGCCCAAACGGCCGCCCAAGCCTGCAGCCAAAACGCTTGCCAAGCCGAGCACCGCCACCGCGGCGACCCATCGCGCATCGCTTGCGGGCAAGCCCGCACCGGTGCCGGCAGCCCCGCCGCCAGTCCAGGTCCAGCAGCTCACGATTGACGACGGCAGCGCTGGCCAGCGCCTGGACAACTTCCTGCTGCGCGTGCTCAAGGGTGTGCCCAAGACGCATGTCTACCGCATCATCCGGGCCGGCGAAGTGCGGGTGAACAAGGGCAGGGCTGCGGCCGACACTCGGCTCGAATTGGGCGACATCGTGCGCGTGCCGCCGGTGCGTGTGTCCGCCAGCAGCACCGACGAAGCTGCAGCCGCAGCAGTGCCGCCACGCGAATTCCCGGTGCTGTTCGAGGACGAGCACCTGCTGGTGATCGACAAGCCGGCCGGCGTCGCGGTGCACGGTGGCAGCGGCGTCAGCTTCGGCGTCATCGAGCAGCTGCGTCGCGCCCGGCCGCAGGCCAGGTTCCTGGAACTCGTGCACCGGCTGGACAAGGAAACCTCCGGCCTGTTGCTGCTGGCCAAGAAGCGCAGTGCGCTGACCGCACTTCAGGACCAGTTCCGCCAGCGCGAGACCGGCAAGACCTACGCCGCGCTGGTCATCGGCCACTGGCCGGAGGCCAAGAAGGTCATCGACGTCGCGTTGCACAAGTACCTCACGCCCGAAGGCGAGCGGCGGGTGAGGGCGGTTCCGGAGGATCACGGCGAAGGCCGGCGCTCCATCTCGCTGGTGCGCGTGGTCCAGCGCTACGCCGCGTTCAGCCTGCTGGACGTGACCATCAAGACCGGCCGCACGCACCAGATCCGGGTTCACCTGATGCACGAAGGCCATGCCATCGTCGGCGATGACAAATATGGTGATTTCGGACTGAACAAGGCCTTGGCGGCCGGCCGCATGGTGGCTGGCGCGAAGTTCGAACGCATGTTCCTGCATGCCCGCCGGCTGGCGTTCGACCATCCCGCCAGCGGGGAGCGCATCGAGCTGGCGGCGCCGCTGCCGCGTGAATGCGAGACACTGCTCACCCTGTTGCCAACCGCCTGAGCCGGCGGTCGACCCTTGTTGGCCGAGAATCCATCGCATGACCCGACCCCGCCGCTTTGACCTGATCGCCTTCGACTGGGACGGCACGCTGTTCGACTCCACCGCGCTCATTGCGCGTTGCATCCAGCAAGCCTGCCGCGACCTGGGTGTCGCCGTGCCCACGCTGGAGCAGGCTTCCTACGTCATCGGCCTGGGCCTGCACGACGCCTTGCAGCACGTGGTGCCCGGCCTCCCTGCCGAGCGCTACCCGGAGCTGGGCCGGCGCTACCGCCACCATTACATGGCCGCGCAGCACGACATCAGCCTGTTCACCGGCACGCTGGAAATGCTGCACGCGCTGCGTGAGCGCCAGCATTTCCTGACGGTTGCCACCGGCAAGAACCGCAGCGGGCTGGACGAAGCGCTGGCCCACACCGAGCTGCGCGGCCTGTTCGACGGCAGCCGCACGGCCGACGAGACCTTCTCCAAGCCGCACCCGCGCATGCTGGAAGAGCTGATGCGCGAATTCGGCGTGTCGCCCGAGCGCACGCTGATGATCGGCGACACCACGCATGACCTCCAGATGGCCATCAACGCCGGCACGCCTTCCGTCGGCGTCAGCTTCGGCGCGCACGACCATGCGTCGTTTGCGCCATTGAACCCCTTGTTCGTGGCCCATTCCACTGCAGAGCTGGCCCAATGGCTGCTTCACAATGCGTGACGTGAACGCCACTCCTTTTGTCCAACAGCCGCTCTGCGCCAGTGATGCACTGGTCGAGCGCGGCACCGCCCTGTTGTTCGACGTGACACTGTGGGGCCAGCCGGCCCGCGCGTTCGCGATGCGTTTCGACGGTCGTGCCGTTGCCTACATGAACCGCTGTGCCCACGTGCCGACCGAACTGGACTGGCAGCCCGGCGAGTTCCTGGACCACGACAAGCGCTGGATCGTCTGTTCGCTGCATGGCGCCACTTACGAGCCGTCTGACGGCCACTGCATTGCCGGCCCCTGCCGCGGCGAGCGGCTGATGGCGCTGGACCTGGTCGAACGCGACGGCCAGGTCAGCTGGTACCCGACGCGGGACATCCAGCCGCTGAGTTTCGATTGAGCTGCAGACCAGGCGCTGTCCGGCCCGTTCTGCCCCCTGATTTCCCTTCACAGGCTTACCCGCTTCCCTCTTGATGAACCCGCCCACCGAACCGACGTTCCAAGATTCGCCAGAACTGCCACCACCACCGGTCTCGCCCAGCCCTGCGTCGGCCGCTGCCGCGTCGGCCGAGCCGGACCGGCTGCAGAACCTGGAATCGCTGATCCGCCAGCTTGGCGGCGAAGTGCTGCGCGAACGCCGCAGCGAGCGTCGCTGGAAGCTGGTGCTGCGCCTGGGCTGGTTCGGCCTGGTGCTGGCCATCATCTGGGGCGTGATGTCGCAGCGCGGCCATGTCAACTCGCCTTCGGGCCCGCACACCGCGCTGGTCGAAGTGCGCGGCGAGATCGCGGTGGACGGCGCCGCCAGCGCCGAGAACCTGGTGGCCTCGATCAAGAGCGCCTTCGAGGACCAGACCGCGCAGGCCGTGGTGCTGCGCATCAACTCGCCTGGCGGCAGCCCGGTCCAGGCCGGCATCATCAATGACGAGATCCGTCGCCTGAAGGCGCTGCACCACAAGAAGGTGTATGCCGTGGTCGAGGAAATGTGCGCCTCCGGCGCCTATTACATCGCGGTCGCGGCCGACGAGATCTACGTCGACAAGGCCAGCATCGTCGGCTCCATCGGCGTGCTGATGGACGGTTTTGGCTTCACCGGCCTGATGGACAAGCTGGGCGTGGAGCGCCGGTTGCTGACCGCGGGTGCCAACAAGGGCATGCTGGACCCGTTCTCGCCGCAGAACGAAAAGCAGACCGCCTATGCCAAGGCCATGATCGACCAGATCCACCAGCAATTCATCGCGGTGGTCAAGCAAGGCCGTGGTGCCCGCCTGAAGGAAACGCCGGACACCTTCTCCGGCCTGTTCTGGAACGGCGAACAAGCGGTGGAACTGGGCTTGGCTGACCATTTCGGCAACCTCGACTACGTCGCCCGGGAAGTGGTTCAGGCCGAGGAAGTCATCGACTACACGCCGCAGGAAAACGTGGCCGAGCGGCTGGCCAAGCGCTTTGGCGCATCGATTGGTGCCGGTGCCGCCAAGGCGCTGACGCAGATCGGCACGCTGCGCTGAAACACTGCGCGGCTGCGATGATGACCCTACCACTGGTAGGGTACTGAGCCGGCTGCGCATGCAGAATGCCCAGCCTTGCTGCGATGCAGCACATTGGAGCCCGGGTTGGTTTGACTGGGTTGTGACAAGACGATGAGTGTTCACCCTGCCGAAAACGCCACGCCCGCCGCGGCCCGCCCTGTGACCAGCCTGCCGCGCCTGCGCGAGATGGCCGCGCGTGGCGAGAAGCTGACGATGGTCACCTGCTACGACGCGACCTTCGCGCAGTTGCTCGAAGAAGCCAGCGTCGACACCTTGCTGGTCGGCGATTCGCTGGGCAACGTGGTGCAAGGCGAAAGCAGCACGCTGCCGGTCACGCTGGCGCACATGGCGTATCACACCGCCGCGGTGGCCCGCGCCAAGCGCAACGCCTGGCTGATCGCCGACATGCCGTTTGGCAGCTACGAAGCCAGCCCGCAACTGGCGATGGCCTCGGCGGTGACGCTGATGCAGGCCGGCGCGCAAATGGTCAAGCTCGAAGGCGGTGGCGTCACGGCCGAAACCGTGCGCTTCCTGACCGAGCGCGGCATTCCGGTCTGCGGCCACCTGGGGCTGACGCCGCAACGGGTGCACGCGCTGGGCGGCTTCCGCATCCAGGGCCGCGAAGAAGCCGCGGCCGCGCTGCTGCGGGCCGATGCGGCTGCGCTGGCGGACGCTGGCGCCGCGATGCTGGTGCTGGAACTGGTGCCCTCGGTGCTGGCCCGGCAGATCACCGAAGCCCATCCGCAGATGATGACGATCGGCATCGGTGCCGGGGCCGGCACTGCTGGCCAGGTGCTGGTGCTGCACGATCTGCTGGGCCTGACGCGTGGCAGGCGCCCGCGTTTCGTGCGCGACTTCACCCGAGAGCCCGGCAGCGAGGCCGATGCGCCGGGGCTGTCGGTCGCGCAGGCGCTGCGGCGCTATGTGGTGGACGTCAAGGCCGGGCTGTTCCCCGACGAGACGCTGCACGGTTATTGAGAGCGCGGTCGCCGGGGTGTTGCAGCCCTGGCAACTGACCGGGCCGCAAGGCCCAGCCGGCCCCGCCGTGGGCCGCGAGGAGAATCTTGCATGCGTGTGATCCACACGGTGTCCGAATTGCGCGAAGTGCTGGCCGGCCAGCCGCGCACCGCATTTGTGCCCACCATGGGCAACCTGCACGAAGGCCATCTGTCGCTGGTGCGCGAAGCCGCGCGCCATGGCTCGCCGGTGGTCGTCAGCGTCTTCGTCAACCGCCTGCAGTTCCTGCCGCACGAGGACTTTGACCAGTACCCGCGCACGCTGGCCAAGGACGCCGAACTGCTGGCCACCGCTGGCTGCGACATCGTTTTCGCTCCCGCCGAGGACGAGCTCTACCCGGTGCAGCAGACCTACAAGGTGCAGCCGCCGCCCGCACTGGCCGACCTGCTGGAAGGCGAGTTCCGCCCTGGCTTCTTCACAGGTGTGTGCACCGTGGTGATGAAACTGTTCCAGGTCGTGCAGCCCGCCGTCGCGGTCTTCGGCCAGAAGGACTACCAGCAGCTCAAGGTGCTGGCCGGCATGGCCGAGCAGTTCATGCTGCCCACGCGGGTGCTGGGTGCGCCCACGGTGCGGGCCGATGACGGCCTGGCGCTGTCCTCGCGCAACGGCTACCTGGGGCCGGCCGAGCGCACCGAGGCCGTGGCGCTGTCGCAGGCGCTGCATCAGCTGGCCACCAGTGCGCGCGTGCCCGGCCCGTCGCTGGCCGAACTGGAGGCCAGGGCGGCACAAAGCCTGCGTGCGCGTGGCTGGCTGCCCGATTACCTGACCCTTCGCCGCCGCAGTGACCTGCTGCCGCCGAGCGACGAGCAGCGTCTGGGCAGTGAACCGCTGGTGGCGCTGGCCGCTGCGAAGCTGGGCCAGACGCGCCTCATCGACAATCTCGAGCTCTGAGAGAGCTTTTGATTTCCGCTATCTCTTTCGCTGTTTTTACTGGAGTCGACCCGCATGGCCATCGTGACCTCTTCCTCCGCCGGCACCGCCGCTGCTTCGGCCCAGCCCATCCAGATCGTGCGCCCCAAGGCGGCCAAGCCGGTGCCGGTGGAGCGCTGGTCGGTGGCGGAAATCGAAGCCTTGTTCGCGCTGCCGTTCCCCGAGCTGCTGCACCGCGCGCAGCTGGTGCACCGTGAGCACTTCGACCCGACCGAGGTCGAGCTGGCCACGCTGCTGTCGATCAAGACCGGCGGCTGCCCGGAAGACTGTGGCTACTGCCCGCAATCGGTCCACTACGACACGGGCGTGGACGCGACCAAGATGATGGAAGTGGACGCCGTGCGCGAAGCCGCCATCGCCGCCAAGGGCGCGGGCGCCACCCGTTTCTGCATGGGTGCCGCCTGGCGCGCGCCCAAGGACCGCGATGTCGAGAAGGTGGCCGACCTGATCCGCGAGGTCAAGTCGCTGGGCCTGGAAGCCTGCTGCACGCTGGGCATGCTGAATGAAGACCAGGCCGTGACGCTGAAGGAAGCCGGCCTGGACTACTACAACCACAACCTCGACACGGCCCCCGAGACCTACGGCAAGATCATCTCCACCCGCGACTACCAGGACCGCCTGGACACGCTGGAGCATGTGCGCAACGCCGGCATGTCGGTCTGCTGCGGCGGCATCGTCGGCATGGGTGAGAGCCGCACCGAGCGCGCCGGCCTGGTGGCGCAGATCGCCAACCTCGAGCCCTACCCGGAATCGGTGCCGATCAACGAGCTGGTGCAGGTCGAGGGCACGCCGCTGCACGGCACCGACAAGCTGGACCCGTTCGAGTTCGTGCGCACCATCGCCGTGGCCCGCATCACCATGCCCAAGGCGCGCGTGCGCCTGTCGGCCGGCCGCCAGCAGATGGGCGAGGGCATCCAGGCCCTGTGCTTCCTGGCCGGCGCCAACTCCATCTTCTACGGCGACAAGCTGCTGACCACCGGCAACCCGGAAGTGGACCGCGACCGCGAACTGCTGGAGCGCCTGGGCCTGCATTCCCGCCACGTCATGGGTTGATGGGCTGAAGAGACATTGCCATGTTCCGCACCCTGCTGAAATCCAAGATCCACCGCGCCACCGTCACCCATTGCGAGCTGCATTACGAAGGCTCCTGCGGCATCGACGAGGACTTGCTGGAGGCGAGCAACCTGCGCCCGAATGAGCAGATCCACATCTGGAACGTCAACAACGGCGAGCGCTTCGTCACCTATGCGATCAAGGCGCCGCGCGGCTCCGGCATCATTTCGCTGAACGGCTCGGCCGCGCGCCGCGCCAGCGTCGGGGATCTGGTCATCATCGCGGCCTTCGGCATGGTGCACGAGGACCGGCTGGACGAGGTCTCGCCCAAGCTGGTCTTCCCCGATGCGATGAACCGCATCGTCGAAGTGCGCAGCGAAGTCGCTGGCCCGCAGGCCGGTGATGAGATGGGTGCCGACATGAGTGGCGACCCGATCTGAGCCTGGCGTGACAAACGAGGATTGGCGCGGCCGCAGCCTGAAGGCGGTCTGGCACCCGTGCACGCAGATGAAGCTGCATGCACGGGACATCGAACCCCAGCCGCTGATCCCTGTGGCCCGCGCCGAAGGCGTGTGGCTGCATGACTTCGACGGCCGGCGCTACCTGGACGGCATCAGTTCCTGGTGGGTCAACCTGTTTGGCCACAACCACCCGGCGATCCGCGAGGCGCTGGTTCAGCAACTCCAGTCGCTGGACCATGTGATGCTGGCCGGCTTCACGCACGCGCCGGTGGTCGAGCTGTCCGAGCGGCTGTCCGCGCTGACCGGCCTGGGCCATGCCTTCTACGGCAGCGACGGCGCCTCGGCGACCGAGATCGCGCTGAAGATGAGCGCGCACCACTGGCGCAACGCCGGCCGGCCCGGCAAGAACTGCTTCGTCGGCATTGCGGGTGGCTACCACGGCGAAACCGTGGGCGCGCTGGCGGTGACCGACATCGCGCTGTTCCGCGAAGCCTACGCGCCGCTGGTGCGCCTGGGGGCCACCGCGCCCAGCCCGGACGCGCGCGGCGCGCTGCCTGGTGAAGACGCCGCCGCTGTGGCCGAACGTGCCGCCGCCGCACTGGGCGACTGGCTGGCCGCGCACCACGAACAAACCGCTGCCGTCATCGCCGAGCCCTTGGTTCAATGCGCCACCGGCATGGCCATGCACCATCCGGTCTACCTGCAGCGCTTGCGCGAACTCTGCGACCGCTACCAGGTGCACCTGGTGCTGGACGAGATCGCGGTCGGCTTCGGCCGCACCGGCACCTTGTTCGCGCACCAGCAAGCCGGCATCCTTCCCGACTTCCTCTGCCTGTCCAAGGGCCTGACCGGCGGCACGCTGCCGCTGTCGGCCGTGCTGACGACCGACGCGGTCTACGCCGCCTTCTACGACGACGAGGTCGCGCGTGGCTTCCTGCATTCGCACAGCTACACCGGCAACCCGCTGGCCTGCCGCGCCGCGCTGGCCACGCTGGACTTGATCGCCTCGACCGACATCGTCAACGCCAACCAGGCCACCGGCGCACGCCTGTGGGCGCAATTCGAAGGCCTGACACAGCACCCGCGCGTCAGCCACGCGCGCCGCCAAGGCATGATCTTCGCGTGGGATGTTGCCAGCAGCCTGGCGGACTTCTCGCGCCGCTACGCCCGTCATGCGCTCGCGCAAGGACTGGTGCTGCGGCCCATCGGCCACACGCTGTACGCGATGCCGCCGTATGTGATTTCCGAAGGCGAAGGCCAGTGGCTGGCAGACGGCGCGCTGAAGGCGCTGAATGCCACGCTGGCCGAAGAAACCGCCGGCCTGCCGGCCCAGGCCGGGGTGCTCGATGGCGTCTGAACCAAAAGCGGTGGTGGGCTGTTTCGTCACCGGCACCGACACCGGCGTCGGCAAGACCCTGGCCAGCAGCGCGCTGCTGCATGCGCTGCGCCGCCACCATGCGCGCGTGGTCGGCATGAAGCCCATCGCTTCAGGCTTGATCCCGCACCCGGAACATGCCGGCCAGATGGTCAGCGAAGACGTGCTGGCGTTGCGAGCCGCCTCCAGCATCGTCGTGCCGCCCGAGCTGGACAATCCGGTCGCGTTGCCCGAGCCGCTGTCGCCGCACCTGTCGGCCGCGCGCGCCGGCCAGCGCATCGAGATCGGGCCGCTGGTCGAGCGTCTGCAGGTCCTGCAGGCCCAGGCCGACGCGGTGGTCGTGGAGGGTGCCGGCGGTTGGCTGGTGCCACTGAACGAGCGCGACACCATGGCCGACCTGGCCCGGGCGATGGCGCTGCCGGTCGTGCTGGTTGTCGGCCTGAGATTGGGGTGCCTCAATCACGCAATGCTCAGTGCGCAGGCCATCCGCGCCAGCGGTCTGCGGCTGGCCGGCTGGATCGCCAACCACATCGACCTCGAAATGGCCTGCCCGGCCGAGAACCTGAGCTATCTCAAAGCACACATGGACGCGCCGCTGCTGGGCTTGCTGCCCTGGCAGGCGCAGCCGGACGCACAGGCCTGCGCGTCCGAATTGGTGCTGCCGCGGGCCTGGCGCACCGTGGTGACCGCGCAGGGATCGGCGCCGTGACCGTCAGCTGGATCGACGAATTTGAGAGCCGGCTGGCCGAGCTGGGCGAAGCCAGCCTGCTGCGCCGCCGGCGTGTCGTCGTGCCCGAAACCGGCGCGCGGCTGACGGTGGACGGCCAGTCCATGCTGGCTTTCTGCAGCAACGACTACCTGGGCCTGGCCGGCGACCCGGCGCTGCGCGCCGCTGCGCATGCGGCCATCGACGCCTACGGCATTGGCTCCGGCGCTTCGCCGATGGTCAGCGGCCACAGCGCCGCGAATGCCGCGCTGGAAGACGAGCTGGCGGCCTTTGTTCAGCTGCCCAAGGCGCTGTACTTCTACGCCGGCTTTGCGACCAACGCCAGCATCGTGCCGGCCTTGGTGGGTCCTGGCGACGCGATGTTCTCCGACGAGCTGAACCATGCCAGCCTGATCGATGGCATGCGCCTGTCGAAGGCCCGCATCCAGCGCTACGAGCATGCCAACCTGGAACGCCTGGAGGCGCAACTTGCGGCCAGCACCGCACCGCGCAAGCTGGTGCTGACGGATGCTGTCTTCAGCATGGATGGTGACGTGGCCGATGTGCCCGGCCTGCGCGCGCTGTGCGAAAAATACGATGCGCTGCTGCTGATCGACGACGCCCACGGCTTCGGCGTGCTCGGCCCGCAAGGCCGCGGCGTGCTGGCCGCCGCCGGGCTGACCGGTGCCCAGGCTTCGCGCCGCGTGATCTACATGGCCACGCTGAGCAAGGCGCTGGGCGTGGCGGGCGCCTTTGTGGCGGGAGATGCAGTCGTCATCGAATGGCTGCTGCAGAAGACACGCAGCTACACCTTTGCCACTGCCGCGCCCGCGCTGCTGGCCGAAGCGGTGCGCGCCGGTCTGCGCGAAGTGGCGCAGCCGCAGGGCGATGCACGCCGGGCCGCGCTGCAGGCCCGCATTGCCCAGCTGCGCGAGGGGCTGGCCCCGGCGCGACACCCCGAGATCGCCGCAGTCGGCTGGCAGCTGCTGAAGTCCGACACGGCCATCCAGCCGCTGATCATTGGCGACAACGCTGCGTCGCTGCAGCTGATGGACGCCTTGCGCGAAGCCGGCCTGTGGGTGCCGGCGATCCGTCCGCCCACCGTGCCGGCCGGCACCGCGCGGCTGCGCATTGCGCTGTCTGCCGCGCACACTGAGGCCGACGTGGCCCTGCTGGTCGACACGCTGCGGCGTTTGGCCGCCGCCAGCCTGCCGAGCTGAGCGGCCTCAGTCGCTGTGGACCTGCCGCCCGCGACGGTGCGAGCGGCGGTGCAGCAAGGCCAGTGCCGCCATTGCGAAGCCAGCGCCGGCATGCAGCCAGCCCATGGCCGGCCGCCATTCTTCCGGCGTGAAGTAGTACAGCGCGTAGCCGGTGCCCACCATCAGCGTGGCCAGCGCGACCAGGCCGATGCCGGTGCTGCGCTGCATGCCGCGTGCACCGCGCCGGTGATGGTGCGTGACACGCCAGCCAGCCGGGATGTGGTTGCCGCCCAGCACGCCCAGCACGAACAGCCCGGCGAAAGCCGCCGCGCCGTGCAGCCGGATGCACCAGACTTCCAGCGGATGCGGCAACTCGCCGGTGCCGGCGCCAATGCTGTAATGCACGCCCAGCCAGACGATGCCTGTGAGCAGCAGCAGCAAGCCCACCACGAGCAGCAGACGCAGTTGCCAGCCAGGCAGGCGGATCAGGGGACGGGTCATGGTGTCGTGACTTGCGGCCCGCGGGTCGGGCCAGGCAAACAAACCGCGCATTATCCTGGCAGCGCGGGTGCCAGCAGTGCGCCGCCCAGTCGCTGCACCCAGGCCGAACGTTCGGCGGTGGGGGCCAGTGCGGCCACCTTGGTCAGCGCATCTGCGCGCCAGGCCTGCCGGGCCACGACGCTCCAGACACCGATGGCCGGTGGCTGCGCACCGACGATGCAGCCTGGAAAGCGCTGCGCGTCGCCATGACCGACGGCCGAGCTGGCAAGCGCCGCCTGGCGCAGGCTGCCAAGCTCCGTGTGCGAGCCATCCAGCTCGCGCCGCGCGACCGGCAGCGCATGCTCACCAAACACCCGCAGGTCGCCGCCGGCATTGACCCAGCCTGCCCGCACACAGCGCCGCATGGCGCTGACTGCCAGGTCGATTGCAAAACCCTTGGCAATGCCATCCAAGGTCAGCCGTACAGGCCGCCGCAGCCTGGCTTGCATGCCGTTCAGTTCGATGTCGCCGGCCACGCCCATCGGCAAGGATGGCGGGCCGCCGTGGTCCGGCAGCACACCTTGCGCCACGAGCGCACCGCCAACAGTGCAGTTGAACAAGCCATCGCTGAGTCGCGTCAGCGCGCGCGCCAGCCACAGCAGCCGAATCGTCTCGCGGCTCTGCGTGACGGCCTCGCCGCCGGCCTGGTTCAGCCGGCTCAGCTCGCTCACGGGCGACTGGAAGCTCCACAGCGCCTGCGCGCGCTCGATGGCGGCGAAGCCAGCAGCCAGCGCGGCATCCAGTGCAGCATCGTCCGGTCCGCTTGCGCCGAGCTCGACAAAGGTGCCGAGCAGCGGGCGCATGCGCCGGCGTTCAGGCATGGCCGGCGAGGTAGAGCTGGTGGATCACCAACAGGCGCTTCACGCCATCCAGGATGTTGCGGCAGGACAGCGTGGCGCCGCTGATGTTGGGCACGTCCTCGTCGAGCTTGAAGGGCTCGCCCAGCTTCTTGCCGACGAAGTTCTTGCGCCAGCTGAGGTCGCGCACCTGGCCGCCGTGGGTCTCGCGGTAGCTGAGGATCTCGACGCCAGTCACCTTGCCGTCGGCCGAGATGCCGGTGGCATAGGTGATGAACTCGTGCTTGCCGATCACCTCGTCGACCAGCACCCAGCCCAGCAACTGGCCGTCACGCTCGGCGCGCCAGGCCTTCTGTTCCTCGGCGCGCTGGCGCACGCCGGCCTGATCCTTGATCTTGTCGCGCTGCGCGTCGCTGAGCTTCAGCGAGCTGTCGACAAAGGTCTTGGCGGCGGGGAACAGCAGGGTCTGGGCTTGTGCCGCCGTCAGGTAGTCGGCGGCGTGGGCCTGGCTGATGACGGCGGCGGGCAGCAGCAGGGCGGCCAGATCGAGGGGGCGTCGCATGGCAGGCGGATCAGAAGTTGTAGCCGATCTTCAGGCGGACTTCGCGCTTGGTCTTTTCGATCAGGTGCAGGTCGTTGTCGGTCTGGCCGGCGTACTTTTCACCACCGCCCTGCAGCTGCTGGAAGTAGGTCAGCGTGCCCCACCAGCGCTCGCCGCCGTAGTGCAGGCTGGGGCCGGCAAACAGCGACCAGCGTTCTTTGCCGACCTCGGTTTCGAACTCGGTTTCGTGCTGCGCTTCCACGCCCACGTACCAGCTCGGCGCGAAGCGGTAAGAGGCGCCGCCGCCGAACTTCAGGTTGATTTCCATTTCCGGATCGGTCGGCCAGTCGAAGCCTTCGGGCAGGTTGGCGATGGCAGAGCGCTTTTCATAAGCCGCCCGCACGCCGAGGTTCCCGACCAGCGTGACCTGGCCTTCCATCAGGTACTTCTGCGCGGCCAGCGTGGTCTCGAATTCCCACTCGGTCTTCTTCTGGCCCGAGTGCACATCCAGCCAGCCGTATTCCAGCGTGGTGATGGCCGACAGGCCGATGTCGTCCTTGGCCGGGCTGAGGAAGTTGTACTTGGTGCCAAGCTCGATGCCCTGGGTCTTGAAGCCGAACTTCTTGGCGCCCGGCAGGTAGCCGTCAATCGTCAGGCCCGAGGTGTCCAGCGACATGCCGTTGAGTTCGGCAGACACCTGGAAGCGGTCGGTCACGCCGTATTCCAATTCGGTCTTGGAATCGATGGCGCGGTAGTGACCCTGGCCTTTGTCCGAGCGGTCGGTGAACCACTGGTAGGCCTCCAGTGCGCCCTTGGGCAGCACCTCGGCGCCCTTGACGTAGCCGAACAGGTTTTCATCGGCACGTGCGGCGCCGGCGCAGACGAGCAGCGCCGCGGCAGCGGCCGCAACAGAAGTGAATCGCATGGGATGGGTGGGGTTGGAGTGGAGAAGTCGCGCAGTCTGGTGCTGCGTCGAAAACACGCATTATCAATGCGAATCACTCGCAACAAGGTTTCTGGTTGCATCCCGGCAACAGCGCGGCCTGGCGCGTGCCTCAGCCACCGCGCAGCAAAACGGCCGGGCAAAGCCGGCCGTTTTCATCTCTCGCAAGAGGCCAGGCGGCCCTTGCTCCTGGCGGGTCAGCTCCCGCTGGTCGCGCCAGCCAATTGCACACGCGGCGGCTGGCTGGGGAAGCTGTGGCGCACGATGCGCCAGATCACCTGGCCGAACTGGCGCGTCAGCGAGCCGGTGTTGTACGGCACGCCGTAGCGGCGGCAGATGTCCTTCACCACCGGCGCCATTTCCACGTAGCGGTTGGCCGGCACGTCCGGGAACAGGTGGTGTTCGATCTGGTGGCTCAGGTTGCCCGACAGGAAGTTCAGCGCGAAACCGCCGGACAGGTTGGACGAGCCGAGGATCTGGCGGAAATACCACTGCGGCCGGGTTTCTTTGCGGACCACGCTCTTCGGGAAGGTGTGCACCTCGGTCGTGAAGTGGCCGCAGAAGATGATGGTGTAGGTCCACAGGTTGCGCAGGCCGTTGGCCACCAGGTTGCCGGTGAACACGGTCAGGAAACCCGGGCCGGCCAGCAGCGGGAAGAACACATAGTCCTTCAGCAATTGGTAGCGCACCTTGCGCAGCACTGGCAGCGCCAGGTGGAGGATCAGCTTGCGGTGCTTCGGGCCCTTGCCGATGTTGCCCAGGCGCAGGTCCTGGATGGCCACGCCCCACTGGAACAGCAGCGCGAAGATCAGCGCGTACAGCGGCTGCAGCAGGCGGGCCGGGTGCCACTTCTGCTCGGGGAACAGGCGCAGCACGCCGTAGCCGATGTCGTCGTCCATGCCGTGCACGTTGGTGTACGTGTGGTGGCGGAAATTGTGCGTCTTGCGCCAGCTGTCGGCGGTGGCCACGATGTCCCACTCGAAGGTCTTGCCTTGCAGGTGAGGGTCGCCCATCCAGTCGTACTGGCCGTGCATCACGTTGTGGCCCAGCTCCATGTTGTCGATGATCTTCGACAGACCGAGCGACAGCGCGCCCAGCACCCAGGCGGCCAGCCACCATGGCGCGGGCAGGAAGGCGCCGGCCATCAGCAGCACGCGGCCGGCCACGCCGGTGTAGCGCACGGCCTTCACCACGTTGCGGATGTAGCGCGCATCGCGATCACCGATGGTGGCCTCGGTGCGGGCACGCAGCGCGTCGATCTCGGCGCCGAAGCGTTCGAGCTGGTCAGGGGTCAGGGCAGCAACACTCATGAATTTGGATGGCTCAGAGATCGATCGTCAAATCGGTGCAGGGTCGGCTGACGCACAGCCGCAGCGCGGCTTGCGGTTCGGCATCGCGCTGGCCGTTCACCAGGTCTTGCGTCATGCCTTCCACGCGGGTGCAGACGCAGGTGTGGCAAATGCCCATGCGGCAACCCGAAGGCGGCTTGAAGCCCTGGGCTTCCAGCGCGGTGAGCAGCGACTGCCCGCCAGGCACCGTCAGCGTCTGGCCGCTGCGGCGCAGCGTCAGTTGCACCGGCTGGGCGTTGGCGGCGTCTGTCATCGCGCTGGCGGGCAGCGAGAAAGCCTCGCTCTGCAGGCCGGCCACACGGCCTTCGAGCAGCGCGCGGGCGTTGGCCACGAAGTCGCCGGGACCGCAGGCCATCACGCGGGTCGCGGCCAGTGCTTCGGCGCTGCCGCCTTCGCCCAGCAAGGCAGGCAGGGTTTCCGTCGACAGCCGGCCGGCGGATTCGCCGTCGGCCAGCGCGGTTTCGCGGGTCAGCACAAAACGCAGCTTGAAGCGTGGGTGCTGGCGGGCCAGTGCGCGCAGCGCATCGGCTTCGATCAGGCGGTCGCGCCGGCGTGCCCAGACCACCAGCTGGACTTCGGCCTGCGGGTACTGCAGCAGCGCAGGCACCAGGCTCAGGAAGGGTGTGACGCCGCTGCCAGCGGCCAGCAGCAGCCACTGGCCCGCAGGCTGGGCCGGCACGACCATGTCACCAAACGCGGCGCCCACGCTCAGCAGGTCGCCCACGCGGGCGTGCTGGCAGAGATGGGTGGACAAGCGACCCTGGTCCACGGCCTGCACGGTGATGGACAGCAGGCCATCGGCGCCCGGCAGCCGGCTCAGGCTGTAGCTGCGATTGACCTGGTGGCCATCGACCTGCGCGCCGACCTGCAGATGCTGGCCCGGCAGCACCGGACCGACATGGCGGTTGGGCTTCAGCACCAGCGTCACGGCGCCCTCGGAGGCGGCGCGGCGTTCGACGATGCGTGCCAGCGGACGAGCCCAGGTCCACAAAGGGTTCAACCGGCCGGCCCAGAAATCGAACAGGGCGGGGTCGATCAGCGAATGCGCGTAGCCCGTGCGTTGGGCCGGGCGCGTCAAGGTCGTGGACACAAGCACTCCGGTCAAGGTGAGGCGTGCAGTATACGGCCGTCAATACGCGCGTCTATACAGCCGTATATTAATTGGGGGTTAGTTGACGCAGCGCAGCGTGCGCACTGCACGCGGCAGGCCGGTATCATGGGCAGTCACCCTGATGCCCATGAACAGCGCCCTGGCTTCCACCTTGCCTTCGACCCCGCCGGTGCCCGCTGCCGATCCGGCGCTGGCGGCTGCCGAGCCGGCACCTGCGCTGTCCCAGGGGCCGGGCCGCAAGGCGCACATTTCGCGTGAAGACATCATGCGGGCCGCGCTGAAGCTGCTGGGCCCGCACCGCAGCGTCTCCACGTTGAGCCTGCGCGAGATCGCCCGCGAGGCCGGCATTGCGCCGAACAGCTTCTACCGCCAGTTTCGCGACGTGGACGAATTGGCCGTGGCCCTGATCGAGCAAGCCGGCGCGTCGCTGCGGCAGATCATCGGCAAGGCACGGCGCCGCGCCGGCACCGAACGCAGCGTGGTGCGCAGTTCCGTCAAAGCCTTCATGGAACAGCTGCATGCGGACGACAAGCTGCTGCACATCCTGCTGCGCGAAGGCGCCGTCGGCTCTGACGCTTTCATGCAGGCGGTCGACCGCCAACTGAGCTTCTTCGAGGAAGAGCTGCGGCTGGACCTGATGCGCATGGCCAGCGACGGCCGCACCGGCCTTTACGAGCCCGCGCTGACCGCCAAGGCCATCACCCGGTTGGTGTTTGCAATGGGCGCCACCGCGATGGACCTGCCACCCGAACGCCTGCCAGCGTTGACGGAACAGGTGATCGTGATGGTGCGCATCATCATGACCGGCACCCAGGCCTTGGCCCGCGACCCGACGCTGCCGAAGTAGGCCAGCGGCACCCACGGTAGCGCCCGGTTCAGCCGGGCTTTTTCATGTCCTCGCAAGGGTCCGGCCGCGTGGCTGCCGCGGTACGCCGCACCTGCTGGTAGCGCCCGGACTCCCCGCTGCCCTCTGGTTCGAGCCAGGCGACCGAGACGATGTCCGCCGCCGGCACGCCTGCAGCCCGCAGGTAGAACGGCACGCCCAGGTCGCTGCGCACATGGCCGTTGCCGGCGATCAGCACCACCTGCGGCGCCTTGCCGGCCGGCGCGCTGGCGGCGCCGGCGAGCATTGCCTGCGCCATCGCCGCGTCACGCACGCGCTGAGCCAGCGCCATCGGGCCGAACAAGCTGGGCGGCAGTGCGCCGCAGTGGCTGGCTTCGATGTCTGCCTCCACCGCCAGTTGATCGGCCGGCTGCCAGCCGGGCGCGTCGAGCAACGGCAGCAGGTCGGCCGGCACGGCGGCACGGCCTTCGCGCACGACGCGGCGCACGGCGTCGCGGCTCAGGTTGCCGCCTGCGAGGTGAACGTCGCCTGCCAGCGCCGCGTCGAACAGCGGCTGGTGCAGGGGCCAGGCCCAGGCCTTCAGTTCCAGGCCGCCAGCTTCGGCAACCATGGTCGCGTTCGCGGGCTGCAGCCGGGCGGCCTGCTGCAGCGCTGCGTCGTTGGCCCGGTTCATCTGCTCGAAGACGACCCAGGTTCCGCGCCCGGCGGCGCGGTTGGCGGCCGCCAGCTGCCGCAGCCAGGCGGCGCGTTGTGCGTGGTGCAGCGGGTTGTCGTGTTGTTCCCCCAGCAGCAGGAAGGACGCGCGGGTGGCTTCGGGCGTCGGGCCGGCTGGCGCTGTGGTCTGGCAGCCAGCCAGCAACGCGAAACCGGCGCTACAGAGCGCCAGCAGTTGGCGGCGGCGCTGCAAGGCTTCAGCCCGCGGTGGCAAAGCCGCGGCCCGGCCAGGCGGGCGACGCGACGCTGCGGCCCGGCAAGGCCAGCTCGCGGCGCAGGCGCTGCATCGCGTAGGCAGGAATCGGCCGGGACCAGTCGGCATGCGGATGGGCGCAGCCCAGCATTGCCGGACGGCCAGCCAGCACCGCGGCGCGGAAGCTTTCGGTCAGGGCAAAACGCAGCGCGTGGCGCGGCGCGGAGGCCTTCTCGCCGCCCAGGTAGACGGCCTGCACCCAGACCCGCGGCTGGCGCTCGACCTCCACGTACAGCCGGGTGGCTGCCTGGTCCAGCAGCGCATGCAGCAGGGCCAGCGGCTGGCCGCCGGCCTGTTCGGGCAGCACGGTCTGGGTCAGCGTGGCGGTCCATTCGGTGCCGTCGGGCACGTGAGCGGTCCAGTCGCTGCCGGCGGGGGCCGCGGCCTGGCCGTGGAAAGCTTCGAGCAGCCGGCTGCGCACCGTCAACTCGTCTTCGAACTGCAGTTGCCAGTGCGGACCCAGCGCCACGGTGCGGGCGCGCCGGTGGGCTTGCAACTGGCGCTGGTGCTCGCGCCGGTGCGACCACCAGGCCTGCAGCGTGGCCAGCGCGTCGCCGGCAGGCGGCAGCGGTTTGGGATGCGGGATCATGCGGGCAGTATGCGGGCGCCTGGGTTCGGCGCCATTAGGGAAGTTGCGTCCTGGCCGCCACCGGCCGCCTTGAGGCTGAACAAGGCACGCCGCAAGCCGGCGCTGCTGGGGTTGTCGACGAACACGCAGCGTTTGCCGGTGCGCTTGCAGTGGTCCTTGACGCGCCAATAGGCGTCGTGGCTGATGCAGCCGGTCTGGCAGATCACCAGGTCGGCCGCGGCCAGCGTGCTGTCCAGCCGGGTGGTGCTGTCTTCCTCGCCGCCGTCGTGGTGCAGGAAACGGCCGCCGCCTTGTTCGATCATCTGGCGGTAGACCGGCACGCTGCCGGTGCGCCCGCCCACGCACAGCACCGCGCGGTCCAGCAGCGCCGCGGCGAGGGCTTCGGGGCTGTCCGGCAACTCGGCACCGACGTTGGCGCAGTCGCTGTCGTGCCGGGCCTGCAGCCGGTGCAGCTCCTGCAGTGCTTCATGGGCGCGCAGGCGCTCGCGCTCGGCTTCGTGGCGGCTGCGCAGCAGCGCGCGCTCCAGGTCCTGGATGCGCTCGACCTGCTCGGCGACTTGCCGGCTCAGCGTGCTGCGCTCGCGCAGCGCGGGCACCTCGGCTTCGAGCCGGCGCAGTTCCTGCCCCAGGTCGGCAATCACCGTGTCGCGGCCAATCAGCTCGGCACGAGCCTGCATCAAATGCGCCTGCAGTTCATCCAGCTTGCGGGCGTGTTGCTCGGCCTGGCGGCTGCAGCGCTGCTGCGCCTGCCCCAGTTCGCGCGCCAGCACCTGGTTTTCGTCCAGCAGCGCCTGCAGCCGCGCGAGGTCGGCCCGGTCGGCGGCGCCGTTCTGGTGCTGCAGCATGTGGATGTCCTGCAGCACCTGCTCTTCCAGCATCGCGTCGCAGCGCGGGTGCGTGAGCGTGGCCCACAGCGCGCCAGCCACGCTGTCGCCGGCGGCCGAGCGCTGGGCCCAGAATCCGGCCAGCGCCTCGGTGGTCTTCAGCGGCTGGCTGTGGCGCAGCGAAATCGCGTAGCGCCGGTCCAGCTCTTTTTGCACCGTCTCCGACATCGCGTTGCGCAGCTTGCACTCGGCGTTCACGCCGCAGTGCAGCTCGTAGTCACTGGCCACCGTCTTGCCGCCCAGCTGCTTGTCCACCAGCTTGCGCACCACTGCGATCGGCAGGCACACACCGATGACCGGGCACTGCGCATGGCCCGAAAGCTCCCAGATGCGGCGGCGACGCGAGCCGTTGGGCGGCATCAGGTGGGCCGGGTGCGGGTTGGCGCCCGGCAGGGCCGCGGCTGTGACTGTGGCAGCAGGTTGGAAGGGTGGCATCGCGGCTCGTGGTTCAGCAGGGCGAATCTTCGAGCGCAACGCTGGCCAGCAGCTCGCGCCATTCGCAGCGTTCGGCCTGGCCCGGCGCCCGTTGGCCGCCGATGATGGCCAGCGTGCGGCCATCGGCGTCAAACAGTTCCAGCGAGCTGACCAGGCCCTGGCTGGCCGGCAGCCGCACCCGCCAGGCGCTGGCAATGCGGTCCTCGCGCAGTTGCAGCTGCAAGCCGGCGTCGTTGACTTGCAGCCACGGGCCTTGCACCTCGACCTGGTGCAACGGCCCGCTGTAGGTTTGGACCGCGCCCGGGTTGCCGCAACACAGGCTCAGCGGCATGCCGGTCTGCGCGGCGCGGGCCAGCACCTCCTGCGCGCCGCCGCTGTCCACCGGTTGGGCGAATTCGGGGGCTGCGAGCTGCAGCGCCTCCAGCCGGCTCAGGCCATGGCGGCGCAGCAGCGTGTAGAAGTCCTGCGGCGCACGCATCGAGGCCCAGCCGGCGCGAAACGCGCGTTGGTCAACACGGGGGGTGGGGCACACAGCCGGTGCGTTGCCGTTCGCTGCGTGCTGCGGAAACCGGGCTGCGGCCGGCGCGGCAAAACGGGCCACCAGCGCGTCGAATGCGGGCACCCGGCTGCGGGGGCCCAGCGTCACATCGTGCAGCGGCAGGCCCTGGGCATCGAAGAACTGCAGGCTGCGCTGCAAGCCGGTGGCCATGTGCTCCTGTACCGCGTAACCGTGCGCCCACGCCGCGTAGAACAGCCTCAACTCCAGGCGCCCGCCCGAAACGTGGCCCTGGTCGCCGCACAGCAGTGCGCGGCCGTAAGGGCCGCTGGCGGCCAGCGTGCAGGCCGCCTGGCCGGTGCGCGCCTGCACCTCACCCAGCGCACCGATGCCGGCCATCAACGCCGGCCAACACGGCTGCAGCGGCACCGCTCGCCACGGCGTGTCGGCTGCGGCTGCCCGCGAGCGCCGCGCTGGTGGGTCGGCGGCGAAGCCGGGCCACGGGGTGGCCCGGACCGAAGGCGTTGGCGAGACGGAGGGCCGGGCGCGGCCGATGGGCTCGCTGCGCGGCGGCACGGCAAGGGTCATGGCGCCGCAAGAACCAGTGGGCTGCATTCCCGCGGCCGCTTCACTTGGTGAGGATGAGCTTGCCCAGCGCTGTCAGGCGCAGGCGATAGACCTGGTCGCCGTGCGCGATTTCGGCCTGCTGCGCCTGGGCCAGCAAGTCCTGGCTGCGCCATCGGGGGCAGGCAGCCCCATCGGGCGCGCGCGCCGGTGTGGCGCTGATGGCCGGCGTGTTCGGGGCGGACACCGAGACCGGGGCGGTGAAGGAGGTTTGAAGGGCTTGCATGAATGCATCGTAATACGAGCGATTCTTATTTGCATCCATAAAGACTTGTGCGGCGAATGGTCTTTGAGTTGGCGCGCGCCGGACGGGCCGTTCCGAACTGGCAAATCGTCCGTTGCGGGTGCATGAATGAGAATGATATGCATTAAAATCAATCGCGCCCCGGCAGACAGATGCTGTGCGGGAACCCCGACCCGAGAGACTTCCATGATCAGAGCTTGGATGGTGCGGCTGCACCGCTGGTTTGGCCTGGTGGCCGCGCTGTTCCTTTTCATTGCCGGCGCCACTGGTGCCGTGATTTCGTGGGACCACGAGCTGGACGCCTGGCTGAACCCGGCGCTGTACGAGGCGCACAGTGGCGGGCAGGGCCGGGCCCGGCCGGCGGCCGAACTCGTCGCTGCGGTGGAAGCGGCGGATCCCGAGGTGCGCGTCAGCTACTACCAGCTGGCGGTCGAGCCGGGGGAGACCTTCAGCGTGTCGGTGGTGCCGCGGGTCAACCCGGCCACCGGCCAGCTGTTTGAGCCTGGCTACAACCAGGTGGCGCTGGACCCGGTGACGGCCGAGGTCCAGGGCCGCCGCGAATGGGGCGCCGTGTCGCTGAGCCGCGAGAACCTGTTGCCCTTCCTCTACAAGCTGCACTACTCGATGCACCTGCCCGATGCCGGTGGCATCGAGCTGGGCATTTGGCTGATGGGCCTGATCGCCATCGCCTGGGTGCTGGACACGCTGATCGCGCTGTGGATCTCGTTCCCGAATGCCGCGCAGTGGAAGCGTTCGTTTGCCTTCCGCTGGGGCGCTGGCGGGCACAAGCTGGTGTTCGACCTGCACCGCTCCGGCGGCGTGTGGCTGTTCCTGCTGGTGCTGGTGCTGGCCGTCACTTCGGTGGCCATGAACCTCAACACGCAGGTGATGCGGCCAGTGGTGTCGGTGTTCTCGACACTGTCGCCATCGCCTTTTGCCAGCCGCACGCCAACGGCGCCCACCGCGGCCGCCGAGCCGCAGGTCAGCGCCGGCCAGGTCATTGCCCTGGCGCAGGCCGAAGGGCAGCGGCGGGGCTTCAGCGAGCCGGCCGGCGCGGTGTTCCTGTCGCCGGAGTTCGGCCTCTGGGGCGTGGGTTTTTTCCGCCCCGGACACGACCACGGCGATGGCGGCCTGGGCAATGCCTGGCTTTATTTCGACGCCAGGACCGGCGAGCTTGCCGGTGACAGCGTGCCCGGCACCGGCAGCGCCGGCGACATCTTCATGCAGAGCATGTTCCCGCTGCACTCGGGCCGCATCATCGGCATGACCGGGCGGGTGCTGATCTCGTTGATGGGCGTGATGATCGCCATCTTCAGCGTCACCGGTGTGCTGATCTGGGCGCGCAAGCGGCGCGCCCGCAGCGTGGTGCAGAAGCTGGCGGTCACCAAGGGCATGCGCGCTGCCGCCTGAGCGCGCTGGTTCAGGCCCGGTCCTGGCAGGCCGGGTCGCTGCACAGCCCGTAGAGCGACAGCGCATGTTCGCGCAGTTCGAAGCCGCGTTCGGCCGCAATGCGCTGCTGGATCTGCTCGATCGCCGGGTCGCAAAACTCTTCCACCTTGCCGCAGCGCAGGCAGACCAGGTGGTCATGGTGCTCGCCGTGGTTCAGCTCGAACACCGCGCGGTCGTTGTCGAACTGGCTGCGCAGCAGCAGGCCCGCCTGCTCGAACTGCGTGAGCACCCGGTAAACAGTGGCCAGGCCAATGTCAGAGCCGTCGGTGAGCAACTGGCGGTAGACATCTTCCGCGCTCAGGTGGCGACGCTCGGAACGGTCGAACACGGCCAGGATGCGCAGCCGCGGCAGCGTCGCCTTCAGGCCGCTGGTCTTCAGTTCTTCGGCCTGGGTCTGGGGTGTCTTGTGCATGGTGTTGGCGAACAGGCAAGGCTTGATTATTGCAAATGAGATCGATTTGCATCAAGGCAAGAATTGGAAGTTTATGTTGAGTCTCCGCCCGCCCGGGAGAAGCCCGAATGGGAGCGATTCGCGATCCAACCGGTCCGGCATGGATAGCCATTTGGCCCATGGGGTGATGCGGCGCAGAATGCCGCGATTCGCAGCGCGTGGGGATCCGCGCGCTGGCCGACCTCACACACAACAACCTCAAAGGAGCGGGCCATGAAGGGCGACGCAAAAGTCATTGAATTCCTGAATGCGCAGCTGAAGAACGAGCTGACCGCCATCAATCAGTATTTCCTGCATGCCCGCATGCTCAAGCACTGGGGCCTGCTGAAGATCGCGGCGCATGAGTACAAGGAATCGATCGAGGAAATGAAGCATGCGGACAAGCTGATCGACCGCATCCTGATGCTCGACGGCCTGCCCAACCTGCAGGACCTGGGCAAGCTGTTCATCGGTGAGAACGCCGTCGAGACGTTGCACTGCGACCTGAAGATCGAGATGGGTTCGCACCCGCTGCTGAAGGACGCGATTGCCCACTGCGAAAGCGTGCGCGACTATGTTTCCCGCGATGTGCTGCTGGAGATCCTGGACGACACCGAGGAGCACATCGAACACCTGGAAACCCAGATCGCACTGGTGGCCCAGGTCGGCGAGCAGAACTGGCTGCAGAGCCAGATGAGCGAAGACGAATCCTGAAGCGACTGCCCGCATCGGAAAAGCCGGCCTTGCGCCCAATGCCAGTCAGTTAAGCCCTGACTGGCATTTTTTTGATGGGTACTTGCTGCGACTGGAGCGTTTGACCACACGTGGGAAGCTGCGTCCGGCACGGCGAGGTGGCAGCACGTAGTAGCGGGCCTGATCCAGCAGGCGTT
>NZ_JBGGNH010000037.1:0-173433 GCF_041287625.1 Ideonella sp.
GTGCACGAGCCGATGAAGACCTTGTCGATGCGGATGTCGCCTATCGCCTTGTTCGGCTCCAGCGCCATGTACTGCAGCGCCCTCTCGATGGCGCCGCGCTTGACGCTGTCCTTCTCCTTGTCGGGATCCGGCACGCGGTCATCGATCGAAAGCACCATCTCCGGCGAAGTGCCCCAGGTGACCTGCGGCTTGAGTTGCGCGGCGTCGATCTCGACCACGTGGTCGAAATGCGCGCCCGGCTCGGAATGCAGCGTGCGCCAGTAGGCGACGGCCTGCTCCCACTCCACTCCCTTGGGCGAGAACGTGCGGCCCTTCACGTACTCGATGGTGGTGTCGTCCTCTCCCACCAGGCCGGCACGCGCCCCAGACTCGATGGCCATGTTGCACACCGTCATGCGGCCTTCCATGCTCAGAGCGCGGATGGCGGAGCCGGCGAACTCGATGGTGTAGCCCGTGCCGCCGGCCGTGCCGATCTTGCCGATGATCGCCAGCACCACGTCCTTGGCGCTGCAACCCGGGGGCAACTGGCCCTCGACCTTGACGAGCAGGTTCTTCGCCTTCTTGGCCAGCAGCGTCTGCGTGGCCAGCACATGCTCGACCTCGCTGGTGCCAATGCCATGCGCCAACGCGCCAAACGCGCCGTGCGTGCTGGTGTGGCTGTCGCCGCAGACCACCGTCATGCCCGGCAGCGTGGCGCCCTGCTCCGGGCCGATCACATGCACGATGCCCTGGCGCATGTCGCTCATCTTGAACTGCGTGATGCCGTAGCGGTCGCAGTTGGCGTCCAGCGTGTCAACCTGCAGCTTGGAGATCGGGTCGGCAATGCCTTGCGAGCGGTCTGTGGTCGGCACGTTGTGGTCGCTCACCGCCAGGTTGGCCGACAGCCGCCACACCGGCCGGCGCGCGATCTCCAGCCCCTCGAAAGCCTGCGGACTGGTGACTTCGTGCACCAGATGCCGGTCGATGTAGAGCGTGGCGGTGCCGTCTTCTTCGGTGTGGACGACGTGTTCGTCCCACAACTTGTCGTACAGGGTGCGTGCGGTGGTCATGGCGTCTGGCTTGTCAAGGCGGCTGGTGGCCGCAGGAGAAGGATTGTCGGGGATTCCGATCAGGGATTCAGCGGCAGGACCGGACTGCGGCGCGGGTCGGGCAACGCCGGCTCGGCTTCGGTGCCGGCCAGCGCTCGCAAGGCATCGGCAAAACGCTGCACCACTGTGGGCAGCACCGCTTGGTCACGCGCGGCCAGCAGGTAGCGGCGCTGCGCCCAGGGCTCGTCCAGCGCCCGCACTTCGATGGCGAACAGCTTGGCGAACCGGTGCGCCACGGCGGCTGGCAATACCGCTACACCCAGGCCGGCATCCACCAACTGGGCAATCGCGTCGAAGCCGCGCACCTGCAGCCGCGCGTTCAGCGTTCGGCCACGCTCCAGCGCGCGCTGCAGCATCAGTTCGTGCACCGAGGCGCCGATGTGCAGGCCGACGATGTCGAAATCCAGCAAGGCGTCGAACGGCAGCGGCGCGGGCCGGCTGGCCAGCGCATGGCCACGTGGCATCACCACCGCCAGCTCGCCGGTGCGATAAGGCCAGGCGCGCAGCCGTGGATCGATCAACGGCGGCGCGAAGATGCCGATGTCCGCCCTGCCCTCGGCCACGGCGGTCTGCACGTCCGCGCTGGTCAGGTCTTCCAGGCTGATGCGGATCTGCGGGTGCTCGCGGGAGAACGCGGCCAAGTCGGCCGGCAGGGCCTCGGCGATGGCACCGGCATTCGCAGCGATGCGCAAATGACCCTTGATGCCGCGGCTGAACTCCACCACCTCGCTCTCCAGCGCATGCAGCGAAGCGTGCAGGCTGCGAATATGGCGCACCAGCGCGCGGCCGGCCTCGGTGGTCTCCACGCCGCGAGCGCGGCGCTCGAACAGCTGCACGCCCAGCCGCGTCTCCAGGTCCTTCAGCCGCTTGCTGGCTGCCGCCAGCGCCAAGTGCTCACGCTCGGCCGCCCGCGTGATGTTGCGCGTCTCGGCAATGGCGAGCACCAGGTTGAGCGTGACCAGATCGAAGCGCATGCGGGGCGGCGGCTTGGAGCAGCGGAGCGGAAAGAAAGCAAGTGTGAAGGAAGCGAAGGCCGCTTGCACTGCCTCGTTTCACCCCGGTCGGGCGGACGAGACAACGGGGAGAGGCACCGGTAAGCGCCAAGCCGGCAACCGTCGCAGACTCGATGATGAACGAAGGCTTGGCGGCGCGCACACGGAGCTTGACTACTGAGGATTCGTGAAGAACGAACGGTAGCAGCATTCTTCGCCGTTCCTGCCGCGTTTGCCGGCCCCATTCCAACGTCAGGTTCCCCAGAAAAGCGGCCACCCGAAGGTGGCCGCTTTTCATGCTGCGAGCAGATGCCTGATCAGCTGTGCGCTGCTTCGAGGGCCGCGTTGAAGGTCTTGCTGGGGCACATCACGGCCTTCAGCTTTTCGGCGTCCGGCTGGTAGTAGCCGCCGATGTCGACCGGCTTGCCCTGCACCGCGGCCAGTTCGGCGACGATGGTGGGCTCGTTTTCGGTCAAGGTCTTGGCCAGCGGGCCGAAGTGGGCGGCCAGTTCCTTGTCGACGGACTGTACGGCCAGTTCCTGGGCCCAGTACATGGCCAGGTAGAACTGGCTGCCGCGGTTGTCCAGCTGGCCGGTCTTGGGCGACGGGTTCTTGTTGTTGTCCAGCAGCTTGCCGGTGGCCGCGTCCAGCGTCTTGGCCAGCAGCTTGGCCTTGGCGTTGCCGGTCTTCAGGCCCAAGTCTTCCAGGCTGACGGCCAGCGCCAGGAACTCGCCCAGCGAGTCCCAGCGCAGGTGATTTTCTTCCACCAGTTGCTGCACGTGCTTCGGGGCCGAGCCGCCGGCACCCGTCTCGTACATGCCGCCACCGGCCATCAGCGGCACGATGGACAGCATCTTGGCGCTGGTGCCCAGTTCCATGATGGGGAACAGGTCGGTCAGGTAGTCGCGCAGGATGTTGCCGGTGGCCGAGATGGTGTCCAGGCCGCGGATCACGCGCTCCAGCGTGAAGCGCATCGCGCGCACCTGCGACATGATCTGGATGTCCAGGCCGCTGGTGTCGTGGTCCTTCAGATAGGTGTTGACCTTCTTGATCAGCTCGGCTTCGTGCGGACGGTACGGGTCCAGCCAGAAGATGGTGGTCATGCCCGAATTGCGCGCGCGGTTGACGGCCAGCTTGACCCAGTCGCGGATCGGCGCGTCCTTGACCTGGCACATGCGCCAGATGTCGCCGGCTTCCACCGTCTGGCTCAGCAGCACTTCGCCGGTGGCGATGTCGACGATGTTGGCCACGCCGCCTTCGGCGACCTCGAAGGTCTTGTCGTGCGAGCCATACTCTTCGGCTTGCTGCGCCATCAGGCCCACGTTGGGCACTGTGCCCATGGTCTTCGGGTCGAAGTTGCCGTTGGTCTTGCAGAAGTTGATGACTTCCTGGTAGATGCGGGCAAAGGTCGATTCCGGGATCACCGCCTTGGTGTCCTTGGGCTTGCCATCGGCGCCCCACATCTTGCCGCCGATGCGGATCATCGCCGGCATCGAAGCGTCGACGATGACATCGTTGGGCGCGTGCAGGTTGGTAATGCCCTTGGCCGAATCGACCATCGCCAGCTCCGGGCGGTGCTCATGGCAGGCGTGCAGGTCGCGGATGATCTCTTCGCGCTTGGAGGTCGGCAGCGTGGCAATCTTGTCGTAGAGATTGACCATGCCGTTGTTGACGTTCACGCCCAGCTCGTCGAAGAGCTTGCCGTGCTTGGCGAAAGCTTCCTTGTAGAAGATGCGCACCGCGTGACCGAACACGATGGGGTGCGAGACCTTCATCATCGTGGCCTTGACGTGCAGCGACAACATCACGCCGGTCGCACGAGCATCTTCGAACTGCGTTTCGTAGAAGTCGCACAGCGCCTTCTTGCTCATGAACATGCTGTCGATGATCTCGCCTTCGAGCAGCGAGACCTTGGGCTTGAGCACGATGGTCTTGCCGCCCGCGGTGACCAGTTCCATCCGCACGTCGCGCGCCTTGTCCAGCGTCATCGACTTTTCGCCGTGGTAGAAGTCGCCGTGCGTCATGTGCGCCACGTGGCTGCGCGAAGCCATGCTCCATTCACCCATCGAGTGCGGGTGCTTGCGGGCGTAGTTCTTGACGGCGGCCGGGGCGCGGCGGTCCGAGTTGCCTTCACGCAGCACCGGGTTCACCGCGCTGCCCAGGCACTTCGCGTAGCGGGTGCGGATCTTCTTCTCGTCGTCGGTCTTCGGATCTTCCGGGAAGTCCGGCAGCGCGTAGCCCTTGGCCTGCAGCTCCTTGATCGCGCTGGTCAGCTGGTGCTGGGAAGCGCTGATGTTGGGCAGCTTGATGATGTTGGCATCGGGTTCCAGCGTCTTCTTGCCGAGCTCGGCCAGCGTGTTGGGCACGCGCTGGGCTTCGGTCAGGAACTCGGGGAACTCGCCCAGGATGCGCGCGGCGACCGAGATGTCGCTCGGTTCGACCAGGATGCCGGCCGGCTGCGTGAAGGTGCGAACGACCGGCAGGAAGGCGGCTGTCGCCAGCAGCGGCGCCTCATCGGTCAAGGTGTAGATGATGGTGGGCTGCGAAGTGCTCAAGGCGGTTTCCTGAGAGAGAGGGAGAGAACAGCGGCCGCGCCCGGCGCGACCACAAAAGCCAGTCCTGGATTTTGATTTGCCAGCCGGCGCCGTGGGATGCTTTTTTGAAGTTCGATACCACAATGCGAAATTTCCGCCGTAACCGGCCGAAATTTCTGGGCTCACGCCCGCTTAAGTCGGCCGCGAATCCGGCGCGCCAAGCAGGTCCCTGATTTGCTGCAGTGCACCAGGATCGTCCATCGTCGTCAGGTCGCCCGGGTCACGGCCTTCGCAAACCGCCTGCATCGCGCGGCGCAGCAGCTTGCCGCTGCGGGTCTTGGGCAACAGGCTGACAAAGCGCACCCGCGCCGGCCTGGCCACGGCGCCGAGCTGTTCTTCGACCTGCTTCGTGATCGCGCCTTCCAGCTTCAGCGCGTCGGCCGGCTCGGCCGCCAGCGCGGCGTCCTTCAGCACCACAAACGCCATCGCCACCTGGCCCTTCAGTGCATCGGCCACGCCAACCACCGCGACCTCGGACACCGCTGCATGGCTGCTGATGCTTTCCTCGATCTCACGCGTGCCGAGCCGGTGGCCCGCCACGTTGATCACATCGTCGGTGCGGCCGAGGATGAAGTAGTAGCCGTCTGCGTCGCGCAGGCCCCAGTCAAAGCTGCTGTACAGCGCCCTGCCCGGCACGCTGGACCAATAGGTCTTCACATAACGCTCGTCGTCGCCCCAGACCGTCTGCAGGCAGCCCGGTGGCAGCGGCCCCTGCACGGCGATCACGCCCTTGCGGTTCGGCTCGGTGATCTCCTCGCCGCTGTTCTCGTCGACCAGCCGCACATCAAAGCCGTAGACCGCGCGGCCCGGCGAGCCGTAGCGCGTCGGCGCCAGCTCCACACCGTTGCAGATGGCCAGGATCGGCCAGCCGGTCTCCGTCTGCCAGTAGTTGTCGATCACCGGCTTGCCGATGGCCCCGGACATCCAGGTCGCCGTCGGCTCGTCCAGCGGCTCGCCGGCCAGGAACAGCGCTTTCAGGCTGGACAGGTCATGCCGCGTCAGGCAGGCCGGATCCTGCTTCTTCAGCACCCGCGCGGCCGTGGGCGCGCTGAACATCACATTGACCTTGTACTGCTCGACGATGCGCCACCACACTGCCGCGTCCGGCCGCGTCGGAAGCCCCTCGTACATGACGGTTGCCATGCCGTTGAGCAGCGGCCCGTAGACGATGTAGCTGTGGCCCACCACCCAGCCGATGTCGCTGGTGGAGAAGAAGGTCTCGCCCGGCTGCGCCATGTAGATGTGGCGCATGCTGGCCGCCAACGCCACCGCATGGCCGCCGGTGTCGCGTTGCACGCCCTTGGGCCTGCCGGTCGTGCCGCTGGTGTAGAGGATGTAGCTGGGGTGCGCACTGTCCACCCATTCGCAGGGCACCACGGCGTCCATCTGGGCGGCGCGCTCGGTCGCGAAGTCCAGGTCGCGGCCGGCCACGCGGGCAAAGTCCACCAGCCCCCGGTCCACCATCAGGACTTTGGCCGGCTTGTGCGCGGCGAGTTCGATCGCCTCGTCCAGCAGCGGCTTGTAAGCCACGACCTTGCCGCCGCGCATGCCGGCATCGGCACTGACGACCAGCACCGGTTGCGCATCGTCGATGCGGCTGGCCAGCGCGTGGCTGGCAAAGCCGCCGAACACCACCGAATGGATCGCACCAACGCGCACGCAGGCCAGCATCGCAAACGCCGCCTCGGCGACCATTGGCATGTAGACCAGCACCCGGTCGCCGCGGCCCACGCCCTGCGCCTTCAGGATGGCGGCAAAGCGCTGCACCTCCGCATGCAGCTCGCGAAAGCTGTAGGTCTTTTCCACGCCGGTTTCGCTGGAGACAAAGATCAGCGCCGCCTGGTCCGCCCGCTCGCGCAGGTGGCGGTCCACTGCGTTGTGGCAGAGATTGGTCAGTCCACCGGCAAACCACTTCGGGAAGCGGGGATCTGCTGCATCGCAAACCTGGTCAAACGGCCGCTGCCAATCGATCAGCGCAGCCTGCTCGGCCCAGAAACCGTCGCGCTCGTCGAGCGAGCGGCGGTAGAAGTCGGTGTACGACGGCATCTGCTTTGTCTCCTGTTGGCTTTGGCTCTTGACGGCACCGGGCAAGGTTAGCAACCCCGCCTGACGCCCGCCTGAAACCAGCGCGGCAAGCCGCGCCTGTCGCGCTCATTCGCCATGTTTGAGCTTGGACAACCCATGAAGACCCACAAGTGTGGGGGGACCATGACATGCGTCACGGAATTGACGCTGCGCAAACCTATCTTTCGCATATCGCGGCGCACAGAAGTAGCAAACAGGCCGCGTGAAGCGCCGCGGCCACCGCCCGGCTGACCGCAGGGAGACATGCACCGCGCCGCCCGCGTGGCTTCGCAGCGCCGCAGTGCGCCAGCCTTCCTGCACGCCGAACCGTGTTTGGAACCACTAGGCCCGCGCCGCCATGCCGAAGATTGCCCCCCTCTCACCGCGACACCTGCTCACCCCGCCGAGCCAGGCCGTGGGTGGCCCGCGATGAACGGCCCGATGCTGGGGCTGCTCAGCGCCGCCGCCCTGGAAATGCGCCCTCGGCCGCCGCGCAGCCAGGCGCCCCGGCACGCACAAGACGCTCCGCATGACTCGCCTTACCGCGGCTATGTGGAAGCGCTGGACCTCATGCGCGGCCTGGTCGGCTGGGCCGCCCATCAAAGCGGCAGCGAGCTGCCGACGGTCACGCTGTGGTGCGACGACCGGCCGCTGGCCGAGACCACGCTGCAGGGCACACGGTCCGACATCTGGCTGGGCAGCAAGCGCGACATGCCCACCTCGTTCGCCTTCGACACCGACGAACTGCTGCGCATTGCCACGCTGACCGACATCAGCCCGCTGGCCAGCCTGCACGTGCGCTGCAACGACCGCGAGGAAGACCTGCCCACCGCGCTGGAGTGGACCTTCGGCGACCTGCAACTGCTGCGCAGCGCCACCGAACGCAGCGACTTCATCGAAGGCGAGCCCGGCCCGCTCGCACCCGAGCTGCGGCGCCTGGCGCGCAAGTCCTATGCTTCGCTGGCTCAGCCACTGCGCCAGGACCCGCAGCGCCAGAGCGGCGTGATCGAATTTGCGGCCCGACTGTCGGACACCCACCTGCTGGTGGGCGGCTGGATGCGCGCCTGCCAGCCCACGCTGTGCGCCATGGTCGTGCTCAGCGAAGGCCACAAGCGCCCGGCCGCGCTGGGCGTGGTCGCCGCGCCGCGGCCTGACCTGCCCGAAGACGCCTGGGCCTTCGCCGGCGTGCTGCACGTGGCCGACGGGCTGGACCTGGCCCAGTTGCAGCACCCCGCACAAATCGCCTTTGCCGGCCAGGCGCAGGAATGGCTTTGCGCCGTGCAACCACTGCGCAAGCCCCGGCTGGCCGAGGCCCTGGGCGAGGCCGAGGCGCTGATCGCCCGCGCAGGCGCCGCCCAGACCGAGCGCGGCCGCGAGCTGCTGGCGCTGATGCGCGCCTGCCTGCCCTGGACGCCGGTGGCCCAGCGCTTCGACACGCTGGGCATCAAGATCGGCATCGACCACTGCCTGGTGATCCCGAACTTCGGCATCGTGCTCTCGGGCTGGCTGCTGCACCCGATGAGCCACCCGAGCATGGTGAGGGCCCGGCTCGGGCAGGCACTGTACGAGCTGGAACCCGGCACGCTGGCCTTCACCCCGCGCAAGGATCTGGCGGCCAGCTTCCCGACCATGGCCGACCGCACGGCCACCGCCGGCTTCAGCTGCGTGCTGCGCAGCGACTCCAAGCCCGACAACCTCGACACCTGGATGCTGCGCTTCGACTTCGAAGACCACAGCACCTGCCTGCACGAGCTGACGCTCGAAACCATCCGCTGTACCGACTACCAGCTGGACCTGGCCAGCATCAACGCCATCCTGCCCGGCATCGAATGCATGCCCTGGCTGGACGAGCTGGTGCACTCGGCCGCCTCGCTGTTGCGCCAGAGCCGCGACAAGCAGCTGACCTGGGTCAAGCGGCAGGCCATGCCCAAGGCCATCGTCTGCGTGCTGCCGCAGGCGCAGCAGCACCAGCTGCTGGTGCTGGAAGCGCTGGCCAGCTGCCTGCGCCGCATTGCCGCACCTGACCTGGGCCTGGTGATCCTGCTGCCCGCCACGATGGCGCCCGGCACCTGGGCCGGCTGGCTCAGCGAACTGCGTGCCAGCAGCCACCCGCGCATGCCGCTGGCCATCGCCCGGCTGGCCGCCGGCGCCGAAAGCTGGTCGCTGTTGCCGGACCTCCTGGCCACCTGCGCGGTGCGGCGCTTTGCCTTCCTTGGCCCTGCCGTGCTGCTCACACCCGCGGGCACCGAGGCCGTGCAAAACCACCTGCAGCAAGCCAGCAGCGAAATCGGCTACCTGGACATCGAATTCTTCAAGGGCAGCCAGGCTGAGACCGGCCACGAAAGCCAGGCCTTTGCCTGGCACACCGCCGGCTTCGAGGCGCACCGCGTCCAGGCCCCCACGCTGCTGCCCGGCTACTGGCGCACCAACGCGCTGCCCCGGCCGCCGGTGCGCCCGCGTGCTGCAGCGGTGCCGCATTGCCTGCGCCTGAGCCGGCCGACCAGCATGCCGCTGCACGACCGCGTCAACCAGCAGCTGATCGCGCGCTGGCAGCCGGATGTTGAGGCGCCCGGGGCCGCGCCATGATCATCGTCTTCTCGCACGCCCACCCGTCCATCAGCAAGGGCGGTGCCGAGGTCAGCGCGTACACGCTCTACAAAGGCCTGCTGGCCCTGGGCCAAAAGGCCGCGTTCGTCGCGATGTGCCCGGAGGCGCAGCTGGCCAAGGTGCGTTTCGAGACGCCGGACGAACACACCATCGCCTACCAGCCAGCGCGCTACGACCACTACTTCCACCTCGCCGAGCCCAGCCAGGTCGGCGCCATGGCCGAGCTGGTCCAGGCGCTGCAGCCCAGCGCGATGGTCTTCCACCACTTCCTGTTCATCGGCATCAACACCGTGCGCCGGCTGGCCGAACGCTTCGCGGTGCCCTCTGTGCTGGTGCTGCATGAATTCCTCGCCATCTGCCACCACCACGGGCAGATGGTCACCCGGCCAAAGAAGAAGCTCTGCACCAGTGCCGGCGCCGTGCACTGCGCCGGCTGCTTTCCCGAGCACGACGCCGAGGAATTCAACGTGCGCAAGCAGTCCTTCCTCTCGGCCATGATGCTGATGACCCGGCTGGTCTCGCCCAGCCACTTCCTCGCCAGCCGCTTCATCGAATGGGGCATCCCGAAGCGGCAGCTGGCCGTCATCGAGAACGGCCTGGCCGGCTACGTGCCACCGCCGCCCACGGCTGACAAGCCACCCCCGCTTCGCGCCGCCAGCGGCCTGCCGTGGCAGCGCAGCGAAGCCGCACCCCGCGCCGTCCAGACGGTGTTCGGCTACTTCGGCCAGATCAACCCCTTCAAGGGCATTGACCAGATCCTCGACGCGCTGGACCTGCTGCCCGCCAGCGTGGCCGGCGCCGCCACCATCCGCGTGCGCATCCACGGCAACGTGGTCGGCGTGACCGAGGAATTCCAGAAGCGCTTCGAA
The DNA here is from genome assembly GCF_041287625.1 of Ideonella sp. GTDB lineage: Bacteria > Pseudomonadota > Gammaproteobacteria > Burkholderiales > Burkholderiaceae_C > Ideonella. The sequence continues at coordinate 10,215 of NZ_JBGGNH010000037.1, forward strand.
GACGCCCAGGCGAAAGACCCTCGCATCGAATACGTCGGCCCCTACAACAACCAGGACGTGCACCAGCTGATGCAGGCCTGCGACTACATCGTGATGGCCAGCAAGTGGTGGGAGAACTCGCCGGTGGTCATCCAGGAGGCCTACGCCGCCGAGCGCCCCGTCATCGTGCCCGGCCTGGGCGGCATGGCCGAGAAGGTCACCGAAGGCGTGAGCGGCCACCACTTCAAGCCCAACGACCCGGAGGACCTGGCCCGCGTGCTGCTGAAGTGCGCCAGCCGCCCCGGCGCGCGCAAGAAGATGCAACTCCCCCGCCCGCTCACGGCCGCACAGATGGCCAAGCGCTACCTCGTGGCCGCCGGCCTGGGGCCGACCGATGGTCCGCATGCGAACAAGCCGGGACAGCCGCGGCCGCAGGCCGAAGGCATCCATTGAGACGACCGACATACAGCCACAGAACTCCGGAGCACCCCATGAACATCAAGCAAGCCAGCGAGAAGATTGCCCAGACCAACCCGGTGATCTCGGCCACTGCTGCTGCCATCGTCATCCGTGCCTTCGTGGCCCAGCTGCGCGACGAAATGGAAGCGACCACCAGTGGCTCAGTCGCAGTGCCCGGCCTGGGCCAGTTCCGCATCACCGAAGTGACGCAGGGCGACCAGGTCACCCGCCGCGTGATGCTGGTCGCGCCCAAGGTCCAGCCCGAGACCACATCAGCCGCATGAAAAAGCTGTTCCTGCACATCGGCGTCGAGAAGACCGGCACCACCTCCATCCAGACTTATCTCGCGAGGAACCGGGACGTCTTGCGCGCTCGCGGCGTGCTCTATCCCACTGCGCCGGGCGCCCAGAACCACATCGGCCTGGCGGTGCTGGCGTGCAACCGCCGCCAACGCGTGCAGGACCTGCTGATCGGCCTCGGCATCGAATCTGACACGGACTGGGACGCCTATCGCGAACGGCTGTGCGAGCAATTGCAGGCCTCTTCAGCCCAAGCCGACGTGGACAAGATCGTGCTGTCCAACGAGCACATGTCCTCGCGGCTGATCGAGGCCGGTGAACTGCAAGCCCTGCGCGAGGCCCTGCTGCCGCTGGCCGATGAGATTCAGGTCATTCTTTATGCCCGCCGGCAGGACGAGGTCATCCTCAGCGACTATTCGACGCAGGTGCGCTCTGGTGTTTGCGAGCCCTTCCGCTACCTGCCTTACTACCGGCGCAAGTACAGCTACTACGAGCTGGCCAAGCTGTGGGCGGGGGTCTTCGGCGAGTCGGCCATGCACTGCCGCGTGTTCGATCCGCAGCACTTCGTGGAAGGCAACCTGCTGACCGACTTCATGGCCGCGATCGAAGTCCCGGCCGACGGCAGTTTCATTTCCGGCTCGCGCGAGAACGAGAGCCTCAGCGCACGCGCGCTGGAATACCTGCGCATGCTGAACCAGCACCTGCCGGCCGTCGTCGACGGCAGGGCCAACGTCGAACGCGGCCCGCTGGCGCACGCGGTGAGCCGCATCCCCGGCGAGCGCGCCCGTCTGGACGGCATGACGGCGGCCGGCATCCTGTCCCTCTTCGCCGACAGCAACGCCCGCTTCGCCCACAACTACCTCCATGGCAGCGCCGATCCTTTCAGCGCCTGTCCGGACCCGACCGTGCGCGGCAACCTGGCAGCGCTCAGCGCGGCCGACAGCGTGGAGCTTTCCGCCTGGCTGTGGCGCGCCAGCAGCCAATGGCGCGCGGCCGGATGACAGCCATTCGCGGCCCTCGCGATGCGCTGCGGCCGCCGCCCCTTTTCTGCAGTACCCGCTGCGGCGCCACCGGCCGGTGCGGTAGCCAACTCTCCATTGAACACAGGGAACGAACAATATGCTGAAGGGCTTCATTGAGCAGATCTCCGAGACCGCGATTTCGGGCTGGGTCTACTGCGCCAATTTCAACGTCGCCGGCCATCGCCTGCTGGCCTTCGACCGGGACCAGTGCATTGGCGCCGGCCACATCGACATCCACCGCCCCGACCTGGAAGCCGCTGGCATGGGCCAAGGCCCGCAAGGCTTCAAGATCACCTGCGCGCCCGGCGCCTTGAAGCGCAATGCCAGGCTCAGCGTGCGCCTGGACAACTCCGACTTCGCGCTGCTGCCCCTCGCCGCGCTGAAAGGCGGCGAACCACGCGAGGTGACCGCCGGCCTGTTCAGTGCCACCGAAGCCCGACGCGTCGAATGGATGGCGCGCCAGGGCTGGCTCTCGCAAGACCAATTTCTCGCACTGCTCGCACTCAATGGCCTGGGCGCCTACCAGCGCACCTTCTCTCGCAGCGAGCTCGGCGACCTGCCGCTGGCGCGTAAGGCCGCGGACCTGTACCTGGAAATCATGTGCCTGCTGTTTCGCAGCGAATTCGGCGCCGCGCAGCTTCAGTCGCACGCGCTGACATCGCGCGACCTGTCGCAGCTGGACTTCCTCCTCATCGGCGGCGAACACGGCTTTGTCGGCCTGTTCGGCGGCGAGCTGACGGCCGAGGTGGCCGAGGGCGCCCACATGCCAGGCGGGGACGGCAGCGACGCGGCTGCGGCACCAGTCAGCTACCGCTGCGCACCGCATCAGCTGCTGCTGGTACACGCCAGTTGCCTGCGCTCGCTGTCTCTGGCCAAGGACAGCGGCGTGCAGGTGGTTGCGATGAACGCCGTATGAAGCTGATCCTGCACATCGGCCCCGGGCAAGCCACTGCCAGCGCCCTGCAGGCCTCGCTGAAAGCCAACGCCCGCACGCTGGCCACACATGGCGTGCTGTACCTGGGCCAGATGCTCGAACACGCGCCCGCGCAGTTGTTCGACTGGCAGCGCCCGGACGGCCACTAAGCCTTTTTCGCGCTGCCGCGCGCCGAGGCCGAAGCCCAGTTCAACCGGCTGTGGCAAGGCACGCTGCGCCGCACCGGCCAGGCGGGAGTGCACACGCTGATATGGAGCAACCCCGGATTGTTCAACCGATCCGAGCCGCTGCTCGCGCCGCTGCAGCGCGCCCGTGCGCAAGGCCTGGACTTGATGGTCCTGGCCCACGTGCAGTCGCACGCCGCCTGGGCACGCGAGGCCTACGTCGAGTGGGCGCTGCAGCACAAGCACTACCCGGGCCGCTTGCGCAGCTTCGAACAGTGGGCCGAACAGCGCATGCCCCTGTTCGCCCCCGCATTGGCACGTCACGACCGGGCCTTTCCTGGCTGCCTGACCGTGCGCAATGCTGATGCATGTGACGACCCGGTGCAAGACGTCTGGCAACTCGCGGGCCTCGCCGACTTGCCGTTTGAACGCGCCGCCGCGATCCGAGCGCAGGCGGGCACCGAGCTGTTCCTGCGTGCGCTGTTCAACGACCGCCCGGAGCGCGACGCTTCGCCAGCGGCCTTCGCCGAAGCCATCGGCCGGATGCTGCCGCAAGCGGTGTCGCCCACGGCCTTCCTGCAGGCGCTCTACCCCGGCCCGCAAGACATCGACCATGTCGTGCGCGATGCCGAAGGCGACCGGCTCGCGGTGGACACGATGCTGGTGCAACAAGGCCAGCCGCCACTGTTCACCGGCGCCACGCCGCCCAAGTCGCCCAGCATCGACGAGGATCTGCTGCTGGGTGCGCTGGCGCAGCTGTGCATTGCCAACGCCAGGCGGCTCGAGGCACTGGAGGTCGCGCACCGCCAGCCGTCCACGGGTGCCACGGCGCGCTGAACGGTCGCGACACGCCATGACCCGCTCGCCTGTCCGCCTGATCCTGCACGCCGGTTGCGGCAAGACCGGCACCACCTCGATCCAGGCAACACTGGCGCAGGCGCGCCCGGCGCTGGAGGCGCAAGGCGTCTGGTATCTCGGCCTGACGCTGGAGCATGCGCCCGTCGTGCACCATGCCTGGCAACAGTTCGGCGGCCCGCCTCGCCTGAATGCGCTGCCGCATGCCCAGGCTGTCGACGAGATCCACGAGATCCTGTCGCTCACCGTGGATGCCGCCCTCGCGCGCGGCATCCACACACTGATCTGGAGCAGCGAATCGCTGATCGATCGGCCGGAAAAGGCGATTGCCGCGATCCAGCGGCTGGACCCGACGCAGGTCGACCGGCACGTGCTGATCTACGTGCGCCGCCATGACGCCTGGGCCGTCTCGGCCTATGTGCAATGGGGCATCCGCCACAAGACCTACCGCGGCCGGCTGCAGCACTTCGCGCTGTGGGTGGAACGTCGCGGCGGCGTGCGCTTCCACCAGAAGATCCAGCGTTTCGCTGAGGCCTTCCCGGACAAGCTCACGCTGCGCAATTTCGACCACGCCCACAACGCCGTGGCCGACTTCCTTGCCGTCTGCCGGATCGACGCCAGCGGCATCACCGAGTTGCGCGGCAACGTCACCGCCGACGACACCGAGCTGTACCTGCGCGCGCTGTTCAACGACCAGTGCCACGAACCGCAGTTCCCCATGGCCTTCAACAAGGTCATCGCACGCGCCATCAGGCACGACTCATCGCCCGACGCATTGCTGCATCACCTGCTGGGTGCCGACCCACTGCCCGCTGGCCATGAAGCCCAGGTCCAGGCGGACAGGCTCAGGGTCAACCGATGGCTCGCAGCCAGCCACAGCCCGCCGCTGGCCGAAACGGGCACCACGCCTGCGCCACCACGGGTCGACCGGCAGCGGCTGCTGCTCGCGCTGGCCGCGCTGGCGCTGGACCAAGGCGTGCGCATCCAGCAGCTCGAAGCCCGGTTGGCCGTGCCAGCTTGCGACCCCGCCGCCTGACCGCCTTCTTTCCTGCCGCCAGTCGCGGACGGCATCCATTCCGCGCCCCCCCGAGGAACCCCACCATGAAACCCGCAGAAATCGTTTCCCACCTCCGCCAGCACGACCCCAAGGTCCTGGGCGACGTGCCCGACAAGCGCGCCGAGCAGATCCTGCGCGCCGCCTTCTCGCTGATCCGTGAAAACGTGGCGGCCACCACCGAAGGCAATGTCAACGTGCCCACACTGGGCCGCTTCATGGCCCGCGAAGTGGTGCGCAAGGATGCCGGCGAGGACGCGCCCAAGGTCAAGCGCGTGGTGTTCTTCCCGGCCAAGCCACTGGAGAAGAACGTTGCCCCCCTGTTGGTGAATACTTCAACAGCCTGAGACCGCCTACCTTTGCGGGTGAGTCCCGCAACGCGGCCAAACACACACGCCGCATCCCAATCGGGCATTCCGACGTTGAAATTGCAGCAACCTGAAGCTGTTTTCGCCTGAATCATTTGGAGCATCGACGATGCGGCGGACAAACAACCCTCCGAAGCACATCACCACAGTAGCCGCCTTTATGGCGTTAACAATCCCGCTGCTTACATCCCAAATCGCTTATGCGCTGGCTGATACAGGTCGAGGTTGCCCGTATGTCAACCCGCTGCCGACGCAGAATTCGCCGGTCATCCTCGACGTTTCGAGCCGGTTTTCCACACCAGCATGGGGACCGGTGGACCGACCAGCGCTCCAGCAAGCCATCGCATGCGCGAAGACGGCGCTAGGCAGCACTTGGCCCGGTGCCGGCAACACCGTAGTCGTGCAACTGCCATCTGGATCGGTGGATCTTTCGACTGCAGTGCGAGATCCGTCAGGCGCGCTTCTAACGGGGTCTATCGACCTATCGGGCCTGAACTGCCCCAGCTTCACCGCTGCAAATTGCGGTGTGCCGCCGTCAGCGGGGGTTTCCCCATCTGCCAACCTATTTGTGCTTCAAGGCGCAGGTGATGGCTCGACAGTAGTCACATTTACGCAAGATCAGATACGCACATTGAAGAGATTCCAGGAATTTTTCTTCGCAACTCGATCAACGTTTCAGTGAAACAAATCACATTCACCTATCCCCACCCTACTGTTACACAGGGGCAAATAAAGCGCATTGACAATGTTTCAGCGGACATCGCCATTGAGCCCGGATATCCCGATCCCTCAATTATAGCCGATCCCGTTAATTTCCCTACGCAAGGCCGATACCTGCATCGTTATCAGCAGGAATTGGACCCGGTGACCGGACACCTCTCCTGCAAATTCGCGCCCGATGCTGTCGACGCAAATGAGGCGTTAGTATTGACCCAAATTCCTTATCAGGCTAACGGAATTTCGCAAACAACCCAAGGGTGGTGGCATGTAGATTTCGGCACAACGTACTCCGCAGTACGCCCCCCGCCACTGAAAGTCGGTGACTACGTGGGAATTAAATCCAAGGCGGGGGTCAACGCATATGATGTCCGCAATGCTGCATTTTTCAGGTTTGATAGCGTCCTCTGGCGTCGCAAGTCACGGGGAGTTTTTGGTGGTACAAACAACGGCGGCGCCCATGCGCCGACTCAAATCACTGTCACTCGCAGTTCAATTGCCTTAGAGGATATGCCAGGCTTGGCATCGCCTTGTTTGTCAACGCCAGACGGCGGCCCTCAATTCGGCGGCACTACCGGATTCCCGTCCTCGGGACATATTGTGACGGACAATACTTTTGCCTCCACGGGCGACGATGCGGTGGCGTTCTTCGATGCCACAAATACAGAGGTGAGCAGAAACATTTTAGCTGATGCCTATTCAAATCGAGCTGTATTTTTCCGCTTTTCCGCGACAACTGCACCCGCCATATCACCAACCCAAGGCGGTGCTGGATTCACAGTATGCACACCCGGAAACCAGTTGTTGCGCGACAGCTACTTCTGGAACGTGGGCGACGAGTCGAATATAAATACAAAAAAAATCGCTTGCCCGTGACGATGTGCATAACAGGATGGTCTACCAGTGTCAGCCAGGTGACCAGCGCCAGATAGTGAGGCGCCATGCAGGCGAAAATCGGATCCGAGCCACTGCAACCACAAAGCCAACCTGACTATCCTATGTAACTTCACCTGAGCTGAGCGCCTGCCGCGCCCGCGCCAGCATCTGCCCGGGCTCGATGTGCGTGGCCAGGCCTTCGCGGCGCAGGCGGTCCAGCGCGCGGTGGGCCAGCGTGTGGCTGCCGGCGGCGTGGCGGCTCTTGAACATGAAGAACTGGCCGTTGTCGCTGCGCCAGGTCAGCAGCGCGGTGGTCCAGCGGCCTTGCAGCATCAGCCGGCACAGCTGGCCGGCTTTCAGGCCTTGCAGCCAGGCCTCGCGTGCCGCCCTCGCGGCCTCCGCTTCTTCGGCCATGGCCATCGGCACGGTGGCGAGTTCGGCGTGGCCGTGCCACTCCTCGCGCGCGGTGTCGGTCCAGCCGCGCATGTTGGTCGGATCAAAAGCCGGTGGCGGCGGCTCGGGTTCGGGCTCCGGCGGCGGCTCTCCCTTGGCGGCCGCCAGCATCGCAGGTGTGATGACCAACGTCGGCGAATCGGCCGCCTCCGGGCTGCTGTGGGTCGCCGCCACCCCGCTCAGCACCGCGGCCAGGTCGGCCAGGTAGCCGTTCACCATGTGGCCCGGCAGGCCTGCGGCGTCCATGCCGTCTTCGGCGGCGTCCAGCAGGCGCTGGCGCGCCATCGGCGCGAGTGGCTGGCCGCGGCGCTGCTGCGAGGCTGCGGCCAGCAGGTCCGGCACCAGGTTCATCGCATGCAGCGTGGCCGGGGCCTGGGTGCCGTCGCGCGCCAGCACCCGGCTCAGCACCTGCACCCAGGGGCCGAGCAGGAACTGCTTGAGCACCGGAGGCAGCATCAGGGCCCGCAGCTGCTCGACCAATTGGCCGCGCACCGCCGGCTCCATTTCGCGGCGCCGCGCCTCGTGGTCCAGCGCCGATTCGAGCGCCTGCGGGCTGACGGCCGGCATCGGCGCGGGCAGGCTGTCGAGCTGCGCCAATGCGCTGTCGAAACTGGCGCCGGAGAGCGTGTCGCCGGCCGCCTCCAGCTGCACCAGCATCGGGTCCAGCTGGTCGGCCAGGCGCTGCATCTGCGGGTCGTCGGCCGACTGGACTTCGCTGAGGCCGGCAATGCGGTCCAGCAGGCGCCAGAACGGGTGATCGTCCTGCTGAAGCGCGGCCAGCTGCGCGGGTGCCAGCCGCGTCATCGGCGAATGCAGGCGCTGCCAGACGGTGTCCATTGCCGGGCCTGAGTGGCTTTGGCGGGACAGGATCTGCAGCAGCTCGCCAAGTTGCCGGGGCTGGGTCCCTGCCGTGTCGGCGCGGTCTTGCGCCGGGGACTGCGGGCTGGGCGCGGCAGCAGCCGTTTCGCCCCAGGCCAGGCCCGCACCGCTGGCCGAGCGGATCACCAGCGGCGCCGGCAAGACGCCCGCGTCACGCAGCAGCTGCAGGTGCTGCTCGAAGACCTGGGCCAGCTGCTTGGCCAGCAGCGGGCCGGCCAGCCGCATCGCCGTCAGCTGCTGCTGCGCGGTGAAATGCAAGGCCTTGAGCGCGCGGCCATAGGCCTCGGCGCAGACCTCGGGCGTCAGCGGGTAGGCGCTGCCGGGCAGGTGCATCGGCCGGCCCGGCAGGTTGCCGCACAGGCCACGCAGCTCGCGCAGGGTCCATTCCCCCGCCTGGTCGATCTGCCGTTCGATGCGCACCTGCTCGATGCCGGCCTCCACGTCGTGCTCCTCCATCAGGCTGAGCGTGCCGGCGTCTTCCATCAGGTGCAGCGGCCGGTCGTGGTTCAAGGGTGCCGGCTCGGCCAGCTCCTCGCGCATGCGCTCGGCCAGGCTGCGGGCAAAGGCTTCGCCGAGCTGCCGCGGCCGGCCGCGCAGCGCGCTGACCAGTTCGTTGACCTGCCCGCGCTGCCCGGCGCTTTGCCAGGCATCGCCCAGCGCCACCGTGGCGGCGTCGAGCAGGCGCTGCTCGACCTGCCCGGTCCAGCCCGGCAGGCCATCGAGGAGCTGTTGCAGGAAGGACGCGAAATCAAGGGAACTGGACATGCAAGGGCGCAAACGACGGCGACACGGCAGCGATACAGCAAGGCCCGGCACGGCTGGCCGGCTCTCGCCAAGCGGAACAAGTTTAGGCCCGCCCGGCCCGCAGCGATGCAACAAGCGGTCAAGCCGGTAGCGCGGGACGTGAACAGGTGGACAGGCGCCCGGCCCGCAGATCGTCGATTCCACCGGGTCTCCCTCGGCACCGGCTCGGCGCCCGCACCAGGGGCCGGTCGCCGAATGCGGCCAAACCGCTTGCCGGCTTTTGCCGCACCGCACGTGGCCAGCGTCATCGGCGCCGTGTTTCCCCGTCGCTGAAGCGTCCTATTCCGTCATCGGCACAGATCGCCGGCGGACCGGTCCTCCTAGCATGAACTCACGCAAACGACGGGTCTGCAGCCAGCGCAAAGCCAGCCACCCGCCGTCTGCCGGCCCATCCACCACAGGACCCGCGAGGTCCGAACGCACAGGAGTCGACATGGCATTTCCCACCTCCGTCAACGACCAGATCACCGATTCGGTCACCCAGGCCAACACCAAGGTGCTGGGCGATGCGCCCGCCATCGCGATGGGCAACCTGTTCCAGGCCACCGCCCAGGCGCTGGCCAACGCCGCGCACAACGCGACCAACGCCCAGCAGCAGAGCTACGTGACGGCCCAGTCGGCCACCACGATGGGCGTGGCCACGCTGTATTCGATCGACACCGCCACCACCGGCGTCGCCACCAAAAGCATCCTGAGCACCGGCGTCAAGGGCCTGGGTTCTTAACTCCTGAGGAATCGACATGGCCTTCCCTACCGCCGTCAACGACCAGATCACCGACTCCATCACCCAGGCCAACACCAAGGTCCTGGGCGACGCACCGGCGATCGCCATGGGCAACCTGTTCCAGGCCACCGCGCAAGCGCTGGCCAACGCAGCGCACAACGCCACCAACGCCCAGCAACAGAGCTACGTGACGGCGCAGTCGGCCACCACCATGGGCGTGGCCACGCTGTACGCGATCGACACCGCGAGCACCGGCGTGGCCACCAAGACCATCCTGGGCAGCTGAGCCCCGATCCCACCGCTAACGACAAGGAGCTGAGCACATGGCTTTTCCAACCGCCGTCAACAGCCAGATCACCGACTCCGTGACGCAGGCCAATGTCCAGGTGCTCGGAACCTCGCCAGCCATCGCGATGGGCAACCTGTACCAGGCCACTGCCCAGGCGCTGGCCAACGCGGCCCACAACGCCACGATGGCCCAGCAGCAGATGTACGTCACGGCGCAGGCCGCGACCACGATGGGCGTCACGCTGCTGTATTCGCTGGACACCGGCGCCACCGGCGCAGCCACCAAGAAGATCCTCGGCTGAGCCGGGCGACGCGCGGGCTGCGCTGAGGCGCCCCGTGTTCCCTCGCTGTTTCCAACCGTTCCCTCCCTCAACTGCAAGGAGCATTCACCATGGCATTTCCAACTGCCGTCAACAGCCAGATCACCGACTCCGTCTCGCAGGTCAACACCAAGGTGCTGGGCGACTCGCCTGCCATCGCGATGGGCAACCTGTTCGTGGCCACCAGCCAGGCGCTGTCCAACGCGGCGCACAACGCCACCAACAACCAGCAGCAGTCCTACGTGACCATGCAGGCCTCGACCACCCAGGGCGTGGCCACGCTGCTGGCGGTGGACACCGCGTCCACCGGCGTCGCCACGACCGAGATCCTCGGCCTGAAGTAAGGCTGGCAGCCCGGCCTGGTTCGCGCCCGGCCGGGCCCTGCAGCGGAGCCGCTGATTGCCACGCCCGTCGGCCGTCGTCAGCCTGAGTGGCGACATCGCCGCCGGCTCGCTGGCCGCCATTGGCCAGGCCCCCGCGCTGGCCATGGGCATGACCTATGTCGCGATGGCCGACAGCATCGGCCTGGCGATGGAAAACGCCGTGGCCAACCAGCAGCGCGGCCAGGTGCTGGCCGATGCCGCACTGGCCCAGGTCCTCGCATTGATCATCTACAAGGGAGCCGGTTCATGACCGACGACAGCAGCGTGAACAGCCAGATCGTCGACGCCGTCAGCAGCGTCGTCACGCTGGCCACTGGCCAGTCGCCCTCGCAGGCCCACGGCATGCTCGATGCCGTGCTGCTGGAAACGCTGGGCATGGCCATGTACAACGCGGTGAACCGCCAGCAGAGCGCCAGCATGATCGGCTCGGCCGCCGTCACCGCGGCCTGCGCCAGGATGCTTTCGGCGCCCTTCCCCAGCCCGCCGCCGGCGCCCGTGCCGCCTCCCGGGCCGCCACCGGTGGTGCTGCCACTGCCCGGCCCGCCGCCTGAGCCGCCGCCACCCGCGGTGGTGATCGCCGCCGCGCTGGCCGAGGGCCAGACCGCGATCCAGGTGCTGCAGGCCCAGGCCACCGATTCCTCGCAAGACGCCAGCACCGCACAGGCCGACCTGCAGCAACTCGCCCAGGCCGCCGCGGCGCCAGTGCCGGCCCCTGCGCCTCCGCCCGCACCGGCGCCTGCCCCCGCCCCGGTGCCACCCGCACCCGCACCTGCGCCGGAACCCGCCCCGGCCCCGCCCCCCAGCGGCAGCTGAAGCCGCTGAAGCGCCCCCGCCCACCCAGGAGCAGCCATGGATCCGACAAAGGTCAACGCCCAGGTCATCGACGTCATCAACCAGGTCCAGCTGGCCACGATGAGCCCGCAGGTCGTGATGACCAGCGGCGCCGGCAAGGCCTACCAGTCGGTGGCCCAGTCCACCGCCATCGCGGTGCAGGACGCGGCCGACGCGCTGCGCAACATCTCGACCATTGCGACCACCGCCGTCGGCGTGGCCATGGCCCAGCTGCTGGCCACCGGCGACACGAAGTACCAGACGGCCATCAGCGAGGCGCAGAAGCTGATGCAAAACGCCACCACCGACTTCAGCAACGTGGGCACCGCCGCGGCCAACGTGCTCAAGGGCTTCCCGGCGGGCTGAGCCAGCCGCTTGCACGCACAACGCAACAGGAGCCATCGCCATGTCCGTCTCCGTCGCCGGCCGGCCGGTCCAACAGCCAGGCTCGCTGTCCGACCTGGGCCGCCTCGCGCTGGCCTTTGTCGACGGTGGCCTGGAGTGGCTCGCCTGGGCCATTGCCAGCACCGCCGTGCGCTATGACTTCCCCGACGAAACCACCTTGCTGGCCCAGGTCCAGCTCGGCCTGCACGGCTCGCCGCTGGCGCTGCTGCCGGTGCTCACGCTGTTGGCCAGTCCGGTCAAGCTGATGTCGCTGGGCCTGGCCGACCTGCGCGTGCTGGCCAAGGCCGAAGGCGACGACGACAACGCGCTGCTCGCCACCCAGCTGCGCCGCGTCTGCACCGAACACCAGTTGCTGAACCAGGCCGAACTCACCGCGCCGCAGGCCTGGCTGGCCAAGCTGGGCGTGGACGGCGCGCCGGTCTTCCAGGCCATGGACTTCCTCGACCGCGTGGCCCTGGTGCGGCTGATGAACGACCCGCTGCTGGCCGCTGGCGACAACGCCGTCACCAGCGAGGCCGCCACATTTGCCGTGCAGCAGGCCCGCACGCCGCTCGAGTTTTGCGACTACCTCGGCTTCTACCAGGCGCTCGCCGCCCAGCCCGGCGCCCCGCAGAGTCCCGAACAGCGGGCCACGCAGGCCGAGGATGCCAAGAACACCCTGCTGCCGCTGTTCTTCGCCGCGCTGGACTGCCCACAAGTCAACGGCCTGCCCTCACCCGCCGAGGTCGGCCAGGCGGTCGGGTCCTGGCTCGCCAGCGGCAAGCAGGTCGGCTTCTCGCGCCTGTCCGAGGGCCTGATGCAGATCGTGCGCCACACCAAATTCCAGGGCGAAACCGGCGACGCCGCCCGCCGCCTGGTGGACACCTACCTCGCCTCCGCCCAGAGCCTGCTGGCCGCCACCCGCCCCCACCACGCCCGCATGGGCCAGGACGGCCACACCTGCCTCTACCGCCTGTCCTCAGGCGAACAGCAGGCCGAGCTGCTGCTCAGCGGCAACGGCGTGATCTCACTGCGCGAATTCGGCCTGCGCAGCGCGCCAACCGAGCCCCGCATCCCGCTGGCCCCCACTGAACCGGAGAACACGTGATGAACGACGACACCCTTCCGTCCAGCCCACCCGATACCGCTCAAGCGGCGCTCAACTTTGCGATGCGCGCCGCTGAAGACGCGGTACGCAACACACAGCAGCAAATCGCCGCGGCCATCGCAGCAACCGACGCCGCACTGCGCACGGCCTTGCAAGTGGCCACTGGTGCCACGGCCATGGCAACAACCATGGCCGAGACCGACGCCGCCCTGCGCGCCAGTGAAGCCAGCGTGTCCCAGGCGGTGCAGCAGACCGCGCCATCTGTCGGCGGGCCATGAGCCCGCGGGCCATTGCCTGCACCCGAGCTTCCATGGCAAGCGGAGACGAAAAATGAAGATCCTCAGAGAAGGAAATGGACAGATCACCTTCGTCTTGGACCAGCCAGGGCAGGTTCAAATCCATTTTGTGCGCGGTGCAGAACAGCTGCCGAACAACACGTATGGCTTCGAAATCGAGTTCTGCTCTCACGACAACCCCATTTTCACTTTCACCCATGTGGAAGTGATGAGCTTGGTGATCAATGGCTTTGGAAAGTGGCTGGTCGAATCAGACTCTGGCTCCGTTCTTGAACTTGTGACGGAACCTTTGATATTTGCAAAACCGGAAGATGCACACGCATTCAAGCTGGAACTCGGCCAGTTGCTGACAGAATCGGTGGATGTTCCAATGGAAAACCTCAGATTCATCTCTTTGGGTGATTGGAGAAATTACATTCGGAGCCGCCTCCAAAAACTTACCAACAACTACTTTCAACAAAGAAAGTTGTCAGTTTCGAATGAAACAATCAGCTTCTCTGAATACCAGATGAGCAGCTGGGAGAAGGTGAAATCCCAAATATCCATTGAAAACGTAGATGACGGCATCAACATTGCTGCGGCACGAGCCCGCCTCGCATCCAATGCAGGAGAAAAATGGGATCCGTTCATTGCCAGCACCATCTTATGCCGCAGCGAGAAGGATTGGGGGCGCGGCTATTCCTCTCAGGCCAATGTGCCCATGACGCTCGCCGGATATTTTCTATACTCGATCAGCAAAACACAACAAGCACGCGACCGTGAAGTTGAACTGCGCACCGGACCAATCGCACCCAGCACCTCGGATGCAAAAATCCAAAAAGACTTTGACACATGGTTCTGGCGCCGACTGATCTGGGAGGTTTTTGCCTGGCTGGGCGATGCCATCTTCGGCGATGGCGCGACCAACGTCGACGCGTCGCACTGGACGCTCGATAGGGCCAGGCAAATGGGGTTACTGTACGTGATGGTCAATAAAACCTTGACCGGCGCGATGGGCGCCCTCAGCGAACCGTATCAACTTCTTCTGCAAACCAAGGCATTCGAAAAGCAATCCACCCAAGTGCTCTGTTTCGACAATCCGGAGCAGGAAACCTCCGAACTGCCAGGAAGCGATGCCACCTGGTTGGAATATCACAGTTCAATGAAGGATTTGACTGGACTATGGTTCAAGGCATCGCTGGTGTCCGTCATTGGGGATGTGTTGAGCAACGCAACTGCCGAACAGGCCAGCAATTTCATTGCTGCCATCGTGCAGCGCCTGGTGCAACTTCCAGCCATTTGGTACAGCTGTTTCAGCCTGGGCAGCAAGCTGGAAAACGAGTTCTATTCCAACATTTCCCAAAAGCGGCCCAACATTTCCAGCGATTTGAACAGGGACTGGTCTCCCTTGGTCGGGCAGATCAAGGAGGTATGCGAAGCGCTGGCCGATTTTCTTCACAACTGGCGAATCAATTCCCTCACCCCTCAGCAACAGTCGTGGCAAACATTGCCGCCGCGCAGTGAGCGAAGGTTTCTGCACTACCGATCCGCACCGCCGTGGGAGGGCCGATACGACACCATGTACCCGCCCTTCGATCGATTCAAACCCGCTTTCACCTATCTTGTCGAGCACAGGTTTAATTGATTTCAAGGCCAGCCCGCTGACTCGGCAACACGACAATTCCTCTCGAAGAAAGCACCAACATGCCCAGCCTCCGACTTGCGACCTGGAATTCAGGCGGTGAAGCCGCCGGACGCGGTGCCCAACTGGCGGCGGCCGTGAACATGACCAACGGCACGCCGCCGGCCGTCGAACTTGTGGCGATCCAGGAAGCCAAGGTCGCCCTGGTGCCACAAGGTACGATCCGGGCCCAACTGACCAGCGGCGCCGCACCCTTCGCCACCTTTGCCGTGCCGCCGGACCACGTGCGTGAACTTGGGCCGGGCCAGCCTTTTGCCGTGGGCGTCAACCGGGCCTACCTTGTGGCGTGGGACGCTGCCGGCCCGGGTGCGCTGGCACCGGCCGCTGCAGCCGCACGCATCTCGCTCGCGCCGGTGGCAATGCCCGCCGCCAACGGGGTCGAGACGTACATCGCCGCGCTGCCCATCAGCGGGGGCCAAAAAAACAACCTGCGACAGGCCGCGCGCAACATCCGCGCGCCGGTGCGCAAGCAGTTCACGCTGACAGCCGGCATGCCACCGGTGGCGCACACCGTCTATTTCTACACCTGGCACGCCGATTTGCAGGCCAATTGGCTCAACGCAACATGGGCCACCGTCGGGTTGGTCGCGAACCCCTTCACCGGCCCCGGGATGTATCCCGCCTTCGAGTTCTTCCAGAACTCGGACCAGTTCCAGGCGGACCTGGCTGCCACGGGGCCCAACGACGTGATCGTCATCGCCGGGGACTTCAACATCACCGGCGCCGACCTGAACAACAACCCGGCCCTGTTCCCGAACTTCGCCGGCGCGTCCCACAACCTGAGCCATGTGCTGGCCTACAGCCCCAGCATGGCGTTGGGGCTGGCCCAGACCTGGAACGTGGTCACGCCCTACCCGCCACATTGCATCATCACCGTCGAAGTGCAGTGGTGAGGAAACGAAATGGGAGCCCCAATGAACATCACCGATCCCAACGGCAACCCGCCTGCCACCGCGTTGGCACCCTTCACCCAGGCCACCTACCGCCTGTCGAACCTGCCGCAGGGACCCGGCACTGTCGCATGGACCTTGTCCGGCGACACCTCGGC
Source organism: Ideonella sp. (assembly GCF_041287625.1). Lineage (GTDB taxonomy): Bacteria > Pseudomonadota > Gammaproteobacteria > Burkholderiales > Burkholderiaceae_C > Ideonella. The sequence continues at coordinate 26,141 of NZ_JBGGNH010000037.1, forward strand.
GCTCGCGACCACTGGTGCGACCGACACCGACCAGCTCACGCTCATCGCCCGGCAACGGTCGCAGCAGGCCAATGCCAGCGTGCTCACTGCGACCTTCACACCGCAAAACCAGGGATCGCCCACTGTGGCCAGCCTGGGCCTCACCGTCTTCGAACTGGCCATCGCCATGGCGCCGCCGACTGCGGAGGACGCTGCCGAGAGCCTTTGGATGGGCGTTGGCGAAACCCGGGTGCTCAGCGCCAGCACGCTGCCAGCAGGCGTGGTGGCCGGCCAGGCAGGCCAGTGGCAATGGACGGTGGGCGCGGACCTGCAGGTCATGGGCGATGCAAACGGCCCGGCGGCCACGGTCGTGGCCAACAGTGCCACCAACAATGCCGGGGTGGCCGTGTCGCTTGGGTTCGCCGGCGGTACCGCTCAGGCCCAGCAGCAACTCATCACTTGCGCCGTGCAGATCACGGGCGCCGACGGTGGCCCGCCCCTGTGCGGCGTGCCAGTAGGCCTGCCGGTGGGCTACCAGGTCCAGGTGCTGCCTTCGCCCGATGACGCCCAGCTTTTCTGGACCGGCAGCGGCGGTTTCGCCCTGGCAGTGCAAGGCGCGGCGGCCGTCCTGCAAGGTGTGCAACCCAGTTCAGCCGAAGGGGCCGATGGCTTGGCGGTGAACGTGCTGATGAACGGCGCCCAGGCCCATGCGGTGATACCGGTGACTGTTTACGCCACCACCATCACGGCGCCTGGGGGCACACCGGCCCTCACCCAATTGCCGGCGAATGGGCGCCAGCGCTACGCCGTGAGCACCGCTCCGCCGCTGTCCGAAGTCACGGTGAGCTGGGCAGTGCTGGGCCCGGCGGCGCTCACAGGCGCCACCACGCAGGCAGAGGTGGAATTGGTGACCCTGGGGCCGAGTGAAAGCGCGGGCGACATCGTGCTTGGCGTTTCGGTGCTTCCCCCCGGCATGGCCCATCCTCAGCCCACGGCGATTCTGCGCATCACCGCCGGCACGCCCAGGCGTTAACCCCCGTAGACCACCGGCCATGCCTGCACGTCATCGATTCGCCGCACTGCTGCTCGCCGCCTGCCTGGCTGCTTGCGACAAGCCGTCGCCCGACGTGGCCGCGAGCGGCCAACCGGCCCAGGCAGGTGTCACTGCCCCGGCGCCCGCCGATGCCGGCGCCCCCATCGCCGGCATCGACCTGTCCAACTGGCAAGGCGGCGCGGTCGACTTCTCGCACCTCAAGGCCGCCGGCAAGAGTTTTGTGTTCATCAAGGCCACGCAGGGCGCCAGCGTCGTGGACCCTGACCATGCTGGCAACCTGCAGCGCGCACGTGCTGCCGGAATACCGGTGGGCAGCTACCACTTCTACGTCACCAGCGACACGCCGGACAGCCAGTTCGCCAACTTCTCCGCCCAGGTCAGCGCGCTCCAGCCTGGCGACCTGCCGCCGGTGGTGGACATCGAAGTGCTGAGCAAGCAGTCGCTGCCGGGGCTGTCGGCCGACCTGCAACGCCTGCTGACGCTGATGGCGCAGCGCTACGGCGTGAAGCCCGTTGTCTACACCGGCGAGTCCTTCGCCAGCGAGTACCTGGCCGGGTTCTCGGCCTATCCCCTGTGGCTGGCCGAATACAGCGGCAACCCGGCGCCAAAACTGCCGCTGGACTGGTCGCAATGGACCTTCTGGCAGTACAGCCAGAGCGGCACCGTCGAAGGCATCACCGGTGCGGTGGACCTGAGCCGCTTCAACGGCACGCCGCAACAGTTCGACCGTCTGCGGGTGCCACCGGCCCCCTGATCGATTCCCCAGGGCTTCTTTCCGCCCTCCCGGCCTGCCCAGCGGCGCCAGGCCGGGCCAGTGCGTGCGCCGCGACATCCCCATAGAAAGGTACTCCATGTCCAACTCATTGAGCAATGTCTCCATCACGATCGCCGGCCTGGGTGCGCTGATCGTCTACGGCGCCGAAGGTAGCGTCGACGGCCCCGTCGTGAAATGCGGCGGCGGCACCGTGGTCGAAGGCCAGGACCCGCCCGAGCAGCAAGGCGCGTACAACATCAAGTCGGACCAGCAGTCGTTCAGCGACCTCACTTGCATCGGCACCTCGGGCAACAGCTGGACCTTCCAGCTGAACAACAGCGCCGCCGCGGAGTAAGACCGCGGCTCAGGCCACGCCCAACTGCGCCCGCCGATGTTCGCGGGCGCTCTGGCCGATGGCGCGGCGGAAGCAGCGCTCGAAATGGCTGAGGTCGGCAAAGCCGGCGCGCAACGCCACTTCGGTGATGCGCAGCTGCGGCTCCAGCAGCAACAGTTGCTGCGCCACATGGATGCGGATGCTGAGCAGGAAGGACTTGAAGCTCAGGCCCAGCGTGCTGCGAAACAGGTAGCTCAGATGAGAGGCGCTGACATGCGCCTGCTCGGCCAGCTCGCCCAGCGCGATCGGCTCGGCATGGTGCTCGGCCAGGAACACCAGCGCCCGCCGCAGGCCGGCATGCACCGTGTCCAGCACCCGGGTCTGGCGCTCCAGCACCACCTGCACCCACTGCGCGGCCGTGCGCGGTGCGGCGGTGGGCCGTGAACTGACGGCGGCAGGCGGCGGGCGCAAGGCCGCTGCCGCCGGCAGGCTGGCGGACTGCTCCGGCTGCGCTGTGGTCGGCGCCACGGGTTCCACCGGCGCCGCCGCGCGGTGGCCACCCGTCAACCATGGCGCATGCTGCAGCACCTCGGCATGGCCGATGGCCGGCTGGTCCGTCATGACCGCGAGGCGGGCAATGGTGCGTTCCAGTTCGGAGACGTTTTCCGGCCAGTCGTAGCCGCGGCAGGCCTGCAGAAGCTCGGCGCTGCAACGCTGGGGCGCGGAGAAACCATGGCGCTCCAGCGTGGCGCTGATCAGCGCCTCCATGTCGTCCTCACGCACCCGCAGCGGCGGCAGCTCGGCACCGAGGAAATCCAGCTCGGCCAGCAAGGCCCTGGAGAAGCCGGCTTCGGCGCCCGGGCGCCACAGGTCCGCGGTGGCCGAGGCGACGATGCGTGCGCCGCCGGCCCCGGCGGTCTCGCCCAGGTGGGTCGGGCAAAGGTGTTGCAGGTGGCGGTGCAACTGGGTCTGCAGTCGCGGGCTCAGCTCGTCAATGCCGTTCAGGAACAGCGTGCCGCCCTGGGCGCTGGCCAGCCACTGGGCCGGCTCGCCGGCAGGGTCTGCGCAATGCACCTCCACCACCGGGCCGGCACTGCGCCGGCTGCCCACATGGATGGCCGCGGCCGCCCAGGCCTTCTCGGTGCCGAACTCGCCGTGCAGCAGCACTGGCAGGTCGCTGCCGGCCGCGCGTTCGATGAAGCATTCCAGTGCGTGCAGCGGCTGGCTGATGCCCACCAGCAGGCTGGCCCGGCGCAGCTGCTGGCGCGACCAGGCCTGCACCCGGTAGCGGTGCGCCAGGTAGGCGCAGCGCTTGGCAAAATGCGCCACCCAATCGACATGCCGCGCGCCACCCTCGGCCTGCGCCTGCCAGCCCAGCGTGAGCTCGCCGATCGGCATGCCGGCGTAGTGGGCGGTGAACGCGGTCTGCACGTCTGCCGCCGGCAGCGGCTGGCTGTCCAGCGGCAGCCAGCCCTGCTCCCACGCTGCGTCGTGCCACCGGGTGCCGATGCCGCCCGCAGGCTCGCCGTGAAAGCTCAGCCGGCCCACGCCGCTGACTTCCAGGCTGCCATGCTGCACCGGCAGCTGCGCCATCAAGGCGCAGGCCAGGCCGCTCAATACCGCGGGCAAGTCGCGATGCGGGCGATAGGCACCACGGACCAGCGCGTCGACCTGCGCCGTCGAAACCATCGCTTGACCCGCCGTCGCTTGCACCGCCCGTTCTGATCCAGGCACCGTCGACCCAACGTGATGTTTTTGAGCTTCCCGGCGACTCGGCGCGGAGAGCAAGGATCACAAGGGCTGGCCACCAACGGGCAGGCGCCTTGCAGCGCAACTTCCTGGATCCAGCATAGGTGCTGCGGCGCGCGGTCGGACCTGTCAAGCTTGACAGGCCGCGCCCCCAGTGTGGAGGACGCCTGCGGCCTCCGATTGACGATGGCTCAACGCATGAGCTGATGCGCCTGGCGATGAGGTCTGCTCAGCCCTGCAGCTACAGCACCAATGGGGCATGCACATGCCGTGCCGGCATCACCGGCAGGCTGCGCAGGCCGCGGTACAGCGCATCGGGAATCCAGTCCGGCTGGGAGGCCAGCAGTTGCGGCGGCTCGTGCCAGCGCTGCACCATCTGCTGCAGCACCACCTCGGCTTCCATCTGCGTCAGCGCCGCGCCGATGCAGACGTGCGGACCGGTGCCAAAGGCCAGCGACGCGCCCTGCTGGCGCGCCAGGTCCAACTGCTCGGCTTCGCTGAAGCGGGCTTCGTCTCGGTTGGCGCAGCCCACCATCGCCAGCACCAGCTCGCCGCGGCGGATGGTCTGGCCGTGCCACTGCACGTCCGCCACCGCGCGGCGGCCGGTGTATTGCACCGGGGTTTCCAGCCGCAGCACCTCGCGCACCGCGCGTGGAATCAGGTCAGGCTGCTCACGCAGCATGCGCCAGCGCAGCGGGTCGCTGGCCAGCGTCTGCACCAGGCTGCCAATCAGGTGGCGTGTGGTCTCGTGGCCGGCGAACAGCAGCATCACGCATTGCGCCAGCAGCTCGGCATCGCTGGTGATGCGGCCCTCGGCCTGGCCTTGCAGCAGGCGGTCCAGCAGGTCGGGGGAAGGCGTGGCCTGCACCGGCGCGCAAGGAACCGCCGGGCCGCCCCAAGGTTCCTTGTCCCCCTCGGGGGGCGGGCTGGGCGCAGCCCTGCCCTGGGGGCTCCGTGTCTCGAGCACGGCTTCGAAGCCGCGCGCCAGCCGCAGCATCGCGCGCTGGGCGCGGCGGGCCTGCAGTTCGCTGGGCTGGGCCGCGCCGATGAAGGCGGCCAGGTCGTCGGACGAGGCCACGCTGAACAGCTCCGGGTCTTCGTCGGACAGGCCCAGCAGCAGCGCCATCACACGTGCCGGCAGCGGGCGGGCCAGCAGCGCGATCAGGTCGGAGGACTGGCCCACGGCGGCTGCCGCATCGGCCTGGTCCAGCGCCTGCGCGACAAAGCTTTCGATCTCGCTGCGCAGGCCACGCATGGCCGCCGGCGTGAAGCCGGGCTGCATCAGCTGGCGCAGGCGGCCGTGGTGCGGCGCGTCCACGAACAGCATGGCGCGGGCGAACAGGCGCTGGAACTCGCTCAGCTCGCCGCGCTCGCTGGCCTGCTGCGTGACCCAGCCACCGGTGCGGCGGGCCGAGAAACGGGTACTGTCGCGCAGCAGCGCTTCGCAGTCGGCGTAGCGGGTGACCAGCCAGGCGCCGTCGAACCAGGCCTCGCTCCACAGCAACGGGCCAGCCTCGCGCCAGTGGCGGTACTGGTCATACGGCAGGGGCGGCGCGCTCAGGTCCTGGCGCCAAACGGCTTGCGGTCTCGTCAACATGACCCCGAAGGTAACACCAGGTTCGGGATTACCCGAGGACGGCGATCACGTCAGCCGGCGCCTGCACCAGCTCGATCAGCACGCCCTCGCCCGAAAGCGGGAACTCGTCGTTGGCCTTGGGATGGATGAAGCAGATGTCGTGGCCGGCCGCGCCAGCGCGGATGCCGCCCGGCGCAAAACGCACGCCATTGGCCGTCATCCACTCGACGGCCTTGGGCAAGTCATCCACCCACAGGCCCACGTGGTTCAGCGGTGTGGTGTGCACGGCCGGCTTCTTGTTGGGGTCCAGCGGCTGCATCAGGTCCACCTCCACGGCGGTCGGCCCGCTGCCCAGCGCGCAGATGTCCTCGTCGACGTTCTCGCGCTCGGAGACGAAGCTGCTCTTGACCTGCAGGCCCAGCATGTCGACCCACAGCAACTTCAGCCGCTGCTTGTCCGGCCCGCCGATGGCGATCTGCTGGATGCCAAGAATGCGGAAGGGTTTGCTGCTGCTCATGAGGTTTGCTCCATCGGAAACGAAAGCGGGGGCGGCGTGGCGGTGTCCAGGTCCAGGCGACCAAACAACCAGCCGGACTTCATGCCACTGAGCGTGGCCATGGACTGGCCCTTGATCCACGGCAAGCGACCGGCAGTGCCGAAGAAGGCGTCTCGGAAGGCGGGGCCCAGGCGTTGGTCGGACTGGAACAGCGGCGTGAGCCAGCGGCTGGCAGCCTGGTAGAAGCGCAGGTGGGCGCGGCGCTCGCGGCTGTAGTCGGACAGCGCGGCGAGCACGTCGTCACGCGCGGCCAGTCGTTGCGACAGCACCCAGGCGTCGATCAACGCCATGTTCGCGCCCTGGCCCAGCTGCGGGCTCATGCCGTGCGCGCAGTCGCCCAGCGCCACCACGCGGCCCTGGTGCCAGTGCCGCATGCGCACGTCGGCGTAACGGGCCACGCGCAGCTGCGCCGGGTCGGTCAGGCCGGCCAGCAGCGGCGCGACCTCGGGCAGCAAGGCCTGCATGTCGGCCTTCAGCGCCGACAGCGCCGCGGCATCGGGCTGCGATTGCCAGCGCTTCAGGGCGTCGTCGCGCAGACTCCAGAACAGGTTCACGCCGGGCGGCGCGTGCGGCGCACCGTGCGGGCGGCCCACCGGCATCAGCCCCAGCATCTGCCGCGCGCCGCGAAAGCGCTGGCGCAGCAACTGCAGCGGCGCGTCTTCGGGCTGCGGCAGCACGCACCACACGGCGCCCCACGGAAACAGCGTTTCGCGCTGCGGCACCGCGAACTGGCGGCGCAGCTGCGAAAACGTGCCGTTGGCCAGCACCAGCAGGTCGAAGCGGCCAAGTTCACGCTCCCGCTGGCGCAGCGTCACGCTGGCCTCGTCCTGCGTGAACCCTTCCACCGCCATGCCGCAATGCCATTCGGCGCCGCTGGCTCGCAACGCCTGCCACAGCAAGCCCATCAGTGCGCCGCGCTGCGCGCCCAGGCCGTGCACCTGCGGCCCGAGGCAGCGGTAGTCCATGTCCAGCACGCTGCGGCCGGTGGCCGTGTCGCCCACCAGCTGATGCACAACTGCGCCCAGCGCAATCATTTCGTCGCGCAGCCCGAGCTGCCCAAGCACCTGCAAGCCGGTGGGCTGCAACAGCACACCCGCGCCAATCGGCGCCGGCTCGGCGACCGCCTCGAAAACCTGTACCGCATGGCCTGCGCGGCGCAGCAGCACGGCCGCCGCACAACCGGCCACGCCGGCGCCCACGACCGCGACCTTCAGTGGGCCCGAAGACTTCAACACGGCCTCACTCGAAGGCCAGGATGGACTGGTCCACCGCCAGGCTGTCACCCTTCTTGGCGAGTACGTCCTTGACCACGCCGTCCTGGGTGGCGACCAGGATGTTCTCCATCTTCATCGCCTCGATCACCGCCAGCTTCTCGCCGGCCAGCACCTTCTGGCCGACCGCGACGGAGACCTCGGCCAGCAGGCCGGGCATGGGCGACAGCAGGAACTTGGACAGGTCCGGCGGGGCCTTGTAAGGCATCAGCCTGAGCAGCTCGGCGGCACGCGGCAGCAGCGCCAGCGCGTCAATGGCCGTGCCGTTGTGAGAGACCCGCAGCGCCAGCGGCAGGCGGGCCGGGCCACGCTCGACCTGCGCGCTGAAAGGCTTGCCGTTGACAGTGCCGGTCATCAGCACTTCACCGAGCTTGGTGTCGCTCTGGATCACGAAGGTCTTGCCGCTCACGGTCACGTCCAGCGTGCCTTTGAGGGCGCCGAACTCGCCCAGCCTCACGGCATGGTGCACATGACTGCCCTGCTCGCCCAACTGCACCACGACCAATTCGTCCGCATGCGCCACGTCATGGCCCTGCAATTGGCCGGTGATGCCGGCGGCACGCTCGCGGGCCTTGCGGCGAACGAATGCGGCCAGCGCGACCAGGAACAAGGGGTCATCGTGCGGCACGTCCTCGGCGCGGAAGCCGTGGCCATAGTGCTCGGCGATGAAGCCGGTGTTGAAGTCGCCAGCGACGAACTTCGGGTGTGCCAGCAGCGCGGCCTGGAAGGGGATGTTGCTGGAGATGCCGCGGATCACAAACGCGTTCAGCGCTTCGCGCATCTTGGCAATCGCGTCCAGCCGGTCGCGGCCATGCACGATCAGCTTGGCGATCATCGAGTCGTAGAACATCGGGATCTCGCCGCCTTCGTAGACGCCGGTGTCGACCCGCACGCCGTAGGTTGGCTGGGCTTCGACAGGCTCAGCCCGAACGGAAAGGGGATTTGCGGCGCCAACTGACATCTCAGCCACCCCGCTCCCCGTTCGGCCTGAGCCTGTCGAAGGCCCAACCCGAGACATTCCCGCTTCCAGCGTCGTCGCCGGCGGCTGGTAACGCACCAGCCGGCCGGTGGACGGCAGGAAGTTGCGGAACGGGTCTTCGGCGTTGATGCGGCACTCGATGGCCCAGCCCTCGCGCTTCAGGTCCGCCTGCGTGAAGCCCAGCGGCTCGCCGGCCGCCACGCGGATCATCTGCTCCACCAGGTCCAGCCCGGTGATGCACTCGGTCACCGGGTGTTCCACCTGCAGCCGGGTGTTCATCTCCAGGAAGTAGAAGCTCTGGTCCTTGCCGACCACGAACTCCACCGTGCCGGCGCTCTGGTACTTCACAGCCTTGGCCAGCTGCACCGCCTGCGCGCCCATGGCCTGGCGCGTCGCTTCGCTGATGAAGGGCGACGGCGCCTCCTCGATCACCTTCTGGTGCCGGCGCTGGATGGAGCACTCGCGCTCCCACAGGAAGACCGCATTGCCCTGCGAATCGCCCAGCACCTGGATCTCGATGTGGCGCGGCTCCTCGACGAACTTCTCGATGAAGACCCGGTCGTCGCCAAAGCTGTTGCGCGCCTCGTTGCGGCAGGACGAAAAGCCCTCGAAGGCTTCCTTGTCGTTGAAGGCCACGCGCAAGCCCTTGCCGCCGCCGCCGGCGCTGGCCTTGATCATCACCGGGTAGCCCACGCCCCTGGCAATCTCCACCGCCTGCTCGGGCGTGTCAATCGCCTCGTTCCAGCCCGGGATGGTGCTGACGTTGGCTTCCTTCGCCAGCTTCTTCGAGGCGATCTTGTCGCCCATCGCAGCAATCGAGTAGTGCTTAGGCCCGATGAACACCAGGCCCTCTTCTTCGACGCGGCGGGCAAACGCCTCGTTCTCCGACAGGAAGCCATAGCCGGGGTGGATGGCATCGGCGCCGGTGGCCTTGGCCGCGGCAATGATCTTGTCGGCCACCAGGTAGGACTCGCGCGAAGGCGCCGGGCCCAACAGCACGGCCTCGTCGGCCAGCGCCACGTGGCGCGCCTCCTTGTCGGCCTCGGAATACACCGCCACCGTGGCAATGCCCATCTTCTTCGCAGTCTTGATGACGCGGCAAGCGATCTCTCCGCGATTGGCGATCAGGATTTTCTTGAACATGTTCTTCTTCTCCGGCTCACTCACAGAGGGATGTTGCCGTGCTTGCGCCACGGGTTGTCGAGCTGCTTGTCCTTCAGCATGACCAGCGAACGACAGATGCGCTTGCGGGTTTCGTGCGGCTGGATCACGTCGTCGATGAAGCCGCGGCTGCCGGCCACGAACGGGTTGGCGAAACGGGCCTTGTATTCGGCTTCCCTGGCGGCCAGCTTGGCCGGGTCGCCCTTGTCTTCGCGGAAGATGATCTCCACCGCGCCCTTGGCGCCCATCACCGCGATCTCGGCGTTGGGCCAGGCGAAGTTGACGTCGCCGCGCAGGTGCTTGGAGCTCATCACGTCATAGGCGCCGCCATAGGCCTTGCGGGTGATCACGGTGATCTTCGGCACCGTGCATTCGGCGTAGGCATACAGCAGCTTGGCGCCGTGCTTGATGATGCCGCCGTACTCCTGCGAGGTGCCGGGCATGAAGCCGGGCACGTCGACGAAGGTGACGACCGGGATCTGGAACGCGTCGCAGAAGCGCACGAAGCGCGCGGCCTTGATGCTGCTCTTGATGTCCAGGCAGCCGGCCAGCACCTGCGGGTTGTTGGCGACGATGCCGACCGTGGCGCCTTCCATGCGCGCAAAGCCGATCACGATGTTGGCCGCGTAGTCGGGCTGCAGCTCGAAGAAGTCGCCGTCGTCCACGACCTTCAGGATCAGCTCCTTCATCTCGTAGGGCTTGTTCGGGTTCTCCGGCACCAGCGTGTCCAGCGACAGGTCCATGCGCGTTGCGGGGTCGCCGCTGGGGCGCACGGGCGGCTTCTCGCGGTTGGACAGCGGCAGGTAGTTGAAGAAGCGGCGCAGCATCAGCAGCGCTTCCACGTCGTTGTTGAAAGCCAGGTCGGCCACGCCGCTGCGGCCGGTGTGGGTGAGCGCGCCGCCCAGTTCCTCGGCCGTGACGCTCTCATGCGTCACTGTCTTCACCACCTCGGGGCCGGTGACGAACATGTACGAGCTGTCCTTCACCATGAAGATGAAGTCCGTCATGGCCGGCGAATAGACAGCGCCCCCAGCGCACGGGCCCATGATCATGCTGATCTGCGGCACCACGCCGGAGGCCATCACGTTGCGCTGGAACACGTCTGCATAACCACCCAGCGAGGCCACGCCTTCCTGGATGCGCGCGCCGCCCGAGTCGTTCAGCCCGATCACCGGCGCGCCGACCTTCATCGCCTGGTCCATCACCTTGCAGATCTTCTCAGCGTGCGCCTCGGAGAGCGCGCCGCCGAAGACTGTGAAGTCCTGGCTGAAGACAAACACCAGGCGGCCGTTGATGGTGCCGTAGCCGGTGACCACGCCATCGCCGGGAATCTTGTTATCGGCCATGCCGAAGTCGGTGCAGCGGTGCTCGACGAACATGTCCCATTCCTCGAACGTGCCTTCGTCCAGCAGCAGCTCCAGGCGCTCGCGCGCCGTCAGCTTGCCCTTGCCATGCTGGGCGGCGATGCGCTTCTCGCCGCCGCCCAGCCGGGCCTTCTGGCGCTGGTCTTCCAGCCTTTGCTGAATGTCTTGCATGGCTTGTCCTCTTGTCTTGTTTGGTATCGGGATGAATCGGGTTCAGCGCTGGTCGAGCAGGTCCAGCAGCCGGCGCGCGGCGACGGACGCGGCCAGTTCACCGGCGCGCACCGCGGCCGTGAGCGGCGCGAGTTGTTCGCGCACGCCAGGATGGGCGCGGAAACGGGCCTTCAGGCCGGCATCCAGCCGCTCCCACATCCAGGCCTCGTCCTGGCGCTGGCGGCGCGCCGCGATCTGGCCGGCCGCGGCGCGCAGCGTGCGGAAGCGCTGAACGGTCTGCCAGAAGCTGTCCACGCCCTGTGCCTTCAGCGCACTGAGCTGGATGACCGTGGGCTGCCACTGCTCGGGCGCGCCGGGTTCAGGGTGCGCCATGCCGTGGCCGTGGAACAGGCGCTGCGCCGAGCTGATCTGTGCGCGGGCGCGGGTGGCGGCGGCTTCGTCCAGGTCGGCCTTGTTGATGACGACCAGGTCGGCGATCTCCATCACGCCCTTCTTGATCGCCTGCAGGTCGTCGCCAGCGTTGGGCAGTTGCATCAGCACGAACATGTCGGTCATGCCGGCGACTGCGGTTTCGCTCTGGCCCACGCCCACGGTCTCGACGATGACCACGTCGTAGCCCGCCGCCTCGCAGACCAGCATCGCCTCGCGCGTGCGCTCGGCCACGCCGCCCAGCGTGCCGCTGCTGGGGCTGGGGCGGATGTAGGCGGACTCGTTGACGCTGAGCTGCTCCATGCGCGTCTTGTCGCCCAGGATGGAGCCACCGGACACGCTGGAGGAAGGATCCACCGCCAGCACCGCCACGCGATGGCCCAGGGCAATCAGGTGCAGTCCCAGCGCCTCGATGAAGGTGCTCTTGCCGACACCCGGCACACCGGAGATGCCCAGCCGGAACGAGCGGCCGGTGTGCGGCAGCAAGGCGTTGAGCAAGGCATCGGCGCGCTGGCGGTGGTCCGCGCGGGTGGATTCGAGCAGGGTGATGGTTTTGGCGATGGCGCGGCGGCGCGGGGCGGCATGGGTGCCGAGGAGGGCTGGGAACAGGGGGTCGATGGGCCCTTCGACAGGCTCAGGGTGAACGGATGGAGCGGTTCTGCCTCCCTCCCGTTCGGGCTGAGCTTGTCGAAGCCAGGGTTCCTTGGCCCCTTCGACAGGCTCAGGGTGAACGGGAAATGAGGGTTCGGACTGAGCTCCCTCCTCCCGTTCGGGCTGAGCTTGTCGAAGCCAGGGTTCCTTGGGCCCTTCGACAGGCTCAGGGTGAACGGAAAGGGTGGGCTCAGCGTGAAAGGAAAGCGTGGGCTCGGCGCGGACGGATGGAGGAGCGCTCACCTCGCCCCGTTCGGGCTGAGCTTGTCGAAGCCCTGCCTCACTCGATGAAGTCTGGCTGCGCAAGCGGAGCAGCCCTTCGACAGGCTCAGGGCGAACGGTAGTGGGAGGCTCAGGGCGAACGGTAGTGGGAGGCTCAGGGCGAACGGTGGAGGTAAGTTCCGGGCTCTGCCCTTCCCGTTCAGGCTGAGCTTGTCGAAGCCCCCGCTCCACCCCATTGCGGGCCAGCGCCTGAACTCCCTCCCAGTCCCCGCGCATCAGGGCCTCCTTCTTGGCCCGCGACCAGCCCTTGACCTGCCGCTCGAACGCCAGCGCCCCATCCCGCGTCTCGAACTCCCCCGTCCATGCCAGCGCCAGCGGACGGCGAGTCGACGTGTAGCCCTCCTCACCGTCCTGGTGCTGCCGCAGTCGTACCGCCAGGTCGTCGGTGTGGCCGACGTAGTAGCTGTCGTCAGCGCAGTGCAACATGTAGACGGTGAAGGGCTTCATCGTGCAGCGCGCAGGTAGTACAGGTCCCACTCGCCTTCGGCCTGCAGCACGAAGCCGTGGCGCAGGTAGAAGCGGTTGGCGTCGCTGTGCTTGAGGGCGGTGACGCTGACGGCCTTGTGCTGCGCGTCGGCTTCCCGCAGCACTTGCGCCAGCACCCACGAGCCCACGCCTTCGCCTTGCGCGCTGGGATGGATGTAGAGATGGTCCAGCAGCCAGTCGTGCTCGCGCGGCACGACGACGACAAAGCCGACCAGCTCGCCGCTGCGCAGGATGTGCCGCGTGTACGCCGGCAGGTAGCCGCGCGAGAGGCGCTCGCGGGCGCGCTGCGGGTCGAAGCGGCCCGCCTTGTCCAGGCTTTCGCGCATGGCGGCCAGGCGCAGCGACAGCAGGGCCTCGAAGTCGCCTTCGCCGGCCGGAGCCAGCGACAGCGAGCCGGCGGGTGGAACAGGGGGGAGCGTCATGCAACAGTCCTCGAGGCGACGGCGGCCCGCGGAGTGCGGACGCTGGCCGGCGGCCGGTCAGTCAATCAATCAGTGTCGATCAAACCACTCAGGCGGACTGTGCGGCGCGGATCTGCTCCAGCACGTCCTTGGCGCTGACCGGGATCGGCGTGCCAGGGCCGTAGATGCCCTTGACGCCGGCGTCCCACAGGAAGCCGTAGTCCTGCGCTGGGATCACGCCGCCGACGAAGACGATGATGTCGTCCGCGCCCTGCTTCTTCAGCTCGGCCACGATGGCCGGCACCAGCGTCTTGTGGCCCGCCGCCAGCGTGGAGATGCCGACCGCGTGCACGTCGTTTTCAATCGCCTGGCGGGCGCATTCCTCGGGCGTCTGGAACAGCGGGCCCATGTCCACATCGAAGCCCAGGTCGGCAAACGCGGTGGCCACGACCTTGGCGCCGCGGTCATGCCCGTCCTGGCCGAGCTTGGCGATCATCACGCGCGGCCGGCGGCCGGCCTCTTCGGCAAACGCGGCAATCTCGTTCTGCAGCTTCTCCCAGCCTTCGGCCGAGTCGTAAGCTGCGGCATAGACGCCGGTGACTTTCTGGATGTCGGCGCGGTGGCGGCCGTAGGCCTTCTCCAATGCGTCGCTGACCTCGCCCACCGTGGCGCGCAGGCGCACGGCCTGGATGCTCAGGTCCAGCAGGTTGCCCTGCCCGCTTTCGGCAGCAGCCGTCAGCGCAGCCAGCGCGGCCTCGACCTTCGCCGTGTCCCGCGCGGCGCGCAGGTTCTTCAGCCGTTCGACCTGCGCCTCGCGCACCATGACGTTGTCGATGTCCAGGATGTCGATCGCGTCTTCCTTGCCCAGCTTGTACTTGTTGACGCCGACGATCACGTCCGCGCCCGAGTCGATGCGGGCCTGCTTCTCGGCCGCCGCGGCTTCGATCTTCAGCTTGGCCCAGCCGGACTCGACCGCCTTGGTCATGCCGCCCATGCCCTCGACTTCCTCGATGATGGCCCAGGCCTGGTCGGCCATGTCCTGGGTCAGTTTTTCCATCATGTAGCTGCCGGCCCAGGGGTCGACCACGCTGGTGATGTGCGTCTCTTCCTGGATGATGAGCTGGGTGTTGCGCGCAATGCGGGCACTGAACTCGGTGGGCAGCGCAATGGCTTCGTCCAGCGCGTTGGTGTGCAGGCTTTGCGTGCCGCCGAAGACGGCTGCCATGGCCTCGACGGTCGTGCGCACCACGTTGTTGTACGGGTCCTGCGCGGTCAGGCTCCAGCCGGAGGTCTGGCAGTGGGTGCGCAGCATCAGGCTCTTGGCCTTCTGGGCATTGAAGCCCTTCATGATGCGGCACCACAAGAGGCGCGCCGCGCGCATCTTGGCGATCTCCAGGTAGAAGTTCATGCCGATGGCCCAGAAGAAGCTGAGCCGGCCGGCGAAGTCGTCCACGTCCATGCCCTTGGCGATGGCAGTCTTGACGTACTCCTTGCCATCCGCCAGCGTGAAGGCCAATTCAAGTGCCTGATTCGCGCCGGCCTCCTGCATGTGGTAGCCGGAGATGCTGATCGAGTTGAACTTCGGCATGTGCTTGGCCGTGTACTCGATGATGTCGCCGATGATGCGCATGCTCGGCTCGGGCGGGTAGATGTAGGTGTTGCGCACCATGAACTCTTTCAGAATGTCGTTCTGAATGGTTCCGGAGAGCTGGTCCTGTGCCACGCCTTGTTCTTCGGCGGCGACCACGTAGCCGGCCAGCACCGGCAGCACCGCGCCGTTCATCGTCATCGAGACGGAGACCTTGTCCAGCGGGATCTGGTCGAACAGGATCTTCATGTCCTCGACCGAGTCGATGGCCACACCCGCCTTGCCCACGTCGCCGGTGACGCGCGGATGGTCGCTGTCGTAGCCGCGGTGGGTGGCCAGGTCGAAAGCGACCGACACGCCCTGCCCGCCGGCGGCCAATGCCTTGCGGTAGAAGGCATTGCTGGCCTCGGCAGTGGAGAAGCCGGCGTACTGGCGGATGGTCCAGGGGCGCACCGCGTACATGGTCGCTTGCGGTCCGCGCAGGAAGGGCTCGAAGCCGGGCAGCGTGTCGGTGTAGGCCAGGCCTTGCAGGTCGGCCGCGGTGTACAGCGGCTTGACGGTGATGCCGTCGGGCGTCTGCCAGTTCAAGGCCTCCACATCGCCGCCGGGCGCGGACTTGGCGGCGGCCTGTGCCCATTGCGACAGGCTGGCGGGCTTGAATTCGGGCGGGGGATTTGACGACATGCGGACTCCAGAGGGGCCCGCCAAGACCGCGGGTCCACGTTTTCCATCATACGTGATTCATAATTATGGATGCAATATCCAGTCAGGCCTGAGATTTGCGTACGCAACGCCGCCGGATCCGCCGGGATCTGACCGCGCGCCCTGACCTCTTTTCCACCGCTGACCGATTCGACCGTGACCGCTGACGACACCGCCACCCTCTTCGCCCCGCGGGCCCTGTACCAGCAGGTGGCCGAGAAGCTGCGCGAGCAGATCTTCAACCGCGAGCTGGAGCCCGGCAGCTGGATCGACGAGCAAAAACTTGCGCTGGACTATGGGATCAGCCGCACGCCGCTGCGCGAGGCGCTGAAGGTGCTGGCGGTCGAAGGGCTGGTGACGATGAAGGTGCGGCGCGGCGCCTATGTGACCGAGATGTCCGTCGACGACGTGGGCCAGGTCTACCACCTGCTGCGCCTGCTGGAGAGCGATGCCGCCGCCGAGGTGGCCCGCCGTGCGACGGACGCCGAGCTGGTCGAGCTGCAGCAACTGCACGACCTGCTGGAAACCCAGGCCAGCCAGCGCGACGCCTTCTTCAAGACCAATGAGCAGTTCCACCTGCGCATCCTGGAACTCGCCGGCAACCGCTGGACCCGGCAGATCGTGATCGATCTGCGCAAGATGATGAAGCTCAACCGCCACCACTCGCTGTTCAAGCAGGGCCGCATTGCCGAATCGCTCGCCGAACACCGCGAAATGATGGCTGCGCTGCAGCGGCGGGACGCGGCCGAAGTGCAGCGCCTGACGCAGTTGCACTTCACCAACGGACTGGCCGCCGCAGCGCAGTGACCGGGCCTTTTGGGGGGCGCCGCCGCCCCTGCTCGCCGCTATGCTGCCGCCCATGTCATCACGTCACGCACACACCCTTTCACTGCTGCTGGCTGCCCTGGCCCTGCAGCCCCTGGCCGCACAGGCCGATTCCGCCTGCTGGCCAGAAGCCAAGCTGATCGGCACCAGCGCCACCGGCTATGTGCGCGCCTACAAGCTGTGGGCGCAACGTCCGGACGCCGGCGACAAGCCCGCGCCCGCAGACGCCGTGCCGACCTGGACCCGCGACGGCCAGCCCGGCAAGCCGCTGCGCTGCGAAGACATCGGCACCTTCAATGGCGCATGCCGCGACGAATACGCCTATGTCCCGCTGTGGGGCAATCCGACGGTGCCTCGCGTCGAAACCCGCAGCGCCACTGGCGAGCCGGTCTGGCTGCAGGTTGACACCCTCGACGGCCAGAGCGGCACGCCGGTCATGGCCATGGGCCGCCGCGGCGAGCTGGTGAACCCGGAAGGCGCACCGCTGCTCACCGCGCACAACCCCAAGGCCGCGCCGGTCAAGTCCACCCCGGCAAGCGAAAAAGCCGTGCTGGCCTACATGCAGAAACAGGACAGGAAGACACCACGCGCCAAGCTGCTGGCCGCCGTGCGCGGAGACGACGCGGTCGACGGCTGGAGCCGCGAGGTGCGCGTGCTCGCATTCGCCAAGCTGCCGGACGGCCTGTGGATGCAACTGGCCGAAAGCTGGGCCCGGTCAGGCCCGGAAGCAAGCAAGGACGACGAACCCGGCCCCATCCTGCGCACCGGCTGGCTGCGCCACCGCGATGTGCAAGGCAAGCTGCTGGCAGTGGTTCAAGCGCCTTGGTGCGACTGAAGCCTGCTCACGCAGCCCAAGCCCAAAACAATTCAACAGGAACCCCGATGGGCAAGACCCGACTCGAAGCCTTCAGCGATGGCGTGCTGGCCATCATCATCACCATCATGGTCCTGGAGCTGAAGGTGCCGCATGGCGAAGACCTGGCCTCGCTGCTGCCCCTGGCGCCGGTCTTCCTGAGCTACGTGCTCAGCTTCATCTACGTCGGCATCTACTGGAACAACCACCACCACCTGCTGCACGCCACCAAGCGCGTGAACGGCAGCGTGATGTGGGCCAACCTGCATTTGCTGTTCTGGCTGTCTCTGCTGCCCTTCACCACCGGCTGGCTCGGCGAAAACCATTTTGGTTCGCTGCCCAGCGCGATCTACGGCGTGGTGCTGCTGATGTGCGCCGTGGCCTGGTACCTGCTGCAACTCTGCATCATGGCGGTGGATGGCAATGAATCGATGCTCAAGCGCGCCCTCGGCAGCGACTGGAAAGGCAAGCTCTCGCCCTTCCTGTACAGCGCAGGCATCGCCACCTCGTTCTGGATCACGTGGCTGGCACTGTCTTTCTATGTGCTCGCGGCGCTGATCTGGCTGGTACCGGACAGGCGGATTGAGCGGGTCGTGAATCGAACGGAAGACTGAACCTCCGGGCATGCGTCACGTAAAACCATGACTGCGCTGAACTCGTTGCTGCAATCGCCGCTCTTGCTGCTGAAAAAGCGGTACCGCGGCCCAGAAGAAGGCATCTGAGGCAACGATTGGGCCGCCCTGGGCGGGCTCACCAAGATCTGCCCGCCAATTCCCTCGCTCATCGCCTCATCGCATTTCGCGCCACTTCCTAAGATCCTCGGTACCCGACATTGCGCTGCGCGTTTCCCGCGTGGCTGCCTGCCATGAGTGCCGATCCGACCGCCCCCGCCAGCAGTGCCACGACCACGTTCGCCAAGCCGCCCAAGCTGCGGCTGGGGGACGTGCTGGTGCAGCAGAAGCTGGTGTCCGAGGCGCAGCTGCAGCAGGCGCTGGAGGAAGGCAAGCAGACGGGCAAGCGCCTCGGTCGCCTGCTGATTGAGCGCGGGCTGGTGACCGAGGAAGCGGTGGTGCAGGCCCTGGCCACGCAGCTGCGCATTCCGTTTGTCAACCTGAAGACTTTCCCGCTGCGCAGCGACACGGTGAAGCTGCTGCCCGAGTCGCCGGCCCGGCGCCACCGCGCCATCGTGCTGGAGGACAAGGGCGACTTCTGCACCGTGGCGGTGGCGGACCCGCTGGACCTGTTCGCCTATGACGAGCTGGTGCGGCTGCTGCGCAAGCCGATCCAGATCGCGGTGGCGGCCGAAAGCCAGCTGCCCGCCGCCTTCGACAAGCACTACCGCCGCAACGACGAGATCACCGGCCTGGCCAAGGCGCTGGAAAAGGACGTGGGCGATGCGGTGGACTTCGGCACGCTGCAGGCCAGCCTGGGCCAGGAAGCCGCGCCCGTGGTGCGGCTGCTGCAGTCGCTGTTCGAGGACGCGGTGAACGTCGGTGCGTCCGACGTTCACCTGGAGCCGCAGGAGCGCGAGCTGCTGATCCGCAACCGGGTGGACGGCGTGCTGCAGACCCAGGCCCAGGCCGACAAGCGCATTGCCGCGGCCCTCACGCAGCGCCTGAAGCTGATGGCCTCGCTGGACATTTCCGAGAAGCGCCTGCCGCAGGACGGACGCTTCTCGCTGCGCCTGAAGGACCGCACGCTGGACGTGCGGCTCTCCACCCTGCCCAGCCAGCACGGCGAATCGGTGGTGATGCGCTTGCTCGGACAGGACAGCGCGGTGCGCCGGCTCGACAGCATCGGCATGCCGGCAGCCATGCTGCGGCGCTTCACCGAGATCCTCGGCCGCGTCTCCGGCATGGTGCTGGTCACCGGCCCCACGGGTTCCGGCAAGACGACCACGCTCTACGCCGCACTGGCCGAGGTGGACGCCGAGCAGAACAAGATCATCACCGTCGAAGACCCGGTGGAATACCGGCTGCCGGGCCTGACCCAGGTGCAGGTCAACGACAAGATCGAGCTCACCTTCGCCCGCGTGCTGCGCGCCTGTTTGCGCCAGGACCCGGACGTGATCCTGGTCGGCGAAATGCGCGACCCGGAGACGGCCGAGATCGGCCTGCGCGCCGCGATGACCGGCCACATGGTGCTCTCCACGCTGCACACCAAGGACGCCATCAGCACCCCGTTCCGCCTGCTGGACATGGGCGTGCCGGCCTTCATGGTCGCCACCTCGCTGCAGGCCGTGATCGCCCAGCGTCTGGTGCGTGGCGTGTGCGAGCAATGTGCAGAGCCGCACGCCCTCACGCCGCAGCAGCAGGCCTGGCTGAGCGCGGTGGCCGGCGAGCGCGCGGCCGGCATCGTGCCCAAGCGCGGCCGCGGCTGCACCCAATGCAACAGCACCGGCTACACCGGCCGCCACGGCGTGTACGAGATGCTGGAGATGGACGCTGACCTGACCCAGGCCGCGACCCAGGGCGACCCGACCGCCTTCCTCGCCGCCGCGCGCAAGCGCATGGCCGGCCGCAGCCTGGTGGACCACGCGCTGGAACTGCTGCGCCTGGGCCGCACCTCCATCACCGAGACCATGCGCATGGCCTCGGACGTGGACAACTCGGGCCACTGAACCCATGGCCACCTATGCCTGGCGCGGCCGCAACAGCCGCGGCGAACTGATCACCGGCAACAGCGAGGCCGAGAGCGACAACATCGTCGCCGACCAGCTGCTGGCCAGCGGTGTCACGCCGATTACCGTCACCCTCACCGAGCTGGCCGCCGCCGTCAGCGGCGAGCCCGCCGGCTCGCCCATGCTGCAAGCCCTGCTGGGCAACAAGGTGACCGGCGAAGACACCCTCGTGCTGTCGCGCCAGCTCTACACGCTGCAGAAAGCCGGCGTGCCGCTGCTGCGCTCGCTCAACGGCCTGCAGGCCTCGTCCGACAAGCCGGCGCTGACGCGGCTGCTGGCCGACCTGCGCGCCAGCCTGGACCAGGGCCGCGAACTCTCGGCCGCGCTGGCCCGGCATCCGGACATCTTCAGCGCCTTCTATGTGGCCATGGTGCAGGTGGGCGAGATGACCGGCAAGTTGACCGAGGTCTTCCAGCGCCTGGCCGACCACATGGCATTCGAGCTCGACACCCGCGCCCGCATCAAGCAGGCGCTGCGCTACCCGATGATGGTCGGCATGGCCATCGTTGCCGCGCTGGTGGTGATCAACATCTTCGTGCTGCCCACCTTCGCCACGATGTTCGCCGGCTTCAAGACCGAGCTGCCGTTGATGACCCGGGTGCTGCTGGGCGTGTCTTCCTTCACGGTGCACTGGTGGCCGCTGCTGCTGGCCGGCAGCATCGGCAGCGTGATGCTGCTGCGCCAGTGGCTCGCCACACCTGAGGGCCGCTACCTCTGGGACCAGAAGAAGCTGCGCCTGCCCATCATCGGCCCCATCGTGCTGAAGGCCACGCTGGCCCGCTTCGCCCGCAGCTTCGCGATGGCCTCCAAGAGCGGTGTGCCCATCAGCCAGGCGATGACCGTGGTCGCCCGCACGGTGGACAACGCCTGGATCGGCTCGCGCGTCGAGCAGATGCGCGACGGCGTGGAGCGCGGCGAAAGCATCTCGCGCTGCGCAGCCACCGCGGGCGTGTTCACTCCGGTGGTGCTGCAGATGATTGCCGTGGGCGAAGAAACCGGCGAGCTGGACACGCTGCTGGTCGAGATTGCCGACATGTACGAACGCGAGACCGACCACGCGATCAAGGGCCTGTCCTCGGCGATCGAGCCCATCCTGCTGCTGGTCATCGGCGCGATGGTGCTGGTGCTGGCACTCGGCGTTTTCATGCCGCTCTGGGGCATGGGCCAGGCCGCGATGGGGCATTCATCCTGAATGCAAGCGCGCCCTCAAGCCACGCAAAGACACGCCGATAACACGCTCACGCTGCCATCAACCCTGGACGAGGTCGGCGATCCAAACCCTTTGCGGCCCGCCCGCCGCGCGACTCGAAAGGTCTCCCCCATGCACACGCACCAACGCTCCCGCAACCTGCAACCGATGCGCCTGAACAGCGGCTTCACGCTGATCGAACTGGTGATGGTCATCGTCATCCTGTCGGTGCTGGCCTCGGTCGCCATTCCGAAGTTCATCGACCTGGGCACCGACGCCAAAGCTGCCGCGCTGTCTGGCGTGGCCGGCTCGCTGAGCTCGGCCGCTGCGGTCAACTACGCCAGCCGCAAGGCGAAGGCGACCAACGGCAATGCCGTGGCGAACTGCACCGACGTGGCCACCTCGATGCAAGGCAACACCCTCCCGACCGGCTACACCATCACCGCTGCTGCCGTGGCGGTGGACGCCACGGTCAACTGCACGCTGACCCAGACCTCCACCAGCAACACCACGACCTTCCAGGCCATCGGCATCCTCTGATTGGACCTGACCTGAGCGAAGCCCGCTGCCGACCGCCATGCGCTCTGCATCGCGCACCCGCAGCGCCGGCTTCACGCTGATCGAGCTGGTGATGGTGATGGTCATCACCGCGGCCCTGGCCGTGGTGGCGCTGCCGAAGTTCCCGGACGTGGGCAACTGGCAGGTCATGGCCTATGCCGACAACGTGGCCAGCGCGCTGCACAGCGCGCGCCGTGTGGCGCTGGCCCAGCGGCGGCCGGTGGTGGCCACGCTCACGGCCACCGGCATCACCGTGGCTTACGCGGCTGGCGGCAGCATTGCCAGCCTCGCCTGCCCGGCGGCCTACAGCCCTTGCATGCTTGAGTCCGGCACCCGCAGCATCACCTTCAATGCCAGCAACAGCGGCGCCTCGGTGACCTCCACCGGCGCCGCACTGACCCTGACCTTCACGCTCAGCAGCGGCACCGCCCGCGTGCTGCAGATCGAGACCGAAACAGGCCTGGTTCGCGTGCTTTCTTGAGGCACTGCCACGGGTGCCGCAGCCCTAGCATGCTGGCACCGTGCGCTCACCTGCCCCTCTTTCCCGTCGCATCTCCGGCCCGGCCGGCGGCCTGCCTTTGCAGGCCCGCCAGCGCGGGCTGTCGCTCATTGAGCTGGTGATGCTGATCATGGTGCTTGGCATTGCGCTCACCGCCATCCTGCAGGTCTTCATCCGGGCCACCCGTTCCAGTGCGGACCCGCAGCTGCAGCGCCAGGCGCTGGCCGTGGCCGAGTCGCTGATGGAAGAGGTGCAGCTGATGCCTTTCACCTGGTGCGACCCGGACGACGCCAATGTCGACACCGCCACCAGCACCGCCAGCTGTGCCAGCGTGGCCGAGGTCATCGGACCGGAAGGCGGCGAGCAGCGCAGCGGCACGCCGCAGTTCGACAACGTCAACGACTACAACGGCCTGACGCTGAACGGCATCACCGACATCAGCGGCAGCACCGTGCCGGGCCTGTCGACCTACAACGCGACGGTGCGCGTGGCCGCCGCGGCCCTGGGCAGCGTGCCGAGCAGCGAAGCGCTGCAGATCACCGTCACCGTCAGCGGACCGGGCGGCGTGCAGGTCACGCTCGACGGTTTCCGCACCCGTCACGCTCCCAATGCCGGACTTTGAACCGCTTCGTCGCCAACGCGGCTTCACACTGATCGAAGCTGTGATGGTCATCGTGCTGAGCGGCATCATCGTCGGCATCGTCGCCAAGTTCATGGCGGTGCCGGTGCTGGGCTACCTCTCGGCCAACGCGCGGGCGAACCTCACCGACACCGCCGACGGCGCGCTGCGCCGCATCGGCCGCGAGCTGCATGCCTCGCTGCCCAACAGCGTGCGCATCAACAGCGCCGGCACCGAGATCGAGCTGATCCCGGTGGCGGCCGCCGCGCGCTTCATGACCGAGGGCAGCGGCGCGCTGGATTTCGGCGTCACCGACACCGACTTCGACCTGATGGGCCCGCCGATCACGCTGGCCGCCAACCAGTGGTTCGTGGTCTACAACCTGGGCGCCGGCATCACCGGCTCGGACGCTTATGCCGCCAACGGCAGCGCCGCCGAGCAGGCCGCGTCGAACCGCCGCAGCATCAGCTCCGGTGCCGGCACCGTCTCTCACCTGGCGCTCTCTTCAGTCGCCGGCCTGCCGGTGTCGGACTACGCCGCGCCGTTCCGCGGCTTCGTCGTCAACGCACCCGTCACCTTCCGCTGCGACCCTTCCGCCGGCACGCTGACCCGCTACAGCGGCTACGGCTTCAACGCCGCCCAGCCGGACCCGCCCAGCGGCGGCAGCAGCGCGCTGCTGGCCAGCGGCGTCACCGCCTGCCAGTTCAGCATGGACGAGGTCGCCGTGGCGGCCCGCGCCGCGCTGGTCAGCCTGCGGCTGCAACTCAGCGCGACCACGACGAGCGGAGCCGAAACCGTTTCTCTGCACCATGCCGTCCACATCGACAACCTGCCCTGAGCGCAAATACGTGCAGCGCGGCTTCACGATGGTCACGATGATCTTCGTGCTGGTGATCCTTGCCGCGCTGGGCACCGCACTGGCCGCGCTGAGCCAGCGCCAAAGCCTGGGCTCGGCCATGGACCTGGGCAGTGCGCGCGCGATGCAGGCGGCGCGTGCCGGGCTGGAATGGGGCGCCTGGCAGGTCATGCGCAACCCGGCGGCGCCGGCCGCCGCCCCGGCCTGCCCGGCCACCACCAGCTTCGTGCCCGGCGGCACGCTCTCGGGCTTCACGGTCACCGTCGCCTGCAGCCGCACGCCGACCAGCGGCACTGTGAGCGACGGCGCCACGAACCTGGCCTTCTACCAGCTGACTGCCACCGCCTGCAACCTGCCCAGCGGCAGCGCCTGCCCGGCCACCGGCACGCCGAATGCCGTGTACGTCGAGCGCCAGCTGACCTGGACGTTGGCACGTCCATGACCGCCTTGCGCCGCTCCTCCCACCGCGGCCGGCACCCGAGCGGCGAGGTGCGTTGCGGCATGGCCCTGGGCGGCTGGTTGCGGCAGTTGGCGCTGCTGTTGCTGCTGGGCTGGCTGTGGCCGGCGCAGGCGGCAACCTACACCTTCAAAAGCGACACCTACAGCTGGGAATCCACCAGCAACACCATCACCTGGGACCAGGCCTGCACCGGCTACCCGAAAGACGATGACAAGGCGACCGTCGCATTCACCGGCGGATTCAGCTTTCCGTTCGCCGGCAGCAGCTACGGCAGCGTGCGTGTGATGGCCAACGGCATGCTGCAGTTCGGCCCGGACGTGGGCCTCCACCGGACGTACACCAACACCACACTGCCCATCGCCGCCGTGCCGAGCTACAACAGCGGCTGCGGCGGCGGCACGCCGGCCGCCGTGCTGCTGGTGTACTGGACCGACCTGGATCCCGGCCGCTCCACCAGTGGCGGCGTGACCTGGGAAATCAAAGGCACGGCGCCGAACCGCCGTTTCGTGGTGACGTGGAACAACGTCTACCAGTACAACACCACCACGCCCTACACCTTCCAGGCGGTGCTCTACGAAAGCGGCGAGTTCAAGTACCAGTACGGCAATGCCAACGCCTCGGGCTCGAACGCCACCATCGGCGTGGAAGTGAACAGCAGCGACTACACGCTGTACTCCTTCAACAGCGGCTACAACGCCAATGGCTCGGCCATCCGCTGGTTCGTGCCGTCGGGCACGCCAGACAAGCTCGCCGAATACCGCATGGACGAATACGTGTGGAACGGCACGGCCGGAGAAGTCGTCGACAGCACCGGCAAGGGTTTCAACGGCGTGCGCGTAGGCAGCACCACCGCCACCAGTCCCATCGCGCAGGTCTGCAGGTCGCTGAACGTGCCCGCCAACACCACGGCCGCCATCAATGCGGTGGACACCGCGCTGGACGTGGACAGTGCCGTCGGCAGCAGCGGCACCATCGGCTTCTGGCTGCGCGAGGCCACGGCCTGGAACAGCGGTACCGCCGCCATGCTGTTCGACGCCACCTCCAACGCGACCTTCCCGTTCTACCTGATGCGCAACAGCACCGGCAGCCTGCGGTTTGCGGTGTCCGATGCCGCCGGCGCCGCGTTGGTCGCCACCACCGCCAACCGCACCACGGCCGCCAGCACATGGGTGCATGTCGCCGTCACGTGGCGGCTGGCCAGTGGCACCAACCAAAGCACGGTGCGGATCTACGTCAACGGCGTGCTGGCCGCGACCACGCCAGGCACCACCACGGGCCAGCTCTCCGGCACGCTGAACTCCGTGTTCATTGGCGACAACCGTGGTACCGCCACGCCCAGCGGGGCCACGGTGAACTCTGCCAACGGCCTGATCGACGAGGTGCAGGTCTACAACTACGAACTGAGCGGCGCCGAGCTGCTGGTTGCGATGGCTGCGACGCACGGCTGCCCACCGCCGCTGGACCATGTCGAGCTCGTGCCTTCGAACACCAGCGGCTCCACCTGCGCCGCCACTCCGGTGACGTTGCGGGCCTGCAGCAACGCAAACTGCAGCGCCCTGCTCGCCAGCTACACCGGCACCGTCACGCTGAGCAGCACCACCGGCCGCGGCGCATGGACCGCCGGCAGCGCCGATGCCCCGCAAGGCACGCTCGCCGGCGGCTCGGACAACGATGGCGGCGCGACCTACACCTTTGCAGCCGGGGACCTGGGACAGGTCTCGTTGAACTTTGCCCACACCCTTGCGCAAGACGTGCAACTCACCGCGGTGGACACCTCGCTGCCGGCCAGCGCCACCACCACCAGCGGCATCGCCTTCCGCGACAACGTCTTCAGCTTCGCCGAAGACCTTTCCAGCCTGATCGCCGGCAGCGACCTGGCCGTGGCCGGCCGGCCGCATGACATGACGCTGAGCCTGATCAAGAAGGACCCGAGCACCGGCAGCTGCGGCGTGGCCACCGACTTCAGCGGCACGCGCAACCTCAAGCTCTGGCGCACCGACAGCGGCACCACCGGCAGCTGGACGGCGCCCGGCGTGGTCTCGCCCGCGCTGACGATTCCCGCGGCCAAGCCTGCGGCCAGCAACCTTGCGCTGGCCTTCGCCAGCGGCGTGGCCCGCTTCAACCTCGGCACCACCGACATCGGCCGCTATGCCCTCAGCGTCGCCGACGATTCGCTCAGCTACGCCAGCACCAGCATCGGCGGCGCCAGCAACAC
Source organism: Ideonella sp. (assembly GCF_041287625.1). GTDB lineage: Bacteria > Pseudomonadota > Gammaproteobacteria > Burkholderiales > Burkholderiaceae_C > Ideonella. The sequence continues at coordinate 52,382 of NZ_JBGGNH010000037.1, forward strand.
GCTGACCGTGCGGCCATTCGCGCTGGTCGTGCAAGCCATCAAGCAAGGCAGCACCCAGAACCCCAACGGTTCGGCCGCGACCGACACGGTCTTCGCCCAGGCCGGCAGCAGCTTCCAGGCCACCGTCGGCGCCTACCGATGGACCGCTGCGATGACCGGCAACGGCACCGACGCCAACAACGACGGCGTGCCCGACAGCGGCGCCACGCTGGCCAACACCACGGCCGGCGGCCTGGCGCCTTCGTTCAACAGCAGCCTGACGCTTTCGCCGCTGGCCGCGAGCCAGACGCCGGCCAGCGGCGTGCTGGGCACCCTGGCCAACGCCACCGTGGGCACCTGGACGGGCGGCAGCGCAGCGCCCAGCACGCTGCAGTACAGCGAAGTGGGCAGCTTCATGCTGGCCACCAGCGGCGTGGTCAGCAACTTCCTCGGCAGCGGCCTGTCGCTGGACGCCATCGTCTTCAACAGCGCCGGCGTGCAGAACACGCGCGTAGGCCGCTTCATTCCGGCCGGCTTCGCCGTCAGCGGCAGCGCCGTCAGCTACCGCCCTGCGGCCGCCTGCACCACGGCCTCGACCTTCAACTACCTGGACGAGCCGTTCACGCTGGGCTTCACGCTGACTGCCAAGAACGCGCTCGGCGCTACCACCGCCAACTACACCGGCGCCTTTGCGAGGTTTGACCCCACGGCTGCCAGCAACTTCGCGCTGGCCGGCATTTCCGGCAGCACCGTGTTCAACACCAGCGCGCCAGCCCGCCTCGTCCTGGGCAGCGCCACCGGCGCCTGGGCCAACGGCGTGGCCAGCGGCATCACCCTGACCGCCCAGGCCACCCGTGCCACGGCGGCTGACGGCCCGTTCCCCGCCGCGCTGTTCGGCATTGCCCCGGTGGACAGCGACGGCGTGAAGATGCTCAGCCACGACCTGGACACCGGCTCGCCCGCCACCAGCTCGAACCACACGCAGCTCGCCAGCCTGGTGCTGCGCCACGGCCGGCTGCGCCTGCTCAACGCCATCGGCGCGGCCGACCATGCACTCAGCCTGCCGCTGCAAGCCCAGTACTGGAACGGCAGCGCCTGGGCACCCAACACGCTGGACAGCTGCACCAAGGTGCCGGCCACCGCCGTCAATTTCGGCAACTACCGCAGGACCCTCACCGCGACTGACACCAACCTCGCCGCCACCAGCACCACGCTGTCTTCCGGCCAGGCCAGCCTGGTGCTCAACGCGCCCACCGCCACCCACCGCGGCAGCGTGGACGTGGCGCTCAGCCTGGGCAGCAGCGCGGCCGATGTCTCGTGCCTGCAGCCGTGGACCCCAGGCACCGGCGACGCCGCCAGCGCCGGCGCGAACCTGGCCTACCTGCGCGGCGCCTGGTGCGGCGCCGCCAGCGACAAGGACCCGAGCGCCCGCGCCAGCTTCGGGCTGTACCGCGGTGCGGACCCGCTGATCTTCTCGCGCGAAAACTATTGAAGCGTGCGACCGCCCTGGTCGAACCACTGCGCCCTGCCCGGCTGCGGCTTCAGGTGAATCAACGTTGACGCTTCCGGGCACGCCACCTCGCTGGTCAGCTTGACCGTGACCGCGTGGCCCGAGGCCAGAGAGGCGTGCACGATCACCACGTCGCCCAGGTACTCCACCAGGTCGACCCTGGCCTTCAAGCCTTCACCTTCACCGCACAGCTGCCAATGCTCGGCGCGCACGCCCAGCTCGATGGGCGCGTGGCCGCCTGTGAGCAGGTCGCTGTCGCCCAGCGCCAGCCGCTCGCCGCTGGCCAGCGCCACCTGGCGGCCACCGTCCGCGCCGCGCGTCAGCTGGCAGGGCAGGAAGTTGATCGCCGGCGAGCCGAGGAACTGCGCCACGAAGCGGTTCACCGGCCGGTCGTACAGCTCGCGCGGCGTGCCGATCTGCTCCAGCCGGCCCTCGTTGAACACGGCAATGCGGTCGCCCAGCGTCATCGCCTCGACTTGGTCGTGCGTGACGTAGATCATCGTCGTGCCCAGCGCCTGGTGCATGCGCGCCAGCTCCACCCGCATCTGCACGCGCAGCGAAGCGTCCAGGTTGGAAAGCGGCTCGTCGAACAGGAAGACCTTGGGATTGCGCACGATGGCGCGGCCGATCGCCACGCGCTGCCGCTGCCCGCCCGAGAGCGCGCCAGGCTTGCGCTGCAGCAGTGCGGTGATGCCCAACACCTCGGCCGCGCGCTTCACGGCAGCGTCAATCTCCACCTGCGGGCGCTTGGCCATCTTCAGCGCAAAGGCCATGTTCTCCTGCACCGTCATGTGCGGGTACAGCGCGTAGCTCTGGAACACCATGGCCACGCCGCGCCTGGCCGCCGGCAGCTCGTTGGCCCGTTGGCCGTCGATGCGCAAGGTGCCGCCGGTGATGTCTTCGATGCCGGCAATCATGCGCAGCAGCGTGGACTTGCCGCAGCCCGAAGGTCCGACGAAGACCACGAACTCGCCGTCGCCGACGTTCATGTCCAGCTTGTCGATGACCCGCACCGGCCCGTCGTAAGACTTGCTGACCCCCGTGAACTCAAGGCTGGCCATGGGGCACCTCCTGGCGGGCCTGCTTGAGCCAGACCTGCATTGCACCGGCGCGCCGGTTGTTCCACGCGAAATAGGGGATCGCGGTCAGCGCGGCCGCCGTTGGTGGTGCCGTCTCATCTTCCGCCGGTTCGAGGTAGAGCTGGTTTTGCCAGCGCGCGCTGGCCGCCTGCACCTGTCCCGCCGAATGCAGCACCACCAGCCCGCCCAGCAGCTCGGGCTGCCACTGCGGCTGCACCTCGCCTGGCCGGCCCAGCACCAGGTCGGTCAGGTCCACGCCGGGATGGTCATGGGCCTCCACGCAATACAGCAGCGGCCCGCGCGTCAGCGCCACGCGGCCGGTGTTCTCCAGCACCCGCGGGTGGCTGGCCAGCAGCCTGGGCGCCATCGGCAGCTGCAGGCGCAAGGTGTCGCCCGACTGCCAGTGGCGGGACACCTCGACGAAAGTGCCCGGCACCAACTCGCCCGGCCAAGGCTCGCCGTTCACCGAAAGCCGGGCGCCGCTGCGGCACCAGTGCGGAATGCGCAGCATCAGCTCGAAGCGGCCGTCGGCCTCGACGGTGATTGCCACGTCGCCGTCCCATGGGTAGCGGGTCTGCTGCTTCAGGCCCACGCGCAGGCCGTCCAGGTCCAGCGTGGCTTCGGATTCGGCATACAGCATCACGTGCACGTGGCGGCCGCCGGTGAAGTAGACCGAGCCCGGCAGCGCGGCCACCGTGCGCGCCACGTTCGGCGGGCAGCAGGCGCATTCATACCAGCGCTGGCGCACATGCTGGCCGTCGTTGGCCAGCGGGTTGACATAGAAGTAGCCGCTGCCGTCGGCCGACCAGCCGGGCAGCATCGCGTTGTAGAGCGTGTGCTCGTAGAGGTCCGCGAACTTGGCGTCGCCGGTGGCGGCCATCATGCGCTGGCACCACATCATGCTGCCGATGGCCGCGCAGGTCTCGGTGTAGGCCTGCTCGTTGGGCAGCTCATGGTCAGCGCCCAGCGCCTCGCCATGGTGGCGCGAGCCGAGGCCGCCGGAGACGTAGAGCTGGTTGGCCGCCATGTGATCCCACATCTGCTGCAGCGTGGCCAGCAGGCGCGGCTCGCCGTCTTCCAGGTAGAAGTCCGCCACGCCGGCATTGAAGTACAGCGCCCGCACCGCGTGGCCCACCATCTTCTGCTGTTCGAGGAACGGCAGGTGGTCCTGGAAGTATTCAATGCCGAACCAGCCGCCTTGCAGCGTGCGCTGGCCGCGGCTGCGGATGAAGTGGCCCGCCAAATTCAGGTAGCGCTTTTGCCCCGTCTCTCGGTACAGCTCCACCAGCGCCAGCTCGATCAGCTCGTGGCCGTCGATGCCCGGGTTCTTGCCCTCGCCGGCCGGGCCGAAGACTTCGCAGAGCAGGTCTGCAAAACGCTCTGCAACCTGCAGCAGCCGGCGGCTGCCGGTCGCGCGGTGGTGCGCCACCGCGGCCTGGAACAGGTGGCCGGCGCAATACAGCTCGTGGTTGTCGCGCAGGTTGCTCCAGCGTTCGCCAGCCCGTTCCAGCGCGTAGTAGGTGTTGACGTAGCCGTCCGGCCCTTGCGCCGCCTCGATCAGGCCGATGAAGCTGTCGAGCCGGCTTGCCAGTTCCGGGCTGGGCCGCTGCGCGACGACCCAGCTGGCGGCTTCGATCCACTTGTACACGTCCGAGTCGTTGAACACCTTGCCGCGGAAGGGTCCGAGCGAAGGCTGATGCAGGCGGCGGAAGTTGTCCAGGTTGCCGTATTCCTCCAGGCACAAGGCCTGGGACAGCAAGGCGACACCGGCATTGGTGTCCCAGCGGGCCTTCAGCAGGCCACCGGTGAGTTGCACGGCCGTGGGCGGCACGGGGCCGCAGCAGGCATGGGGGCGTTGGGCAAGTTGCACGGCGGCGTCTGGCATGTTGGATGGATGAAGTGAGGTCATGCCTTCACAGCACCGGCGATCAGGCCGCTGATGTAAAAGCGTTGCAGGGCAAGGAAGAGTGCGGCGCAGGGCAGCACGCTGATGGAGATGCCGGCCTGCATCAGCCCCCAGTCGATGCCGCCGAGGAACTGGGACTGGGCGCTTTGCAGCAGCACCGGCAAGGTGAACTTGTTCGGGTCGGACACCAGCACCAGCGCGACCAGCAGTTCGTTCCAGGCGGTGAAAAAGGCGAACAGCGCGACCGTCACCATGCCGGGCACGACGACCGGCATCAGGATGCGCCACAGGCAGCCGAGCTGCGAACAGCCGTCCAGCAGCGCGGCCTCCTCCAGCTCCGGCGGCACGCTGTCGAAGGAGTTCCTCATCATGAAGATCGAGAACGGCAGCTGGAAGGTCGTGTAGATCAGTGCCAGGCCGAACAGCGAGTCTTCCAGGTGCAGCGTGCGCAGCAGGATGAACAGCGGCGTGAGGATGGACTGGAACGGGATCATCATGGTCGACAGCACGACCGCGAAGATCAGCTTCTTGCCCGCGAAGCGGAACTTGGAGAAGCCGTAGCCCGCGGGGATGGAAAACAGCAGCACGCCGATCACCGTCATGACCGAAACGCAGGTGCTGTTCCACAGGTAGCGCCCCAGCCCGGCGCCGAAGTGGCCGAGCGCCACGTAGTTCTCCAGCGACAACCGGCTGGGCCACCAGGTGGGCGGCGAGGCCGAGGCTTCGGCGGCGGTCTTGAACGAGGTCAGCACCGACCACAGGATGGGGAACAGGAAGCCCGAGGCGAGCAGCACGCCGGCCGCGAGGTACAGCAGCTTGCGCAGCGGCAGGCGGCGCGGCGGCGCTGGCTCGGCCTGGTCCGGTGCTTCGAAAGCGGCGCTCATGCCGTGCGCGCTGAGCGTGGAGCGGGAAGAGGTAGCGGAATTGGCCATGGGCTCAGCGATCGTCCGAACGAAGAAGGTAGAGCTGCAGCGTGCTCATCAGCAGCAGGATCAGCAACAGCACGACGGACATGGCCGAGGCATAGCCCACGCGGGTGTAGGTGAACGCGGCGCGGTAGATCCAGTAGACGATGCTCACGGTGCTGTTGTTCGGGCCGCCGTGGGTCATGATGTAGAACTGGTCGAAGGCCAGGTACGAGCCGATGACGGAGATGGTGAGCGCCAGCGCGAAGGTCTGGCGCATCAGCGGCACGGTGATGTGGCGCAGCTGCTGCCAGGGCGACACGCCGTCGATGTTGGCGGCCTCGTAGAGGTCCTTCGGAATGGCCTGCATGCCCACCAGCATCAGCACCATGTTGAAGCCGGTCATCTTCCAGGTCACCATCCACACGACAGACAGCAGCGAGGTGGTGCCGGTGTCGAACCACTGCACCGGCTCATCCACCAGGCCCAGGTTCATCAGCAGCGCGCTGAACACGCCCACCTGGTCGTTGAACAGCCACACCCACAACAGGCTGGCAGTGCTCAGGCCGATGACCACCGGCAGGAAATACGCGGTGCGGAAAAACGCCGACCAGCGGCCCGGCCGCCTCACCAGCAGGGCCAGCGCGAAGGAACTGATGAACAGCGCGGGCGTGACGATCAGCGTGTACCTGGTGGTGAACAGCAGGCTGTTCCAGAAGGACTCGTCATGCAGCAGCTCGGCATAGTTCTTCAGCCCCACCAGCGTGCTGGCGCCGAACAGCGGCCAGTCGTGCAGCGACATCCACACCGTCATGCCCAGCGGCACGAGGAAGAACACGCCGATCAGGCCCAGGCTGGGCAGGATCAGCAGGTAGCCGATGCCTGCACGCGACAGGCCGACGCTGCGCTGTCGCATCATCATTTGGCCGCGGTAATGGTCTCGGCGAACTTGGCCTGCGCCTTCTTCACTGCCGCGTCCACGCCGTCACCGAACACCGCCTCCTGGATCATCGAGTTCCAAGGGCCGTTGCCGTCGTTGATGAGCTGGTTGAACTTCACGCTGTAGGGCGCCCGGCCGTTGGCCATCGCATCGAACGCGACCTGCAGCCGCGGGTCGCCGTTGACATAGGCCTGGCCCAGGTCAGCGCGAACGGGGATGCTGCCGTTCTTCGCGAAGCTCTCGACCTGCACCGAGTCGCTGAGGCACCAGGCGATGAACTCCCACGCCGCAGCCTTGGCCTTGGAACCCTTGGGAATGGCAATCGAGTCGCCTCCCGCAAAGCTGGCCTGCCCGCCCTTGGCGCCCGGCAGCGGCGTGACGCCGAAGTCAATCTCCGGGTGGTCCTTCTTCAGCAGCCCGATGGCAAATGCTCCTGTGCCGACCATGCCCACCTTGCCGGTGAAGAAGGCATTGATGAAGTTCTGCCCAGCGTCATTCTTCGCGCCCTGCGGCACCAGCTTGCCGGTCCACATGCGGCGGTAGAAGCCCAAAGCGTCCCGCACCTGTGGCGAGTCGAGGCTGGCCGAGCGGCCGTCCGCGCTCAACACGTCGCCGCCAGATGCCCAGATGTAGGGCGCGAAAGTGAAGATGTTGCAGCCGCCACAGGCCCCTGAGAAGTAGAAGCCCTTGTTGCCGTCGCCCAGAGCGGTGATGCGCTTGGCATAGGCCTCGATGGTGGCCCAGTCCTTGGGCGGCGCATTCGGGTCGATGCCGGCCTTCTTGAACAGGCCCTTGTTGTAGAGCAGGAAGGAGGATTCCGCGCTGAACGGCACGGCGTAGTGGTGCGCGTCTGCCGTTGCCAGGTGCATGTGCGCCTTGGACAGGCTGTTGTAGAACGGCAGCGCCCTGGCCTGCTCGGTGATGGCGCTCAACTGCCCGGCCTGCGCCAGCTGCGGCACGAAGATCAGGTCCACCGCCAGGATGTCCGGCACCGCACCGGAAGCGGAGGCGGTGCCGAACTTGGTCATGAAGTCGTCGTTCGGGATCACGGTCAACGCGACCTGCGCCTTGTGCGAGCCGTTCCAGGCTTTCACCAGCGGCGTGGCAATGGCCGCGTCCGACGCGCGGACCCAGAACGACAGCGTGCCTGGCTCCTGCGCCAGCGCCGTGTACGGCAGCACTGCGAGCGCGCAGGCCAATGCCAGGGTGCCCGTGAAAAACCGCTTGTTCATCGATGTCTCCGTTGTTCAGGCGATCCGGTGCGTCGCCCTTGTGTGGACTGAACTATTCCAGTTGCACTGACCCGCCGCCAGCCGGCAAAACGCGAGATACGGGGACAAAACCGACTTTATTTCTAATGGGAAGTACGGGTATGCTGGCCGCCAGATGATGGTGATTCCGGTCAATGGCCAGCTGTCCCTTCAGGCCCACAACGGCGGCATGTTCGTCGCCTCAAGCCCGGCCTGGGTGCACCCCAAGCGGGTGCTGAACTCGCACGAGCTCATCTTCGTCAAGGAGGGCGCGCTGTCGATGTGGGAAGACGACCAGCAGTTCGCCGTGCGGGCTGGCGAAACCCTGCTGCTGCGGCCTGGTCATGAACACGGCGGCGTCTCGCCCTGCGGCGACCACCTCTGCTTCTACTGGGTGCACTTCTCGCTGGCCGCCAGCAAGCCCTCGGGCGACACGCTGGACCTGCGCCAGCACGTGCGCGCACTGCGGCCGGATCACATGATCGCGTTGTTCCGCCGCCTGATCGACGATCAGGAGCTGTTTGGCATGCGCTCGCTGAGCCTCAGCCTGCTGGTGATGCTGATGGCCTGCGAAGTGGCACGCTCGTCCACTTCCACCGCCGAAGAAGGCGCAGCGCCATCACTGCTGGCCGCGAAGGCCCACCTGGTCGTCGAGACGAAATTCCACGAGCGCATCTCGTCGTCCTCCATCGCCAGCGAGCTGCAGTGCAACGTCGACTACCTCGGCCGCGTGTACCGCACGGTGTATGGCAAGACGCTCACCGAAGCGCTGAACGAACGCCGCATCCGCCACGCCGTCGCCCAGCTCGGCGAACCCGGCAGCAGCGTCGAAGAAGTCGCGCTGGCCTGCGGCTTCAGCGACCCCGTCTACTTCCGCCGCATCTTCAAGAAGCTGCAGGGCATGACGCCCAGCGCCCACCGCTCGCTCTACACGCGGACGCACATCAATCACAAGTAGGGTGGCCGATCCCGGCGTGACTTTCCGTTGAGGCCGCGGGACGCGGCCGTAGCGCATTCGTTCTACAGGCGCCGGGCAGTCGTTTACCTAACATCCTTCTTGCCAACGCCGGCCTCGTCATGGCGCCTTGCGCAAGGCCGCCGAGTCCACGCGCCGGGACGGCACGAGCGTCGACTCAGTGCCCGCTGACGCGTGCGCGGCGCGCGGGGCCAGCCTCGGCGGCTGCCCCCCGATTTCCTTGTCTCTCCACTCAGAAACCATGCCCGACTTTCGATTCCGTTTGACGACGAGACGCGCGCTGGCGCTGTCCCTGATGGCCTGCACGAGCGCGCAGGCCCAGATGCAGTGCGAGCCGCCGCTGCACGACTGCCCGCCGACGGAGCTGCCTCAGCCCAGGCCCGATCCAGCGGACAAATTTCCGTTGATCGACGACGGCAAGCTCAAGATCGACCTGCGCAGCGTTTCGGACTCGCAGAGCGTGGACAAGGGCATCAAGCGCCACGCCTGGACCTTGAACATGCAGGCCAGCTACGAGTCGGGCTACACGAGCGGCCCGGTCGGCTTCGGCGTTGACATCGCACCGTTCGTGGCCACCCGCATCGACGGCAGCGACAACGCGGGCAACATGGCCCACGTGCGGCCCGACGGCCACAGCGCGGACGATCGCGCCTGGGCCTATCTCGGCAAGTACGCGGTCAAGGCTCGCGTGGGCGACACCGTCGTCAAGTACGGCCTGCAGCGCGTGAGCAATCCAGTGCTGGAGAGCAAGGACAACCGCGGGCTGCCGCCGACCTTTCGCGGCGCGACGATCACCAGCGTGATCACGCCGTCCCTGAACGTTGAGGCAGGCGACTTCGATGCGGCAATCGGCCGTGGCCGCTCCACGCTGAAGGGCCTCAGCACCGAATATGGGGGCACGCCGTTCAAGCGCATCGCGTATGCCGGGGCGAACTGGGATTACTCGGAGACGGGCAGCCTGTCGGTCTACGCGAACCAGGCGAGCGACGTGTGGAACCAGTCCTATGCCTCGGTAACGCAGAGCGTGGGCAACCTGGCCACGGTTCAATGGACGGGCGCCGCCAACGCCTACCTGACGCACAACCAGGGCGCGAGCCTGCAGGGGCCGATTGACAGCAAGGCCTACAGCCTGAGCCTGTCGGCGGCGCATGGACCGCTGACGATCATGGCGGCCTACCAGCAGGTGCTCAGCGACCAGTTCTTCGACGACGTCAACGACGCCTGGGGCATCGCGCTGGTCAATGCCGTGGCGGCCGCAGACTACAACGCGCCGCATGAGCAATCCGCCCAGTTGCGCGTTGTGGTCGACGGGGCTTCGCTGGGCGTGCCAGGACTCAAGCTGATCTCCTGGGTCATGACCGGCTGGGGCACGGATGGCCGCAACGGTGCGGGCCAGCATGCCTCGCCCAGCGATCCGCAGTACACGCTGTACTGGGTGGACGGCAGACCCGCCGGCGGCAACCACCACGAGATCGGCGCATTCCCGACCTACACCCTGCAGGAGGGACGCTTCAAGGGCACCAAGATCGGTTTCTTCGGGTGTGCCTACAAGGTCTCGAAGCGCTATCCCGACAGTGGCATCCACGAGTACAAGTTCCAGCTCGACATGCCGATCCAGGTCTTCTGAGGACCGCCCTCGCTTGCGCTTCGCCCGTGCCTCGCAGATCGGCCGTCCATGCCCATCGCAAGCCGCGTCACGTCCCCGGCTTGGAAATCTTCAGATGCCCCTCCGGCACCAGCATCAGTGCCGCCGAGGCGTACAGCGCGTGGAACTCCGGGACCATTTCGCCTTGGATGACGACCGGGTCGGTGGCGACCAGGGTCCTGGCTTCTTCGACGGTGGGCACCGCGAAGATGTACATGCCGCGCCAGCCGTCGTTGCCGTCGAACGGGCCGGCGATGGCGAGTTTTCCGGCGTCTGAGAGGCGCTTCATGTTGGCGAAGTGGCCTTTGAACATCTCGTCGCGTTCGGGGCCTGCAGGCACGCGGGTGGGGCCGGTTTTCAGGACGACGAGCACGTAAGCGCGCATGCCGTTGTCGTTGCCGCCCAGCCTGGCGGCCAGCGCTGCGTCGTAGGCGGGCCTGGCATCGGTGGCGGCGGTCTGCGCCTGCGCGGGAGCGCCGAGCAGCAGCGCGGCGCCGCAGGCGGCCAGGCAGGCCAGGTTGAGCTTGGGCATCGGTGTCTCCCCGGTGGATCGCAACGGCCGATGCTAGCGCCGGCGGCTGCGCCATGGCGCAGATCTGCCCGCGTTCGCGCCCCTTTTCAGGGCTTCGGTTTGGTGGCCGGTCCGCAAAATTCCAGCAAAGCAGTACCTCCCGTGCGGCGCCCTGGGCGCGCACTTCCTTCATGCAGTCAAACCCGGCCTTCGTGATGCCTGCCTTCCGCAACCTTTCGGTTTTTCGCCCTGCCCGCGTGCCTGCCACCGCCCGGCCGCGCGTGTCCGCGCGTTGGCTGGAATACGCACTGCAGGCTGCGGTGGTGGGCTGGCTGTGCCTGTGGCTGATGCCCTCGCCCGCCATGGCCGAGGAAAGCCGCAGCGGCGAGGCCGAACCTGCCCTTTCTTCGGCCGAGGCCGCCTGAGATGAAGCTGCGCTGGCCCTGGCAACGCACTGCCCGCGGAAATCGACAAGACCGGCTGGTGTTCTGCAGCACGCCTGAAGGCCTGGCCTGGCTGCGCGCAGAGCCGGCAGGTGGCCGGCTGCGCCTGGCTTCGCATGGCGAGCTGGCACGCAACGGCCAGACCGACACCGAATGGACCCGCGCGGTGCGCCAGCTGGGCCTGCCGAACGGCTCGCCCGCGACCGCTGTGCTGCCGCTGCAGGCGTACCAGTTGCTGCAGATCGAAGCCCCCGTGGTGCCGGCCGACGAACTGCGCGCCGCTGCCCGCTGGCGCGCTAAGGACATGGTCAACGGCCACATCGACGACGTGACGCTGGACGTGATGCGCCTGGGCCAGCCCGGCAGCCAGGTGCAGGGCCATGAGCAGATGTTCGTGGTGGCCGCCCCGAACAAGGCAGTGGCCGCCGTGGCCGCGCTGGCCACTGGCGCCGGCTGGCGCCTGGCCGTGGTGGACGTGGCCGACAACGCGCAGCGCAACCTGCAACATGCGGCCGCCACCCAGATGGACCTGGCCGACCGCGCCACCGCCTGCCTGGCCGTGCACGACCACAAGACCTGCCTGCTGACGATCTGCACCGGTGGCGAGCTGTATTACAGCCGCCGCCTGGAATGGGACCCGGCCTTGCTGGCTCGCGCCGCAGCGCCCGCGCCCACCGCTGCACCAGCCTTGCCAGCGACGCCGGACAGCACGGCCCACCACTACATGCTGGGCGACGCCCAAATGGTGGCCGCCGGCAGCGACGTCGCAGCCGATCTCCCTGACGACGCTCCGCGCAGCTTCTCGTTCGACGACCCCTTGCTCAGCGCCGACGACGGCCTCGCCGCCTACGCGCCGGCCGCCACCGCGGCCTACACGCCGGTCAGCGCCCCTGTCGAATTCGCGCCCGACGACACGCCCCGCATGGTGATCGAGCTGCAACGCTCGTTCGACGTGTGGGAACGCTCATGGCCCCAGTTGCCGCTCTCGCTGCTGATGCTGCAGCCACCTGCCGAGGCCACGCCCACGGCCACCGTCATGGCCGCAGGTTTCCTGCAGGAACAGCTGGGCCTGCGCGTGCTGCCGCTGGACCTGGCCGCGGGCCTGGACCTGGGCGACCGCGCGGCCGGCACGCTGCCGCCCTTGAGCTTGCTGGGCGCGCTGCTGCGCGACCGCCCGGAGGCCTGAGCCATGGTCCAGCAGATCAATCTCTACACCCCCATCCTGCTCAAGCCGAAGCTGCACTTCTCGGCCAAGGCAATGGCCCAGGCGCTGGCCGTGCTGGCCGTTTCGTTGGGCTGCTTCTGCGGCTGGGTCACCTGGCAGACCCGGGCCCGCGAGCACACTTACCAGGAAAACCGCCAGTGGCTGAGCAACGAGCAGCAGCAGCTGGACCAGGCCTTGAGCACTGCCCATGGCCGCAATGACCCGGCGCAGCTGGAGCGCGAATTGGCCCGCGTGCAGGCCGACACGCTGGTGCTGCACCAGCAACTGGCCGCCACCGAAGGCACTTACCTGCGCCCCGGCCAGAGCCACTCTGCCGTGCTGGCCCTGATGGCCCGCACGGTGCCCGGCCCGGCCTGGATCACCCGGCTGCAGGTGGCCCCCAGCCAGCTGGAGATCAACGGCCTGACGCTGGACCCGAACGCGCTGCAGGGCTGGATTCGCCGCCTCTCGGCCGAGCCACTTTTGGCCGGCCAACCGCTGGCCCAGGTGCGGGTGGAGAAACTGGCGAATGCGCCGGGCAGCGGCGCCACCGGCCTGCAGGCCACCAGCAGCCTGGACGCCGCCACCAGCGCGCTCGCGCCCCTGGGCGGCAGTGCCGACAGCCCGCTGCGCAGCGAGCCGCTGCCCAACGGCGGCCCGGGCTGGGCTTTCCGCCTGAATGCCTCGCACAACCCGGCACAGGCCGGCGCCGCCGCCACCGGAGCCCAGCCATGAAGACGCCCAAGCGCCTGCAAAAGCTGGCCACGCGCATCGACGCGATGAGCCTGCGCGAGCGGGCCTTCCTGTTCGGCTCGCTGGCCCTGGTGATGATGGCCGTGGCCGACCAGGCGGTGATCGCCCCCAGCTTGCAACAGCAAGCCGGCTGGCGCAGCCAGCTGCAGCGCACGCAGGCCGAGCTGGCCGTGCAACGCGAGGAACTGGCCCGCCTGAGCCTGCCGCACCTGCCCGGCCAGCTGGCAGGCACCACCGACGAAGCCGGGCGCAAGCTGGCCCAATTGCAGCGCGCGCTGGCGGAAGCCCGCGCCGCGCAGGCCGGCATCAGCGCCCAGCTGCAGCCGCCTGAAGGCGCCCACACCCGCGTGGCCTTGCCCGAGCTGCTGGAAGAAGTGCTGCAGCACCACCGCGGCGTGACGCTGGTGCGGCTGAACACCCGGCCGAGCAGCGATGGCGCCGCCGCCAAAGCCGGCGGCCGCAGCCTGGACGCCACCGCGCTGGTGATGGCCATCTCGCCCAGCGCCTCCGCCGCGCTGGCACCCACCGCCGCTGCGCCGCTGGCGCCTGCCGCCGCCCCTTCCGCGCCCGCAGGCCTGCCGGCCTGGCAGGGCGCGCAGCTGAGCGTGTCCGGCAGCTTTGCCGACCTGCGCGCTTTCCTGATCGAACTTGAACGCCAACTGCCCGGCCTGCGCTGGGGCACCCTGATCCTGGACGCCGACACCAGCCCGCCGGTCATGTCCATCCAACTGTGGCTGGCCGGGAGCAAGCGATGAGCCACACCAACGAACTGCAACGCCTGCGCCATGTGCACCCGCAGCAGGGCCGCCGCGTGGTGCCCAAGCTGTCCAGCCGCTGGGCCTGGGGCTGGGCACTGGCACTGTCGGTGCTGGTGCTGCTGAATGCGCTGGCCAGCCAGCCGCTGCACGCCGAGGAAGCCGTTGCCGAACGCGACCCGACCGCTGCGCCCGCCGCTGCCCGCGCACCGGCCACGCCCGCTTCAGCCAGCGCAGACGCCAGCCCGGCCGGCAGCGGCGACCTGCTCGGCGCCGCACTCGCCCAGCGCCTGGTGATCAACGACAAGCCCTTCCTGGTGGACCGGGGCTGGCTGCGCGGCGTGGGTGACCACATCGGCGAAGCCCGCATCGAGAAGATCGAGCCGACAGCGGTCTGGCTGCGCGAGGCCGGCGTGCTGCGCAAGCTGCCGCTGTATCCGCAGGTCCAGGTGCTGCCGGCATCGCCGGTGAAGACCGCCTCGATCAATGGCCCAAAGGCCAGCCGCAAATCCGCCACCGGCGCGCAAGGCGTGCCGGCCGCCGACGCCATGCAAACCCCGCCGGGCACCGCCCTGGAGGAGACCCGATGAAATCGCCCGCCCTGCCCTCGTCCCTGCGCCCGGCCAAGGCCAGCCTGCCCCGGCTTGCCACGCTGCCGCGCCTGCTGGGCCTGGCTGGCTTGATGGCCGAGCTGCTGGCCTTTGGCGGCTGCGCCAGCGTGGCCACCGACGGGCCGACTGCCTTGCCGCGCACCACGCCGCTGCAGGCGGTGCTGCAGAACCCGGCCAACGAAGCCGCCACCGCGCCGCGCCCTGCCGCACCGCCGGCCGTCGCCCCGGCGCCGGCCGCACCGGTGGCAGCACCGCCCGTGGCCGCCGCGCCAAGCGAGCCGCGCTTCGACCTGATCGTCAACAACGCCCCGGCGCGCGACGTCTTCCTGGCGCTGGCCGCCGACGGCCGCTACAACATGCTGACCCACCCGGAGCTGGCCGGCAGCATCTCGGTGACGCTGCGCCGCGTGACCATGCGCGAGGCGCTGGAAGCGCTGCGCGATGTGTACGGCTACGACATCAAGGTCGATGGCCGGCGCATCACCGTCTACCCGCCGACCATGCAATCGCGCGTGTTCGTCGTCAACTACCTGCCCACGCAGCGCAACGGCCGCAGCGAAGTGCGCGTGAGTTCGGGCAGCTCCACCGCGCAGAACAGCGGCGGCAATAGCAACAACGGCGGCAGCAGCGGCAATTCGAATGGCAGCAGCAGCGGCTCGAACGGCAACGGCAACAGCAGCACGCAGATGGAAAGCACGCAGCTGACCACCCAGTCGCACAGCGACCTGTGGGGCGAGCTGGGCGATGCCATCAAGACCATGATCGGCACGGCCGGTGGCCGCAGCGTGATCCTCAGCCCGCAGGCCGGCATGGTGGCAGTGCGGGCCATGCCCGACGAACTGCGCCAGGTTGAAACCATGCTGGGCGCCGCGCGCATGGCGATCGAGCGCCAGGTCATGCTGGACGTGAAGATCGTCACCGTGGAGCTGCGCGAGGGCTACCAGAGCGGCATCGACTGGTCGGTGCTGCGCGGCCGCGGCGCCGTGGGCAACACCAGCGGCTACGGCGGCAATCCACTGCTCGTCAACAACAACGGCCTGCCCACGCTGACCCAGGCCGCCGACCTGGCGACCGACGCGTTGGCGCTGCCCGGCGCGGGCGGCGGGCTGTTCGGCCTGTCGCTGGCGACCAATGGTTTTGCCGCGGTGCTGGGCTTCCTCGAAACCCACGGCGAGGTGCAGACGCTGTCCAGCCCGCGCCTGGCCACGCTGAACAACCAGAAGGCGGTGCTGAAGGTCGGCACCGACGACTTCTTCGTCACCGGCGTGTCCGGCGGCACGGTCACCACGTCCACCGGCACCAGCGCCGGCCAGACCACGCTGCCCACGCTGACCCTCACACCGTTCTTCTCCGGCATTGCGCTGGACGTGACGCCGCAGATCGACGCCGGCAACATGATCACGCTGCACGTGCACCCCTCCGTCAGCAGCGTGGCCGAACGCGCCAAGCAGATCGACCTGGGCTCGCTGGGTGCCTACAAGCTGCCGCTGGCCTCCAGCAGCACCAATGAGACCGACACCGTGGTGCGCATCCCTGACGGCCAGATCGTCGCCATTGGCGGGCTGATGCAGATGGAGACCACGCGCCAGACCTCCGGCCTGCCGGGCAGCGCCGAAAACGCGCTGACCGCCACCGTGCTGGGCAACCGCAACAACGCCGGCAAGAAGAAGGAACTGGTGGTGCTGATCAAACCCAGCATCATCCGCTCGGCCGACGACTGGGCCGAACACACGCAGGCCGCCTGGGCCGCGCTGGACAACCGCGAAGCGCCCAGCCGCGTGATCCGCCTCGACGGCCCGCCCGTGCCTGCCACCTCGGCCAGCAAGGTCGGCGCGGCCACTCCGGCCAGCGCAGCACCTGCCGCAGCGCCCGCAAAAGCAGCCGCCACGCCCGGCCCGCTGGCCCTGAGCCTGGAGGCCGAGGCTCCGGCCGACGCAACGCCAGCCGAGCCCGCCAAGACCAGCACCGGCAAGACCGCCACGCGCCACCGCGCCGCAGCCAAGCCACCGGTCAAGGACAGCGCGGCGCAGGTCGCCCGCGCCGGCTGAAGCCGCGCTTCAATCGGCTCGGCACTCCGCGCTGATCCAGGCCTCGAAGGCCTGCAATGCCGCACTGCGCTTGCGCGAGCCCAGCCGCGTGAGCCAGTAACGGCCGCTGTCGATCTGCACGTCGAACAGGCGAACCAGGCGGCCGTTGCGCAGGTCGCGCGTGAACAGGTCCACCGGCAGCAGTGCGACGCCAGCGCCCAGCGCTGCCGCTTCGGCGAGTGCCAGTGACGCGTCGAACACCATGCCGCGCACGACCGGCGGCTCGACGCCTGCGGCGCGGAACCAGGTTTGCCATTCGTCGGCGCGGTAGGAGCGCAGCAAGGTTTCGCGGCCCAGGTCACGCGGCGTGCGGATGCGCGCAGCAAGCGGCGGCGCGCAGACCGGCGCCAGCGGCGCACGCATCAGCGGCAGCGCCTCGGTGCCATGCCAGTGGCCGTCGCCAAAGCGCACCGCGGCGTCCAAGCCCTCGGCGGCCAGGTCCACGCGGTTGTTGTGGGTGGACAGGCGCAGGTCGATGTACGGATGCGTCTGCTGGAAGCCTTGCAGCCGCGGCAGCAGCCAGCCGATGGCAAAGGTGGCCACCACGCCCAGCGCCAGCACCTCGCGTGGGCGAGCTTCGCGCAAGGTGGCCAGCGTGCCGCCAATGCGTTCGAAGGATTCGGCCAGCACCGGCAGCAAGGCCTGGCCTTCTTCGGTCAGCGCCAGTCCGCGCGGCAAGCGGCGGAACAGCGCCATGCCAAAGCGCGACTCCAGGTTCTTCACATGCTGGCTGACAGCGGTGGGTGTGAGGTTCAGCTCGCCGGCCGCGCGAGTGAAGCTGAGGTGGCGGGCTGACACCTCGAAGGCGCGCAAGGCGTTGAGCGGCAAGTCCATGGGCGAGCCCCAAGTTTTCCTTGGGTCAGAGCTGCAATATTTGCGATTGTGAGGCGGCGGCCAGCCCCCTATCGTCGCCTCCCATGCACTTCAACCCTTTGACCTCATTGCCCATGAAACGCCGCCACTGTCTGCAAGCCCTGGCCCTCGCTGCCACGCCGCTGCTCGCCTCCGCAAAAACTTCGGCTTCTGCCACGACGGGTTCTGTCGACACCTGGGCCAGCTCGCGCTTCCAGGCCATCGAAAAAGCCAGCGGCGGCCAGCTGGGCGTGTTCATCCAGGACACGGCCACCGGCCGCAGCTGGGCCCACCGCGCCGACGAGCGCTTCCTGATGTGCAGCACCTTCAAGCTGCTGGTCAGCGCCCACCTGCTGGACCGCGTGGCCCGCGGCGCGGAACGGCTGGACCGGGTGGTCCCGTTTGGCAAGGCCGACCTGGTCGGCTACTCGCCGGTCACTGAAAAGGCGCTGGGCCGCGGCGGCATGGCACTGGGCGAACTGTGCCAGGCCACGATGACCTACAGCGACAACACCGCCGCCAACCTGATCCTGGCGACCTACGGCGGCCCTGCGGCATTGACCGCGTGGGTGCGCACGCTGGGCGACGACGTGAGCCGCTTCGACCGCACCGAGCCCTCGCTGAACGTGTTCGACGCCACCGGCCTGCTGGACACGACCACGCCGCGCGCCGCCGCCGTCTCGCTGCAGGCAGTGACGCTGGGTGACGCGCTGCCGCCGCCGCAACGCGAGCAGTTGGTGGGCTGGATGCGCGCCAACACCACCGGCGGCCGCCGCTTGAAGGCCGGCCTGCCGCCGGGCTGGGCGCTGGGCGACAAGACCGGCACCAGCGACGAGTCGACCAACGACATCGCGGTGGTCTGGCCCGCAGGCGGCCGCGCGCCGGTGCTGGTCACTGCCTACATCGGCCGCAGCCACGCAGCCGACAAGGTCCGCGAGCAGTGCCTGGCACAGGTGGCCGGCATGCTGCCCAAGCTGCTGGGCTGAGGCTTCAGGACCAGCGCAGCGCCAGTGCGTCCCGCCGCCGCACGAGCTGTTCGACGTGCAAGGTCCACAATCGCTCGGCGCCCGGGAAGGCCGCGAGCTGGGGGCCGTCCAGAACCAGCGTGGTGCGGCCGCTGAGTTGCAGCAGCTCACCGGTCTCGAAGTCGATGAACAGCAGACCGGCACGCGGGTTCAGCAGCAAGTTGCCCAAGGTGTTGAAGAACAGGTTGCCGGCGAAATCCGGGATGGTCAGCAGGTTGCCCTCGACCTTGACAAACCCAGGCTTGCCGCCGCGATGCGAGACGTCGACCGAAGGCACTGGCCGCTTCTGGTCGCCGGGGAAATGGCTGGCGACGAAAAAGGTGTCGGCCGCGGCAATGCGGGCGCGCGCCTCGTCGTCCAGCGCCTTCAGGTGCTCGATGGCACCGCCCGATGCCGAACCCGGCGCGCGCGCAAAACGAAAGCCGCGCTGCTGGATGTACTTCGGGCAGTTGCCAAAAGACTCCCCGACAGCCAACGAGAAACCGCCGGCACGCAGCGCGGCCACGCGGCCGTTGACCCGGTTGCGGCGCCGGGTGTGCAGCTCGATGCCCAGCAGGCCCAGCGGCGCGCCGTCTGCCAGCGCCGCGCGCACCGGGTCACCGTCGGCCGGCAGCGCACCCAGGACCAGGCGCTGGGGCTGCGGCGAACGCAGAAAGCCGGGCTCGCCTTCGATCACGCTGGCCCAGGGCCGGCCTTGCGCGTCCACCGCGCCCACCACGATGAACGGCAGCTGGGCGTAGAACTGCCGGTGCTGGTCCGGCATCAGGTCGCGGATCACGCGCGGGCCAACTTCGGCCATGCGTTCGGCCACGCCGACATGGGCTTGCAACGCTTGTTCGCCGCGGTGCCAGGGCGAGGTGATGAGGGCAGTGTCCATGGCCGTTCTCAGGCAGCGCGCAGGCCAGCCGCGGTCACCGCCATCGGCACGAAGCCCGGCAAAGCTTCGATGCGGGCCAGCCAGGCGCGCACGTTCGGGTAGTCGGCCAGCGAGACATTGCCTTCGGGGGCGTGGGCGATGTAGCTGTAGTTGGCGATGTCGGCAATGCTGGGTCTGGCGCCGATCAGGAACGGCCTGCCAGCCAGCTCGGCGTCCATCACCTTCAGCAGGCCGTGCGCGCGGGCGATGACTTCTTCCGGCCGGAAGCCGGCACCGAAGACTGTCACCAGCCGGGCCGCCGCCGGGCCGAAGGCCACCAGGCCAGCGGCCACCGACAGCCAGCGCTGCACCGCCGCTTCACCCGCCGCGTCGGTGGGCAGCCAGTCGGCGTTGCCGTAGCGGCGCGCGAGGTAGACCAGGATGGCGTTGGAATCGGCCAGCACCAAGCCGTTGTCGTCGATCACCGGCACCTGGCCAAACGGGTTCAGCGCGAGGAATTCCGGCCGCTTGTGCTGGCCGCCGAGCAGGTCCATCTCGATCAGTTCGACCGGCTGGTTCAGCAGCGACAGTGCCAGCTGCACCCGGTGGGCGTGGCCGGAGAGGGAGAAGGTGTAGAGCTTGATGGGGGACATGATTCGGCTTTCGTGAAGTGACGACTGAACTGTCACTGATCTCGATGCCGAACGGAATCTACGCAGATTCCAAGACTCTATTACGGAGAGCGGAAGAATCAGCCCGATTTGAGCAGCGGGTGTGCCCGCAAGCGATCCATCGCCAGGTCCAGAAAAGCCCGCGCCTTTTGCGACGCGTGCCGACCTTCACGGTGCACCAGGTGAATGGGCAGCGGCGGGCCTTCAAACTCGCTCAGCACGATCTTCAGCCTGCCTTCGGCCACCGCCGCTGCAGCCTGGTACGACATCAGCCGCGTCAGGCCGAAGCCGCCCACGGCCGCAGCCAGCGCCGATTCGTTGGTGGTGGTCATCATGCGCGGCTGGACCTTGACCAGGCGCGACTCGCCGTTCGCGTGCAGCCGCCATTCGGAAGTGGACGCCGCGGTGGAGGCGACGATGCAGTGACGGGCCAGTTCGTCCGGCGTGGCGGGTGTGCCGTGCTGTGCCAGGTAGCTCGGCGCGGCGCAGATCACCCGCCGCACCTGGCCGACCTGGATCGCCTGCAGCGAAGAATCGGCCAGCTTGCCGATGCGCACCGCGAGGTCGATGCCTTCGTCGACGATGTTGACGACGCGGTCCAGGAACCAGCATTCGGCCTTGACCTCGGGGTAACGCTGCAGGTATTCGGTGACGATGGGCGTGACGTAGAGCGCACCGAACATCACCGGCGCAGTGAGCATGAGCTTGCCGCGTGGCGTGGCGTGCATGCCGCTGACCGATTCATCGGCCTCGGCCAGGTCGGACAGGATGCGCCTGCAGTCCTCCGCGTAACGCGCGCCGGCATCGGTCACGCGCACGACCCGCGTGGTGCGGGTCAGGAGGCGGACACCCAACAGGGTCTCCAGCTCGGTGACGGCGCGGGTCACTGCCGGTGGCGACAGCGCGAGCTTGCGGGCCGCGGCGGCCAGGCTGTGGGTGTCGACCACCGCGACGAACACGGTCATCAGGTGAACACGGTCCAATCATTCCTCCGAATGAAATGGTGCCCTTGAACCAACAGGAATTCTAGCCAACGGCCGAATCAATGCCGGTTCAGTTCGCTCACTGCACGACGAGTTCCACCCTCCGGTTTCGCGCTCGGCCGTCTTCCGCCGCATTGCTCGCCACCGGCGCCAGGTTGGCCACGCCCTTGGCGGCTAAGCGCTTGGTGTCCACCTTGTACTGCGTGACCAGGGCCTGCACCACCGCCTGCGCGCGGGCCTGAGACAGCGCGAGGTTGGCGTCCAGCGCGCCCTGGTTGTCGGTGTGGCCGACGATGTAGACCTTGAGTCCCGGCTGCCCCTGCAGCAGCTTGGCCATCTCGTCGAGCTGCGCCTTCGACTCCGGCTTGACCTCGGACTTGCCGGTGTCGAAATACAGGCCATAGAGCGCGATCTTGCCGTCTGCCGCCAGGCCTTGCTGCAACGCTGCGGCATTGACCTGCACCTGGCCCGTTGCCATGGCCTTGGGCTCGACGATCTGGATGAAGGTGGCCGCGGTGTCGGTCTGGTCGTTCACCGCGGACGAGGTGTAGACGAGGATGTGAACGTCCTGACCAGCTTTGGACAGCGTGCCGTAGAGCAGGCGACCGTCGTAGCTCAGGCCACCGTCGGTGACGCCGTAGGTGGCGCTGCCTTTGCCGGCGACGTTGGCGCCGCGCACCCAGCGCACGCCTTCGTCGTAGGCAATGGTCTTGTCCATTGCGAAGTAGAGGTCCTGGCAGGCAGTTTCGCAGCTGAACTTGGGCTGGAAGCCGGCGGCCGTTAGGGCCTGCTGGTAGTTGCGATGCACTTCCAGCGGCGTCTTGCCACGCGGCGCCAGGTAGAACAGCCGCGTGAGCTTGCCTTCGACGGTGACCGTCTGGGTCCAATGGCGGTTCGCCAGGCCCATGCCCGTGGGGAACTGGGTCTGATCCCAATCGCTGAGCTTGGCGCCGAACAGCCAGGAGCCAGTGAAGCGCGTGATCAGCGGATGGTCTTTGGCGTCGGGCAGGTCGACATGGGGCACGGCGGCGGCCTGCGCGGGCAAGACCGGTGTCATCAGCAGCAGGGGCGCGGCCAGCAGCAGGCGGAACAGGGCGAGCAGTTTCATCGGTCGGCAAGGCGTTGTGAGGAACTCGCACGCTACCAATGACAAAGGCCCGTGACGGGCCCTTGTTTGTATCAAGGCGCGACAAGCGCTGCCCTGCCCGCCAGTCACTGCACCACAAGTTCGACGCGGCGGTTCTTCGCGCGCCCGTCTTCGGCCGTGTTGCTGGCCGCCGGCGCCAGGTTGGCCACGCCCTTGGCGGCCAGGCGCTTTGCGTCCACCTTGAACTGCGTGACCAGCGCCTGCACCACGGCTTGCGCGCGGGCTTGCGAGAGCGCGAGGTTGGCGTCCAGCGCGCCCTGGTTGTCGGTGTGGCCGACGATGTAGACCTTCAGCGCGGGCTGGGCCTGCAGCAGCTTGGCCATCTCGGCCAGCTGCGGCTGGGACTCGGGCTTGACCTCGGACCTGCCGGTGTCGAAGAACAGGCCGTAGAGCGCGATCTTGCCGTCTGCCGCCAGGCCTTGCTGCAGCGCTGCGGCATTGACCTGCACCTGGCCCGTTGCCATGGCCTTGGGCTCGACGATCTGGATGAAGGTGGCCGTGGTGTTGGTGGTCTTGTTGACCGCGGTGGAGGTGTAGACCATCACGTGCACCTCCTGGCCGCCCTTGGACAAGGTGCCGTAGAGGAAGCGGCCGTCGAAGCTCAGCGCGCCGTGCTCGATGCTGTAGGTCGAATCGTCCTGCCCGGCCACATCGCCTTCGGCCCACTGCACGCCGCCGTCGAAGTCGATGGTCTTGTCCATCGCGAAGTACAGGTCCTGGCAGGCCTGCTCGCAGCTGAACTTGGGCTTGAAGCCTGCCGCCAACAGCGCCTGCTGGTAGTTGCGGTGCACCTCCAGCGGTGTCTTGCCCCGCGGCGCCAGGTAGAACAGGCGCGTCAGGCGGCCTTCCACCGGCACGGTCTGGCTCCAGCGGTCATGGGCCAGGCCCATGCCGACCGGGAACTGCGTCTGCTCCCATTCCGCCGTCTTGGCGCCGAACAGCCACGAACCGGTGAAGCGCTGGATCAGCGGATGATCCTTGGCGCCCGGCGCGTCAACCTGAGGCCTGGCCGGCCTGGCCGCCAGCACGGGCGCGGGCGTGGACAAGGCCAGCAGCAGCGGCACACAGACCGCAGTGCGGGCCACGGCATGCCCAAGGAGGCGAAGCGAGGTGGACAGGTTCTTCATCATCGGTGCGCGGGTTCAAGAGGAAACCGCACGCTACAACGACGCCACCAACGACAAAGGCCCCGGAGGGCCCTTGTTTGTATCAAGGCGCGACGGGGCGCACCCAGGTTCAGCAACGTTTCAGTTCAACGCTCGCCGAGCGGCTTGACGCTGCGGGCAGCCGAGCCGACGAACAGCTGGCGCGGACGGCCGATCTTGTACTCCGGGTCGCCGATCATTTCGTTCAGCTGTGCGATCCAGCCGACCGTGCGGGCCAGCGAGAAGATCGCGGTGAACAGCGGCACGGGAATGCCGATGGCCCGCTGCACGATGCCGGAGTAGAAGTCGACGTTCGGGTAGAGCTTGCGGGCAACGAAGTATTCGTCTTCCAGCGCGATCTTTTCCAACTCCATCGCCAGCTTGAACATCGGGTCGTCGTGCAGGCCGAGCTCGTCCAGCACTTCGTGGCAGGTCTCGCGCATCAGCTTGGCGCGCGGGTCGTAGTTCTTGTAGACCCGGTGGCCGAAGCCCATCAGCTTGACGCCGCTGTTCTTGTCCTTGACCTGCTTGATGAACTCGCCGATCTTGGCCACGCCGCCGTTGCGCTGGATCTCTTCCAGCATGTTCAGCGCCGCTTCGTTGGCACCGCCGTGCGCAGGGCCCCACAGGCAGGCCACGCCGGCCGCGATCGCGGCGAACGGGTTGGTGCCCGACGAGCCGCACAGGCGCACGGTGGAGGTCGAGGCGTTCTGCTCGTGGTCGGCGTGCAGGATGAAGATGCGGTCCATCGCGCGGACCAGCACTTCGTTGGGCTTGTAGTCCTCGCAGGGCGTGGCGAACATCATGCGCATGAAGTTGCCGGCGTACGAGAGGTCGTTCTTCGGGTAGATGTAGGGCTGGCCGATGGTGTACTTGTAGGCCATCGCCACCAGCGTCGGCATCTTGGCGATCAGGCGGATCGCGGCGATGTCCCGGTGCTCGGGATTATTGATGTCGGTGCTGTCGTGATAGAAGGCCGACAGTGCGCCGACCAGGCCGGTCATGACCGCCATCGGGTGCGCGTCGCGGCGGAAGCCGCGCAGGAAAAACTGCATCTGCTCATTGACCATCGTGTGATTGGTCACGCGGTGCACGAAGTCTTCCTTCTGGGAAGCGTTCGGCAGCTCTCCGTACAGCAGCAGGTAGCAGGTTTCCAGGTAGTCGCAGTTGACCGCCAGTTGTTCGATCGGGTAGCCGCGGTACAGCAGCTCGCCCTTGTCGCCATCGATGTAGGTGATGGTCGAGTTGCACGAGGCGGTCGACAGGAAACCCGGGTCGTAGGTGAACTTGCCGGTCTGCCCGTAGAGTTTGCGGATGTCGATCACATCGGGCCCGATGGTGCCCTTGTAGATCGGCAATTCCATGTTGGGGCTGCCATCGGAGAACGACAGCGTGGCTTTCACGTCGGAGGGGGTCATCTCAAGTTCCTTTCGCACGAATCCATCAAGCAGGCAGCCGCATGCGGGCCAGCACATCCCGAACTTCAGGGCAGTTCAGTTCGCCCTCGGGCTCCCGCCGCTTCAGCAGCAGGTCCAGCAGGTCGTTGTCGGGCAGGTCCATCAGCGCTTGCAGCCCACGCAACATGAACGGCGTCATGGCCGTTTCATGGCGTTGGAAGAAGCGCTCGACGAACAAGTCGTTTTCGAGCAAGCCGCGCCGGCAACGCCATTTCAGGCGGTTGATGGCGCCAGCGTCCAGCACGTCGCACGCGTCGGTAGGGTCAGCAGTGTCCATTGCGAAGCTTGCTCAGGTCAGGTCTGGGGTTTCTGCCTCAGACCGCGCGCCGAACCATCAATTCCTTGATCTTGCCGATGGCCTTGGTGGGGTTCAGACCCTTGGGGCAGACATCGACGCAGTTCATGATGGTGTGGCACCGGAACAGGCGGTACGGATCCTCGAGATTGTCGAGGCGACCCGAGGTGTCCTGGTCGCGGCTGTCGGCAATGAAGCGGTAGGCCTGCAGCAGGCCGGCCGGGCCGACGAACTTGTCCGGGTTCCACCAGAAGCTCGGGCAGCTGGTCGAACAGCTCGCGCACAGGATGCACTCGTACAGGCCGTCCAGCTCTTCGCGCTCCTCGGGGCTCTGCAGGCGCTCCTTCTCGGGCGGCCGCTCGTCGTTGACGAGGTAAGGCTTGATCGAGTTGTACTGCTTGAAGAACTGGGTCATGTCGACGATCAGGTCGCGGATGACCGGCAGGCCGGGCAGCGGACGCAGCGTGATCACGCCGGGCAGCGTGAGCATGTTGGTCAGGCAGGCCAGGCCGTTCTTGCCATTGATGTTCATCGCGTCCGAACCGCAGACGCCTTCGCGGCAGGAGCGGCGGAACGAGATCGTCGGGTCGACGGCCTTCAGCTTGATCAGGGCGTCCAGCAGCATGCGCTCATGGCCATCGAGCTCGATCTCGATGGTCTGCATGTACGGCTTGGCATCCTTGTCCGGGTCGTAGCGGTAGATCTGGAAAACGCGCTTCATGTGAGGCTCTCGATTCTTTAGAAGGTACGGACCTTGGGCGGCACCGATTCGACCGTCAGCGGCTGCAGGTTCACCGGCTTGTAGTCCAGGCGGTTGCCTTCGGAATACCACAGCGTGTGCTTCATCCAGTTCTCGTCGTCGCGGTTCGGGAAGTCGTCATGCGCATGCGCGCCACGGCTTTCCGGGCGGGCCGCAGCCGAGATCATGGTCGCCTGCGCAGCCTCGATCAGGTTGTCGACTTCCAGCGCCTCGATGCGCGCGGTGTTGAAGACCTTGGAGGCGTCTTTCAGGCCGATGTTCTTCACGCGTTCGGCGACTTCCCGGATCTTGACCACGCCTTCGTCCATGCTCTTCTGCGTGCGGAACACGCCGGCATGGCGCTGCATGGTGCTGCGGATGTCGTTGGCCACGTCCTGGGCGTATTCGCCGTCCTTGGCGCTGTCCAGGCGGGTCAGGCGGGCCAGGGTCTTGTCGGCAGCATCGGCCGGCAGCGGCTTGTGGTTCTTCTGCTTCAGCGCCGAGGCCACGATGTGGTTGCCCGCGGCGCGGCCGAAGACCACCAGGTCCAGCAGCGAGTTGGTGCCCAGGCGGTTGGCGCCGTGCACCGAGACGCAGGAGCATTCGCCCACTGCGTACAGGCCGTTGACGACCTCGTTCGGGATGCCGTTCTTCGGAATGACGACCTGGCCATGCACATTCGTCGGGATGCCACCCATCTGGTAGTGGATGGTCGGCACCACCGGAATCGGTTCCTTGGTGATGTCGACGTTGGCAAAGTTGTGGCCGATCTCCAGCACCGAGGGCAGGCGCTTGGCAATGGTGTCGGCGCCCAGGTGGGTCATGTCCAGCACGACGTAGTCCTTGTTCGGACCACAGCCACGGCCTTCCTTGATCTCCTGGTCCATCGAGCGCGAAACAAAGTCGCGCGGGGCCAGGTCCTTCAACGTGGGGGCGTAGCGTTCCATGAAGCGCTCGCCGTTGGCATTGCGCAGGATCGCGCCTTCGCCGCGGCAGCCTTCGGTCAGCAGCACGCCGGCACCGGCCACGCCGGTCGGGTGGAACTGCCAGAACTCCATGTCTTCCAGCGGGATGCCGGCGCGTGCCGCCATGCCCAGGCCGTCACCGGTGTTGATGAAGGCATTGGTCGAGGCCGCGAAGATGCGGCCGGCGCCGCCGGTGGCCATCAGCACGGTCTTGGCTTCCAGGATGTGCAGGTCGCCGGTTTCCATCTCCAGCGCGGTCACGCCGCAGACGTCGCCTTCGGCGTCGCGGATCAGGTCCAGCGCCATCCATTCGACGAAGAAGTTGGTGCGGGCCTTGACGTTCTGCTGGTACAGCGTGTGCAGCAGCGCGTGGCCGGTGCGGTCGGCCGCGGCGCAGGCGCGCTGCACCGGCTTTTCACCGTAGTTGGCCGTGTGGCCGCCGAACGGGCGCTGGTAGATCGTGCCGTCGGCGTTGCGGTCGAACGGCATGCCGAAGTGTTCAAGCTCGTAGACGACCTTGGGCGCTTCACGGCACATGAACTCGATGGCGTCCTGGTCGCCCAGCCAGTCGGAGCCCTTGATGGTGTCGTAGAAGTGGTAGTGCCAGTTGTCTTCCGACATGTTGCCCAGCGAGGCACCGATGCCGCCTTGCGCCGCCACCGTGTGCGAGCGGGTCGGGAAGACCTTGGACAGCACGGCCACGTTCAGGCCGGCCAGCGAGAGTTGCAACGAGGCACGCATGCCCGAGCCGCCAGCGCCGACGATGACGACGTCGAACTTGCGCTTGGTAATTTGGTTGGCCACAGCCATTTACAGCCTCCAGAGCACTTGAACAGCCCAGCCGGCACAGCCGACCAGCCAGACGATGGAAAACACCTGCAGGGCCAGGCGCAGGCCGACTGGCTTGATGTAGTCCATCCAGATGTCGCGCACGCCGACCCACGCGTGGTACGCCAGCGAGACGATGACGACGAAGGTCAGGACCTTCATCCATTGGTGCGAAAAGATGCCGGCCCACTTGTCGTAGCCGAGCTCACCGGGCAGGAGCACCTGCACCAGCACGACGACCGTGAACAACGCCATCAGGATGGCGGTGACGCGCTGGGCCAGCCAGTCGCGGAAACCGTAGTGCGCGCCGACGACGAGGCGCTTGCTGCCGTAGTTGATTGCCATTTCTTGGATTCCTCGCTCAGTACAGGCCGAAGAGCTTGGCGCCCAGCAGCAGGGTCAGCAGCGTGCCCAGCACCAGCGTGACCAGCGCAGAGTTCCTGCCCTGCGCTTTGCTGACGCTGTGCGTCATGTCCATCCACAGGTGGCGCACGCCAGCGATGAAGTGGTGCAGGAAGCCCCAGATCAGGCCCAGGCTGACCAGCTTGACGAACCAGCCCGGCACGAAGCCGATGCCGGCCACGAAGGCGTTGCGGAAGCTCTCGAACGAGACTTCCGAGGTGACGCTGGTGTCGAACAACCAGATGATGAAGGGCAGCAACAGGAACATCAGCAGGCCGCTGATGCGATGCAGGATCGAGACCCAGCCAGCCGGCGGGAGCTTGTAGCCCGCAAGGTCGGTCACGTGGATGTTGCGGAACTCTGGACGTGGTTTGAGCGTATCTGCCATGGCTTGTATTTCCTCGTTGTGGGCGCTCTTGGAATGGCTCTGCAAAAGCTCTTCTGAACTCAGGGAAGCGTTCTTGGAAGCTGGGAGGGTGGCTAGGCGACACCCTGAGGTGGCTAGGCATCACCCTGGTTTGTACCCAAGGTGAAACCCGATGATTTTATTGCAATGCAACAGATTTGCGCGGGGTCATGCGCAAAGCATTCCCGTCCATGCACCTAAGCAATCGGGCGCCTCGACTAGTTCAGTTCATTGCGGTAATAGTGGCTTTCGGTGTTGTAGAGGCCGCGACGCAGCTCGACCGGTGCGTCGCCATAGGTGTGCGCCAGCCGCTCGACGCTGAGCAGCGGCGCACCCTCAGGCACCTGCAGCAGCACGGCGGTCGCCGCATCGGCGGCCACCGCGCGGATCTTTTCCTCGGCGCGGATCATGCGCACGCCGAATTCGGTCTCGAACAGGCCGTACATCGGCCCGGCGTACTGGGACAGGCGCTCGGCGGTCAGCCCCTTGAATGGCGTGGCCGGCAGCCAGATCTCGTCGAGCACCACCGGCCGGCCCTGGCGCGACAGCGTGCGGCGAACCTGCACCGCGGCGTCGCCGGCCTTCAGCGCCAGCGCCCGGGCCACGTCGGCCGGCGCGCGCATGCGGCGGCAGTCCAGGAAATGCCTGGCCATGCCGGTGGGTGGCCCTTCATCAGGTGCCAGCCGCAGGAAGCGGTACTGGATGTTCTCTTCGGCATGGGTGGCAACAAAGGTACCTTTGCCCTGCCGACGCACCAGCAGGTTGTCAGTGGCCAGTTCGTCGATTGCCTTGCGCACGGTGCCCTGGCTGACACGGTAGCGCGCCGCCAGCTCCATCTCGCTCGGGATGGCCTCGCCGGGCCGCCACTCACCCCCTTGCAGGCTCTTCACCAGCAAGGCCTTGATCTGCTGGTACAGCGGGCTGAACGCCGGGCCTTCCTGCGCAGCCGCCGGACGCTCCGCCCCCCGTTCGGCCGCAGGGGCGGCTTCGGGTGGATCAACGGGCATCGCAGGCATGGGCCGGCATTGCAGCACAGGCCATGGTCAAGCGTCCAATGCAAACGCCAAATGCCCGGATCCATGTCTTATATAAGACATAAGAGGCTTGACTCAGCCTGCCCGCATGCCTAGACTGCCGCGCTACACTTCTCTGCCTCAGTTCCGGTGCCGCCTTGGCGCCCGCTTTGCACCCCATCAGGTGCCCTGCCAGGCCTGAACCCGACGCACAGCCCGATCCCCTCGCAGCCCACCTCTGTTGTTGCCCGATCTGCACACGCTGGCGTCGCCGTTTCCTTCTTTCATCGCTCTCTCTTTTTCTCGGAGAACTCCACCATGAGCAAGACCCCCGTCCGCGTGGCCGTGACAGGCGCCGCAGGCCAGATTGGCTACGCGCTGCTGTTCCGCATTGCCTCCGGCGAGATGCTGGGCAAGGACCAGCCCGTGATCCTCCAGTTGCTGGAGATCCCCGACGAGAAGGCCCAGAAGGCACTCAAGGGCGTGATGATGGAGCTGGACGACTGCGCCTTCCCGCTGCTGGCCGGCATGGAAGCCCACGCCGACCCGATGACCGCCTTCAAGGACGCCGATTACGCGCTGCTGGTCGGCTGGCGTCCGCGTGGCCCGGGCATGGAGCGTGCCGAACTGCTGTCGATCAACGGCGCGATCTTCACCGCCCAGGGCAAGGCCCTCAACGCCGTCGCGTCGCGCAATGTCAAGGTGCTGGTGGTCGGCAACCCGGCCAACACCAACGCCTACATCGCGATGAAGTCGGCCCCGGACCTGCCGGCCAAGAACTTCACCGCCATGCTGCGCCTGGACCACAACCGTGCTGCCTCGCAGATCGCTGCCAAGACCGGCAAGCCGGTGTCTGCCATCGAGAAGCTGGCCGTGTGGGGCAACCACTCGCCGACCATGTACGCCGACTACCGCTACGCGACCATCGATGGCGCCTCGGTCAAGGACATGATCAACGACCAGGCCTGGAACAAGGACGTGTTCCTGCCGACGGTCGGCAAGCGCGGCGCCGCCATCATCGAGGCCCGTGGCCTGTCGTCGGCCGCTTCGGCTGCCAACGCCGCCATCGACCACATGCGCGACTGGGCCCTGGGCACCAATGGCAAGTGGGTCACGATGGGCATCCCGTCGAACGGCGAATACGGCATCCCGAAGGAAATCATGTTCGGCTACCCGGTCACCTGCGAAAACGGCGAATACAAGATCGTCGAAGGCCTGGAGATCGATGCCTTCTCGCAAGAGTGCATCAACAAGACCCTGGCCGAGCTGCAAGGCGAGCAGGACGGCGTCAAGCACCTGCTGTGATCGCGCGGCGCCAGCCAAGGCGCTGGCGCTAAGCTGACAAGCCGGCGACCGCGAAAGCGGTGCCGGCTTTTTCAATTCCACCTGCCCTGCCCCTACCTGCCAGCCATGACTGCACCGCGCCACCCTGCCGATGTCCTGTTCGAAGAAGGCGACGCCGTGCCGGCGCTGCCGGTGTGCGACCACTACTGCGGCGTCGAGGCGCGCATGCGAAAGAGCCTGGCGCTGCAGGCCGAGATGGGCCCGGTGTTCGACATCACGCTGGACGGCGAGGACGGTGCGCCGGTGGGCGGCGAAGTCGAGCATGCACACCTGATCGCCGAACTGGCGACCTCGGCCGAAAACCGCTTCGGCCGCGTCGGCGCGCGCGTCGTGCCGGTCGACCACCCGGCCTTCGTGCCCATGCTGGAAGCGCTGCTGCCCAAGGCCGGCGCCGCGCTGGCCTACCTGATGATCCCGAAGCCGCGCCACCTGGCGGACCTGGCACAGGCGGTCGAAACCATCGATGCCCTGTCGGCGCAGGCCGGCCTCGCGAAGTCGATCCCGCTGCATGCGCTGGTCGAGACCCACGGCGCGCTGCGCGACGTGTTCGCGCTGGCAGCGCATCCGCGCATCGAATCGCTTTCGTTCGGCCTGATGGACTTCGTCTCCGCGCACCGCGGCGCCATCCCGCAGTCGGCCATGAGTTCGCAGGGCCAGTTCCAGCATCCGCTGGTGCTGCGCGCCAAATTGGAGATCGCCGCGGCCTGCCACGCCGCCGGCAAGGTGCCCTCGCACTGCGTGGTCACCGAGTTCAAGGACAGCGCGGCGCTGCAAGGCGCCGCCGAACGCGCCTGCCGGCAACTCGGCTACACCCGCATGTGGAGCATCCACCCGGACCAGATACGGCCCATCGTTGACGCTTTTGCGCCCACCGCGGCCGAGGTCGACCAGGCCATCGAGATCCTGCAGGCCGCGCAGGCGGCGGACTGGGCGCCGATCCGCCATCGCCACGCCGGCCGGGACCAACTGCACGACCGGGCCAGCTACCGCTATTTCTGGCAGGTGTTGCAACGTGCCCATCGCACCTCGTTTGCCGGCGGCGCGCAGCTGCCGGCCGAAGTGCAGCTCGCGTTTTTCGGCGCGCACTGAACTGCCCGGAACTCGCCGGAACAGCGCTGACAAATTCCGTCAGTTCAGGCGATGGAACAGAAGCTGCTCCGCGTTGTCGTTAAATCGCGCCAAGTCCTGGGCAAATACCAACAGCCTCACAGCTGGTAACAGGGTTTGGCACAGCTTGCGCAGGCACAATACGCCTGCCCTCTTTCCGAAGGAGCCCTGCCTTGATGATTCGCGCTTTTGTGTCCGTGGCGCTGCTGCTCAGCGCAGCCGCCGTGGCAGCCCAGCCCGCCGCTGTTGCCTCTGCCAAATCTTCCACCACCACAGCCAAGGCCAAGGCCGCCGGCAAGGGCGCAAAAGCCAAGAAGGTCGTCGAGCCGCCGCCCCCGCCTGTCGAGGTGCCGCTGCCCGTCTCCGAAGGCGAGCAGAACGCCGCAGCCTCCATGACCCATTTTGGTCACTACGACTGCGAGTTCGCCCAGCAGATGACGGTGGCGATGAACCCGAAGAACGACGGCTACATCGACGTCACTTTCGGCAAGACCACCTACACGATGAAGCCTGTGCTCTCGACGACAGGCGCACTGCGCCTGGAAGACGTCAAGGGCGAGGCCTTGCTGCTGCAGATCGCCTACAAGTCCATGCTGATGGACGTCAAGGCTGGCCGGCGCATCGTTGACGAATGCGTGCATCCCAAGCAGCTCGAAGCCAAGAACAATGCTGCAGGCCAGCCCCAGCAGGCACTGCTGATGAGCCCGGCGGAAGTCGCCGCCGCAGCCCAGGCTGCCGCCGCCGCACAGGCCGCAGCCGCAGTTGCTGCAGCGGCGCCTGCTCCCGCCCCGGCCGTTGCCGCGGTCGAAGCTGCAACTGTGGCGCCAGCCGCCGCCGTGTCCACTGCGCCTGCTGCGCCCGCCGCGGCGCCGGTGACCATCGAGGCTGCTGCGCCCAGCCAAGCCCCGGTTCAGCGCTGAGATTGCACCGCCCTTAGAGGGCTGCGCTTTGCTTTCCACAGGCCCTTCGGGGCCTGTGTTCATTTGTGGCCGGGATTTTTGCGGGCAAACCTGTGCGGCGAGCGCCTCGCGGCCATGCGCATGCACGATTGAGTACGTATAATTCATGCATACCGGTTTGGAAGTCCAGGGAGTACCGACACATGGAAGCCACTGTTGCCGAGCGAGGACAGATCACCCTGCCCAAGGCCGTGCGTGATGCCCTGGGCCTGACCAAAGGCACCACGCTGAAGGTCGAACTGGACGGCGCGCGCATCATCCTGCGCAAAGACGTGTCCGACGCCATCTCCCGCGCCCGCGGCCGCTTCAAGCTGGACGGCTTTGCCGACACGGATGAAGCCTTGCGCACCATCCGCGGCCGCGCACCCGGCGAACCGCTGGACGTCTGACGCCACGCCACCCATGATCGCCATCGACTCTTCCGTCGTGATCGACCTGTTGGCCGACGGCCCTGCCGCAGACGCAGCCGAGGCCTGCCTGCGCCAGTCGCTCAGCATCGGCCCGGTGGTGGTCTGCGATGTCGTGCTGACGGAAATCTGCACCGCGCTGAAGAACGGCTCCGAAGCGCTTGAAGTGCTGGAGGACATGGGCGTGGGCTACAGCGCCACCGAAACCAAGGCCGCCGTGCGCGCTGGCGAGATGCAGCGCCGCTACCGCCAGCGCAGCGACCATCCCAGCGGCCGTGCCGCACCTGACTTCCTGATCGGCGCGCACGCCATGCTGCAGTGCGACGGCCTGATCACCCGCGACGCCACTTTCTACCGCGACTATTTCAAGGGCCTGAAGGTCATCGTGCCCTGACCTGCCCGCCATTCACACGGGCGCCTGCTGCGCGGGCGCCCGCCCCTCTGATACCCACCGTTCTTTCCTGGAGAGCCCCATGCTGCAAGCCTATCGCCAACATGCCGCCGAACGCGCCACGCTCGGCATTCCGCCGCTGCCGCTCGATGCCAAGCAGGTCGCCGACCTGATCGAGCTGATCAAGAACCCGCCCGCCGGCGAAGACGCCTACCTGCTGCACCTGCTGACGCACCGCGTGCCCCCCGGCGTGGACGATGCGGCCAAGGTCAAGGCCTCGTTCCTGGCCGCCGTGGCGCATGGCGAGCTCGGCGTGGCGCTGATCTCCAAGGCCAAGGCCACCGAGTTGCTGGGCACCATGGTGGGCGGCTACAACGTGCATCCGCTGATCGAACTGCTGGACGACGCCGACGTGGCGGCAGTCGCGGCCGAGGGCTTGAAGAAGACCTTGCTGATGTTCGACTTCTTCAACGACGTGGCCGAGAAGGCCAAGGCCGGCAATGCCAAGGCCAAGGAAGTGATCCAGTCCTGGGCCGATGCCGAGTGGTTCACCAGCCGCCCGGAAGTCGAGCAGAAGATCACCGTCACCGTCTTCAAGGTGCCTGGCGAAACCAACACCGACGACCTCTCGCCCGCGCCTGACGCCTGGAGCCGCCCGGACATTCCGCTGCACTACCTGGCCATGCTGAAGAACACCCGCGAAGGCGCCGCCTTCGTGCCGGAGGAAGACGGCAAGCGCGGCCCGATGCAGTTCATCGAGGACCTGAAGAAGAAGGGCCACCTGGTCGCCTACGTGGGCGATGTGGTCGGCACCGGCTCCTCGCGCAAGTCGGCCACCAACTCGGTGATCTGGGCCACCGGCCAGGACATTCCGTTTGTGCCGAACAAGCGCTTCGGCGGCGTGACGCTGGGCGGCAAGATCGCGCCGATCTTCTTCAACACGCAGGAAGACTCCGGCTCGCTGCCGATCGAGGTCGACGTTTCCAAGCTGGAAATGGGCGACGTCGTCGACGTGCTGCCCTACGCCGGCAAGATCGTGAAGGACGGCGAAACTATCGTCGAGTTCCAGCTGAAGAACGAAGTGCTGTTCGACGAAGTGCGTGCCGGCGGCCGGATCAACCTGATCATCGGCCGCTCGCTGACTGCCAAGGCCCGCGAGTTCCTGGGCCTGGCCGCGTCCACGCTGTTCCGCCTGCCGAAGGCCCCGATTGAAACCACGGCCGGCTTCACGCTGGCGCAGAAGATGGTCGGCCGCGCGGTGGGCCTGCCGGAAGGCCAGGGCGTGCGCCCGGGAACCTACTGCGAACCGAAGATGACGACCGTGGGTTCGCAAGACACCACCGGCCCGATGACCCGCGACGAACTGAAGGACCTGGCCTGCCTGGGCTTCTCGGCCGACCTGGTGATGCAGTCCTTCTGCCATACCGCAGCCTATCCGAAGCCGGTCGACGTGAAGACCCACCGCGAGTTGCCGGCCTTCATCAGCAGCCGCGGCGGCGTT
The DNA here is from genome assembly GCF_041287625.1 of Ideonella sp. Taxonomy (GTDB): domain Bacteria; phylum Pseudomonadota; class Gammaproteobacteria; order Burkholderiales; family Burkholderiaceae_C; genus Ideonella. The sequence goes on from NZ_JBGGNH010000037.1 coordinate 87,429, forward strand.
TCGTTGCGCCCGGGTGACGGCGTGATCCACAGCTGGCTGAACCGCCTGCTGCTGCCCGACACCGTGGGCACCGGCGGCGACTCGCACACCCGCTTCCCGATCGGCATCTCCTTCCCAGCCGGCTCCGGCCTGGTCGCCTTCGGCGCCGCCACCGGCGTGATGCCGCTGGACATGCCCGAATCGGTGCTGGTGCGCTACAAGGGCGAGATGCAGCCCGGCGTGACACTGCGCGACCTCGTGCACGCGATCCCGCTGTACGCCATCAAGGCCGGCCTGCTGACGGTTGCCAAAGCCGGCAAGAAGAACATCTTCTCCGGCCGCATCCTCGAAATCGAAGGCCTGCCTGACCTGAAGGTCGAGCAGGCCTTCGAGCTGAGCGACGCCTCGGCCGAGCGCAGCGCCGCCGGCTGCACCATCAAGCTGAACCCGGCACCGATCAAGGAATACCTCACCAGCAACGTCGTGCTGATGAAGAACATGATCAACGACGGCTATGCCGACGCACGCACGCTGCAGCGCCGCATCGAGAAGGTCGAAGCCTGGCTGGCCAACCCCACGCTGCTGGAAGCCGATGCCAACGCCGAATACGCCGCGGTGATCGAGATCGACCTGGCCGACATCAAGGAACCCATCCTCTGCTGCCCGAACGACCCGGATGATGCCAAGACCCTGTCCGACGTGGCCGGCACCAAGATCGATGAAGCCTTCATCGGTTCGTGCATGACCAACATCGGCCACTTCCGCGCCGCAGCCAAGCTGCTGGGCGGCCAGCGCGACATCCCCGTCAAGCTGTGGGTCGCCCCGCCGACCAAGATGGACCAGAGCGAGCTGATCAAGGAAGGCCATTACGCGGCCTTCGGCACCGCCGGTGCGCGCACCGAAATGCCGGGCTGCTCGCTGTGCATGGGCAACCAGGCCCAGGTGCGCGAAGGTGCGACCGTGGTCTCCACCTCCACCCGCAACTTCCCGAACCGCCTGGGCAAGAACACCAACGTGTTCCTGGCCTCGGCCGAACTCGCCGCCATTGCCTCCAAGCTCGGCCACATCCCCACCGTGGCCGAATACCACGAAGCCATGGGCGTGGTGAACAAGGACGGCGCCGCGATCTACAAGTACCTCAACTTCGACCAGATCGACGAATACGCCGAAGGCGCGAGGAGCACGGCTGCGGCCTGCTGATCACGGCACAAGCGCCTCTTGCAGGCGCCTGAAACGACAAGGCCCGCCAGGCAAACCTGGCGGGCCTTTTTCCATGGCGGCTCCCGCGGCGTGACGCACAGAGGCCTGCCATGTAGCACAAGAGTGCTACATTCTCCTGGCCCGAAAGGAAGCACCATGTCAACCACGACCATCCGCTTGTCCGAGCCCTTGAAGCAGCGCGTGCAAAAAGCTGCGGAACAGGCGGGCACAACGCCGCACAGCTTCATCCTCGAAGCCATTGCCGAAAAGGCCGAGCGGGCCGAGCAGCAAGCCGGCTTTGTGGCAGAAGCGCTGGCCCGCGAAGCGACCGTGCAAGCCACCGGGCACGCATTGGACTGGGCGGACGCGCGCAGCTGGCTGCAGAGCCGCACACGCAAGACGGCTGGGCAGGCAACGCGCAGCGAGAAGTGACGGCAGTCAAGCTGGCGCCAGAGGTCATCGAGGACCTCGAACGCATCGTCGCCCACCTGGAAGCGCACGAAGGCAGTGAGCTCGCCGACAGGACGGACGAGATCATTTCGGCGCTGGACGTGTTGGCCCAGCATCCGATGATTGGCCGCCTGACCGCCAGCGGCCTGCGTGAGCTGGTGATCGGCAAACGCACGCGGGGCCACGTCGCGCTGTACCGCTACCAGGAAGCGGAAGACCTGATCCTGGTCTTGGCGATCAGGTCGCAGCGAGAAGCCGGCTACACGCGTGCCGACTGAGGCACAAGCGCCTCAGGCCAGGCGCACCGCCGAGAACGGCGGCAGCAGCGGGCCGCTGGCGCCGAGCTTCTGGGTCTCGATCGTCCAGTCGGCTTCGGTGAACATGCCGGCGACGACAAACGAGCGCACGCCCTTATGCGGATTGGGCTGCCTGATGGGCCGGCAGGAAGCGGGCCAATGCGCGCTTCAGCGCATCCAGCTCGAAAGGCTTGCCCAGTACGCCATTGGCCCCGGCCTCGGTGATGCGCTGCGGGTCCACGTCCAGCATGCTGGCGGTCCAGATGATGATGGGCAGCCGGCCTGCCGGACCGTGCAACTTGCGAATGGCGCGGCAGGCAGTGAGGCCATCCATCACAGGCATGCGCAAGTCCATCAAGGCCATGTCGTAGCCGCCAAGCGCAGCGGCCTGCATCGCGTCTGCGCCGGTGCCGAATACATCCACCGTGAGGCCGAGCGCGGCCAGGTGCAGCATCGCGATCTGCTGGTTCACGGGATCGTCTTCGCCAAGCAGCAGGTGGCCGGAGAAGCGGCTGGGCAGCTGCTGTGGCAAGGCGGCCGGCCCGTCCTCCTGCCTTGCCTTCTCCAGGCTCACCGTGAGCCAGAAGCAGCTGCCCTGGCCGGCCTGGCTTCGCAGGCCCAACTCGCCGCCCATCAGCTCGGCCAGCTTGCGGCAGATGGCCAGGCCCAGGCCGGTGCCGCTGTACTGGCGCGTGGTCGACAGGTCGGCCTGCGTGAACGGCTCGAAGATGCTTTGCTGCCGCGCCGGCTCGATGCCGATGCCGGTGTCCTGTACCTCCAGCCTCAGCGTGGCGTGGGTGTTGGTCTCCGCCGCGAGGCCAAGGCGCAGCGTCACCTGGCCGACGCTGGTGAACTTGATCGCGTTGGCCAGGAAGTTGACCAGCACCTGGCGGATGCGACCGGGGTCGCCGAGCAGCAGGTGCGGCACGCCGGGCGCCACCTCGCAGGCCAGCACCAGGCCCTTGTCGCGTGCCTGGAAGGCCAGCAGTTCCACGGCCTCCTGCACAACCAGGTGCGGGTCCAGCGGGATCTGCTCCAGTTCCAGCTTGCCGGCCTCGACCTTCGAGAAGTCCAGGATGTCGTTGATGATGCTGAGCAGGGTCTTGCCGCTGCGCGCGGCGATCTCGGCACACAGCCGCTGGTCGGGCTGCAGGTCGCTGGCCAGCAGGTACTGCAGCATGCCCAGCACCCCGTTCAGCGGCGTGCGGATCTCGTGGCTCATCACCGCCAGGAACTCGCTCTTGGTGCGGCTGGCGGCCACCGCCACCTCGGCTGCCAGGTGGGCTGCGTTCAGGCTGTCCTTCTGCGCGCTGAGCCGGCGCGAGAGCTCCTGTGCATCGGCCAAGGCCTTGTCCTTGGTCTGCAGCAGGAACAGCAGGTCCACCACCGGGTCGTGCACCGCGAAGTCATTCAGCGACAGGCCGATGCGGCGCAGGCTGGCCATGGCGTCCACCCACGGTGAGCCGAGGAAAAACAGCCGTTCGCCCTGCAGCACCATCTCGCCGCGCAGCTGCAGCAACCCCTCGCGGTGACGGAAGACAAACAGTGACTTTTCGCGCGCGCTGATGGCCTCGAAATCCACGCTCGGCAGCACCGGCCGAACCAGCTTGAACTGCTGCGCCAACGCCATGCCGGGCACCATCTCCGGACACACGCGGCCCAGCACCGCACCGACCTGCAGCACGCACAAGTGCCCGTCCAGCACCATGTGGAAGGGGAAAGCCGCCGCGAACTGCGCAGGCGTGAGGTTCAGCGAGGCGGCCGACATCACGCCGCCGGCTGTGTTGGCACCCCGATGTACTCGATGCGGAAGACGTCGTGGTCCTGCGGGCCGCGGAAGGCGACCTGCTGCACCGTGACCGGCTGCTTGAAGCGCTGCCCCAGGCCCTTGATCAGGCCGACCACCATCGGGGCCATGCCCATGCGTTCACTGCGGTAATGCAGCAGCAGGCCCGGGTCACCCGGCGGCGACTCGACCTCGAACGACGGCGGGCGCAACCCAGGGAAAGTCATGCCGACATGGCTGTGCAGCGTGTCGAGGTTGAGCAGGAAGGTCTTCAGGTCCGAGCCAGCCATGGCCAGCATCTCGCCGTAGCCGACCTGCGCGGTGTAGAGCACCCAGTGCTGGCCGAAGGCCTCGAGCAAGGCCGCCGCGTCCATGGCCAGTTCCTCGCTGGCAGCGCCAACCAGCTTGAAGCTCAGCTCGTCGGGGTAGCTGTCCATCGAGATGAACATTTCCTGCGCCACGCCCGCCCGGCGCAGCACCTGCCGCCAGGTGTCCTCGCCAAAGCCCTGGGTGACAAAGTCTTCCAGGCCCTGGTTGACCAAACCGTACATGGACACCTTTCTGCCGGCTCCGAACTGCAGCCCGCCGCTCCATCATCGGCCCGGCGCGCTGCGCCAGCCATCCGTAGGCGCCCTATCCGCAAGCGGAGCGCTGCATCAATTCACGCTTGCCCGTACCCGCCTCCGCCTGGCGTGCGGATCACGAACACATCGCCCTCGCCCATCCCGACCTGGCCGATGTGGCCCAGCGGCTCGGTGCGGCCGTCCGCCCGTTGGACCAAGTTCTCGCCTACCGCGCCAGGCTGGCCACCGGCCATGCCAAAGGCGCCGTGCGTGCGGCCATTGCTGAGGATGGACGCCGTCATCGGCTGCAGGAAGCGGATGCGGCGTTCGCCGCCATCGCCGCCCCGCCACCGGCCGGCGCCACCCGTGCCGGGGCAGATCTCGTAGGCATCCAGCCGCACCGGGAAGCGGAATTCCAGCACTTCAGGGTCTGTCAGCCGCGAGTTGGTCATGTGGGCCTGGACAACGCTGGTGCCGTGGAAGCCGGGGCCGGCGCCGGAGCCGCCGGAGATGGTCTCGTAGTACTGGTGCGTGTCGTCGCCAAAGGTGAAGTTGTTCATCGTGCACGGGCTGGCCGCCATCACGCCCAGCGCGCCGTACAGCGCATTGGTGACGCACTGGGAGGTCTCCACATTACCGGCCACCACGGCAGCCGGGAAACGCGGGTTCAGCAGGCAGCCTTCGGGCACGATGACCTCGATCGGCTTGAGGCAGCCGGCGTTCAGCGGAATCGCATCGTCCACCAGCGTGCGGAAGACGTAGAGCACCGCGGCCATGGTGATGGACTTGGGCGCGTTGAAGTTGTGGGGCTGCTGGGCGCTGGTGCCAGTGAAGTCGACCCGGGCGGAGCGCCGCTTCGCGTCGACCGTCACGGCCACGCGGATCTCGGCGCCGTTGTCCATCGGAAGCACAAAGCTGCCGGGCTTCAAGGCGGTGATGACGCGGCGGACCGATTCCTCGGCGTTGTCCTGCACATGCTGCATGTAGGCCAGCACCGTCTCGCGGCCGTACTGCGCGACCATCGCCTTCAGCTCTTGCACGCCCTTCTCGTTCGCAGCGATCTGCGCCCGCAGGTCCGCCAGGTTCTGTGCCGGATTGCGGCTGGGGTATGGGCCGGACTGCAGCAGCGCCACCAATTCGGCCTCTCGCAGGCGGCCTTGCGCGACCAGCTGGAAGTTGTCGATCAGCACGCCCTCTTCCTCGATGCTTTGCGAGAACGGCGGCATCGAGCCCGGCGTGGTGCCGCCGATGTCGGCATGGTGGCCGCGGGAGGCGACGTAGAAGCTGGGGCGCAGCTCCGTCGGCACGAAGTCCGCGTCTTGCGAATCCGCCGCCGGGCCGCCCCAAGGCGGATTCGCGCCCCCTCGGGGGGCCGGACGCTTTGCGTCCATGGGGGTCGTCAGGTACACCGGCGTCACCACGGTGATGTCCGGCAGGTGCGTACCGCCGTGGTACGGGTCGTTGAGCACGTACACGTCGCCCGGCCGCATCTCGGGGTTGCGCTGGATCACCGAGCGGATGGATTCGCTCATCGAACCCAGGTGCACCGGCATGTGCGGCGCGTTGGCGATCAGCTGGCCTTGCGGGTCGAACAGCGCGCAGGAGAAGTCCAGCCGTTCCTTGATGTTGACCGAGTAGGCGGTGTTCTGCAGCCGCAGCCCCATCTGCTCGGCAATGTTCATGAACAGGTTGTTGAAGACCTCGAGCATCACCGGGTCGGCCTCGGTGCCCGCCGCCCGCAGCGCGGCGCGGGGGCGGATGCGCTGGATCAGCAGCTCGCCCTGCGCGCTGAGGCTGGCCTGCCAGCCGGGGTCGATCACCGTGGTGGCATTTTTCTCGGCGATCACCGCCGGGCCGCTGACCAGTGCACCAGCGGCCAGGGTTTCGCGCTGGTGCAGCTCGGCCTCGCGCCAGCCGGCAGGCTGCTCGTCGGCCAGGCAGTACATGCGGATGCGGGCGCGCGGCGCGGGCTGGTGGGCCACGGCCATCGCCGAGGCAGGTGCGCTTTCTGGCCGTTCGCCTGCAGCCAGGCATTCGACGCTGACGGACTCGATGACCAACGTACGGTCCGGCATCAGGAAGGCGTAGCGCTGGCGGTAGCCACGCTCGAACTCGGCGCGGATCTCAGCAATGGCGGCTTCGCTGCCGTCGTGGGTGGCGAGCTGGCACGGCAGCGTGGTGTCCGTGCCCTGGTAGCGCACCTGCACGCGCGCCACGGCTTGCACGGTCTCCGCTGCCACGCCTTGGGTCAGCAGTTCCTGCGCGGCCTGCGCGCGCAGCCGCTCGGCCAGCGCGCGGGCCTGCGCCAGCCCGGCCGCGTCCAGCGCCTGCTCCAGCGAGGCCTCGCGCATCGCGATCTGGTCGGCCAGGCCCATGCCGTAGGCGCTGAGCACGCCGGCGAACGGATGCGCCAGGATGCGCGTCATGCCCAGCGCGTCGGCCACCAGGCAGGCGGCCTGGCCACCGGCGCCACCGAAGCACTGCAGCGTGTAGTTGGTGACGTCGTAGCCGCGCGCCACCGAGATGCGCTTGATCGCATTGGCCATCGCGCCGACGGCGATCTGCAGCGCGCCGGCCGCGGCCTGCTCGGCGCTGACGGCCTGGCCAGTCGCGCCAGTCATCGCGGCGGCCATTTCGGCAAAACGCTGCTGCACGACCTCGCGGTCCAGCGCCTGGTTGGCCTTGGGGCCGAACACGCGCGGGAAGAACTCGGGCTGGATGCGGCCCAGCATCACGTTGGCATCGGTCGTGGCCAAAGGGCCGCCGCGGCGGTAGCTGGCCGGGCCGGGGTTGGCGCCGGCCGACTCGGGGCCGACGCGCAACCGAGCGCCGTCGAAGCGGATCACCGAACCGCCGCCGGCTGCCACCGTGTGGATGCTCATCATCGGCGCGCGCATGCGCACGCCGGCCACCTCGGTGTCGAAGGCGCGCTCGAACTCGCCGGCGAAATGGCTCACGTCGGTGGACGTACCACCCATGTCGAAGCCGATGACCTTCTCATGGCCTGCCGCCAGCGCGGTGCGCACCATGCCGACGATGCCGCCGGCCGGGCCCGAGAGGATCGCGTCCTTGCCCTGGAAGCGGTGCGCTTCGGTCAGGCCGCCGGAGCTCTGCATGAAGAACAGCCGCACGCCCGGCATCTGCCCTGCGACCTGCTCCACGTAGCGGCGCAGGATGGGGCTGAGGTAGGCGTCGACCACCGTCGTGTCGCCGCGCGGCACCAGCTTCATCAGCGGGCTGACCTGGTGCGAAGCCGAGACCTGCGTGAAGCCGATCTCGCGCGCCAAGGCCTGCGCGGCCTGCTCGTGCGCCGGCGCACGGTAGCCGTGCAGGAAGACGATGGCGCAGGCGCGCAGGCCGCTGTCGAAGGCCGTCTGCAGTTTCGACTGCAGCGCGGCGAGGTCCAGCGGCTGCAGCAGCCGCCCTTGCGCGTCCACCCGCTCGTCCGCCTCGACGACCTGCTCGTACAGCAGCTCGGGCAGCTGGATGTGACGGTCGAACAGCTTGGGCCGGGCTTGGCTGGCAATGCGCAGCGCGTCGCGGAAGCCGCGCGTGGTGACCAGCAGCGTGCGGTCGCCCTTGCGTTCCAACAGCGCGTTGGTGGCCACCGTCGTGCCCATCTTCACGCAGTCCACGCGCTCCGGCGTGATCAGCTCGCCGGGCTGCAGGCCCAGCAGGCGGCGGATGCCTTCGACTGCCGCGTCCCGGTATTGCTCGGGGTTTTCGGACAGCAGCTTGAGTGTGTGCAGCGTGCCGTCCGGCGCGCGGCCGACCAGGTCGGTGAAGGTGCCGCCGCGGTCGATCCAGAACTGCCAGCGGTCGGAAGAGGTCAAAGCTTCAGTCATGTCTTGTTCGGGACCGCCTGCGCGGCCCGCCAGGGAATGCGACGGGGCGTTGGCAATCAGGCGGCCAGGCGATTGGCAGCCGGGGCGTCGGCGGACTCGTCCTTCGGCGCTTCGTTGCCGGCCGCGAGTTCTCGGCCACGGGTCTCGGGCAGCACCAGCGCGGCGAGGATCACCAGCGCGTAGCAGCCAGCCGCCATCCAGCCCAGGATCTGGCCCAGCGGCATGCTGCTGCTGAGCTGGCCGATCAGGGCCGGGCAGATGGCGCCGATGGCACGGCCCACGTTGTAGGTGAAGCCCTGGCCGGAGCCGCGCACGTCGCTCGGGAACAGCTCGGACAGGAAGGCGCCCATGCCGGAGAAGATGCCTGACAGGAAGAAGCCCAGCGGGAAGCCCAGCACCAGCATCAGGCCGTCGGTGATGGGGATCTGCGTGTAGCTCAGCACCAGCACGATGCCCATGGCCGCGAACAGCATGAAGCAGCGGCGGCGGCCGATGGCGTCGCTGAGCCAGGCACTCGTGAGGTAGCCGGCGAACGAGCCGCCGATCAGCACCAGCAGGTAGGTGCTGGTGCCCAGCACCGAGAGGTGGCGCTCGGTCTTCAGGAAGGTCGGCAGCCAGGTGGTGACCGAGTAGTAGGCGCCCTGCATCCCCGTGGCCAGCAGGCTGGCCAACACGGTGGTGCGCAGCAAGGAAGGGTGGAAGATGCGCATGAAGTTGGCGCGGTCACCGGTGCTGCGGCGGCGGGCCTGCTCGGCGCGGTAGACCGCCGGCTCGTCCAGGTTGCGGCGGATGTAGAGGATCAGCAGCGCGGGAACGATGCCGATCCAGAACAGCAGCTTCCAGGCGGTCTCCGGCGGCAGCACCGAATACAGGCCCCAGAAGGCCAGCGCCGAGGCCGCCCATCCCACCGCCCAGCTGCTTTGCACCAGCCCGGCCGCCTTGCCACGGTGCCTGGCGGAGATGGTCTCGGCGATCAGCACCGAGCCAACGGCCCATTCGCCGCCCATGCCGAAGCCCTGCATGGCGCGGGTGAAGAAGAGCTGGCCGAAGGAGCTGGTGAAGCCGCTGAGGAAGGTGAAGCTGGCGAACCACAGCACCGTCCACTGCAGCACGCGCACGCGGCCGAAACGGTCCGCCAGCACGCCGGCCGCCCAGCCGCCGACGGCGGAGGTGAGCAGCGCGCCGGTGGCGATGTAGCCGGCCTCGGCCTTCGTCATGCCCCAGGCCGCGAGCAGCGTGGGGATGAGGAAGGTGTAGATCATGTAGTCAAAGCCGTCGACGCCATAACCGGCAAAGGTGGCGGTCAGCGTGCGGCGCTCTGAGGGAGTCGTTTGTCGTAGCCACATGGTGAGTTGGGACCTGTTAGGTGAGGGCACACAGGCGCGTGTGCTCCCGCAGCGGCCCTGGCTGGCCGCCGCGACAGTGTTGCCACGCGCAACGAAAAACGGAAGCGGGAAAGGAAGCGGTGTGGCCGCTAGTTGCGACCGAGCTGGCGGTTCAACCGGTCGGTGACCAGCATGAAGCCCGGCGCGTGGGTGATGCAGAACGCGGGCTTGGCCGCGGCAATGGCGGCCTGCGGCGTCACGCCGCAGGCCCAGAACACCGGCAACTCGGCGCTGCGGATCTCGACCGCGTCGCCATCGTCCGGCCTCATGATGTCGCGAATGCCGATCAGCGCCGGATCGCCCAGGTGCACCGGGGCGCCGTGCACTTCGGGCGTGCGGGAGGTGATCTGCACCGCGCGGATCGCATCAGCTGCCTTCAGCGGGCGCATCGAGACCACCATCGGCCCGTGGAAGACGCCGGCGGCGCGCGTCGGGATGTTGGTGCGGTACATGGCCACGTTGCGACCTTCGTCCACATGGCGCAGGCGCATGCCGTCGGCCAGCAATGCGTGCTCGAACGAGAACGAGCAGCCCAGCGCGAAGGTCACCAGGTCCTTGCGCCACAGGCCGTGCAGGTCGGCGGGCTCGGCCACCAGCTCGCCATGGCGCCACACGCGGTAGCGGGGCACATCGGTGCGCAGGTCCAGGTCCTCGGCCAGGTCCGGCAGCGTCCACTCACCAGGTTCCGACACGCCCAGCAGCGGGCAGGGCTTGGGGTTGCGCTGGCAGTAGCGCAGGAAGTCGCCGGCCAACTCGGCCGGCAGGATGGCGAGGTTGACCTGCACATACTCGGCGGCCAGTCCGCTGGTGTGGCCCAGGAAGGCACCGCTGCGCGCAGCCGAGCGCACGTCGCGCCCGGTGGAAGCTGCGGACAGGCCGAGTTCGGCCGGGGTCATGACTGAGAAGGAAGCGGCGGTGCTCGCGTTCATGGGCAACTCCTGGTGCTTGCTGGCTGCAGGCCTCAAAAGACCTGGAATGCGGCGCATTGTGAAAGTCCGTTGGCCCGCCTTCCAACGAGAAATTTCCGGTTGGCTCCATCGAATTTTTGAATGATGAATCCTGGTGCAAACCCCGTTGCCAGAAGGCTTCACCGCGGTGCGCTTCGAGCGCGGTGGGTCAGCCCGAGCTGCCTTGCGACAGGTAGGCCTGCGCCGAGTCCAGCACCGACTCGGTCAGCGAGGACGTGGGGTCCTCGCGGTAGCTGGCGTGGATGGGCAGCGGCGCCAGCGTGGCGTCGGCCAGCAGGCAGCGCAGCGGTGCGCGGCGCGCCAGTTGCAGCGCTGCGCTTTCAGGCAAGGTGGCAATGCCAAAGCCGCCTTCGACCAGTTGCACCATGGCCGAGATCGAGGAAATGGCATGCACGCGCGGCAGCGGCGCGCCGTGGCGCTGGAACAGTTCCAGCAGCGCCTGGTGCGGCTGCGAGCCGCGCTGGAAGGTCAGCAGCTCAGTGCAGGACAGGTCCAGCAGGCTGTAGCGCGGCTTGGTGTGCTGCTCGGCATGGCCGACGAAGACCATGGGCATGGGCGGCAGCGGGCGGGTGCGCACCGAGGCATCGGTCGCCGGGATGGCGGCGAAGACGAGATCCTGAGCGCCGCGGCGCACCTGGTCGACCAGCACCGGTGAGGTTTCCACCGTCAGCTCCAGCGCGAAGTCCGGGTGGGTGCGGCGCATCTGCTGCAGCCAGCCCGTCAGCCAGCTGTGCACCACCGACTCGATCGCCCCGATGCGCAGTGCCACCGGCCGGCTGGCGTGGTTGCCCATCTCCTCCTTGAGCTGGCGATGCACGTCCAGTAGGCGGAGGGCCAGCACATGGAAACGCTGGCCGGCAATCGTCAGGCGGAACTGCTTGTCGCGCCGGTCCACCAGCACCACGCCCAACTCTTCCTCCAGCGCCGAGATGCGCGACGACAGGGCCGACTGCGTGATATGCAGCTTCTCGGCCGCACGCGTGACGCTCTTCAGCGACACCGCCCAGTGAAACGCCTCCACGAAACGCAGGTTCATGGGAGGCCGATTATGGGCGGCTGTCCCGTGGCGCTTCCGTCACCTTAATTTCTGTATTGACAGAAATGTCGGAAGAACCCTAGCATGCAGGCATGGAACTCACCGACACCGCCCGCCGCTTCATCGTGCACTGGGGCGAGATGGGCAGCAACTGGGGCGTGAACCGCAGCGTCTCGCAAATCCACGCACTGCTCTACTTCCATGGCCGGCCGCTGCACGCAGAGGAGATTTCCGAGACGTTGAGCGTCGCGCGCTCCAACGTCAGCACCAGCCTGAAAGAGTTGCTGAACTGGAACCTGGTGCGCAGCACCCACGTGCTGGGCGACCGGCGCGACTATTTCGAAACCTCGCTCGACGTGTGGGAGCTGTTCCGCACCATCGTGCGCGAGCGCAAGGAGCGCGAGTTCGACCCGACCGTGCGCCTGCTGAAGGAGCTTCAGGTCCAGCCCGGCTTCGAACAGGAATCCGCCGACGCGCAGGACCGCGTGCGCGAAACGCTGCGCTTCATGGAAACGTTGGGGTTGTGGTCCGACGAGATGCTGCGGCTCTCGCCGACCACGCTGGAGAAGGTGCTGAAGCTCGGCGCCAGCGTGCAGCGCTTCGTGCGCGGAGACAGTTGAACGGCCTTCCGATGCAGGGTCCTTCAGGCCTTTTTTTTGAGTCAATATTTCTGTTAATACTGAAATTTCAAACGGAGAAGACAATGAGGATGCACCCCCTGCCCCATGACGCTGGCGCCTATCCACTGACGCTTTACTACGAGTCGGCCTGTCCGCTGTGCGACGGCGAAATGCGCAACCTGATGCTGCGCAACCGCGACGGGCTGCTGCGCTTTGTCGACGTCAGCGCGCCGGGCTCTGTGCCGCCTGCAGGCGGGCCGAGCCTGGCCGACATGCTCACGCTGATGCGCGGCCAGCGGGCCGACGGCACATGGCTGACCGGCGTGGCGGTGTTCCGCCTGGCCTATGTGGCGGCCGGCCTGCCCCGAGTGTCACAACTGCTGAACCAGCCGCTGCTGGGCCGGTTGGCCGAGCGGGCCTACCCGTGGATTGCCAGGTACCGCCGCGCACTGCCGCACTGGATCAGCCACGTGCTGTTCGAGACCACGCTGCGCCGCGCGGCGGAACGCGCCGCGAACGACACCTCGCGTTGCCATGCCGGGCATTGCGAGCTGCATCAGCCCAAGGAGCGCTGAGACATGCGTGTCCTGCTTTGTGGTGCCACGGGCTTCATCGGCCGGCACATCGCCCGCGCACTGCGGGACCACGGCCACCAAGTGGTGGCCGCCAGCCGTGGCGGTCGGGAAGCGGTCGGCCAAGAAGCCCTGGCAGTGAACCTCATGGCGATGACCCAGCCGCGCGACTGGCTGCCTTTGCTGGCTAGCGTGGACGCGGTGATCAACGCCGTCGGCGTGCTGCGCGACAGCCGGCGCCAGCCGATGCGGCTGCTGCACACGCAGGCACCGCAGGCACTGTTCCAGGCCTGTGCCGAAGCGGGCGTACGACGGGTGCTGCAGGTCTCGGCGCTGGGCATCGAAGGCCAGGGCTCCGCCTACGCCCGCACCAAGGCAGAGGCCGACGGCACGCTGCTGGCATTGACCCAACACGGCGCGCTGGACGGCGTGGTGCTGAGGCCCAGCGTGGTGTTCGGCCGCGGCGGCGCGGGCAGCGAGTTGTTTGTCGCGATGTCCCGGTTGCCCTGGCTGGCGCTGCCGCCCGAGGGCAGGCGAACGTTGATCCAGCCAGTCGCAGTGCAGGACCTGGCGGAGGCCTGTGCGCAGCTGCTGGGACCGGCGCTGGCGCAGCGCGGCCTGATGGTCTGCACAGGACCGCAGGCGCTCAGCCTCGAAGCGCTGTTGGCCTCGCTGCGACAGCAACGTGGCGACAAGCCCGCACGGGTCGGCACGATGCCCGCTGCGCTGGCCCGCAGCAGCGCCTGGGCCGGCGACCTGCTGCCCTTCACGCCCTGGGGCCGGCAGACGCTGGGCCTGCTGCAACGGGACAACACCGCGAGCGCCGCCGAGGCGGCGCAGTTCGCCGCCGTGCTGGGCCACGCGCCCTGCCCGCCGGACCGACTGTTGGCGCAGAGGTGATCACGACATCACCTCGATGCTGCAGCCGCAGCTTGGCGTTGGGAGCGGCTGGGCTACCCAGCCTTTGTCGCGATGCTTGCGATCTTCTGGCTGACGGTCACGAAGCCTGGACTGTGGTGAGCAGGCTCAGCAGTTCCCGCTCACGCTCGAGCGACAGGCCGGTCTTCGGAAAACCTTGCTGCTCGGCCGGCAAGGCGCGCCACCAGGCCAGCGTGTCGGCCACCGTCTCCCCCAGCGGGCGGCAGCGCAAGCCAGCGTCATGGGCGCGCAGAGTGTTGTTGCGCTGGAAGGCCACATAGCCGGGATCGTCGCCCAGCCACAAGGGCATCTGGTCCCAGGGCGAAACCTGTTGCGCCAGCAGCCAGGCGGACGAAGCCCAGCAGACCTGGGGCGACGTGCCAGCGGCTTCCGCGCAACGCTGCAGCAGGTCGCCAAACTGATGCACACCAGGCAGGGTGGCCACGTTGAAAGCACCGGACTCGCCTTGCGCCACAGCATGCAGCACAAAGGCCGCCAGGTCCCGGGCGTCAATGAACTGCAGTTCGTCTTCGGGATGACCCGGCGCCAGCAGCGGTTCGCCATCCGCCGAGTTGGCAACCCGCGCCGGCCACCAGGTGAAGCGGCCGGTGGGGTCGTGCGGGCCGACGACCAAGCCAGGGCGGATCAACAGCGCCTGTTCGCCAAACACCCGCCGCACCACTTGCTCGCAGGCGGCTTTCAGTGGGCCATAGGTGTCGCCATCTACCGTCGTCGTGTTCGGGTCGGCCAGCACGCCCAGCGGCGAGTCTTCGCTGTTCGGCTGCCGGAAGTCGGCATAGGCCGAGACGCTGGAGATGAAGATGTAGCGGTCGACGCGACCGCGCAGGGCCTGCGCCATCGCGACGACTTCCCCGGGCAGGTAGCCGCAGCAGTCGATCACCGCGTCCCAGCGCCTGGCAGCGAGCGCGGAAAGATCTCCGCGCCGGTCGCCTTGAATGAACTCTGCACCAGGCAGCGGTTCGCCGCTCTGCCCGCGGTTGAACAGCGTGACGGTGTGGCCCGCAGCAAGCGCCGCCTCCGACAAGTGGCGCCCAACAAAGCGGGTGCCTCCAATGATCAGCAGGCGCTGCGGCATGGCAGTCACGCGCTCACCCTCACTTGCCGGCGCGAATGGCCTTCTCGTCGCTTTCGCGATAGTTGCGGCCGCCGCAGCGGGTCTTCCACGAACTCAGATCAGCGTCGTAGTTGCTGGCAGCGATGTCCATGTCGTGGTTGCGGGTGTTCCATTGATCGGTCTTGACCTGGAACTGCTGGAACTGGCTGTCGAGCTTGTTCTTGTCTTCGTCGACGCTGGCCTGGAACACCTTGCCGGCTTCGTTCAGCTCGTCGGAAGTCTTCTGGATTTCCTTGCCCTCCCGCTCCAGCACCTGCTGGCGGCGGTCGATGTTCTCGCCTTTCTTCGCCGCGGCGTTCAGCGCGTCCATCTTCTGGTTGAATGCCTCGACCTTGGCGCTGTGCGCAGCCACCTTGGCGTTCATGTCGGCCGCGTTCTGGTTGACACGGGCGGCCAGCGCGTCGCGCTGCTGCTTCATGGCCTCGTTCTCAGTTTCGAGCTGCTTGCGCTCGGCATCCAGCGCGGTGCGCTTGGTGCCCAGGTCAATGCTCGCGGCCTTGATGCTGTCCTGCTCCTTGAAGCAGGCGCGCAGCTCTTCGCGGCTCATCACCGACGCTTTGGCATTCGCATTGCCGAGGCTCTGCAGCTTGTCTTGCGCCGAGGCGAGGCTGGCCACCAGGGCCAGCAGCAGGCCAGCGGCGCCGGCGAAAGTGTGCTTGTGGAACGAGTGCATTCGATAACCTTTGCTGTCATGGCCGGCTGTTGACCAACCCCGGATTCGCCCTTGATGGGACGTCAACCCGAGATGATGCCACTGCCGCTAGACTCGTCGCTCACCCGGGAACCCTGACGAAACATGTCGCAAAGCATTCACGACTTTCATGACGACCCGCGCAATGCGGACATCCGCATCTGGATCAACGGCCAGCTCAAGTCGCGCGCCGACGCCACGGTGTCGGTTTTCGACAGCGGCTTCGTGCTGGGCGATGGCGTGTGGGAAGGCCTGCGCGTGGTCCAGGGGCATCCGCTGTTCCTGGATGCGCACCTGGCACGGCTGTGGGAAGGTGCCAAGGCCATCATGCTGGACATTGGCATGAGCAAGGCCGAACTGACGCAGGCGGTCTACGACACGCTGAAGGCCAACCAGATGCACGACGGCGTGCACATCCGGCTGATGGTCAGCCGCGGCGTGAAGCGCACGCCTTACCAGGACCCGCGCGTCACCGTGGGCCCGGCCACCATCGTGATCCTGCCGGAGTTCAAGCTGGCCAAGCCCGAGACGGTCAATGCCGGGCTGAAGCTGTTCACGGTGCACGTGCGCCGCGGCCATCCGGACGTGCTGGACCCCAAGCTGAACAGCCACAGCAAGCTGAACTGCATCACCGCCTGCATCCAGGCCACGGCTGCGGGCGCAGACGAAGCGCTGATGCTGGACCCGCACGGATTCGTGGCGACCTGCAACTCGACCCACTTCTTCATCGTGCGGGGCGGCGAGGTCTGGACCAGCAGCGGCGACTACTGCCTGGGCGGCATCACGCGCAGCAACGTGATCCAGGTCTGCCGCGAGGCCGGCATTCCGGTGTTCGAGAAGAATTTCAGCCTGACCCAGGTCTACAGCGCAGAAGAGGCCTTCTGCACCGGCACATTCGCCGGCGTGGTGCCGGTGCGCGAGGTGGACGGCCGCGTGATGGAAGGCGGCTTGCCAGGACCGATGGTGCTGCGGCTGCAGGCGCTGTACAGGGGCCTGGTGGCGCGCGATGTGGCGGCCTGCGAAGGCCGATGGGCATGAGTGCCGCGGCGCCGCTGCGGGTTGCCATGTGGAGCGGCCCTCGCAACATTTCCACCGCGATGATGCGGGCCTGGGAAAACCGCGGTGACTGCGCCGTCAGCGACGAGCCGCTGTACGCCGCCTACCTGGCAGCGACCGGCCTGGACCACCCGGGCCGCGACGAGATCATTGCCGACGGCGACACCGACGCTGCGCGCGTGGCGCAGGCGCTCAGCGAAGGGCCGGCCCCTGGCGGCCAGCCCGTCTGGTACCAGAAGCACATGAGCCACCACCTGCTGCCAGGCATGGCGACGGACTGGGTGCACAAGCTGCACAACGTGCTGCTGATCCGCGACCCGGCGCAGGTCGTGGAGAGCTATCTGAAGAGCCGCGCCACCGTGGCCCCGGCCGACATCGGCCTGCTGCAGCAGGCCCTGCTGTTCGACGAACTGGCGCAGCGCAGCGGCCAGGCACCGATGGTGATAGCCGCCGACGATTTCCTGCAAGCGCCCGAGGCCTACCTGAAAGCGGTCTGCGCCGCGCTGGGCATTGCCTTCACGCCGCGCATGCTGAGCTGGCCCGCAGGCCGGCGGGACAGCGACGGCATCTGGGCGCCCCACTGGTACGACGCTGTCTGGGCCTCGACCAGCTTTGAAGCCTGGCGCCCACGCTCGCCCCGGTTGCAAGGTGCGGCCCTGGCCGTGGCCGAGGCATGTCGCCCGGCTTATGCCTTGCTGCACCGGCATCGCTTCCAGATCGGCGGCTGAGACAGGCGACTGTGACTGTCCAGAAGACGGCATGATGCGACGCATGTTCGCCACCAAACCCTGGTGGCGGATGCGAGCGATGTTAGATTGCCCGCGAAATCGCGCCGCAGGCTTGGCTCAAAGACGATTCGCGTTCGAAATCCACGAAGACGGAGACAACACAAGTGATACGTTGCAGTTCATTGCTGGCGGCCTGGTTGAGCTTGGCCATGTCATTGCTGGGCGCCCATTCTGCGCATGCGCAGGCCCCGGAATGGCCAACCAAGCCTCTCAAACTGATCGTCCCGTTCCCGCCCGGCGGCACCAGCGACTTCATGGGCCGACTGATCGCCGGCAAGCTCGCTGTGGCACTGAAGCAGCCGGTCAACGTTGAAAACATCGCCGGCGGCGGCGGCGTCACCGGCACCTTGAAGGCGCTGTCGCTGCCCGCCGATGGCTACACGCTGATTCAGAGCGGCATTGGCCAGAACGCCGTGGCGCACGGCATGGATGCGCAGGTCGGCTATGACTCCATCAAGGACTTCACACACCTGACGCAGGTTCATTCCGGGGCGAACGTGCTGGTCGCCAGCCCCAAGTCACCATTCAAGACACTGGCCGAGCTGATCGCCTACGGCAAGGCCAATCCCGGCAAGCTCAGCTACGGCTTCACGCACGCATCTTCCGGCCACGTGGCCATGGAATTGCTCAAGCAGTCCCTGAGCGTCTGCCTGGGCAATGCCCAAGGTGGTCGGGACTGCAAGGGCCTCTCCATCGTTGGCGTGCCCTACAAAGGCGGCGGGCCGTTGGTCGCTGCGCTGCTGGAAGGCCAGGTGCCAATGGCATTCGTCAACCAGGACTCGGCCTATCCCCTGGTGAAAGAGGGCAAGCTCCAGGCCCTGGCAGTCACCAGCACTTCGCGCAATTCGCTGTTCCCCAATGTGCCGGCGATCAGCGAAAAGGAGGTTCCGGGATTCGTGGCCATGTCTTGGTCCGGCATTTCGGTGTCCAGCAAGACACCCGCCCCCATCGCCGCACGGCTGGAAGCCGAACTGGTGAAGATCATGCAGTCACCAGAAACCCGGCAACAGCTGGAGTCCAAAGGCTTTGTGGTCCCGGAACAGGGCGCGCACAGCTACGCGAACTTCATTGACCGCGAAGTCGGCCGTTGGGGCCGCGTGATACGCATCGCGGGCATCAAACCCGAGTGACCCGGCTGCGCTGACCTCAGCGCTTCTTGACGATCACGCTGCCGATCGAATAACCGGCGCCGAACGAGCAGATCACGCCCAGGTCGCCCTTGGCGAGGTCGCCATGGTGGCGGTGGAACGCGATCACCGAGCCGGCGGATGCGGTGTTGGCGAATTCGTCCAGGATCAGCGGCGCGATGTCGGCATTGCCGTCGCTGCCGACCAGCTTCTTGATCACCAGCTGGTTCATGCCCTGGTTGGCCTGGTGCAACCAGAAGCGGCGCACCTGCGTGGGCTCGACCTGCAGCGTGTGCAGGTGCTTCTCGATGTGCGCCGCCGCCATCGGCACCACTTCCTTGAAGACCTTGCGGCCCTCCTGGTAGAAGGTCTTGTCGCGGCCCAGCGGATCGTTGTCTTCGGCGCGGTTCATGAAGCCGAAGTTGTTGCGGATGTTGCTGGAGAACTCGGTCGCCAGCTTGGTGCCGAGGACCTCCCACTGCGTGTCGCTGGTCGCCGTGTCGGCCGCCTCGATGATGACTGCGGTGCAGACGTCGCCAAAGATGAAGTGGCAGTCGCGGTCACGCCATTCGAGGTGGGCCGAGGTGATCTCCGGGTTGACCACCAGCACGCATTTGGCCGAGCCGGCCTTGACGGCATTGACCGCCTGCTCGATGGCGAACGTGGCCGATGAACAGGCCACGTTCATGTCGAAGCCATAGCCACCAGCGCCAATCGCCTGCTGGATCTCGACCGCCATCGCCGGGTAGGCACGCTGCATGTTGGCCGCGGCGCACAGCACGGCGTCCACCTCCGCGCCGCTCTTGCCGGCGGCAGCCAGCGCCTGCTTCGCGGCGTCCACCGCGATCTCGGCCATCAGGGACAACTGCTCGTCAGCCCGGGCCTCGAAACGCGGGTACATGCGCGCCGGGTCCAGCACGCCGGCCTTGTCGATCACGTAGCGCTGCTTGATGCCCGAGGCCTTCTCGATGAACTCGACGCTGGAGTGGGTGATGGCCGCACGGGTGCCGGCGGCGATCGCGTCGGCATGCTGCTCGTTTTGCAGCGCAGCATAGGCATTGAAAGCCTCCACCAGCTCGGCGTTGGTGATCACGTGCGGCGGCTGGTAAAGGCCGGTGCCGCTGATGACGACTCGGGTCATGGCGCAAATGTCCGTGAAAAGTGAAAAAGCCCGCTGTGCAGCAGGCGGGCTTCATGAGGCTCAACCGCGGATTTTAGGGCGGGTGGTGCGCAAGGCCTGCCAGCCCAGGGTTCAAGTGGCTTTGCGGCGTGCAGATTTGGCTGCCGGAGCGGCAGGCGCAGCGGTCGGCGGCGGCGGTGAACCGGCGCTGCCGCCCTGGCGCAAGGCGTCGGACATGCCCATCAGCACGCCGCTGACCAGCGCGGTGTAACTCTGCGCCAGCGCCTGCGCGGCTTTCAGGCCGGCGGCGCGGGTGTCGCGCATGGCCGTCTGCATCTTCTCCAGCTGCGCAGTCACGCCGTTGACAGTCGCCTGCGCATGCGCACCCGCCTGGCTGCCGTCCTGCTTGAAGTGTGACAGCGCCTGCTCCCAGGGACCGGACAGCGTGCCACCGGCCGCTTCGGCCGCCTTGCGCACCGCGCCGAACATCGTGTCCTCCAGCTGTTCCAGATCGCCCAGCGCTTTTTTCAGCTGCTTGTCCTGCAGGCCCACGCCCTGGCCGGCCAGGCTGCTGAGCGCAACCTGGTGGGCCTCGACTGCCTTCAGCAAAGCGTCGTCCATGCCGGACAGCGCAGAGCCCAGCATGGCTTCGGCATCGACCTCCGGCAGGCCGCGCCCCGCAGTGCCGGTGCTGGCGGCCTCGGTGACCGACTTCAACACCGAGCGGATGTTCTTCAGGCTCATCTCGCGGCCCTGCAAGGCCTTCAAGGTGGCCGTGTGCACGGCGTCGCGCAGCTGCGCGGTCTGGCGCGCGCTGGTGGTCGAGAACATCTCGATCAGGGCGTCCTGGTCAATGCCGGACTTGAGCATGGGCACTCCGCAAGGTGGTTGGGTTGACGGCGACGATACGCGCCTCCCGCACGCTTCGACCCAGGGGCTTGCCCGAAGCTTGGCGAAGCTCGCAGCAAGCGCAGGGCCGCCCCAAGCGGCTGCGCAACGCGCCCGGCGGGTGGCCTTGCGTACTCGCGAGGCCGGGTGCCTCAGACCTCGGGGGCGATCTGCTCGACGTATTCGGACAAGGCTTCGAGGATGGCGGTCGCCTTCTCGTCACCCTTCTCGGCGGCCGCAGCGCCCAGCACGTCCAGCTTCTCCAGGTAGGCGTCGATGCTCATCGCGCCGCCCTCGCCTTCGTGCAGGCGCGCAGCGCGATGCTGTTCCCAACGCTCGTGCTCTTCTGGCGCCAGGCTGTCCGGGAAGTTGCGGGCGCGGTAGCGGAACAGCAACTCACCGAGGCGGCCGTCGTCGAAACTGGCACGCGGCAGCGCCGGGTCGTCGGGCTTCAGCTTGCGCAGGCGGTCCAGCCGGGTGCGGTCCTGCGGGCCGACGAAGCCGCCGTAGAGGTCTTCGTCCACGTCCGGCGTGCGCTCGGCGGGCGGGCGGGCGAACACCTCGTCCCACAGGCCGCCGAGCTTGGCGCTGTTTTCGGCGCAGGCCTGGGCGTGCTGCAGCGCCAGGTTCATGTCGAAGCCCCAGCGCTCGGCCATCGCTGGCGACAGCGTCTTCAGGTTGCCGATGACCACGGGCGACTTGTTGATGTGGATGGTCTTGATCGGCAGCCGCGTCACGCCTTCGGGCAGCGCCTCGGCCTTGGTGAACATGCGTTCGCGGATGGCCGCGGCATTCAGCGTGAACAGCTCGGACGGGTCGACCGCCAGGTCCCAGACGATCAGCTCGTTCTTGTTGACCGGGTGCGGCGCCAGCGGCCAGACGGCGGCGATGCAGCCGCGCTCGGGCCCGTACATGCCGGAGATGTGCAGGAACGGCCGGCCCACGCCGACCTCGGTCCACACCGCGTCCTTCTTGCGCAGCTTCAGGCAGAAGTCCCACAGCCTGGGCTGAGCCTGGCGAATCAGCCGGGCCAGGCCGATGGTGGCGCGGACGTCCGAAAGCGCATCGTGCGCTGCCTCGTGCAGCAGGCCATTGGCGGCGCTCAGGTGCTCCAGCTTGAACGAGGGCCGGCCATCCTCGTGTTTCGGCCATTCGATGCCCTCGGGCCGCAGCGCATACATGCAGCGCACGGTGTCCAGCAGGTCCCAGCGGCCGCAGTCGTTCTTGTACTCGCGGGCATACGGGTCCATCAGGTTGCGCCAGAACAGGTGGCGCGTGACCTCGTCGTCGAAGCGGATGGAGTTGTAGCCCACGCCCACGGTGCCGGGCTTGGCCAGCTGCTGCTCGATGGTGGCGGCAAAGCGATGCTCCGGCACACCGTGTTCGAGGCACAGCTGCGGCAGGATGCCGGTCAGCAGGCAGGACTCGGGGTCGGGCAGGTAGTCGGGCGCCGGCTGGCAATAGACCATCACCGGCTCGCCGATCTCGTTCAGGTCCGCGTCGGTTCGCACACCGGCGAACTGCGAGGGCCGGTCATGGCGCGGCACGCGGCCGAAGGTCTCGTAGTCGTGCCAGAAGAAACTGAAATCGCTCATGTCGGCACGATACCGCAGCAGCCGCTAAGCTTCGGCTCAAGTGCCAGCGTCGCGCAGGCGCAGCAAGGTGGCAAAACGCGGCAGGCCGGTGTCGGTCTGGCCGCGCCAGCTGTAGCTCAGGCGGCTGCCCAGCGGGGGCGGGCTGCGGCGTTGCGCGTCGCTCAGGCCCGAGCCGAGCAGGAAGACCTGGCCATCGTCGTTGCGCACGCGCAGCGCGCCAACCTGACCGGCGTATTTGCCTTTGCCCGGCACATGGCCGATGACCACCGCATCGGCGTCCTGCACCGGCTTGAACTTCAGCAGCACGCCGTTGCGGCCAGTCAGGTAGGGCGCGTCGGCCAGGTGCAGTGCCAGGCCTTCGCCACCGGCAGCGACCACCTCGTCCAGCCGCTGCTGCAAGGCCATGCGGTCGGCCACCTGGAACTGCGCGACGGCCCGCACGGGGCCGGGCCCGTCCGGCGGCGCCAGCGCCGCAAGCTTGGCCGCACGCTGCGCAAAGCTGCCCTCGCCGCCCGGCAACTCAAACACGCGAAACTGCAACGCACGCCAGCCGGCGTCACTTGCATCACCGCGGCGCAGCAGCGCCGAGACCTCATCGAAACGCCCGCGCCCCAACCACAGCTCGCCGTCCAGCGGCTGCGTTGGCAACTGCGCCAGGAACCATGCCGGCGCCTGGATTTCGCCGCCGCCGCGAAAGCGCAGCCGCCGCCCGTCCCACAGCCCACGTACGCCGTCGAACTTCTCACTGACCAGGTAGGGCGCGGGGGAGGCATCCGACCCAAGCTCCCGCGCCAGCAGCAGCGCGGGCGCCGATTCGGCTGCGGCCTGGGAGGACGCCGGCGCGGCGACCGCTTGGCCATCCAGCGCCGCAGACAGCAAGGCCGGCAAGCCGAGCAACAAGGTTCGAGTGGCGGACAGCGACTTGGGCGGCATGGCGAGGCAAAGGAAGTGAAGGCGACGGCCGCATTGTTGCGACGCGCCACAACCCCGACCATCCGCCGTTCGGGGGTGTTTCGCGGTTTTCACCCCTCAGTTTCAGCCCGGCACGGGCTGGGCCGCCAACGCCTGCCACTCTTCGTCGGTCCACAACCGGGTCAGGCTGACGAAGTGCACGCCCTCCGGGTCTTCCAGCGAATAGCTGCCTTGGCTACCGGGCAGCACATCCAGCGTCAACTGCGAACCCAGCAGGTATTCACACTGGGACCGACTGACGTGGAAGGGCACGCCGCCCACCTGGCCCAGTTGCACGTCGCCGGTGTTCAGTGTGAGGTCGCCCGGCGCGCAGCACATGGGGTGGCTGCCTTCACAGCAGCCGCCAGCCTGGTAGAAGAAGATGCCTTCGCCGTGCTGCACCTGCAGCCTTGCCACCATCGCCAGCGCCGCTTCGGTGTCGATCACGCGTTCGATCATGGGAGCTCCTTCAGGACGAAAAAAGCGGCCCGGAGGCCGCTCGTGCTCGACTGCGTGAAGTTCAGAAGAAGCCCAGCTTGTTGGGGCTGTAGCTGACCAGCAGGTTCTTGGTCTGCTGATAGTGGTCCAGCATCTGCTTGTGGGTTTCGCGGCCGATGCCGGACTCCTTGTAGCCGCCAAACGCCGCATGCGCCGGGTAGGCGTGGTAGCAATTGGTCCACACGCGGCCGGCCTGGATGCCACGGCCGAAGCGGTAGGCACGGCTGCCGTCGCGGGTCCACACGCCAGCGCCCAGGCCATAAGGCGTGTCGTTGGCAATCTCCATCGCCTCGGCCTCGTCCTTGAAGGTGGTCACGGCCAACACCGGGCCGAAGATCTCCTCGCGGAAGATGCGCATCTTGTTGTGGCCCTTGAACAGCGTGGGCTGGATGTAGTAGCCGCCGGCCAGTTCACCTTCCATCTTCGCCGCGCCGCCGCCGATCAGCACCTGCGCGCCTTCCTGCTTGCCCACTTCCAGGTAGGACATGATCTTGTCCATCTGCATCGAAGAGGCCTGCGCACCCATCATCGTTTCGGTGTCCAGCGGGCTGCCTTGCTTGATGGCGGCCACGCGCTTGATGGCCCGGTCCATGAACTTGTCGTAAACGGACTCCTGGATCAGCGCGCGGCTCGGGCAGGTGCAGACCTCGCCCTGGTTGAACGCGAACAGCACCAGGCCTTCGATGGCCTTGTCGAAGAACGCATCGTCAGCCGCGGCCACGTCATCGAAGAAGATGTTGGGGCTCTTGCCGCCCAGTTCCAGCGTGGCCGGGATCAGGTTGCTGGCTGCAGCCTGGGCGATGACGCGGCCGGTGGCGGTGGAGCCGGTGAACGCAATCTTGGCAATGCGCTTGCTTTGCGCCAGCGGCATGCCGGCCTCGCGGCCAAAGCCGTTGACGATGTTCAGCACGCCGTCCGGCAACAGGTCGGCGATCAGCTCGGCCAGCACCAGGATGCTGACCGGCGTGGACTCGGCCGGCTTGAGCACCACGCAGTTGCCCGCGCCCAGTGCCGGCGCCAGCTTCCAGGCCGCCATCAGGATGGGGAAGTTCCACGGAATGATCTGGCCGACCACGCCCAGCGGTTCCTGGAAGTGATAGGCGATGGTGTCGTCGTCAATCTGGCTGAGCGCACCTTCCTGCGCCCGCACGCAGCCGGCGAAGTAGCGGAAGTGGTCGGCGGCCAGCGGGATGTCGGCGTTCAGCGTCTCGCGCATCGGCTTGCCGTTGTCCACCGACTCGGCGTAGGCCAGCTTCTCCAGGTTCTGTTCGATGCGGTCGGCAATCTTCAGCAGCACGTTGGCGCGCGTGGCAGCCGGCGTGGCAGCCCACTTGGCGGCGGCGGCGTGCGCAGCGTCCAGCGCCAGCTCGATGTCGGCTTCGGTCGAACGGGCGGCCTGGGTGAAGACCTTGCCATTGATCGGCGTGATGACGTCGAAATACTGGCCGGCAACCGGCGCCACGAACTTGCCGCCAATGAAGTTGTCGTAGCGCGGCTTGAAGCCGACGGGGGCGCCAGCGGTTCCGGGAAAGGCATACAGCATGCGTTTGTCTCCTGCGTTGTTGGATGAAGAAGGAAGCGACCCGGCGTTTGCGTGTTGGAAACGGGGCCTGCCCTGGCACGAACAGCACGCGACGTGCCAGCGACATGTGTGCTTTTTTTGCGCCGGAAACACCGGGATCCTGCGCAAACCGGGGCGGAACAGCGGCCATCACCTGCGCCAAGGTGTCGCACACCGAAACCCTGTACCGAAACGGAACAGCCCGCCTGAGCCACTGGCGGAAGACCCTCTAGGCGGGGGCGCCCGGCATGACTAACCTCGACCCGACACCGCCTTGAATCCGCCGCCATGCACCCTGCCCTGACCCCCGTCCTCTCCCCCGCCCAGGTGCGCGAGGCCCACCGCCAGCTCAACAGCAGCGGCGAGGTGTCTGCGCAGCTGCTGGGTCCCGTGCTGGCGCGTTCCTGGCAGCGCAGCGCAGAGGCAGGCCTGTCGCCCACGGCACGGCCCGCCGGGGCGCCGCATGCCTCCTCGGCGCAACTGCGCCAGGCGCTGGAACAGCAGCGTGAACTGCTTGCCCACGCGCTGCCAGTGATGAACTTCCTGCACGAGCAGACCCAGGACAGCGACGGCATGCTGGTGCTGGCCGATCCGGACGGGCTGCTGCTGCACTCGCTTGGCGACCTGCAGTTCATGCACCGCGCGGAGCGGGTGGCGCTGCGCCCGGGCGCCAACTGGCACGAGCGCTGGCGCGGCACGAATGCCGTCGGCACCGCACTCGTCGAAGCCCAACCGATGGTCGTGCACGGCGGCGAGCACTTCCTGGAGCGCAATGCGTTTCTCACCTGCGCCGCAGCACCGATCCACGACTCCCAGGGCCGCCTGCTGGGTGCCCTGGACCTTTCCGGCGACCACCGCGGCTACCACCGCCACACGCTGGGCCTCGTGCGCTCGGCGGTGCGCATGATTGAGCACCGGTTGTTCGAGACCCGCCATGGCGACCAGCTGCGGCTGCGGCTGCACAGCCAACCCGAAGGCCTTTCCACGATGACCGAGAGCCTGCTGGCGCTGTCGGGCGACGGCTGGGTGACGGGTGCCAACAAGGCCGCGCTTTCGCTGCTTGGTCAGCCCTGGCAGACGCTGGGCGGCCTGCCCATCGAACAGCTGCTGGAGGTGTCCATCGACCGCCTGATGGCCGGCGCCCAGCGCACCGGCGGCGCGCCGCAGCGGGTGCAGACCGTGCAGGGCCAGGCCTTGTGGCTGCGCATCGAGCCCGGCCAGGCCAGCCTGAGCATGCCGGCCAGGGTTTTCGTGACCCAGCCGGCGCCCGGCCCGCTGCCCACCCCGGTGCCTGCCGACGAACTGGCCGCGCTGGACACCGGCGACCCCACGCTGCACGCGGTGCTGGCGCGTGCGCGCCGGGTGCTGGACAAGCCGATTGCGCTGCTGCTGCAGGGCGAATCCGGCGCAGGCAAGGAGGTGCTGGCGCGGGCGGTGCACCGCAGCGGGCCGCGCCGCGCGCAAGCCTTCGTGGCGGTGAACTGTGCGGCGCTGCCGGAAAGCCTGATCGAGGCCGAGCTGTTCGGCTACCGTCCTGGGGCCTTCACCGGCGCCAGCCGCGAAGGCGCGCCCGGCCGCATCCGCGAGGCGGACGGCGGCGTGCTGTTCCTGGACGAGATTGGCGACATGCCGCTGGCGATGCAGGCCCGGCTGCTGCGCGTGCTGCAGGACCGGCTCGTGGTGCCGCTGGGTGGCGGCAAGCCGGTGCCGGTGGACATCCAGCTGATCTGCGCCACGCACCATGCGCTGCGCGAGCAGATGCGCACCGGCCAGTTCCGCGAAGACCTGTATTACCGGCTCAACGGCCTGACGCTGCAATTGCCGCCTCTGCGCGAACGCCAGGACTTGCCGGCCCTGGTGCAGCACCTGCTGGAGGAGCTGGCGCCCGGGCAGGCTGTGCAGCTTGCGCCCGAACTCGCGCAGCGCTTCGCCAGCTACCGCTGGCCCGGCAACCTGCGCCAGCTCGCCAATGCGCTGCGCACCGCCTGTGCGCTGATGGAAGCGCACGAAACCCGCATCGACTGGACCCACCTGCCAGACGACCTGGCAGACGACTTGCGCGCCTGTGCGCCGGTGCGGGCGCCTGCGCCCGAGGTGGCCGACGCCGCCGTCGATCTGCGCCAAGTCTCGGCCCGCACCGTGGAGCGCGCACTGCAGGAGACGGGCGGCAACCTGTCGGAAGCGGCGCGGCGCCTGGGCATCAGCCGCAACACGCTGTACCGCAAGCTGAGGGCGGCGCGGTCCAGCTGAAAATGCTCAGCTCAAGCCTTTGAGCTTGGGCAGCGGGCCGGCCAGTTCCTCCGGGCTGCTGCCCTGCTGGCGCAGCAGCGCTTCGAGTGCCGGCATCAGCGGGCCCAGCCGTTCGTCCAGCGCGTCGCGCACGGTGTCGACGAAGACCTGTGTGCTGCGCTCGATCTCGATGTTCAGCGCGTCGCCCGGCTGCTTGTCTGCAAAGGTCGTCGCACGCAGCGTCTCGGGAATCAGCCAGACCTCGAACCAGCCCTCAGCGCGGTTGGCCTCGGCCACCGTCAGGCTGGCGCCGTTG
Organism: Ideonella sp.; assembly: GCF_041287625.1. GTDB lineage: Bacteria > Pseudomonadota > Gammaproteobacteria > Burkholderiales > Burkholderiaceae_C > Ideonella. Next base: position 115,002 of record NZ_JBGGNH010000037.1, read on the forward strand.
ATCGCGATGTAGCCCTTGGCAAAGATGTAGCGCATCCACGGCTGCGGCACCTGGATGCGCATCACGTGGTTGTTCTCGGGCTGGCGCACCGAGGCCAGCGTGGCTTTGAAGTCCACATGGCCGGACAGCGGGTGGCCGCCAATCTCGGCGCCGTCGCGCGCCGCGCGCTCCACGTTCAGCGGGCTGCCTTCGCCCAGGGCGCCCAGCGTGGTCAGCGACAGGCTTTGCTGCATCACGTCGAAGTCGGCCGCGTTGTCGCCATGCAGCTCGGTGACCGTGAGACACACGCCGTCACACGAGACGCTGGCGCCAATGGCCAGGTCCTGCGCGAAGCCACCGGGAAACTGCAGCCGGAAGCTGCGCAGCCCTGGTTTGTCCTGGATGCTGGCCACCTGGGCCACGCCTTGCACAATGCCGGTGAACATCCGAAATCCCAAAGAAAAAACTGGCGCGAGCTTAGCAGCCCGGGCCAGTTTCGGTGGCGAGCGCCCAGGGCGCCCACGCTGGAGTGATTACTTCAGGCCAATGGTCAACGCCTGATCTTCCTCGACTTGTACCAACCCAACTCCGTTGGTGAAACTGCCACTTGCAGTGAAGCCCATTTGCGTCGCCAACGAGGGGGTGCCATCCGGGCTGGTGCCACTGACGCCATGGCCTGCGCCATGGACGCGATAGAGCTTTAGCTTGTTCCCACAATTCGTCCACACATCGTACTTGTCACCCGGTTGAGTAGGCGACGCCGACACCGACTCGCCGCACATGGCCGTAGCGCGCACCTGCTGCTGAACTTGCTCATTGATGACCTCGTCATTGACCCACGCAGGACCGGAGACTTGCGTGATGCCCACGATCAGTCGGTTGATGGTCCAGATTGATTGGTCCCAATTGCCTTCCGTTTCCATGACAGGATCGGTGTCGCCAATGATTCCAATGTACGGTTTCGGATCGGCACCTGGTGCGCAAGTCGCGGAGGTTTGGAATGTCTGCGAGGCAGGGCCAGCCAGAGACACGTATAAATCGAAGCTGCTATTCGATTCACACCACATGCGGTTCGTCATCACGCCCCCCATGGAGTGCCCCATGAGCGTCACGTTGCGGACACCGTAGTCACTGCGTATTTTCGCCGAAAGCGCTGCGAGGAAGGCTTTGTCATCCTGACCGGAATCCATCGCATAGTTGTTCCAAGTCGTGGCACCTTCATTGCTCTCGATGTGCTGACCTTGAGGCAACACCAGCATCACATGGTTGGCCTCAAGCCATGCCCAGTTGATTGTCGACGTTGTCAGGTCGGTCGGAGAGGAGTTCAAGCCCAATTGGTACGAAATCGCCACGTTGTTGCCGCCGCCACCGTGCAGCGCCACGATGGCCCGCGTGGCACCCTTTGGCTTGTAGATGTTGACCTGATGCGGGAAGCCAGCGCCAGTGCTGCTGGTGACCTGCACATTGGTAATCAGTTGATCAGTTTCCGACGGCGACACGTCGTCGTCGCTTCCACCACCGCAGGCGGACAGCAAGGCGACGGAGGCCAGCATGGTGGTCACGGCGAGCGCGCGGACACGGGAGATGCGTTGGAACATGGTAGGACTCCGAAAGGCTGTTGGTATGAGCTGCACAAAAAACCTCCGCCTCCCCACCCAAGAGAGGCGAGCCACAAGCTGTGGCCAAGAGATTTCGCGGCGGTGAATGGATGGCACGACGGTATCACCAGGGCCCTACACCACCCATTCGCTTGCGACCCGAGGTAATGTAGGACAACGCCCTTATGACTTGTCGGCCGACAGCCACGAGAAAAAACCTGTGACTGTTTGTCAGGTGCCGACGGCCGGCGAGTCGCGGGCGTCGCTGGCAGAATCCGCCAATGCCCAGCCAACCCACCTCATCCTCGCTGCGCGCCAAGCGCGTATCCGGCTCCACCCTCAGCACGCGCCGTGCCCGCTTCGGCGCCCAGGCTGTCGCCTGCCTGTCCGTCCTGCTGTCTGCGCCCCTGATGGCGCAAACCGCGCCCGCCACACCCAAGGAACATGCGTCCAGCAATGGCCTGCGCGCCGTGGCCGTGGGCGGCACGCTGGCCAGCTGGGCCTACGCCTGGTGGGAAGGTGCCCCGTTCACCCGCTGCGACGGCGCGCCGCGCTGGCAGTTCCGCGGCAACGTGGCCAAGGACGATGAGTTGCGCGTGGCCAGCGTGGGCGCCGCCTACGGCGAATGCCAGATGCTGACAGCCGGCGGCTGGAGCCTGAGCAACCAGACCAACTTCTCGGTCAGCCGCTGGAGCGCGCAAGGCGACGTGGCCTTCGCGAAGAGCGCCTGGGACGTCGCAATCGTGCCGCTGGTGCACTGGCAGCGCCCGGCCTTTGGCGCCACGCGCATGGAAGTCGAATTCGGCATCGGCCCGGCCTGGCTGAGCCAGACCAACATTGGCGACCGCCAGAAGAGCACCCAGTACCAGTTCTCCGACCACCTGGGCCTGAACCTGGTGGATGCCGGCGGCGCCTGGCGCGTGGGCCTGCACTGGCGGCACATCAGCAACCTGGACATCAAGACGCCGAACAACGGCGTGGATTTCGCCGGCGTCGTCGTCGCGTTTTCCTTATGACGCCTGGCGGCTCAGGCGCCTGCGCCTGAGCCGCCAGCGCAGCCATCCGGCACGCACCAGCAGCGCACAGCCCCAGATCGCCAAGCCGGCAAACACCACGTCGCTGAGGAAGTGGCCGCCCTGGATGATGCGGACGGCGCCAATCAATGCGCCGGCCGTCATGCCGGCGCGCCACCAGCGTCGGCGCACCGCAGGCGCAGCCATCAGGCCGACCGCCATCAGCACGAAGCCGGTCGCCGCATGGCCGCTGACGAAAGAACAGTTGGTGCGACAGGCAATTGCCGGCTGCAGCGCCATGCTGAAGACTTTCTCGCCGCCGAACTGCACGATGTGCACCGGCCGTGGCCGGCCCCATTGCTCCTTCAGCGCGCCGTGCACCAGCACCACCACGCCAAGCAGCATCACCAGCGCCAGCGCCCAGCCGCGCCGACCATGGCGCAGGCGGTGGCCCGGCGAGCGGCGCCAACTGCGCCAGGCGCTCCACAACGCATAGAGGAACACCGCCCAGCCAACCGCCGTGGTACCGCGGTAGATCGCCCGCACCCACCACCAATGGTCACCCGGGAAGTGGCCCTGGCCGTCGTAGAACCAGCCGGCCACCTGCAAGTCCAGCTGCGGCCAGACCGAAAACACCGTGCCCGCGACCAGCAGCGCCAGCAGCCAGGCCAGCGCCTCGCGATGCCGCGCGCGCCGCCACCAACCGGTCTTCATGGCGCGGCCTGCGCCACCGAGGTGGCAGCAGCCGGCGCAGCAGCACGCCACAGGATCAGCGCATAGCCCCGCTCGGCATACAGCGGGACGTAGCGCCCGCCGGACTGGGCGATCAGCTTGGGCAGCTGGTCCAGCCGGACCAGTGCCAGCTCGCCGTCATGCGGCGCGCGGCGCGGCGTGGCCTGGCCGCGATACAGCGCAAAGCTGGGCTGGTGCAGTCCCCATTGCACCGCCGGCTCGTGGCGCTCGGCGGCAATCGCCGCGGCGCGCCTGACCGGGCCCTGCAGCAGGTCGCCCCACCACGGCAGCGCCACGCCCAGCGCCACCACCGCGACCACGAGCGCCGAGACGCCGCTGCGCAGTGCCAGCGTCCAGCCCGGGCGGTTCAGCTGCGTCATCAGGAACAGGACGGCCAGCGCCGCCAGCCCGCTGAGCCAGGCCAGCGATACCGGCGCATGCTGGCCCTCCATGATGGCCTTGTACAACGGGTGCGTGACCTGCGGCAGCCACCAGCCCATGGCCAGCGCCGAGCCGCACAGCAGCGCCAGCAACAGCAGCAGGCTGACGGTCAGCGCCGCACGCATCGTGGTGCCTGCTTCTGCCAGCGTGATGGCCATCAGCAGCACCAGCGGCGTGGCGCCATACAGCGCGTAGTGCGGCAGCTTGGTGCCCGAGAGCGAGAAGAACACAATCACGAAGGCGGCCCACAGCAGCAGGTAGCGCTGCAGCGGGTCTGCCCAATGCTGCTTGACCCGCGCCAGCACGCCGGCCAGCAGCGGCGCCCACGGCAGCAGCAGCAGCGGCACCACCACCAGGTAGTAGCCGATGCTGCCGCCGTGCTGCTCCAGCGGGCTGGTGTAGCGCGCCAGGTTGTGGCGGATCAGGAAGCCGTCAATGAAGGCCTGGCCGTGGCGGTGCAAGGCGTAGGCGTACCAGGGCACTGCAATGCCGAGCATCAGCAGCCAGGCGACCGGGTCTGCCACCGTGCGGCCCAGCCGGCTCAGCGCGGCGCGCCACGGCAGCGAGCAGAACAGCCACAGCAGCAACGCCGCCCCGGGCACGATGATGGCCACCGGCCCCTTGGTCAGCAGGCCCAGGCCGATCCAGGCATAGGCGCGGCGCAGCGCCGGCCGGGAATCACTCGACAGCCAGCGCCAGCCGTCCAGCGCGGTCAGCGTCAGCAGCAAGTTCAGCAAGGCGTCCGCCGTTGCGGCGCGGCCGATGACCAGCACGCCCAGCGAGGTCGACAGCATCACCGCCGCGCTCACCGCCACCTGCTTGCCCAGCCGCGGCAATGCGAACTGCGCCAGCACCAGAGCCCACAGCCAGCCACTGAGGGCCGACGGCAGCCGCATCGCGAACTCGCCGACGCCGAAGGCCGACGCGCTGAGCGCCTGCAGCCAATACACGCCGATGGGCTTGTCGAAGCGCGGCTCGCCGTTCAGCGTGGTGTGCAGCCAGTCGCCGCTGGACAGCATCTCCCGCGTGGCCTCGCTGAACGCGCCTTCGTCCACGTCGAACAGCGGCGCGCCGCCCAGGCGCCACAGCGCCAGCGCCAGCAGCACCAGCGCCAGCACGGCCCACTGGGCGCGGCTCAGGCTCCGGTCCGACTCGGGAACTGCCCTCATGCGTGCCAGCCCTCCCCGTCCGCCACCGGCGGCGTGGCCATCAGGTGGTACTGGCGGGCATGACTGCCGTCGTAGTAGATGCGGATCAGCAGTTCCGACAGCACGCCGGTGAGCAGGAACTGCAGCCCGCCCATCACGCAGAAGAAGCCGACGAACAGCAGCGGCCGGCCGCCGATGGATTCGCCCAGCAGCTTCAGGATGCCGAGGTAGCCCAGCACCGCCGAGCCAAAGCCCAGCACCGCCAGGCCGACCGCGCCGAAGAAGTGACCCGGCCGCGCACCGAAGTTCAGGAAGAAATAGACCGACAGCAAATCGACGATGACGCGGAAGGTGCGCGACAGGCCGTACTTCGATTCGCCATGCTCGCGGGCGCGATGGTTCACCGGCTCCTCGGTCATGCGGTCCGGCGTGGTCACGGTCGCCAGCCAGGCGGGAATGAAGCGGTGCATCTCGCCATACAGCCGCACCTCGCGCAGCACCGAGGTGCGGAAGGCCTTCAGGCTGCAGCCCAGGTCCTTGAACTGCATCCCGGTGATCTTGCGGATCAGCCGGTTGGCAATCATCGAAGGCAGCCGGCGCAGCGCAAAGCCGTCCTGCCGCTTCTCGCGCCAGCCGGCCACCATGTCCATGTTCTCGATCAGCAGCCGGGCGACCATGCGCGGGATGTCACGCGGGTCGTTCTGCAGGTCGCCGTCCATGGTCACGATGACGTCGCCGCGCGCCGCGTCGATGCCGGCCTGCATCGCAGCCGTCTGGCGGAAGTTGCGCAGCAGGCGCAGCACGCGGATGTGCGGGCCAACCGATGCCGCATGGCGCTGCAGCGCGGCACCGGTGCCGTCCCGGCTGCCGTCGTCCACGACGATCAGCTCCCACGGGTGCGGATAGGCCTGCAGCGCCGCCTGCACCGTGTCGATCAGCGGCTTGACGTTGTCGATCTCGTTGTACATCGGCACCACCACCGACAGGCGGTGCGGCGGCGCCGGATCGGCCGGCAGCGCGGGCGCGGCGCCGATGTAGGCGGTGGAAACAGGCGAGTCGGTCATGGAAGGGGGCGGTCTGCGGACCGCTGGGAAGCAGTGACGTTGGCGGCATCGGCCGCGAAATCGGTCGTGAAAGGAGTGCGCCGTGGCAACAGCATGGCCACGCCGCGGTACAGCGCAAAGCTCAGCAAGGCCACGGCCAGGCTCAGCGCATGCACCGCCAGCGCGGCGCTGGTCAGGCGTGCGGGCTCGGCGGCCACCTGCAGCCATTGTCCCGCAGCCCAGATGGCCGCTTCGTAGCTGCCCACGCCGGCCGGCGCCTGGATCGGCAAGGCCACCGCCAGTTCGCCCGCCACAGCGGTGCTGACGCCGGCCAGCCACGGCAGCGGCGCCAGCAAGGCCAGCCCGCCGCCCAGCACCAGCAGCTTCAGGCACCAGTTGGCCAAGCACAGCAGCCAGCCGAGGCGGTCGTCCCGGTGCGCCAACAGCCCGGTCTGCACGGCCTGCCAGCGCGGCACTTTCGCGCCCAGCCAGCTGGACAGCCGCGGCAGCAGCACCAGCAGCACGAGCAAGGCCAGCGCCACTGCACCCAGCCGCAGCCATGGCGAGCCGGGCAACAGGCAGGCCAGGCCCAGCAGGCCGAGCACGCAGGCATCCTGCAGCCGCAGCCACACGAGGCTGCGCAAGGCATCGGCCACCGGAATGCCGAAGCGGCGGTTCAGCAGCCACGGGTAACCGGCCTCGCCAGCGCGCATCGGCAGCACCAGCAAGGCGGCGTTGTGGGCCAGGAACAGGTCCACGCTGTCGTGCAGCGTCAGCATGGTGTGGCCCGGCCGGTTCGCGCGGCCCCAGGTGCCCCACTCGCGGCGCAGCCGCTCGGCGCGCAAGGCGTAGCTGCCCCAGAGCCCCGCGCACAAGGCCAGCCAGGCCCACGGTGGCAGGCCCCGCAAAGCTTCGGCCACGGGCTGCCAGCTGGCATTGCGCAGCAGCACCGCAAGCGCCAGCCCGGCCAGCAGGCAAGGCGGCACCAGCCTGGCCGCGCGCGCATCCGCGCCAGCCGGCGCGTCCGCGTTCTGCCAGCGCGAGACCGCGCTGCACAGCGACATCAGCGCCAGCGTCCACTGCAGCGGCTGGGCAATCGGGTAGCCGGTCTTCTGCACCAGCATCGCCACCGCCAGCAGCAGTTCCAGCACCGCCAGCAGGCGCCGGCCACGCGGCAGGTTCAGCCAGCGCTGCAGCGGGCTGCGCTGCGCCAAAGCCAGCGCGATCAGCCCGCTGAGCAGGCCCAGGCCGGCGCCAGCCAGCACATCGGAAGGCCAATGCGCGCCGACGGCAATGCGTGACAGCGCCACCAGCACGGCCACCGCAAACACGGCCACCTGCTGCCAGCGCGCCCAGCCCATCGCACTGGCCAGCAGCGTGGCCATCGCGAAGGCCGTCAGCGCATGGCCGGAAGGCATCGACGGCGAATGCACGATGGGCTCGCCGATCACCCACAACTGGTCGGCCGGCCACAGCTTGGGCGGACGCGGCGAGCGCACCAGGTTCTTCGGCAGATGCGTCAGCAGCGCGGCCACAGGGATGCACCACAGCGCCGCAGCCAGCGCCGCCTGGCGAGTGCGGTCCAGCGCGGCCACCACCATCAGCGTGCTCAGGCCCAGCCCGGCCACGCTGAGGCCGGCCCACAAGCCGGCCGTCCACGCATCGGGCCCGCCGGCCGCCTGGTTGGCCAGCCGGAACAGCGCGTGGTTCAGCTCCGGCCGCAGTTGCAGCGCCGTGCCCGCCAGGATCAGCAGGACGGCGATGGCAAGCGACCACCAGGGCACGTGGGAGGAACGCAACGGCGGTTCGCCAGCGACGTTCGGGTCGGGAGAAGACGGCATGGAGGGCGGGAGATTTGGCCGGCATGATGCCAGAGCGGCACTGCCTCGCGCGCTTGGCGCGCCGGGAGGCTGGACTATGCTTGCCCGATGGTCGACACGTCTCCCACCGAACCGGGCGCCACCGCAGACAAGGCCGCCGCGCCGCTGCTCAGGCACCGCCTGCACGCTGGCAGCATTGCCGCCGCCGCCCACCACCTGCATCGCCACGCACGCAGCTTCGACAGCGCCCGCTTCACGCGACTGGCTGGCGACGGCCTGGAAGACCTTGAGCTGAAGGCACGCGCGATGCAGATTGCCGCCGCGCTGGACGCGACCTTGCCAGCCGACTTCGACGCCGCCTGCGACATCGTCGCGCGAGCTCTGGCGCCCGCCGTGTCGCCGGACGCCTCCAGCAGCGGCGATTCCAGCAGCGCGGGCCTGGCCGGCTGGATCGTCTGGCCGCTGGGCGACTGGGTGGCCCGCCGCGTGGCGGCCGATGCCTCGAACCTGGACCGCGGCCTGCAGGCCCTGCATGCGCTCACGCAGCGCTTCACCGCCGAATTCGCCATCCGACCGCTGCTGCGCGACCACCAGGCAGCCGTCTTCGCCACGCTGCAGCGCTGGTGCGACGACCCGAACGAGCACGTGCGCCGCCTGTGCAGCGAAGGCAGCCGCCCGCGCCTGCCCTGGGGCCTGCGCTTGCAGGCGCTGGTTCGTGACCCTTCCCCCAGCCTGCCGCTGCTGGACCGGCTGCAGGACGACCCCAGCGCCTATGTGCGCCGCAGCGTGGCCAATCACCTGAACGACATTGCCAAGGACCACCCCGCCCTGCTGGCCGACTGGCTGGAGCGCCACCTGCCGCAGGCCGGAGGCGAGCGCCGCGCGCTGCTGCGCCATGCCAGCCGCACGCTGATCAAGTCCGCCGACGTGCGGGTGCTGGCTGCGTGGGGTCAGGGCCAGGCGCTGCTGGGCGACGCGACACTGGCGATCTCACCGGCCCGCATCACCCTGGGCGGCGCGGTGCAGCTGAGCGCCACGCTGTGCAGCACCGCGGCCGTGAGCCAGACCGTGCTGGTCGACTATCTGGTGCACCACGTGAAGGCCGACGGTCGCAGCAGCGCCAAGGTCTTCAAGGGCTGGCAGCGCGAACTCGGTGCCGGCCAGACGCTGCAGTTGCAGCGAAGCCACGCCCTGAAGCCCATCACCACGCGGCGCTACTACCCCGGCGTGCACAAGGTCGAACTGCAGGTCAACGGCGCAGTCGTTGCCGAAACCAGCTTCGAGTTGCTGGCTGGCTGAAAACGGTCAGATTTGCTCAGGGGTGCGTACCGCGACGAGGACGACCTCGCCGCGCTCTTCGCGCGGCCGGTAGCGCAGCCACCACACGCCGCCCTTCTTGACGGCCCAGGGCAGCATCGCCGGGTCTTCGCTGCCGTCCTCGGCCCTGAAGGTCGCCGCGGCCATGCGCGGGCCGATCATCAGGTAGGCCGCGGCCAGGCCCAGCGTGGGCTGGTGGCCGACGACCAGCACCGGCTCCTTGGCGTCCGGCCAGCGCGCGGCGGCCAGCAGGCCTTCGACCGTGCCGTCCGGCCCCAGCGTCTCGACCGTCTTGAAGCGCCGGCCCAGCGCCAGCGCGGTCTGCTGCGTGCGCTTGGCCGGGCTGACCAACACCCGCGTGCGCTCCGGCAGGAAGCGGTTCAGCCACTCGCCCACCCGGCGCGCATGGCGCTCGCCCTTGGCCGTCAGGGCCCGCTCCAGGTCGGGCAGCTCGGCCGCGGTTTCGTCGGCTTCGGCGTGGCGCCAGAGGATCAGGTCCATGGGTGTCAGGCGGTGCTGCGGGAGGAATAGAGCTGCATCAGCGCCTGCTGCACGCTGATGCCGTCGCTGGCCACGCGCTGGTAGCTGCCGTCGGGCTGCTGCAGCCAGGCGTCGCGCATGTCGTGCAGGTAGGGCACCAGGCATTCGTCGATCACGCGCTGGCGCAGCTTGGTGTCGCGCACCGGCCAGGCCAGCTCGATGCGGCGGAACATGTTGCGGCTCATCCAGTCGGCGCTCGACAGGTACAGCGCCTCTTGCTCGTCGCCGTCACCCCAGCGGAAGTAGATGACCCGCGAATGCTCCAGGAAACGGCCGACCACCGAGCGCACGCGGATGTTGTCGGTCTGCCCCGGCAGGCCCGGCGGCAGCATGCAGGCGCCGCGCACGATCAGGTCGATCTGCGCACCGGCCTGGCCGGCGCGCATCAGCGCCTGGATCAAGGCCGGGTCGGTCAAGGCATTGCACTTGACGACGATGCGGCCGCCGTAGCCGGCTGCTGCCGCCGCGCCGACCTGCTCGATGTGCTGCATCAGGCGGTCGTGCAGCACGAAGGGCGCGGTCAGCAGTTGGCGGGGCGGGCCCAGGCGGGTCAGGCTGCCAATCTGCTGGAACACGGCTTCGGCATCGGCGGTGATGCGCGGGTCGGCCGTCAGGTAGCCCAGGTCGGTGTAGAGCCGGGCCGTCTTGGGGTTGTAGTTGCCGGTGGACAGGTGCACGTAGCGGCGCATCTTCACGCCACCGCGCTTGCTGGCCTCGCGGCGGGTGACCAGCAGCAGCTTGGCATGCGTCTTCAGGCCGACGATGCCGTAGACCACCTGCACGCCCACGGCCTCCAGCCGGTCGGCCCAGTTGACATTGGCTTCTTCGTCGAAGCGCGCCTTCAGCTCGACGACGACCGTGACCTCCTTGCCGCGCCGCGCCGCCTCGATCAGCAGGTCCATCAGCACCGATTGCGCGCCGGTGCGGTAGACAGTCTGGCGGATCACCAGCACGTCAGGGTCCAGCACCGCTTCGCGCAGGAACTCGACCACCGGGTCGAAGCTCTCGAACGGATGGTGCAGCAGCACGTCGTTCTCGCGCACCACGGCCAGGATGGACTCGCCACGGCGCAGGCGGCGCGATGGCCAGCGCGGCTCGTGCGGCGTGAAGCGCAATTGCACGCCGGGCACGTCATCGGCCTGGTCAATCAACTGATTCAGGCGCACGAGATTGACGGGGCCGTCCACGCGGTACAGCGCAGCCTCGGGCAGCTTGAACTGCTCCAGCAGCAGGCGCCACAGCTCTTCGGGGCAGCTGTTCACCACTTCCAGCCGGATGGCCTGGCCGTAGTGCCGCGTGGTCAGCCCGGAGCGCACGGCCTGGCGCAGGTTGATGGTGTCGTCCTCGTCGACTTCCAGATCCGAGTCGCGGGTCACGCGGAACTGCGAGAAGGCCTCGACGGTGCGGCCCGGAAACAGGTCCTCCAGGTGCGCGCGGATCACGCTGGACAGCATCACGAAACCTTGCTGGCCCGGTGCGCAGACCTCTGCCGGCAGCCGGATCACCCGCTGCAGCACGCGCGGCACCTTGACGATGGCAATCGTGCTCTCGCGGCCGAAGGCGTCGCGCCCACCCAGCCGGGCAATGAAGTTCAGCGACTTGTTGGCCACCTGCGGGAACGGGTGCGTCGGGTCCAGGCCGACCGGCATCAGCAGCGGCCGCAGTTCGCGCTGGTAGAAGCGCGACACCCATTCGCGCTGCGCAGCCGTGCGCTCGGCGTGGTTGATGACCTCGATGCCGTGCTGGCGCAGCGCCGGCATGACCTCGGTGTTGAACAGCGCGTACTGCTCGTCGATCAGCGCATGCGCGCGGGCGGCCAGCGTGGCCAGGTCGTCGCGGCTGGCGTCGCCACCGGCGGCACGTGCGGCTTCCAGCGTGTCGGCAAAACGCACCTCGAAGAATTCGTCCAGGTTGGACGAGACGATGGTCACGTAGCGCAACCGCTCCAGCGGCGGCACGTCCGGCCGCTGGGCCTGCGCCAGCACGCGGCGGTTGAAGGCCAGGATGGCCTGTTCGCGATTCAGCAGTGGCGGCAGCTCGGGCCCTGCGTCGGCCGGCGCGGCAGGCTGCGCCGCTGGCGTGTTCATTTGCACAGGCACCGCGGGCGCTGTCTCGGTCGGTTGGGCAGCATCACGTAAGGCAGACTCAGCACTCATTCGGGCAGTTTATGAACTTTATGTGACGACGCCGTGACGCTGTCACAAATGCAAACCCGGCGCCGCAGCCGCACCGGCTGCGAGCGCGCCAGCCGGCAGCCCCGCCATCATCGGCACCTCGGCTTCGAAGCCCGGGCGCTGCACGCCGTCGACCAGTGCCAGCGTGCCATCGAAGTGCTCGACCAGTGCGCTCAGGCTCTCGACCCAGTCGCCATCATTGGCATACAGGATGCCGTCGATGTCGCGCAGCTCGGCATGGTGGATGTGGCCGCAGACGACGCCGTGCACGCCACGCTTTCGCGCCTCGCGCGCCAGCGCGCCTTCGAAGTCGGCCACGTAGCTGACGGCGCGCTTGACCTTCTGCTTCAGGTACTTGGACAGGCTCCAGTACGGCAGCCCCAGCCGGGCGCGGCAGTGATTGAGGTAGCGGTTCAGCTTCAGCGTGAACTCGTAGGCCGAGTCACCCAGGTAGGCCAGCCACTTGGCACACTGGATCACGCCGTCGAACAGGTCACCGTGGGTGATCCACAGCTTGCGCCCGTCGGCGGTCTCGTGGATCCAGTCCTCCACCACCTCCACGCCGCCGAAGCTGTGGCCCAGGTACTTGCGGGCGAACTCGTCATGGTTGCCCGGCACGTAAATGACGCGCGTGCCCTTGCGCGCCATGCGCAGCAGCTTCTGCACCACGTCGTTGTGCGCCTGCGGCCAGTACCAGCTGCGGCGCAGCTGCCAGCCGTCGACGATGTCGCCGACCAGGAACAGCGTCTCGCACTCGGTCACGCGCAGGAAATCCAGCAGCGCCTGGGCCTGGCAGCCCGGCGTGCCCAGGTGCACGTCCGAGATCCACACGGTGCGGAAGCGGTGCCGCGGTGCGGGCCCGTCGGCACCGTCATGCTCGTCCGCCAGCAGCGCGGCGCGTGCCAGCGAAGCAAGCTCGGGCGGCCGGGGCGCTGCCGGAGCAGCTGCCGGCGTGGCCGGCGCGGAGGGCAGGAAGGCGGTCTGCATGGCTTCCCATGCTGGGCCGGCGCAGTGACGCAAGCGTGACCGCGCGATGAAACCGCCGTGACGTGGGTTTCAGGCCGCAGGCGCCGGGTACAGCACCATCTGCGTGCAGCGGAACATCGCAATCGTCTTGCCGGTGTCGCGGTGGGTCACCACCGCGTCCCAGACCTGCGTGGTGCGGCCGCCGTGCAGCATGCTCGCGGTGCAGGCAATCACGCCTTCCAGCGCGGTGCCCAGGTGGTTGGACTTCAGCTCGATGGTCGTGAAGCCCTTCGCGCCCTTGGGCAGGTTGGCCGCGCAACCGTAGCCGCAGCAGGTGTCCGCCAGCGTGACGATGCTGCCGGCATGCAGGTAGCCATTGGGCGCCATGACCTCCTGCCGCACCGGCATCTCCGCCTTCACCTGTTCGCCCACCTCCAGGATGCGAATGCCCATGTGGCCGGGCAAGGTGCGCATGCCGCGGGCATTGAATTCTTCTGCGTCCATCATCGTTTCAGTCCTCCAAACTTGACCACACCGCACCCCACGCAGCCGGCGCCGAGCCGCCTCAAGGCGGCTGCGCAACCCGCCCGGCGGGTGGCCTTGCGTACTCGCGAGGCCGGGTGCGCCATTTCTAATGGGCTTCGTCCCAATTCGCGCCGACGCCGACTTCGGCGATGAGCGGCACCTTGAAGGCTGCAACACCGGCCATCAGGCGCGGCACGGCTTCCTTGGCCCAATCCAGCTCGGCCTCGGGCACCTCGAAGACGAGTTCGTCGTGCACCTGCATCACCATGCGGGTGGCACGCTGCTCCTGGTCCAACGCCGCCTGCACCGCGATCATCGCCAGCTTGATCAGGTCGGCCGCGGTGCCCTGCATCGGCGCGTTGATGGCCTGGCGCTCGGCGCCGCTCTTGCGCGGGCCGTTGCCGCCGTTGATCTCGGGCAGGTAGATGCGGCGGCCGAACAGGGTTTCGACATAGCCGAGCTGGCGGGCCGATTCCTTGGTCTCTTCCATGTAGCGCTTCACACCGGCAAAACGCTCGAAGTAGCGGTCGATGTAGTTCTTCGCCGCCTTCTGGTCAATGCCCAGGCTTTGCGCCAGGCCAAACGCGCCCATGCCGTAGATCAGCCCGAAGTTGATGGTCTTGGCATAGCGCCGCTGCTCGTTGGTGACCGCGCCCGGCTCGGTGCCAAACACTTCCGAGGCGGTGGCGCGGTGCACGTCCATGCCTTCGCTGAAGGCGCGCGTCAGGCCCGGGTCGCCGCTGATGTGGGCCATGATGCGCAGCTCGATCTGCGAATAGTCGGCGCTGACGATGCGGTGCCCCGGCGGCGCGATGAAGGCCTCGCGCACGCGCCGGCCTTCCGCCGTGCGGATGGGGATGTTCTGCAGGTTCGGGTCGTTGCTCGACAGGCGGCCCGTGACCGCCACCGCCTGCGCGTAGTTGGTGTGCACGCGGCCGGTCCCGGGGTTCACCATCAGCGGCAGCTTGTCGGTGTAGGTGCCCTTGAGCTTGGACAGGCTGCGGTGCTCCAGCAGCTTGGCCGGCAGCGGGTAGTCGGCCGCGAGTTCCTGCAGCACTTCTTCGTCGGTGGAAGGTGCGCCGCTGGCGGTCTTCTTCTTGACCGGCAGGCCCAGCTTGGTGAACAGGATCTCGCCGATCTGCTTGGGCGAGCCCAGGTTGAAGGGCTGGCCGGCGATCTCGTAGGCGTCCTGCTCCAGCGCGATCATGCGTTCGGCCAGCTGGCGGCTCTGCTCGGCCAGGCGCTGCGGATCGATCAGCACGCCGTGGCGCTCCACGCGCTGCAGGATCAGGCTGACCGGCAGCTCGATCTGCTGGTAGATGTTCAGCAGCCCGGGCTCGGCCTGCAGCTGCGGCCACAAGTCCTGGTGCACCTGCAGGCACATCTCGCTGTCTTCGCCGCTGTAGGTCGTCGCACGCTCCACGTCCACCTGCGAAAACGGGATCTGGTTGGCGCCCTTGCCGCAGAGGTCCTCGTAGCTCAGGCCCTTGCGGTCCAGGTGGCGGTCGGCCAGGCTTTCCAGGCTGTGCGGCTTGTGGGCTTCCAGCACATAGCTCTGCAGCAGCGTGTCGTGGGCAATGCCGCGCAGCGCCACGCCGTGGTTGTTGAACACGTGCAGGTCGTATTTCAGGTTCTGGCCCACCTTGGCCGCGGCCGGGTCTTCCAGCCAGGGCCTGAGCCGTTCCAGCACCGTGTCCAGCGGCAGCTGGTCCGGCGCGCCGGGGTAGTCGTGCCCCGTCGGCACATAGGCGGCGCGGCCGGGCTCGACGGCAAACGAAATGCCAATGATGCGGGCCCTCACGGGGTCCAGCGAATCGGTCTCGGTGTCGACAGCCACCAGCGGCGCGGCACGCAGCTGTTCGAGCCACGCGTCCAGCCGCACCAGCGTGTCGACTGTCTCGTATTCGCGCGCCAGCACCGGGCGTTCGGCGCGCGGCGCGGCCGCAGCGATGGGTGCAGCGGCGGCGGCGGTGCCTGCGGGTTCATCCGTCGCCACGCCAAGCTTGCCTTCGAGCTCCTTCTTCCAACTGCGGAAGCCGTAGCGCTGGTAAAAGTCGAGCAGGCCCGCGTCGTCCATCGGCCGCAGCGCCAGCGAGTCCAGTCCAGGCCAGTCGACCAGGTGCTTGGCCAGGTCGCAGTCGGTGCGGATGGTCACCAGCTTGCGGCCGGTGGGCAGCCAGTCGAGCGCCTTGCGCAGGTTCTCGCCAGCCACGCCCTTGATGCTGGCCGCCGCGGCGATCACGCCCTCCAGCGAACCATGCTCGGCAATCCATTTCGCGGCCGTCTTCGGACCGACCTTTTCGACGCCGGGCACGTTGTCCACCGCGTCGCCCATCAGCGTCAGGTAATCGACGATGCGGTCCGGCGGCACGCCGAACTTGGCCAGCACACCAGCCTCGTCCAGCGACTCGTTGCTCATCGTGTTGATCAGCGTCACGCCCGGCCGCACCAGCTGCGCCATGTCCTTGTCGCCGGTGGAGATCACCACCTTGTGCCCGGTCGCGTGGCCGGCGCAGGACAGCGTGCCGATCACGTCGTCCGCCTCCACGCCCGGCACCTCCAGCACCGGCCAGCCCAGCAGCCGCACCACCTCGTGGATGGGCGCGATCTGGGTGCGCAGGTCGTCGGGCATCGGCGCGCGCTGGGCCTTGTATTCGGGGTACCACTCGTCGCGGAAGGTCGGGCCGGAGGCGTCGAACACACAGCAGGCGTGCTCGGCACCGATCTGTTCGCGCAGCCGCTTCATCATCGCCACCATGCCGTGCAGCGCGCCGGTGGGCACGCCCTCGGGGCCGCGCAGGTCCGGCAGCGCGTGGTAGGCACGGTAAAGGTAGCTGGACCCATCGACCAGCAGCAGGATCTTGTCGTTCATTCGGAGAGCTTTCAGGCGGCACGCACGGCACGCCCGCAGCGCGCCTGTGAAGGCTTGCAATTGTGCTCGCTGCAGCGATTCCTCTGCTCAAGCGCCGGCAGGGCCGGTGGCGACCGTAAAATCAGCGCCATGAACGCCTTCTTCCGCCCGCGCCTGCAGCTCAGCGCCCTGTGTCTCGGCCTGCTTGCCGCTGGCGCCAGCCTCGCAGAACAGGCGCCGTCCGCCGCACCGGCCGCCCTGCCCGGCGCCACCGCGCTGAAGCCCTTGCCGCCGACCGAGGTCATCACGCCCGCCAGCAAGGTGCCGGAGCCGCAAATCCTGCGCCAGGTGACCGAGGACGATGAGATCCGCATCGAGGAGCTGCGCGTGCGCGGCGCCACCCAGCGCATCACCGTGCAGCCCAAGCACGGCAGCTTCCCGGCCTACGACATCGTGCCGCGCGACAACAGCCGCCCGCCGTCGCAGGACCCGAAAGCCGGCCAGCGCGTCTGGCTGAGCCTGCCTTTCGATTTCTGAAAGGCCGGCCCCGGCCTCCGCCCAGCCCCCCGCAGAACGGCCGTCGCCCGCCGTCTCACTCCCATCTTCCAATCCTTCCGGGGCATGCAGCCACATGGCGGTCTATACCGAAGTTTCTGTCGAACAGGCCAATGCCCTGCTCCCCCAGTTGGGCCTGGGGCCGGTGCTGGCGCTGCAGCCGATTTCCAGCGGCATCGAGAACACCAACTACTTCGCCACCACCGCCGAAGGCCAGTGGGTGCTGACGGTGTTCGAGCGGCTGACGCATGACCAGCTGCCGTTCTACCTGCAACTGATGCGCCATCTGGCGCGCGCCGGCCAGCCGGTGCCCGAACCGCGCGCCAACGCCCAGGGGGAACTGGTGCACACGCTGGGCGGCAAGCCTGCCGCGCTGGTCAACCGGCTGGAGGGCGAAAGCCTGGACGCGCCGGACCTGCACCACTGCGAGCAACTCGGCGCGACGCTGGCGCGCATGCACCTGGCGGTCGCCGACTTCCCGCTGGCCCAGCCCAACCTGCGCGGCTTGGCCTGGCGCGAAGCCACCGCGCCGGTGGTGCGCCCGCACCTGGACGCCGACGCTGGCCGCCTGCTGGACCAGGAAATGGTTTTCCAGGCCCACCTGCACGCCTCGGCGGCCTACCAGGAACTGCCTTGCGGCGCGGTGCACGCCGACCTGTTCCGCGACAACGCGCTGTTCGCCGGCCTGCCCGGCCGCGAGCGACTGAGCGGCGTGTTCGACTTCTACTTCGCCGGCACCGACACCTTCGTCTACGACCTGGCCGTGGTGCTGAACGACTGGTGCGTGGACCTGGACAGCGGCCAACTGGACCTGCCGCGTGCCGAGGCGCTGCTGCACGCTTACGCCGCCGAACGCCAGCCCAGCGGCAACGAGCTGCGCCTGCTGCCCGGCCTGCGCCGCGCCGCGGCCCAGCGCTTCTGGCTCTCGCGCCTGGCCGACTGGCACCTGCCGCGCGAAGCCAGCCTGCTGAGCCCCAAGCCACCGCTGCATTTCGAGCGTGTGCTGCGCGACGCCATCGAGCGCCCGTGGCACCCGGCAGCATGAAGGCGGCCTGAACCCATGCGACTGACCCTCAAGACCGTGCCAGCGCGGCAAGGCGCGGTGTGGATGCGGCAAGGCCTGGTCGAGTGCCTGCGCTTTCCGGTGCGCTACCTGACGCTGTTCCTGTGCTTCATGTTCGTCGCCGCACTGGTCATGGCCCTGCCGCTGGTCGGCATCGTCATGGTGGTGGCGGCCATCCCGCTGGTGAGCCTGGCCTTCATGATGGCCACCGTGGGCAGCCTGCGTGGCCAGCCGCCCTCGCCCGTGGTGTTCATCGCGCCGTGGCAACAGCTGCCCGCGCCACGGCGGCGCACCTTGGTCACGCTGTGCCTGGCCTATGCACTGGCCATGCTGGGCAGCCTGGCACTGTGCGGGCTGATCGACCATGGCGGGCTGCAGGCGCTGGTCGTCGCCATGACCAGCGGTGCCGATGCGGACACGCTGGAGAAACTGGCGCAGGCGCCCGGCGTCAGCACCGGCATCCTGGCGCGGGTGCTGATCATCAGCCTGCTGAGCGTGCCGTTCTGGCATGCGCCCGGCCTGGTGGTCTGGGGCGAACAAGGCCTCGCACAGTCGCTGTTCTCCAGCACGTTGGCGATGTGGCGCAACAAGGGCGCCTTCCTGGTCTACCTGGCCAGCTACCTGGCGCTGACTTTGGCCGTGACCCTGCTCGGCGGCCCGCTGACGGTGCTGCTCGGCAACTTCGCCGGCCTGCTGCTGATGCCGCTGTCGCTGCTGCTGACCACGGCGTTTTACGTGTCCCTGTTCTTCACCTTCCGCGACAGCTTCGGTTATGACACGGCTTCCGGCGACAAGGACGAGCTCTCAGGTCCCTGAACCCGAGGCAGCCGCGGGCGCCGTGATGCGTGGGTCGATCCGCAGTTGCACCTCGCCGGACAGCCGGGCCATCTCGAAGTCGCGCTCCATCGCCACCAGCGCGTCGCCATCTTCGGCCAGCGTGGCCTGCAGGCCCACGGCCCGGTCGCGGCCCATGGACTTGGCGGTGTAGAGCGCCATGTCGACCAGGTTGACCGCCCGGTCCCAGTCGAGGTTGACCTCGTGCTGCGGCAGCGGGAAGCAGGCGTAGCCCAACGAGGTCGTGACGGTCAGGTCGCGGCCGTCTTCCAGCCGCACCGGCTGGTCACCCACGGCATGCAGCATGCGCCGCGCCAGCGCGGTCAGGCCCTCGTCGCGCAGGCCGGGCGCGTAGACCAGGAATTCCTCGCCGCCCCAGCGGCAGACCAGGTCGTTCAGCCGCACCGAGCTGCCCAGCCGGTGTGCGATCTCGATCAGCACCGTGTCGCCGGCCTGGTGGCCGAAGTCGTCGTTGACACGCTTGAAGTGGTCGATGTCCAGCAGCAGCAGCGCGCCACGGAAGCCGCCATCGTTCCCCAAGGTGGCCAGCACCTCGCGGAAGTGGCGCCGGTTGGCCAGGCCGGTCAGCGGGTCGCGTTCACTCTGCACCTTCAGCAAGGCCTCGCTGCGGCGCAGTTGCTGGTTGGCGTCGCGCGCCCGCTTGAGCAGCAGCACCGCCACGCCGGCGGCCAGCAGCAGCAGCGCCGCTGCCAACAGCCAGACCCGCTCCAGCAGCGCCTGCGTCTGCAGCCGGGAGGCGCGCAGCGCGTTTTCCCGGCCCAGCAGGTCCAGTTCACGCCTCTCGGCCTCGCTGCGGTAGCGCTCGCGCTGCTGGGCCAGCGCGGCTTCGCGGTTGCCCTTGTTGATGTCGGCCCGCAGGGCCTGCTCGCGGTGATAGAGCTCCAGCGCCGCGTGGGTGTCGCCCAGCGCGGCCAGCGCGTCGGAGTCTTCGCGCAGCGCGCTTTCCATCGCCGCCTTGGCACCCGTGTCCGACCACATTGCCAACGCGTCTTCCAGGTCCGAGCGGCCTTGCGCCACCTGGCCCAGTTGCAGCCTGGCCAGGCCGCCGTTGTGCAGCAGCGTGGGCTGGCCACGCAACTCGTTGTGGCGCTTCATCACCGGGTAGGCACGCTCGACCGCAGCCAGCGCCTCGCGCGCCCGGCCAGCACGGCGCAGCAGGTCGCTGAGGCTGGCCAGCACCTGCGAATCCAGCCGGGGCGAGTTCAGCGGCTTGGCCAGCGCCAGCGCCTCCTGCATGGTGCGCAGGCCGCCGCGGTCGTCCCCCTGCATCAGCGCGAGCCTGGCCTCGTTGTAGCGCACCCGCACCAGCGCCAGCGCACTGTCGCTGCGCCGCGCAATCCTGTCGGCCTGGACCATGGTCCGGCGGGCTGCGTCCGCATCGCCCAGGGCCTGGCTGATCACCGCCTGGCCAGACAAGGTCCAGGCCTGCAGCAAGGCGTCGTCGGCCCTGGCGGCCAGGGCGTGGGCGCGCTGGGTCAGGCCCTGCGCCTCGATCAGTGCGCCCTGGGCTTCGGCCCGCAGCCACATCAGGCGCAGTGCCCGCCACCACGCGCGGTGCTCGCAATCGGCCGGCGGCAGGCGCACGCCGCAGGCCTGGGTGTAATACACGTCGGCCGAACGCGCCTGTTGCGCGCCCATCTCCGCATGGCCCAGCAAATCCTGCAGCAAGGCCTGGACCAGCGCCTGGTCGGCCTGGATCTGCGCGTTGTGACCATCGCTGTTCAGCAACTGCAGCGCGGCGACCGCAGCGCGCACCTCGGCCTCCAGCCCCGAGCGTGCAGCCACCAGGCCGCGCGTGCGCTGCAGCGCGCGCTGCCACGCGGCTTCCGGCACCCCCGCCGGGGCCGGTCCCTGGCCGGCGATCTCCGCCAGCACCTGCTCGGGCACGTCCTCGCCGCGCTGGACCCAGGCTTCCATCTGCTCGCCCATGCTGCGCATCGGGCCGATGTCGTCGGCCGCCAGCGCCTCGGGCACGGCTTGCGCGAGGCCGCAGTTCAGCGTGAAGGCCAGCGCAAGCAGCAGGTGATGCAGGGCCGATGGCTTCATTGCGTCTGCCCCACGCCTTCGGGCCCATGGAACTCGACCAGCGAGATCACGCCATCGCGCCAGGCGGCTTCCAGGTCCTTCATCCAGGCTTCCACCTTCTCCAGCGAATCGGCCGGCAGGCGGCGCACGCCGACCGCGCGGTTGCGGCCCTGGGTCTTGGCGATGTACATGGCCGAGTCGACCAGGTCGATGGCCACCGACCACGGCACTTCCAGCTGGTGCGGCTGCAGCGGGAAGCTGGCAAAGCCGATCGAGCCGGTGATGGCGATGTGGGACGTGCCGGCCAGCACCGGCAGCGACGCCAGCGCGGCCAGCAGGCGCTGGGCCAGCAATTCGGTCTGCTCGGCCTGGCCGGCAGGCACCAGGATCATGAATTCCTCGCCACCCCAGCGCACCACCAGGTCTTCCTCGCGCACCACTGCCTTCAGCCGGCGCGCCACCTCGATCAGCACCGCGTCGCCCGCGGCATGGCCGAAGTGGTCGTTGATGCGCTTGAAGTGGTCCAGGTCCAGCAGGTAGAGCGTGCCGCGCGCATCGTTGGCGCGGTCGCCCTGCGCGGCCAGGCGCCGCAGGTGGCGGCGGTTGGCCAGGCCCGTCAGCGGGTCCTGCTCGGTCTGCACCTTCAGCCGTTCGTTGTTGCTGGACAGTGCGCGCTGCGTGGCCCGGGTGCGCAGGTAGACCAGCAGCAGCAGCAGCACCGCCATGCCGCAGACCGCCGTGACCAGCGCCCATTCCCGGAAGCGCAGCTCGCTCTGGCGCAGGGCCTCCTGCATCAGCTGGTTGTCGTCGGTCAGCAGCTCGCGCTCGTGGCGGCGGCGCCCGGCGTCGAAGCTTTCCTGCAACTCGACGAGTGCGCGCTGCTGGTCGCGCTGGAAGGCTTCCTGGGCCCGCTCCCGGTGCTGGCGGAAGGCGATCAGCGCCTCGCTGTGGTAACCCGCGGCCTCCAGGTAGGTGCCCAGGTCGTCCAGGGTCTCGGCCAGCGAAACGATCTCGTCGCTGCGCTGGTACTGCGACAGCGCTTCCTCGACCAGCGGCAGGCCTTCATCCTTGCGCCGCATCGCGATCAGCGCCAACCCGCTGTTGAGCTGGGCCAGCTGCTCGGCCTGCGAGAAGTGCATCGCGCGTGCCAGCGGCAAGGCCTGCTGGGCGGTGGCGTAGGCGGTCTTGTAGTCGCCCTGGCGCAGGTAGTAGTCGGAGATGTTGCCCAGGCCCAGCGCCTCGTCGCGCCTCGCCCCTGCGGTGCGGGCGTAGGCGTTGGCCTGCTTCAGGGCTTGCAGCGATTCGGCATTCCTGCCCTGGTCCGCCAGCAGCATGCCTTCGACCGACAGCACCTCGTTCAGCGACATCCAGTCATTGCCGGCAATCGCACGCTGCTTGGCGTCTTCGTTGATCTGCCAGGCACGCTCCTGCTGGCCGGCGCGGAACAAGGTGTAGGCCAGCCCGTTCAGCAGCGAACTGGCACGCCACCGCGCCGAGCGCTCGCTCAGGTGGATCGCGTCCTGGTAGAGCCGCACCGCTTCGTCGAAACGGCCCAGTTCCTCCTTGATGCCGGCATGGGTGGTCAGGCAGGCGATGCGCAGCAGCACGGGGGAGCCGGCGTCCAGGCCGCGCTCGGCCTCGTCCAGCAAGGCATCGGCGCGGGCCAGCGGGCCGGTGTTGCGCAGCAGGCCCGCGCGCAGGCGGTCGGCGGTCACCGCGGCGTCGCGCTGCAGGCGGTCGTTGCCATCGCGGCCAATCTGTTCGACACGGGCGATGACGGCATTCGTCGGGTCGACCTGCTCCATGTCCACATACAGCACGCCCAGCGCCAGCAGCCCGTCCAGCAGGTAGGCCGGCGGCAGGTCGGGCTTGGCCAGAAGGCGCTCCAGTTCGATCGCAGCCTGGTCCGGCCGCGCCCTGCCCTGGTATTGCAGCCGCTCCAGCGGCTCGTCCGGGTAGAGCGGCCGGTCGTCAGGCGGGGCACCGGCCCCCGCCGCCGACCCGAACCCGATCGCCAGCATCAGCATGACGAGCCAACCGCAAACAGCACGGACGAGGCGAGACATCATCGGATCAGGTTCTGGCCGGCATTCTGGAAGCTCAATCCACCGGTGTCAGCTTGGCGACCGACAGCGCCAGCCACTTCGGGCCATGGCGGCCGAAATTGACCTGGGCGCGGGCGTCTTCGCCCTTGCCTTCCAGCGTGACGATCACGCCCTCGCCGAACTTGGTGTGGAATACGCCCTGGCCGACCCGCAGGCCATGGCCGGCCGCCTTGGCCGCGCTGGCCTGCATGCTGGCCGGCACCGGTGGCATGGCCGGCGCGGCGGGTGGGCTCCAGCCCGAGGACCGACCGGCGCCGACGACGGAATTGAGTCCGCTGCCGCGCTGCCAGGCGGCCTGGTAGTCGCGTGCAAAACCGGAGCCGAAGCCCTGGTTGCGCGGTGTGAGCCACTTCAGCGAGGCCTCGGGCAGCTCGTCGAAGAAGCGGCTCTTGACGTGGTACTTGGTCTGGCCGTGCAGCATGCGGGTCTGGCTGAAGCTGAGGTACAGCCGCTGGCGGGCGCGGGTGATGGCCACATACATCAGCCGCCGCTCCTCCTCCAGCCCATCCGCGTCGGACATTGCGTTTTCATGCGGGAACAGGCCTTCTTCGAGACCGGTGATGAACACCGCGTCGAACTCCAGGCCCTTGGCCGAATGCACCGTCATCAGCTGCACGGCGTCCTGCCCGGCCTGGGCCTGGTTGTCGCCGGCTTCCAGCGCGGCGTGCGTCAGGAAGGCGGCCAGCGGGCTCATGATCTCGCCGGTCTCGGCATCGGGCGTCATGTCCACCGCAGCCACCGCGTTGGGCAGGCCGGCGGCGCTGCCGTCCGAGATCTGGCCCGGGCCGTGTTCGTCCACCGGCAGCGCAATCGCATCCTTGCCAAAACCTTCCTGCGTGACAAAGGCCTCAGCCGCGGTCACCAGTTCCTCCAGGTTCTCGATGCGGTCGGCGCCTTCCTTCTCGGTGCGGTAGAAGTCGATCAGCCCCGATCGCTCCAGCATGTGCTCGATGATCTCGCGCAGCGTCAGGCCGTGCGTCTCGTTGCGCATCGAATCGACCAGCGCGTTGAA
The DNA here is from genome assembly GCF_041287625.1 of Ideonella sp. Taxonomy (GTDB): domain Bacteria; phylum Pseudomonadota; class Gammaproteobacteria; order Burkholderiales; family Burkholderiaceae_C; genus Ideonella. The sequence goes on from NZ_JBGGNH010000037.1 coordinate 138,764, forward strand.
CGCCACCAGGTTCGCGCCGCCCTTGCCACCGACAGCGCCCACGCTCTGCCACAGGCTGCGGCCGCTTTGGCGCGCAGCGTCCTGCAGCTGCTCCAGCGTGCGCGCGCCAATGCCGCGCGTGGGGAAGTTGACGACGCGCAGGTAGCTGGTGTCGTCGTTGCAGTTCTCGATCAGCCGCAGGTAGGCCAGCGCATGCTTGACTTCGGCGCGCTCAAAGAAGCGCAGGCCGCCGTACACGCGGTACGGAATGCTGGCATTGAACAGCGCCGACTCGATGACCCGCGACTGCGCATTGCTGCGGTACAGGATGGCCATCTCGCGGCGGTGCATGCCTGCGCGGTGCAGCTGCTGAAGCTCTTCGAGGATCCACTGCGCCTCGTTGAAGTCGCTGGCCGATTCCTGCACCCGCACCGGCTCGCCCGGGCCGGCCTCGGTGCGCAGGTTCTTGCCCAGTCGCCGGCTGTTGTGGCCGATCAGGTGGTTGGCGGCGTCCAGGATGTTGCCGAAGCTGCGGTAGTTGCGCTCCAGCTTGATGACGTGCTGCACGCGGAATTCGCGTTCGAAGTCGGCCATGTTGCCGACCTGCGCGCCGCGGAAGGCGTAGATGCTCTGGTCGTCGTCGCCCACGGCCATCACCGCCGTCTGCGGTCCGGCAAACATCTTCAGCCAGGCGTACTGCAGCTTGTTCGTGTCCTGGAATTCGTCGACCAGGATGTGGCGGAAGCGGCGCTGGTAGTGCTCGCGCAGCAGCGGATCGTCGCGCATCAGCTCGTAGGTGCGCAGCATCAGCTCGGCAAAGTCGACCACGCCTTCGCGCTCGCACTGGTCCTGGTAGGCCTGGTAGATCTCGACCATCTTCTGGCTCTGGCCGTCATGCACCACCACGTCGCCCGGCCGCAGCCCGTCTTCCTTGCTGCCGGCAATGAACCAGTGGACCTGCTTGGGTACAAAGCGCTCTTCGTCCAGGTTCAAACCCTTGATGACGCGCTTGACCGCGCTGAGCGTGTCGCCGTTGTCGAGGATCTGGAAGCTCTGCGGCAGGCGGGCCTGCTTCCAGTGGGCGCGCAGGAAGCGGTTGCACAGCCCGTGGAAGGTGCCGATCCACATGCCACGCACGTTGACCGGCAGCATCGCGCCCAGGCGCGTCAGCATTTCCTTCGAGGCCTTGTTGGTGAAGGTCACGGCCATCACGCCGCCAGGCGAGATCTGGCCGGTCTGCAGCAGCCAGGCGATGCGCGTGGTCAGCACCCGGGTCTTGCCCGAGCCGGCGCCGGCCAGGATCAGCGAGGCCTGCGGCGGCAGCGTCACCGCGGCGTATTGCTCCGGGTTCAGGCCGCGCAGCAGCGGAGTGTCGCCCGGCAGCGCCATGGCCGGCGGCAGGCCGGGCGGGAAATCGGAGGGATCCTGAACGTGCATTTCGTTCATTTTAGGGATGCCTGGCGACCTGGCTGGAAAGTGTGCGCGACGGGAAAGCCCTGCTTGTGGCAGGTGCCACACCGCATGCAGTGCTGTTTTGTATGCAAACGCGTAAACTCAACCACCGGGCCCAAACTCTGGCGCCCGGTGCTGGTAGACCGCCACCGCCCCTTGCAGGGCGGCCTCGCGCGGTACCCGCCGGGTCCAGGTCAAGCGCTCGCAGCCCATGTCGGCACACTGCCTTCAACGCGCCGACACCCCTGGAGCTCCGAGAACAATGGACATCTTCGACTACGACAACGTGCTGCTCTTGCCCCGCAAGTGCCGGGTGGACAGCCGCGCCCAGTGCGACACCGGCGTGGAATTCGGCGGCCGCCGCTTCAAGCTGCCGGTGGTGCCGGCCAACATGAAGACGGTGGTGGACGAGCCCATCACCGAGTGGCTGGCGGCCAACGGCTACTTCTACGTGATGCACCGCTTCGACCTGGACAACGTCGCCTATGCGCGCCACATGCGCGAGCGCGGCCTGTTCGTCTCGATCAGCTCAGGCGTGAAGCCGGCCGACCGCGAGGTCATCGACCGGCTGGCCGCAGACGGCGTGGGCGCCGACTACATCACCATCGACATTGCCCATGGCCACGCCGAAAGCGTGCGCCAGATGATCGACTACATCAAGCAGAAGCTGCCGAACGCTTTTGTCATCGCCGGCAATGTCGGCACGCCCGAAGGCGTGATCGACCTGGAAAACTGGGGCGCGGACGCGACCAAGGTCGGCATCGGGCCCGGCAAGGTCTGCATCACGCGGCTGAAGACCGGCTTCGGCACCGGCGGCTGGCAGCTTTCGGCGCTGAAGTGGTGTGCCCGCGTGGCCACCAAGCCCATCATTGCCGATGGCGGCATCCGCCACCATGGCGACATTGCCAAGAGCGTGCGCTTCGGCGCCGCGATGGTGATGGTCGGCTCGCTGTTCGCCGGCCTGGAAGAGTCGCCGGGCGCCACAGTCGAGGTCGACGGCAGGCGCTACAAGGAGTACTACGGCTCGGCCAGCGACTTCAACAAGGGCGAGTACAAGCACGTCGAAGGCAAGCGCATCCTGGAGCCCGTCAAGGGCCACCTGGCCGACACGCTGCGCGAGATGCGCGAGGACCTGCAGAGCTCGATCAGCTACGCCGGCGGCGTGCAGCTGACCGACCTGAGGAAGGTCAACTACGTGATCCTGGGCGGCGAGAACGCAGGCGAGCACCTGCTGATGTGAGGCCCCCAAGCGGAGGATGCGTGTCCGCCGCTTGCTGCACTATCATGCCCCGCACGCCATCGACGAAGAGCGGTGGCGGCAAGCTTCGAGGGAGGGATCGCATGAGCAGCATCGACAGGAACAATCCTTTTGCGCCGCCGGAAGCGGTGGTGGCGGACATGGCCGAAGTCACCGGCGCCGGTGAACTGGCCGGTCGCTGGTCCAGGTTGGGGGCCGCGCTCCTCGATGGCGCCATTTCCGGTGCCCTGACCTACGGCGCATCCAAGGCCATCGGCGTGGCCTGGCTCTCGGAGGACACCTCGCTCACGCGGCTGTTCCCGCTCTACGTGGCCAGCTTCGTGCTGTTCACGCTGGTCCAGGGCTGGTTCCTGCACACCCGCAGCCAGACCATCGGCAAGATCGCGCTGGGCATCCGGATCAAGCGCAGCGACGGCACACCTGCCATGCTCGGCCGCACGCTGGGTCTGCGCATTGGCGTGATGTGGCTGGTTGCGATGATTCCGGTGGTTGGCCCCCTGGTGAGCCTTGCAGACTCCTTGTTCATCTTCGGCAAGTCGCGCCGCTGCCTGCACGACTTCATCGCCGACACCATCGTCGTCAAGGCCTGAGCGCGTGCCTGCCGCCCCCGTGCTGCTGGACACGCTGCACCACGTCGAAACGCCCGAGGGCATCACGCTGGCGCTGCGGCCGGCGGGGCTGCCGGCGCGTGGCCAGGCCTATGTCATCGACCTGCTGATCCGCATGGTGGTGATGGGCACGCTGGCGGCCCTGCTGGCCGCGCTGAAAGGTTTCGGCACCGGGCTGTGGCTGGCCGCCGCTTTCCTGATGGAGTGGTTCTACCCGGTGCTGTTCGAGCTGATGCCGGGCGCCGCCACGCCGGGCAAGCGCATCGTCGGCCTGCAGGTGCTGATGGACAGCGGGCTGCCGGTCACCGCGGGTGCGTCGGTGCTGCGCAACCTGCTGCGGGCGGTCGATTTCCTGCCGATGGCCTACTTCGCGGGCTGCATTTCGATGCTGCTGCGGCGCGATTTCCGCCGCCTGGGCGACCTGGTGGCCGGCACGCTGGTGGTCTATGCACCTGCCGCACTGAACACCCATGCGACCGTGGCCGGGCCGGCGCTGCCGCCCGCCCGGCCGCTGACGGTGGCGCAACAGGCCGCCGTGCTGCACCTGGCCGAGCGCCAACATCGTTTGACGCCGCAGCGCCTCGATGAACTGGCGCAACGCCTGGCGCCGTGGCTGCCGCTGGACCCGCACCCGGCGCAGGCGATGTCGGTCGGTGAACGCCTGCTGGCGCTGTCGCGCTGGTTGATGGGTCAGCGCGAAGCTGCGGCGAGCCCGCACGAAGCGGTCAAGGCCAGCCCGCCAGTGGCTGACCTGCGGGCCGGCATGCGATGACCCCTTTCGACTTCGAGCAGGCCCACCAGGCCGACTGGCGCGCGCTGGAGCAGCAGTTGCAGGCGGCGCAGCGCGGCCGCCGCAAGCCCAAGCGCGGCGCGTTCACCACCGGGATCGAAAGCTTCGACGCCGCACGGCTGGCGATGCTGTACCGCCGCAGCTGCGAGCACCTGGCGCTGGCGCGCAGCCGCAGCTACCCGATCGGCCGCATCCAGATGTTGGAGTCGCTGACCCAACGTGCGCACCAGCTGATCTACCGCCCCAGCGGCGGCGGCTGGGGCGCGCTGCGCAGCATGCTGCGCGACGCCGTGCCGGCAGCGGTGCGCCGCCACCGCCGCCACCTGCTGCTGGCCACGCTGGCCTTTGCGCTGCCGCTGCTGGCCATGCTGGCCGCCACGCGCTGGATGCCCGAACTGGTGCTGACGGTGATGGACGCCAGCCAGACCCAGCAGTACGAGCAGATGTACGCGCCCGATGCCCAGCACGTGGGCCGGCTGCGCAGCGCGGGGGACGACGTGACCATGTTCGGCTTCTACATCGGCCACAACATCGGCATCGCGTTCAAGTGTTTCGCCAGCGGGCTGCTGCTGGGCCTGGGCAGCCTGTTCTACCTGCTGAGCAACGGCGCGCAGATCGGCGCGGTGGCTGGCTACGTCACCGCCATCGGCCACGGCGGGCAGTTCTGGCCCTTCGTCGCCACGCATTCGTCTTTCGAGCTGACGGCCATCGTGATCTCTGGCGCGGCCGGGCTGCGGCTGGGCCAGGCCGCGCTGATGCCAGGCCGGCTGCCACGCGGCGCGGCGCTGGCCCAGGCCGGGCGCGACACCTTGCCGCTGGTGGCGGCCGCCATCGTGCTGCTGCTGCTGGCCGCAGCCACCGAGGCCTTCTGGTCCAGCGCGGCCTGGGTGCAGCCCGGTGTGAAGTACACCGCCGCCGCGCTGTGCTGGCCGTTGGTGATGGCCTACCTCGCCGGCCGTTTCGGCGCCCGGCCGATGCAGGACGCGCATGCAGACTGAGCAGCTGCAACTGGCGCTGCGCCCGCGGCCGGCCATGGAAGCGCTGGACCTGGGCCTGCGCCTGGCGCAGCAGCAGGCGCACCTGCTGCTGCGGCTTTACGCGCCGGTGGCCGCGGTCATGGGTGGGCTGTGCCTGCTCGGGCTGCTGGTCTCGCCCTGGCTGCCCGGCCTGTTGCTGCTGCTGGTCCAGCCCTGGCTGGACCGGGTGCTGCTGCAGGTCTTCTCGCGCGCGGTCTTTGGGCAACCCTGCAAGATGTCCGACGTGCTGAACGGCCCGCTGCTGTTTCGCCCTTCGCTGCTGCCGGGCCTGCTGGTGGCGGCTTTTTCGCCCTGGCGCGCGTTCACGCAGCCGGTCGCGCAGCTCGAAGGCTTGAAGGGCGACGCCGCGCGCCAGCGCCGCAAGCGCCTGCTGAACGGCCAGCACGGCCAGGCGATCATGGCGCAGCTGAGCTGGGGCGTGCTGAGCTACTGGCTGCTGTTCGGCCTGCTGTGGCTGCTGTTCTCGCTGAACCCGTTCAGCGGCAGCGACAACCCGATGCTGCGGCTGGGCCGGGACAGCGCCGAGCCGTTCATCGCGGTGCTGCAGGTACTGGTGTCGTTGCTGCTGGAGGCGCCGTTTGTCGCCGGCGGCTTCATGATGTACCTCAATCGCCGGGTCGAGCTGGAGTCCTGGGACGTGGAACAGGAGCTGCGCCATGCGTTTGCGCATTGAGGCCGTCGGCCTCGCCGGCCTGCTGGCCTGCGGCGGCCTTCAGGCGCAGCCGGCACCGCCCTCGCCCGCGGCCTCCGCGCCCACCGTCACGCTGGCCGCAGTGCGCGCTGCCACCGAGGCGATGCACCGCGACCCGCTGCTGCATGCCGAAGAGACCCGGCGCACGCTGAAGCTGGACTGGGACTACAAGTCCAGGAAGCGCGAGAAATCCTCGCCTGCACCAGACTGGCTGATCGCACTGGCCGAATGGCTGGCAGGCGCCGGCCGCCTGCTCGCGTGGGCGGGCGGGCTGCTGCTGGTGGCGCTGGCCTGCGTGCTCGGCTGGCGCCTGTGGCAACGCAGCATGCCGACGCTGGCCGCGGTGCCGGTGGCGCCGAGTCACGTCGGCAGCCTGGACATCCGCCCCGAGAGCCTGCCCGAACCGCTGGGCCAGGCTGCGGCCGCGCTGTGGCGCCGGGACGACGCGCGGGCCGCACTGGCCCTGCTCTACCGCGGCGCGCTGTCGCGCCTGGTGCACCGGCACGGCGTGGCCATCGTCGCAGCCAGCACCGAAGCCGAGTGCCTGGCGCTGGCCTCGGAGCGGTTGTCGCCCACCGCCAGCGAGGCCTTGCGGCAGCTGATCGACGCGTGGCTGCAGATCGGCTACGCGCACCGGCGGCCGGACGAGGCCCGCGTGCTGGACCTCTGCGCCCGTTTCGACGCCCTGTTCGGCACGGGGGTTGCAGCCCAGCCCGCTGGCGGCGCGCTGCGGGCGGCCACGGCATGAGTTCGGTGCTGCGCCGGAGCCTGCCGTGGCTGCTGCTGCTTGCCATGCTGCTGGGTGGCGGCGCGCTGCTGGTGCGCTACACCAAGTGGGAAGAAAAACGCGTGCCCTTGCCGCCGCAAGGCGAAGCAGAGACCGACCGCCACTACCAGCTGCGCCACTGGTTGGCGAAGCAAGGCGTGACGCTGCAGACGCCGAGCGAACTCGGCACGCTGCCGCCGGTGACTGACACGCTGGTCATCACCTCGCCGCTGTGGGATGTGCGCCAGGCGCGCGAGCAGGACCTGAAGCGCTGGGTCGAGGCAGGCGGCCACCTGGTGCTGTTCCCCAACACCGACGAGGCGATGCTGAAGCTCAACCCGCTGGGCATTGAAGAGACCAGCGAATGGCAGCTGCACCGGGAACAACGCAAGGCCGAGGCCAGGGCGCGCGCCGCCGCATCGGGCCACGCCGCGCCGCCGGAAAAGTCGGACGAAGACGAGGACGATGAAGACGACGACGAGGAGGAAGGCACTGCCCCTGCCACGCCCGCCTCCGGCCCCGCACCGCCGCACGTTCCACCGCCACCGAAATGCGACTGGACGGCCAAGGACGCCGGCGCGCAGATTTTTTTTGCGGAGCTGCCGATCTATCAGCTCTGCCGCTCGCCCAGCACCGTTTTCAAGAGCCGCGACCTGCCCGCCTGGGGCGTTCGTGACGACCTGGGCTGGCGCGCGCTGCGCCTGCCCCTGGGCCGCGGGGAGCTGACGCTGTCCGCCTGGTACCCCAACCTGGACAACCCGGACCTGATGAAGCACGACCACGCGCCGCTGCTGGCCGCGATGCTGAAGCTGCGGCCGGGCCGCCAGGTCTGGCTGATGGGTTCGGCCAGCCTGCCGGCGCTGCCAAGCTGGCTCTGGCAGGAAGCCGCACCGGTGCTGCTGCTGGCACTGGCGGCGCTGGTGCTGGCGCTGTGGCACGCGCTGCCGCGCTTTGGTCCGCTGCGCCGGCCGCCGCCGGACCGGCGCCGCTCGCTGGCCGAGCAGGTGCGCGGCAGCGCCAGCTTCCTGCTGCAACACCGCGCCGAGGCGCTGCACACCGCGCAATGCCGCGCGCTGGCCGAAGCCGCGCGCCAGCTCGCGCCAAGCGCGTCGGCCAGCACCGCGCCGCCCGACCCCGTCACGCTGGCGCTGGCCACCGGCCTGTCGGCTTCGGCCCTGGGCAAAGCCATCGCGCCCGCGCAACGCAACGCCCGCCGTCTGGCGCAAGACCTGATGCTGCTCGAAACCGCCCGCCGCCAGCTGATCAGGCTGGCGGCCAAGGGCCCCGTGACGCCAGTCCCTCTTCAAGACTCCCCGCAGAAAGCAAGCCCATGAGCCTGGACACCGAAACCCTGCAGCAGGCGCGTGCCGACCTGACGCTGCTGCACACCGAAGTCAGCAAGGCCCTGGTGGGCCAGGGCGCGGCCATCGAGCAGACGCTGATCGCGCTGCTGGCCTGCGGCCACGTGCTGCTGGAAGGCGTGCCCGGCCTGGGCAAGACGCTGCTGGCGCGCGCACTCGGCAAGGCCTTGTCGCTGGACTTCGCCCGCGTGCAGTTCACGCCCGACCTGATGCCTTCGGACATCACCGGCCAGGCCGTGCTGGACGAAGGCAAGCTGCGCCTGCGCCGTGGCCCGGTGTTCACCAACCTGCTGCTGGCCGACGAAATCAACCGTGCGCCGGCCAAGACCCAGAGCGCGCTGCTGGAGGTGATGCAGGAAGGCCAGGTCACCGTCGAAGGCAAAAGCCTGGCGCTGCCGCAGCCCTTCATGGTGCTGGCCACGCAAAACCCGGTCGACTCCGAAGGCACCTACCTGCTGCCCGAAGCCCAGCGCGACCGTTTCCTGCTCAAGATCGACATCGGCTACCCGAGCGCGATTGACGAGGTCGCGGTGCTGCGGCGCGCGACCCAGGACCAGGCCGGCGACGCGCTGCCGCTGCAGAACTTGCGGCCCTGCCTGACCCGCGAACGTGTGCACGCGCTGCAGGCGCTGGTGGTTGTCGTGGACGTGGACGACGCGGCGCTGGACTACGCCGTGCGCATCGTGCGCGGCACGCGCGACTTGCCGGGCCTGAGCATGGGCGCAGGTTCGCGCGGTGCGATCGCACTGGTGCGCATCGCCCGCGCCGCCGCGCTGCTGGCCGGCCGCGACCATGTCGTGCCGGACGACGTGAAGCGCCACGCGGTGGCCGCGCTGCGCCACCGCGTTCAGCTCTCGGCCGATGCGCAACTCGATGGCCTGCAAGTGGACGACCTGCTGGCTGAATGGCTGAACCGCGTCGAGGCGCCGCGCCGGTGAGCCTGCCGCCCTTACCCGCTGGTGGCACGCAGCCGCGGCTGCGCTGGCTGCCAAGCCAGCGCGCGCCCTGGGCCTGGCTGGCGCTGGCCGTCGCAGCAGCCCTGGCGCGCCTGGCCGGGCTGCAGGGCCACCAGGGCCTGGCACTGGCCGCAGGCGGTGTCGCCCTGCTGATGCTAGGCTGGATGGCGCTGGACGGCTGGCGAGCGCAGCGCGCGCTGCGCCTGCATCCGATCACGCTCAGCCGCCGCGTGCCGCGCGCGCTGGCGCTGGGTGTGGCGCAAACCGTGCAGCTGCGCCTGGGCCACCAGGGACCATTGAACTGGCAGGCGGAGGTGTTCGATGGCATCGACCCCGGCTTCGACGCCCACGGCCTGCCGGCCCGGCTGCCTTTGGCCGCCGGCAAGGTGCAGACGCTGGACTACCAGCTCATGCCGCGCCACCGCGGCGCCGCCACGCTGGGTCGCACCCAGTTGCGGCTGCGCTCGCCCGGCGGTTGGTGGACGCTGGCCTTCGAGCTGGGCGAGCCGGCGCCGCTGAAGGTCTTCCCGAATTTCGCCGCGCTGGCCCGCTATGCCTGGCTTGCCAGCGACCAGCGGCTGGCCGAGATCGGCGTGCGCAGCGCCGCCCGCCGCGGCCTGGGCAGCGACTTCCGCCAATTGGCGGACTACCAACCCGGTGACCCGGTGCGCCACATCGACTGGAAAGCCACCCAGCGCCGCGGCAAGCCGGTCGTGCGCCAGTACCAGGACGAACGCGACCAGCGCGTGGTCTTCCTGCTGGACTGTGGCCGCCGTCTGCGCGCCGACGACCGCACCGGCGCCCACCAGGCCCAGCACTTCGACCACGTGCTGAACGCGCTGGTGTTGACCGCCCACGTGGCGCTGAAGGCCGGTGACGAAGTCGGCCTGCTGACCTTCGCCCATGCACCTGGCCAGGCCCGACGCCTCGCGCCGCGCAAGGGCCAGGCCGCGCTGGATGGCCTGCTGGCCGCGCTGCACGACCTCGAACCCAGCACAGAACACCCCGACTACCAGGAAGCCGCCCGCGCGCTGATGCGCGCAATGCCGCGCCGCGCGCTGGTCGTGCTGCTGACCCACTTCCGCGACGAAGACGGCGGCGAACTCGCGCCCGCGCTGCGCCTGCTGCGCAGCCGCCACGTCACCGTGGTCGCCAACCTGCGCGAGCCGATGCTGGCCGAACTCGCCAGCCAGCCCCTCACCGGCCAACAAGCCGTCGCCGAAGTGGCGACTGCCCACGCTTTCGAACAAGCCCGCCGCGACGCGCTGCGCCGCCTGCCCGACCCGCAGGGCCTGAGCCTGGACGTGCCGCCGGCCGAACTCGCCGGCGCGCTGGTGAGCCGCTACTTGGCGGTCAAGCGCAAGCAGTTGCTGTAACGCGGCGGGCGGCACGTTTTGCGGTGGCTGCAACACGCCTGTCGCATTGCGCTGGCAGCATGCCAACTCCGCAGAGACTGCCCGGAATGCCTGTGTCACGGGCACCTGCACCTCGTGCCTGCCACCGCACGCCATGGATGCCGCTTCCAAGCCAAAACTCTTTTTTCACATCGGCCAGACGAAAACTGGCTCGACTTCGTTGCAGGCGTTCATGCACGCCAACCGCGACGCACTGCAGTGGCGAGGGCTTTTCTACCCTGCATCACCGCCCGGCGACCGGCACATCCTCAAGCAGCGCTTCCTGTTCGACAGCGTAGATCAGGCGGCCAAGGGCTCGGGCGACGCGGAGTTCGCTTGGACCCGGCTCGCCGAGCAGATCGTGCAGCGCGACGCGCCGATCAACGTCATCAGCGAAGAAGTCTTCTGGCACTTGTTCGAAGACCGACCACAACGCCGGCGCACCGCCGTGCAGTGGATGGCCAAACAGCTGGCGCACTGCGACGTGCACATCGTTTGCTACCTGCGGCGCCAGAGTGACTGGGTGGAATCCTGGTTCAACCAGATCGTCAAGACCGACGTCAGCCAGACCTCGCGCCTGTCCTTCGAGGACTTCATCGCGCGGCAGGAACGACTGGGCGTGATGGACTATCAGCAAATGCTGGCAGTGTGGGCCGAAGCGTTTGGCCCGGACCGGGTGATCGTGCGCCCCTGGGAACGGGGCAGGCTACTGCGCGGCAACATCGTCGATGATTTCTGCGACTTGGTGGGCCTGAAGGACACGGACGATCTCAAACGCCCCGAAGACCAGCAAAGCAGCCTCAGCGCAACAGCGCTCGAAGCCATGCTGTCGTTCAACCGACAACCGACCGCGGCTGCGCACAAGCTGAAATTCACCGAAGCCTTTCGCGATGAGCTCGCGAAAGGCAGCGACAAGCGTTTTCTGCTGAGCGCCGAGCAGGCCGCCGAAATCGACGCGAGGCACGCGCAAAGCAACCAGCAAGTGGCCCGCAGCTTTTGCCACACCGACAGTCTGTTCAGTCCGCCAGCCGACGAAGCCAGAAAGCCCTTCTCCGGTCTGACGGTCAACGAACTGCTTGATGTGGTGACGCGACTGTTCGTGGCCCAGCAGCGCTCGGTGGATGCGCTGAGCACCCGGCTGGACGAGCTGGAAAGTCGGGCCAGCTCAGCCGTTTAAGGTTGAACCAGGCGCCAACCGCGAGCGGATGACGCCTGAGATCGCTCACTTCGCGTACATGCCGCCTCGCTCGCCGGGCTCGTGCCACAGCGGCTTGCTGTTGAGCGGGCGCTGGCTCAGCAGGCCACGGCGGGCGTTGGATGGCGATGGGCTGGCGCTGGCGGCGGGGCAGCCGCCGCCGTCGGCGTACTGGCTGGCGGCGACGACCAGCGGGTCGGTGGACGAGCCGATGGGCTGGCTGAAGTCTTCGGCCACCGGGCAGGTGGCGGCCAGGCCGTTGAAGTAGCGCCCCTGGTTCAGCGAGTTGGTGCTCTCGAAGGTCACCGGGCTCCAGACGTTGCCGCAGCCATCGTCCTGCGCGGTGAAGCCGACCGGCTTGCCGCAGGTGGCGTCGCCGATGGTGACCACGTCGACAAACGGCTTCAGGCCGTTGACGACCTGCTCGGAGGCCGAGCAGGTGCGTGGGCCGGTCAGCACATAGACCCGCGACAGGCCCAGCGCATTGGCCCAGTTGGTGAACTTGAAGCTCTGGTTGTTGCTGGCGGCGCGCTTGTCGTTGAAGTACAGGTTGGCAAAGGTCTGGCCATTGGTGGTGGCCGGCGACGCCGCACCTGCCGGGTAGGAGGCCAGGTTGGCCGCCACCGAAACCAGACCGCCGCCGTTGTAGCGCAGGTCGATCACCACGTCCTGCACACCTGCGCTGCGGAACTGGCCGAAGGCGGTGTCCATCGGCGAGTTGGCCTGGGTGATCATGTCCTTCACCATCATGTAGCCCATCTTGCGGCCACCGGGCGTGGTGACGATGGACGTGCCCTGCACCGGCTGCAGATTGTAGACGGCGGAATACAGCGTCAGCGTGGTGTCGCCTGCCGTGGTGTGCAGGCCCAGCGTCACGGCGGTGTTGGTGGCCGTGGGGCTCAGCGCGTCGTAGTTGTTGGCCGAGATCAGCGTCGAGGCCGGCTGGCCGTTGACGGTGGTGATCTGGTCGCCTCGCTGCAACCCGGCAATGGCGGCGGGTGAGCCGGGCTCGACATAGCGCACCAGCAGCGGCAGCGTCGGCTGGCCGGTGACTTCCAGGCCGTTGACACCAATGCCGTAACCCATGGTGGCGCCGTCGCCGAAGAATTGGTTGTAGTCTGCCGTGCTGGTGACGTAGCTCCAGCGGTCGGCCGGGAAGGTCGCGTCGCCCGTGGACAGCAGCGCGTAGAAATAGTCGTACTCGGACGAGTAGGCCGCGGGGTCGGGGTTCGGATTGGTGGCGTACCAGAAGTACCAGTCGTCCATGTAGCTGCTGACCCAGTATTTCTGGTCCGACAGCGAGCAGGTCGCGCCGGGCGGCAAGTCGTCCCCGCCACCGCCGCAGCCCGCAAGCAGCACCGCGACCGAGGCCATCGCGGCGCCGGCCCAAGGTCGCCAGCGCGAGCGGGAGGCGCCGGAGCGAGTGGCGCCATTGGCACCCTCTGGTTGTTCTTGATGCGTTGGCAAGGATTGCCCTGCGCGCCAGGGTGCGCGCACCCCCGCCCAAACTTGTGCCATGTCTCGCTCCTGGGCGCGGGCAAGCTCGCGCCCTTACCGGGTGAACCGCCAGCCGGCCACCCTACAATTCCGTTTAACTCCGCTTCTTTGCAGAGCGTTGACACAAAGCTTGTGTCCGCTTGTTGCACGCACCTCGCTTCCGCCCATGACCGAACTCGCCAAATCCTTCGAACCCACTGCCATCGAAGCCCGCTGGGCGCCGCTGTGGGAGCAATCTGGCGTCTACGAGCCCAGCCTGGATCCGGCCAAACCCTCCTTCTGCATCCAGCTGCCGCCGCCCAACGTGACGGGCACGCTGCACATGGGCCACGCGTTCAACCAGACCATCATGGACTCGCTGACCCGCGTGCACCGCATGCGCGGCTTCAACACGCTGTGGGTGCCCGGCACCGACCACGCCGGCATCGCCACGCAGATCGTCGTCGAGCGCCAGTTGCAGGAGCAAGGCGCGAGCCGCCATGACCTGGGCCGCAAGAATTTCGTCGCCAAGGTCTGGGAGTGGAAGGAAAAAAGCGGCTCCACCATCACCAACCAGATGCGCCGCATGGGCGACTCGGTGAGCTGGCGACACGAGTACTTCACGATGGACGACAAGCTGTCCAGGGTGGTGACCGACACCTTCGTGAAGCTGCACGAGGAAGGCCTGATCTACCGCGGCAAACGCTTGGTCAGCTGGGACCCGATCCTGAAGTCCGCCGTGTCGGACCTGGAGGTGGAAAGCGAAGAGGAAGAAGGCTCGCTGTGGCACATCCGCTACCCCATCGAAGGCAGCGATGAAACACTGGTCGTGGCCACTACCCGACCCGAGACCATGCTGGGCGACACCGCGGTGATGGTGCACCCGGAAGACGAGCGCTACATCCACCTCATTGGCAAACAGGTCCGCCTGCCCATCACCGGCCGCCTGGTGCCGGTGATTGCCGACGACTACGTGGACAAGGCCTTTGGCACCGGCGTGGTCAAGGTCACGCCAGCCCATGACCAGAACGACTACCAGGTCGGCCTGCGCCACGGCCTGCCGATGCTGACCATCTTCACGCTGGACGCGAAGGTCAACGATGAAGCGCCCGAGGACTACCGCGGCCTGGATCGCTTCGTCGCGCGCAAGAAGATCGTTGCGCAGCTGGAGGCTGAAGGCCTGCTGGTCGAGATCAAGAAGCACAAGTTGATGGTGCCGCGCTGCGCGCGTACCGGCGCGATCATCGAGCCGATGCTGACGGACCAGTGGTTCATCGCGATGAGCAAGGCCGGCGCGAACGGCAAGAGCATTGCCGACGAGGCCATCGAAGCCGTTGAATCTGGCGACGTGAAATTCGTGCCGGAGAACTGGGTCAACACCTACAACCAGTGGATGAAGAACATCCAGGACTGGTGCATCTCGCGCCAGCTCTGGTGGGGCCACCAGATCCCCGCCTGGTACGGCGACAACGGCGAACTGTTCGTCGCGCGCAGCGAGGAAGACGCCCGCGCCAAGGCCACGGCCGCCGGCTACACCGGCGCGCTGCGCCGCGACGAAGATGTGCTGGACACCTGGTACTCGTCGGCCATGGTGCCGTTCTCGACGCTGGGCTGGCCCGAGCAGACGATTGAACAGGACCTGTTCCTGCCGTCTTCGGTGCTGGTGACCGGCTACGACATCATCTTCTTCTGGGTCGCCAGGATGATCATGATGACCAAGCACTTCACCGGCAAGGTGCCGTTCAGGCACGTGTACATCCACGGCCTGGTGCTGGACGCGCAGGGCAAGAAGATGTCCAAGTCCGAAGGCAATGTGCTGGACCCGGTGGACCTGATCGACGGCATCGAGCTGGCCCCCCTGCTGGACAAGCGCACCACCGGCCTGCGCAAGCCTGAGACCGCGCCGAAGGTGCGCAAGGCGACCGAAAAGGAATTTCCCGAAGGCATTCCCGGCTACGGCGCCGACGCGCTGCGCTTCACCTTCGCGGCCATGGCCACGCTGGGACGCAGTGTCAATTTCGACAGCAAGCGCTGCGAGGGTTACCGCAATTTTTGCAACAAGCTCTGGAACGCGACCAAGTTCGTGCTGATGAACTGCGAGGGCCAGGACAACGGCCTGAAGGAGCACACCAAGGCCGAGTGCGCGCCGGGTGGCCCGGCGCACGGTTACCTGAGCTTCAGCCCGGCCGACCGCTGGATCACCAGCGAGCTGCAGCGCGTGGAAGCCGCCGTCGCCCAGGGCTTCGACGAGTACCGGCTCGACAACGTGGCCAACGCGATCTACCAGTTCGTGTGGGATGCCTATTGCGACTGGTACCTGGAAATTGCCAAGGTGCAGATCCAGACCGGCACCGAGGCCCAGCAGCGCGCCACGCGCCGCACGCTGGTCCGCGTGCTGGAAACCGTGCTGCGCCTGCTGCACCCGGTCACGCCTTTCATCACCGCCGAGCTGTGGGACACGGTTGCCGTCGTGGCGGGCCGCAAGGCAGCGGACGACGGCCGCAGCATCGTCACCGCGCCCTACCCGGTGGCACAACCAGAGCGCATCGACCCGGCGGCCGACGCCTGGGTCGCCAAACTGAAAGAATTTGTCAGCGTCTGTCGCACGCTGCGCAGCGAGATGGGCCTGTCGCCCAGCGACCGCGTGCCGCTGGTCACCATTGGCGACGGGGCGTTCATCGCGGAAGCTGCCCCGGTCTTGAAGGCGCTGGCCAAGCTCAGCGAAGTGCAGACGATGGCCGATGAGGCCGCCTTCGCCGCCGCCACCGAGATGGCGCCGGTACTGGTGCAAGGCGAGGCACGGCTGGCGCTGAAGGTCGAGATCGACGTGGCCGCCGAACGCGAGCGCCTGACCAAGGAGATCAAGCGCATAGAAGGCGAAGTCGAGAAGGCCGAAGTGAAGCTTGGCAACGAGAGCTTCGTGTCTCGCGCGCCGGAAGCCGTGGTGGCCCAGATGCGCGAGCGGCTGGTCGGCTTCGGCCGCTCGCTGGACAGCCTGCGCGGCCAGTTGGGCAAGCTGCCCCCGGCCTGAAAGAGATCATCAAGCCCTGGGATGCAGCGAGGCACGGAGGCTGCTTGGGCAAGCAAAGTGATGGATCAAAATCGCTGGGCGCAGAAGCTTCAGTGTTGACTTGTCACCATCGCTGCACTTTTTTGTGTCATTGTTGTCGCATTAATCAATAGGGAGTTCCATGAAGATCAACAAGGCCATCTTTCCGGTCGCCGGCCTGGGCACCCGTTTTCTTCCCGCCACCAAGGCGCAGCCCAAGGAAATGCTGCCGGTGGTCGACAAGCCGCTGATCCAGTACGCGGTGGAAGAGGCCTATGCCGCCGGCATTCGCCAGATGATTTTCGTCAATGGCCGCAACAAGCGCGCCATTCCAGATCATTTCGACACCGCCTACGAGCTGGAGTCTGAGCTCGAAAACTCGGGCAAGAAAGAGCTGCTGGCCATGGTGCACAGCATCAAGCCGGATGACATGGAGTGCATCTACATCCGCCAACCCAAGGCCCTGGGCCTCGGCCATGCCGTGTTGTGCGCCCAGTGCGTGGTCGTCAACGAGCCGTTTGCCGTGCTGCTGGCCGATGACCTGATGGTCGGCAAGACCCCCATCCTCAAGCAGATGGTCGACCAGTTCGCCGAGTGGCAAGCCTCCATCCTGGCGGTGCAGGAAGTGAAGCCCGAGCACACCAAGCGCTACGGCATCGTTGCCGGCACGCCGGTCAACGACCGCATGATGGACCTGACCCACATGGTGGAGAAGCCTTCGGCAGAAGAAGCGCCTTCCAACCTGGGCGTGGCCGGCCGCTACATCCTCACGCCTGGCGTGTTCCGCGAGATTGCCAACCAACCGCGCGGCGTGGGCGGCGAAATCCAGCTGACCGACGGCATTGCCGCGCTGATGCGCCGCGAGAAGGTGTTTGCTTACCGCTACGACGGCAAGCGCTACGACTGCGGCTCCAAGGAAGGCTTCCTGGAAGCCAACGTCGAACTGGCACTGGCCCACCCGCAGCTCGGTGCCGGCTTCCGTGAGTACCTGAAGACGCTGGACATCTGAGCGTCTTCGGCGACCGTCACGCCCACCGCCTGGTGGGCGTTTTCATTTCAGCGAGACAGTTTCAGCGCCGGCGCAGCCAGTGCACGAAGTGGTCGTTGACGGTTTCCTGGCCGACCAGCTCGTGGCCGGTCTGGCGGGCGAAGGCCTGGAAGTCGCGGCTGGAGCCGGGGTCGGTCGCCACCACCTTCAGCACCTGGCCGCTGAGCATGTCGGCCAGCGCCTTCTTGGTCTTCAGAATGGGCAGCGGGCAGCTCAGGCCGCTGGTGTCGAGTTCCTTGTCGGGTTGCATGAGAAGCGTTTTCCTGCGGATGAAAATTCAGCTGGCGCTGGGCGCCGCCGACGGTAGCTCGATGAAGCGCGGCGCGATGCCCTTGCTGCGCAGCCAGGTGGCCAGCGCGTAACCGGTGCCGGCCGGCCAGCAGACGACCTCGCTGGGCTCGAACATCCGGTATTCGGCCAGCTCGGGCGACAGCCGCACCTCGCCATGTGCCACCACATGGTAGGCGATGATGACTTGGTTCATGCGCTGGAAATCCCAGACACCGAGCAGGTTCACCGAGGTGGCGATGAGCGAGGTCTCTTCCAGCACCTCGCGCGTGATGCCGGCTTCCGGCGACTCACCCGCCTCCATGAAGCCGGTGATCAGCGCGAACATCTTGTGCGTCCACGCCGCATTGCGCGCCAGCAGGACCTTGCCGCCCTGGTCGCTGCACTCGACGACTGCGGCGAGAACCGGCGTCGGGTTGTTCCAGTGCGTGAAGTCGCAGGCGGGGCAGCGCAGGCGCTCGGTCGGCCCGCTGTCTTCCATGCGCTCGATCATTGCCAGCGGTGTGGCGCATTGCGGACAGAACTTGAAGGTGCTCATGCGGGAAAGACTCCCGTCGACAGGTACCGGTCACCACGATCGCAGACCACGAAGACGATGGTCGCGTTTTCCAGCGTGCGCGCCAGCTGCAGCGCCACCCAGCAGGCGCCCGCCGCCGAGATGCCGGCGAACAGGCCCTCCTCGGCAGCCAGCCGGCGCGCCATGTCCTCGGCGTCGGCCTGGCTGACGTAGACCAGCTCGTCCACGGCGCTCGGGTCGTAGATCTTCGGCAGGTAGGCTTCCGGCCATTTGCGGATGCCGGGAATGCGCGAGCCTTCCGAAGGCTGGGCGCCGACGATGCGCACCGCCGGGTTCTGTTCCTTCAGGTAACGCGACACGCCGGTGATGGTGCCGGTCGTGCCCATCGCGCTGACGAAATGGGTGATGCCACCTTCGGTGTCGGCCCAGATCTCGGGGCCGGTGGTCTCGTAGTGCACCGCCGGGTTGTCGGCATTGGCAAACTGGTCCAGCACCCGGCCCTTGCCGTCCCGCTGCATCTGCTCGGCCAGGTCGCGGGCCCATTCCATGCCGCCGGACTTGGGCGTCAGGATCAGCTCGGCGCCAAAGGCCTTCATGGTCTGCGCACGTTCGATCGACAGGTCCTCCGGCATGATCAGCAGCATGCGGTAGCCCTTGATCGCCGCGGCCATCGCCAGCGCAATGCCGGTGTTGCCCGAGGTGGCCTCGATCAGCGTGTCGCCCGGCTTGATCTCGCCGCGCTGCTCGGCCCGGCGGATCATGTTGATGGCCGGCCTGTCCTTGACCGAGCCGGCCGGGTTGTTGCCCTCCAGCTTGCCCAGGATCACATTGCCGCGGGCGGCCAGCTCGGCGCCGGGCAGGCGTTGCAGCCGCACCAGCGGGGTGTGGCCAATCGCGTCTTCCAGGGTCTTGTAGTGGGGCATGGGCACGGCTTGTCGGGAGTTGCGCTTCATTATCGCGGCGGCTCAAGTCCCGTGCGTGCGCCATGCCATAATCGCGTTCCACGTGCAGCGGCACCCAGCCTTTCCAGGCCGGCACCAGCCGCTGATCACACACCTTGCCCGGGTGGCGAAATCGGTAGACGCAAGGGATTCAAAATCCCTCGCCGCAAGGCGTGTCGGTTCGAGTCCGACCTCGGGCACCATCCCCTCGCGGGATCCTTCTCTCCCCTTCTCACTTCCGCAGCTGCTGGCGCTTCAAGACGCCGGGCAGAACGCGCCAGTGTCGATCCAGGCCTTGATCAGCGCACCCAGTTGTTCCTGCGTGCCAGGCGCCGGTTCGCGCGTGCCACCAGGCGCCCAGGCCCAGCCCACCAGGCCATCGCTTGCCATGTGTTCCTGGATGGCCGGCAGCGACTTGCCGCCGTTGCGCCGCTTGTCCTTGATCTGCACGCAGATTTGCGCCAGGGTCTTGCCCTGCCAGGCCATCGAGCCTGGCGCGAGGTGCCACAGCGGATTGCCCGGGAAACCGCCCGGCTCCACATTCGCTGCCTGGTGGCAGGCCGTACAGCGCATGCCGGCAGCGCCCTTGTCGTCCTTGCCGCGCACCACCAGTGGCAGGTGCGGATGCAGGTCCATGCCCTGCGTCGGGCGGTCGCCATTGGGGTGACAGTTCAGGCAGCGAGGGTGCTGGATCACCTTGCCGGCTTCGAGGAAGAGCTCGCGCGAGCGCTGGGCCGGGTCGCTGGTCGAAGCGAAACTCTCCGGGGTACGCAGGTCCGCAGCCCAACTGGCGGCGGCTGCAGCGGCGCAAAGCGCGAAAACACAGGTCCGGATGACGGGCATCGCTTCTCCCCATTTTCTCGACGCACGAGCATACTCCGCAGGCGGCGCGCTTGGGGCAACGCTGAACAAACACACATTTCACTGAACTCACAGGAGGTCTGGATGTCGGTTGAGCTCAACGTCAATGGCCGGGTGCACGCACTCGATGTCGACCCCGAGACCCCGCTGCTGTGGGTGCTGCGCGAAGACATCGGCCTGACCGGCACCAAGTACGGCTGCGGCGTGGCCCAGTGCGGCGCCTGCACCGTCCATGCAGATGGCGAAACCCTGCGCTCCTGCACCGCGCCGGTCTCGTGGATCAGCAACCGCAAGATCACCACCATCGAAGGCCTGTCGTCCAAGGCCGCAAAGGCGGTGCAGAGGGCCTGGGTCGAGTTGGACGTGGTGCAGTGCGGCTACTGCCAGTCGGGCCAGATCATGTCGGCCACGGCGCTGCTGGAGAAAAACCCGAAGCCGACCGACCGCGACATCGACCTCGCGATGAGCGGCAACATCTGCCGATGTGCGACCTACCAGCGCATCCGCGCCGCCATCCACGCGGCCTCGCGCCAGCTCGCAGCCTGAACGGGAGACCCGCCATGCACCCGATGATGCTTGCCATGCAGGCCCAGCGCGAGTCGCTGCAATCGCTGCTGTTCCCGGACGCCGAAGCTGCGCCAGCCGGTGCCGCGCACCTGACCCGCCGAGCGTTGCTCAAGAGTGCTGCGGGCGGCGGGCTGATGATCAGCATCGGCAGCTTCGCACCCTCATTGGCGCAGGCCGCAGCCCCCGGCCCTGAAGGCGTCGCCACAGGCCCGTTGGCGCCCAATGCCTTCGTGCGCGTGGGCACCGACAACCTGGTCACCATCGTCTGCAAGCACCACGAGATGGGCCAGGGCAACACCACCGGCCTGGCCTCGCTGGTGGCTGACGAGCTGGATGCCGACTGGACCCTGGTGCGCACCGAATACGCGCCCTCCAACCCCAAGCTCTACAACAACCTGGCCTTTGGCGACATGCAAGGCACAGGCGGCTCATCGGCGATTGCCAATGCGTACTTGCAGATGCGCAACGCAGGGGCCGCCGCGCGGCAAATGCTGGTTGCCGCGGCAGCGCAGGCCTGGAACGTGCCGCCCACGGAAATCAAGACCCACCGCAACCTGCTGAGCCACGCCTCGGGCAAACAAGCGACCTACGGCGAGATGGCCGAGGCGGCCAGTCGCATGCCGGTGCCCGACAAGCCAGTGCTGAAGACGCCCGCGCAGTTCACGATGATCGGCAAGGAGAACGCCACGCCGCGGGTCGACTCGCCATCGAAGTGCGACGGCACGGCGGTCTACACCATCGACCTGAAGCTGCCCGGCCTGTTGACCGCGGTGATCGCCTGGCCGCCTTCGTTCGGCGCCACGCTGAAGTCCTTCGACGCCACCGAGGCGCTGAAGGTGGCCGGCGTGACCGACGTGGTGCAGGTGCCCGAAGGCGTGGCCGTGGTCGCCACGCGCACCTGGGCGGCGATGCAGGGCCGGCGCGCGCTGAAGCTCCAGTGGGACGAATCGGCCGGCAGCGCGCTGGACACCGACGCACTGCTCACGCAGTACAAGCAGCAGGCCACGCAGACCGGCGGCACCGTCTTCGCCAAGCCGGAAGCCAACGCCGCCGCAGCAGGACCTTCAGTCAAGACCATCACCGCGACCTACGAGTTCCCGTTCCTGGCCCACGCGACGATGGAGCCGATGAACTGCGTGGCCTGGCTGCACGACGGCATGCTGGAAACCTGGTCCGGCCACCAGTTCCCCACCTTCGACCACATGTTCGCCGCGAAGGCCGCCGGCCTGCCGATGGAGAAGGTCAAGCTGCACACCCTCGTCTCCGGCGGCAGCTTCGGCCGCCGCGCCAATGCCTACAGCGACTTCACCGTGGCCGCGGTCAACGTGGCCAAGGCCATCAATGGACGCGCCCCGGTGCGGCTGCAATACACCCGCGAGGACGACATGGCCTCGGGTCTGTACCGGCCCATGTACGTGCACCAGGTGCAGGTCGGGCTGGATGCCAAAGGCCAGGTGGCAGGCTGGCAGCACCAGATCGTTGGCCAGTCCATCATGGCCGGCACCGCGATGGCGGTGATGATCAAGGACGGCATTGATTCCACCTCGGTCGAAGGCGTGGCGCCCAGCGCGTACAAGCTGCCGATGATGAAAGGCGAGCTGCACACCACCACGCTGGGCGTGAAGCCGCTGTGGTGGCGCTCGGTGGGCAACACCCACACCGCCTACGTCATGGAGACCATGATGGACGAACTGGCCGCAGCAGCCGGGCGTGACCCGCTCGCCTTCCGGCTGGCCCTGCTGGAACCCGGCGGCCGAGCAGCCAGCGTGCTGCAACTGGCCGCGCAGAAGGCCGGCTGGGGCAAGGCCATGCCCAAGGGCAGCGCGCAAGGCCTGGCGGTGCACGAATCCTTCGGCTCCTACGTGGCCCAGGTGGCCGATGTCTCGCTGAAAAACGGCAAGCTGAAGGTGGACCGTGTCGTCTGCGCGGTGGACTGCGGCGTGGCCGTCAACCCGGACGTGATCCGCGCGCAGATGGAAGGCTGCATCGGCTTTGCCCTGGGCGCGCTGTACTACAGCGAGTTGGAAATGAAGCAGGGCCGCGTGCTTCAGCGCAACTTCGACCGCTACAAGGCCTTGCGCATCTACGAGATGCCGCGCGTCGAAGTGCACATCCTGGCCAGCACCGCCGCGCCCACCGGCGTGGGCGAGCCAGGCGTGCCGCCGCTGGCGCCGGCCGTTGCCAATGCGCTGGCGCGCCTGGGCGGCCCGCGCGTGCGCCGCTTGCCCATGAGCCGCTCAGGGCTGGTCGAAGCCTGAAGCCTGGCCCGGGCCACCGCGCCCTTGCAAGCAGGCCGGTGCAGTGACACCTGACACGCTCCGGCTCGGGCAGGCGCGTGCGCATGGGCGATACTGCCGCGGCATTGCTCCGCATTCGCGGGGCGCCTGTCCGAACCGCTTCACTGCCCTCTGCCCATGCCTCCGATTCCACCGATCACCAAGGCGCTGATGCTGATCTGCACAGCGATGTTCTGCCTGGACGCCTTGCTGCGCAGCTTCATCGGCCCGGTGCTGCCGCTGTGGTTTGCCCTGTGGCCGCTGGGCACCGAGCACTTCATGCCCTGGCAGCCGTTCACCTTCGTGTTCGTGCACACCGACGTGCTGGGCCTGTTCTTCAACATGCTCGCGCTGTGGATGTTTGGCGCCGAGCTGGAGCGGCTGTGGGGCTATCGCCGCTATGTACAGTTCCTGCTGGCGGCCACGGTGACCGCTGCCATCTGCTACCTGCTGCTGTCGCTCGCCGTCTCGGCATTTGCGCCAGCGATGGGCTCTGCGCCGATGCTGTATGCCACGCTGCTCGCCTCGGCCATGCTGTTCCCGGACCGGACCATCATGCCGCTGTTCCCGCCCATCCCAATGAAGCAGCGCACCTTCGTGATGGTGTTCGGTGCCATCGTGCTGTTCTCCGGCTTGGGCACACGCACTGTCGCGCCTTTTGCCTACCTCGGCGGCATGGCCGGTGCCTGGCTCATCATTCGCTACTGGCGCGGCCAAGCGCCCTTCCCGCCAAAGAGAAGGCGGTGAGCCGCGAGGCTCACTGATCGCCGGCCAGGCCCGCGATCACATCCGGATAAAGGAGCTGCAACCGCAGCTCTTTTTTCATTCGGCGGTTGTCCAGCCTTCGGGATTCGCCGAGGAAGCTCATCTGCATGGGCGACAGTTGGGCCGCGGCTTGGGCACGGCTCAGACGCGGCGGGCGCGGCAGGCCGTAGCGGTCGGCCACGGTGTCGAAGTGGTCGCCCATGCGGGTCTCGCTGTCGTCGGTGACGTGGTAGACCCGCTGCGGCGCGCCGCGCAGCAGCGCGGCCACGCAGGCCCGCGCGAGGTCATCGGCGTGGATGTGGTTGGTGTAGACGTCGTCCTCGGCGCGCAGCACCGGCGTGCCGCGTTGCACCCGGTCGCGCGGATGGCCACCTTCGCGGTCGGCCGCGTAGATGCCCGGGATGCGCAGCACCGAGATCGTCCAGCCGAAGCTCCGCCCGGCCCAGCGCAGCCTGGCCTCGGCGTCGACCCGCCGGTGGCCGCGGTCGGTCGCCGGGTTCACTGCCCGCGTCTCGTCGAACCGGGCGCCGCCTGCGTCGCCATAGACGCCGGTGGTGCTGCCATAGACCACGCGCTGCACGCGCCGGGACCGGGCCAGCGCGCGCACCAGTGCGGCGGTGCGCGTGTCGGCCACGCCTTTGCCGGGTGGTGGCGCCAGATGCAAGACCGCGTCCGCCAGCCCCGCGAGCCGGCCCAGGGTTTCGGGTTGGTCCAGGTTCCCAGCCAGTGGCACCACGCCCGCAGCACGGAGCAGCGGGCGGCGCTGTGGCGACGAACTCAGTGCCAGCACCCGCCAGCGCCCGGCCAGCAAACGCGCCACGCGCAGCCCCACGTCGCCGCAGCCGACGATCAACAGCACAGGCCGGCGGTGCACCGCTGAAGGCAGCAAGCGGGGAGGAAGCTGGCTCATGTCACGCAATGGAGAAGGGCCGAAAAGGGCCGGCAGACCGCCGCAGGTGTCTCGGGGCAAAATCGCCGCTGGCGCCCGGCCAGCAGCACCCGCAGCGCGGCCATGGCCGAGGGGCGCCAAGTGTAGCCAGCCTCGGTCCATCGCCCGCCCATGACCTTCACCATCGCCCTCCAGCCCTCCGGCCGCGCTTTCGACGTGGCACGCGACGAGCCCATCCTCACAGCCGCCATCCGCGAGGGCATCGGCCTGCCCTATGGCTGCAAGGACGGCGCCTGCGGCTCCTGCAAGAGCCGCCTGCTCGAAGGCCGTGTCATCCACGGCGCGCACCAGCAGAAAGCCTTGTCCGAAGCCGAGGAAGCCGCCGGGCTGATCCTCACCTGCTGCGCCACGCCGCAGACCGACTGCGTGGTCGAGGCCCGCAGCGTGCCGGGCGCCGGCCAGTTCGCCATCCTGAAGATGCCCGGCCGCGTGCTGTCGATGGCGCAGCCCGCGCCGGACGTGAAAGTCATTCGCGTGCAGTTGCCGGCGAACCAGAATTTCCAGTACCACCCCGGCCAGTACATCGAGTTCATCCTGCGTGACGGTGCGCGCCGCAGCTACTCGATGGCCAACGCGCCGCACCAGCTCGGCACGCCGCCGTCCATCGAGCTGCACATCCGCCACATGCCCGGCGGCAAGTTCACCGACCAGGTCTTCGGCACGATGAAGGAAAAAGACATCCTGCGCATGGAAGGTCCGTTCGGCAGCTTCTTCCTGCGCGAGGATTCCACCAAGCCCATGGTGCTGCTGGCCTCGGGCACCGGGCTGGCGCCGATCAAGGCCTTGATCGAACGGCTGGAAGAACTCGCCAGCGGGCGCGAAGCGGTGCTGTACTGGGGCGCTCGCAGCCGGGCCGACCTGTACCTGCACGAATGGGCCGAAGCCGCAGCGGCGCGACTGCCCAATTTGCGCTACGTGCCGGTGCTCTCCGAGCCCAAGCCCGAAGACGGCTGGACCGGCCGCACCGGCTTTGTCCACCATGCGGTGATGGCTGACCTGCCGGACCTCTCCGGCCACCAAGTCTACGCCTGCGGCGCGCCCATCATGGTCGAGTCCGCCCAGCGCGATTTCGTCGCCCGCTGTGGCCTGCCGGAAGACGAATTCTTCGCCGACAGCTTCACCTCTGAAGCGGACAAGCATGGCGCCTGAAATGCGAGGGCTGACGCGCCGGCACCTGCTCGCCGTGCTGGCCGCGGTGCCCACGCTCGCAGCGGCGCAAGGCAAGCCCATCCGCCTCGTCGTGCCCTACCCGCCTGGCGGCCCGCTGGACCTGATGGCCCGCGCGCTGGCCGACAAGGTCCAGCCCGCGTTGGGCACCATCGTGGTCGACAACCGGGCTGGCGCCGGCGGCAACCTTGGGGCGGACGTGGTGGCCAAGGCCGCACCCGACGGGCTGACGATTGGCATCGGCGCGGTTGCCACGCACGCGATCAACCCCTGGCTCTACCGCAAGATGCCGTACGACGCGCTGCGCGACTTCACGCCGATCACCGGCCTGGCGCAGATGCCCAACGTGCTGGTGATGAACGCCGAGCGCGCCGCGCAGCTGAAGATCAGCTCCGTGGCCCACCTGGTCGCCTACGCCAAGGCCCACCCCGGCCAGCTCAACTACGCTTCGGGCGGCAACGGCAGCGCAGGCCACCTGGCGGGCGAGATGCTGAAGACCCAGGCGGGGCTGTTCATGGTCCACATTCCCTATGCGGGTGGCAACCCCGCGCAGCTCGCGCTGCTGTCCGGCCAGGTGGACCTGAGCTTCGACAACCTGGCCACCGCCTCGGCCAACATCCGCGCCGGCAAGCTCAAGGCCCTGGCCGTGACCTCGGCCCGGCGCAGCAATGCGATGCCCGAGCTGCCCACCGTGGCAGAAGCCGGCGCCAAGCTCGGCCTGGCCCGCTTCGACATCGGCACCTGGGTCGGACTGTTCGGCCCGGCCAAGCTGCCGGCGGACGTCACCGCGCGTCTGAACAAGGCCTTCACCGAGGCCCTGGCCACGCCCGAGATCCAGGCCCGCTGGCGCACGCTGATGGCCGATAGCTTTGCCACCACGCCTGAACAGTTCGCCCGCTTCGTTGCCGCCGAACACACGCGCTACCAGGCGGTTGTCAAGGCCAGCGGCGCCACCATCGACTGAAGCGCATGGACGCCCTCTACTTCTTCCCGCTCGCCGTGGGCATTGCCCTCACGCCTGGCCCGAACAACTTCTGCGCGCTGAACCACGGCCTGCGCGAAGGCGTGGTCGCTGCGATCATGGGCACGACGGGACGTGTCGCGGCTTTCGCCATCTTCCTCACCGTCTCGGCGCTGGGCCTGGGCGCGATGCTGCTGGCTTCCGAAACCGCCTTCAGTGTGCTGAAGTGGCTGGGCGCGGCCTACCTGTTCTGGCTGGGTGTGCATGCCTGGCGCAGCCGGGACCTGGGCGGTTTGCACGCCGGCGAATCGGCTGAAAGTGCTGCGCCCCGCCGCTGGCGCGAACTGATGCGCCAGGAATTCCTGCTCGGCATCAGCAACCCCAAAGCCATGCTGCTGTTCGCGGCCATCTTCCCGCAGTTCATCGACCCGGCGAAACCCGCCGTAATGCAGTTCGCCACGCTGGGCGCCACCTACCTGCTGGCCGAATACGTCTCGTCCCTGGTCTACGGCCTGGGCGGCCGCCAGATCCGCCGCCTGGTGCGCAGCCCGCTGGCTGCCCGCCGCCTGAACCGCGCCACCGGCGGCGTCTTCATCGGGGCGGGCGGGTTGCTGCTGGCGGCACACCGCTGAGGCCATCCGCCGCGGTGTGCGGCGGATGGATGTCCAGCTCAACTCAACTCAGCAAGTCATACCGGTCCAGGTTCATGACCTTGGTCCAGGCCTTGACGAAGTCGCGCAGGAAGCGCGGCGTCGAGTCGCTGCTGGCGTAGGCTTCGGCGATGCCGCGCAATTGGGCGTTGGAGCCGAAGACGAGGTCGACGACGGTGGCCGTCCACTTCAGCTCGCCGCTGGTCCGGTCCCGGCCTTCGAGCACGTTCGGGTCCGCAGCCGAGCGCTGCCAGGCGGTGCGCATGTCCAGCAGGTTGACGAAGAAGTCGGTCGTCAGGGTTTCAGGCTGCTGGGTGAAGACGCCATGCGCGCTGTGGCCGAAGTTCGCACCCAGCGTGCGCAGGCCGCCGATCAGCACGGTCATTTCCGGCGCGCTGAGGCTGAGCAGTTCGGCCTTGTCGATCAACAGTTCGGCAGCCGAGCCTTCCAGGCCCTTGCGCAGGTAGTTGCGGAAGCCGTCGGCCTTGGGTTCCAGCACGGCGAACGAGTGCACGTCGGTCTGGTCCTGTGACGCATCGGTGCGGCCCGGCGTGAACGGCACGGTGATGTCCGCGCCCGCCTTCTTCGCAGCGGCCTCGACGGCGGCACCGCCGGCCAGCACGATCAGGTCGGCCAGCGAGACCTGCTTGCCGCCGGACTGCGCAGCGTTGAAGTCATTGCGGATGGCTTCGAGCTGCGCCAGCACCTTGCCCAGCTCGGCCGGCTGGTTGACTTCCCATTCCTTCTGCGGCGCCAGGCGGATGCGCGCGCCGTTGGCACCGCCACGCTTGTCCCCAATGCGGAAGGTGGACGCCGACGCCCACGCGGTCGTCACCAGTTGCGAGATGCTCAAGCCCGAGGCCAGCACCTTGGCCTTCAGCGCGGCCACGTCCTGGTCCGTCACCAGCGGGTGGTCGAGCTCGGGCACCGGGTCCTGCCAGATCAGCACTTCCTGCGGCACCAGCTTGCCGAGGTAGCGCGGGCGCGGGCCCATGTCGCGGTGGGTCAGCTTGAACCAGGCGCGGGCGAAGGCGTCAGCCAGCGCTGCCGGGTCCTGCATGAAGCGGCGCGAGATCTTCTCGTAGGCCGGGTCCTGGCGCAGCGCCAGGTCGGAGGTGAGCATCATCGGTGCGTGGCGCTTGCTCTGGTCGTGCGCGTCCGGCACGGCGCCGGCACCGGCACCGCCCTTGGGCGTCCACTGATGCGCGCCAGCGGGGCTCTTGGTCAGCTCCCATTCGAAGCCGAACAGGGTCTCGAAATAGCTGTTGTCCCAGGTGGTGGGCGTGGGGGTCCAGGCGCCTTCCAGGCCGCTGGTGATGGCATGTGCGCCAACGCCTGTGCCAAAGCTGTTTTTCCAGCCCAGGCCTTGCTGCTCGATCGTGCCGCCTTCGGGTTCGGGGCCGACCTGGTTCGCGTCACCGGCGCCGTGGCACTTGCCGAAGGTGTGGCCGCCGGCGATCAGCGCCACGGTCTCTTCGTCGTCCATCGCCATGCGGGCAAAGGTCTCGCGGATGTCGCGTGCCGACGCCAGCGGATCGGGGTTGCCGTCCGGGCCTTCGGGGTTCACGTAGATCAGGCCCATCTGCACGGCGGCCAGCGGGTTGGCCAGCTCACGGTCGCCCGAGTAGCGGCTGTTTTCCTTGTCGCTGGTGGCCAGCCAGGTGCCTTCCTTGCCCCAGTCCACCTCCGCGCCCGGTTCCCACACGTCGGCCCGGCCGCCGGCAAAGCCGAAGGTCTTGAAGCCCATGGATTCGAGCGTGACATTGCCGGCCAGGATGATCAGGTCCGCCCACGAAAGCTTGTGGCCATACTTCTGCTTGATCGGCCAGAGCAGCCGGCGTGCCTTGTCCAGGTTGCCGTTGTCGGGCCAGCTGTTGAGCGGTGCAAAGCGCTGCGCACCGGCGCCTGCGCCACCGCGGCCGTCAGCCGTGCGGTAGGTGCCAGCCGAGTGCCAGGCCATGCGGATGAACAGCGGGCCGTAGTGGCCATAGTCGGCCGGCCACCAGTCCTGCGAATCGGTCATCAAGGCGTTCAGGTCCGTGACGACGGCGTCCAGGTCAAGGGACTTGAATTCTTCGGCGTACTTGAACTCCTCGCCCATCGGGTTGGCGCGGGTGGACTGCTGGTGCAGGATGGAGAGGTCCAGCGCGTTGGGCCACCAATCCTTGTTGCCGCGGGCCTTGGGGGATGCGTTTTTCTGGGCGGCGCTGCCCGAGAACGGGCACTGTGATTCGGTCGTCATGCTGGCTTGCCTCCTGAGGAGATCATTGGGAATGCAAGTCTAGGACGCGAAAACAGCGGCTCGATGAAATCCTCTCAATGCCGGCGATAGGCAAAGGCCCATTGCCCGATGGGTGCAAGCGTGGCCGGCGGGAGAGGAACGCCGCCGTCAGCGGAAGCTACTTCTCGGCCACACACAAACCCTTCGGCGTCCAGGCCTGCGTCAACGTGGTTGGCGGCTGGCTGGCGTCGTGCAGGATCAGCGCAAAGCCGCGCCGCTCCTCGTTGCCAACGGCCATCAGCAACATCGGCGGCCCCTGCCGCACCATCAGGCTGTGGCCCGCGCCGCGCTTCACCTGCACGCCGTCCGGCGTTTCCAGGCAGGTGCCGCCGCTCAATGCGTAAAACGCCTCCGGCCCGGAGTGCACGTGCAAGGGCGCGGTCATGCCCGGGCTGAAGGTGGACTTCAGGTATTCCGCCTGGTAATTCGAACCTGCGGCGACAGGCAGCGGGCCGACGTCCGCCACATGCCGGGCGCTGGGCAAGCTTGGCGCGTCTGCACCCGCCACGAACAGCCAGGTCTGCCCGAACGCCTGCGCGACAGCCCCTTCACGCGGCACCTCGCGCCGCGCGACCTGCAGGTCGTCGTAGGTGTAGATGCGCCAGTAGACGGGCCGGTCCGGCAATGCGCCGATGTCCTGGCTGGCCACGAGGCAAGCCGGCCCGGGTTTGTCTTCGCTGCCTGGCCCGCACAAGCGCTGCGTGGCCTGGGCGACCGCCATGCCGCACCAGAGGCAGGTCGTTCAAAGCAGCAGGCATCGAAACAGCAGCCGGACATCAGTGCGGCAGGGGCAAGCTTGGACCATGGACTCTCCTTGAAGCGGCAACAACGCCTTCATGACGCTGAACGAAAAACCTTGGCCGCTCACGCCATGCTAGGCCTGCCCCGTCTCGGTCCGGTATCGCGCGGCCTCCTCGCCCAGCCATGCGGCAAACACCGCCAACGCCGGCAGTCCAGCCTTGTGCTGCGGCCACAGCAGCCGGTAGGCACGGTCGCTCACGTGCTCGTGCGGCAGCAGTTGCACCAGCCGCCCGCCAGCCAGTTCGCGCTCGACGAGCAGGCGCGGCACCAGCGCCGCGCCCAGGCCTTGCGCCGCCGCTTCGGTGAGCATCGAGAACAGTTCCATGCGCGCGCCAGCCATGTCGTGGTCGACCTTCAGGCCCAGCGATTCGAACCACAGCCGCCAGGCGTACGGCCGGGTGCTGGCCTGCAAGAGCGGCAAGGTGGCCACGTCGGCCGCGCTGTTCATCGTGCGGCCGGCCAGCAGCGCCGGGCTGGCCACGGCGATCAGGTGTTCGCGCATCAGCACTTCGCCCGCAGTGCCGGGCCAGAAGGCATCGCCCGCGTGGATCGCGGCGTCCAGCGTGGTCTCCTCGAACAGGAACGGCCGGGTGCGCGGCGTGAAGTGCACGGTGACGCCGGGATGCTGCGCCTGGAAGCCGGCCAGGCGCGGCAGCAGCCATTGCGTGGCGAACGTGGGCACCACCGCCAACTCCAGCGAACCCACGGCCTCACCCAGCCCGGCCTGGGACATCAGGTCAAGCGTGTCGCGCTCGACCTCGTCCAGCCGCGCCGCCACGCTGCGCGCGTAGCGCTGGCCGGCGTCCGTCAGCAGCACGCCCCGCTGGCCGCGGCGGAACAATGGCAGGCCGAGGAAGTCTTCCAGCGTGGCAATCTGGCGGCAGACGGCGCTCTGCGTCACCGCCAGTTCGTGGGCGGCCTTGGTGAAACTCTGGTGGCGCGCAGCAGCCTCGAAGGCGGCCAATGCGGCGGTGGACGGGATCTTGCGGCGCATCGAGCAGCCCTCGGAATTCCTGATCCGCACAAAACGGTGCGAAATTCTCGTTTGCCACGCAGGCAGACTCGATTCTAAGATTCCATCATTGAACTTGACGGAGACCGCCACCATGGCAACCAAGGCCAGCTTCCACTGGGACGACCCGCTGCTGCTCAACAGCCAGCTGACCGACGACGAACGCCAGGTGCGCGACGCCGCCGCGGCCTATTGCCAGGAAGCCCTGGCCCCGCGGGTGCTGATGGCCTTCCGCAACGAGCAGACCGACCCGGCCATCTTCCGCGAGATGGGCAGCCTGGGCCTGCTGGGCGCGACCATTCCCGAGCAGTACGGCGGCGCCGGCCTGAACTACGTCTGCTACGGCCTGGTGGCGCGTGAAGTGGAGCGCGTGGACTCCGGCTACCGCTCGATGATGAGCGTGCAGAGCTCACTGGTGATGGTGCCGATCAATGAATTCGGCAACGAAGCCACCAGGCAGAAGTACCTGCCCAAGCTGGCCAGCGGGGAATACATCGGCTGCTTTGGCCTGACCGAGCCCAACCACGGCTCGGACCCCGGCAGCATGATCACCCGCGCCAGGAAGGTCGACGGCGGCTACAGCCTCTCCGGCGCCAAGATGTGGATCACCAACAGCCCGATCGCCGACGTGTTCGTGGTCTGGGCCAAGGATGATGAAGGCGCCATCCGCGGCTTCGTGCTGGAAAAGGGCTGGAAGGGCCTCTCCGCACCCGCCATCCACGGCAAGGTCGGCCTGCGCGCCTCCATCACCGGTGAGATCGTGATGGACGGCGTGTTCTGCCCAGAGGAAAACGCCTTCCCCGAAGTGCACGGCCTGAAGGGCCCGTTCACCTGCCTGAACAGCGCGCGCTACGGCATTGCCTGGGGCGCGCTGGGGGCGGCCGAATTCTGCTGGCACACGGCACTGCAATACACGCTGGACCGCAAGCAATTCGGCAAGCCGCTGGCCGCGAACCAGCTGGTGCAGAAGAAGCTGGCCGACATGCAGACCGAGATCACGCTGGGCCTGCAAGGCTGCCTGCGCCTGGGCCGCATGAAGGACGAAGGCACGGCCGCTGTCGAGATCACCTCCATCATGAAACGCAACAGCTGCGGCAAGTCACTGGACATTGCCCGCACCGCGCGCGACATGCTGGGCGGCAACGGCATCTCCGACGAATTCGGCGTGGCCCGCCACCTCGTCAACCTTGAAGTGGTGAACACCTACGAAGGCACGCACGACGTGCATGCGCTGATCCTCGGCCGTGCGATGACCGGCATCGCGGCCTTCTGATCGTGTTCACCGCCGGCGCCCTGCAGGGCATCAAGGTCCTGGACCTCTCCCGCGTCCTCGCCGGCCCCTGGGCCAGCCAGATGCTGGGCGACCTGGGGGCGGATGTGGTGAAAGTGGAGCGTCCCGGTGCTGGCGACGACACCCGCGCCTGGGGCCCGCCGTGGGTGCCACTGGAAGACGGTTCGCCGTCGAAGCAGGCCGCCTACTTCCAGTGCGCCAACCGCAACAAGCGCTCGGTCGCCATTGACCTCGCCACGCCCGAAGGCCAGGCGCAAGTGCGGGCGCTGGCGGCAGAAGCCGACGTGGTGCTGGAGAACTTCAAGGTCGGTGGGCTCAAGGGCTACGGGCTGGACTACGAGAGCCTGAAAGCCGTCAACCCTCGGCTGATCTATTGCTCGATCACCGGCTTCGGCCAGACCGGCCCGTATGCGCCGCGCGCGGGCTATGACTTCCTGATCCAGGGCATGGGCGGGCTGATGAGCCTGACGGGGCGCGCCGATGGCGAAGACGGTGCGGGGCCACAGAAGGTGGGCGTCGCGCTGGTGGACATCATGACCGGGCTCTACGCCACCATCGGCGTGCTGGCCGCGCTGCAGCACCGCCAAACCAGCGGCGAAGGCCAGCACATCGACCTCGCACTGCTGGACGTTCAGGTCGCCACGCTGGCCAACCAGGCCGCGAACTTCCTCACCAGCGGCAAGGCGCCGCAGCGCATGGGCAATGCGCACCCCAACATCGTGCCTTACCAGGACTTCCCGACGGCTGATGGCGACATGATCCTGGCCGTGGGCAACGACGGCCAGTTCGCCAAGCTCTGCGCCGTGGCGGGTCACCCCGAATGGGCCACGGACGAACGCTTTGCGACCAACCCGGCGCGGGTGGCGAACCGCGCGGTGCTGATCCCGCTGCTGCGCCAGGCCTCCGTGATGAAGACCACGGCCGAGTGGATGGCGCTGCTGGAGCCCGCCGGCGTGCCTTGCGGCCCGATCAACCGGCTGGGCGATGTCTTCGCGGACCCTCAGGTCATCGCCCGCGGCATGAAGCTGGAAATGCCGCATCCGGCCTTCGGCAGCGTGCCGCTGGTGGCCAATCCGATCCGGCTGTCGGCGAGCCCGGTGCAATACCGCCAGGCACCGGCGCAACTGGGCGAACACACGGTGGAAGTGCTGCGCGACTGGTTGGGCCAGAACCGCTGACCTCCGTTCCAGGACAAGGCTGGCTTGCGCCTGCGCAAAGCCTCAGGCCGGGCCGGGCAAGGCCGCTGAGGGATAATCCGTAGTCCTGCGGGGCGGTGAGTCGCCCCGTGCTTCGTGAACCCAAAGCCCCCCTTCGAGATGAGTGCCTTCAATGAAGAGCGCGTGTTGAGCGTGCACCACTGGACCGACCGTCTGTTCAGTTTCACCACCACCCGCGACACCTCGCTGCGCTTCTCGAACGGCCATTTCACGATGATCGGCCTGCGCGTGAACGGCAAGCCGCTGCTGCGCGCCTACTCCATCGTCAGCCCGAACTACGAAGAAACGCTGGAGTTCCTCAGTATCAAGGTGCAGGACGGCCCGCTCACCTCCAAGCTGCAGCACATCCAGGTGGGCGACACGCTGATCGTCGGCAAGAAGCCCACCGGTACGCTGCTCATCGACTACCTGCTGCCCGGCAAGCGCCTCTATCTGCTGGGCACCGGCACCGGCGTGGCGCCCTTCCTCAGCATCATCCGCGACCCGGAGACCTACGAGAAATTCGAGCGGGTCGTGCTGGTTCATGGCGTGCGCCAGAACAACGAGCTGGCCTACCAGGACTACATCACCCAGCACCTGCCCGAGCACGAATTCCTCGGCGAGTTCATCAAGGGCAAGCTGCTGTATTACCCCACGGTCACCCGCGAGCCATCCAAGTACCAGGGCCGCGTGACCACCGTGATTGAAAACGGCCAGCTCGCCGCCGACCTCGGCATTCCGCAGCTCAATGCCGCCGAAGACCGCGTGATGATCTGCGGCAGCCCCGAGATGCTGCGCGACCTGAAGACCATGATGGAAGTGCGGGGCTTGAAGGAAGGCAACACCACGACCCCGGGCGACTTCGTGATCGAACGCGCCTTCGTCTCCCAGTGATGTGAGCCAGTGACCAGCCACCCGCGCTGAACCGGACAAGCCACCTTCGGGTCAATGCCAGTCAGTTAAGGTCCATAAGGCCTGAAGCAGGCTAAAAAGGGAACGTGTCGAACACGTTCCCTTTTTCATTTTGTCTGGCCTGCTGCAAAACACATTGGACGAAACGCTGGCGAGCTTGCCCGCTGCCGGGATT
>NZ_JBGGNH010000038.1:0-62828 GCF_041287625.1 Ideonella sp.
TCATCCCGCGCACCGCGATGGCGTTCTACAACGCCCATCACGCCGGCGACACCGCCACCACGAACAAGCTCATCGACGAGTTCTTCCTGCCCTTGATCGCGCTGCGCAACCAGGGCGGCGGCTATGCCGTGAGCATCGTGAAGGCCGGCGCCACGCTGGTCGGCCACAGCGCCGGCCCGGTGCGCCCGCCGCTGTCGGACCTGAAGCCCGCCGAGGTGGAACAGCTGGCGCAACTGATCGCCAAGCTCGGCGCCCAATGAGCGCCATGTACAAGAACCTGATCAATGGCGAGTGGGTCGAAGGCGCGCGTACCACGCGCAACGTCAACCCTTCCGACACCCGCGACCTGGTCGGCGAATACGCACAGGCCGATGCCGCGCAAGCGCGCGAGGCGATTGCGGTGGCGCAGACCGCCTTCAGCGGCTGGTCGCTGAGCACGCCGCAGCAGCGCTTCGACGTGCTCGACGCGGTGGGCAGCGAGATTCTGGCGCGCCGCACCGAGCTGGGTGATCTGCTGGCGCGCGAAGAAGGCAAGACGCTGCCCGAAGCCATCGGCGAGGTCGCGCGCGCCGGCAACATCTTCAAGTTCTTCGCCGGCGAGGCGCTGCGCCCTGGCGGTGAACTGATGCCGTCGGTGCGGCCCGGGGTCGGCGTCGAGATCACGCGCGAGCCGGTGGGCGTGGTCGGCATCATCACGCCGTGGAATTTTCCGATCGCTATCCCGGCGTGGAAGATCGCGCCGGCGCTGGCCTACGGCAACAGCGTCGTCTTCAAGCCTGCGGACCTGGTGCCGGGCTCGGCCTGGGCCTTGGCCGAAATCCTCTCGCGCAGCGGCCTGCCCAAGGGCGTGTTCAACCTGGTGATGGGCCCGGGCTCGCAAGTGGGCCAGACACTGGTGGACTCGCCGCTGGTGCGGGCCGTCAGCTTCACCGGCTCGGTCGGCACCGGCCGGCGCATCATCAACAGTTGCGCCGCCCGCCAGGCCAAGGTGCAGGCCGAGATGGGCGGCAAGAACCCGCTGGTGGTGCTGGACGATGCGGACCTGGACGTGGCGGTCAACGCTGCCGTGCAGAGCGCCTATTTCTCGACCGGCCAGCGCTGCACGGCATCCAGCCGCATCATCGTCACCGAAGGCGTGCATGACGCCTTCGTCGAGAAGGTGCTGGCCAAGCTGCGCACGCTGAAGGTGGACCATGCGCTGAAGGCCGGCACCGACATCGGCCCCGTCGTCGATGAAAAGCAACTGGCTCAGAACCTGCGCTACGTGGCACTGGCGCAGACGGAAGGCGGCAAGCTGGCCTTCGGTGGCGAGGTTGTGGAGCGGGACACCCAAGGCTTCTTCCAGATGCCCGCGCTGATCACCGAAACGACCAATGCGATGACCATCAGCCGCGAGGAAGTCTTCGGCCCGGTGGCCAACGTGATCCGTGTGCGTGACTACGAAGAGGCGCTGGCCACCGCGAACGACACCGAGTTCGGCTTGTCGTCCGGCATCTGCACCCGCTCGCTGAAGCACGCCACGCACTTCAAGCTGGCCGCGCAGGCCGGCATGGTGATGGTCAACCTGCCGACGGCCGGTGTGGACTATCACGTGCCGTTTGGTGGCAGCAAGGGCTCCAGCTACGGCCCGCGTGAGCAGGGCAGCTACGCCAAAGAGTTCTACACCACTGTCAAGACGGCGTACACGGCAGCCGGCTGACGCGCCGACCCGCCGTCTCAGCCAACGCTGTCCTATGGGCGGCGGAGGCTGAGCGCGCGCAAATCCCTGTACCGGGGTTCCTGCGGCATCTGCCTGGAGACCGAGAATGGCGGGAATGAACAGTCGCACCGCGCAGTCCACCTATCGCCTTCAGCCCGAAGGCAAGAGCATGCATGGACGCATCGTGCGCGAGCTGGGCCTGGCCATCCTGGCCGGCGACCTGAAGCCGGGCGACCGGCTGCCGGCAGAGGCGGTGCTGCTGGAGAAATACGATGTGAGCCGGCCCGTGCTGCGCGAGGCGGTGCGGGTGCTGGTGGCCAAGGGGCTGGTGGTCTCGAAACAGCGCTCGGGCGCCATCGTGCGGCCGCGCAACGAGTGGCATTTGCTGGACCCGGACGTGCTGTACTGGCTGATCCAGACCAAGCCGCAACCCGAGTTCGTCAGCACGCTGCTGACCGTGCGCCGCGTTTTCGAGCCTGCTGCCGCAGCCTTGGCGGCCAAGGCCGCGACCGAGGACCAGATCGAGGCCATTGCCGAGGCATTCTCCGGCATGGCCGCCGCGCGCACCACAGAGGAACTGCTGGAGCCGGACCTGGCCTTCCACCGCCGCATTGCCGAGGCCACCAACAACGACCTGCTGGCCTACATCGGCAACATGCTGTCCCTCGCGTTGCGCGAGTCCATCATCCTCAGCAGCCAGGTGCCCAACACCCACGAACTTTCACTGCCACGCCACAAGGCCATCCTGACGGCGCTGCGCAACCGCGATGCCCTGGCCGCCCGCCAGGCTACGCTGGTGCAGTTGGAAGAGACCGGGGATGACTTGTCGACGCTGCTGCCAGGTGTGAACCTGGCCTGAGGCTCAAGGCTTGAGCCTTTGTGCGTCAAAGTGACTGACGGCGTCCGACGCGTGGACCGGCGTCTCGGCTGATTCGTCAGCCTGCAACATGGGCAGCAGCAAGGCCAGGCCGATCCCGATGATCAATGGCAACAGCAAGGCAGCCATCATCAGCTTGCCTTCGAGCTTGAGATGAGTGTTGATCGGACTCATGCGATGGCGTGAGGTGGATGCGGGGCCATTGTTGAACGGTTCATCACCTGCGCGGGAGCTGGCGCCCCAAACAAAACAGGCCCGCGAAGCGAGCCTGTTGTTTGGGCGGTGGGGCTCAGTAGCCCAGTGACGCCGCCA
Organism: Ideonella sp.; assembly: GCF_041287625.1. Taxonomy (GTDB): domain Bacteria; phylum Pseudomonadota; class Gammaproteobacteria; order Burkholderiales; family Burkholderiaceae_C; genus Ideonella. Next base: position 2,889 of record NZ_JBGGNH010000038.1, read on the forward strand.
CTTCGCGGGTCTGCGCGCCGAGGATGTCTTCGGAGTAGAACTGCTTCCAGCGCACCGCGGCATCGGGGTTGATGGCGTTGTGCAGGTGGAACTTCAGGTCGCCGCTCATCTTCGAGGCGTTGTCCACACCGTCGGTCATGCGCTGGTCCATTTCCTGGTACGGGTTGATCATCGCGTCTTCGTACGGAATGCCGGCGAAGCTGCAGATCTTCTCGATGGATGCGGTCGGGTTGCAGACGATGTCTTCGTACTGGATCTGCAGCCAACGGTCGGCCGGCACATGCTGGCCTGCCGCCACGGTGTTCTGCTGCGCGGTGAGCCAGGTCAGCTCGGCCAGCTCGCGGCTGCCGAAGCTGGCTTCCTGCACCATGGGCATCAGGCGCTGCAGCTTGGACTCTTCGTACGAGCGGATCATGCCCAACGGGTGGCGCGTCAGGTGGATGTACAGCGGGCGGTCGAAGTCTTGTTCGATGCGCTTCAGGATGTCCACGTCGATCACGTACGAAGGCGTCTTGTCGACCAGCAGCTTCTCGCCCTTCAGCGGTTGCTGCAGCAGGTTGTAGAAGGCCTTGGTGGACATGTCGTCGGCTTCGCACTTCGAGACGAAGGCACGGGCCGCTTCCGGCTCCCAGCCATGCAACTGCATCAGTGCGCGAACGGTGCCGTCCAGCAGGTGCTCTGTGTGCTCGCCGGACAAGGCCTTCAGGCGCTCGCCCATGGTGTTGTAGGGCAGCAGGTGCAGCTCGGGCGGCGCGAACAGCTTGGAGCTGCCGGCCAGGATCACGCGCAGCAGCGTCGAGCCCGAACGCGGAGGCGACAGCACGAACAGCGCCGGCGGATTCTTTGGCGTGCCGTCGTCACGCAGCTTGCGGGTGGCAATGCTCGCGCGGAACTTGGCCAGCTTCTCGGGGGTGACACGCTCGCTCTCGGGAATCGAGGTCAGCCGCGTGGCGACGACGGCGGTGTTGGCCGCCACGGGCGCGGGCGCTGCGACCGGCAACGAGCCGTTCAACCGGCCGGCGACGAACTCGGCAATCTGCGCGACGCTCAGGTCCTCGACGTAAGCGCCGTTTTTCATCAACAGGTCCTGGAACCCGAGCTTGGTCTTGTAGGCGCCTTCGATCGCCACGACCAGCTGGATGAAGTCGATCGACGCGAAGCCGATGTCGCCAATCATCGTGGTCTGGGGACCAATGCCGCCTTCGAGCTCGACGTCCCAGTCTTCCGTCAAATCAGAGATGACTCCGATGACGCGTTGCTCGACATTCTCGACCGTGTGCATGCTGCCTGTTCCCTCAACTCCGTGGATATCGCGACGGTAAACCCTTGCTTGCGGACATCATAAGTGCATCACGATGTCCTACCAGGAACAGGTAAGCAGCCAGTGCGCCAAGCACACATGGCAGTCTAGCGATTGACGCCGGAGCGCAATTCCGGCATGCCCGCGGTTTCCGCCGGCTACACCAGCAAAAACCCCTGGAACCTTGCCTGGCGCCAGGCCTTTGGCCTTGGTCTGGCAACCGCCCAGCGGACGCTGGCGCGACTTGAACCAGCGGCGCCGCGAACAGGGGACGGCTGGCCCAGGGCGCTTTGCCGTCGGCCGATGCACCGCTCAGGTGCGTTTCAGCGGCGTCCCGCGGTCCCGCCGCCGCGTCTTGGTAAGGTGCAGGCTTCCTCAGCCTTGGCCCCTCCCATGACCGCTCCGGACTTCGATCTCCCGTTTTTCGACGCAGCCCTTGCCGGCCTGCCGGCGGTTTCAACCCAGGCGCCCGAACATGATGAGGTGTTCTGGTCTGCCGTTGCCGCGCTTTACCGGACCTCCCATGCGACGGCCAACCTGGAAAACGGGTTCTGGGGCGTGATGGCCGAGCCGGTGCGGCAAGTGTTCATGCACTGGACCGAGCGCGTCAACTTCGAGAACACGCTGATGATTCGCGAAGCTTGGCCAAGCGCGATGGAAACCATCCGCCAGCGCGTGGCCGCAGCGTTGGGCTGCGATCCAGAGGAAATTGCGCTGACACGCGGCGCCACCGAGGCCATGCTGGCCTTGATCGGCGGCTACAACCGGCTGCAGCCGGGCGACACCGTCTTGTATGCCGACCTGGACTACCCGGCGATGCGCAACGCGATGGCATGGCTGCGCGAGCGACGTGGCGTGGTGCCGGTGCGGCTGGAAATTCCAGAGCCGGCGAGCCGTGAGAATGTGTTGGCCACTTACGCCGAAGCCTTGCGGCGGCACCCGCGCACCCGCCTGCTGCTACTCACCCACCTGAGCCACAGCACCGGCCTGGTGATGCCGGTGCGGGAACTCAGCGAGATGGCCCGGGCGGCCGGCGCCGAAGCCATCGTCGATGCGGCCCACTCCTGGGGCCAGTTGGATTTCGACGTGGCCGACCTGGGCGCGCCGTATGCCGCCTTCAACCTGCACAAATGGGTGGGCGCGCCGCTGGGCTGCGGCTGTCTGTACATCCGCAAAGGCAGTCTGGCCGCCATCGATCCGTATTTCGGTGACCGCGACTACCCGGCCGACGACGTGCGCTCGCGCATCCACACCGGTTCACCGAACTTCGCCGCCTGGCTCAGCATTCCCGCGGCGCTGCAACTGCACCAGCGCATTGGCGCCAGCGCCAAGCAGGCCCGGCTGCGCAGGCTGCGGGACCATTGGGTGCGGCAGGTGCGCGGGCTGCCCGGGCTGGAGATCCTGACGCCGGACGAACCCGGCATGGCCGCCGGCATCACTTCGTTGCGCTTCAGTGGTCGTGGCAGCGCTGCGGAGAACCAGGCCATCGTTGCCGCGCTGCGCGAGCTGCATGGGGTGTCCACCGTCTGGCGCAATGGCCCGGCGCGAGGCGATGTGGTGCGGATCACGCCGGCCATCTACACGTCACCTGCCGAGCTCGACCGTCTGGTCGCCGGACTGCGCGCCTTGCTGGACTGAAAATCAGAGCCGCCTCACATCGGCGTGCACAACGCCGCCAGCAGCCCGTCCGCGCAGCGCGGCCACGAGACCGTCTGGCCCCAGGGCATGGCGTTTGGTGCGGCGAGCTCCTTGCCGCCGGCGTCCAGTACTTGTTCGGCGTTGGCCCCGGGCGCGCTATCGTCCTGCTCTTTTCATGAACCTCACCCAGAGGACTTTTCCCATGCGGGTTTGCATCTTCGGCGCTGGCGCCATTGGCGGTTTCATTGGCGCGCGACTGGCGGCTGCCGGCGTGGCGCAGCTCAGCGTGGTGGCGCGGGGCGACACGCTGGCTGCGCTGCAGCAGCATGGCTTTCGCCTGCGCAACCCCGACGGCTCGCTGACCCAGTCGCCAGCACGCGCCAGCGCGGTGCCGGCCGAGCTGGGCGAGCAGGACCTGGTGATCATCGCCGTCAAGGGCCCGGCGATGGCGGCGGTGGCGCCCGCCATCGGCCCGCTGATGGGGCCGCAGACCATGCTGCTGCCGGCGATGAACGGCATCCCCTGGTGGTTCTCGGCCGGCGTGCCGGAGTTGGGTGCGGCGCCGCTGGACAGCGTTGACCCTGGTGGCCGCATCGCCCAGGCCTTGCCGGCGTCCCGCGTCATCGGCTGCGTGGTGCATGCCAGCACCTCCTGCCCCGAGCCTGGCCTGGTGGCGCACCAGATGGGGCAGAAGCTGATCATCGGCGAGCCGGCCGCCGGCCCGGTCACGCCGCGCGTGCAGCAGGTCGCCGGGCTGCTGCGCAGCGGCGGCCTGGAGGTGGTCGAGAGCCCGGAGTTGCGGCGCGAGCTCTGGTACAAGCTGTGGGGCAACCTGACCACCAACCCGGTTTCGGCCGTCACCGGCGCCACCGTGGACCTGATCCTCGCCGACCCGCTGCTGCGCGTCTTCTGCACCAGCATGATGGCCGAGGCCTCGCGTGTCGGCGCGCGCATCGGCTGCAGGATCGAGCAGACGCCTGCAGACCGCCACCGCATCACCGCCAGCCTGGGCGCCTTCAAGACCTCGATGCTGCAGGACGCCGAAGCAGGCAGGGCGATCGAGCTGGATGGCATCGTCGGCGCAGTGCGCGAGATCGCCCAGCGCCTGGGCGAGCCCACACCCGGCATTGACGCGCTGCTGGGGCTGACGCGCGTGTTTGCGCAGGTGCACGGGCTGTATCCGCTCGGGCCTGCCAATATGGGACCGATCAGTTCTTGAGCAGAAGCAGGCCCTGAGTTAAGGAGGCGTCAAGGTACACATAAACCTTGCCTGTTTTCAGGCTCACGCCTGCTGCCATGTTTGCGTATTCCGGCTCTTGTTGATTTTTGAAAGACGGGGTGGAACTCCAGAAGAACGTTGTTTTCAGTGATCCAAATGGAAATGCATCCGGATCGATTGCCAAGTTGTAGCGGCTGCGATCAATGAGGCTATCCAGCTCTTTCACATTTGGAACCCTGTAGCCCCAAGGTATGAGATAGCTTAGTTCGTCCCAGGTGAACAGTTGCATGGCGCCCTCACATCGCTCGGATTGCAATGTTTGTCCCAAGGGGCAGCGTTGCCATACCAAACCTGTTGCCGTGTCGATTACCTCCTCCCCTTGGATGAGAAAGCGGTCGGCCGCTGACACGGGGCCGTTAAATACGGCGCAACCGATGATCAGGGCGGAACTGAGGGCTTGTCGTAAAATACTGGTAATATTCATGATGTGGCGGCGAGAAAATATGATTGGACGGCGGCAAGGGTGTGGATGTTCATTTTGAGTTGCGAACCAGCCTTACATAATGCTTCTCATCTGAAGCCACGTTGAAAGCGCCACCATCGTCAAACCAGACAAGCCACGCCTGAGCTGGATCTCCCGCATAGCGTTCGGATGTCCACTCTGCGTAGCCGTCGCCACTTTCCGGTTTTCTGAAATAGGCACGATCGATTGCGGGGCCGGGGTATTTTCTGCCATACAACACGATGGAAAGCATTTCATGCACATTCGGTAGGCGCCAATCTGCCGCACCGCAAAGGCCTGTCGCGTTGATTTGGTTCACAAATCCTTGGGCGTCTGTGGGGCCGCCGTGGCCCGGCGCATCTGCTGCGAGATTCGTGAACTGTGCAGCGGCGTTGTGCGGGCCGGCAGCGTCGAATTTCAGCTCCCATGTCAACCCGGTGACCTTGTCTTTTGTGCACCCCCATTTGGATGCCCCGGAACCCAGCTCGGGGTCTGCTGGACATGAGCCTGTACCGGCGTCCTGGCCGTTATTGCAGACTTTGACGAAGCTGAAACCCGCCTTGCCATTGCTGTCGGCAGGACTGGTCACGTCACGGCCGAACTCGGCATCTTGACCTGTGGCCAAGCATTGTTGCCGGACCTCGCCTTGGATGCGGCAATAGCGCACGCCAGTGTCGTTGAGCTGTGCAGCCGGCGCATTACTTCCTGCTACCATCGCGAACGCCAACGCCGTTTTCTGAAACGGTGAACTTCTCATGAACACTCCCTCGTGTATGGGTGGGTTTTTGTACCGATTGAGCAACCGCCTTTATTGAGTCTTCCGTCCTTGGAGATCCTCAACGTAAAGAACCGTTGCTGTGGCGCAGTTTGCCATGCATGCCGGTTTACTTGCCAGAACGCGCCCTGTCCGCTGGCACCGTTGGAGCAGTTTTAGCGATCAATGGCCAGCGACGGCGGACGCTGGCGTCGGTGTAAACTGCGCCCCGTTTGGTGCCTGGGCTGTGCTTCGTTGCGGCCTGGGGTAAACGGGAAACAGGAAGGCCGGCCTCCACGAGGCGATGCCCAACCTGTGCTGCCCCCGCAACGGTAAGTGGACGAAGCCTGGCGCACGCTGCGCAAGTGCTTCAGCCCGTGCTCCTGGCCACTGAAGGTGAAGACTTTCGGGAAGGCCGCACGGGTGGCGCCACCAGCCCGGATACCGGCCAACAGGGGGTGCGAGCATGGTCTCGCGCCATGTAGCGGCCACCCGCGGGGAAGCAGGTGGCCGTGCTGTTGGTCATGGCCTGCCTTGCATGTGTGTTGTCCCGCTTCGGGTCCCACGCCGCGCATGCCATTGCCTCTTCCGGAAGTTGTCCCCATGAGCTTGCGCACCGCCTTGCGCCTTTCCCATTCCCTGCCGCGCACCGCCTTGCGTGTTCCGGCTGCGCTTGCGCTGCTGCTGCAGGCGCCGCTGCATGTTGCCGCGCAAACCGCGCCGGCCAGCGAGGCCAGCGACTACGTCGTCACGGCCGCCCGCAGCCAGGTCGTCACCCGCGACTCGGTGCGCCCGGTCACCGTGATCACCGCCGAAGACATCCGCCAGGCCGGCGCCGGTTCGTTGACCGACCTGCTGCGCGTTCTGGGGGGCGTGGAGATCACGCGCAGCGGCGGGCCAGGGCAGTCCAGCAGCGTCTTCATGCGTGGTGCCAATTCGGATCACACAGTGCTGATTGTTGACGGCGTGCGCCAGGGTTCCGCAACATTGGGTTCAGCCTCGTTCGAGTCCATCCCGTTGGCGTTGATCGAGCGTGTGGAGATCCTGCCCGGACCTTCGTCCAGCCTGTATGGATCGGACGCCATTGGGGGCGTGATCCAGGTCTTCACCAAGAGCGCGCAGCGCTCGCCGGGCCTCAGCGTCTCGCTGACCGGCGGCAGCCACAACCTGCAGCAGGCAGTGGCCGGCTTTGCAGGGCGCATCGGCGAGCAGACCGAACTCTCGGCTGGCGTCGATTTTCTGCGCACCGATGGCATCAACGCCACTTTGCCGAACCACCCGTTTGGCAGCTACAACCCGGACAGTGACGGCTACCTGAACCGCGGCGGTCACGTCAACCTCACCCAGCACTTCGGCCCAGACCAGCAGGTCGGGCTGAAGCTGCTGCGCAGCGTCAACAAGGCGCACTACGACGACGGCCCCGGTGTCGACGCCGACGCCACCAACGTGGTTCAGTCCATTGCGCTGCAATGGTCCGGCAAGTTGAGCGAGACTTGGCAGTCTGAGGCCATCGTGGGTCGTTCGGAAGACGTGGCAAATTACCGCGCCAGCTTCCCCAGCGCGGTCAAGACCACGCAGCAGCAGCTCAGCTGGCTGAACCACCTGCCGCTTGCCGGCGGTACGGTCACTGCAGGTGTCGAATTCCTGAAGCAGAAGGTCGACAGCGACGACACGGCTTATGACGTGACCGAGCGCACCATCCGCAGCGGCATGCTCGGCTGGCGCGGCAGCTTCGGTGCGAACTCGCTGCAGATCGACCTGCGCCAGGACCGCAACAGCCAGTTCGGCAACCACGGCACCGGTCAGCTCGGCTGGGCCTATGCGCTCGACGGTGCCAGCCGCGTGCGCGCCTCGTATGGCACGGCCTTCCACGCGCCCACGTTCAACGAGCTCTATTACCCCTTCGACTACGGCGTCCCGGACCTGAAGCCCGAACATTCGAAGAGCTTCGAACTGGGCGCCGACACCCGGCTGGGCGGTGCGGACCTGGCGGCCACGCTGTTCGAAAACCGCATCAGAAACCTGATCGTGTCGGGTCCGCCCGACTACAAGTTGCAGAACATTGCCAAGACTCGCATCCGCGGCCTGGCCTTGTCTGCCGGTGGCCAGCTCATGCGCGACCTGCGCGCCAAGCTGAATTTCACCTGGCAGGATCCGCTGAACGAGGAAACCGACGACCAGCTGCGCCGCCGCGCCCGCGTGTTTGGTGGCCTGCACCTGACGCAACAGCTGGGCACGGCGCAAGTCGGCACTGACCTGACCTGGGTGGGCAAGCGCTATGACGCCGACACCGAATCCGCTGCGGCTCGCATGGGCGCCTACGGTCTGGTCGACCTGTTCGCCGGCTGGGCCGTCACGCCGCAGTGGCGCATCGAGGGCCGCGTCAACAACCTGGCCGACAAGCGCTACACCACGGCCCAGGGTTACAACAGCCCCGGCCGCGAAGCCCAGCTGACGCTGCGCTGGACGCCGCCGTTGTGACCTGCCGCTGACGCCGCGCCTGCCGCCTGCCATGCTTGCCACCACCGCCCCGCCTGTGCCCACAGCGCCGCGATGGCGCAGTGTGGCGGTGGTGCTGGCGCTGCACGGGCTGGTGCTGTGGGGGTGGTCCCTGGCCAGCCGGTCGCGCGAGGGAGTGGTGCAGGTGGAAGCGCCGGCGCTGGTCATGGTCCGGGTTGCCGCGCAGGCACCTGCCGTGACCATGGTGGCGGCGCCTGCGAAGCCGGTGAGCAAGCCCTTGCCACCGGTTGTGCCCGTCCGCATGCCGCCTGCGCCACCAGTGGCTGCCATTTCGGAAACATTGGCCAGCACCGCCACACCCGCGCCAGCGGTCTCGGCCGCCAGCGCCGCGCCGGTCCTGGTGGCCGCTGCGCCCGCCGCCAGCGCAGCCAATCCGGCGCCTCGCCTGACCCGCGCACCGCAGCCGCTGCCTGGCAACCCGCTGCCGGTCTACCCCGAAGCGGCGCGGGAAGACGGGCTGGAAGGGCGCGTGGCGATGTGGGTCGAGGTGCAGGCCGACGGCCTGGTGAGCGGGGTGCGCTGGGAACAGACCTCCGGCACCCGCCTGCTGGACCAGGCCGCGCGGGACGCCGTGCGCCGCTGGCGCTTTGCGCCGGCACTGCAGGCCGGCGAGCCGGTGGCAGGCAGGCTGCTGCTCACGCTGCAGTTCCGGCTGCAAGGCCCCGTCAGCTGGCTGGCGCAGGCTGAAGCGTCGCTCTGAGTTCCTCATTTCAACCGCCTTGTTTGCATGCCCTCTGTGCCTTCCCCTTCATCGCCCGCCTTGCTGGACGGACCGAGCGCGTTGCGGCCGATGAGCCGCGGCCGGGCCTGGCGCATCGGGCTGGTGCTGGCGGCCCTGCTGCTGCTGGTGTTCGCCGTCGCATTGGCCAGCGGCAGCAGCCTGCTGAGCTTTGACCAGGTGCCGCGCCTGCTGCTGTGGCCGGACGACAGCCCCGCTGCCGAAGTGCTGCACCGGCTGCGCCTGCCACGCGCATTGGCGGCGATGAGCACCGGCGCCTTGCTGGCAATGTCCGGCGCGCTGATGCAGGTGCTGCTGCGCAACCCGCTGGCCGACCCTTACGTGCTGGGGCTGTCCGGTGCCGCCGCCCTGGGCGCGCTGGCCATGCTGGCGCTGGGTTGCGGCCTGTGGGCGGTGCAGGGTGGGGCGCTGGTCGGCGCGCTGCTGGCGGTCGCCGCGGTGTTTTTCCTCGGCCGGCACGACATGGGCCGGCTGGACGCCGGCAGCAGCCAGGACGACACGCCGCGCCTGCTGCTGACCGGCGTGATGATCTCGTCCATCGCGATGGCCGGCGTGGGCCTGATCCTCAGCCTGGCGCCCGGCGAGCGGCTGCGCGGCATGCTGTTCTGGATGATGGGCGACCTGTCGGGCAGCGAGCTTTCCGGCTGGCTGCTCGCGCTGCCGGTGCTGCTGTGCGCGGCGCTGCTGCCCTGGGCGCGGGACCTGAACCTGCTGCTGCGCGGCCCCGGCCCGGCGCAGATGCTGGGCGTGCCGGTGCGCCGCGTGCGGGCCATGGTCTACCTCGCAGCCTCGCTGGGTGCCGCGGTGGCCGTCTGCACCGCAGGCACCATCGGCTTTGTCGGCCTGGTGGTGCCGCATGCATTGAGGTTGCTGTTTGGCAATGACCAGCGCCTCTTGCTGCCGGCCAGCGCCTTGGCCGGCGCCGCTTTCCTGCTGGCGGCCGACACGCTGGCCCGCACCGTGGCCGCGCCGCTGCAGCTGCCGGTGGGCGTGGTCACTTCCTTGATCGGCGCGCCGACCTTCATCGTGCTGCTGGCACGGCGGGGAGGGCGGGTGTGACGGTGCGGCCACAACCCCTGAGCGTGGACACCAGCCTGCTGGCCACGCATGAGATTTCCGTTCGCGTTGGCAGCCGCACGCTGGTGCCGGCGCTGTCGTTTGCCATCCGCCCCGGCGAGTTCTGGTGTCTGATCGGCCGCAACGGCGTGGGCAAGACGCTGCTGCTGCACACGCTGGCCGGTGCCCGGCCGCCTGCAGCCGGTTTGTTGCAGATGGGTGGCAAACCCTTGGCCGACTGGAAGCTGGACGCATTGGCCTGCTGGCGCGGTTTCATGCCGCAGCAGTTTCACGACGCATTCGCCACGCCAGTGCTCGACGTGGTGCTGCAAGGCCGCCACCCGCACCTCTCGCGCTGGCACTGGGAAGGCGAGGCCGACCATGCGCTGGCGCTGGCCGCGCTGGCCCGTGTCGGCCTGGCTGGCTTCGAGGCGCGCGACGTGCGCTCGCTGTCCGGCGGCGAGCGCCAGCGCGTGGCCCTCGCCACGCTCATCACGCAAGACCCGCCGCTGGCGCTGCTGGACGAGCCGTTGGCCCACCTGGACCTGGCGCAGCAGCTGCGCATGCTCACGCTGCTGCAGGACGAGGTGCGCCAGCGCGGCCGTGCGGTGCTGATGTCGGTGCACGACCTCAGCCTGGCCGAGCGTGTTGCCACGCACGTGCTGCTGCTGCCGGGCGAGGGCGCGCCGGCCATTGCCGGCCCGGTCGCGCAGGTGATGCAGGCCGACACGCTTTCCGCCGCTTTCGACCAGCCTTTGCGCTGCCACACCCTGGACGGCCACCGCTGGTGGCTTCCCGCATGAACGAGCATCCCATGAGCACCGAGCCCACCGAATCTCCCGAAGACATCGAGGCCCGCCACAAGGCCAAGATGCAGAAGCACAAGGCCGCCGTCGACCAGCGCATTGCCAAGGCCGACACCGACACCGGTGTGCTGCTGGTGATGACGGGCCCCGGCAAAGGCAAGAGCAGCTCGGGCTTCGGCATGGTCGCGCGCGCGCTGGGCCACGGCATGCGGGTGGGCGTGGTGCAGTTCATCAAGGGCGCCATTGCCACCGGCGAGGAGCGCTTCTATCGCCGTTTCCCCGAAGAAGTGGCCTACCACGTGACCGGCGAGGGCTTCACCTGGGAGACGCAGAACCGGGCGCGTGACGTCGAGCGCGCCGAGGCCGGCTGGCAGCTTGCCCGCGGCCTGCTGCGCGACCCGGCCGTCGGCCTGGTGCTGCTGGACGAACTCAACATCGTGCTCTCGCACGACTACCTGGACACCGCCACGGTGCTGGACGACATCGCCGCCAGACCCTCGGGCCAGCACGTGGTGGTGACCGGCCGCGGCGCGCCGCAGGCCTTGATCGAGCTGGCCAACACCGTCAGCGAAGTGAAGGTCGTCAAGCACGCCTTCAAGCAAGGCATTCGCGCCCAGCCCGGCCTCGAGTTTTGACCTTCTTTGAACGAGCATCGCCATGACCTTGAATCTGCACCTGAACCCTGTGCCCACTTCGCTGGACGCCGCGCTGCGCGCCAAGATCGACGGCAAGACCAAGCCGCTGGGCGCGCTGGGCCGCCTCGAAACGCTGGCGCTGCAGATCGGCCGCATCCAGCAGACGCTGTCGCCCAAGCTGAGCGAGCCGCACCTGGTGGTCTACGCCGGGGACCACGGCATTGCCGAAGAAGGCGTGAGCGCCTTCCCGCAGGACGTGACCTGGCAGATGGTGCTGAACTTCCTGGCTGGCGGCGCGGCCGTCAACGTGCTGGCGCGCGAGCTGGGCATGGCGGTGCAGGTGGTGGACGCGGGCGTGAAACACGACTTCGGCGACCAGCCCGCGCTGTTGGACGCCAAGATCGCGCACGGCACGCGCAACAGCGCTGTCGAGCCCGCCATGGACCGGGCCGAGGCCGAGTTGGCGCTGGCGCGTGGCCAGGCTCATGCCGAGTCCTTGAAGGCGCGCGGCTGCCGCGTGGTCGGCTTTGGCGAGATGGGCATTGCCAACACCAGCGCCGCCTCGCTGCTGTTGCACAAGCTGGCCGGTGTGCCGCTGGCGCAGGCCGTGGGGCGAGGCACCGGGCTGGACGATGCCGGCCTGGCGCGCAAGCTGGCGGTGCTGGAACGCGCCGCGGCGCGCACCGGCGAGATCGCCGGTCCGATTGACGTGCTGGCCGAATACGGCGGCTTCGAGATCGCGATGATGGCCGGCGCGATGCTGGGCGCGGCCCAGGCTGGCATGGTGCTGCTGATCGACGGCTTCATCGCCAGCAGCGCCTTGCTGGTGGCGGCCAGGCTGGCGCCGGCCATCACCGACTACGCGGTCTTCGCCCACCAGTCCGCCGAAGCCGGCCACCAGGCCATGCTGGCCGCGCTGGGCGCGCAGCCGCTGCTGGCGCTGGACCTGCGGCTGGGCGAGGGCAGTGGCGCGGCCTTGGCGTTCCCGCTGCTGCGCGCATCAGTGGCGATGTTGAACGACATGGCCAGCTTCCAGTCCGCGGGCGTGTCGGAGCGTGCCGAGTGAGTGAAGCGGCGGCCCGCTGCCGCGCCTTGCTGGTCAGCGCGCCGGCTTCCGGCCAGGGCAAGACGACGGTCACCGCGGCGCTGGCGCGCGCCTGGCGGCGCCAGGGCCTGCGGGTGCGCATCTTCAAGACCGGGCCGGACTTCCTGGACCCGATGGTGCTGGCCCGCGCCGCCGGTTCACCGTGCTGGCAGCTGGACCAGTGGATGGGCGGCGAGGCGGAGGTGCAGGCGCAGCTCTGGCGCGCGGCGCAAGAGGCGGACGTGCTGCTGGTCGAAGGCGTCATGGGCCTGTACGATGGCAGCGCCAGCAGCGCCGCGCTGGCTGCGCGTTTTGGCCTGCCGGTGCTTGCGGTGATCAACGCGTCGGCCATGGCGCAGACCTTTGGCGCGCTGGCCCATGGCCTGGCCACCTATCCCGGCGCGCCAGCCGGCCTGAAGCTTGCGGGCGTGCTGGCCAACCGCGTCGGCAGCCCCGGCCATGTCGAGATGCTGCGCGAAAGCCTGCCGCCCGGCATCGCCTGGTTCGGCGGGCTGACGCGCGACGAGCGCTGGACGCTGCCGGAGCGCCACCTGGGCCTGGTCGCGGCCGATGAGCTGGATGACCTGGACGCAAGGCTGGACGCTGCCGCCGACGCGCTGATGGCGCAAGGCCTGCCACTGCCGCCAGAAGTCAGCTTCGCACCGCCGCCGCGTGCCGAAGCGCCGTCTACCGTGCCGGCGGCTGCGCTGGCCGGCGTGCGCATCGCCATCGCGCAAGACGCCGCGTTTGCCTTCCTGTACCCGGCCAACCTGGCGCTGCTGCAGGAACTGGGCGCCGAGCTGAGCTTCTTCTCACCGCTGGCCAACGAGGCTGTGCCCGAAGGCGCGCAGGCCCTGTACCTGCCCGGCGGCTACCCGGAACTGCACCTGGACGCGCTGGCCGCGGCCGACGTGGCCCGCGCCAGCGTCCTGGCCCACCACGCCGCCGGCCGCCCGCTGGTGGCAGAGTGTGGCGGCCTGCTGGCGCTGGCCGAGGGCCTCTCCGACAAGCAAGGCCGGCGCGCCGCGATGTGGGGCCTGCTGCCTGGCGAGGCGCTGATGCAACCGCGCCTGGTCAACCTGGGCATGCACAGCCTGGAGCTGCCGGGCGTCGGCACGGTGCGTGGCCACACGTTCCACCACGCGGCCTACGAATGCCCGCTGCCGGCCGCTGGCCACAGCGTGGCCCAGCGCCACCATGGCCGTGCGGAAGCGGTCTACCAGCAGGGCCGGCTCTGGGCCTCGTTTGTGCACCTTTACCTCCCTTCGAACCCGGCCGCCGTGGTGGCGCTGTTCAAGCCGTAAGAGGTGGGTGATGCTTGCCTGGTTGCCATGGACGGGTCCTGAGTCTGCCTGCGCGGCGGTGCTGGCTGTGGCCGTGGCGCTGGCCGTGGACCGCTGGCTGGGCGAGCCGCCGCTGCGCTGGCACCCTGTCGTGCTGATGGGGCGCTACCTGGGCGCGCTGGGGCTGCGGCTGTGGCCGCTCAGGCCGACGGCGGGGCGCGTGGCTGGTGCCTTGGCCTGGCTGCTGGGCGCGGCCGGGGTGGCGGGGCTGGCCTGGGCGCTGCAGCTCGGGCTGGCGCGCCTGGTGGTTGCCGTGCTGCCGGCGGGCTGGGGCTGGCTGCTGCAAGGCCTGCTTGCCGGGCTGCTGCTCAAGCCGCTGCTGGCCTGGCAGATGCTGCACGACGAGGTGGCCGCGGTGGAGTCGGCGCTGGGCGAGTCGCTGGACGCCGGGCGGCTGCGGCTGAGCCGGCTGGTCAGCCGTGACGTGACCCGACTCTCGGCCACGGAAGTGCGGGAAAGCGCGCTGGAAAGCCTGGCCGAAAACCTCAACGATTCACTGGTCGCGCCGCTGTGCTGGTTCGCCCTGGCCGGCCTGCCGGGCGCGGCGCTCTACCGTTTCGCCAACACGGCCGACGCGATGTGGGGCTATCGCGACCACCAGCGCTGGGCCGGTGCCTGGGCGGCACGGGTGGACGACGTGCTCTCATGGCTGCCGGCGCGCCTGTCGGCGCTGCTGCTGTGCGCCGCCGCCTGGCGCTGGCCGGGGGCCGCAGCGCTGCGGCGCGAGGCCGGCCGCACCCCTTCGCCAAACGGCGGTTGGCCGATGGGTGCGCTGGCCTTGCTGCTGGACCGGCGGCTGGGCAAGCCGGCAACTTATGTGCTCAACCACGGCGCGCCGCTGCCGCAAAGCCAGGACACGGCACTTTCCTTACGTTGGTGCGCCCGTGCTGCAGGTGGGGCCGCCATGCTGGCGTCGTCAATATTGTTGATACTCGGGTTCTGGACGTCAACAACGGGGTCGCAGCCGGGCCAGTCTGGCCTAAGCGCTGCAGAACCCCGAATGGGAGCTGAAACATGAGTCTTGACCGTGGCCTGGCGCCGCCGCCGCCTGTCTTCCTGTCTGTGCACGGAGGGCCCGACGCCGGGCCGCCGATCCGCCACGACTTTTCCACCAACGCCAACCCGCTGCCGCCGCTGCCGCTGCTGATGGAGCGCCTGCTGCGGGCCGACCGCACCCGTTACCCGGATCCCACCTACGCCGCGCTCACCGAGGCGCTGAGCCATCACCATGGTGTGCACGTCCGGCGCGTGCTGCCCACCGCCGGCGGCAGCGAAGGCATTCGCCGGCTGACGCTGGCGGCCGCGCAGCGCGGCCGGCGCCAGGTCTGGATTCCCGAACCAGGCTATGGCGACTACCGCGCCGCCGCGCTGGCGCTGAGCCTGCCGGTGCGCACCTGGAGCGACCCCGCGGCGCTGCTCGAAGGCCTGCGCCGCGAGCCGGCAGCCGCGCTAGTCTGGATCACCGAACCTTGCAATCCCACGGGCCGCACCCTGCCCGAAGCCTTCTGGCGTGAGCTGGCGGCGCTGGCCGACCAGCAAGGTGCCTGGCTGGCGCTGGACCGGGCCTACGAGCCGCTGCGGCTGCAAGGCCAGGACCCGGTGCCACTGGCCGTGGCCCAGCAATGCTGGCAGCTGTTCTCGCCGAACAAGTCGCTGGGGCTGACGGGCGTGCGTGCCGGCTACATGCTGGCACCGCTGCAGGCGGGTCTTGCCAACACCAACCTGCTGCTGGCGCTGGCCGCGAGCTGGGTCGTTTCGGCCGAAGGCGAGGCGCTGCTGCGCGCGCTGCCCTTGCCTGAGGTGCAAGCCTGGCTGGCCGATTCGCGCCAGCGCCTGACCGACTGGCGCGTGCAGCAGGCCGCGCTGCTGGCTGAGCTGGGCTGGGCCCAGCGGCAGTCGGTGGTGCCGTTCTGGCTGGCCCGCCCGCCGGTGCCTTCTGCCGCGCTGGGTCGCTGCCTTCAGCAGTTGCGCGAGCAAGGCATCAAGCTGCGTGACGCCCAGTCCTTTGGCCTGCAGGGCTGGGTGCGGCTGTCCACCCAGCACCCCGAGGCCCAGGCCGCGCTGGCCGAAGGCTGGCGTGCCCACATGGCCAGGCCGGGCGCGCAGTGGTCCACCAGCACCATCCAGTCCACTTTCTGAAGCGCTTGCCCGGCATGCACGAGCTGCGCCTTTTCCTGACCGCCCTGCAGTTTTTCACCCGCGTGCCGGTGCCGGGCTGGGTGGGCTGGTCGCCCGCGCAGCTCAACGCCTCGGCCCGCCATTTCCCCACGGTGGGCTGGCTGGTCGGCGCGGTTAGCGGCGCGGTGCTGGCCGGTGCCGGCTGGCTCTGGCCACCGCTGGTGGCAGCGCTGCTGGCGATGGCCGCGGGCGTGTGGATGACAGGCGGTTTCCATGAAGACGGGCTGGCCGACAGCTGTGACGGTTTTGGCGGTGGCCGCGAGCGCGATCACGTTCTGGCGATCATGAAGGACTCGCGCATTGGCAGCTACGGCGCCATTGCGCTGGTGCTGGCGCTGGGGCTGAAGGCGGCGCTGCTGGCCGAGCTGCTGCGGCAGACGCCGGCGTTGAACTGGGCCGCTTTCGGCGCGCTGATGGCCGCGATGCTCAGCGCCCACGCCTTGAGCCGCTGGGCCGCGCTGCTGGTGATGGCGCGGCTTGATTACGTGCGCGAGGACGCGCTGTCCAAATCCAAACCGATTGCGCAAGGCGTGCCGCTGCCGGCCTTGGCCGTCGCCACCGTGCTGGCCTTGTTGCCGGGGCTGCTGCTGGGCGGCGGCTGGCGCGTGGGCCTGGCCTGGCTGGCCGCGGCCGTGGTTGGCGGGCTGTCCATCCGCTTCTGCCGCCGCCGCCTGGGCGGTTATGTGGGCGACGCGCTGGGCGCCACGCAGCAACTGGCCGAGCTGGCCGTGTTGCTGGCCTGGGTGGCCAGGGCATGAGCACCCCCAGACCTGCCGCTGTGCGTCAGGCCCCCCGAGGGGGGCAAGAAAACTTGGGAACGGCCCGGCGTGTTCTTGGGAGCCGCGCATGGCCTTGATCCTGCTGCGCCACACGCGCGTGGACGCGCCTGCCGGGCTTTGCTATGGCTGGCATGACGTGGCCTTGCTGGCGCCGCCGCAGCCTTCGTTCGACGAAGTGCACACCGCGCTGCAGGCCTTGCTGTCTCGCCTGGGCCTGAAGCTGGCCGAGGTGCACAGCAGCCCGCTGCAACGTGCCACCTTGCTCGCGCAGCACCTGGCCGAAGCGCACGCCGCCAGGCTGACGCTGGATGCCCGCTGGCGTGAGCTGTCGTTTGGCGAGTGGGAAGGCAAGCGCTGGGACTTCATCGACCGCGCGCAAAGCGACCCCTGGGCCGAAGACCCGCTGCACCGCGCGCCACCCGGCGGTGAAACGCTGGCCACGCTGGCCGAGCGTGTGCGGGCTGCACGAGACGGTTTGCGGGACGCGGCTTCGAGGCCCGGCGAGGCAGTGCTCGCGGTTGGCCATGCCGGCCCGATGCGCCTGCTGCTGGCCGACGCGCTGGGCCTGCCGCCGTATCCGCCAGTCGAGCGTTCGCTGGACTTTGGCGGGCTGCTGGCTTTGGTGCCGACGGACGATGGCTGGCGTCTGGTGGAGGAATCGCCGTGCAGTTGAAACGCCCCGAGATGCCGTTGGCCGAAGCGGAGGTCGCCGTGCTGGCGGCGCAGGACGATGGGCCGCGGCACACGCTGCTGATTGGCGGGGCACGCTCGGGCAAGAGCGCGCTGGCCGAGCGCCGCGCCGCCGAACGTGAGGCCGCTGGCGCCGAGGTCGTGGTGATTGCCACTGCCCAGGCGCTGGACGAAGAAATGGCCGCGCGCATTGCCGCGCACCGCGCCGTGCGGCCCGCTGGCTGGCGCACCGTGGAAGCGCCCGAAGCGCTGGCCGCCACGCTGCAGGCCGAAGACGCGCCCGGCCGCGTGCTGCTGGTCGACTGCCTCACGCTGTGGCTCAGCAACCTGCTGTTTGATGCTGATGCCAACACCGATGTCAAAGTGCGCGCGCTGCAGCCCAGCCAGCGCTGGGTCGACGAACGCGCGGCGCTGCTGGCCTTGCTGCCCACGCTGCGCGGCGAGCTGATCCTGATCGGCAACGAGGTCGGCCACGGCATCGTGCCGATGGGTGCCGGCAACCGCTTGTTCGTCGACGAAAACGGCCGGCTGCACCAGGCGCTGGCCGCGCATTGCGCGCAGGTGGAATTCGTGATGGCCGGCTGTGCGCTGGCGCTCAAAACATCTTGAGGGAGTGGGAATGAAGTGGTTCGGAAAGGCCGCCGTGCGCGGCCTGGTGGCGGCGTGTGGCCTGGCATTGCAAGGCCTCACGATGGCCGCGCCGGTCAGCGTGCTGGACGACGATGGCCAGCGCATCACATTGCCGGCACCGGCGCAGCGCATCGTCAGCCTGGCGCCGCACACCACCGAGCTGCTGTTCGACGCGGGCGCTGGCGCCAAGGTGGTCGCCACCGTGCGTTATGGCGACTACCCCGAGGCCGCGAAGAAGCTGCCGCAGGTGGGCGACGCGCACAGCCTGGACCTGGAGCGCATTGCCGCGCTGAAGCCGGACCTGATCGTCGTCTGGATGCATGGCAACTCGGCGCGCCAGATCGAACGCCTGCAGGCGCTGAAGCTGCCCATCTTCCACAGCGAGCCGCGCAGCCTGCCGGCCATTGCCGACGGCATGCGCCGCCTGGGCACCCTGGCCGGCACCGAGCCTGCAGCCAATGCCGCGGCCGATGCCTTCATGGCCGACCTTGGCGCGCTGCGCCAGCGCTACAGCGGCAGGCCGCCGGTCAAGGTCTTCTACCAGGTCTGGTCCAAGCCCTTGATGACGGTGAACAAGGGCCACCTGATCAGCGACGTGATCTCGCTGTGTGGTGGCGTCAACGTGTTTGCCGAGCAGCCGCTGCTGGTGCCCACGCCCAGTGTCGAAGCCGTGCTAGCCACGCAGCCCGAGGTGCTGGCCACCGGCACGCCGGACGGCAAGCCCGACGACAGCCTGCAGCCCTGGCAAGGCCTGAAGGCCTTTGCGCCGGTCGCAAAAAACCAGGTCATCTGGCTGACTTCAGACGAGATCAGCCGCCACACGCCGCGCATCCTGCTGGGTGCCAAGCAGATGTGCGAGGGGTTGGACGCAGTGCGGGCGAAGTCCAGGTGAAAGGTGCGCTGATGGTGCAGGGCACCACGTCGGATGCCGGCAAAAGCACCGTCGTGGCGGGGCTGGCGCGCGTGCTGGTGCGGCAAGGCATTCGCGTGGCACCGTTCAAGCCGCAGAACATGGCGCTCAACAGTGCGGTCACGGCAGACGGCGGCGAGATCGGCCGCGCGCAGGCCTTGCAGGCGCTGGCCGCGCGGGTCGCACCCACGGTCGACATGAACCCGGTGCTGCTCAAGCCCAGCTCGGACACCGGCGCGCAGGTCATCGTGCACGGCAAGGTGCTGGCCGACATGAACGCCAGGGCTTATCACGACTACAAGCGCGTGGCCTATGCCGCGGTCGCCGAATCGTTCGCGCGGCTGAAGGCGGCCTATGACGTGGTGCTGGTCGAAGGCGCGGGCAGCCCGGCCGAGATCAACCTGCGCGACCGCGACATTGCCAACATGGGCTTTGCGCTGCCGCACCAGGTCCCGGTGCTGCTGGTGGCCGACATCGACCGTGGCGGTGTGTTCGCCCACCTGACGGGCACGCTGGCCTGCCTCGCGCCCGAAGAGCAGGCGCTGGTGCGCGGCTTCCTGGTCAACCGCTTCCGTGGCGACATTGGCCTGCTGCAGCCAGGGCTGGACTGGCTGGAAGCGAAGACCGGCAAGCCGGTGTTCGGCACGCTGCCGTACCTGCACGGCCTGCAGCTGGACGCCGAAGATGCGATCCAGGTGGTGCAGCCGGCGGGCAGCGACGGCCCCAAGCTCAAGGTCATCGTGCCGGTGCTGCCTCGCATCAGCAACCACACCGACTTCGACGCGCTGCGCGCGCACCCGCAGGTCGAGCTGTCATTCATCGGCCCCGGCCAACCCATTCCGCCAGCGGACCTGATCGTGCTGCCCGGCAGCAAGAGCGTGCAGGCCGACCTGCGCTGGCTGCGCACCAACGGCTGGGAGCCGGCCATCCAGCGTCACCTTCGTTATGGCGGCAAGCTGATCGGCATCTGCGGCGGCCTGCAGATGCTGGGCCGCGGGCTGCACGACCCGCTGTCGCGCGAAGGCGGCGGCAGCGAGGCGGGGCTGGGCCTGCTGGACTTCGAAACCACGCTGGCCGCCGAGAAGCAGCTGCGGCAGGTGCAGGGCCGGCTGGCCTGGGACGAGGGCGCAGCGGTCACCGGCTACGAGATCCACCTCGGCGTGAGCCAGGGGCCGGCGATGCAGCGGCCCGCGCTGACCTTGGCAGGCGGTCGACCCGATGGGGCTGTGTCGGCAGACGGCCAGATGCTCGGAACGTATGTGCACGGCCTGTTCGACCAGCCTGAAGCCCAGGCTGCGCTGCTGCGCTGGGCCGGTCTTGGGCAAGCCGCTGCGGTGGACCTGGGCGCGCTGCGTGAGGCCAGTCTGGAACGCTTGGCCGACTCGCTCGAAGCCGCCATGGACTTGCCGGCGTTGTGGGCGCAACTGGGCTGAGCAGCCCTGAACGGTCCCCCTAGAAACCTGGCTTCACACAACGCGCGTCAACGCTGCTCATGCGCACAGCGTTGGCCGGGGGAACAAGCGGCGCTCGATGCGCTCCAACCGCATCGGCCCTCTCCGGCGGGCAGCGCCCCGTCGGGTCACATTTCTCCGGCGGGCAAGGCCTCGCCGGGCCGCATGGCCCATGTCCGCGTCGCGGTGCATCGGTCCCAAGACTCTCACCGAGAACAGGAAGCGCACATGTTGACCCCATCCCCCCAGCCCACCTTGCGCAGACGCAGCTGGCTCGCCGGCATGGGCCTGGGCGCTGCGGCGCTTGCCACAGGCTGTTCGGCGCCGGCCGTGCATTCGGCACCTGCGCCGGCCACGCCCGAGCCACCGCCCGGCACGCCGCTGGGCCCCGTCAGCGTGGAAGACCGCCAGTGGCTGGAGCGCCTGTCCTGGGGGGCCAACGACAGCCTGGCGCGCGAGTTCCAGGCCATGGGCCGCGAACGCTGGCTGGCGATGCAGCTGACGCCGCAATGGCCGCCCACGCTGCCGCCGGCCGTGAACGCGCAAATCGCTGCACTGGACATCAGCCGCAAGCCGATGCTCGACCTGGCCCGGGCCAGCGACGATCAGCGCAAGGCTTGGACTGCGATGAAGGGTGACGAGCAGGTGGCCGCGCGCGCGGCCTGGCAGCAGGAAATGGCGCGCCTCACCACCGAGGCCGTCAACCGGCAACTGCTGCGCAGCCTGTACGCGCGTGAGCAGTTGCAGGACCAGATGGGCTGGTTCTGGTTCAACCACTTCAACGTCTACGCCCAGAAGGCCAATCTGCGGGTCATGATGGGTGACTACGACGACACCATCCGCCCGCTGGCGCTGGGCCGTTTCCGCGACATCCTCGGCGCAGTGGTCTACCACCCGGCGATGCTGCGCTACCTGGACAACGACCAGAACCGCGCCGGCAAGCTCAACGAAAACCTGGGCCGCGAACTGCTGGAGCTGCACACGCTGGGCGTGGACGGCGGTTACAGCCAGCAGGACGTGCAGGAGATGGCGCGTGTGCTGACCGGCTTCGGCCTGCAGATCGAGGAACAGGCACCGCGCATGAAGCCCGAGTTCGAGGCGCAGTACCTGCGCCGCGGCCTGTTCGAGTTCAACCCGCAGCGCCACGACAACGGGCCGAAAAAGGTGCTGGGCGAGACGGTGCAGGGCCAGGGCGGCGTGGCCGAGCTGAATGGCATGCTGGACCGGCTGGCGCGCCACCCGGCCACCGCACGTCACATCTGCCGCAAGATCGCCGTCTACCTGGTGGCCGACGAGCCCTCGCCGGCGCTGGTGCAGAAGCTCTCGGCGCGCTACCTGGCCAGCGATGGCCGCATCGACCAGGTGCTGCGCGAGCTGTTTGCTGCACCGGAATTTGCTGCCTCGCTGAACAAGTGCTTCAAGGATCCGATGCACTTCGTGCTGTCCGCCGTGCGCCAGTGCCACGATGGTCAGATCGTCGTCAACACGCAGCCGATGCGCGGCTGGATGCAGCGCCTGGGCGAGGGGCCCTACGCACGCGTGACGCCCGATGGCTATCCGCTGGAAAGCTCGGCCTGGGACGGGCAGGGGCAGTTGACGGCACGCTTCGAGGTGGCGCGCGTCATCGTCAACGGCGGCAATGTGAACGACCATTTGTTCAGGGCCCCAGGCGCGCCGCCGCTGGCCCAGGTGCCGCAGGCGCGGGCCCGCGGCGAGCTGTTCAAGACGGCCATCGAGCCGACGCTGGCGCAGGCCACCAAGGTTGCGCTGACCCAGGCCGCCACGCCGCGCGAAGCTGACGCGCTGTGGCTGTCGTCTCCCGAATTCATGTGGCGCTGAGCCTGCGGAGTGCTTGCAAATGACCGTGATGCTGAACCGACGCCAACTGCTGGGCCGCGCCGCAGCCAGCCTGCCACTGCTGGCCGGCACCTTTTCGTCCACCTCGCTGTGGGCTGGGCCGAACGGCCTGCCGCGCACGCTGATCGTCTTCCTGCGCGGCGCCTATGACGCCAACAGCCTGCTGGTGCCTTACGCCAGCTCGTTCTACTACGAGAGCCGGCCGAACATCGCGATTGCCAGGCCCGATGGCACCAGCGATGGTGCGCAGAAACTGGACGCCGACTGGGCGCTGGCCCCTGCCACGACCGAGAGCCTGATGCCGCTGTGGCAGAAGAAGCAGCTGGCCTTCGTGCCCTTCGCCGGCAGCGAAGACGTGAGCCGCAGCCACTTCGAGACGCAGGACAACTTCGAGCTGGGCCAGGGCGTGGGCGGCAGCCTGGTCTATCGCAACGGCTTCATGAACCGCCTGGCCGGCACGCTGGGCGTGCAGAAGCAGCCTGGCCGCGAAGCGCTGGCCTTCACCGACCAGCTGCCGCTGATCTTCCAGGGCAAGCTGGCCGTGGGCAACCAGGGGCTGCGCTCGGTGGGCCGCGCCGGGGTGGACGAGCGCCAGGCCAATCTCATCCGCAGCATGTACGCGCAGACGCCGCTGTCTGGTGCAGTCGACAGCGGGTTCGACACCCGGCGCGAAGTGCTGCAGGAAATGGGCGAGGAGCGAGACATGGCCAGCCGCAACGCCATCGGCTCCAAGGGCTTCGAGGCCGAAGCCAGGCGCGTGGCCAAGCTGATGCGCGAACGCGTGGCGCTGGGCTTCATCGACGTGGGCGGCTGGGACACGCATGCCAACCAGGGGGCCGCGCTGGGCGGCCTGGCCACGCGCTTGTCCGAGCTGTCGGCCGGGCTGGCGGCCTTTGCCACCGAGATGGGCCCGCAGTGGCAGAACACCACGGTGATCGTGGTCAGCGAGTTCGGCCGCACCTTCCGTGAAAACGGCAACCGAGGCACCGACCACGGCCACGGCACGGTCTACTGGGTCATGGGTGGTGGCCTGAAAGCCGGCGGCAAGGTCGTCGGCCCGCAGCAGCAACTGCGCGCCGACACCTTGTTCCAGGACCGCGACATGCCGGCGCTGACCGACTACCGCGCGATGCTGGCCGGGCTGTGGGGCCGGCAGTACGGCCTGACACCTGCCCAGCAGGCGCAGGTGTTTCCGGGCCTCAAGGGCAGTGTGGACCTCGGGCTGGTCTGATGCGGCAGGGCTTGCCCATGGACTGCCAGCGGTCTCTCCAATGGCAGATGACAGCGCCGCGCGAACGCGTCATGGTGGCGGGTCGCCATCCGGCGCAGCATGCCAACCAGAAGAGGCGCTTCCATGAATGACCAGACCATCCTGAACCACATCACGCAGCTCGTCGAGGAAGAGCACACGCTGCGCGCCGCGAAGACCGCACATGGCGCGGAGGCCGAGCGCCTGCGCCACGTTGCCGAGCAGCTGGACCAATGCTGGGACTTGCTGCGCCAGCGCCGCGCCAAGCGGGAATTTGGCGGGAACCCCTCCGAAGCCCATGCGCGCGATGTCGGCACGGTGGAGCGCTACGAAGGCTGAGCCTGTCCCGGAAATGAAAAAGGGCGACACGCAGGTGCCGCCCATTCGCAAGTCCCGCCCCGCATGCGCGGGGCGGGTCGCCGCCGATCAGGCGCCTTCGGTGCCCATCGCCGGGTCACTGGTGCTGTGCTTGCCGTTTTCGATGCGGCCTGCCACCCGGCGCACAAAAGCCGCCTTGCTGCCCACGCTGACCGTCAGGTCGTACCAGCCCTTTTCCGGGCTGGCGTCGTAAGTGACCGTCAGCGAGGTGCCGGCCGGCACCTTGTAGGAAGCAGGCGATGCATCGCGGTAGGCGTTGATGACGATGTCGAAGCTGCAGTCCGCGCTGCCGCTGTTCTTCAGCACCAGCGACAGCGTGCGGTCCTTGGACGACTGCTTCACTTCCAGCTCGGGGTTGGCCGAAGGGCTCTTCTTGGCCAGGTCGGTATCGCCCTGCAGGTGGCGGTGGAAGCCGTTCGGGCCGAGGATCCACAGGTCATAGGCGCCCTGGTCATCCTTGGTGAACCAGCTGCCGCTCAGGTTCATGCCGGCTTCCACCGTGTAGCGGCGCGGCATGCGGTCCAGGTGCAGCTTGTCATAGACGTGGAACACCACGCCTACACTGCCCTTGTTGCGGAACACCACGTCCACGCGCTTGTCGGCCGCCTGCACCGTGGCGTCCACCTTCAGCACATAGGGCAGGGCACGCGAGTGGCGGATGCCCCAGGGCTGGGTGGGCAGGGTCTGGCTGGCCTCGGCCGGCACCGGCACTTGCGGCAGCGTCTCCTGCTGGGCACGCAGCTTGTCGGCCGACTTCTTGGTCAGCTTGGGCAGCGCCGGCAGCGGGTCCACGTTGGGGCTGACGAAGTTGAAGGCCGAGGTCAGGTCGCCTGCCACGGCGCGGCGCCAGGTGCTGATCTGCGGCTCCTGCACGCCAAAGCGCTGCTCTAGGAAGCGGATGACCGAGGTGTGGTCGAACACTTGCGAGTTGACCCAGCCGCCACGGCTCCAGGGCGACAGCACCAGCATCGGCACGCGCGGGCCCATGCCGTAGACGCGGCCGTCGGGCTGCGGCTGGCTGGTGGTACCGGGCGGGTTGGCGTGGGTGAAACGCTCGCTGTCCACCGGGCAGGTCGAACCACCGGCGACGTTGCCGCTTTCGTCGATGGCGGGCGCTGCCGGGGCAGGCACGTGGTCGAAGAAACCGTCGTTCTCGTCGAAGTTGACGATCAGCACGGTCTTGCTCCACACCGCCGGATCCGCCGTCAGCGCGTTGAGCACCTGCTCGATGTACCAGGCGCCCTGCACCGGGCTGGACGGGCCGGGGTGCTCGCTGTAGGTTTCCGGCGCGACGATCCACGAGACCGCTGGCAGCGTGCCGGCCTTGATGTCGTCCTTCAGCGCCTGCAGGAAGCCGCCGTCGGGCATGGTGTTGGCAATGCCCTTGCACAGCGGGCTGATCGCGTCATGCGTGGCCGCTGCGTAGGGGATGAACGGCGAGCCGTCGCCGTTGTTGCCCATCGCGATGTTGGCCAGGCGGTAGTTGACAAAGCCGGCCAGCGAGTTGTCGGTGAAGTTGTCCGGCATGTTCTGGTAGACCTTCCAGCTCACGCCGGCGGCCTGCAGGCGTTCCGGGTAGGTGGCCCAGGTGTAGCCCTTGTCCGGCGCTTCCATGCCGTCCCATTCATTGACCACCGCAGCCACGTTGGCGCCGGTCGGGCCATTGGTGCCGGTCCACAGGAACAGGCGGTTCGGGTTGGTGCCGGCCTGGATCGCGCAGTGGTAGGCGTCGCACACCGTGAAGGCATTGGCCAGCGCGAACTGGAAGCCGACCTCGGCCTCGCGGTAGTAGCCCATCGAGTGGTCGGTCTTGTAGCGCGGCCATTCCTGCAGGCGGCCGGCGCCCCAGGCGTTCTGCGCGTCATTCCATGAGTGTGGCGTGCCTTGCACGCGCTGCGCATTGCCCTGGCTGCTGTCCAGGTGGTAGGGCAGCACGGTACGGGTGCCGTCGCTCTGCTGCCAGACATTGCGGCCGTCGGGCAGCGGAATCGTGAAGCGGTCGCCAAAGCCCCGCACACCCACCAAGGTACCGAAGTAGTTGTCGAACGAGCGGTTCTCCTGCATCAGGATCACCACGTGCTTGACGTCCTTGATGGTGCCGGTGGCGTTGTTGGCCGGAATCGCCAGCGCGCGGGCAATGGCCGGCGGCAGTGCCGTGGTGGCGGCCGCTGCGGCGGCGAGTTGGGCAGTGCCGCGCAGGAAGCTGCGGCGGTCGGTGGGCTTGTTCATGGGACTCCAGGTCGATGCAAAGACGTGCCGCGCCTGACAGGCAGCGCAGGTTCAGCCGCGCAGATTGCATGCCTTTGAAGTCACGACTGTGAAGATTCGGCTGCCTGCGCTCAGTGAGGTGCCGGGGCCGCCCCGGCCGTGGCGCCGGCGCGCCGCTCGAAGGCGCTGCGCACCTCCTGCACCTGGTCGTCCGTCAGGCCGCCAGGCCCTGAGAATGCGCTGTTGGTGCGGCGGAAGTCGCCCCACAGTTGATCGGCGGGAGCGCTGCCGGCGCTGGCCACCAGGGCGTCCCGGCGACGCGGGCGCAGGTCATCGTCGCGCTTGCGATTGAACTGTGCTTCCAGCGCGGCGATGCGCGCGTCGGCGAGGCGTTCGTCTTCGGGGCGACCGGTGTCATAGGCGCTGCGGCCGCGCTTGAAGTCGTTCCAGCTCATCAATCCGGCCATCGCGGCGATGGCCGCGCTCTCGGCGTCGAACAGGCGCCGCAGGTGGTGGTCGCGGAACTGGTTCTGAAGCAGCGTGACCCGGGCGGCCTCGGCTTCGCCCAGGCGTTCGATGCGGCCGTTGCGGCCACCGGTGCGGAAGGCGGTCCAGGTCAACGTGGGATCGGCCGCCAGCGCAGCGTTGGCCTCGGCCTGCAGCGCGCTGAAGGTGGCGGGCACGTCGATGGGCGCGGTGCCGGGCGCGAGCTGGTAGTCCTCCGGGCGCTCGCTGCCGATGTTGTTGTCCACCGTGACGCTCGCCGGCAGGCGTTGCCCGCTGCCGTTGGCCGGGCTGACCTCCACTGCCTGGCAGGTGACCGTGCGCGGCACATGCTGCTCGGCCTCGGCCACCTCGGCCTTGACGGTTTCGCCGGCAGCACGGGCCGCGGCCACGTCGATGGGCGTGCGGCCGTAGTGCGCGGTGACGATGAAGCGCACCGTCTTCCCCTCGTCGATGGCGGTCTTCACCGGCGTTTCGAAGGCGTGCAGCATGGACGTGCTGGCGCGGTTGTTGGCGTCCTGGGTCAGCGGGGTGAGGTTGCGCCAGTCGTCGCCGGGGCCACCCAGGTTGTCGTTGAGCAGGTGACCGCGCACATAAAGCGTGGCGCCGCCGTGATAGCGCAGGCGCAGCTTGTTCCAGTGGCCGCGTGCGTCGGCCAGGCCACTGCCAGGCTCGCTGCCGCGCTGGTGCACGCGGGTCAGCGGCTCCACCGTCACCGAGCTGCCAAAGGCGCCGCCCTGGATGCCGCCGTACTGCGGGTCGCCGCTGCGCTGGTGGCCGGGACCGGTCAGCATCAGCCGGCCGGTGATGGGCGCCAGCTCGGCCAGCTTGGCGCTGATCACCACGCCGTGGTCCACGCTTGGCGCGCTGGCGCCGGCGCGCGGCGGGCCGCGGTCGCCACGGTCCGCACTTTCGGCGCTGGCGGCCCGCATGGCCTCGCCCAGTTCGCGGGCCAGGCGGATGGCGTCCTGCTTGTCGGCCTCGCGCTCGGGCGGCACGGCCAGGCCGGCCAGGAAGCGCTCGTAGCTGGTAGGCGTGGAGGCCACCATCAAATGGGCGCTGGCGCCGCTGCCCTCAATGTAGAGGTTGTGGGTTTCGCCGCCCGACTGGAAAGCCTGCCGCGCCCGCCACCATTCGCGCACCCGTGCCACCGCGCCGCGCACCGCTTCACCGCCGCGGCGTGCCAGGTCCAGCAAGGCCCGGCCGCCGCGGATGGCCCGGTCGATCAGCCAGTCGATGGCACCGTCAACCAGGGCCTGGACCCGCGCCAGCATCTCGCGGATGCGCTGGCCCAGCCGGCCCAGCCCGAGCTGGTTGGCCAGGAAGCCGATGGCCACCGGCAGGGCGCTGCCCAGTGCGTTTTCCAGGAAGCTGGCCGCGGTGTCGATGCTGCCGCGGGCAATGTCCAGCACGCCGTCCAGCACCCGGCTGACGATCTCCAGCATCTCCCGCAGGTACTGCATGAAGGACTCGATGGCGTTGTAGATCGCCACCAGGCTGTTGACCACGGCCATGATCCCGCTGGGGTCCAGCAGCGCGGTGAGCCAGCGGCTGACGCGGCTGATCACCACCTCGGTGATCCACGCACTGATGCCTTGCATCACCGTGTCCCACAGGCTGCTCAGGCGCTCCTGCACCTCGCGCCACAGGCCGGCTGCACCTTCGTTGACCAGCACGCTGACGAAATTCCACACCCCTGTGGCCATGTTGAGCATGCGCCGCAGCCGTGCCACCACCTCCGGCCCCACGCGCTCGGACAGGCGGCGGAAGACGTTTTCCACCGTCACGCCCAGCACGTCCAGCACAAAGCCCAGCACCGCGCGCAGCGAGAAATCCGCCGGTGGCTGCACGCCGGCCTCGCGCAGCTGGCCGAACAGCCAGCCGGTCACGCCGTTGAGCAGGTGCGTGCCGATGCGCTCGAAGAACAGGCCGAAGCCGGCCTTGACGGCGCGCAGCGTGTTGATGAGGAAGCCGATCGGGTTGGTCAGGATGTCGCCAATCGCGCGCGCGGCCTTGGCCAGGATCTGCACCACCAGCTGGGCGGGGATGTTCAGCAGCCGCAGCACGGCCTGGAAGAAGGCCCACGCGGCGCCGGGCAGGTCGCCATCCACGAACAGCCGGCGCAGGATGTTCAGAGCCGTCTGCTGCACACGGGGCCAGAGTTCGGCATCGGTGAAGAACTGGCCGAAGACAGGGATGCGGGCCAGGATCTGGTTGCGGATGAAGTTTTCGATGGGTTCGCGGATGCAGGCCGGCACGCGCTGCCACAGCCCGCCCAGGATCAGCAGCGGCAGCTGCAGCAGGTCGCCGGCGACCGTGATCAGCTTGCGCACCGTCTCCAGCACCAGTTGCAGGAAGGGTGTGAGGGCATCAAAGCCCTGGACCAGGCGCGCGAACAAGGCCCCCACCTGCTCGCGGGCCCAAGCCAGCAGGCTGTCCAGCGCATCGGTGAGCCAGCCGAAGGCGCTGGCCAGCCAGGCCAGCCAGTCGCTGGCGCGCAGCCGTGTCACCAGCCCGCCGATCAGCGAGGCCACGCCGCCGATGCGCTCGCCCAGCCACGCACCGGCCCCCACGATCAGGCCGCGCAGCGCCGACAGCAGGGTCTGGATGGACGGCAACACCGAGGCCAGGCTCTGCCGCGCCGCAGGCACGCCCTCACCACCATCCATGCCTTCGGCGGCGCCGTCCAGCCCGGTGGAGAGTCGCTGGGCCTGCTCGCCCATCTGGCGCACAAAGGCCGGCGGGATCAGGTCGGCCACGCGGCTGGCCATGTCGGCCACCGGCTGCCAGACCGGGCGGGTGCGTTCGCGCACCCAGTCCCAGGCTTCGCCGGCCTTGGCGCTGATCCAGCCGAGCACGCCGCCCGAGCTGCCGGTGCTCTCCTCGCCGGTGTCGCTGCCGAACAGCAGGTCTGAGAACCAGTGCCAGACCCGCGCTGCCGCGTCGCGCACCGGCCGCACCCAGTCCCACAGGCGGCGGCCCAGGTCCTGGATGCCAGCCCAGACTGCGCCGCCAAAGTTCTGCAGCCATTGCAGTGCCGGGGCGCCGAAGTCGCGCCACAGGCCGGTGAAGAACTCGCCGATGGGCCGCAGGAACTCGGTCAGCTTGTCCCAGGCCACACCCACCGTCTCGGTGACGAAGGTCTTCAGCTCGCCAATGGCCGCCATCAAGGGCTCGCAGCGGCCGGAGGCCAGGGCCACCGCAATGCCGGCCGCGCGGCTCACCAGGCCGCCGAAGAGTGCGATCAGCTGGCGCGGCCCGTCGAACGGCACCAGCGCCTGCAGGCCGCCAATGAAGCCCTCCCAGGCACGGGCCACCTGGCGGCCCAGCCAGTTCAGCAGGCCCTCGTCGACGATGGCGCGCACCGTGCGGGCGAACTCGGGCGAGATGCTTTCCAGCAGCTGCCAGCCCAGTTCCCGCACCTTTTCGATGGCCCAGTCGGCGATGTCCCCCAGGGTATCGGCAACGCTGTCGTACAGGTCGCCCCACAGGCCGCGGCGCACGGTGCGCACGCCGGGCTCGGCGCTGCGCCGTACCGGGGAAGCTGCCGCCGCGGGCGCCTGGACGGCGGTCACGCCGCGCTGCTGGGCCACGTGTGCCAGCTCGTGTGCCAGCAGGAAACGGCCGGTTTCGGAGCTGGGCTGGAAACGGCCCTCATGGAAGGCGATGTGCTCGCCCACCGCAAAAGCATGCGCATGCAGGGTCTCGTTGAGCCGGGCGGCCTGCGGGCCGGTGTGGATGCGCACGGCAGAGAAATCCAGCCCGAAGCGGGCTTCCATGTCGGCCCGCAGCGGCGGCGGCAGCGGCTGGCCGCCGGCTTGCAGGGCCGCAATCTCGCGTTCCAGGCTTTCCGGCAGCGCCTGTTCGTCTTCGACTTCGGGGGGCGCGTCGGCAGCCGGCCGCGCCGCAGGGGCGAGCGCGCGCCGCACCGCGGTCCGGCTGGCCATGGGGTCGCCAGCTGCGTGGGCGTCCGGCACGCGCTGGCGCAGCGCTTGTGCGGCCATGCGGTCCGCCTGCTTCTCGGCGTCGTCGTGCGCACCGCCCAGCATCAGCTTGGGCCGCACACCGGCCTTCAGCGCCGCCACGTGCGGCGCCAAAGGGCGCCGGGCCGGCATGGCGGGCTTGAGCGCGTGGGTCTGCATGGTCTGGCCGGGAGTCGACCAGGTCAGGGCGCGACCGCGGGCGGCAGGGTTGGCGGCGGCGCCTTCTGCTGGCGCGAGGCGATCAGCGCGTCGATGGTCATGCGCTTGCCCTTCCTCTCCCGTGCAAAGGTTTCTGCCGGCACCAGTTCGCGGTCGAAATGACGGAAGACCTTGAAGATGAAGTAGCCCTCCTTGCTGCCGAACTGCACCACCCAGGTGTTGTTGGGCTGTTCGTAGGCTGAGCGGAAGGTGATGGTGTCGTCGCCGATTTCGTCGCGCAGCACCCGCTCTTCGGCCTTGTAGGCCAGCCCGTGGGCGCGGTCGTATTCCTTGACGGTCAGGTTGGGCGAGCCGATGCGCTGGGCGTAGTTCTTGGTCTCTGCACGCTCGGTGAGGATGTGCATCATCTGGGTCTTGAAGCCCAGCGGGTCGGAGGCCAGCAGGTCGTCCAGATCGACATAGGCGCGCGTCCAGGTGTCCTGCACGACCGGCTCGTAGCCGGAACCCGGCGAGCCTTCGGTGCGGCCGGATTGGTTGATGAGCCGCATGGGGATCACCTCGTCCCGCTCGATCAGCGCCTTCATCTCACGGTCGAACACACTGAGCTTGCCTTCGTCCACCGCCTCGCAACGCAGCACCCGGCCGTCCAGTGTGTAGACCAGTCCCTGGCTGAGGCTGTTGAGCCTGGCGATCAGGTCGCCGGCACGGTCGAAGGCCGAGGCCTCGCCCTTGCCCGGGGGCCGCAGCTCCACCACCCTGCGCAGTGTGCCGCCATCGCCGTGGCGCTGCTGCAGCACGTGGGTCAGCTCGTGGGCGATCAGGCGGCGACCGTCGGTGCTTCCGGGCTGGTATTCGCCGGGACCGAAATAGAGGTCGCGGCCCACGGTGAAAGCCCTTGCCGAGAGGCTGCTGGAGAGCGCGCCGGCCTGCGCATCCTGGTGCACGCGCACGCCCGAGAAGTCCGCCCCCATGCGGCTGCCGAAGAAATGCTGCTCGGTGGCTGGCAGCGCTTGGCCGCCACCCTGACTTTGCGCGATGGCCGCAGCCTGGCTGCCGGCCAGCGTGGCCTCGCCGCCCTTGCTTTTTTTGCGTTGCAGCGTCTCGTCCTGGCGTTCGGCTTCGACCGGTGGCGTGCCGGGCTTGTCGCCTTGCGCGCAATCGCTGCACTGGCGCTGTAGCCGGTCGGACGGTGCCGCCACGACCTGCTCGGCGACCGCATCGGCCTGGCGCTCATGCGCATCGTCCGGCGAGCCCAGCTTCAGCTGCGCCTGCACCGGATGGCCGAGCGCCTCCTGCACGGCGGCGCGCTGGTCCGGGGCAGGGGGCACTCCGACGGCGCGTGTCCCGGCCGGCCGGGTACGGGTGCGGGGTGCGCGGCGCAAAAGCTGGAAGTTGTTCATGCCTTTGCTCCAGACGAGGGCAAGCAAGGGCTTCGCCGGACACTTTGCCTGAGCGTGTCGCTGGTCCCCGCTGGCTCAAACAACGTGTGCGCTGCCTCTTGCAGGCCTAACTCCCACACATTCGCCCGCTCTCGCTCAATCCGGCAAGACCAACGACCTGCGTTTGTCACGGCGAGCATTTCATTCACGGTGCGGCCGTGGGACTCGACGATGAGTCTGCGCCCTCGACCATCTTTCCGGAGTCGAACCAGCCGAGAAGAATGGCCTTGGCAGCGCTTGCATCGGTTTCCGGCTTGGGTTGGCTGCCGAAGACAAGGAGATCGCTCAGGCGCACGTAGTTGTCCCGGGAGTCCGGCGTCGTTCCGCCGCCGTCGATTGATTTCCACAATTCGATGCCGGGCGCGACGACCTTTGTCGAGTCGTGTACGGCGATGTGCGTGAACCCACCGGGTGCCAGCGCCACGGTGGTCTCCTTCGAGACGCCATAGGTCTTCTTCTTCGGCGGCTGCCCATGGAGGACGAAGTCGCCGGGCTTTGGGCGGCCCTCGGACAGGCCAAGCGTCGGCCGAATCCACGCTTTTTCTTTCGAGCGCAGATCGTCGAGCGCCTGGGATTTGCGGTCAATCTGACCCTGCAGCTTCTCCGTCTGGGCCTCGTACTGCTTCAGCGCCGCATCGAGTTGGGAGATTTCAAGGCGTTTCTGAGTCATCTGAGCCGCTTGCGTCTCATCCGGATACGGATCCTGCGAGAGATCGGCCAGTGCCGATGCCGCCTTGTCCTTTCGTCCCTGAATGTCTGCCGTCGGCTTCACGAACAGGGTCATGCTCTTGTTCAAGGCCTCGACGGTCTGCTGAAGTTCGATGTCCTTCATCATCATCTGCAGGGTCGCGGAGTACAGCGCCAACCGCTTTTGCACCGCCTTGGCATCGCCGGAACTCCGCGACTTCACGGCATCCAGGAACGTCTGGCCACCGAACTCGATGCAGGTGGTGAAGTTCTTCATCTGCGCAGCACCCATCAGCGGCATGCGGAGCACAAGGTCCAACCCGAGAACGCTTGCCACGCGAAGCGTCTTCGTTCCGTTGCGGATGTCGTAGATGTCATCCGGTGACTTGATTTGCCTATGGCTCGCCAGGGCTTGCCTTGCCGCGGAGAGCACGGCGCTTTGCATTGCGTCGCCCGGGCTCGGCGCCGGCGGGTCAACGGGCTTCTTCTCCTCCCGCATCACGACCTTCCCTGCCGTGGTGCCTCGCGATTGCTGCACAACGTGCGCCAGCTCGTGGGCCATCAGATGGCGGCCGCTGCCGGGCTGGTATTCGCCCTCGCCGAAGTACACATCGCGGCCCAGCGTGAAGGCGCGGGCGCCCAGTTGCTCCGACCAGGCCGCCGCCTGCGGCCCGGTGTGCACGCGCACGGCGTCCAGCGGCACGCCCAGGCGCGGCTCGAAGAAGCTGCGCTCGCTGCGCGGCAGCGGCTGCCCGCCGCCCCGGCTGCTGGCCAGGCCCTGGGCCAGCGCGGTGCTCACCGTGCTGGCCTGGGCGCCCGTCGCTGGCTGGGCCAGGCGCTGCAGGGTGGCGTCCTCTGGCTTGTCTTTTTCGTCGGCGCATTGGGTGCACTGGCGCTGCAGCACCGGTTCACTGGTGGCCATCACGCGGTCGGCCACGGCCTCGGCCTCGCGCTCATGGGCGCCGTCTGGCGCCCCCACTTTCAGCTGCGTCTGCACCGGACGGCCCAGCGCCTCCTGCACGGCAGCGCGCTGGTCCGGCGCGGCAGGGCCGACCGTGCGCGGCGCGGCCGGCCGGGCGCGGGGTGCGCGGCGCAGGAGTTGGAAGTTGTTCATCGTGCTTTCTCCCGGGCGGCCCACAAATCGATCTGGAGGTTGTTGCCCTCGGTGCTGTATTGCCTGTAGGCGGTGTGGGCGACACGTCCGGGCTCTGTTACGCCCTCTAGCACGTTGCCGGTGAGGACGATCCTGTCGCAAAATGAAGCTGCGGGGATCACGTCGGTTTCATAACCTAGATGGGACCAAGTGTTTCCCTGGGCTATCAAGGTGTGGGTGGTAAACACACTGCCCAACATCAAGCGGTTGCCGATCAGGGCCGTGCGGCCATAACCAGGTATCTGGCGCACCAGCCACATGCCCTCCTCGGCACCTTGAAAGGCATCGGAAGGGAAGCAGGCATGCACACCCGTGAGGGTGTTGTCGCGCAGCACCAGGTCCACGCCTGCGGGTTGAATGACGTCTCCTTCTACGGAGATGGGAAAATTACACGCGCCTTGGGGAATGGGCTCGCTGCTGAAGCCATTGGCCAGCAACAGCCAGCCGGCGAACTGGCTGCCCGAAATGCAGCCGCCCACCTGGTTGTCGGCCAGCCTCAGGGCATGGTCGGGCTCCTCCAGCACGATCGTGGGAATGAAGCTGCCCAGCGCGGCGATCTGTTGGTCAAGGCCGACCGTCGGGCTGGACAGCGCGATCACCATCTGTTCGGTGCTCATCTGGGTCGGTGAGCCGGCGCGCCGCTTTGCCGGGCTGCCTGGCAAGGTGGCGTGCTTGAGGCTGTCCAGCCAGACCTTGCGGCGCTCGGCGGGCATGGCCTGCCAAGCGTTTGCAGCCTGTGCCAGGATTTCCTGGGGCGGGCGGCTGTCGAGGGCCATGGCGCGCATCGCCGAGCTGCTGGCCTTCAGGAAGGCATCGTCTGCTGCCACCCGGGCGGGCGCCCAGCTCAGCTGATCAGGGATCGATATCCAGGCTTGCAGCCGGTTGTTGTCCCAGGCCAGTGTGCAGGCACCGCCTTTCGGGGCTTGCACGCTGATCATGGCCGGGCCGCCGATCTTGTTCGAGAGCCGGTTGGCCTCGCAGTCGCGGACAGTGACCACGGGCGCCTCCAGAACGAGTTGTCCAGCGGATTGCTGGAACGTCAGCCCCAGGTTTTCGAGGATCAGTTCGTCTGCGGCCACCGAAAGGATGTTGCTGCTCAGCATGATGCGAGCCGAAGTGGCGCTTTCGCCGCTCAGGCGCAGCGCCGTGAGGCCAACCACGCGCACGTCGCTGTCCACAACGTAGTCGCCCGCGCACAGTTTCACCCACAGGCTGCCCTTCTGGTCGGCTGCGGCCTGCTTCAGCACCGTCATCAACTGCTCGCTGGTGCGCACCGAAACTTCGCAGCCGCCGCTGTGCTGGCACAAGGCCTTCAGCGCGTCCTGCACGCTGACCACGCTGGGCAGCTGCAGGTCGGCGCACAGGCTGGCGTCGGTCTTGTCCAGTGGAATGTCGTTGGCGCGCAGCTCGCAGAGCAGCTTGTCCAGCACGTTGCTGACCTTGGTCGACACGCCGCTCAGGCCCAGCAGTTCGCGCACGTTGGGGCTGGTGGCGCAGGTGGGCAGCGTGTAGCCGATGTCGTCGGCGCCGATCGCGCAGAGGTTGTCCAGCGCCTGCTGCACGTTTTGCGCGCCCATGAACAGGCCGGGGCAATGGTCGGCAAAGCCAACGTCGGCCGCGGTGATGTCGGTCAGCGGCGGGAAGGCCATGCGGCGGCGGGCTGCGTCGTCTGGCAGCGGCTTGAGCTTGCCGTCGGCCTGCAGTTCGCCCAGCAGCAGGTAGTGGTGGCGCACGCCGCGTGGCAGGCCGCTGCTGAGCACCACGTCGCCGCTGGCCTGCACGGCCTCTCTCACGCTGGCTTGCCAGTGATCACCCGGCACGAACTGCAGCGCCTGGAAACCAAGCTCCAGGCTCAGGGCTTCCAGGCTGATGGAAAGCTTGCCAGCCTCGGCATGGGCGCGACCGTGGGCCGGGTCGTCCTTGCTGCCGGTGAACAAGGCCACGCCGCGGTCGCGTCCGTTGACCAGCGCGCCGGTGTCCAGTTTGAAGACGCCGTAGCCGTCCCACTGGCGCACGAAGGCCTTGGGCTCGTTGGCGCCCAGCGGCGTGACACAGGTTTCCTTGATCAGCCCGCGCAGCTTGAGCGGGTTGGGCGCAAAGTGCAGGCCCAGCAGGCGCTCGGTGTCGGTGTCGAAGAACTCCCAGACCCAGTCGCCCTGGTTGAAACCGGTGGGCAGGTCGTTCACCGCCGCGGCTTCGGCGCCGTTGTCGCGTGACCATTTGAGGGTCAGCGTCTTGGCCGCGAGGTCCACGTCGTGCACCTCGACGCGGAACAGGTAGTTGCCCAGTCGCTCGTCGACCTGCACCTGCTGCGCGCAGGGATTGCACGGGTCGTTGCCGCTGTCGATCTTGCGCAGCGTGAGCGTCAGCGGGGCATTGCCCAGCGGTGGGTTGAAAGCCGGGTCCAGCGGGTTCTGCGCCGCCGGGCACCACTTGACCTGCAGCAGGGTCTGTGTGCGGGTGCTGGTGTCGGCGCCGTGCAGCGCCGGGTCCATCAATTCGGGGCGCTCCAGCGCGGTGACGCAGCGGTCCCAGACGTCCGCATACAGCTTCAGGCTGGCGCCGCTGTAGGCGGCCTGGATGGGGTAGTCGGGCTGGCCCGTGACGGCCATCGGCGCGCTGCCGGGCAGCAGCGCCGGCACCCCGTCCACATACAACACGCCGGGCTGCAGGCGGATTGTGTTGGAGCCTGCCGGATCGGCATACAGGCGCAGGCCGCCGTGGCGCGGCGCGCCGCCCAGCGGCAGTAGGTCGGAAGGGCCGGCGGGGCTGCCGGAGATGGCATCGCGCAAGGCCGCGACCAGGCGGCTGTTCTGCAGCGCCGAGAGTTCGTTCCAGTCGGCGTCCAGGATCATGCGGCCCTGTTGCAGGAATACGCCGGCATAACGCGGGTCAGGTGCGAGGCTGTCGCGGGAGATTTGAGTTTTCATGGTTCTTCCCTGGGTCTGTCGCTGGGCGAGGTGTTCAGTGCCCCAGTGGGGGCAGGCGGCTCAGCGAGGGGTCGAGGATCAGCACCGGCTCGATGCCGGCGGGCAGCACCTCGCCCAGCTTGTCCAGCACGGCCCGGCGCCGCAGCACGTGGCGAAAGTCGTGGCACCCGCCGAGCTCGCCGCCGTCTTCCGCGCCACTCTGGATGGCGGCCGGCGTCAGGGGATGCAGTACGCCGCAGCCGGGCTTGCCGAACTCGGCGCTGAGGAACAGCGGCATCGCGGTACTGCAGTTGGTGCGGATGGCGCACAGCGCCGAGCGCAGGCCTTGGGCCACCCACACCGGGTCATTGGGCAGTTCGGGATCGCCGGGGTCTGCGTCCACCGGCAGGTACCAGAGCCGGCTGAAGCGCACGCAGCCGGCGGCGGGCACGTCGTTGTCCACCGTGTCCTTGCGCAGCGGCGGCATCAGGATGCAGTCGCTGGCGTTCAGGCGCTCGGCCAGCAGCGTGTCCAGCACCGTGACGTATTCGAGCTGGACCAGGCCGCGAGCTGCCTCCAGCTGGCGCAGCAGGCTGTTGCGGGCCTGCACCACGGGGACCAGCCGCTCGGCGGTGGTGACCTTCAGCAGGCGTGCGGCGCAGCCTTCGAGCTGCACCGCGCCGTCGGCGATCTGCAGCTTGTTGTCCAGCCACAGGTTCTCGAAGCGGAAGACCGCCAGTTCCTCGCGCTGCAGCACACCGCGCATCTTCACCGGCACCGGGTCCAGCCCGGTCCAGGTGTAGAGCGGCACCTGCTGGCCGTTCCAGGTTGTGCTGCCCTTGCGAAAGCGCAGGCCGGCGACTTCGTATTGGTCCAGGCCGGTCACGTCGGGCCAGTACAGGCTGCGGGCCTGGGCCGAGCAATGGCCTTCGGGCGGCGGCAGGAACAGCGACACACGGCGCGGGTGGTACGGGCCGATGCCCAGTTCAGCGGCGCCGGGGGGGCGCCGCAGGTCCGGTGTGCGGCGCGAGACGTCCTGGAAGCTGCCGGGCAGGCAGGGCGCGCCGTGGCGGTGGATCTGGCGCCAGCTGGCGCTCTGGCCGCCGAAGGTGGTGGTGTGGGCGCCAGGGTTGTCGGGCGAGCAGCGCACCGCGCGCGAGCCCCAGCGCAGGTCTGGGCTCACCGCCGGCAGGCCGGGGTGGCTGGCGCGCTGGTCCATGCTGGCGTGGGCTGGCAGCGCGGGTTCGCCGAAGGCGCTTTCGGGCAGCAGCGGGCGGTCCACCCGCGGCGTGAGGGCCACGCGCTGCCAGCCTTGCTGCACTTCGACCTCGAACTGGCCCACGGCCTCGGCGATCTGCTCCACCGCCACGCGCGTGCCCTTGCGCTGGCGCCAGGCGACGGCCGAGGCCAGCTCGGCGCGGCGGCCGTTTTCGTCCGGCGAGACCAGGCGCACGTCCAGCAGCTGGGCGATGTAGGGCAGCAGCCAGGGCTGGCAATGGCGGCCATCCGGTTGGGCGTCGGGGAAGGCGTCGACTGCGCGTTGCGCCAGCGTGGCGCGAAAGGCATCCAGCAGGTCGCCGCTGACTTCCAGCAGGCGTTGCAGGTCGCCCTGGCTGGTGTCCAGGGCCTCGGTGCCGTCGCGCTCGCGCCAGACGGCCGGCAGCCATTCGCGCAGCAGCGCGGCGTAGCGTGGGGTGTCGGTGGGTGTGGGCTTGCTCACAGGCTGAACTCCTCGTGCAGCACGACCAGGCTGGCAACGTCCAGCACCAGGCATTGGCGCTCGGTGGGCGCGGCCAGCATCAACGCACCCTCGGTTTCAACCACGCGGTCCAGCGCGGCACGTGTGGCGGCGGTGAGGGTGATGCTGCAGTCGGCGTTTTCGACGCCGGTGACCGTTTCGACCACCCGGTAGACCTCGCCTCGATACAAGGGCTGGCCGAGCCGGCGGACCTGGGGCGAGAAGGCGGCCACGAGCGCGCCGCGCACGGCCGCCTTGACGCTCTCGGGGTCGAACGCAGCGCTGCGCACCCGCACCGTGATGGCCAGCCCGAAGACCTGGCGCACGTAGCCACTGATGCCCAGGCTCACGCCCGGCAGCGATCGGGCGACCAGGAAGTCCTGCAGCTCGGCCTGCAGTGCCGGCGTGGGGGCTTCGCCGCCGGCTGCCATGACGACGACCTCGATGCGCTCGCGCTGGCCGCGGCCTGGCGGCAGGCGGAAGCTGCGGGCCTGCCAGACGCTGGCATGGCCGCGCGCCAACTGGGCAAAGTCGTCCAGCGAGACGGCGCGGTCCAGTGCCAGCAGCGTGGCCGAAGCGTGGCTGCGCAGGTCGTTGCTGGACTCGCGGTCCGCGCCGCCGCTGCTGGCGACGGGCTGCAGCACCGCCTCCAGCAGTGGATGCGGCTTGACCAGCTTGCGCAGGCTGCCTGGCGCAAGGTTGCCCACCAGGCCGACGCCCTGGCGGAAGCGCACGCGCACGTTGTTGGCCCCGCTGGGCAGCCGGCGGCCGTGGCGGCCGTCGCCGAACTGCAGGCCGAGGTGGCCGTCTTCGTCCACCCGGACCTGGTAGCGCGCTTCGGTCGATCCGGCGTCCTTCAGGTTGCCAATGGCTTGCCAGGTTTCTTCGCCCACCCGCACCTGCAGGTCGGCGCGCACGCCAGCGCTCATCAGCGGGTCGGCCACGAAGCTGGCGTCGGGCACGGCGAGCGTGAAGTGCTGCTGGTTGCGGGTTGCGTCGCCGCTGCCGAGCACCCGCTCCGGGCGGCTTTCGCCATGGCCTGCCTGCACGACGTTGGCATGCAGCACCAGGTTGCCGGCGGTGCTGCCGGCGGGCAGCGGGTCGGCCAGACGCAGGCCGCTGCCATCGGCAGCGATCTCGATGACCTGCGTCTGCAGCGAGATCAGGCCGTTGTCGACCACCACGCTGCGGCGCAGCGGCAGGCCGGAGGGCAGGGTTTCGGTGGCCAGCCAGGGGCCGCTGAGCGGGCTGGCGTTGAGTTGCCAGCCTTGCAGGTGGGCCTGGCGCCTGAAGTGTGCAAACACGCTGCTGCGGCTGAGGAACCACGGGCCGCCGCCTCGGTCCTGCCAGGCGCCCTGCGCGGTCAGTGTGGCCTTCTGGTGTTCGGTGTCTGCGGCGACCGAGGCCAGCCGGGTCCAGGCCAGCTGGCCGGCGCGCAGCACCACGGCCAGGTCGCCGGCGGCGGTCTGCTTGACGGCGCTGGTGACCAGCGCCGGCGCCAGGTGGCCGTGGTCGCTGGGGTTGAGGAAGGCGTCCACGGCCCAGGCGCCAGCGCCGGGCGGCGGCGCGAGCAGGGTTTGCGGGTTGTAGAGCTCGAGGTTGGCGTCGCCGGGCACGTCGTCGGTGTCGGCGTGCCAGGTCATGCTCAGCGCGGTGTAGCCGGGCCGGTCGTCGGGCTGCAGCGACTCGCGGCTGGTGTCCACCGGCACGTACTTGGCATGCAGGCAGCGGTAGCTGGGCAGCACCTCGCGTTCCTGGCCTTGCGCGTCCTTGAGCTTGTGGATGTGCGAGAGCCACTGGCTGGCCAGGCGCGACCAGTCGCCCGCGGCATAGACCAGCAGCACCACGCTGCCGTCTTCGGCAATCGTGCGGCGCCGGGTCGGCTCGCCCAGGTCGGTCATGGGCACGACGATGGGGCGGTCCACGGTGGCGCCCACCAGCGTCAGCGCGCCGACCGCCTGTGTGAAGACGAGGCGGTCGTCGTGCACGCCCTTGACGCGGCGGTAGCGCGGCTTGTCGTCCACGGCCCGGATCAGCACCAGGTCGCCTG
The DNA here is from genome assembly GCF_041287625.1 of Ideonella sp. GTDB lineage: Bacteria > Pseudomonadota > Gammaproteobacteria > Burkholderiales > Burkholderiaceae_C > Ideonella. The sequence goes on from NZ_JBGGNH010000038.1 coordinate 43,437, forward strand.
GCGTCAGGTCACCGGTTGAGACGGCGAGTTGCAGGCTGTGGCCGGCCTCGTCCACACCACGTGTCACCGGCTCCAGCGGACGCAGCTTGTCTTTGGGGCAGAGGTGGACCACGGTCCAGCCTTTGGCGAAATGCAGCTTGCCGGTCTTGGGCACGGGCGGCGAGATGCTGACCAGGCTGCGGCCGTCCGGCAGCGGGCGCAGTCCCTCCACGCGGTGGGCCGAGAGATGGCCCAGCTGCAGTTCCTCCAGCACCAGCGGCTCGCCGGCCTTGAGTTCGTCCACGGCCTGGTCCAGCTCCAGCGTGCTGCCGGCGAGCCAGTCCGGGCAACGCAGGTGGTCGCGCGGGTAGAGGGTGTTGAAGCTGGCGTCGGCGTCCAGGTCGGCCAGGGTTTCGAAGACCAGCGGCGCGCCGTCCACCGGCTGGTGTTGCACCTGCAGGCCGGCGGCCACGCGGCCGGCCTGGCCGGCTTTCAACTGCAGCACCAGTGGCGTCGCGGCCGAGGCCGGCGGGCGGGGCGCGTAGTCCAGCACCGCGACCAGGCGGCGCAGGCTGTCCCACTGGCTGGCGGTGCCGAGGTAGCCTTCGTTGGCATGGGCGTCCAGATGCACGTCCAGCACGTGGCTGGCGCGGGCGAACTGCCGCATCAACTGCCACAGCAGGTCGTCCGGGTCGGCCGCGTAGAGCTTTTCGAGCCGCTGCTTGCGGGCGTCTTCGGTCTCGGCGGCCCGCGCCTGCGCGGTGGCCGGGGCGGCCGGCAGCGTGGCAAGCACCGGCCAGTCCGGGAAGCGCTCGGCCAGGCCGGCGCGCAGGCGCTCCAGCCAGACGGCGGCATTGCCGTCGAGGTAGTCAAAACGGGACAGTCCGGCGCGGTTCCAGCGGGTGAGGTCTGGGGTCATGACAGCCCCTCGTCCGCCGAATACAGCGGCCGATCCCCCGAGGGGATGTGGGCCGGCTTGGGAGCGGCCTGGCGCTCGGCTCCCGTGGAACAGGTCGACATGGGGTGTTTCATGACATCACCCCTTGCGGCCGCCGTTCAGGCGCAGCGTGTAGAAGCCGCGCCGGGGCTGGCTGGGCAGGTTGTCGCAGACGGCGATCTCCAGGCCCTCCAGCGCGATGCGGCCGCTGGCAGACTCGTCGGGGAAGCGGTCGCCCAGGCGCTTGAAGCGGTTCAGGCAGACGTTTTCCACGCCGTCCAGCGCCATCAGCACCTGGTACAGGTCGCTGGCCCAAAGGTCTTCGCCGAAGCGCAGGCGGCCAGGCTCGAAGAAGCCACCCGGGCCGGTGCCCAGCGCCCGCTCCACCGCGCGGCGCAGCTCGGATTGGAAGTAGTCCGGGTCGACCTGGATCGCCAGGCCCAGCACGATGCCCACCTCCACCGCCCGCTCCAGCACGACCTCCTGGCCCACCATGCGCCAGTCCTCCAGGTAGGGGTAGAGCACGCTGCGCACGCTGGGCCGCTGGGCGCGGGGTGGCAGGTACAGGCCGAGCTCGGCGTGGAACTGCTGGGTCTGGGCCCAGATGTCGTCGTTGCGCTGGTCGGTCGCCAGGCCCTTGTCGATCAGCTCGTCCAGGTCCAGCTGGTCCCAGGGCACCACCGCGACGTGCACGGTCGTCCAGGCGCCGTCCCAGCGTTCCCAGGCGTGGGCGCGCAGCACCAGCGGGTGGTCTTCCAGCCGCAGCGCATGGTCTTCGGTGGTCACCATGCGGTGCTGGTCATGCACGGCACGCGGCCCGTCCAGCCGGGCCTGCTCCATCTTCTCGGGGTGGTCCAGCCACCAGGCGTCGAAGCGCTGGGCGGGGGTGCGCGGGTCGCCGGCCGCAGGCGGCAGGTCAAACGGCGGCTGCTTCAGGCGCTGGGCGCGGCTCAGCACGTCATCACCGATCAGGCTGAGCCAGCGCCTCACCGATTCCGGCCGGCGCGCGGTCTCCAGCCAGCCTTCGGCGGCGGCGCGGTCCATGCCGTCGGAGAGCTGGTCCAGCGCGGCGGCCAGCACCTCGATCAGCGTGACCTCGACGTCGGCCGGCGTCCAGCGCTTGCGCTGCGGATAGCGGGCCGCCAGCTCCTGCAGCATGAACAGGCGAAAGCCGTCGTAGTCGCGCTGGTCCCAGTCGAAGTCGTCGCCCACCGTGGGCAGCACGTCGGGCAGGTCGACCTGGCGCTGGCCGCAGTCCGGGCAGCAGCCCAAGCCGAACAGCACCTCGGGGACGGGCTCGGTGGCCATCACGCGCCTCCCAGGTCGAACTGCTGGCTGTCGCGGTGGCCGATGGCCGCCAGGGTGTAGCTGATGCGGATCTGCAGCGAAGCGTCCTCGCCCGCCACTTCGACTTCCAGGCTGCGCGGGTCCACCTCGCCCTGCAAGGCCTCGGCCAGCGAGGCGAGCAGGCGCCGCCGGGTGACCTGCCACATCGGCGAATCGTTGGGCTCGAACACCAGCGTCTTCACGCCGGCACCGAACTCGGGCCGGAACACCCGCTCGCCCGGCAGCGTGAACAGCACCTGCTCGATCTGCCCGCGGATGTGCTCGCTGCGGCTGGCCAGCTGCGGGCCTGCGGCATCCACGCGCAGCGGGAAAGCCAGGTAAGGAGGGTCGACGAGTCGGCGGGCCATCATGGATTCCTGTGCGCTGTCATGCCGACATGACCTTGGTGGAAAGGCTGCTCATCTCGCCCTGCGGAATGGGTGGCCCGGAGGGGCCCACCGCGGTGGGGTGCACGTGGGTGGCGAACAGTGTCAGGAAGCTGGTGCCCTTGATGACCGGCTCACCGCCCGAGCCACCCAGCGCCACCTGGCTGCCTTCGATGGTGATCACCGCGCTGGTGCTGAGCTTCACGCCGGAGGCACTCATCTCGATCTTGTTGCCGTTGGCGTCTTCGATGCGCGTGCCCTGCTGGTCCAGCGTCAAGGTGTTGCCGTTGGCGTCTTCCAGCACCACCTTGCTGTTCTGCGTGTCCAGCACCAGCGTGGCGCCGGACTGGTCCGTCAACGCCAGGTTGCCGTCCTTGTTCATCTCCAGCTGTGCGCCGCCCAGGTGCGCCAGCAGCAGTTGCTCGGCGTCGTCCTTGTCTTCCAGCAGCAGCGTGTGGCCCTTGGGCGTGCGCAGCACGGTGGTGGTGGGCGGGTCCTGCACTTCGGGCGGGATGTCGGCCTGGACCTGCCAGAAGGTGCCGGTCCAGATCGGGAAGTCCAGTTGCCCGCCTTCGAACTCCACCCACAGCTGGGCGCCAACCTGCGGCACGCTGAAGAAGCCCTGGTTGGACAGCCCGCCACACGGCAGGCAGGGCAGTGCCCAGTCGGTCTCGGCCTCGCCCAGCAGGGCCGGCACGCGCAGCTTCAGGCGCGCGCGTTTTTCCGGGTCGGCGTTGTCGGTGACGAAGCCGCGGTACTTGCCCCAGGCGCGTTGCTGGTTCAGGGACTTGGCGATCTGCTGCAGGCCGTCGGCCATCAGATGACTCCTGCCAATGCGCTGCCCGGTCCGGGCAGCGTGCTGAGGTTGTCGCCCACGGCGTTGCGCAGCAGCGCGAAGTGCTGGCGATAGCCCTGGGCGTTGAAGTTGTGGCTGACGCTGTCGACGTAATAGACGCCCGAGAGCCAATCGCCCAGCCCGTCCACGCCCACCGGGAGGCCGGCCTTCAGCACGTGGCCATACAGCGTGCCGTCCAGTTCGCCCTCGGCCTTCACGCGCTGGATGTCCAGCTCGTTGGCCTTTTGCTGCGCCAGCGCCTGCAGGCGATTGGCATCGGCCCCGGCCTGGGCCTGCAGGCGCCACACGAAGGGCTCCAGCCCGGCCTGGCTGCTGTCGGCACGTTGCAGACCCATCACCGACAGGTTGGGCTTCACGGTGCGGGGGGTCACGCCGTCGCCGGTTTCGGCCGGCGCGTCGTAGGCCACGGCATCGGCCTGGTGGCCGTTGACATTGGCCGACAGGCTCAGGCAGTTGGTGTCGGCACCGGCATAGACCAGCAGGGTGTCCTGCGGATCTGCGTCCAGCCGCATCGGGCCGAAGTAAACCAGGCCTTCGCGGAAGATCAGCTCGTAGCCGTTGAACTCGGCGCGCGACTTGAGGAACTTGATGTCGGTGTCGTCCTGCGCGATGCCGACCAGCCGGTCCTGCCCGGGCTTGTTCTCCGGGTCGGGCAGCAGGCCGTAGGCCGAGAGGATCTCGACCAGCAGCAGCCTGTCGCTGGAGGGCAGGGTGCTGGTTCCCCAGGTCTTGCGGCGGTGCTCCCGGTCCAGCCGGATCGAGTCGTCCTGGCATTCGACCCGCACCTGCGCGGCACCGGCGTCCTGCGGGGTGTCCAGCTTGACCTCGCGGATGTAGCCGCGCATCACTTCCTCGGTGCGGTGGCCGAAGGCGGCGTGGATCTCGATGCGGGCCCATGGCTTCAGCACATCGGCGTCCTGCACCGTCCAGCGGCCCAGCTCGTCGCGCCGGGTCTCGAAGCTGAGGGACGCGGTGGCGGCTTCGCTGCGCGAGGTCTGCACCGACAGCTCGATCAGGAAAGGGTAGAGCTCGGCGATCTCCTGGCCGTCCACCTTGACCACGCACTCGGCGGGGCTGCGGTCCTTGCTGGAGAAGAGGTCGAGCAGCATGGTGGCGGCCTCAGTCCCGGGCCCGGGGGATCAGGATGATCTCGCCCACATGCTGGCGCAGCGACAGCTCGGCAGCGTCGCCCATGTCGGCATTTGCATCGAGGATGCGCCACCACAGCCGGGGGTCGTTGTAGTAGTGGCCGGCAAGCAGGTCCAGCCGGTCGCCCTCGCGCACCACGTGCTCGATCACGCCGGGTGCCGGGCCGATCTCGCGCGGCCGCGTGCCCTTGCAGCGCAGGCTGCCGTCTGGCCCGGGCGCGAAGCGGCGGGTCCGCTGGTAGCGGGAGTTCTTCAGGAACATCAGAACAGCCCTCCGATGGCCGCGCCCACGGTGCGGCCGGTGTTCAACCCGGAGCCGATGAACTGCTGCAGCTTCTCGACTTCGTAGAACGGGTTGTGCCCTTCGATGACCTGCAGGCCCAGCTTGAGCGATGCGCGGTAGGGCGTGAGGTTGGGCATGTGCGCGGTTTCCGTCACCTCGATGCTCTTGAGGAAGACCGGCAGCACATGCCGGCCCCAGACGAACAGCAGCACCGAGGCGCATTGCGCGCGCTGGAAGGCCCGCTCGCCGCCCAGGCCAAGGCTCGCCAGGATCTGCAGGCCGCCCGGGCCCTGGGTCTTGGGCTCGACCATGCTGCGCAGCGTGTCCAGTTCGGGCTGGACGCCGAATTCGCGGGCGATCGGCTCGTCGTCGTTGAGGCGGTCGGTGGCGTCGAGCAGGATCTCCAGGTCGAAGCTTTCGGGCTCCACTGCGACGCCCTGGGCCACGCGGGCGGTTTCGGTGGGCAGCGTGAAGTCGTAGCCGCCACGGGTGGCCGGCGTGCTGCCCAGGGTCAGCGTGACGCTGCGGTTGCGCGTGATGGTCTGCGGGTTGAAGTCGAAGGCCAGCACCAGCGGCGGAATGGCCAGCGCGTACTCGATCAGGAAGCCACGGGTGGGGGAGAGTAGCGGCATGGGGTGGGCGTGTGGCGCAGGCGTGCGGCGGCTCAGCTGCCGGCTGCGGGGTGGGGCTGTTGGCGATGGATGGCCTGGGCCACCTGGCCGGCCAGCTGCAAGGCAATCGTGCGGTCGCTGTGCCGCGGCTGGACGGTCGCAGGTGAGACCCGCAGCTCGGCGATGGGCGCTGGCGTTGGCACCGATGGCGCGGCGCCGCCTGCCGGCTGCAGCAGGCCGCCAAGCTGCTGTTGCAGGGCCTCGGCCAGCAGCCGCGCGATGCGGGGCGCGCGCTGTTCGAAGCCGGACGGCAGCTGCAGGTTCAACTGGTCGATCTCAATGTTCATCGCGCAAGCCCTCGGGCAGGTGGGCGGCCAGCGGGCCCAGGTCCTGGAGCGCGAGTTCGCGGCCCTCCTTGGCCAGCTCGCGCCAGATCGCATGGGCCAGCTGCGGCAGGCCGATGCTCGCGCCCTGGCTGGCGGCCAGGTAGGCCGCGTGCAGGGCCGCGTTGCGGATGCTGCCGCCGCTCAGCGCCACCGCGTCGCCCAGCACCTCCGGCGTCACCTCCGGCGCCAGCGGGGCCTGCGGCGGCAGCAGGCGGCGCCACAGCTCGGCACGGGCCGGCGCGTCGGGGCGCGGGAATTCGACCACCATCTGGAAGCGGCGGGTGAAGGCCGAGTCCAGCTGCTTGCGCAGGTTGGTGGTCAGGATGCAGGGGCCGTCGTGTGCCTCGATGCGGGTCAGCAGGTGGCTGACTTCCATGTTGGCGTAGCGGTCGCGGGCTTCCTTGACCTCGCCGCGCTTGGCAAACAGCGCATCGGCCTCGTCGAACTGCAGCACCATCGGCAGGCCGTGCGCGGCGTCGAACAGGCGGTTCAGGTTCTGTTCGGTTTCGCCCACGTACTTGCTCACCAGCCGCCCGAGGTCCACCCGGTACAGCCGCCAGCCCAGTGACTGGGCGATGACGCTGGCAGCAAAGGTCTTGCCTGTGCCCGAGGGGCCGGCGAACAGGCCGACCGGGCCACCCACGGCGCGGCCGCCCCATTGGCCGACGACGGTGTCGCGGTGGGCGATCCACATCAGGTATTCGCGCAGCATCGCAATGCGGCTGGGCGGCAGCACCAGGTCGTGCCAGCCGGCAACCAGCTTCACCTCGGTGGCACCTGGCGGGGCCGCCGGCTCGACCGGCATGCCGCAGAGCCTGGCCACCAGGCTGGGGTCCGGCTGCAGCGGGCGGTAGGCGTCTTCCTGGTCCAGCACGATCCAGCGCCGGCGGCGCAGCAGGCCGTCGGGCGCCAGCGCGCGGCGCAGCCATTCGGCCTGCGTCGCGTCCAGCGCCAGCAGCTCCTGGATCAGCGCACGGGTGGCCCAGGGCTGAGCAGCGTTGGCCTGCAGTGCCTGGAAGGCCCAGCCCAGGCGCGGCTCCAGCTCGGGTGCCAGTGCGCAGACCAGCACGTCGATTTCGATCGGGCTCAGCTGCTCGCCCAGCGCGGCATGCCAGGCGCCCTGCGGGCCGCGCAGCAGTTCCACCTGTCCCTGCAGTTCGCGCAGGCGCGCCAGCTCGGCCTCGCCGAGCGCCTGGCCGGCACGCTGATGCGAAAGGCAGCCGACCAGGTGGTCCAGCCGCTGCCATTCGGCATCGAGCAGGGCCAGCAGCGGCGGGTCGAGGCGGGGGGCGTTCATCGCGGGGCCTGGTTCTGGCACGGTTCAAACCGGCGACAGCGTGACCAGCAGCGGGTTTGAGCGCAGCGTCAGCACGGCGCCATCGGCAGGGCGTGTCCAGCTGCGCTCCGCATGCAGCAGCCATTGGCCGGCCTCCGCAGGCCCGGGCAGCGCCAGTGTCAGCAAGGGGGCCTGGTCTGCCGCGTCGGGCTGGATGGCGGGACTGGGAATGACGGCAGGCATGCTGGCCGGCTCGTCCTGCCAGCCCAGGCTGCGGTCCCAGCGCTGCCAGCGCAGCGTGACCGGCAGACCGACCTGGCCGGCCAGCCAGACACGGGGCGTGAAGGCTGCCAGTGCTGCGCTGCCCAGCACGAAGCTCAGGCTGAAGGCGCATTGGCCGGCCTGCACGAAGGTCAGTGCCGGCGCCCAGTCGGGCTGGCGCAGGTCGGGGGTCAGTGGCGGCACCTCCGGTGCGCTGGCGGGCGGCGCGCCAGCGCCTGCCATCGGGAGGCCAGCCCGCACGTCCAGCCCGAAGCTGCCCACCAGCGATGCGGCAATGGCGGCGGTGGCCGGCACCACCGGCAGCAGCGAGACCTCGAACAGGGCCGAGGGCCGGTAGACGGTGTCGCCCTGGGTCGACCAGAGCTGGTTCAGCGCGTCCAGGCCCAGCGGCTGCAGCATGACCTGCAGGTGCACCGTGTCGTCGTCCACGGGCACCTGCAGCACCGGCTGCTCGTGGGCGATGCGCAGCACTTCGCCCAGCAGCCGCAGGTCGTTTTCGCCCTCGCCGATGCTGCCCTCCGCCAGTGCAAAAGGGGTGACCAGGCAAAAGCCGCGCAGCCACTCGACCTCGCCTGGCAGCGTGTCAGGGAACAGGCCTGCGGGCTCGAAGCGGTAGAAGAACAGGTTCAGCTGATGATCAGCGCCCGCAGTGCCGGCGGCGCTGGCGGCTTCCGAGGGCGTGCCCAGCACCACGTTGACCTTGCTGCGGTCGGGCTTGTTCAGCGCGCTGTCCAGGTGCACGCGCCAGGCCTTGCAGACCTGCGACAGGGGCGAGATGCTCAGCGCCATGGCCTGTGCATCCGCTCAAAGCCGCCGCAGGTAGTTGCGGCTCAGGAAGCTGGCGTCGCCGCCGGCGGGCAGGCGTGGGGCCGCGGGCGCTGCGGCGGGAGCCAGCACCGTGACGTCGATGCGGCCGATGCGCAGCACCGGCGCAGCGGTCTCCGCGGTGCGAGGTCCCGCGCCGAAGACCGGGCCATCGTCGCGGCGTTCCGTCGGTGCCTGGATGCGGACGGGGCTGGCATGTGCAGGGCCGGCCGCGGCAGCTTGCGCGGGCTGCGAATGGACGTTCAAGCGAGCATGGCGCGCGTCGGGCCCTTCGGCCGCGGTGGCAAAGGAAACCTCGGCCGGCTGCCTGGAAGAGGCCACTGCAGGTGGCGCCGACCGGCTTGGGGTTCGCATGGCCTGCAGTTCCAACCAGGCGGCTGCCGAACGGCTGCGCTGCGCTTGTCCGGCGTCCTGGCTGGCGGGGGCAGGGGCCGGGCCACTCGGCGACGGAAAGGATTCAGAAGGGGCGCCCCGACCCGCTACCCGGCTCAGGACTGTTTCATCTCGTCTGCTCGACGCGGTTGGCAATTCCGATGGCGACAACACTTCCGATGACGCAGAGGGAACCGACGCGAGCGGACCGGACATCGAAGACGACCGGGGACCAAAAGCTTCGGGCTCAGCACGAAAAGCTGGCGCTTCAGGGAGGTTTGCGTTCTTTGTCTTTCCTGCTTCCAGGTTGCTTTCTCGACTATCTGCCTGCACGGAAAATACTTCCAATGCGGATGGTCCGTGTCTCCCGACCGGTGCCTCCGCCGACCAAGGGTCGCCAGTTGTGAGGCGTTTCATGTCGCCCCCCGTCTGGTGTGACGCCTCCCGGATGCCCGGTGCCTGCGCAACGGGATCCGCCTTCTGAAACCTGAACACGGTCTGCAGGCCGCTGTCGGCCGGTGGTGCGGGCTCGACCCACTCCTCGGCCGGCGGTGCGGCTTGCCCATCGGCCGACGGGCCGCTGCGCCGCACCCATGCCGAGCCGCTGGCCAAAGGGCGGCGCGCGTCGCGCACGGTGTCGCTGAACAAGCCCATTGCGCTCAGTCGCCAAGACCGCGGCCGCGGTCTATCAGTTGCAGGTAGCGTTGGCGCCTGGCCCTGGGAAGGGCCAGGATTTGCGCCTCCGACCAGTGGTAATGCCAGGCCAGCTGGTGCACTTCCTGCAGCAGGTCGTTCGTGCGGCGCTGCAATGCGCCATAGGGCTCCAGATCGACCACGCATGCTGCGCCGCATTCGGGACACTGGGCCTGGACCTGCAACACGATGGCAGGCGCGATGTCTTCCAGGGCCGCCTCCACGCGCTCGGCCAGCCGGTCCATGCCGTGCGGGTCCTGGGGCAGGGCGTGTGGCGCCAATGACAGGCGGTGCAGCAGCCATCGGCGCAGCTCGGCATCGGGCTGGCGGGCCAGTTCGGGAAGATCGGCGCCCACCGGCAGGCGAAAGCGCAGCAGTTGCCCGTCATCGCCGCGCACCTCGGCCTCGGGGAAGCCAGCGGGGGCCTCGACCACGGGCAGCAGCGCGGGCTCCAGCGCGAAGTCGAAGCGTGCCGCACAGTGGCCACAGAGGCTGTGCAGCCAGCGGGGGCCGCGGGCCTGCTCATCGCCAAGGTGCTGCGCCAGCTCGCGCATCAGGAACTGGCGGTCGGCCACGCACAGCGCGTCCACGCGGGCCGGGCTGGCCGGTGTGCCGCCCAGGTGGGCCAGCGCCAGGCTGAGCGCCGCGGTGACCGCGCCGGGTGTGTCGGCTGCACGCTCGATCTGTTCGGCCAGCGCCAGCTCCAGCGCGCCCGAGAGCGGCTGGAATGCGCAGCCGCGCTGCCGCACGCCGTGCTCGACCAGGCCGCCGGGCAGGCGCAGGGTGGGCGTGAGCGACATGGTCATCGGCCGGGTGGCGAGCTCAGCTCTCGGTCGGTTCGCCAACCGCGGTGTCGCGCTGCCAGCCTTCGTGCTGCAGCGTGACGGTCTGGATGCCCACGGCGTTCATCGCGCCAGCGTCCAGCTCCGGCACAGCCTGGTACTCGGAGACCCACGCGCGGAACAGCTTGTACGACAGCGCAACCTGGCCTTGCAGGTTCAGCACGTTGATGACGATGTCCTTGCGGAAGTTCTTCAGCGACATCGCGGCATCGCCTTCGATGTTGTTGACCAGCGCGGCCCAGTTCTCGAACACCGGGTCGTGCGACAGGCCCTGCTCCAGCGTCACCGGCTCATAGCTGGTGCCGCCGGGCAGGATGCGCTCCTTGCTCGGATCGCCGGCTGTGCGCCACTTGATGGCCTCTGTCTTGCGCTTGAGCGCCCCCATCTTCTTGAGCCCGGCCACGGGCTTGCCGTCGATCAGGATCTGGAATTTGAAGGTGCGATAGGGATCGTGCCGGTGCGTGTTGACCGGGAACATCGGAGCGGCCATCGGGAGGTCTCCTCAAAAGTGTGTGGGTGCCTCGCGCAGGCTTGCGCTCGGCCTTCATTCAGGCGCCGTGCTGGCGGCTCAGGACTGGCCGACTTTCTGCTGGATGCGCACGATCACGAACTCGGCCGGCTTGAGCGGCGCAAATGCGACGATGGCGATGACCATGCCGCGGTCGACGTCGTCCTGCGTCATGGTGTCGCCCAGGCCGCAGCGCACGAAGTACGCGTCCGAGGCCTTCTGGCCCTGGAAGGCGCCGGCCCTGAACAGGCCGTCCATGAAGGCACCGACATTGGCCCGCAGCGAGGACCAGAGCCGGTGGTCGTTGGGCTCGAACACGGCCCACTGGATGCCGTTGTAGACGCTGCTCTCGATGTACAGCGCGGTGCGCCGTACCGGCACATAGCGCCACTCGGGATTGGACTTGGTCGACAAGGTGCGCGTGCCCCAGAGCACCGCGCCGTAGCTTGGCAGCTTGCGCAGGCAGTTCACGCCCTCGGGGTTCAGCTGGTCCTGGTCGCCGTCCTCGACCTGGAATTCCAGCCCGGCCATGCCGCGCACCGTGGCCTCGACACCCGCCGGCGCCTTCCACACGCCGCGCGTGCCGTCGGTGCGGGCCCAGACGCCCGCGGCGAAGGCCGAGGGTGCAGCCAGCAGCGTGGTCGCGGCGGTGGGGTTGGTGTCGCGGTTGTAGAACGGGTTGGCGATGCGCACCCAGGGGTAATACAGCGCGGTATAGGTGGAGGTGGGCAGCGACAGGGCCTGCACCTTGGTGGCGTCGTCCAGCTCGGTGCCGGCCGGTGGATCGACCAGCAGCATGCGGTTGGCGGTGGACTCGCAGTGGGCGACGGCCAGGTCGATGACGGGGTTGCCGGAGCCGTCGGCGGCCATCGCCTGGCCCGGCAGCATGACGATGTTGACGTCACGCACCTTCTTCAGGCGGGTGAAGAGGCTGCTGTAGGTGTCGGCAGTGGGCGGGTCGCCATCGTCGCCCAGGCTCAGCGCCTGGGGCAGCGCCGGGTTGGTGACGCGTGGCACCACGTCCCGGCTGCCATGCAGCTCCACGCCGCCGTTGGCGCTGCCCAGCTTGAGCAGCGTGGCCAACGGGCTGGGGCGCACGATGACCGAGGAGGTGCCACCCTTCAGGCCGGAGGTCAGGGCCAGTTTTTCGGCATTGAACTCGCAGAGGAAGTCGGCGTAGGCATCGCCCAGCAACAGCACCTGCTTGGTGATCTCGGCCGCCACTTCGGCGCCGCTGTCGTAGGTGCCGCCCGGCGCGGCACCGAGTGTGATGCTGCGGGGGCCGAGGTTGTCGATGTTGAGCGTGAGGCCCATGCCGGCGGTGACGTTGGTCCACACCATGCCGGCCAGGCTGGCGCTCTGGCTGCTGGCTTTCAGGTAGTAGGTGTCCGGGCTGGTCTTCAGTGCGTCGGAGAGGTCGGCCCGGATGTAGCGCGAGCCGCCGTTGATGACGGTCAGGGCATAGGCTGCGTCCGAAGGGTCCATCGAGAGGTTGGAGAAAGACTCCAGCACCGCGTCGTCCCGGCTGACCACCAGCCGGAAGCGCAGGCTGTCGGACGCGGTGACCTGCACGCCCAGCTGGTTGCCCCAGGCGCCGGCGCTGCTGGCCCTGAGTGCGAGCACGCTTGTGGCATCCGCTGTGCCACCGCTGCGGCCTGGCAGCTTGCCGGGGGCCAACGCGGCGGGGACGGCGTTGTCGGCCAGCCGCGCCACGTAGGCGTCCTTGCCGCCATTGAGGAAGAAGTTGAAGGCGTCGATCCCGAGGCTGTCGGTCTCGCTGTGAATGCCGCCGAACTGGGCCTTGTATTCGTCCCAGCTGTGGACCAGCACGGGTTCGCCGATGGGGCCTTCGGTGGTGGTGCCGATCAAGGCGGCCACCGAAGTGGACACACCTTCGATCGGCTTGGCGCCGCTCGGAATTTCCTCGATGTAGACCCCAGGGTGCAGGTAGCTGGGCATGCGTTGTCTCCTTGCTGACCGATCGACCGGGGCGCTGCCGGGGAGGCGCGCCGCCATTGAGAGGAACTGCGGGTACTGCATGCCACCAGGGACTGCGATCACGCGGCCCGCATGGGCGGCGGATGTCTGGCCGGCTTGGGTGCGATTAGCGGACTGGAAGGCACAGGTGTCTACCCCCCAGAGGGGCGAACGTCGCCAGTTGGTGGGATAGGGGAGGACTTGTGGCCTTGCACCGAGACCAGTCGATGTGGCATACGCCGGCGCGCGAAGGCGCCAGCGCGCGACGAGCTTGGCGGCGCCTGCGGATTCCGGCCGGGCTTGGCCGACAATGCGCGACCCGCCGCATCTTCCTGCAGCCACGCCGTGATGAACCCGCTCCGCTCTCGCTTCAGGTGCCGCCGCGCGGCGTGGCTGGTGGCCTGCTGCCTATTCGCAGATCTGGCGTGCGCACAGGCCAACGGCGACTCGCCCACGCTGCGCAAGATCCGTGACGCCGGCGTCATCACGCTTGGCCATCGCGTGGCCTCGGCGCCGTTTTCCTACCTGGACGGCAAGCGCCAGCCCATCGGCTACTCGATGGACATCTGCCAGAAGGTGGTGGATGCGGTGCGGGTGCGGCTGCAGATGCCGGACCTGGAGGTGCGGCCCATCGTCGTCAGCTCGGCCACGCGCATCCCGCTGGTCGCCAACGGCACGGTGGACCTCGAATGCGGCATCACCACCAACACCGCGGAGCGCGGCAAGAGCGTGTCGTTTTCGGTCACGACCTTTGTCGCCGCCAGCCGCCTACTGGCCCGCAAGTCGGCCCATGTGCAGACGCTGGACGACCTGCGTGGCAAGCCGGTGGTCTCGACGCTGGCGACCACCAGCCTGATCTTCCTGAACGCGGTGAACCAGTCGCGCGGGCTGGACATGAAGATCCTCGCTGGGCTGGACGACATCGAGGCCTTCCGGCTGCTGACCAACGGCCGCGCGGTGGCCTACGCGATGGACGACGTGCTGCTGCACAGCATGCTGGCCGACGCGCCGGACGCCGCCAGCTACCTGATCGCCAACGATGCGCTGACGACCGAGCCCTATGCGATTGGCCTCAAGCGCGACGACCCGGTGTTCAAGCAACTGGTGGACGGCGTGATCGTCGAGCTGTTCAAGAGCGGGGAGATCCAAGGCATCTACCGCAAGTGGTTCGAGTCGCCCATCCCGCCCAAGGGCACCAACCTGAACCTGCCGATGAGCGATTCGCTCAAGCGCGTGATCCAGCATCCGACCGACGCCAGCGACCCGCGGCTGTACCGCTGAGCCCCGGCGCGCTCACCTTCCTTCGCTGCCGGCTTTGCCGGACGACTTGCGGCATGTGGATTGCCACGCAAGGGCTTCCGCCCCCGCCTTTGTCCAGCCAAGGAATGCCATGACGCACCTCGCAGAAAAGCTGTCGCCGCCGATCACCAAGATGATCCGCTTCGATCACACCCACGTGATGCTGACCTTCCACCGGTTCCAGACCGAGACCGCCCCTGCACGCAAGCAGGCGATCGCCAACACCATCTGCCTGGCGCTGGAGATCCATGCGCAACTCGAGGAAGAAATCTTCTACCCGGCGCTGGCGCAGGTGGCCTCCGACAACGACGCGCTGAAAAAGGCCAAGCCCGAACATGACGAGATGCGCCGGCTGATCGCCGAGCTGCGCGGCATGACGCCGGACCTGCCGGCTTTCGACCGCACGCTCCAGGCCCTGATGCGCGACGTGATCCACCATGTGGCCGATGAGGAAACGCTGCTGCTGCCCGCCGCCGAGCTGCTGCTCAAGGACAGGCTCTGCGAGCTGGGCGCCCAGATGACGAAGCGACGGCTGGCGCTGGCCGGCCCGCGCATCGGAGAGATCACCAGCAACACCGCCAAGGCGATGCCCGGCATGACGCTGATGCTGGCCGGCACGCTGCTCGCGGGCGCCTACCTCGTGAAGCGGGCCTTCGCGCCGCGGGAAACGCAGGCGTAGGTACCAGGCGAAGGTCTGCCTGGGCCGGAGGACCCGCGGCTAGAAAATGGAGCGTCCGCTCAGCGTGGTGAACAGCTCCAGCGCCAGCAGACCGGCGTGCGAGTTGCCGGAGGGCTCCAGCGCGGGCGACCAGACGCAGACGCCGCATTCGCCCGGCACCAGCGCGACGATGCCGCCGCCCACGCCGCTCTTGGCCGGCAGGCCGACGCGGAAGGCGAAGTCGCCGGCTGCGTCGTAGGTGCCGCAGGTCAGCATCAGCGCGGACAGCCGCTTGGCAGCGCTGGCCGACAGCACCTGCTCGCCGTTCCAGGGGTTCACACCGTGATTGGCCAGGAAGGCGACGGCCCGTGCCAGCTCGACGCAGCTCATCTCGATGGCGCAGTGCTTGCAATACGCGTCCAGCACCTGGTCGACCGGATTGCGCAGGTTGCCGAAGCTCTTCATGAAGTGCGCCATCGCCCCGTTGCGATCTGAGGCACCTCTTTCGGAGCGGGCCACGCGCCGGTCGTAGTGGATCTCCTTGCTGCCGCAAAGCTGCCGTGCAAACTCGACCACAGCGTTTTCCGGCACCGCGAAGTTGGTGCACAGCATGTCGGTGATGACGAGCGCGCCGGCATTGATGAACGGGTTGCGTGGCTTGCCCGATTCGTTTTCCAACTGCACCAGGGAGTTGAACGGCGTGCCCGAAGGTTCGCGGCCCACTCGCTCCCACAAAGCGTCGCCCTGGCGCTGGAAGGCCAGCACCAAGGCGAACAGCTTGGAGATGCTCTGGATCGAGAAGCGTGTGGCGGCATGGCCGACGGTGTGCACCGCACCGTCCAGCGTGACCACCGCCATGCCGAACTGGTCTGGCAGCACGCCCGCCAGTTCCGGGATGTAGCTGGCCACGGCGCCGCGGCCGATCTCGGGCAGCACGGCCTGGTGGATCTGCCGCAGCAGACCGTCGTAATCCTTGTTTTCGCTCATGCGGGCTTCAGCGGTAGCGCTCGGGGTCGATGCCGTGGCGGTGCAGCTTGTCGTACAGCGTTTTCTTGGCAATGCCGAGCTGCTGCATCACGTCCTGCATGCGGCCGTGGCAGCGGCGCAGCGCCTCGTCGATCAGCGCCTTCTCGACCAGGTCCATCTGCTGGGCCAGCGGCGTGGGGGCCGCGTCTTCGCTGCTGGCCGCGAGATTGACCGCGCCGGCTTCGAGCACGAAGCGGTCTGCCGCATTGCGCATCTCGCGCACGTTGCCGGGCCATGCGTGCGCCATCAGCTCGCGCAGGTGTTCGGGGCGGCGCTCGGGCGTGGGCAGGCCGTAGCGGGCGCTGGCGAGCTCCACGAAGTGCTCGAACAGCAGCGGGATGTCCTCGCGTCGCTCGCGCAGCGGCGGCAGCTTCAGCACCGCCACGTTGAGCCGGTAGTACAGGTCCGCGCGGAACTTGCCCTGCTGGCTGAGCTGCAGCAGGTCTTCCTTGGTGGCGGCCACCACGCGCACGTTGACCGGCAGCTCCTCGTTCGAGCCCAGGCGCTGGATCTTGCGTTCCTGCAGGATGCGCAGCAGCTTGACCTGCATGCTGACCGGCATCGATTCGATCTCATCGAGCAGCAAGGTGCCGCCATCGGCATGCTCGATCTTGCCGATGCGCCGCTTGGCGGCCGAGGTGAAGGCGCCGGGCTCGTGGCCGAACAGCTCGCTGTCCAGCAGCGTCTCGGGCAGGCCGCCGCAGTTGATCGCGACAAAGTTGCGCGCGTGCCGCGGGCTGTGCTCGTGCAGGCAGCGTGCCACCAGCTCCTTGCCGGTGCCGGTCTCGCCGTGCACCATCACGTCGGCCGAGGTCGGTGCCAGCCGCAGGATCAAGCGGCGCACGTCCTGCATCACCTGAGAGCGGCCCAGCAGCACCGACTCCACGCTGCTGCGTTGGGCCAGCTGCGCGCGCAGCTCGTCCAGCGCCACCTGCAACTGGCGCTTCTCCAGCGCACGCATCGCGGTGTCCACAAAGCGCTCTGGCGCAAATGGCTTTTCGATGAAGTCGTAGGCGCCGGCCTGCATGGCGCCAACGGCCATCGAGATGTCGCCATGCGCGGTGACCACGACCACCGGCATGCCGGCGTCGATCGTACGGATGCGCGCCAGCAGCTGCAGCCCCGTCATGCCGGGCAGGCGCACGTCGGTGATGACGATGGCCGGCATCTGCGCGCTGATGTGCGGCAGCGCCAGTTCGGCCGAGCCGAAGGCCTGCACTTCCAGCCCGGACAGCTCCAGCGTCTGGACCAGGCTGGCGCGCACCGGCGGATCGTCCTCGATGAAGAGGACCCTGAAACCTTCAAACATGTGTCTCCTCCGGCGCGGCAAACGTGGTCGCCGCGTCCAGCTCGAATTCGAAGCGCATGCCGCCGTCCGGCCCGTTGCCGCGCACGCCGCGCAGGCTGCCGCCCAGCTCGTGCACGATCTTCGACGAGATCACCAGCCCGAGGCCCAGCCCCTGGCCGGCCGGCTTGGTGGTGTAGAACGGCTCGAACAGGCGCTGCAGGCTGGGCTCGTCCATGCCCACGCCGCTGTCTTCGACCTGCACCAGCACGCGCGTGCCGTGCTGCTCGGCGCCGATGCGCAGGCGGCGCTGCGGGCTGTGGGCCATCGCGTCCAGCGCGTTGCCGGCGAGGTTCAGCAGCACCTGCTCCAGACGGTGCGTGTCGGCCCGCACCATCAGCGAATCGGCCACGTCCATGCGCAGCACCACCGGCTCGGCATGCAGCCGGTGGTCCAGCATCAACAGCACGTTGCGCACCGCGTTGGCCAGCGGTACGGCTTCCAGCGACAGCGACTCCTTGCGCGCGAAGCCCTTGAGCTGGTTGACGATGCGGCCCATGCGCTCGGTCATCTCGTCGATCAGCTTCAGGTTGTTGGCCACGTCGCGCGGGCGGCCGTTGTCCAGCAGCTGGATGGCGTTGCGCGAGAGCGCGCGCAGGGCGGTCAGCGGCTGGTTGATCTCGTGCGAGATGCCGGCCGACATCTGGCCCAGCAGCGCGAGCTTGCTGGCCTGCGTGGCCGCGTCCTCGGCCTGCTGGCGCTGGCTGATCTGGTTGATCAGCTCCTCGTTGGCGCCGCGTAGCTGCGCGGTGCGCTCGTCCACCTGGCGCTCCAGCTGATCGTTGGCCTGCTGCAGCGCATTGCGGGCCAGGAAGATCTGCCGCAGTGCGCGGCGGCGGTGCAGCACGTAGAGCAGCAGCAGCCCCAGCACCGCGCCACCGGCCGCGCCACCCCAGGCGGCCAGCCGCGCCTGGCGCCACACCGGCGACGGATCGGACAGCGCGATCAGGCGCGCGGCCAGCGGCACGATGGGCTTTTCCTGCGCCAGGAACTGGCCGGGCAAGGTGTCCTCATGGCCGGGCAAGCGCACCAGCCGCACGGCAGGCTCGACCTCGCGCGTGACCTGCAGGTCCAGCGGCGTCAGCGAGGCCGCGGCGTAGCGGCTCCAGCCGGGGCCGGACGCGGCGGGAGCCGCGGGCTGCGGGTTCGGTGCGCCGCGCGGCGTGATCGGCAGCTGCGTGGTGTTGGCCAGCGTGCGGTACTTCCAGGCCGGCACCGAGGACATGACCACGACCTCGTTTTCATCGACCACCATCAGCCGCTCGCTCTGTGAACGCAGGCCCAGGTCGATCCAGGTGGCTTCCAGTGGCGCGAGGTTCACGCGCACCAGCACCTGGCCCAGCGTGAGGCCGGCACGGCGCACCGGCTGCGCGAAGTAGTAGTCGGTGCTGCCGTCGGAATCGTTGGCGGCGAAGAAGTCGGCCGTGCCTTCCTTCAAGGCATTGGCCAGGCCGGTGGATGGCCGGCCCTCGCTGCCGCTGGCGCTCTGGTAGCGGTTGCTGGTGGCCAGCACTTCCTGCTGCGGCGAGGTGACGACGATCAGGTTGGCGCCCGCCCGCGCGCCAATGCGCGCCAGCACGCGGCTGGCGCGGTCCTGCAGCAAGGCATCGTTGGGCTGGGCGAGCAGGGCCTGCACATCGTCCTCAGCGGCAATCAGGCTGGGCAGGAAGGCATAACGCGCCAGCTCGGCCTCCAGCGTGGCGGCATACAGCTCCAGCCGCTCGTTGGCCACAGCCGCCTGTTGCGACAGGCCAGCCCGCTCACTGAGCTGGTAGCCGGCCAGCGCGCCGCCCACGATGGGCAGCAGCACCAGCAGCCCGATGAGCAGTGGCTGCCAGCGGCGAGGCCCACGTGGGGCAGGGGTCGAAGAGAAGGCCGGCGCTGACATCAGGGTGCGTAGTGTGCCCAAAGCCGAGTGGGTTTCGGCCGTTCGCAAAGCGCTTTCGCGGGCCTTTTCTGCGCCTTTCCTTTCCGTGCTTCAGCTGGGCATCCGGCCGAGTGCGGAAACCCGCCCTCAGGGCCAAAACACGCGTATGGAAAACCGCCCACGGCCTGCACTCGGGCCGTGCGCCGATGCACAGCGGGCGGGCGTGAGGAGGGCATGAAGGGTGGCTTTCAGCTGCAAAGCCTCATGGTTTGCCCGAACCAATGTGGTGCCGCGCACAAGTTGGCACACGCTGTGCAAAAGAGCCCGGTCGCTGCAGAAGTTGCGACCGCTTTTTCGCCTAGAGGTTTCCGATGGACATATTCGTACAACAGCTCATCAACGGCCTGGTGTTGGGGAGCATGTATGCGCTGGTGGCGCTGGGGTACACGATGGTGTACGGGATCATCAGCCTGATCAACTTCGCGCACGGCGAAGTGCTGATGGTGGGCG
>NZ_JBGGNH010000039.1:0-116038 GCF_041287625.1 Ideonella sp.
CGGCCTCGGTCCACCAGGCCAGGTCGTCGGCGAATCGCCCGAACGAGCGCTCGAGCGATTCGCCCGGGCTACCGGTGGGCTTGCCGCCCGCATCCAGCGTCTGCGAGATGGGGCCGACGGCCAGCGTGCTCGAGATGACGACCATTCCCATCTCGGACAGGATCGAATGCCACAAGGTGCCCGAGCGCACACCGGAAAAACGCCCCGCCGAATAGCTGGCCACAGCGGCGGGACGCCAGAACCATTCCTCCAGGAAGTGGTCGGTCAGGTTCTTCAAGCCGGGCTGCGGGCCCCAGTTGTATTCGCCGGTCACGAAGACGAAGGCATCGGCCGTGCGGATCTTCTCCGCCAGTGCCTCCATGGCAGCCGGTGCCTCGCCCTTGGGGTACTCCTTGTACATGCGGTCCAGCATTGGCAGGTTCACCGCCTTCGCGTCGACCAGTTCGGCGGACGCGCCACGGGCGCCCAGTTCCTTGACGAGGTAGTCCGCCAGCCGGATGCCCATGCGGTCGGAGCGGTAGGAGCCATAAAACACCAGCACTTTGTCGGCCATGCAGTTCCTCCAGAATGTTTTGACGCGGCCCATCATCTTCGGGTTTGCGGCCTGCTTGTGAATCTCCCGGACGAGCACCCGGGCATCGTCCGGATGCATGACCTGCGGCGGGCTTTGCCGCAACCACGAGCAGAATCGCCGGCATGTCTGCTTTGCCATTGCGATTTTTCGGGCGCTGCGCCGCAGGGCTGCTGCTTGGCCTGCTGAGCCATGCGGCTGCGGCGAAGGCGCCGCTTCCCATCCTGCCGGCATCGGCGGCTTCCGAAGCCGCGCCCGTGGCCATGCCAGAAGCCGCAACCGGCTTCACTGCCAAGCCCGGCTGGTACTACCCACATGCGGCGGTGGCTGCAGCCAACCCGCTGGCGGCGGACGCGGGTGCGCGCATGTTGCGCGAGGGCGGCAGCGCGGCGGATGCGGCGGTCGCGGTTCAGATGGTGCTGGGCCTGGTCGAGCCGCAGTCCAGCGGCATTGGCGGTGGTGGTTTCCTGCTGTACTGGGACGGCAAGCAGGTGCAGGCCTGGGACGGGCGAGAGACGGCGCCTGCCGCGGCCGACGAGAAACTGTTCCTGCGGCCCGACGGCCAGCCCTCGAGCCTGCCGGGCCGCCCCAAGGGCGAAGCCGAAGCGCATCAGCGCGAAGGGATTCCCATGAGCATGGGCGAGGCAGTGCCGGGTGGCCGCGCGGTGGGTGTGCCTGGCGTGCTGCGCATGCTGGAAGCGATGCATCGCGAGCACGGCAAGCTGCCCTGGGCGCGGCTGTTCCAGCCGGCCATTGAGCTGGCCGAAGCCGGTTTCGAGCTGACGCCGCGGCCGGTGGCCTTGCTGGCCGAGGCCGATGCGGCCAAGCGCGACCCCGCCGCGCGCGCCTTCTACTACCAGCCCGGCCCGCCGGGCGCGGACCCGCAACCCTGGCCCGTCGGCCACCGGCTGCGCAACCCGGCGCTGGCCGAGATCCTGCGCCGCATTGCAAAGGACGGCAGCGCGGCGTTTTACCAGGGACCGGTGGCCACCGACCTGGTGCGCCGTGTGCGCGGCCACCCGAGCAACCCCGGCCGCATCACCGAGGCAGATCTCGCGGCTTACCAGCCCATCAAGCGCGAGGCCATCTGCACCGACTGGCGCGCGGTCTGGCGCGTCTGTGGTGTGCCGCCACCGTCGTCGGGTCACATCGCGATGATGCAGATCCTCGGCATGCTGGACGAACTGCCGCCTCTGCCCGGCAAGCCGCTGGACGCTGGCGGCCTGCCATCACCGGCCTTCCTGCATCGCTACGTCGAAGCCTCGCGCCTGGCCTTTGCCGACCGCGCGCAGTTCCTCGGCGACCCGGCCTTCGTGGCCGCGCCTGCTGGCGGTTGGCAAAGCCTGCTGGCGCCAGCCTACCTGCGCCAACGTGCGCTGCTGATCGGCGAACGGGCGGCCACCTCACCCGTCGCCGCTGGCCGCCCTGGCGATGAACGCGGTGCCTACGCGCCGCAGGCCGAGCAGCCCGAATACGGCACCAGCCACATCAGCATCGTCGACGCGCAAGGCAACGCCGTGTCGTTCACCACCACGGTCGAAGCCAGCTTCGGCACTGGCCTGCTGGCCGACGGTGGCACCGGCCTGGCCGGCGGGTACATCCTGAACAACCAGCTGACCGACTTCTCGTTCCGGCCAACCGACGCGCAGGGCAGGCCTGTGGCCAACCGCGTGCAGCCTGGCAAACGCCCGCGCTCCAGCATGAGCCCCACGCTGGTCTTCGACCGGCGCGATGGCCGGCTGCAGCTCAGCACCGGCGCAGCAGGCGGCGCGGTCATCATCCACTACACCGCCAAAGTGTTGCTGGGCATGCTGGCCTGGGACCTGGACCCGCAACAAGCCGCCAACCTGCCGAACTTCGGCAACTTCAACGGCAGCAGCACGCTGCTCGAAACCGGCCGCTTCCCACCGGCCACGGTGCAGGCCCTGAGCCAGCGCGGCCAGCAGGTCCAGCGGGTCGACCTGACCAGCGGCATCCAGGCACTGCAACGCCGCAAGGACGGCTGGGTGGGCGGCGCCGATCCGCGGCGCGAAGGGGAGGTGCGCGGACATTAGAAACCTCATTGCACCTGGCCCGATCGTGAGCGATTGCCAGGAATCGACTTGTGGCCGACATTCGCCTCGCATAAAATCCGAGTCGGTAAGATGGGTAATTTGCCCGGAAACTGATGTCGAAAGAAGCGCCCATGTTTCACCTTTCCTTGCGGACGGCCTGCGGTCTTGCACTCGTGGCGGCCGCCTCGTCCCTTGCGGCACCCGCAGCGGTTGCGGGCACCTTTGCCAAGAACGAAAAGGTCGTGGCCGCCCAGTTCGATCTGATCGACCCCGAATACAACCAGCAACGGGCCCAGTTCACCTGGACCGACAGCCTGGGCAATCTATGGGTGGCCGGCATTGACCGCTCGACGGGCCTGTTCAGCCCGGCCAATGGCAAGGGCACGCTGATCGACTCCGGGGCGTTGACCTCCTCGGAGGTGCAGAACATCGTTGGCAACGGACCCGAGTGGGCCCTTCATGCCAACGGCGACTTCATCGTCTACACCAAGTTCCTGCCGAACCAGGCGCACACCATGCCGAATGCACGGATGGCGATGGCGCAACTGGACGCTGCTGGCGCCTGGAACTGGCGCTGGCTGGCGTCCAGCCTCCCCCGCAACGCGCCGTATGCCAGCAAGAACGCGGGAGACGCCAACCCCAGCGTGACCTATGTGGACCCCCAGGGCAACCACTACCTGCGTGACTTGCTCTCGGGCACCAGCGAGCAACTGGTCTCCTGGTATCCGCAGTCGTACCGCTCGATGCGCCTGGTCAAGGGCGCCCGGGCCGTCTTGTTCGTGGCACCCGTCAACGGCGTCTCCCAGATCTTCCGGTTCGACTATGACAGCCAGGCGCTGGCTCAGATCACCTTCGACGATGGCGACAAGGACATCCATTCGGTGCCCTGGTCCTGGCAGGCCCCCGAATTCGCGAACGATTTCCTGATCTCGACACTGGTCAACGACACCGAGCTGCGGGTTTATCGCCAGGTCGATGGCACCGGCCCGTACACCTTGATCTCCAGCCAGTTCACCCCCAATGCGGGCACCATGAACTCGCCCGAGCCCTTCACGTACAACGGCAAGTCGTACCTGTTCTTCGCGGTGGCGCCTGCAGGCACCAACTCGCCGACATCGATCTACCTGACCGATCTTGGTGTCAAGCCCTTGATGCGGCAACTCACCCCCACCGACAACAGCCATCTGCGGCTGGATCCGGAAGTGTTCGCCACCGCAGCGGGCCCGGTGATCTACTTCAACCGCTACAACCCCAAGGCCGCCCCCACCGACCCCAAGGGTCCGCTTGCCTCCGAGGGCATCTTTTCTTCCTACACGGGAATTGGTCCAGGGCCAGCGCCGACGAATTGAATCGCGCGGCGGGATCGTCCCGCCATGCTGGCCGCAGCGGAATTGGGACTGCACCACACCGGTTTGCCTGCAGCAGTTCACTCGCTTGCACAAACGAAAACACCCGGCCAAGGCCGGGTGTTTTGCTTTCAGCCGCTCAGAACTGCGCCCAGTCGCCATCGGCGCGCGTTGCCGTCGCGATGGCCTGGGGCTTGGCCGCGCTCGGTGCGGTGGGCGCTGCCTTCGTCGTGCGAGGGCGAACGGCCGCAGCCGGGGCCGGACGCCGCGCAGGTGCGGCCGGCGCAGCGGCTGTCACCGCAGGTGCTTCGGACGAGCGGAACACCGACACCGCCTGCAAAAGCTGGCTGGCCTGCAGCTTCAGGCTTTCGGTGGCGGCTGCCGTCTGCTCGACCAATGCTGCGTTCTGCTGCGTGGCCTGGTCCATCTGCGTGACGGCTTCGCCGACCTGGACGACGCCTGCGCTTTGTTCGCGGCTGGCCGAGCTGATCTCGCCGACGATATCGGTCACCCGGCGGATGGAGGTCACGACCTGCGACATGGTGTTGCCGGCGCGATCAACCAGCACCGTGCCGTGGGACACACGCTCCACGCTGTCGTTGATCAGCTTCTTGATCTGGCGCGCGGCCTCGGCGCTGCGCTGGGCCAGGCTGCGGACCTCGCCCGCCACCACCGCAAAGCCACGGCCCTGTTCGCCCGCCCGCGCGGCCTCCACCGCGGCATTCAGCGCGAGGATGTTGGTCTGGAAGGCAATGCCGTCGATGACGCCGATGATGTCGGCAATCTTGGCGCTGCTGGTGTGGATGCCCTTCATGGTCTCCACCACCTCGGCCACCACCTGGCCGCCATCGCTGGCCACCGAGGAGGCACTCTGGGCCAGCTGGTTGGCCGTCTGTGCGCTGTCGGCGTTCTGTTGCACGGTGGCAGACAGTTGCTCCATCGAGGCCGCCGTCTCTTCCAGCGCTGAAGCCTGGGATTCGGTGCGGCTGGACAGCTCCTGCGTGCCATCGGCGATCTCGCTGGAGGCTTGCGCAACGGCCTGGGCCGACTGCTGGACCTGCTGGATCATGCGTGCCATCTGGTCGCGCATCACCGAGAGGTGGAACAGCAGGCTGTGGGCGTCGCCGCCTGGCAGCGTGAAGCGCGAGCGCAGGTCGCCTTCGGCGATGTGGCGGGCCATGTCCACGGCCTGCTGAGGGTCGCCGCCGAGCTGGCGCGTCACCGAGCGGTGGATCATCACGCTCAGCACGATGCCCAGCACCAGCGCCGAGCCGAACAGCGCGAGGAAAGCGGTGGCCGTGCGCTCCACCGAGGTTGCCGTGGCCTCGATGTCGTCCTTGACCGACTGGTCGCACAGCGCGACCACCTTCAGGAAGGGCTCGCGCACCAGCACATGCAGGCGGTCGGTGTTGGTGCGGATTTCCTTCAGCGCAGCCTCGGTGTCGCCGGCATCGGCAGCGGCGTAGACCTTGGCCAGCGATGCTTTGTACTGCAGCCAGGCATCGTCCACTTCCTTGGACAGGGCCGTGAGGGCTGGATCGTCCTTGCGTGAGTGCAGGTAGTCGAAGGCCTGGACGATGTCCTGCTCGGCCTTTTCGTTGATGGCAATGGTGTCGCGCCGCGAGTTCGGGTTGCCGAGGTTCGGGAAGACATACGGGTAGGCGCGGCGGAAGTGGGTGGCCATCTGCCGGGCTGCCACCGTCATGGTCTGCATCGGCACCAGCGTGTCCTGGTACATCTCGCGTTCGCCGTGGCTGACCCGCCGCAGTTGGGTGATGCCCAGGGTCCCCATGCACAGAATGACGACGAGGAAAAACGCGGTCAGGACAACAAGTCGGCGTGACAGGCTGAGGCGTTGCAAGAACTGCATGGAGGTTTCCTGTTGGAAGGGCGATGCCAGGGATTGGTGATGTGCGGGTTTTCTCTGAGTGTCTCGGCCGGCCGGCGCCACCGATCTTCCGAAATGACAGGGCTTTGCATGCCTTTGTGGGCATCAACGACAACGGGGCGCCGAAGCGCCCCGTTGGACGAGGCCTGCATGGCCCCGAAGAAATGGTTTGGCGTCAGAACGCCGCCGGCCGCCACTTCAGCAGGCGCTTCTCGGCGCGGCTGAGCAGGAAGTCCGCTGCGAGCGCGACGATGGCCAGCACGATCATCGCGGCGAACACGCCGCTGGCGTTGAAGGCGCCCTGGGCTGTGGAGATCAGCAGGCCAATGCCTTCCTTGGCGCCCAGGAACTCGCCGACCACTGCACCGACCAGCGCAAAGCCGAAGCTCACGTGCAGGCTGGCCAGGATCCAGGACATCGCCGACGGAATCACCACCGCCATCGTCAGCTGGCGCGGCGAGGCGCCGAGGATCTGGGCGTTGGCAATCATGTACTTGTCCGCCTCGCGCACGCCCTGGAAGGCATTGCCGAAGACGACGAAGAACACCATCACCACCGCCAGCGCCACCTTCGAAGCCATGCCCAGGCCCAGTGCGATCACGAAGACCGAGCCCAGCACCACGCGGGGAATCGAGTTGGCGATCTGGATGTACAGGCTGAAGACGTCCGACAGCAGCTTGTTACGGCCCAGCAGGATGCCGCAGATCACACCGGCCACCGAGCCGATCAGGAAGCCCAGCACGGTTTCTTCCAGCGTCACCGCCACCTGGCGCCACAGCGAGCCTTGCGAGGTGCCCTCGGTGCTCCATTCGACCAACTGGTTCCAGATCAGCGAAGGCTGCGAGTAGAAGAACGGGTCGATCCACTTCAGGCGCGCGGCGAGTTCCCAGCCGCCCAGCGTGACGACGAGCACCGCCAGGCGCAGGCCGATGATCATCAGGCGGCGCCGTTTGATGGCGGCATGGGCGACTTCGGATTCCTTGGCCAGCGCGGCTTCGCTGAGCGCGGCGGGCAGGGCGGCAGCGCCGGGCTTGGCGCCGGCAACGGGAGAGGCGAGGGCGGTCATGATGATGTCTCCTGGTGTGCGGCTCAATGGATGTCGACTTCTTCGCGCAGGTCGGCCCAGATGCGCTTGGACAGCTCGATGAAGCGCGGGTCGTAGCGCACCTCGCTCATCACGCGCGGCCGCGGCAGGTCGATCTCATAGACTCGCTTCAAGGTGGCCGGCCGGGCCGACAGCACGAACACCCGGTCCGCCAGTGCCACGGCCTCTTCCAGGTCGTGCGTGACGAAAACCACCGAGCCGCCGGTGCTGGACCACAGCTTCAACAGTTCGTCCTGCATCAGCGTGCGGGTCTGCATGTCCAGGGCAGAGAAAGGCTCGTCCATCAGCAGGATTTCCGGCTTGTTGATGAAGGTCTGCGCCAGCGCCACGCGCTTGCGCATGCCGCCCGAGAGCTGGTGCGGGTAGTGCTTGTCGAAACCGGCCAGGCCCACCTTCTGGATCCAGTGCTGGGCCAGCGCCAGAGCTTCCTTCTTGGCCATGCCGCGGAACAGCGGGCCGGCGGCCACGTTCATCAGCACGCTGCGCCACGGGAACACCGCGTCGGCCTGGAACACGAAGCCAATGCGCGGGTCGATGCCGTCCACCGGCTGGCCCATCACCTGCACCTTGCCCACCGTGGGCTTGAGCAGGCCAGTCACCATGTTCAGCGTGGTCGACTTGCCGCAGCCGGTCGGCCCGACGATGGCGATGAACTCGCCACGCGCGACCGACATCGAGAAGTTGCGCAGCGCGACGGTGGCGTCGCCGTCCGCGGAAATGAAGCGCAAGGAGACGTTGTCGAAATCAATGGCTGGCGCCCCAGGCGCGGCATTCAAAGGCAGGACGGTGCTCATGACGGCTGCTCCTTCGTTTCTCACTTCGCCGCCAGGAAGGCGTTGGTGTAGGTCTTGGACAGGTCGATGTTCTTGCCCTTGATGGCCGGCTTGGTCGCGGCCAGCACCTTCAGCACCGTCTCCGGGCCGCCGGCGGGCATCTTGCCGTCGGCGGTGAACATCGGCAGCGAAGCCTTCAGCGCGGACACGTACAGCGGCTTGTCGTTGCCGTAGTAGTCCTTGGGCATCTTCTCGGCGATGTCTTCGGCCGAGTGGGTGCTGATGTACTGCATGGTCTTGGCGAAGGCGCGGGCCATCTTGGCGGCCAGGTCCTTGTGCTCGGCCGCCCAGCTGTTCTGCACATACAGGCTGGCCGCGGGGTACAGGCCGCCCAGCGCAGCGCGCGTGCCTTCTTCGGTGCGCAGGTCCACCATCACCTGCGCGTCGCCGGTCTTCAGCAGCTGGGCGATGGTGGGCTCGGTCGTCATGCCGCCTTCGATGCGGTCCTGCTTGATGGCGGCGATGAAGGTGTTGCCCGCGCCCACCGGCAGCAGCGAGTAGTCCTTGCTGGGCACGCCCTTGCTCTCGGCCAGATAGCGGGTCAGGAAGTCGGTGGACGAGCCCAGGCCGGTCACGCCCAGCGTCTTGCCCTTGGCATCGGCCATGCTCTTGAAGGTGGGCGCGGCCTTGGTCGAGACCATTTGCGCTTCGCCCGGTACCTTGCACAGCACAGCAATCGCCTGGATCTCCTTGCCCTTGCTCTGCAGGTCGATGGTGTGGTCGTAGAAGCCCACCACGCCTTGCACCGCACCGGCGATCAGCTGGTTCTCGGCGTCCACGCCGGCCGGCTGCGACTGCAGGTCGACCACCAGGCCTTCGTCCTTGAAGTACCCCAGCACCTCGGTCAGCTTGGCCGGCAGGTAGATGATCTTGTTGATGCCGCCGACCATGATGGTCACGGTGTTGGCATCGGCGGCGTGGGCCGGTGCGCTGGCGGCCAGCGCGGCGAACAGGCTGGCGGCGAGCAGGGTGCAGCGGGGGAAGTGCATGCGAGTCTCCTTTGTTTGATGGGTTCACTGTAGGCAGCCGCGTCCTTCTGCCAGCTTTCGGCGAGGGCGGCCAATCCTGCTGGTTTTCCCTAGCGAAGGCGGCTTCGACAGGCTCAGCCCAAGCGCAGAGCCGATGGCCTGGCCTCGATGCGAACGGCCTGCGCTCCGTAGAATCAGACGCCTCCCCGAACCCCGTCCCATGAAACTCCTGCTGGTTGAAGACAACGCCGAACTGGCGCACTGGCTCGCCAGCCTGTTGCGCGAACAGGCCTTCGTGGTCGACCATGTGGACAGCGGCGACGCGGCCGACCTGCAACTGCAGCAGCAGCGTTACGACGTGGTGCTGCTGGACCTGAACATCCCCGGCCTGCCCGGCAAGGGCGTGCTGCGTCGGCTGCGCGAGCGGCGTGACGCCGTGCCGGTCATCGTGCTCACGGCCACCGCCTCTCTGGACCAGAAGGTGCTGTGCCTGGAGATCGGCGCGGACGACTACATGGTCAAACCCATCGAGGGCCGCGAACTGGTGGCGCGCATCAAGGCCCTGGTGCGGCGGCAGATGCCGGGCAAGGCCAACGAGATTGCCTGCGGCGACCTGCTGTACGACCTGCGCACGCGCCAGTTCTCGCTGGCCGGCGCCGAGCTGGCGCTGCCGCCGCGCGAGCGCACGCTGCTCGAAACCCTGATGCTCAAGGCCGGCAGCACGGTCGACAAGCAGGCCTTGCTCGACAGCATCTACGGCCTGGACGACGAACCCAGCCTGGACGCTTTGGAGCTCTACGTGCACCGCCTGCGCAAGAAGCTGGAAACCAGCCAGGCCACCATCATCACGCTGCGCGGCCTGGGCTATTTGCTGCGCACGCGCGATGAGAGCTGAGAAGCTGCTCACAAGGAAACGCCGGGCCGCCCCAAGTTTCCTTGACCCCCTCGGGGGGCGGGTCGGGCGAAGTCCGGCCCTGGGGGTGCTCACCAGCCTTCGCGCGCGGCTGGCGGTGTGGCTGCTGCTGCCGCTGTCGTTGTTTGTCGCACTCTGCGGTTGGCTGAACTGGCGCAATGCCGCGGCGCTGGCCGACTACGTGCAGGACCGCGACCTGCTGGCCTCGGCCAAGGTGCTGGCCGAGCGGCTGATCTGGGAGGGTGATGCGATCCAGGCCACGGTGCCGCCGTCTGCGCTCAGCCTGTTCCGCTCGGAGGCGCGGGACCGGGTTTTCCTCAGTGTCACCGATGCCGATGGCCGCCTGCTCGCCGGCTCGCCCAACTTCCCGCTGCCGGCCCAGCTGCAGTTGCAGGGCGTTGATCAGGCGCAGTGGTACGACACCGAGTTCGACGGCCTGCCGCTGCGCGCCGTCATCACCCGGCGTGACATGTACGAGGTCGGCGGCGGCCATCCGGTCTCGCTGATCGTCAGCAAGACGACAGGCAGCCGCGACCACATGCTGCGCGCGCTGTTCTGGCCGGCCATGGAGTTCCTGCTGCTGGCCCTTGCGCTGGCCATCGTGCTGGCCACTTTGGCCCTGACCTGGGAACTGCGCCCGGTGCTGCGCCTGCGCGAGCAACTCGCCCAGCGCGACCCGCTGCGGCTGGACTTCAAGGTCGACACCCGCGGCCTGCACAGCGAGCTGCGCCCGGTGGCCGACACGTTGAACCGCTTCGTCGCCCAGCTGCGCGCGCACAGCGAGGCCCAGCGCCGCTTCATTGCGGATGCCGCCCACCAGCTGCGCACGCCGCTGGCGCTGCAAGCCTCGCAGATCGAGTTCGCCCGCTACACCCGCGAGCATCGCAAGAACTGGGACACCCGCCGCGAGGACATGGACACGCTGTGGCGCGAAATGCAGGCCAGCAACCGCCGGCTCATCGCCGTCACCAACAAGCTGCTGCTGCTGGCCCAGGCCGAGCACGCCGACGTGCGCACCCGGCTCGCTCCGCTGGACCTGGGCCAGGCCGCGCTGCGCTGCGTGGAGCAACTCGCTGCGCTGGCCGACCGCCGCGGCATCGATCTCGGGCTGGACCTGCCCGCAAGCGGCGCGGCCGTGCAAGTGATGGCCGAGCCGGCGCTGCTGGACGCGCTGATCAGCAACCTGCTGGACAACGCACTGCGCTACACCCAGGAAGGCGGCCGCGTGACGGTGGGTGTGCAGGCCCTGGCCGAAGGCGGCGCCGAGCTGACGGTGGAAGACAACGGCCCAGGCATCGCGCCCGAGGCCTTGCCCCGCGTTTTCGAGCGCTTCTTCCGCGCGGCGGGCGACACCGAAGGCTCGGGCCTCGGCCTGGCCATCGTGCGCGAGATCAGCGATGCGTTTGGCGCCAGCGTCGAGCTGCAGCCGGCCACGCCGCAGGGCTTGCGGGCGGTGGTGCGCTGGCCGGCCTGAGCCAGCTCAGGGCCGAAGCACGATGCGCGATGCGCTGTCATCGTCGGCCCAAACGCGCCCCACCTCGGCCAGCGGCACCACACGCGTCGCAATCTCGAAGCCTGCTGCCGGGGCCGCCGCAAGCACGCCCTGAATGGCCTTGAACAGCCGTGGCATGGGCACGCTGCCGATGCCGCTGCCCATCAGCTGCA
The DNA here is from genome assembly GCF_041287625.1 of Ideonella sp. Lineage (GTDB taxonomy): Bacteria > Pseudomonadota > Gammaproteobacteria > Burkholderiales > Burkholderiaceae_C > Ideonella. Next base: position 11,344 of record NZ_JBGGNH010000039.1, read on the forward strand.
GCGCGGTGGAACGCAGCGCGGCGGCCGGCAGCGCGATGTCCGCGCCGCTGATTGCGCCGATCTGCACGAAGCGCACCGGCAAGCCATCCGGGCTGGCCTTCGCAGCGGCGACGATCAGCGTTTCGGCGCTGGTGCCCCACAGGTAGTCCAGCACGATGTCCACGCCTTGCGCGAACTCGTGCTGGAAGGCCTGTGCCATCGTCTCGCGGTCCTGCGTCAGCGCAATCGTCACGTCCGCACCCAGCCGCCGCAGGTCGTCGAACGCGCCGGTGTTGCGAGCGGTGGCAATGACCTTTTTCGCCCCCAGGTGCTTGGCCACCTGGATCGCCAGCCGGCCGGAAGCGCCGGTGGCGCCGTTGATCCACACGGTCTCGCCAGCGCGCATCTGCGCACGTTCGGCCAGCGCCGCCCAGGACGACATCGCGGGAATGACCATCGCGGCGGCGGTTTCGTCGGCCAGGCCATCGGGCAAGCGCAACAGCCGTTTTGCGTCGACCAGGCAGTGCTCGGCCATCGCGCCGTACGGGTGCTCGGGCATCAGGAAATAGACGCGCTGGCCGTCTTCGGTCAGGCCCGTGCCGTCCACGCCCGGAATGAGGGGCAGGGCGCCGCTGGCGCTGTAGTGCTTGCCTGAGGCGCGGCCACGGGTCACATGGCTGATGGCCGAAGCCGTGACCCGGATGAGCTGTTTGCCGGGGCTGGCCACCGGAGTTTCAAAGTCGCCAAAGACCGGGGCCTGGCCCGCTTGCGTCACGATCGCTGCTTTCATATACAACTCCGTTCAGTGCGCGGCGGGCCACATGCCTCTCGCGCTGGTTAGATTTCAGAATGGGTGTATTTTGCACCCATTTGACCAAACGCTTCCACCCAAAGCCCATGAAACGAGAAATGCTGCAGCTTCGCGAGGCCTTGATGGACCTCACCGGCGTGTTGAACCGGCCCCAGCCGGACGCCGCCTTGATCGCAATGGCCGGCATCGACCTGGACCGCGCGCTGTTCCCGCTGCTGGTGCGCATCGAGCGGCACGGGCCGCTGGGCATCAAGGAACTGGCCGAGCTGTGTGGGCGGGACTACACGACGGTCAGCCGGCAGGTCACGAAGCTGGAGAGCCTGGGCCTGGCGGCCCGGCAGGTGCACGAGCAGGACGCCCGCATCAAGCAGGCGGTCATCACCGAGAGGGGCAGGGTGATGACCACGGCGCTGGACGGCGCGAGGGAGAAGATCATCACCTCGCTGCTCGCCGATTGGGACAAGCAGGAGCTTGCCGATTTGTCACGCCTGCTGCGCAAGCTGGCGGACGATGCGCTGCGCTTCGTGCAGGCGGAGAAGGCGCGGCAGGCCTGAGAGCGCCCAGACCCGCCGCCTGGGCTCAAACGCCCAGCAGTTCGACCTCGAACACCAGCGTGGCGTTCGGCGGGATCACGCCGCCTGCGCCGCGCTTGCCGTAGCCCAGGTGCGGCGGGATGACCAGCACGCGCTTGCCGCCGACCAGCATGCCTTGCACGCCTTCGTCCCAGCCGCGGATCACCATGCCGGCGCCCAGGTCGAACTCGAAGGGTTCGTTGCGGTCCTTGCTGGAGTCGAACTTGCGGCCGCGGTTGTCCGGGGCGGCAGCATCGAACAGCCAGCCGGTGTAATGAACGGTCACGCTGTTGCCTTCGACGGCCTCGGCGCCTTCGCCAATCACCAGGTCCGTCTTCTGCAGCGAAGCGAGCTCTGGCGTGGGCAGCAGTTCGACCTCGAAGACCAGCGTGGCGTTCGGCGGGATCACGCCACCGGCGCCACGCGGGCCGTAGCCAAGCTCGGGCGGAATGGTCAGGATGCGGGTGCCGCCGACCAGCATGCCCTGCACGCCTTCGTCCCAGCCGCGGATCACCATGCCGGCGCCCAGGTCGAATTCGAAGGGCTCGCCGCGGTCCTTGCTGGAGTCGAACTTGCGGCCACGGTTGCCGGGCGCCGCCGGGTCGAACAGCCAGCCGGTGTAGTGCACGGTCACGCTCTGGCCGGCCTTGGCCGCTTCGCCGCTGCCGGTGGCCACGTCTTCGTACTGCAGGCCGCTGGGGGTGGTCGTCATGGATGTTCTCTTTCGTCCCGAAGGGTCGTGAATCAGGGGCAGCATGATGCCACTGACCGATGACATCGCCAGTCCCGTGGGTGCGGCCGACTTCAGGGTGCGTGCAAAGCACGCCAGGCCGCCACGGCCTGCGCCAGCCAGTCGGCCGGCGCGGTGTTGTCGCCGTCGGCTGGCAGTAATGGCAGTTCCAGCGCATCCGCCGCCGTCCGCAGCGCCCGGCGCACGTCGGCCGGCCGCTCCAACTGCAGCGGCTGGGCGCCGTTCTGCTTGGAGAGTTTCTGCCCGTCCGCGGCCAGCACCAGCGGCGTGTGCAGGTAGCGCGGCGTGGGCAGCCCCAGCGCACGCTGCAGGTGGACCTGGCGCGGCGTGTTGTCGGCCAGGTCCTCGCCGCGCACCACGTCGCTGACCTGCTGCGCCGCATCGTCCACCACCACCGCGAGCTGGTAGGCCCACAGGCCGTCGGCGCGCTTGAGCACGAAGTCGCCGACCTCGGCGCAAAGGTCCTGTGCCTGCGCGCCCAGGCGGCGGTCGTGCCATGTGAGCAGCCCAGCCGATTCACAGCGCAGGCGCCAGGCGCGCGCCGGCTTGCCGTGCAGGCCGTTGCGGCAGGTGCCGGGGTAGACCCGCTCGCCGTGGCGCGGCGGCAGTGCGCCTTGCGCGGCCAGCGCGTTCAGGATGTCCTGCCGGCTGCAGCCGCAGGGGTAGGCCAGATCACTCGCCACCAGTTGCTGCAAGGCCGCCGCATAAGCCTCGCCGCGCCGGGACTGCCACCACACCTCGCCATCCGGCAGCAGCCCGCAGGCAGCCAGCTGCGCGAGGATGGCCTCGCCCGCACCGGCCACGCAGCGCGGCGTGTCCACGTCCTCGATGCGCACGCGCCACTGGCCGCCATGCGCGCGCGCGTCCAGCCAACTGGCCAGCGCGGCGACCAGCGAGCCGGCGTGCAGCAGGCCGGTGGGTGAGGGGGCGAAGCGACCGATGTAGTTGCTCATGTGACCGCAGGCACGTCAGGACGCAGCTGGCGCCGGGCCGCCCCAAGGCAGCTCGGCAACCCGCTCGGCGGGTGGTGAGCCGCATGTCGGCGAACCGGGTGCGCCATTCCTAGTCCACGTCTGAGACCAACCCGCTCTGGGGATTCAGCAGCGCATGTCGCGTGGCCGGGCTCTCCAGCTGCTGCAGCCACCACTGCAGTGCCAGCCCCTGCGGCGCCTTGCGCGGCTGGCTGACCGACGCGGCGCGCCAGGCGTAGGCCATGGTGGCCACGCGCTGCTGGCGCTGCACCTGCTTGACCACCAGCCGGCCCAGGCGGATGTGGTCGCGCACGAGCGGCTCGGGCACGAAGCCGCAGCCCAGGCAGCGCAGCTGGGCCTCGATCTTGGTGTGCATGGTCGGCACGGTCAGCACGTCTTGCCCGGGCAGCAGGTTGACGGTCATCGGCGACAGGCGCTGGGCCGAGTCGGCCACGGCGATGGCGCGGTGGCGCAGCAGCTCGGCATCGTCGATGGGGCCTTCGAAAGTGGCGAGCGGGTGGTGCGGCGCCACGGCGAAGACAAACGGCACCTCGCCCAGCGGCCGCAGCTCGATGCCAGGCGAAAGCACGCTGTCGCCCGGCACGCCGATGGCGAGGTCTGCCTGGCCCGAGGTCAGCGCCTCCCAGGTGCCGGCCAGCACCTCGGTGCGCAGCCGCAGCCGCGTGCCGGGGCCGTCCTGGCCGCCATTGGGGCGCACGGCGTAGAAGGCCTCGCACAGCTCCAGCACCGTCAGCCGGGACAGCACACCGTCCACCGCCACCGTCAGCTGGGTCTCCCAGCCGGTGGACACGCGCCGCACCCGGTTGGCCACCGCGTCCATCTGCGCCAGCAGGCGCCGGCCTTCCTGCAGCAGCTCCTCGCCGGCGGCGGTGAGCTGCGCCTGGCGCGAGCGGCGGTCGAACAGCAGCACGTCCAGCGCGTCTTCGAGCTGGCGCACGCTGTAGGTCAGCGCCGAAGGCACCTTGCCGAGCTCGCGCGCGGCGGCGGCAAAGCTGCCGGTGCGGGCAATGGTGTCCATCATCGACAAGGCGTCGGGCGTGAGGGCTTGGCGGCGGTCTGTCATGGGGCGGTGGCAGTTGGGGGAGGCATAAAGACTGAATGCAAAAGCGCTTGGGCATTCATCTTATTTGAAAGCTCGCTTCAAGCCACCACCGCCGCATCAGAGGGCCCCAGACCTACATTGGATTCACCGCGACGCAAGGCCTTCCGCCTCCACCGCCGCTTCACACGGAGATGCTCACCATGATCACCCTGCGCAAGTCTGAAGACCGCGGCTATGCCGACCACGGCTGGCTGAAGAGCTTCCACACCTTCTCGTTTGCCGACTATCACGACCCGGCCCACATGGGCTTTGGCAACCTGCGTGTCATCAACGAAGACCGCATCGCCCCGGGCACCGGCTTTGGCACCCATGGCCACCGCGACATGGAAATCGTCAGCTACGTGCTGGAAGGCGGCCTGGGCCACAAGGACAGCCTGGGCACCGGCGCCACCATCCAGCCTGGCGAAGTGCAGCGCATGACGGCCGGCACCGGCGTGCGCCACAGCGAGTTCAACCACGCCGAAGGCCAGACCACGCACTTCATGCAGATCTGGCTGCTGCCCAAGGCCGCCGGTCTGGCACCTGGCTACGAGCAGAAGGCTTTCAGCACCGAGGAAAAGCGCGGCAAGCTGCGCCTGGTGGCCTCGCCTGAAGGCCGCGACGGTGCGGTAACGCTGAACGCCGACGCTTCGATCCGCGCCGGTCTGTTCGACGGTGACGAATCGGCCGAGCTGGCGCTGAACCCGGCCCGCAAGACCTGGGTGCACCTGGCCCGCGGCAAGCTGACGGTCAACGGCCAGCAGCTCTCTGCCGGTGACGCCCTGGCGCTGACCGGCGAGCACCAGCTGGAAATCAGCGGCGGGCAGGGCGCCGAAGTGCTGGTGTTCGACCTGGCGGCTTGATCGCCTGAGCGCGGGCAGCGGCAGCCCCTGATGTCGCCTGGCAACAAACGCGTCTGTATGTTGCCGGGCGCCCAGAAACACCGGCTGCCGCCCAGGCCAGGCATGAGAATCCGGCTTTCGCCCCGCTGAGGGGCCGCCGGAGACCTCATGCCCCCGCTGCGTCGTTTGTCCCTCGTCCTCCTCGGTGCCTTGGCAGGCGCTGCCGCCCAAGCCGGCAACCTGCCTGCCGGCTACGCCAAGTGCGCCACGGATGGCCAGACCTGCAGCTTCAAGGGCGCGCGCCAGGTCGCCTACGGCGCGGCCGGCAAGTTCGCCTACGGCACCTATGTTGGCGGCGTGGCCTGCACGCTGGCCAGCTTCGGCGGCGTGGACCCGAACCCCGCCAAGCCCGCCAAGGTCTGCTCCTACAACAAGCAGAAGATCAACACCAGCAGCCCGGTGCCGGCCTATCGAGGCGTGAGCCTGGCCGGCGCGGAGTTTGGTTCCGCTGTGCCGGGCACCTACGGCGTCGACTACATCTATCCGACGCAAGGCGAGGTCGGCTACTTCGCCGGCAAGCAGATGAACACCGTGCGGCTGCCGTTCCGCTGGGAGCGGCTGCAGCCGGCGCTGAACACGGCGTTCGACAGCGCCGAATGGGGCCGGCTCAACGGCTTCGTGGCCGCTGCCACCGCCAGCGGCGTCACCGTGGTGCTGGACCCGCACAACTACGCCCGCTACAACGGCAACGTCGTTGGCGCCGGTGTGTCCAATGCCGCTTTTGCGGACCTCTGGTCGCGCCTGGCCACCGCCTACAAAGGCAATGACCGTGTCGTCTTCGCGCTGATGAACGAGCCGCACGACATGCCCACCGAGCAATGGCTGGCCGCGGCCAACGCCGCCATTGCCGCGATTCGCACCGCGGGCGCCGGCAACCTGGTGCTGGTGCCCGGCAATGCCTGGACCGGCGCGCACAGCTGGAGCGACAGCTGGTACGGCACGCCCAACGCCACCGTGATGCTCGGCGTGGTGGACCCGGCGGACCGATACGCCTATGAGGTGCACCAGTACCTGGACAGCGACAGCTCCGGCAACTCGGCCAGCTGCGTCAGCACCACCATCGGCGTGGAACGCCTGAGCGGCTTCACCGCCTGGCTGCGCAGCCACGGCAAGCGCGGCTTCCTCGGCGAATTCGCAGGTGGCAACAACGCTACCTGCCAGGCGGCGGTCACCGGCATGCTGGACCACCTCGGCGCCAACCGGGACGTGTGGAATGGCTGGACCTGGTGGGCGGCCGGCCCGTGGTGGGGCAGCTACATGTATTCGATCGAACCGCAGAACGGCACCGACGCGCCGCAGATGAATTGGCTCGCGCCTTACCTGCCTTGACGGCGGGCTGAAGAAGCGGTGGCTGCCCGGTACAGTCCGGGCCCATGAAGAATTCGCTGTTGGATGCGCTGAGCCTGCTGTCCGGGCTCGATTGGCTGGCCCTGCTGGTGTTCTTCGGCGGCTGGGCCGGCTACGCCAGCTTCGCCCGCCGCCGCGCCACCACCCGCGCCTCGGTGCTGGGCAGCACCAACCACGAGCGCCGGCTCTGGATGCGCCGCACCACCGAGCGTGAAAACCGCATCCTGGACGGCATGGTCACCCAGAGCATGTCCAGCAGCCCGTCCTTTTTCGCGTCCACCACCATCCTGATCATTGGCGGCCTGCTGGCCGTGATCAGCGCCGGCGTGGAACGCACCGAAGAACTGGTGCGCGACCTGCCGTTTGCCGCCCACACCAGCGCGCTGGTGCTGGAGATGAAGCTGGTGCTGCTGCTGGGCATCTTCATCTACGCCTTCTTCCGCTTCACCTGGAGCATCCGCCAGTACAGCTTCGGCGCCTTGCTCGTCGCCTCCGCCCCGCTGTTCGACGAACCCTGGAGCGAAGCCGAACGCGACGCCTTCGCCGACCGCGCCGGCGGCGTCATGGCCCTGGCCGCCGAAGCCTTCAACGACGGCCTGCGCGGCTACTACATGGCCTTCGCCGTCGTCGGCTGGTTCTTCTCACCCTGGGTCTTCGTCGCCGCGACCGTGGGCGTCATCTGGGTGCTGTTCCGCCGGGAATTCCATTCGGAGGTGCTGGCGCTGCTGGCGAGGTGAGGCCCCCCGCACGCCAGCGCAACCCTCCCAGGAGCGCAGATTGCCGGAGGACCGTCCGTGCCCATGGCGCTTGCGTCATGGGCTCCTCCCAGCAGCCACGGAGCGCGCCTGTCATGAGCCCCTATCGACGCTTCGGCGCCATGATCGCCTTGTCCACCCTGGTGATGTTCGGCCTGATGTACTTGAACACCTACGAACTCGATCACGTCTGGTTCAGCCAGACCCGCGCCTACATGGCGCTGGTGATGGGCGCCACGATGGCCGTCCTCATGCTGGCCTTCATGCTGCACATGCTGCCGAACAAGCGGGTCAACCTGGGCATCGCCATCGGCAGTGCGCTGGTCTTCGCCGTCTCGTTGTGGTTGGTGCGAAGCCAGGCCACCGTGGATCAGGTTGCGTACATGAAGGCCATGATCCCGCACCACTCCATCGCCATCATGACCTCCCGGCGAGCCGACATCCGCGACCCCCGCGTGCGCAAGCTCGCCGACGGCATCATCGATGCGCAGGTGCGCGAGATTGCCGAAATGAAGCAACTCATCGCGGAACTGGAAGCACAGCGCTGAGTGTGGTGCACCCGCGCCGCAGGCGCGCCGGCGGTCCGGCGCAGCACGTTGTTGTTGGCCTTGTGTCACGCGGCAAAGCGTCATATTCTTACCAACCAGTCATCGATCCGATGGGAGTACGAACATGACCGCTACCGCCACCTTGTCGAGCAAGTTCCAGATTTCCATTCCCAAGGTCGTGCGCGAGGAACTGCGCTGGCAGGCCGGGCAAGAGTTCGTGTTCATCCAGAAGGGCAAGGGCGTGTTGGTGATGCCTGTGCCGGAACTAGAACAGCTGGCTGGCATCGCCAAGGGCGCGCAGACAGACGGCTACCGCGACCGTGGGGATCGCTACTGATGGCAACCCCGCGCGTGGTTGACACGTCGGCATGGATCGAGTGGTTGACCGGCAGCGCGCTGGGCAAGCGGCTTGGCCTGCAGTTCCCCGACAAGTCGCAATGCATCGTTCCCACCATCGTGCAGCTCGAACTGTCGAAGTGGCTGGTGCGCGAGCTAGGCGAAGAACAGTCGGACCAAGTGATCGCCTACACGCAGAAGTGTGTGGTCGTGCCGATGGACACCACCATCGCCCTGCTCGCGGCAGACCTGCACCGCGAGCACAAGCTGGCCACCGCCGATGCCATCGTCTACGCAACGGCTCGGCACGCCGGCGCGGACTTGCTGACCTGCGACGCGCATTTCGATGGCCTGCCCGAGGTGGTCTTGTTCCCGAAGGCGGCATGAGGGCTGGCAGCCTCAGGTCGATGAGTCGATTCCCTGCGGATACTCACGCACATTGAACCCCTCGTCGGGCGACGGTGGCTGGAAATACGAGGTGACGAGATTGAACGTCGCTTCGTCGAGTTCGTGTGAACCTTCCGGGCGTTCGGTGTTGCGCTTGGCAATGCGTTGCAGGCAAAGCTGGTTGCTGGCGTCCAGATGGTGCAAGGTGTGGGCGCAATTCGCCTGCTCGAAGATCGAGCGGAACCAGTTGCGGCTCTCCCGCGTATTCGCCGGAAAGTCCAGCATCACGGATTACCTGGCCAACAGGTCCACGACCAAGGGCGCGACAACGAGTTTGATGCGTCGCGAATACTTGATGTAGTCGGCGAACGTGACGAGTTCGTCCGGAAACAGACGGGCCAGCCAGATGTCCTCGCGCAACAGAACGGCGTTGTGTTGCTGCGCGAGTGCCGCTGCCAGCGTGCTCTTTCCTGCACCTGCTTTGCCGCACATGAAGTGCAATTCGGTCTCGTGTTTCACGAACGGCTCTATGAGATTTTATGAGTGCTCGACTCCAGCACCAGGCGCTGGCGCTAGTTTGCGTCGATGTATTTACAATCGAGGTGAGGCAAATGAAATTGAAGCCACATTCTGCTGATACGTAGTTTACTTCTTTTGTATCAAGGGTATAAAGACGGCAGAGTTGGCACTGGACTTCACAAAAACTTTAACTTTCTCGCTCACGATTTCACCGGTGTCGTAATTTTCAATCCAGAAAAACGTGTCACCTCCGGCTGCATAGATTTGCTGTTGATACCAAGGCTTGTCGGTGTCCTGTGCGGCTCTGATTCGGTAGGTTGTATTGGGTGCTGCATCAAAGGAAAGAACGGTAGACCCTACGAATACTCCTGCTCGGAGCACGGTAATTAGTTTGGTTTTTCCGACTTCCAGGGAGATGGGTTCCGTGGCTGTGGCTGGAGAGTTTTTGACTGGTTTGTCATTGATCGACACAGCGAATATGCCGCCGTTCAACATGCCTCCTGCGCTTTCCCCGACAAGGACGGCTTTTGTCTGATCTGGCCGCATTGAGGGAACGGGTCGTGATGCGGCAACCGTTGACTGCGGGGGCGTGGCGCATCCCGCAAGCGTCATCACAGCAAATACCCAGGCGAGAAATCTGGACGGCAGTTGTGTTGGCATGTCAGTTGTTGGAGTGTGACGCAGCAGAGTATGCATGGAAGCCCCAACGCTCGATGCGTCGGCGGCCTGGATAAGTTGGGCTGTTGGCGAGCGGCGCTGCTGGCCTTCGCTCGTCATTAGCCCCCAAAACCCCCCTCTACTCCCCGCAATGGCGACACCTCTCGCTCGGTAAGGTCGCTGTGTCCAGATTGGTGCTCGTGTTGAGGGCTTGACCCGACCGGTTCCGAGGCTGGCGCAGCGTCAAGGAACCGAGATGAGTGACCCGCAGCAACTGACGATCTACCAGACCTTTCACAAGGACTACGTGCGCAATGCCGATTGCCCGTGGATCCAGCCTGTTGGCGTGAACGGCTACCTGGCCGATGGCTTCAAGAGTGACGGGGAAGGGGACGACAACATCTCGTCGCTGAACTCGTTCTATTGCGAGCTGACGGCCCAGTACTGGGCCTGGAAGAACGCCACGGCCGACGTGGTGGGCTTCTATCACTATCGGCGCTACCTGAACTATGTGTTCGACGCGACCTGGCAGTACCAGACGACCGTGGGCGTGCCTGGCGACCAGTTCTTCCTGAACTACCTGACGGCCGATGGCCAGCGCAGCAAGCTCGACGAGATCCTGGACGTGGCAGACGCCATCGTGCCCAAGCGAGCGGGCTCGGGCCGCTCGATCGAGGCGCATTACCTGGCGCATCACCCGGCAGAAACCTGGGAAGCCTTCCTGGAAGAGCTGCACGACCAGCACCCGGAATACCGCAAGTTCATCCCGCTGTTCAGGCTGAACAGCACGATGTCGAACTGCAACATGGTCGTCATCCGCCGCGAGCAGTTCAACGCGTACTGCGAAGAACTCTTCCCGCTGATCGACGCGGTGTATGCGCGCATCGGCGCGCCCTACGACACCTACAACAACCGCTACCCGGGCTTCCTCGCCGAACGCTTCCTGGGTTTCTGGCTGCACGCCCGCGGGCTGCGCACTTTCGAAGTGCCGCTGATCCAGCTGACCTGACCGAACACCCGCCGCCACAGGCATTCCAGAAGAGGGAGACAACCCGATGATCTACGTCATGGGCATGAGCCACATCCTGCCGGTGCTTGACGCCTGCAGCGCTGACGGGCTCAAGGCGCAGCTGGGCCGCATTTCCAACGACCAGGCGCCGCAGTTTGTCGACTGGCACACCGACCCGGCGCAGGTCGCCGTGCCGGTGCAGGTGGCCAACCTCTACATCCGCCAGATCGCCCCGCACTGGGGCCCGACGCTGGCGCTGCAAAGCTCGCCCAGCGTGATCAGCATGGCGCCGGGCTTCCAGAAGATGCTGGCGACCATGAACGGCGAAGGCGGGCAGGGTGGCAACGTGCTGTTCACCTTCATCCACGGCGAAGAACACATTCACCTGGCGCTGCGCGAACAGCCGCAGCCGCTGGACTTCTGGCTGCCCGAACGGCCGGACCTGGCGCCGCTGCCGGGCCGGCAGATCGTGCCGCTGTTCGTCATCGAACGGCAAGTGGCCGCGCAGATCGCCAAGGCCCAGGCCATCCTGCTGGCCATCCGCGCGATGCAGCCGGCCATGCCGGTCTTCAACGTGGTGTGCCCGCCCACGATTCCTGGTGACCGCTGGGACCCGGGCCCCGGCGTGGTGGACCCCGAAGCGGTGGACATGAGCCCGCTGTCGGTGCGGCTCAAGTACTACCTGGTCTACGCCCGGCAGATCCGCGAGTCGGCCCGCGCCTGCGGCATCAACAGCCTGCTGCCACCGGCCGAAGCCATTGACCCGCAGGGCTACCTGGCAGCTGAGTTCGCCGGCGATTCGGTGCATGGCAACAAGCGCTACGGCGCCTTGGTGCTGCGCCAGATGTCAGAGATCGCCGAGAAGACTGGCCAGCGCCGCGCGCCGGCCGAGTTGCTGGCGCAAGCCGCCTGAACGGAGAGATCGACATGCATCCCTATTCGAATCTCCCGCCGCGGGCCTTCTGGAAGAAGTTCGTGTCCGACGTGGCCTGGCGCGACCTGCCGCTGAACGACACGCCGAAGTTCCAGCTGCTGCGCAGCGACAAGGTCGCCACCGCCGGCAGCTGCTTCGCACAGCACATCGCCCGCTACATGAAGAACGTGGGCATGGCGCCGTACATCGCCGAGCCGGCCCATCCGCTGATGCACCAGTTCGGCGGCGAGGTGGACAGCTACCAGCAGTTCTCGGCCCGCTACGGGAACATCTACACCACGCGCCAGTGCCTGGAGCTGTTCCAGCAGGCCTTCGGCCAGCGCGCCATGATCGAAGACTTCTTCGAGCAGGAAGGCCGCTGGTACGACCTGGTGCGCCCCAGCGTGGCCAAGGCCGGTTTTGCCAGCCTGGAAGAGGCGAGAGCCGACCGCGCCTACCACCTGGGCCGCGTCAAGCACATGTTCGAGACGGCCGACGTGTTCATCTTCACGCTGGGCCTGACCGAATGCTGGGTCAACGCCGAGAGCGGCCACACCTACCCGGCCTGCCCGGGCACGGTCAAGGGCGAGTTCGATCCTGAAAAGCACGTCTTCCGCAACCTGACTTGCGCTGAGGTCGTGGCCGACCTGGAAGCCCTGGTCGCCGCGCTCACCGAGGTCAACCCGGCGCTGAAGATCATCTTCACCGTCTCGCCGGTGCCGCTGGTGGCCACGCGCAGCGAGCGCAACGTGCTGGTGGCCTCGTCCTATTCGAAGTCGGTGCTGCGCGCCGCGGTGGGCGAGGTCGAGGCGCGCCATGCGCAGGTCGCCTACTTCCCGTCCTTCGAAATCATCAGCCACGCGGCCTCGTTCGGCCAGTACCTGGCTTCGGACCTGCGCGAGGTCACCGAACGCGGTGTCTCGCACGTGATGGGCTGCTTCCTGTCGAGTTTCTATCCGGAGCTGGCAGCCGCCGCTTCGCCGTCGTCCACCGCCGCAACGCCTGCGGCTTCGGTGGCCTCTTCTTCACCGGCCGCTGCGGCCACTCCGGAGCTGGCGCCCCCGGTGGAATGCGATGAGCTGTTCAACGATGTACGCGCTTGACCACCCCTTTGCTCCGGGCTGCGGGTTAACCCTCGGCAATTTGCTGGCTCGTGAACGGCCAGTGCCCAGGAAGTCTCGATTTGCCAACTCTTCTACAAGAAGAAGGGTGTTTCGGGTCCTGTTTGCCGCCTCCAGCGGCTTAAGTCGTTTCGCCACAGGACGAAAACCGACTGAGAGATCGGAATTCCACCGACGTCGCTGCCCTGCGACCGGCTGCTGCCCTGATCTCGGCGCAAGGCGAGGAGCCTCGGTTCAGCTCCTTGCGCACCGTTTGAAGTTTTTGGGTAGCAGTCGCGCCGCGACGCCGGCTCGTTCCATTTGAGATCAAAAGTTAAAGGACATCAGTCATGGCCACCACCGTTCCGACCCTGACCACTGATCAGATCGCAGCTCTCTCGACGGCCGCTGTTGCAGCGCTGACCACCGAGGACTGGGCCGCGTTCAGCAACGCGCAGATCCAGGCCCTGAGCACCGCGCAGGCCGCCGCCATCTCCACCAGCGGCATCGCCGCCATGAGCGGCAGCCAGCTCGCAGCCTTCGGCACGGCCGACTTCTCGATGCTGAAGACGGCCGCCATCAAGGCCTTGACGGACGCGCAGCTGGCCGCCTTGACCACCGACCAGTTCATGGCCATGTCCACCGGCCAGGTGGCCGTGCTGACCAGCTCGCAGATCGCCGGCCTGGCCACCGACCAGCTCGACTCGCTGAGCACCAGCCAGTTCGCTGCGATGAGCAGCCTGCAGGTCGCCTCGATGACCGCCACCCAGGTCGCAGCGCTTGAAACCGCCGACGTGGCGGCGCTGAGCACTGCCGCCATCAAGGGCATGACGGCCGACGGCGTCACCGCGCTGACCAGCACCCAGGCCGCCGCGCTGACCACCGCGCAAGTCGCCGCGCTGAGCAGCACCCAGATCGCCGCGATGGACGTGGTCGACCTGCAGCAGCTGAGCGGCGACAAGATCCGCGCCATCGGCACCGCCGCCATCAAGGGCCTGAGCGCTGACCAGGTTGGTGGCCTGACCAGCGTCCAGGCCGCCGCGCTGGGCACCGCCCAGCTGGCCGCCATCGGCTCTGACCAGCTGAGCTCGCTGAGCACCGCCAACGTTGCCGCCCTGAGCTCGAGCCAGATCGGCGCGCTGAGCAGCGCGCAAGTCGCCGCGATGGGCAATGCGCAAGTCGCCGCCATCGAAACCGCCGACCTCGGCGCGCTGGGCACCGCTGCCGTCAAGGCCTTGAACGCCGACCAGCTCGGCGCCATGAGCACCGCGCAGTACGCCGCACTGAGCACTGCCCAGACGGCAGCGCTGAGCACCACCCAGCTGCAAAGCCTCTCCACCGACCACCTGAACGCGCTGGGCACCGCCCAGTTCGCGGCCATGAGCAGCGCCCAGGTGGCTTCGCTCTCGGCCGACCAGGTCGCCAAGCTCGAAACCGCCGACGTCGCTGCGCTGAGCACCGCCGCCGTCAAGACCCTGGGCGCTGACGCGCTGGGCGCACTGACCACCGCGCAAGTGGTGGCCATGAGCTCCGCCCAACTGGCCCAGCTGTCCAGCACCCAGCTGGCCGCGATGAGCAGCGCCGCCATTGGCGCGATCGACACCGCCGACATGGGCGCTTTGAGCGTCACCGCGCTGAAGGGCCTGTCGGCCGACCAGGTCGGTGCGTTGAAGACCGGCCAGATCGCCGCCTTGAGCACCGCCCAGGTCGCCGCGCTGACGGCCGACCAGGTCTCCGGCCTGAACACCGCCAACATCGCCGCCCTGAGCTCCACCCAGGTCGGCACGCTGACCTCGGCCCAGCTCGGCGCGCTGAGCAGCGCCCAGCTCGGTGCGATCGACACCGCCGACATCGGCGCCATCGGCACCGCGGTGCTGAAGACCTTGTCGGCCGACCAGTTCGCCACGCTGGGCACCGCCCAGCTGGCCGCGCTGAGCACCGCGCAAGTCGCCTCGCTGAGCGCCAACCAGCTGGCTGCGCTGGACACCGCGCACCTGGACGCGCTGACCACCACCCAATACGCTGCGATGGGCAGCGCCCAGGTCGCCGCCATCACGGCCACCCAGGCCGCCAAGCTCGAAACCGCCGACCTGGCCGCCATCGGCACCGCTGCCATCAAGGGCCTGAGCGTTGACGCCATCGGCGCGCTGACCACCGACCAGGTCAAGTACCTGACCTCCGCCCAGGTGGCCCAGCTGTCCAGCACCCAGCTGGGCGCGCTGACCGCTGACGACGTGGGCGCGCTGACCACCGCTGACATCAGCGCCATCGGCACCGCCGCGATGAAGGGGCTGTCGGCCGACCAGATTGGCGGGCTGAATTCCCAGCAAGCCGCTGCGCTGAGCACCGCACAAGTCGCCGCCCTGAGCAATGACCAGATCGCCGGCCTGTCGACCGCCAACGTCGCTGCGCTGGGTTCCAACCAGATCGGCACGCTGAGCAGTGGCCAGCTGGCCGCGCTGAGCAGCGCGCAGCTGGTCGCCATCGACACGGCCGACATCAAGGCCCTGTCCACCGCCGCCCTGAAGGCCCTGAGCCCGGACGTGCTGGGCAACATGACCTCGGGCCAGCTGGCCGCGCTGACCACCGCGCAAGTCGCGGTGCTGAGCAACCAGCAGCTCTCCGGCCTGGCGACTGACGACCTGAACGCGCTGACCACGCTGCAGTTCTCCTCGCTGAGCAGCGGCCAGGTTGCCGCCTTGTCGGCTGACCAGGTGGGCAAGCTGGAGACGGCCGACGTGGCCGCCATCGGCACCGCCGCGCTGAAGGGCCTGGGCAACGATGCGATGGCCGCGTTGACGGCCGTGCAAGTCACCGCAATGGGATCGGCCCAGCTCGCAGCGCTGAGCAGCGGCCAGCTGGCCCAGATGAGCACCGCGGCTGTCGCGGCCATCGAAACCGCCGACCTGAAGAACATGGGCACGGCCACGCTGGCCGGCCTGACGGCTGACCAGCTGTCGCACCTGACGACCGCCCAGGTCGCCGCGCTGACCGCCGGCCAGATCGGCGCCCTGAAGGCGGACCAGGTGGCCAACCTGACCGCAGGCGACGTGACCGCGCTGAGTTCCACGCAAGTGGGCGCGCTGACCAGCGCCCAACTGGGCGCGATGAGCACCGCGCAGCTGGTGGCCATCGACTCGGCCGACATGAAGGCCCTCACGACCGCCGCGCTGAAGGGCCTGAGCGCTGACCAGGTCAGCGCCCTGACTACCGCGCAGCTGGCCGCGATGACGACCGCCCAGAGCGCCGCCCTCGGCAGCGCCCAGCTCGGCAGCCTGAGCAGTGACAACCTGAACTCGCTGAGCACCTCGACCTTCGCCAACCTGACCAGCGCGCAAGTCGCCGGCCTGACCGTCAGCCAGGTCGCCAACCTCGCGACCAAGGACCTGGCCGCCATCGGCACCGCCGCGCTGAAGGGCCTGAACAACGACGACATGGCGGCGCTGACCACCGGCCAGGTCGCCGCCATGACCAGCAACCAGATCGCCGCGCTGAGCACCGGCCAGCTGGCCGCGCTGAACACGGCCGACATTGCGGCCATCGAGACCATCGACATCAAGGCGCTGGCCACCGGCGCCCTGGCCGGCCTCACGGCAGACCAGGTCGGCGCGCTGACCGGCGCGCAAGTGGGCGTGCTGAGCACCAACCAGATCGCCGCGCTGACGCCGAACCAGATGTCCGGCATGAGCACCGCCGGCATGGTCGGCCTCACCTCGGCGCAGGTCGCCGTGCTGACGACCGCGCAAGTCGCCGCGATGGGCACGGCCCAGGTGGCGGCCATCGAGAGCGGTGACCTGAAGGCCTTGTCTACCGCCGCCATCAAGGTGATGAGCGTCGACCAGGTCAGCCACCTCACCAGCGGCCAGCTCGGCGCGCTGACGACCGACCAGGTCGCCGTGCTGAGCGCCGACCAGCTCGGCTCGCTGGCCTCCACCGCGCTGAACGCGATGGGCACCAGCCAGTTCGCCACCCTCACCAGCGCCCAGGTTGCAGGCCTCACCGCCGCGCAAGTGGCCAAGCTGGAAACGGCCGACCTGGCCGCACTGAACACCACCGCGCTGAAGGGCCTGAGCGCTGACGGCATGGCCGGCCTGTCGGCCGCCCAGGTCGCCGGCCTGACCAGCACCCAGGTGGGCGCGCTGAGCAGCACCCAGCTGGCCGCGCTGACGCCCGCCAACATCGCGATCATCGAAACCATCGACATCAAGGCCCTGAGCACCGCCGCCCTGGCCGGCCTCAGCTCGGCCCAGGTCGACGCGCTGACTTCCACCCAGCTGGCCGTGCTGAGCTCGGCCCAGATCGCCGCGCTGACGGTGGACCCGTCCTCGCTGGGCGGCCTGTCGACCGCCGACATCGTCGCCATGACCTCGACCCAGGTCGGTGGCCTGACCTCGGCCCAGGTGGCCGCGATGAGCACCGCCCAGTTGGCGGCCATCGAGACCGCCGACATCAAGGCCCTCTCGACCGCCGCGCTGCACGCGCTCAGCGCCGACCAGCTGAACAACCTGACGACCGCGCAGATGGCTGCGCTGAGCACCGGCCAGATCGCCGGCTTCAGCAACGACCAGCTGGCCGCCTTGTCCACTGCCAACCTGAACGCGCTGGGTACCGCCCAGTTCGCCGCGCTGACCAGCGCCCAGGTGGGCGCGCTGACGGCCGCGCAAGTGGCCAAGCTGGAGACCGCCGACCTGGCGGCCATCGGCACGGCTGCGCTGAAGGGCCTGAACATCGACGACATGGCTGCGCTGACGACGGCGCAAGTCGCCGGCTTGAGCAGCGCCCAGGTGGCTGCACTGAGCAGCGCCCAGGTCAATGCACTGACGACCGCTGACGTGGCGGCCATCGAAACCGTGGACCTGAAGGCCATGGGCTCGGCCCAGCTGAAGGGCTTCTCGGCCGACCAGGTCGCTGCGCTGACCAGCACCCAGGTGGGCGCCCTGGCCACCAGCCAGCTGACCGCGCTGAGCTCCGACCAAGTCGCCGGCCTGTCGGCCGCCAGCCTGGCCGGGCTGACCTCCACGCAGGCTGCTGCGCTCTCCGGCGCGCAACTGGCCGCGATGAGCTCGACCCAGCTCGACGCGATCCCGACCGGCGACATGAAGTCGCTGAGCACCGCTGCGCTGAAGGCACTGAGTGCCGACCAGGTCGGCTCGCTGACGACGGCCCAGCTGGCCGCGCTGAGCACCGACCAGATCGCCGTGCTGGGCACCGCCGCACTGGCAGGCTTGTCGACGAGCAACCTCGACGCGATGAGCACCGCGCAGTTCGCCACGCTGAACAGCGCCCAGATCGCTGCGCTGACGCCTGACCAGGTGGGCAAGCTGAGCACGGCCGACCTGGCCGCGATCAACTCCGCCGCCATCAAGGGCCTGAGCGCCGACGGCGTCGCTGCACTGAGCAGCCAGCAAGTCGTGGCCATGACCTCCAACCAGATGGGCTCGCTGAGCAGCGCCCAGCTGGCCGCGATGTCGACCGACGGCGTGCACGCCATCGAGACCGTCGACCTGAAGAACCTGACCACCGCCGCGCTGAAGGGCCTCACGGCCGCCCAGGCCGGCGCCTTCACCAGCGCCCAGACGCTGGCGATGACGACCGCCCAGGTCGCCGCGCTGAGCAGCGACCAGGTGGCTGGCCTGTCCACCGCCGGTGTCGTGGGCCTGACCTCGACCCAGTTCGCCACGCTGGGCAGCGCCCAGCTGGCTGCGATGAGCACCGCGCAATTGGCCGCCATCGAAACCAGCGACATCAAGGGCATCTCGATCGCCGCGATCAAGGGCCTGAGCGCTGACCAGCTCAACGGCTTCGGCACCGGCCAACTGGCCGTGCTGACGACCGACCAGGTCGGCGCACTGACCACCGCCCAGCTCAATGGCCTGAACTCCGCCCACCTGAACGCGCTGACCACGGCCCAGTTCGCTGCGATGAGCAGCGGCCAGGTCGCCGCGCTGACGGCCGACCAGGTGAGCAAGATGGAGAGCGCCGACCTGGCCGCTCTGAACACCGCCGCGCTGAAGGGCCTGAGCGCCGACGCGATGGCCTCGCTGACCACCGCTGAAGTGGCCGGCCTGACCTCCAACCAGGTCAACGCACTGGGCAGCGGCCAGGTGGCTGCACTGACCACCGCCGGCATCGCCGCCATCGAAACCGTCGACCTGAAGGCGCTGGGCACCGCGGCGCTGAAGGGCCTGTCGGCCGACCAGATGGGCGCGCTGACCAGCGTGCAGGTCGCCGCCTTGACCACCGGCCAGCTGGCCGCGCTGGGCAGCGACCAGGTCGCAGGCCTGTCGGCCGCCGGCATCGCCGGCCTCACCTCGACCCAGGCCGCGGCGCTGACCGGCGCGCAACTGGCCGCGATGAACAGCGCCCAGCTGGACGCCATCGCCACCGGCGACATCAAGTCCATCACCACCGCCGCGCTGCGTGCGCTCAGCGCCGACCAGGTCGCCACGCTGACGACCGCACAACTCGCCGCGCTGAGCACCGACCAGATCGCCTCGATGGGCTCGGCCGCCTTGGCCAACCTGTCGACCGCCAGCCTCAACGCACTGGGCAGCAACCAGTTCGCCGTGCTGACCAGCGCCCAGGTCGCCACCATGTCGGCCGACCAGGTCGCCAAGCTCACCACCGGTGACCTGGCCTCGATCAACTCGGCGGCCATCAAGGGCCTGAGCGCAGACGGCATGGCCGCGCTGAGCACCGACCAGGTCGTGGCCATGACCTCGGGCCAGATGAGCGCGCTGGGCAGTGCCCAGCTGGCCGCAATGACCACCGCCGGCATCCACGCGATCGAGACCGTGGACCTGAAGAACCTGTCGACCGCCGCGCTGAAGGGCCTGTCTGCCGACCAGATGGGCGCGCTGACGGGGGCACAAGCCACCGCGATGACGACCGCCCAAGTGGCCGCGCTGAGCGCTGACCAGGTCTCCGGCCTGGGCACCGCCGCAGTCGTGGGCCTGACCTCGGCCCAGATCAACACGCTGGGCAGTGCCCAGCTGGCTGCGATGAGCACCGCCCAACTGGCGGCCATCGAAACCGGCGACATGAAGGGCATTTCCACCGCTGCGCTGAAGGCCTTGAACGCCGACCAGCTCGGCGGCCTGGGCACCGCCCAGATGGCTGCGCTGTCGACCGACCAGGTCGCCGCGCTGACGACCGCCCAGCTGAACGGCCTGAGCTCGACCAACCTGAACGCCCTGACCAGCGCGCAATTCGCCACGCTGAGCAGCGCCCAGGTCGCCGCGCTGACGCCGGACCAGGTCGCCAAGATGGAGAGCGCCGACCTTGCCGCCCTCAGCACCGCCGCACTGAAGGGCCTGAGCGCTGACGCGATGGCCATGCTGACCACCGCCGAAGTGGCCGGCCTGACCTCCAACCAGGTCGCCGCGCTGAGCACCGCCCAAGTGGCGGCGCTGACGACGGCTGACGTGGCTGTCATCGAGACGGTGGACATCAAGGCCCTGAGCACCGGCGCCTTTGCCGCGCTGAGCGCCGAACAGGTCGGTGCGCTGACGGCTGGCCAGATCGGTGCGCTGAGCACCGGCCAGATCGCTGCCATCGGTGCCAACCAGTTCGCGGGCATGAGCACCGCCGGCATCGTCGGCCTGAGTTCCAACCAGGTTGCCGCGCTGTCCACCGCGCAAGTCGCGGCACTGAGCACCGCGCAGCTGGCCGCGATTGAGTCGGGCGACATCAAGGCCCTGTCCACCGGCGCTTTGAAGGCGCTGAGCGTGGACCAGTTCGGCGCCTTGACCAGCACCCAGCTGGGCGCGCTGACCTCCGCGCAAACCGCAGTCCTGAGCTCTGACCAGCTCGGCGTGCTGGGCACGGCCGCGCTGAACGCGATTGGCAGCGCACAGTTCGCCGGCATGACCAGCGCCCAGGTGGCCGGGCTGACCGCCAGCCAGGTCGCCAAGATGGAGACCGCCGACCTTGCCGCCATCGGCACCGCCGCCCTGAAGGGCCTGGGTGTGGACCAGATGGCCGTGCTGACGACCGCCCAGGTCGCAGGCCTGAGCTCTGGCCAGGTCTCTGCCTTGAGCAGCGCCCAGATCGGCGCCTTGAGCACCGCCAACATTGCCGCCATCGAGACGGTCGACCTGAAGGCGATGAGCACCGCCGCACTGGCCGGCCTGAGCTCGGCGCAAGTGGATGCGCTGACCTCTTCGCAACTGGCGGTGCTGAGCTCCGCCCAGATTGCCGCGCTGCCGTTCGACCCGGTGGCCTCGCTGGCCGGCCTGAGCACGACCGACATCGTCAACCTGACCTCGACCCAAGTGGGCGCGCTGACCTCCGGCCAGATCGCCTCGCTGACCAGCACCCAGCTGGACGCCATCGAGACGGCCGACATCAAGGCCTTGTCCACCGCCGTGCTGCGCGCCATGAGCGCTGACCAGCTGAACACGCTGACGACGGCCCAGATGGCCGCGTTGACGACCACCCAGGTCGGCGCGCTGAGCACCGACCAGCTGGCCAACCTGAGCTCGACCAACCTCAATGCGCTGACCACCGCCGACTTCGCGAACATGGGCAGCGCCCAGGTCGCTGCACTCTCTGGCGACCAGATCGCCAAGCTGGAGACGGCAGACCTGGCGGCCCTCACGACGGCTGCGCTCAAGGGCCTGGCTGCCGACGACATCAACCAGCTGTCCACCGCACAAGTGGCCGGCCTGACCAGCACGCAAGTGGGCGCGCTGAGCTCGGCCCAGCTGAGCGGCCTGACGACGGCTTCCGTGGCCGCCATCGAGACCGTGGACATCAAGGCGCTGACCACCGGCGCACTGGCCGGCCTGTCGGCTGACCAGGTCGGTGCCCTGACGTCGACGCAAGTCGGCGTGATGGCCACCGAGCAAGTGGCGGCGCTGTCGCCCGGCGTGTTCGCCGGCTTGAGCACGGCCGCCATCGTCGGCCTGACCTCGAACCAGGTCGGCGCGCTGAGCACTGCGCAAGTCGCAGCGCTGAGCAACGCCCAACTGGCCGCGATTGAAACCGCGGACCTGAAGGCCATGTCCACCGCCGCGGTCAAGGCCTTGACGGCTGACCAGTTCGGCAACCTGACCAGCAACCAGCTGGCCGCGCTGACGACCGCCCAGGTCGCCGTGCTGGGCACCGCCCAGCTGTCCAACCTGAGCAGCACCAGCCTCAACGCGATGGGCACCGCCCAGTTCGCCGCCATGGGCAGCGCCCAGGTGGCCGGGCTGACGGGCGACCAGGTCGCCAAGATGGAGTCCCAGGACCTGGCTGCCCTGAGCACCGCCGCGATGAAGGGCCTGTCGGCCGACGCGATGGCCATGCTGGGCACGGCACAGGTCGCAGGCCTCAGCTCGCTGCAGGTCTCGGCGCTGACCAGCACCCAGCTGGGCGCGCTGACCACCGCCGGCATCGCTGCGATGGAAACGGTTGACCTGAAGCAGCTCGGCACCGCCGCGCTGGATGGCCTGTCGGCCGACCAGGTCGGTGCGCTGACCTCGGGCCAGATGGCCGCGCTGGGCACCGCCCAGATCGCCTCGCTGGACAGCAGCCAGCTGGCTGGCCTGAGCACCGCGGCCGTGGCCGGCATGAACTCGGCCCAGATCGGCACGCTGAGCAGCACCCAGATCGCCGGCCTGGGCACCGCCCAGATCGCCGCGATTGAAACCGCCGACATCAAGGCCCTGGGCACCGCCGCACTGCATTCGCTGAACGTTGACCAGATCGGCGCGATGACCAGCGGCCAGTTCGCTGCGCTGACGACCGACCAGGCCACCGCGCTGACCTCCGAGCAGCTGAACGTGCTCGGCACCGCCGTGCTGAACGCCCTGGGCAGCGCGCAGTTCGCTGCGATGAACAGCGCGCAGATCAGCGGCCTGAGCGCTGCGCAGGTGGCCAAGATGGAGACCGCCGACCTGGCCGCCATCGGCACCGCCGCGCTGAAGGGCCTGGGCGTTGACGCGATGGCTGCGCTGACCTCGGCGCAGGTCGTGGCGATGAACACCGCCCAGTTCGGCGCGCTGAGCAGCGTGCAGCTGGCAGCCCTGACCACCGGTGACGTGGCCGCCATCGAGACCGTGGACCTGAAGAGCATCGGCACCGCCGCGCTGCGCGGGCTGACGGCCGACCAGATCGGCGGCCTGACCGCAGGCCAGGCGGCCGCGCTGACGACCGCGCAGGTCAACTCGCTGACGGCTGACCAGATTGCCGGCATGAGCACTGCTGCAGTGAATGGCCTGACCTCGACGCAGCTGGGCGTGCTGACCAGCGACCAGATCGCCGCGATGAGCTCGGCACAGCTGGCCGCGATGGACACCAGCGACATGAAGTCGCTGAGCACCGCCGCGCTGCATGCGATGTCGCCGGACCAGATCGCCCAGTTCTCCAGCTCGCAGATGGCCAGCCTGAGCACGGCGCAAGCCGCGGCGCTGACCTCCGACCAGCTGGCCGCCCTCGGCACCGCCAACCTGAACGCGCTCGGCACGGGGCAGTTCGCTGCGCTGAACAGCGCCCAGGTCTCGGCACTGACCGGCGCCCAGGTGGCCAAGATGGAGACCGCCGACCTGGCGGCCCTGTCGACCGCCGCGGTCAAGGGCCTGAGCGCCGACGCGATGGCCGCACTGACCACCGACCAGACCGTGGCGCTCACCAGCGCCCAGGTCTCGGCACTGGGCAGCGCGCAGATCGCCGCCATCACCACGGCCGACATCGCCAAGATGGAAGCGGTGGACTTCAAGGCCATCGGCACCGCCGCGATTGCCGGGCTGACGCCTGAACAGGTCGGCGCGCTGACGACCGCCCAGGTCGCCGGCATGACGACCGACCAGGTCAAGGTGCTGAGCGCTGACCAGCTGGCCGGCCTGACGACGGCCAACCTGGCTGTCCTCGGCTCGGCCCAGTTCAACGCCATCCCGACCGCCCAGCTCGTCACGCTGACGACTGCGCAGATCGCCGCCATCACCACCGCCGACGTGAAAGCCATGACCACCGCCGCGGTGCATGCGCTGGACCCGTCGCAAGTGGCCGCGATGACCACCGCGCAGATCGACGCGATCACCACGGCGCAAGCCGCGGCGCTGACCGCCGACCAGCTGAGCGGCCTGGCCACGGCCAAGCTGAACGCCTTGGGCTCGGCCCAGTTCGGCGCGCTCAACAGCGACCAGGTCGCTGCCCTGTCGGCCGCCCAGGTTGGCAAGCTCGAAACGGCTGACCTGGCTGCGCTGAGCACCACCGCGCTGAAGGGCCTGTCCGACGTGAGCTTCGCAGCGATGAGCAGCGACCAGATCGTCGGCCTGAGCTCCATCCAGGTGGCTTCGCTGAGCAGCACCCAGCTGGGCGGCATCACCAGCGCCGCCATCGCGAAGATGGAAATCGTCGACGTCAAGGCCCTGAGCACCGCTGCCATGGCCGGCCTGCTGGCCGCCCAGGTCGGCGCGCTGAGCTCCGACCAGGTTGCCGCGCTGAGCACGGCCCAGGTGCATGCCCTGAGCGTGGACCAGTTCGCCGGCCTGAGCACCGCCGGTGTGGCCTCGCTGACCTCGGCCCAGTCTGCCGTGCTGACCAGCGACCAGATCGACGCGCTGGGCACCGCACAGCTGCACGCCCTGAGCACCAACGCCATCAAGACCCTGACCACGGCCGCGCTGACCGCGCTGGTGGCAGGCGACGTGGGCGCCCTGTCCACCGACCAGGTGCAGGCGCTGACGACCGCGCAGCTGCACAGCATGGGCAGCGACCAGGTCGCCGGCCTGACGACCGCCGGTGTTGTGGCCCTGACGTCTGCGCAAGTGGGCGCCATGACCTCGGATCAGCTCAACGGGCTGTCCACCACCCAGCTGACCAAGCTGGAAGTGGGTGACATCAAGGCGATTGCCACCGAAGCCATCGCCGGCCTCGCCGTGGCCTCGGTTGCCGCGCTGACGACCGACCAGGTCGTCGGCCTGAGCACCCAGCAAGCCTACGCGCTGACCAGCGACCAACTCGGCGGCATGACCTCGACCCAGCTGGGCGCGATCGAAACCGCCGATGTCAAGGCACTCAGCGTGGGCGCACTGGCAGGGCTCAGCTCGGCCGACGTGGCCGCCCTGGGGGCCAGCCAGGTCGCCGCGATGACCACCGCGCAGATCCATGCGCTGACCGATGCCCAGGTCCCTGGCCTGAGCACCGCCGCCCTGGTGGCCATGACCTCCAGCCAGTTCGCCGCGATGACCAGCGAGCAGCTGAACGCGTTGACCAGCACCCAGATCAGCAAGATCGAGGCAGCGGACATCAAGTCCATCGCCACCGATGCGCTGCACGGCCTGGGCAGCACCGCGATCAGCGGCCTGACGACCGACCAGATCGTCGCCATCAGCACGGTGCAAGCGGCAGCGCTGACCAGCGACCAGCTGGGCGTGATGAGCTCGGCGCAACTGGCTGCCATCGAATCGGCGGACTTCAAGGCCATCGACGCCGGTGCACTGGCAGGCCTCAGCTCCGCCGACCTGTCGGCCCTGACGGCCGGCCAGGTTGGCGCGATGACCACCACGCAGATCGACGCCATCGGCACCGCGCAGATTGCCGGCCTGAGCAGCGACGCGATCATTGCGCTCACGTCGACCCAGATCGCCGTGCTGAGCAGCGACCAGGTCAACGCGATGAGCACCGCGCAGATCGCCAAGATCGAGCTGGGCGACATCAAGGCCCTGAGCGCCGACACGCTCAACGGCCTGGACGCCACCCACCTGCACGCATTGACGACCGACCAGATCGTCGCCCTGAGCAGCACGCAAGCCGCGGCCCTGACCGGTGCCCAGCTGCATGCCATGAGCTCGAACCAACTCGCCGCCATTGAAACGGTGGACCTGAAGGCCATGGTCGGTGGCTCGCTGGACGGCCTCAGCTCGGCCGACGTGGCAGCCCTTGGCACCCACGCCGCCTCGCTGAGCACCGCCCAGTTCGCTGGCCTGGACTCGGTGCAGATCGCCGGTCTCACGACCGACGCCATCGTCGCCTTGAACACCGCGCAGCTCAATACGCTGGACGCCGCCCACATCAACGCCCTGAGCACCGCTCAGCTGGCCGCGATCGAAGCCGGCGACATGCGCGGCCTGTCGGTGGACGCGATTGGTGCGCTGACATCGGGTGACCTCACGGCGCTGAGCAATGCCCAGATCACCGGCATGACCTCGGTGCAGATCCATGAACTGAACTCGCAGCAGATTGCCGGCTTCACCAGCAGCCAGATCTCGGCCATCGACGTGGCCGACCTGAAGACGGTGGACGCAGGCACCCTGGACGGCCTCAGCTCGACCCAGGTCTCCGGCTTCAACGCGGCGCAGATTGCCGGTCTCACCACCGACCAGTTCGCATCGCTGTCCGCGGGCCAGATCGCCGGCCTGACCACAGACCAGGCGCAGGCCCTGACCAATGCGCAGATCCATGCGATGACCTCCGACCAGATCGCCGGTCTGTCCTCGGCAGACATCGCGGCGATGAGCGCCAGCCAGGCCTCGGCCTTCACCCAGGCGGCCAAGGACGCCATGGACGCCGGCCAGACCACGGCACTGGCCTCGACCCCGATCGTCTTTGACCTGAACGGCGACGGCGTGCACACCACTGCCGCTGCCAACGGTGTCAACTTCGACCTGGACGCAACCGGCACCGCGCACAAGGTGGGCTGGGTGGATTCCACCGACGGTCTGCTGGCCATGGACCGCAACGGGGACGGCACCATCAACAATGGCTCCGAACTGTTCGGCTCGGCCACGCAGACGGCGACCGGCAAGGCCACCGATGGCTTCGCCGCCATGTCCTCGATGGACAGCAACAGCGACGGCGTGCTGAACGCGTCCGACATCAACTTCGACAAGCTGAAGCTGTGGGTCGACGCCAACCACGACGGCGTGAGCGAAGCGGGTGAACTGAAGAGCCTGTCCGACTACGGCATCGTCTCGATCAACCTGCATGCGCAAACCGGCACGGTGACCGACAACGGCAACTTCCTCGGCCTGACCTCCAGCTACACCACCACCGACGGCAGCAAGCACGACGTGGCCGACGTCTGGTTCAACAAGGACAACGGCAAGAGCACCACGGGCACGGCGTCCACCACGCCCACCCTGAACGACCTGCTCGCGTCCCCGGCCGATGCACTGCCCGGCGGTGTGGGCGACGCTGGCACCAGCCACGCCGCCACCACCAACGTGGCCGCCAGCGTCCTGCACCACAAGTCGCTGGAAGACGAACTGCGCGCCAACAGCACCCCGCTGATCTAAGGCACAAGCCCGGCGGGCAAAGGCAGGGCAGGGCACAAGCCCCGTCCTCCACTTGCCCACCAGACCTCACCCGCAGACCCCAAAACCCGCCGCTGGCGGGTTTTGTTTTTTTGGGCTCGCGCGGCGCGTTGGCCGGCGAGCGTTTTAAAAAAAAGCCAGCGGCCAGGCGTCCGGAATCCTCAGCGAGAATCCAATGGCTTTTCAGATGTTGGGGCAGGCGCCGCCTCGTCAGGCACTTTGGCGATGTCTGAAGCGTGATTTATAGTTAAGCTTCAAGCTCGAACGGCAATGGATATAAATGCACGTAGCAGCTCAGAAACGCGTTGTTGGCGCAATCATCGGTTCGGCTTTGTCGGGCTGTGCATTTGTTCAGGTTCCTTCCGTCAGCCCACACACGCGCTACGACAACGCCTTGCGGCAGGCGGTTGCGTTCGAAGGTGCGGCGGAAGCAAAGATGTCGCTGGCCGACCGGATGGCACGCTGGAAGGTGCCGGGGGTGAGTGTCGCCATCATCGACGACTGCCGCATCGTTGAAATCAAAGGCTTCGGGGTCGCTGGTGCCAATGGGCGTGCAGTCAGGACACAAACCATATTTCAGGCAGCTTCCGTCACCAAACCCGTGGCGGCCTTCGCCGCATTACGTTTGGTCGATAAAGGCGTCCTCTCGCTCGACGAAGATGTGAATCTCCATCTGCAAGCGTGGAAGGTTCCGCACACCCCGCTGCTGACTGGCCATCCAGTCACCCTGCGGAGCATCCTCAGTCACAGTGCCGGCCTCGTTCCCGGTGGCTATGGTGGCTATAGAAAGGGGTCACCGATACCGACACTGCTCCAGACCCTGGACGGAATCGAACCGGCACGCCCCAAACCGGTCGAGGTTGCCTATACGCCAGGTTCCGAGTGGCGCTACGCTGGCGGCGGCTACCTTGTCGCACAGCTTCTCATGACTGAGAAGACGGGTAAGAGCTTCGATAGCCTCATGCGAGACGAGGTGTTCTTGCCCACCGGCATGCAACACAGCGGCTTCGAGGCCCCAGACGGGCAGGATGTGGCGGTCGGCCATGTCGCGGATGGATCGGAAGTCCCGGGGGGCTGGCATATCTATCCCGAGCTAGCGGCGGCAAGCCTGTGGACCACCGCGCCCGATCTCGCCCTGTTCGGCGTGGTGGCAATGAAGGCCTCGCGCCACGACCGCCACGCTCTTCTATCACCGGGGATTGCCGACCTGATGACGACGGCGCAGATCGGCTCACGCAGTCTCGGCTTTGTTGTCGGCGGCGAAGGCCAAAATCGCCATTTCGGACATGACGGCACGAACGTAGGGTACAACTCCTCACTGATCCTCTACCCCGCGACCTGCCAAGGGGCCGCGATACTGACCAATTCCGACAATGCCAAACCCCTGATCGCCGAACTGCTGCGCGGGATCGCCGACGCGTATAGCTGGCCAGACGCCATGGCCACGCCGGTCGTGGTGCGCACAGAAATCACTGCCTCAGTTTCCGAGAGGTTTGTTGGGACCTATGCGTTCGCCGACATTCAGGGCGTCGATCCATTCAGGATCATTCACGGCAAGGCAGGCGAAGACCTGATCTTCGACCGCGGCGACGGCCACCGTGAACCTCTTTACGCCACAGCGGAAGGTCTGGTGGGCCCGGACAGCGGCATCACCATCAAGGCGGTCACCACCGGAGAAGGCCCGGCTCGGACGATCACCTACGCCCGCATCGGCAGGAGCGGTAGCGCGAAAGCGAACCGGCTTCCGACGCCGAACTGATGCAGGCGAGATGATTTCTATAGGCCAGGGTACCAATCGGGACGGCGAAGTCCCTTTCATTCGTTAGCCAGCCCTGGAAGTTCACATGCGCTTCAACAAAATACTTGCAAGTATCCCAATCGTTGCAATTATTCTGCTTTCTGGAATAGTTGCGGCTGGAAGTCAGGCGCAATCGTTGGCCGTCGATGCAAATCATGCGCTTGACAACATTGTCGAGCAGCAAATGAAAGAAGCTGGAATGGTGGGGCTTGGGGCAGCCATTATCGCGGACAACAAAATCGCCTGGATGAAGGGGTACGGCTTTTCCAACAAGGAACGTGCCGTTCCCTTCACTCCCAATACGATCATGAACATTGGATCGATCAGCAAGACGTTCACTGGCGTTGCGTTGATGCAGGCTGTTCAAGAGAGAAAACTCTCTCTTGATGAAGATATCAATGCCTACCTGCCGTTCAAAGTCATCAATCCATATTTTCCAAAAAAAGCAATTACATTGAGGCAGCTGGCGACGCACACCTCTGGCATCACAGACCGGTGGGCGATCTACGAAGGTACATACCACTACGATGGCGATTCCAGGGAATCCTTGGAGGAATTCTTGAAGAGCTACTTCACGCCCAGCGGTAAGTACTACTCAAAAGAGAATTTCCTGGATGCTCAACCGGGTACACACCGCGAGTACTCGAATATTGGGGCAGGGTTGGCAGGTTACATCGTCGAGATCGCCGTTGGCGAAAAGCTGAACACCTACACCAAGCGCCATATCTTCGCTCCCCTACAGATGAACAACACGGGCTGGTTCCTGGCTGAGATTGACCCGGCAAACCACTCGAAGCTGTACGTTGCACAAGGAGGGCTCACCATCCCGATTCCGCTCTACGGGATTACCACCTACCCGGATGGAGGGATCCGCACGTCGGTCGCTGACCTGTCCAAGTTCTTCATCGCCTTGCTGAATGATGGCGAATATGAGGGCGCACGCATCTTGAAGAAGGAGCCTGCCGAAGAGATGCTGAGGTTCCAGTACACGGAATCCAACAAGCCGGACAATGTGAATCTGAATGGTGAAGATTCGGTGAACTCTGGAATCTTCTGGGCGACGAAATTCGATGCCACCAAAATCGGGCATAACGGATCGGATCCCGGCATAAGGACGATGATGCTCTCCAGTCTTGCCAGGGATGTCGGCGTGATTCTCTTCACGAACACCTCGCTGTGTGACGAAGAGACGGGAAAGTACGACGCCATCTTCAGTGCGCTCTGGAAGCATGCTGTTGAATTGAAGCAAGGTACGCAACAATTCACTGGTAAGTGAATCGGCATCGACTTTCCCTTCCGATGCCAAAAGCAAGTCTGCCAACATGAAAATCAGGATGGAGACATGACGCTCAAACGGATGGACAACGTTCTAATTGTTGTCGACAACCTCGAAGCTGTGAAATCTTTCTTCATCGAGCTTGGCCTCACGCTTGAGGGGAAACCACGGTAGAGGGACCGGCGGTCGGCAAGCTGATCGGGCTCAATGACGTTCGCGCCACCCTTGCAATGCTCCGTACGCCTGACGGCCAAGGGGTTGAATTGGATAAATTCCACACTCCCGAAGCAACAAGGCATGGGCCTGTGGAAGCGCCCGTCAATACGCTGGGTCTTCGCCGAATTATGTTCAACGTCAGCAACATCGGCGAAATGGTCGGCCGAATGCGAGCGTTCGGGGCAGAGATCATCGGGGAAATGCAGTACGAGAGTTCGTACCAGTTGGCATACATCCGCGGGCCTGAGGGCATCATCGTTGCACTCGCCGAACAACGAGGTCAGCCTTGATGCACCACCGCATCTTCGCGCCGCAGTCCAACGGGTCGTCCAACAGGGACGGATCGTGCTTCGCATGCGCCGTCCTTTAACTTTTGCCGGGCGGCACATAAGCCCACAACCCTCCTGCACAAATCTATGAACAACACCGTCGTTCTCTGCGTCGCCGTCCTCGTTCTGTTCTACGGTGCGCTCAGCTTGAATGTTTCAAGAGTGCGACGCAAGCGCCGCAGC
Organism: Ideonella sp.; assembly: GCF_041287625.1. GTDB lineage: Bacteria > Pseudomonadota > Gammaproteobacteria > Burkholderiales > Burkholderiaceae_C > Ideonella. The sequence continues at coordinate 42,045 of NZ_JBGGNH010000039.1, forward strand.
GATCCCGCCGTCACGGAGGCAGCGCTGACGAAGGCAATTCGAGCGCATGGAAACGCCTCGGAGTACATCCCTTTGTTTGCTGCAGGGCTCTTGTACCTCAACACCGTTTCTCCAGGCCTTTTTGTCACTGGCCTTGCGGTCGCAGTTCTGGTCTGCAGGTTATTTCATGCTGCAGGCACGCTTCTCGTTCCCTCCGTCAATGAGCGCCACCCACTCAAGTTCGTGGGTGCTTTAGGCACATACTTTTGCTTGTTCGCGCTGGCCGGCGCATTGCTCTGGCACTGGGCTCGCAGCGGTGCATGAAGTACCGCATGGCTGCGGCCCGTCACCAGCCGCAACGATCAATCGTCAATGGAAGGACTCACCATGAGTGATCCCGAGAAGCAGGTTTTGCAAAAGCTCGACACCTACAAGTCCGCTGTCCTGGCGAAGAACGCCGAGACCTTCATCCAACTCTATGACGCCGAGGTCAGGGTATTCGACACTTGGGGAACCTGGTCATACGAAGGCGCCGCGGCTTGGCGAATCGCCGTGGAGGGCTGGTTCTCTTCGCTTGGCGATGAGACCGTCAAGGTGACGTTCGAAGACGTGAAAATCATGGCAGAGCCCAGCTTCGCCTCCATGACCGCCTTCGCCAGGTACGCTGCTTTTTCGGCTCAAGGCGAAGAGCTTCGGGCCATGCAAAACCGGATCACCTGGGTGCTCAAGACCCGCGGCCATGTTTTACGCATCGTCCACGAGCACACATCCTCCCCAATCGGGTTCGAAGACACGAAAGCGATGTTCCAACGAGAAGGCAAGTGATCAGCGCACGGGGCGAGCGTCGTTGAGCAAATCGTCAGCGAAGCGGTCGAGTTGCTGTCCCGAGGCCAACGCTGAGACGAGATTCGCCGGCAGGTTTTGCCAGAGAATGGCAAGGCGTCCTTGTCCTCGTGCAGTAGAGTCTTGCATCTGAGGCAGATGAGCGTGGTTCGTTTCTGGAGGCTTTTCTTCTGGCGGGCAAGACATGCATGACATCAGCTGGTCAAACTCGGAGAAGCAGGTCGCGCGAGCGGTCTTTGAATGTGCGTTGCAGAAGGAACTCTCGGACATCATCATTGAGTTCAAGCGTGCGGCTGCATCCATCTCTGAACCTGATGAACTGTGGTCACTCACCAAGCGCACCGATCAGAAGCGCCGAGAGATTGATTTCAAGTACGACTACCGGTACTCGCAGCTGCTGCACGTTTTTGGGCGTCTGCTGCGGGAAGGTCGCATTGCCGAAGAAGATCTTCAGGGCCTCGGCGAGAAGAAAGTTGCCATCATTCGGACCATTGCGGAGCTTTGAAAGCCCCGCCTGGATTCCCGCCATGCCAGAAGCCAAGACCAAGCCGACAGATGCAAGCGTTGATGACCACATCGCCGCGAAGGCAAGTGTGGCGCAGCAAGCAGATTGCAAGACCCTGATGGCGCTGCTCAAGAAGGTCACCAGGCAAGGCCCGAAGATGTGGGGACCGAGCATCGTGGGCTACGGCGCCTACCAGTACAACTATGCATCCGGAAGGACCGGCACTTCATGTCTGGTCGGCTTCGCGATTCGAGGTCGGGAGATCGTGCTCTATCTGGCGCCGTCCTGGGATGGCGCAGCCGAGCTGCTGTCCAGGCTGGGTCCGCACAAGATGGGCAAGGGTTGCCTCTACTTCAAGCGTCTCGCGGAACTGGACGCGTCCGTGCTGGCGCAACTTGTCATCGGTTCCGTCGCCGAAATCGAACGCCGCCATGGCCCTCCGGCAAGCGTTCACACAAGCGGTGAATGACGTTTCTTGTCCATCCTGACCCACCATGTACCCCATTGAAGGCGGCTGTGATTGCCGCACGATCCGTTACCGGTTGAACCTTGCGCCCCTGTTCGTGCACTGCTGCCATTGCCGCTGGTGCCAGCGGGAATCGGGCGCTTCGTTCGCGCTGAACGCGATGATCGAGAGCGATGCGGTGGATTCGCTGGGTGGCGAAGTTGCGCTGGTGCACACGCCGTCCGAGAGTGGCGAGGGTCAGCAGATCGCGCGCTGTCCGCGGTGCCAGGTGGCGGTGTGGAGCCACTACGCGGGCGCGGGGCCGCTGGTGATGTTTGTGCGCGTCGGCACGCTGGACAACCCCGACCTGCTGCCGCCGGACATCCACATCTTCACGGCTTCGAAGCAGCCTTGGGTGCTGCTGTCCGGCGACGTGCCGGCGGTGCCCGAGTATTACGACCGGGCGCAGCACTGGCCTGCGTCAAGCCTGCAGCGCCGGGAATTGCTGCTGCCGAGGATTCAGGCTTATCAGGCCTCGCTCGAGCATGGTGGCGCCTGAGATTCAAACGCCGCCGTCGGGCTTGGGCGGGGCATGACCGAAGATCGTTGAAGAGGACGTCCATGACCATCAGCGCGTTGTTTGCCTTCCTCCATTTCCTCGCCGTCTTCGGCATCGTGAGCGCCGTCTTCCTGGAGTGGCAGACCATGAGCCCCGCGCCGACCTTGGCGGAGGCGAAGCGACTTCAGGCCTGCGACCGGTGGTATGGCATTTTTGCCGGGCTGGTGCTGATCATTGGCCTGGTGCGCGTGTTCTATTTCGAGAAGGGCAGCGGCTTATATCTCGCCAACCCGTTTTTCCACGCCAAGCTCACGTTGTTCGTGCTGGCGGGCCTGCTGTCGATCTACCCGACGGTGCGCTTTCTCAAGTGGCGCCCGCAGACCAGCCAGGGTTTGGCGCCTTCGGTTTCAGCGCAGGAGTACCGGCGCATCATGCTGACCCTGCGCTTGGAAATCGTCCTGCTGCTGGGGGTGGCCTTGTGCGCCAGCCTGATGGCGCATGGCGTGGGCATGTGATCCGGAGGACTGCACGAATGGCCACACTCGACCACATCATCCTGAAGGTCAACGACCTGGCGGCCAGCGTTGCGTTTTACACGCAGGTGCTGGGCTTCGCCTTGCAGGGCCAGGACGGGCCGTTCACGGTTCTCAGGGTGGGCTTCGAGCACTGCGCGTTTGCGGTGACCAGCGAAGAGTTCGAGCAGATCTTCGCGCGCATCAAGGCGGCCCGCTGACAAGTAACTGCGGCCGAGCTTGCCTCGGGCGTCTTCAACGGAGCCAGCAACGATGAAGCCAGGTTGGCGGTGGACGGGGGCTTGTGCGTGGGCTGCGGTGGCCATGCTGTTGGGCGCATGCGCCAGCCCTGCGTCCGCTCCGTTGGCCAGCGTTTCGCTGGACGAAGCGGTGCGCCAGTTGATGCAGCGCGAGCAGGTGAACGGGCTGGCGCTGGCGGTGATCGAACACGGCCAGGTGGCCAAGGTGGCCGCCTACGGGCAGCGCAATGTGGCCAAGGCTTTGCCGCTCACGCCGGACACGGTGATGTATGGCGCGTCGCTGACCAAGGCGGCCTTTGGCTACATGGTGATGCAGCTGGCGGACGAGGGCCGGCTGTCGCTGGACGCACCGCTGGCGCAACTGCTGCCGCAGCCTTTGCCGAGCTACGGCGACGCCAAGCGCGGCTACGCCGACCTGGCTGGCGACGAGCGCTGGCGCCAGCTCACGCCGCGCATGCTGCTCACGCACAGCAGCGGCTTTGCAAATTTCCGCTGGATCGAGGCGGATCAGCGGCTGCAGTTTCACTTCGATCCCGGCAGCCGTTATGCGTATTCCGGCGAAGGCATCAACCTGCTGCAGTTCGTGCTGGAAAAAGGCCTGGGCTTGGACGTGGGCCAGGAAATGCAGCACCGCGTCTTCGACCGTTTCGGCATGACCCGCACCAGCATGCGTTGGCGGCCAGACTTTGCCGGCAACCTGGCCGACGGCTACCAACTGGACGGCAGCGAACTGCCGCATGACGAGCGCAGCAATGTGCGCGCCGCCGGTTCGATGGACACGACGATTGCCGACCAGGCACGCATGTGGGCCGGCTTCATGCGTGGCGAGGGCCTGAGCCCGGCGGCGCGCGCCGAGTGGATCAAGGCTCAGCTGCCCATCACCACCGCGCACCAGTTCCCCACCTTGCTGCCGCCCACCGAAACCCGCTACCAGGGCATTGGCCTGTCGGCAGGCCTGGGTGTTGTGCGCTTTGACGATGCCGGCGGGCCGGCTTGGTTCAAGGGCGGCCATGACGACGGCACTGCCAACATGGCGGTGTGCCTGGAAGCCGGCCAGCGCTGCGTGCTGCTGCTGTCCAACGATGTGCGAGCCGAGCGCTTCTACCCCGCGCTGGTCGAGCGCGTGCTCGGCCCCACCCGCCTGCCATGGCAGTGGGAATACGGCTGGTGGCAGCCGTCTGCGCCTTGAGCCCGGGCCCCTCAGCTTGCCTGGTTGAGACTGGTGCGAGGCTTGCGTGGCGGTGTGCACCGTGGCGAGTGCAGCGGCGTTCAGCTTTGCCACCGTTGAATCCATTCGCAACAATGGATTCAAAACCGACAGAATGGGCGAGACCCGGCAAACCAGAAAGCATTCAGACCTGTGTCCGTTTCCGAACCCCCGTTGATTGCGCAGCCCCAACCGCCTGTGGCACGGCTCGGTGAGTGGTGGCCTCGGCTTCGGCCCTGGATGCTGGCCCTGGTGGGGCTGGGGCTGGCGGGAGCGGTGGGCTTTGCGCTGCACGCGCTGCTGCGTGACGTGCGCTATGCCAGCGTGATGGCCGCCGTCTCGACCACGCCGCAGATCGACATCTTCGCCGCGCTGCTCGCCACCGCCGCCAGCTACCTCGCGCTGACCCAGTACGACGCCTCGGCGCTGCGCTACGCCGGTGCCAAGGTGCCGCGCAGCACCGTGCTGCTGACATCGTTTGTTGCTTATGCGCTGTCCAACACCATCGGCCTCGGGCCTTTGTCGGGCGGTGCGGTGCGCATGCGGCTGTATGCCGCGGCCGGGCTGGAGCCGCCGCAGATCGCGCGGGTCATCGGCTTCAATGCGGCGGCGTTTGCGCTGGGCATGATGGTGTTTGGCGCCATGGGCCTGCTGTGGGGGGCGGCGGACGTGGCGCCGCTGCTGCACAGCCGGGCCTGGTGGCTGCGCGTGCTGGCGCTGGCCATGCTGGTGGCGCTGGCCGGTTTCCTGTGGCTGTGCAGCCGCCAGCACCTGCTGCAGGTGGGCATGGGCCGCGGCCGGCGCTGGACGCTGCGCCTGCCGACGCTGAACCTGGCGCTGCGCCAGCTGCTCATTTCCGCGGTGGAACTGGCCGCTTCGGCCGCCGCGCTGTGGTTCCTGCTGCCGACCAACCACATCGGCCTGCCGACCTTCATCGCCTTCTACGCGATCGCGATTGCCGCCAGCATCATCAGCCATGTGCCCGGTGGCGTCGGCGTGTTCGAGGCGGTCATGCTGCTGGCCAGCGGTGGGGACGTGCCGAGCGAAGCAATGCTGGGCGCGCTGCTGCTGAACCGCGGCATCTACTACGTGCTGCCGCTGCTGCTGGCCACCGGCACCTTGATCGCCTACGAACTGCGCTCCGGCGTGGCTGCCCCAGTGGGCCGCATGGCCGTGCACCTGAGCCCGCGCTTGATGGCGGCACTGACGATGGTTGCCGGGCTGTGGCTGCTGGTCTCGGGCGTCACCCCGTTCACCGAAGACGCCCGCGAGGTACTGGCCACGCTGCGCGTGCCGCTGCCGTTGATCGAGGCCTCGCACTTCCTGGGCAGCGTGGCCGGCCTGGGCCTGCTGATGGTGGCGCGCGGGCTCCTGCACCGGCTGGACGCGGCCTGGTGGGCCGCGCTGGGCCTGTCGCTGGTGGCGGCGATGCTGGCCCTGCCCAAGGGCATTGCGCTGAACGAGGCGGCCTACCTCAGCGTGCTGGTGCTGCTGCTGGTCATTTCGCGCAAGCAGTTCAACCGGCCGTCCTCGCTGTTTGCCCAGCGGCTGGAGCCCGAGTGGCTGCTGGCGCTGCTGGGCGTGGTGATCGCCTGCGTGTGGGTGCTGTTCTTCGCCTACCAGGAGGTGGAATACAGCAACCACCTGTGGTGGCAGTTCGAGCTGGACGGGCAGGCCCCGCGCTCGCTGCGCGCGCTGATGGGCGTGGCCTTGATCGCCCTGGCGTTTTTCCTCTGGCAGCTGATGCGCCAGCCGGCCGGCGTGGTCGCCCGCACCACGCCCGAGCAGATCGCCCGCGCCGCGGCCATCATCCGCGCCAACCCGTCGTCCGACGGCTGCTACGCGCTGGTCGGCGACAAGCAGCTGATGTTCTCGCCGTCCGGCAGGAGCTTCCTGATGTACGGCAAGCAGGCGCGCAGCTGGGTGTCCTTGTATGGCCCGTTTGGCGACAGCCGCGAGTGGGCCGACCTGGTGTGGCAGTTCATCGAGCTGGCCAATGCCCATGGCGGCCGCGCAGCCTTCTACCAGGTGCGGCCAGTGGCCCTGCCGCTGTACCTGGATTGCGGCCTGCAAGCGCTGAAGCTGGGCGAATATGCGCATGTGAACCTGCCTGACTTCAGCCTCAAGGGCGCCAAGCGTGCCAACCTTCGCTCCGGCGTGAACCGCGGCGAGCGTGAAGGCCTGAGCTTCGAGGTGCTGCCGCCTGCGCGCGTGGCCGAGCTGCTGCCTCAGCTGCGCGAGGTTTCGCAGGCCTGGCTCACGCACCAGCGTGGCCGCGAAAAAGGCTTTTCCGTTGGCCGCTTCGACGACGCTTACCTGCAGCAGCTGCCCATGGCCGTGGTCTTGCGCGAGGGCCAGGTCATTGCCTTTGCCAACCTGCTGAGCACCGCCGCGAAGCAGGAGGCCAGCGTGGACCTGATGCGCTACCTGCCTGGCGCGCCGCCCGGCACCATGGACTTCCTGTTCGCCAAGGTCATGCTGCATCTGCAGGCCGAGGGTTACCAGCGCTTCGGGCTGGGCATGTCGCCCATGGCGGGCATGGCCGAACGCCGCAAGGCGCCGCGCTGGCAGCAGCTCGGCCGGCTGCTCTACAAGTACGGGGACCGCTTCTACAACTTCCGCGGCCTGCACAGTTTCAAGGACAAGTTCGAGCCCGAATGGGAAGCCCGCTACCTGGCGGCACCCGGCGGGCTGGCGCCGTTTTTCGTGCTGGCCGATGTGGCCGCGCTGATTGGCGGTGGCGTGAAAGGCGTGGTGACGAAGTGAGTGTGTGTACCTGGGCAACGCGGGCGCGGGTTGGCCTGCCTCTGCTGATGGCTGTGTTGCCGGGGCTGCTGCTGGCGCAGACGGCCAAGCCGGCTCCTTTGGCGCCTCCCGCGGCGGCGGGCAGCGCGCCGCCCCTGGCACCAGCGCTAGCGCTGGTGCTGCCAGCCGTGCCGCCGCCGCTGCCCATTCCCGGCACCAGCTTCCCGCGGCTGCTGTCGCATGGCTTGTTCAATGACGTGGCGCTGTACCGCCCGGCCGGCGTGCCGCAGCAGTTCGTGATGCTGCCGTTCACCGGCATGGATGGTGCCAACGACAGCGAGCGGCTGATGATCCAGAAGATGGTCACAGCCGGCGCGATGGTGGCCACCATTCCGCTGACCAACTTCTACCGCCGGCTGGAGGTGCAGGACGGCAAGTGCACCTATGCCGGTGGCGCCTTCGAGAACCTCTCGCGCCAGCTGCAGGCCTCCGAAAAGCTGGGCGCCTACATGGAGCCGATGCTGGTGGGCACCGGCAGCGCGGGCGCGTTTGCCTACGCGCTGGTGGCCCAGGCGCCGGCCGGGACTTTTGCCTCTGCGCTGTCGGTCGGGTTCTGCCCGCGGCTGCCGATGAGCAAGCCCATGTGCGCACAAAACGCCTTGCGCTGGCAGCCTGCGGCCGACGGCATTGGCGTGGACCTTCTGCCGCCTTCCACCGCCTTGCCCGAGCCGTGGACTGCGATGCAGGCCGGTAGCAGCATTGCCGCGTGCCCCGCCGCGCAAGACTTCGTGCAGCGCATGCCGCAAGCCGTCTGGCAGCCTGCGCCCGCCACCGGCCCCGAGTTGCCGGCCGGCTTCGACAGTGCCTATGCCTCGCTGGCCGCGCGCCAGGTCACGCTGGGCCCGCCACCGGCCCAGTTGGCCGACCTGCCGGTGATCGAAGTGCCGGCCACCGCCGAAGCCGCCGGCGGGCCGAATGCGGATCGCTTCGCGGTGCTGCTGTCAGGCGACGGCGGCTGGGCCAGCATCGACAAGGGCATTGCCGCCGCGATGGCCGCCAAAGGCATTCCGCTGGTGGGCGTGGATTCGCTGCGCTACTTCTGGAGCGCCCGCACGCCCGAAGGCCTGGCCACCGACCTGGACCGCCTGATCCGCTTCTACTCGCACCGCTGGAAGCGCAGCGAGGTGATCCTGATCGGCTACTCGCAAGGTGCCGACGTGCTGCCGTTTGCCGTCAACCGCATGCCGTCGGCTGTGCGCAGCCGCGTGCGCCTCACCGCGCTACTCGGCCTGGGGCAGAAGGCCTCGTTCGAATTCCACCTGTCCAACTGGATCGGCCCCAGCGGCGACCGGCCGATTGCGCCCGAAGCCCAGCAACTCGTGGCCGCACGCACGCTGTGCATCTACGGCCAGGACGAGAAAAACTCGCTGTGCCCGACGCTGGCGCCGCTGCACGCCCGCCCGCTGCCGCTGGCCGGCGGGCATCACTTCGGGGGTGACTATGATGCCCTCGCCGGCCACATTCTCGCTTCGATCGAGCGCTGATGCGAGGCTGGCTGCGGTGTCTGGCACTGGCGGTACGCAGGCGCCATGATCGCAATGATTCCACTGCCAGCGAACCAGGCGAATGAAGTCCAATCCGTTCAAGCTCTTTTCATCGAGAAAGCCAGCCACAGAGAGCCTGCTGGCCGTGCCTTTACCTGCGGCCATGGAGGCCAGCGAGCCGTCGATGCCGACGTTCCCGGAGCCGCCCTCCGCGGAAATGCGCATACGGCTGGCTGACGTCGGAAGTGCTGGCGGGCTGCAGGCAAAGTGGCGGCCACACATGGCGTGGCTAGAGCCCGTCCTGTTCGAGCCCAGCCCGCAGTCTGCGCAGAACCTTCGCGCCAAATTCCCTGAGGCACATGTGGTGCAGGCCGGTTTGTCCAATGCGGTGGAGTCTCGGAAGCTGCACATCACGAAAAATCCGTTCTGCATTTCCGTTCTGGAACCCAACGAGGTGCTGCTTGCGGAATATCCCAACATGCAGCCACATTTTGTGGTGCAGCGTTCGATTGACATCGCTTGCACCCGTTATGACGCATTGCATCGAGAAGGAAAAGCACCTCAGCCGGATCTCGTGAAGATCGACGTACAAGGTTTCGAGTACGAAGTGCTGCAGGGCTTCGGTGATCTCTTGCATGGATGTCTCGGCATCGAGCTTGAAGCGCACTTCTATCCGCTCTACAAGCAGCAGAAGCTGCTGCCGGACCTTATTTCACTGCTGGAGCCTTTCGGGCTGGTTTTGCGCAAAATCGAATACGTTCCGCACTTCCTCGGCGAAGTGGTGGAGGTCAACGCTTTTTTCACCAAACGGCGCTCTAAGCTGAAATCGTTTGATGCGCGCCAGCGTTGGATTCATCGGGTGGCCGAGCAGGTATGGCAGCTGCCCTCAAGATGAGGTGATGATTCAGCGCGGATAAAAAAGCCGCTCCGAGGAGCGGCTTTTACTTGCGTACAGGTTCAGTTCAGCGGCAACTTCACGCTGCCCGCCAGCGAATAGAGCAGGGCGATCGATTCCTGGCCGTCGTGCAGCGCATCCACGTAGGCAATGCGCAGGTTGAAGTGGTCGCCTTCGGCGGAGATCACGTCGAACAGCGAGCGTTTGCCGAGTTGCTGCCATTGGGCGATGGTGTCGTCGCGCACCCGTTCGCTGCTCTTCAGCACGGTGACGGTGTCGCGCGCTCGGACCAATGCGGCACCGGCTTGTTCATGGACTTCGGCCAGGCGGTTCTGCAGCGCGTCCAGCGATTCGGCGCGTTGCACGCGGGCGGCTTCGGCGCGCAGGCGGGCGGAGGTTGAGGCTGGGGCGGCGGCGGGGTTCAGCAGCGGCACGTTGATGGTGATGCCGGCGTTCCAGTTGCCGGCCCGGTCGCCGGTGGCGTTTTTGGCCACGCTGAGCAGCCAGTTGGCCTGTACCTTGTTGCCGGCATCGGTGGCCCTGGCCAGGCTGTCGGCAGCGTCGGCCTGCGCGGCCAGCTGGGCAATGCTGGCGGCGCCTGCGGCTTGGGATTGCAGCTCGGGCAGCGCGGGCGGCTGCAGCATCAGCGCGGACAGGCCATTGGCCTCCGGCAACGTGTCGCCCACCAGGCGGCGCAGCCGGGTTTCGGTGAGGCGCAGCTGGGTCATGGACTGGGCGCGCGACAGCAGCACCTGCTGGAGTGTCTTGCGGGCCTGCACCAGCTCGCTGCCACGGCCGCGGTCGGTGGCGACGATCTGCTCCAGCGAGTCCACCAGCGTGCAGACCTTGGCGGCGTACTGGCTCCAGACCTGGGCGTGCAGTCGATAGCGGTCGCGCTCGAAGGACAGGATGACGGTTTGCAGCGCGACCTGTTCGGTGGTGCTGATCTGGCCCTGGTTGGCAGCCTCGGCGAGGCTGGTGCGCCACTGCGTCAGGTGCGAATTGCGGCCGGAGTCGTACAGCATCGCGCTGACGGTGAGGCCGGGCCGCACCTGGAACTGGTTGCGCGTCTTCTGGCCTTCCATCTGGTCGCCAGACGGGCCGATGGCGGCGCTCAGCGTGGCGGTGGGCAGCGCGCCGGCCTTGGTTTCTTCGACGTCGCTGCGCGCGGCGTCGGCCAGCAGCTTGGCGGCGCCCACGGCCTTGCTGCGCTGCTCGGCCGCCTGGATCAGGTTCAGCAGCGTGAGCCGCGGTGCGCTGGCGTCGCCCGAAGGCGTGTCGCGCTGGGCCAGCGGCGTCAGGCCCTCGGCGCAGGCGGCGTGGGCCATGCCGGTGCCGGCCAGCGTCAGCGCGGAGGCTGCCAGCAGGGCGCGGGTGATCAGGGAGAGCGCAGAAATGCGAGTGGACATGGCCGTCGACCCAGGAGGAGACATGCCCGCCAGTAGACCGCCCGGGCGGCCTTCACATCGCTTCAATAAACAACCTCAATACCGGCCTGTTCCAGGCCCTTGGCTGCAGTGGCAGCGGTGCAGAGCGGCAGTTCCCGGCTGCACAAGGCCAGCGGCGCAGGCCGGTGGCTCACCAGCAGCAAGCCCTGGAGGGTGACTGCCAGGCGGCGGCGCAGGCCGGCCACCACGACCGCTTCGGTGGCGGCGTCCAGGCCCTCGGTCGGCTCGTCCAGCAGCAGCCACGGCGCGGGCACCAGGTAGGCCCGGGCCAGCGCCAGGCGGCGCCGCTCGCCGCCGGAAAGGCCGGTGCCGTCTTCGCCCAGCCAGCCGTCCAGCCCGCCGGGCAGGGCCTGGATGCGCGAGGCCAGGCCGGCGTCCTGCAGCGCGGCCCAGAGCTGTTCGTCACTGGCATGACCGCAGCCCAGGGTGAGGTTGTCGCGCACGCTGCCGGCCAGCAGCGCGGCGTCCTGCGGCAGCCAGGCGAACTGGGCGCGCAGCGTGGAGACCGGCAGGTCTGCCAGGTCGTGACCCGCCAGCTCCGCCGTGCCGCGCACGGCAGGGCGCAGCCCCAGGAGGGTTTCGAGCAGCGTGCTCTTGCCGCAGCCGGACGGGCCGCGCAGCGCGACGTGTTCACCGGGCTGCAGCGGCGAGGCGGTCAGCGCGGGCAGGCGCAGCGCGGCGGCGGTGCTGGTGTGCGTGCTGATGGGCGTGCTGGCGGCCGGCGCAGGCGAGGGCAACGCTTGCACATCGCCCAGCAGCGCATCGAGCCGGCGCTCGGCTTCGTGGGCACTGGCCTGCTGCAGTGCATGGCGCAGCAGCGGCGCCAGTGATTCGACCGTCATGACCGCCGCCAGCGCGCACAGCGCCGCCACCGGCGCGCCGGCGTCCCGTGCCAACGCAAGGGCCAGCGCGGCGGCGAGGCCGCTGGCCAGTGCGAGTACCGCGTCCAGCCCGGCCATCAGGCGCAGCTGGCGGCGCTGAGCCTTGGCCAGGGCCTGGTCCTGGGCCGCCACGCGTTGGCCGGCCCAGGCGGCCAGATCGTGGCAATGCAGCTCGGCGTCGTGGGCCGACAGCCAGGCCAGCTCGTCTTTCAGCGCGCCCATCGCGGCGCGGCTGGCCTGCGCTGCGCGGCGCACCCGCCGTGCACCTTGCCAGCCCGCCACTGCCAGCAGCGCACAGCAGGCCAGCGTGGCCAGCAAGGGCGGCCAGCCGCCGAAGGCCAGCAGCGCCAGGCCAGTCAACACGCCGGCTGCAGCCGTCCACGGCACCGAGCGGCGCACCAGTTGCGCCTCGATGGCTTCCACGTCCTGCACCATCGCCGTGACGGCCTCGCCGGTGCTGACCGCCAGCGAGCGCTCGGCCGGGGCGGCGCAGAGGGCGCCGAAGATCGCCGGCCGCACGCGGGCCAGGCTGCGCAGCGCCGCCTCGTGGCTGCACAGCCGCTCGCCGTAGCGCGCGCCGGTGCGGGCAATCGCCAGCAGGCGGATCGCGGCGCTGGGCAGCAGGTAATTGAAGGCCTGGGCTGCAGCCAACCCGCCCACGCCTGCAGCCGCCGCCGCGGTGATGAACCAGCCCGACACGCCCAGCAAGCCCACCGAGGCCAGGCCCAGCAGTGCTGCACAGGCGGCAGCGGCCTGGAACAGGCCGCTGTGCCGTCGGCGCTCGGTGGCGAGCAACTGGCGCAACGGGGATCCGGCGGGGCGGGTGCGATCTTGCTGGCGGACGCTGCCGGACTCGCGCTGCGCCAAGGCCGGCGGGGCCGGCACGGCATTCGCATGCAAGTGATTCGTCATGCCGTGGTTCCCAGCCGCAGCACCTGGTGCGCGCAGGCGGCGAGCCGCTCGCTGTGGGTGGCGATCAAGGTGGTGCGGCCTTCGCAGGCGCGGGCCAGCGTGTCGACCAGCGCGGCTTCGGCCTCGGCGTCGAGGTGGGCCGTGGGCTCGTCCAGCAGCCACAGCCAGGCGCCGGGCTTCAGCAGCGCCCTGGCCAGTGCCAGCCGCCGCCGCTCGCCGCCTGAGAGGCCGCCGCCACGTGCATCGAGCAGCGTGTCCAGCCCCAGTGGGCGGCCGGCCAGCATGGCTTGCAGCCCTGCCTGTTCGACGGCTTCAGCCAGCACCTGCGCCGAGGCTTCCGGCGCCCCGAGCAACAGGTTCTCGCGCAGCGTGCCCGGCACGATCAGCGGCTGCTGGCCGATCCACACGGCGTTGGCGGCCAGCGAGCCCGCGGCGGCCAGCGGCAGGCCGTTGAGCAGGACGCTGCCTTCGCGGAGCTGCGCCAGGCCCAGCAGCGAGCGCAGCACGGTGGTCTTGCCGCTCCCCGATGGGCCCATCAGCGCCAGGCTCCGGCCAGCGGGCAGATCGAAGCTCAGCTTTTGCAGCACGGCTGGCGTGTCGCCGTGCGACAGGCTGACGTTCTGGAAACACAGGCTGGGCGGGCCCTGGAGGCTGGCTGCTGCGGTTGATGCCAGCGCCGGCGTGGCGGCGTTCTCGCAGGCCAGAAGACGCTCGGCCGCCGCCTGCGCGGCCTGCCGGTCGTGATACGCCGCGGCCAGGCGACGCATTGGCAGGTAGAACTCCGGCGCCAGCGCCAGCACGAAAAACGCCGGGCCGAGTGCAAAGCGCTCCGGGGCAGGGAAGGGCAGCAGCCCCAGCAGGCCGAAGCCGCAATACACGGCCACCAGCGCCACGCACAAGGCCGCGAAGAACTCCAGCACTGCCGAGGACAGGAAGGCCAGCCGCAGCACCCGCAGCGTGCGCTGCGCCACGTCCTCGGCGGCCGTTGCCAGGCGGGCGCGCTCGCGGCCTTCGGCCCGCATCGCCAGCACCACCGGCAGCGCGCGCACCCGGTCGGCCAGCAGGCCTGAGAGCCGGGCCAGCGCGGCCAGCTGGCGGTGCGACTCGTCGGCCGAGGCCCGGCCCGCAAACGCCATCAGCACGATGAATGGCAGCAGCGTGACGGCCAGGATCGCAGCCGTCACCGGGCTGGCGAGGGCCACCGCTGCCAGCACCAGCAGCGGCGCCAGCGTGGCGGCCTGCCGCGCCGGCAGGAAGCGGGCCACCCAGGCTTCGAGGGCTTCGATCTCTTCGGCCGCGAGGCTGGCCAAGCGGGCCGGGCCGGCTTCGCCGCCGGCCGTGTCCTGCCGGCGCGCGGCAGCGGTCCCGGCAGCCCCGCCCAACGCGGCCTGCACCAGCCGGGCGCGCCAGCTTTGCTTGACCGCCTGCGCCGCTTGCTGCCCGGCCAGCGCGGCTTGCCGGCCCAGCAGCCCGCGCAGCGCTGCCGCCAGCACCAGCAGCGCCAGCCAGCCCCAGGGTGGCTGCTGCGCGGCCAGCGCGGCCACGGCGCCGGCCAGGCCGGCTGCAAAGCCGATGCCGGCAACGGCGTCCAGCACCAGGCAGGCGCTGGCGGCGTGCCGGCCAGGTGCGGCGCGGGCGTGTGCCTTCAGTTGTTGCTCGGCCAGGTCGGAGAGGAGAGATGAAGCCATGTTCCCCACGATCCTATATCGCCTCCTCCCTTCGCATGATTTGGATCAAGCGCATCGCCAGTACGATGGATACGCTGTGGGTCTTCGGGTTAACCCACCCCTTCCCATTCCGTTCGCTCAAAAAAGAGAACCCGACATGGATTCAGGCGTCATCGACCTTTCGCGCTTGCAGTTCGCACTCACCGCGCTGTACCACTTCCTCTTTGTCCCGCTCACGCTGGGGCTGTCCTTCATGCTGGTCATCATGGAGGCGATCTATGTGATGACCGACAGGCCGATCTGGCGCACCATCACCCGCTTCTGGGCCAAGCTGTTTGGCATCAACTTCGTGCTGGGCGTGGCCACCGGCCTGACGATGGAGTTCCAGTTCGGCACCAACTGGTCCTACTTCTCGCACTACGTGGGCGACATCTTCGGCGCGCCGCTGGCCATCGAAGGCCTGATGGCGTTTTTCCTCGAAGCCACCTTCGTCGGCGTGATGTTCTTCGGCTGGGACCGGCTCTCCAAGCTCGGCCACCTGGTCGTGACCTTCCTGGTCGCGCTGGGCACCAACCTCTCGGCGCTGTGGATCCTGATTGCCAACGGCTGGATGCAGAACCCGATCGGCGCCGCGTTCAACCCCGAGACCATGCGCATGGAGGTGACCGACTTCGCCGCGGTGCTGTTCAACCCCATCGCCCAGGCCAAGTTCGTGCACACCGTGAGCGCCGGCTATGTGCTGGCGTCCGTCTTCGTGCTGGGCATCTCCAGCTTCTACCTGCTGCGTGGCCGCTTCCCCGAAGTGGCGCGCCGCTCGATGACGGTGGCCGCCGCGTTCGGCCTGGCTTCGTCGCTCTCGGTCGTGGTGCTGGGTGACGAAAGCGGCTATGCGCTGACCGACAACCAGAAGATGAAGCTGGCCGCCATCGAGGCCGCGTGGCACACCGAGAAGGCGCCTGCCGGCCTCACGCTGTTCGGCCTGCCCGACACCGAGGCCAAGGTCACGCGCTACGCCGTCGAGATCCCCTGGGTGCTGGGCCTGATCTCCACCCGCAGCCTGCACGGCGAGGTGGCCGGCATGTCCGAGCTGGTGCGGCGCGCGGAAGAGCGCATCACCTCCGGCGTGGTCGCCTACGACGCGGTGCAGAAGCTGAAGCTGGACCCGAAGGACACCAGTGCGCGTGCCGCTTTCGAGCAGCACAAGCACGACCTCGGCTACGCGCTGCTGCTCAAGCGCACGATGGCCGACCCGCGCCAGGCAACAAAGCAGCAGATCGCCGCCACCGCCTGGGACACCGTGCCCAGCGTGCCGCTGATGTTCTGGGCTTTCCGCGTCATGGCCTTCATCGGCTTCGCGATGATCGCGCTGTTCGCCACCGCCTTTGTGCTGTGCTCGATGCGCAAGCACGGCCAGGCACGCTGGTTCTGGAAGCTTGCGGTGCTGGCCATTCCGCTGCCATGGATCGCCATCGAACTGGGCTGGGTCGTGGCCGAACTGGGCCGCCAGCCGTGGGCGATCGACGGCGTGCTGCCAACCTTCCTGGCCGCTTCGTCGCTCAGCCGCACTTCGCTGTGGATCACCATCATCGGCTTCACCGCGCTCTACGGCACGCTGGCCGTGATCGAGGTCCGGCTGATGCTCGCGGCCATCCGCAAGGGCCCGTACGAGCACAGCGACGACCCGCAGCCCGCGCCCGGCCCGGTGCCGGCCAGCTCACCCGTCGCCGGCTGAGCCCACCAGAAGGACAACAACATCATGGCTTTCTTCGACTACGAAACCCTGCGCTTCATCTGGTGGGGGCTGGTCGGCGTGCTGCTGATCGGCTTTGCGCTGACGGACGGCTACGACCTCGGCGTGGGTGCGCTGCTGCCCTTTGTCGGCAAGACAGATGCCGAGCGGCGCATGGTCATCAACTCGGTGGGCCCGCACTGGGAGGGCCACCAGGTGTGGTTCATCCTGGGCGGCGGCGCGATCTTCGCGGCCTGGCCGTTTGTCTATGCCGTGAGCTTCTCCGGCTTCTACCTGGCGATGTTCGTGGTGCTGGCCGCGCTCATCCTGCGGCCGGTCGGCTTCAAGTACCGCTCCAAGCATGAAGACAGCGCGTGGCGCACGCGCTGGGACTGGGCGCTGTTCATCGGCGGGCTGGTGCCGGCGCTGGTCTTTGGCGTGGCGGTGGGCAACGTGCTGCTGGGCGTGCCGTTCCGCCTGGACAGCGACCTGCGCGCGTTCTACGAAGGTAGCTTCTTTGCGCTGTTCACGCCATTCTCGCTGCTGTGCGGCCTGTTGTCGGTGGCGATGCTGGTGCTGCATGGCAGCGCCTGGCTGACGATCAAGGTCGAGCCCGGCCCTGTGCATGTGCGTGCCCGGCGCTATGGCACGGTGGCCGGCCTGGCCAGCCTGCTGCTGTTCGCCGCCGGCGGCTTGTTCGTGGCCTACGGGGACCTGGGCTACAAGCTCACCGCGCCGGCCGACCACTTCGGCCCGTCCAACCCGCTGCGCTCGGAGGCTTTGCACACCGCAGGCGCCTGGCTCGCGAACTACGCGGCAGCACCGCTGACGATGCTCGCTCCGGCCGCCGGTTTCCTCGGTGCACTGCTGGCGCTGCTGGGCATCCGCCTGCGCAGCGAAGGCCTGGCCTTCTCCGGCTCGTCGCTGTCGGCCGCCGGCATCATCGCCACCGTCGGCGTGTCGATGTTCCCGTTTTTCCTGCCGTCCAGCATCGACCCGCGATCCAGCCTCACCGTCTGGAACGCCTCGTCCACCGAAACCACGCTGGGCATCATGCTGTTCGTCACCGCGGTTTTCCTGCCCCTCGTGCTGGCCTACACCGCCTGGGCGCTGCGCGTGATGCGCGGCACCGTGACCACCGCCGAGATGGCGACCCACCCGGACCGCTATTGAGCGGCCGTGGCATCAAACCAATCGAAAGGACACCCGATGTGGTACTTCACCTGGATCCTCGGCCTCGGCCTGGCCGTCGGCTTCGGCATCCTCAACGGCATGTGGCATGAGTTCCATTTGCCGGAGGACGGGCAGGGCAGCGGCGCATAGGGCTCGCGCCAGCGTTTCCTTGTCCGTTCGCCTGGAGCTTGTCGAAGGGTTCGCGAACCCGCTCAACGTTCCTTGAACGCCTCGCGCGCCTTCAAGAGTGGCCGCAACACAAACTCCAGCACCGTGCGTTCGCCGGTGTTGATCTCGACGGTGGCCGTCATGCCGGGGCGGATGGGCAGGGCCTTGCCGCCGGCTTCCAGGGACGAGTGGTCGACGCGCACCAGCGCGCGGAAGTAGGTGTTGTCGGGGCCGCCGTTGTTGCGTTCGGCGTCGCCCAGCGCGTCCGGGCTGATCGAGTCCACCGTGCCGCGCAGGCCGCCGTAGAGGTTGTAGTCGTAGGCGCTGAGCTTGATCTCGGCCACCTGGCCAACCTTGACGAAGCCGATCTCGCTGGGCTTGATGCGGGCCTCGACCAGCATGCGGCTGGTCAGCGGCACGATCTCCATGATGGCGGCACCCGGGTTGACCACGCCGCCCAGCGTGTTGTTGCGGATGTTCTTGACCAGGCCAACGACCGGCGACTCGATCACGGTGCGCTTGACCATGTCTTCACGCGCCACCATCTGCTGCTCGATCTGCGCCAGGTCCGACTGCACGCGCAGCATCTCGGTGCTGGCCTCCTGGCGGAAGCGGCTGCGGCGTTCGGTGGACTGCTGCTGCATCTCGCCGATCTGGCGCTGCAGCCGCATCACCTCGACCTCGGACATCAGCCCGCGGGCCGACATGCTCTGCGCCATCGTCAGCTCTCGTTGAACCAGACCGACGCTGCGCTGGTACGAGGCCACGGCCTCGTTGAGCAATTGCCGGCGGGCATTGAAGGCCTCGATCTCGATGGCCACCAGCTTGGGCTTGGCGGCCAGCTCCGGCGGGAAGTTCAGCGTGTTGGCGCCGGAGGCTTCAGCGCGCAGCCGCACCATGGTCGCCTGCAGGGCCAGTTGCTTGACCTCGCCTTCGTTCTGCTGGGACTCGAAGCGCGTCGGGTCCAGCCGGGCCAGCGGCTGGCCGACCTTCACTTCCGAGCCTTCCTTGACCATCAGCTCGCGCAGGATGCCGCCTTCCAGGCTGGCGATGACCTGCTCGCGGCCGTCTGGTACCACGCGGGCGTCGGTGCGGGTGATCTCTTCGACCTTGGTCATGCTGGCCCAGGTGCCGGCTGCGATCACAGTGGCCAGCATCAGCCAGATGGCTGCGCCGGCGCCGGTGCGAGATTCCAGCACCTGCGCTTCGCGCACGCTGCTGAGGAACTGCACGTCGCCCGGTTTCAGGCGGCGCTGCTCGCGCTCCTCGGCAGTCTTGCGCCAGCGCTGCATGAGCGATGGCTTGGGTGGCTTGGCGCCAGGCTGCAGCGGCAGGTCGGCCGCGTGCACCAGCCCGGTCGGATCGATGCGGCCTTCGCCGCCTTCATCCGTTGCATGCCAGCTGCGTTTGCTCAACGAACTCATGCCGGCACCCTGCCGCCCATGCCAGGTGGCATGCCGCCTTGAGCGGGCTGCGCTGCGGGCGGGCGGGCCTGTGGCTGGCCGGACAACGCGGCCAACACTTGGCCCTTGGGTCCGTCCATCAAGACCCTGCCGCCGTCGACCACCACCAGCCGGTTGACCATCTCCAGCACTGCCGGCCGGTGGGTGACGATGACCAGCGTGCGGTTGCCGACCGAGGCCTGCAGCCGCTGCAGGAATTGCACTTCGCTTTGCGCGTCCATCGAGCTGGTGGGCTCGTCCATCAGCAGGATCTGCGGTGAGGTGACCAGCGAGCGGGCCAGCGCCACCAGCTGGCGCTGGCCGCCCGAGAGCAGGCCGCCGCGCTCGCCCACCGGCATGTCCCAGCCCAGCGGATGCGAGGCGATCACCCGGTCCAGCCCGGTGAGCTGGGCCACGCTGTTGAGGCGGTTCACGTCGGCCGCGGTGCGGTTCAGCAGCACGTTGTCTTTCAAGGTGCCGGCAAACAGGCGAGGGTCTTGCGTGACAAAGCCGACGCGGGCGCGGAAGTCGGCCGGGTCGATCTGGCGCAGGTCCACGCCGTCCACGTCCACCCGGCCTTCGCTGGGTTGGTAGAGGCCGGCCAGCAGCCGCAGGATGGTGGACTTGCCCGAGCCGATGCGGCCAAGGATGGCCACGCGGTCGCCCGGCTTGAAGGCCAGGCTGACGTTCTGCAGCACCATGGGCGCGGCGTCCTTGCCGGTGGGCGGGTAGGCGAAGCCGGCCTGGCTCAGCGCAATGCCGCCTTCGATCTTCGGCGTGGCCACGTAGGCGCGTTGTTCGTCGCGCTCCAGCGGCAGCTGCATCAGCCGGTCCAGCGACTTCATCGCCGCGCGCGCGCCCTGGTAGCGCACGGCCAGGCCGACCACGCTGCCCAGCGGCGCCACGGCGCGGCCGGCGAACATCACCGAGCCGATCAGCGCACCGGCGGTGATGGTGCCGTCCTTGATCAGGTACACGCCCCAGACCAGCATCACCAGTGTGACGGCCTGCTGGGCTGCGGAGGAAATGTTGTTCGACCAGCTCGACAGCGAGCGGGCGCGCAGCGAGGAATTGGCCGCCTGCGCGGTGGCCGATTCATAGCGCTGCAGGAAGCGCCCTTGCGCGCCGCAGCTCTTCAGGTCTTCCAGGCCTTCCACCGCTTCGACCAGCACGCCCTGCAGGTCCACCTGGTGGCCGAGGTTGGCCTGCATGGATTTTTTGAGCGAACCCTGGATGACGATCACCACGCCCAGGATGATGGGAATGGCCATCGCCAGCACCAAGCCCAGCGGGCCGCCGGTGATGAAGCACATGGCGACGAACATCGCGATGAACGGCAGGTCCGACAGCGTGGACAGCGTGGCCGAAGCGAAAAAGTCGCGCACGGTCTCGATCTGCGCCAGGTGGTGGGCAAATGCGCCGGACGAGGCCGGGCGATGCTCCATGCGCACGCCCAGGGTCTGGCGGAACAGCAGCGAGCCGATGATCATGTCCGCCTTGCGGCCGGACAGGTCGATCAGATGGCTGCGCAGCTGGCGCGCGGCCAGGTCCATGCACAGCGCCAGGAAGGCGCCGCTGGCCAGGGTCCACAGCGTGACGAATGCCTGGTGCGGGATGACCTTGTCGAACACCACCGAGGTGACCATGCCGGTGACCAGCATCATCACGTTGCTGACCAGCGCGGCCATCAGCGCCGAGCGGTAGTAGGGCATGAAGCGCCGCAGCGTGCCCCACAGCCAGTGGCTGCCGGACTGCAGCACCTTGTGCTCGTTCTGCCCAAGTTCCACGCGCGGCGCCACGGCCAGCGCATGGCCCAGGTATTCGCCCTTGAGCTCGGTTTCGCTGACGATGCAGGTGGCGCCGCCAGCTGCCGGCAGCACGATCTCGTAGCTGCATTCGGTGGACGATGCGCCCTTGCTGCTCTTGGCCGGCAGGCGCTTGGAAATCACGCAGGTGTCACCCTCGCGCAGCAGCGCCACGACCGGCATCATCAGCGCGCTGATCTGGTCCAGCGGGCGCTCGATCAGGCTGGCGTGGTAGTCCGCCTCCTGCATCACCCGCACGGCCTGGTTGGGCCGCAGTGCACCGTCTACCGCCACGCCGGCCAGCAGCGAGGCGGCAGAGCGCGGCCTGCCGTAGTGGAAGGTGATCCAGATCAGGCTTTGCACCAGCGCGTCGTCGTCCGGGCTGACGGCCTTGGTGCCGGCGGTTGCACCTGCGGCGGCCGATGGCGGCAGCTCGATCGCCGGCACGGCGTCGGCCATTGAGAGCGTGATCGCTTCCGACACAGAGGTTCCTCAGTTCAACCGCGGGCGCGCTGTTCCAGCGCCATGGTCTCGAATGCGTCTTCGATGTCCCGCACGATCTGCGGCATGTCGAACAAGGCCGAGCTGCGGCCGTGTTCGGCCAGGTAGCGCTTGTACGAAGCCACCCGCTTGGGGTTGCGGCCGAGCTGGATCGCCAGGCGCTCGTAATCGGCGATGGACTCGGTGATCAGGTCCGGCAGGCCGACGGCGGTCAGCAGGCTGCCGGCCATGCGCGAGATGTAGCTTCGGCCCGAGCAGGTGAGGATCGGCAGGCCCATCCACAGCGCGTCGCTGGCGGTGGTGCCGGCGTTGTAGGGGAAGGTGTCCAGCATCAGGTCGGCGAGCTGAAAGCGGGCCAGGTAGTCCGGCGGCGCCACACGCGGCGCGAAGATCAGCCGCTCGCGGGCGACGCCCGCCGCGTCCGCCTGGCGCAGCATGTTCTCGCGCGCCCATTCGTTGTCCGCCAGCAGCCACAGCACGCTGTTCGGCACCTCGTGCAGGATGTGCATCCAGGCCGCGAACACGGGTTCGGTGAACTTGAAGTTGTTATTGAAAGAGCAGAAGACAAACGCGTCCTCCGGCAGCTCGTACTGCGCGCGGGTCGGCATCTTGCCGATCTCGCGCTGGCGGTCGCTCACCTGGTAGCAGTGCGGCAGGTAGATCGGCTTTTCGGTGTGGAAAGGCTGCAGCGCTTCGGGCATCACGAAGCGGTCGGCCAGGATCCAGTCCACGCCGGGCAGGGCGCAGGTGCCCGGAAAGCCCAGGTAGCTCACCTGGATGGGCGCCGGGCGCTGGGCCAGGATGTTGGCGCGTGCGCCGTTGGTCAGGCCCTGCAGGTCCACCAGCACGTCAATGCCGCAGCTGGCGATCATGCGGGCGGCGGTGTGGTCGTCCACGCCGCCAATGCGGTAGTAGTGGTCGAAGCTCTTCACGAGCCGGGCGCGCAGCGGCGTGCCGTCGTCGCGGCTCCAGCTGAAGGCGAAGGTCTCGAAGCGCTCGTGGTCGTGCAGGTCCAGCAGCTCGGCCGTCAGCAGGCCCACGGCGTGCATGTGCAGGTCGCCCGAGAGGTAGCCGATCTTGACCTTGCCGGTGCGCGGCGGGAAGGCGGTGTGCATGGCCTTGGCCGGCGGCGCAGGCAGGCGCTCGTGCACGAAGCGCTGCGCGGCCATCAACTGCAGCACGGGGTCGTCGCTCGCGCTCAGCATGGCCAGTGCCGAGGTGCCGATCAGCAACTGGTTCTGCGTCACCTCGCCAACGGTCTTGTACAGCGGCCATTCGCACTGCTTCTGGCGAATGTGCACATAGTGCTGCAGCACGTCGAACTGGTCCGGCTTGGCCGTCAGGCTCTCGCACATGTAGCGCTCGGCCACGTCGAAGCGGCGCAGCGTCTCGTTCAGGCGCGCCAGGTTGTTCAGTGCATGCAGGCGCAGCGGCAGCGCGTCGGCCCCGCCGTCCTGGGTGTCGTCCAGCACGCCTTGCCACTGGGCCTGCGCCTCGTCATGCGCGCCGCGGCGTTCCAACGCGTGGCCCAGGTTCAGCTTGGCTTGCGGGAAATGCGGCGACAGCGCCAGCGCCAGCTGGTAGGCCGCTTCGGCCTCCGGCAGCCGGTTCTGCGCGGCCAGCACCGTGCCGTGGTTGAAGCAGGCCACGTACTTGACGGGCGAGTCGGTGTGCGTGATCCACAGCCGGTAGACCTCTGCCGCCTCGGCCATCAGCCCCTGTTCCTGCCAACGCCCGGCAAAGTCCAGCAACTCATTGATGGGCATCTCGCCGCTCTGCGCCCGCGCCAGTTGCGGCACGCAGGCCGCCTGGAAGGCAGGCACGCCAGGCGTGGCGCCAGCCGCCTCAAGGGCAGAGGTCTCGGTCACGGGGCGCGGCAAGGTGGTCACGGTCATGTTCGGCGAGCTGATGGAAAGCTTCACCGATGGTAGGAAAGACCGCCCTGATGTGGTGCCCGGAAATGGTGGGGGATTGGGGGCTTCTTGCTCCAACGCTTGCTGGTCACTGAGCGGCCACCGTGCCGCTCACACTTGCAAACGGGTGAATTGCGTCTTGGCCAGGAGGCGATTGAAATCAGCGTCGAAACTGGCGATGTGTTCGCCTTGATGAATGGCGGCTGCTGCCAGCCAGGCATCGGGGATGTCGTTCGCCGCCAGCCTTTTGTCGGCGCACAGTTTGCGCAGTGCCGGCCACTCGGCGCCAAGCGAGGGTTGCATCACGCCGGGCGAACCAAGCAGTGCATCCACGAAGAGCAGCGCGTCGGCCATGGGCGTGGGTTCGACGAAGATCTTCGGGTGTGTGACCAGCCGCAGGAAACTGGCGACGACCATGGGCTGCAGTTTCAGCGGGATGCCGTGAGCAGCGTCCGCCAGAGCTTGTTCAAGCCAAGCTCGCGCTACCGGGTGATGAGGATGGTCGGCTCGTGAGGCTGCGACCAGCACATTCACATCGGGAGTCATCGGCGCTGGCTCACACGTCTTGCTGATCCGCAGCGTCCAGCATCGCCTTGTTGCTTAGCCCATCGAGTCCGGCGACCAGCCCACCCTTACCGCGGTATACCGGGAGGCGCACCGGCTTGACGGGGGCTTGCTGCGCACGCAGGCGCAGTTGCAGCCCTTCTTCGATCAAGCGGGTGAGGCTGGTGCGCTGCTGAGCCGCCAAGGTCTTGGCCTCGGTGAGCAGTGCGTCGTTGAGGTCAAGCGTGGTCTTCATGGTTGCCCTTGCTGGACGAAATCCCGTACAGATTTCTGTATCTTACGAGCGGCGCGCCCAGTACGCAATTCAGTGTGCCGGCGATTGCTCCGCCAGAAACCGCTTCACCGGCGCCACGCTCGCCGCCGGGTCTTCCTCCTGCGGCACATGCCCCAGCCCGTCCAGCATCACCAGTTGGCTGCCGGGGATGTCGTGTGCGAAACGCTGGGCGTTTTCCGGGGGGATCAGCTTGTCCTGCTGGCCCCAGAGGATGAGCGTGGGTTGGCGCAATGTGGCGATCTGGGTGGCGCCGGCGCCGCGTTCGATCTGGCGCATGCGCAGGCCCAGCGCGCGGCGGTTGCCCTCGCGCAGCGTCAGTTCGTAGAAGCGCTCGACGAGTTCGGGCGTCACGCGGTCCTGGTGGGCATAGACGGCGCGCAGGCTGGCTTCGACGGCGGCGCGGGGCAGCAGGTATTCGCCCAGCTTGCTCAGCACCGGCACCTGGGCCAGCAGCAAGCCGATGGGCACGGCCTGGGACTTGAAGTCGTAGCCGGCGGAATCGACCAGGATCAGCTTGTCCACCCGCTGCGGCGCGGCGGCGGCCACGCGCCAGGCGACTTCGCCACCCAGCGAGTTGCCGCCGATGATCACCTTCTGCAGTTTGAGCTGGTCCATCAGGTCCAGCGTGAACTGGGCCAGCGTGGCGTCGTGGTAATCGTCTGGCGGGTACTGGCCGGTGAACGGGCCGGTGAGGCCAAAGCCGGGCAGGTCGAAGCGGATCACCCGGCGCTCGCCTTTGAGCGCCTGAGTCCAGCCTTCCCAGGTGTGCAGGCTGTCGCCGGTGCCGTGGATCAGCAGCAGCGGCGTCGGATCGTCCCGCGGGCCTTCGTCGCGGAGGTGCACCAGCTGGCCCTTGACGTCGATGAAGTCCGACGGCGGCAGGGCCCAGTGGGCCACCAGGGTTTCGACCGCCCGGTCCGGCGCCTGCATCAGCGGCAGCGACAGCGCCGTCAGCATCAGCAGGATGCCGAACATGCGCCACAGGATCATTTTCATGTGGCCGAGGCCTTGGCTGGCCGTCGCCCGACCGGTGCGGCCTGAAGCGCCGGGTCCAGCACTTCGCGTTCGTCGAACACGAAACAGCCGCCATGCCAGTGCGGTGCGCCTTCGGTCTCTTCGAAGTATTTGAGGATGCCGCCTTCGAGCTGGTAGCTGTGGGTGAGGCCGAGGTCCTGCATCACCAGCGCGGCTTTTTCGCAGCGGATGCCGCCGGTGCAGTAGCTGACGATGGTCTTGTCCTGCAGCGTATCGCGGTGCGCGGCCAGCGCGGCGGGGAAGTCGCTGAACTTCTCCAGCCGCCAGTCGATGGCATTGTCGAAAGCGCCAGCGTCCACCTCGAAGCCGTTGCGCGTGTCCAGCATGACGACCTCGCGGCCGGCGTCGTCATGGCCATCCGCCAGCCAGCGGGCGACGGTGGCCGGCGAGACGGCCGGCGCGCGGCCGCCCTGCGGACGCACGGTCGGCATGTTCATGCGGATGATCTCGCGCTTGACCTTGACCTTCAGGCGCTCGAAGGGCTGCGTCTCGCTCCAGCTTTCCTTGGCTGGCAGATCGGCAAACCGCGCGTCGGCGCGCAGCACGGCGAGCCAGCCGTTTACCGCCTCGGCCGGCCCGGCCAGGAACAGGTTGATGCCTTCCTCGGCCAGCAGCACCGTGCCTTTCAGGTCGCGGGCCTCGGCCTCGGCGTGCAGGTGGTCGCGCAGCGCGGGCAGTTCATCGAGGGCGACGAAGCGGTAGGTGGAGACGTTGAGGATGGACGGGCTGTTCGCGGACATCGGCGAATTTTACGGACCTGGCGCGCTGGCCGACGATGCGAGGCTACCGCGGCCCCAAGGCCCAGACCAGCCCGCGGGTGATCAGGATGGGCGCGACGGTGAGGTGGTCCTCGCCGGTGATCACGTCGGTGCGCAGGCGCAGGCCGTCGCGCTGGTGCGCGTTCAGCGCTGCGGCGAAGGCGCGCACGTCGGCCACCATGTCACCCTCGCTGGCGTAGCGGGACTTGTCCCTGGCGCCCTTGGGCGCGCGAGCTTCGTATTCGCCGGCACCGAGATAGACGTCGGCCCGCGGGCCTGGCGTGGAACTGCCCAGCGCCCAGGCTTTTTCGCGGTTCATCAGCCAGCGGTGGTCGAACCACAGCGAAGGGCTGCCGAGCACGTAGGCCTGGAACAGGCCAGGCTCGCTGGTCAGCATGTCGGCGCCCAGCAGCCCGCCATAGGAATGGCCCGCAAAGACCTTGCGGGTCATGTCGGCGCGGTAGTGCGAGGCGATGAAGGGGAACACCTCATCGGCGAGGAAACGGCGGTAGCCGGCGGCTTCGCCGAAGGCCGGCGCGCGGCCGGGCATGTCCGAGACCAGCTCGGCGCCGCGATTGGCCGAAGGCGTGTAGTCCCTGCGGCGGCTGAACTCGGGCGTGTCGCCCTTGCCGTAGCCCAGGCCCACCAGGATGAACTCCGGCAGCGCCGGGCCATGGCCGCCCACCCGCGCGGCGATGGCGCGCGTCACCGGGAAGGCATAGGGCGCGTCGGTGACGAAGACGACCGGGTAGCTGCGCCCGGCGGCGCTGGCATAGGACTTGGGCAGGCTGACGTACAGCTCGTAGTCCCGGTTCAGGCGGGCAGCGTGCAGCAGGTGCACGGCCGTGTCGGGCAGCGCGTAGGCGGGCGCTGCGTCGGCGGCGCGGGCGGTGGGGGGCAGTGCGGCCAGGCACAGGGCGGCGAGCAGGGGCAGGAGGTGGCGCATCAGGCTGGAAGCGAGGGCAAAGGGCGCGATGCTAACGGCGGCGGGTGCGCGGCTCGGCGTGCGTTTGTGGCCGCAATCGCCCGCGCCGTGCGGGACCTTGTCCACATTTCGCTCAATTTCTCGGCAACGTGGCCCGATGTAGCAAAGGCAACCTGAACCATGTGCCGGGTGGGCTCGCGCTTTTCATTGCGCACGCCTGCCGGCCGATCAACACCTTGGAGACTTCGATGGCCGCTCTGTACCTGACCGCGATGGGGGCTTTTGTCCTGGCCGTCATCGGCCTGTGGGACACCCTGCGCGCGCTGACACGCCGCGCCACCTGGGAAGAGCAGCACCATGCCGTCGCTGCGCCATTGATGGCGCTGAGCGAAGCCAGGACCGCGCTGCGGCGCGCGAAGAACCCGCTGCTGGCAGGCGCGAGCCGCAAGCCTGCCGAGCGCGCAAGCGCGGAAGTAGCACAGGCGTCAGCCTAACCTGCCGGCGGCGCGCCTGGCGCCGCCGGGTTCTGTCAGATCGCTTCGGCAGGCCCGAAGAACTCGTGGTGGATCTGGCCTTCCGGCACGCCGAGCGCCAGCAGCGAGTGCCGCACCTCGCGCATGAAGGGCTTGGGGCCGAGGAAATAGGCGTCCACGTCACGGCTGCCGGCCGGTAGCCAGTCGGCCAGGCGCTGCGTGTCCAGCCGGCCCACGGCATGCGGCAGGCGCGCGCCGGGCAAGGTCTCGTCGTAGCAGTAGAAGCGCTGCAGTTGCGGGTGCTGCGCGGCCAGCGTGTCCACCGTGTCGCCGAAGGCATGGGCACCGGCGTTGCGGGCGCAATGGATGAAATGCACAGGCCGATCCTGCGCCAGTGCCGCGTCCAGCATCGCCAGCGTGGGCGTGATGCCCACGCCGCCGCTGATCAGCACGACAGGCTTGGCGCCCGGCTTCAGCGTGAACTGGCCCGAGGGCGGGAACAGCGTCAGCATGTCGCCCACCTGCAGTTGGTCATGCAGGAAGTTGGAGGCCTTGCCGCCCGCTTCGCGCTTCACGCTGATGCGGTAGTCGCGGCCGTTTGGCGCAGCGGACAGCGAGTAGGTGCGGCGGATCTCTTCGCCGTCCACGAACAGCTGCATGGAGTCAACATGACCACGCCAACGACGATGGACGCGCTGGTGGCGGACCTGGCGCGCGAGATGCCCGAAACCGAGCGCTACCGGCGCCTGC
Source organism: Ideonella sp. (assembly GCF_041287625.1). GTDB lineage: Bacteria > Pseudomonadota > Gammaproteobacteria > Burkholderiales > Burkholderiaceae_C > Ideonella. The sequence continues at coordinate 69,957 of NZ_JBGGNH010000039.1, forward strand.
TGCACGGCTTGCGCCAGCTCATTCCCTGTGATGCGATTGCGCTGCTGCGGCTGGAAGGCGAGCGCCTGCAGCCGCTGGCCGTCGAGGGCCTGAGCGCCGACACGCTGGGTCGCCAGTTCATGCCCACCGAGCACCCGCGGCTGCAGGCCTTGCTGAACGCGCCCGGCCCACTGCCGGTACACGACTGCGCCGGCTGTGCCGTCAAGCTGGACGGCCAGCTTTGGGGCCTGCTGACGGTGGACGCGCTGAGCGTCGGCCGCTTCGATGGCATTGAACTGTCTGCGCTGCAGGCCTTTGCCGAACTCGCTGCGGCCACTGTCTCGGTGATCCGCCGCATGGAGGCGCTGGCGGTGCGCGCTGAGCAGGAGCGGCGGCGCGCCGAGGGCTACCGCGAGGCTGCGGTGGCGGCCCGCGCACCGCGCCGCCTGCTGGGCCAGAGCAAGCCGTTCAAGGCGCTGCTGGCCGAGATCGAACTGGTCGCGGCCAGCGACCTGCCGGTGCTGATCCACGGCGAAACCGGGGTGGGCAAGGAACTGGTCGCGCAAGCGCTGCACGAGCGCTCGGCGCGCGCGGCCCAGCCCATGGTCAGCGTGAACTGCGCGGCGCTGCCGGACACGCTGGTCGAGAGCGAACTCTTCGGCCATGTGCGCGGCGCCTTCACCGGCGCGCATGGGGACCGGCGCGGCAGGTTCGAGCTGGCGCACGGCAGCACGCTGTTCCTCGACGAAGTGGGCGAGCTGCCGCTGGGCGTGCAGGCCAAGCTGCTGCGCGTGCTGCAAAGCGGCGAGCTGCAGCGCCTGGGCTCGGACCGGCCGCACCGCGTGGACGTGCGCCTGATCGCCGCCAGCAACCGCAAGCTGGCCGACGAAGTGAAGGCCGGCCGCATGCGCGCCGACTTCTACCACCGCCTCAGCGTCTTCCCGCTGCAGGTGCCGCCGCTGCGCGAGCGCGGACGAGACGTGCTGCTGCTGGCCGGCTTCTGCCTCGAAGAAAACCGCAGCCGCCTGGGCCTGGGCTCGCTGCGGCTGGAGCCCGAAGCCCAGGCCGCGTTGCTGGCCTACGCCTGGCCCGGCAACGTGCGTGAACTCGAACACGTGATGGCCCGCGCCGCACTGCGCGCACAAAGCCGCCAGCCCGACAGGCCGCGCATCCTCGGCGTGGCCGCGGAGGACCTGGACTTGCCCAAGGTCGCGTCAGAACCCCCCACCGCACCAGCCGAATCGTCTCCGCAAAGCATCCCGCTCGACCCCGGCACCGGCTGGCGCGAAGCCGTCACAGCATTCGAGAAGGACCTGCTCTCAAAGGCACTCGCCGCACACGGCGGCAAGCCCAGCGCCGCCGCACGCGCGCTCGGGCTGGACCGGGCGAACCTGGCGAGGTTGGCGAAACGGCTGGGACTTGCCGGCAGGCCGAGCGCAAGCGCTGAGCCACGGGCGCCGCTGTCATCCGTTCGGCCATGAACAGGGGGCGATGCGCCGTGCCCACCGTCCTACACTCGGCGCAACTCAAGCCGGGAGGCCTGCGCATGAAGAGCCGATCTGTGTTGGCCGCAGCCTTGCTGGCAGTGCAGCTGGGCGTGGCGGGCGCGCATGCGCCGGAGGCACCGACGCCAGCAACCGCTCCCGCACCTCCGGTTGCGGCCCCGGCCAGCGTGGGCGAGGTGAAGTTCGCGAACTCGGGCTCGCCTGCGGCGCAGGCCGACTTCGCCTACGGCCTCGCGCAGCTGCACAACTTCCAGTACCCGGCCGCCGCCGCCGCCTTCCGGCGCGCGCACGCGCTCGACCCGAGCTTTGCCATGGCCTACTGGGGCGAGGCCATGACCTACAACCACCCGGTGTGGATGCAGCAGGACGCCGCTGCCGCCCGTGCGGTGCTGGCCAGGCTGGGGCCGGACCGCGCGGCTCGCGTGGCCAAGGGACAGACCGAACGCGAGCGGGCCTACCTCGACGCTGCGGAAGTCCTCTACGCCGAGCAGGGCGACAAGTTCGAGCGCGACAAGCGCTACGCCCTGGCCATGCAGCGCCTGCATGAGCGCTGGCCCGACGACATCGACGGCACCGCCTTCTACGCGCTTTCGCTGCTCGGCACCGCGCACGCCGGGCGCGACGTGGCCACCTACATGAAGTCCTTCGCGCTGCTGGACGATCTGTTCCGGCAGTACCCGCAGCACCCCGGCATCACGCACTACCTGATCCACTCGGTGGATGACGCGGCGCACGCGCCGCTGGGCCTGCAGGCGGCACGCGCCTATGGCGAGATCGCGCCGGAGTCCTCGCACGCGCTGCACATGAGTTCGCACATCTACCTGGCCCTGGGCCTGTGGGACGAGGTGGTGGCGGCGAACGAGCGCTCGCTCGCGGTGGCCTCGCGCCGCAGCGGCATGCGGGGGGCGATGCCCATGGCTTGTGGCCACGGCCCGATCTGGCTGAACTACGGCTACCTGCAGCAAGGCCGGTACGCCGATGCCAAGCGCTTGCTGGCCGAGTGCCTGGCACTGGGGCGGCAACACCCGGGCGCCGGCACTGCAGGCGAGTTCAATCCCGAAGCCTCGCCCGTCGGCGCCTTCTACATCATGCGGCTGCGCTACCTGCTGGACGCACCGGCCGACGCCGAAGTGATGGGCTGGACACCGGCCGCCAGCAACCTGCCGTATGCCGAGTTCCTGCGCGACTATGGCGATGCCATCCTCGCCGTGCGCAGGCAGGCCGCCGGCGAGTTCGCTGCGGCTGCCACGCGGGCACGCGCCAGCGCGGCGCGGCTGCGTGCCGAGATCGACCAGGCGGCCATGCCCGCGGACGATACCTTCCGCCGCTTGCTCGCCATCCAGCTCGGCCAACTGGAAGCCGCCGCGCCGCTGCTGGCCGGCCAGCGCGCCGCGGGCCTGGCGCAACTGGAGGCAGTCGCGCGCGAAGAGGATGTCTTGCCCGCCGCCTTCGGCCCGCCCCAGGTCGACGAGCCCACGCGCGAACTGCTGGGCCGCCTGCTGGCCGCTTCGGACCCCGCCGAGGCGCGCCAGCAGTTCGAGCGTGCCTTGGCGCTCAACCCCGGCCGCGTGGACCCCAGGCGCGGCCTGCTGGCGGCCACTCGCGCTTTGGGCGACACCGCAGAAGCCGACGCGATCGAAGCGGCGCTGAACGACACGCTGCGCCGCGCCGATGCCAAGCCAGGCGCGACACGCTGAGCGTATTTCCGCCCTGGCATTTACGCTTGTTCACAGCTGGCAAAGCGCCTCCCTCGTACCATCAAAGTGATTCCCGATGATGTATCGGCCTAGCTGGCTCATGGACATTCCAAAGGGAACATCCCAAGGCCACCGCAGCGAGGCGGCATCGGGCAGCGCATTTCGATGTGAGCGAGTCCCCTGGTCGGGCTGAAGCTCGAACGAGGGAGATCTCATGAGGGAAGACAGACCCATGCCGACGCGCGCGCCGAGTCCCGGCGGCGGGTTCCTCCGCGCCGACCGGCCCGCCATGCGCATGGCAGGCGCCGCAGCGGCCTGCTTGATATTCAGTTCGTGCGGTGGGAGTTCTTCGACCACGGCCGACAAGGGTGCCGCGGCGACCTTGCCGGCCGAAGCGTCGGCGAGTCGCGCTGTGCAGGCCACCAAGGCGGTCGACGGGCGTTCAGCCTCCGCGTTCGAGACCGCGACTGCAACGGTGGAGTGGACCTGGCTGGCGAACGAGAACGAGTCCTTCAAGGTGAAGGGCAAACAGGTCGTGCGCTATGGCTCGGACAAGAGCTGGGTGAAGAAAACGATGAAAGGCGCGGGCACTTGCTCGACCGCCTTTTTCGGCGTGGACCCGGCACCTGGCAAAGCCAAGCACTGTGAGCTGAAGGTCGTTCCGCCGCCACCGCCGCCTCCGCCGCCACCGCCGCCAGTGGTCTATGTCAATCCGGCCTTGATTCCTGCGGTGAACCAGAACCCTGTGGGAGGCTGGTCGCAAGACATGCTGCTGCCCACCACCGAGGTAGCGCCTCCCTCCGACATCGGTGCATTCCGCACGGGCTGCCAGGTGTCGAAATACGCATTTGACGATCCGATCGTGTTCCCGGGCCAACCCGGCAAGAGCCACCTGCACACCTTCTTTGGCAACACCGGGGTCAATGCCGGCAGCACGGCCGACAGCCTGGCCACCACCGGCAACAGCACCTGCCGGGGGGGAACCATCAATCGCAGTGCTTACTGGGTGCCCAGCATGGTCGACACGCGGACGGGCGCACCGTTGGCGCCCATGTTCGAATCGAACTTCTATTACAAGACCGGCTATGCCTTGCCGCCCAGCGTCATCACCGCAATGCCTGCCGGCCTGCGCATGATTGCCGGCGATTCCAAGGGAACGCCCGAAGCACCCAGCGCTGCGGTGATGTATGCCTGCGTCTGGGACGGTGGCAATGGCGACTGGCAAAACAGCATTCCAACCGACTGCCCCGTTGTCGGCACGTCCTGGCTGATCATGGCCATCGACTTCCCGCAATGCTGGGACGGCGTCAATCTCGACGCGCCGGATCACATCAGCCACATGGCCAATCCGGTGAACGTGAAGGCCAACAACACCGGCAATTGCCCCAGCTCGCACCCGGTGGCCATTCCGCAGATCGCATTCCAGGTGCTGTATCAGCTGAAAGCCGCCGGTGAGACCAAGTATTGGCGTCTGGCGAGCGACAACTACGACCTGACCAAGCCGGCGGGCTACTCCGGCCACGGCGACTGGTTCAACGGCTGGAAACCGGAGATCGTCGATGTCTGGGTGAAGAACTGCGACCGTGCCCAGCGCGATTGCCATTCGCACCTGCTTGGCGACGGCCGCATGATGGTCATTCCCTGAGAAGCCGTGCAAGCCTTTCGACCGGGGCGATCCGGCTTCAAGAGCATGCTCTGGCTGGGCTGCGGCGCCGCGGCGCTGCTGGCTTGCTGGCACGGCGCCAGGTGGGCGATGCTGCTGCCGGGCGCACGTGCGGCAGCAGCCGAAGCTGCGATGGCGGAGGTGCTGGCCGAGCCCAGCGCCCTGCGTTGCAGCGACAGCAACGCCAAGGGCACCGGCCTGCAGGCCGACTACTTTGCCGGTGCCGCCTTGAGCGGGCGGCCGCTGCTGTCCCGCCTGGAACCCACGGTCGAATTCGAGCTTGCGACCGATTGGCCCGCAGCAGCGGCCCGGCCCCGCTCGGCCCGCTGGCAGGGATGGATCAAGGCGCCGCTCAAGGGCGCCTACCGTTTCCACGCCATGCCCGGCAGCGCCGTCATCGTTGCCGGCCAATGGCTGATGGGCGGCACCGCGGCGCCCAACGCCGCGATCGAGCTTCAGCCCGGCCGCTTCTACCCGATCGAGGTGCGGGCTGATTTGTCCACCAGTGTCAGCGCGCGGCTCGAATGGACAGCGCCGCACGGGCTGCGTTATGTCGTGCCACGGGCGCTGCTGTTTCCGCCAAGTCCGAAGGCCGCAGGCGCTTGAGACATCGTGTGCCCTGTCGTGAGCGGCGGGGCCACCGGTGATTCAGCGCAGGCTCACGCTGCCGCGCTTCCATGCCGGATCTTGCCAGCGCTGGAACATCGCCAGCAGTTGCGGCGAACTGGCCGACTTGTCCAGGTCCAGGGCGCCCAGCTTGGTCACCTCGAAGCGGCGGGTGCTGCGGCCTTCGACGCGGGCTTCGCGGGCGACCAGCAGGCGCGGTTCGCCTTCGGGAACAAAGCCGGCAGCTTCGATGTAGCCCAGGTCGCTGCCGAGCGGATTGCCGGCGGCGGGCGGCAGCACCTCCAGCGTCCAGCCGCCATTGGCTTCAGCGCTGCGGCGCATCAGCCAGAGTTCGCGCCAGCCCGGCAGGGGTTGCACGGCGACGGTGAAGGCGGTGCCGTCGCGGCTCGCGCTGGCCGAGGCCATCCAGGCGACGCCCCAGGTGCAGCGGCGCATCAGCGGTTTGGCGGCGTCGTGTTGGATGTCGACCAGCAGCACGCAGGTTTCTCCGGCCTGGCCGGGAGCGCTGACAAGGCGAGGGCGGTTGCCAGTTGCACTCGATGCGGCGCCGGCGATGTTCGGCTCGGCGGCCCAGCGGGAGGCGCCAACGCGGATGGCGGCTTCCTGGTAGTCGAGCTGGTCATCGTCGCTCAGCTCGGTCTTGACGACACCGGCCAGCGCGTCCAGCGCGCGCTGGCCGGCGGCTTGCGAAGCTTCGCCGCGGCGGGCCTGCTGGAAGGCCAGCGTGGCCCACACACCGGCACTGCGCAGGCGCAGGCGGTTGCGGGTCTGCTCGGGCAGGGCGGTCCAGTCTGCAGGCGTGAGGCGGTTCAGCACCTCGCCGCGCCAGCGGTCCAGCGCTTCGCGGGCGGTGGCGGTGAGCGCGGGGTCAATGCAGTCTTCGCGGGTGAGCGCCAGCGCGGCGCGGGCGCGCTGGGCGGGCGTGGCGCCGGGCATGGCGAGCACGCGGCGGAAGGCTTCGCCGTCGTAGCAGAGCTGGACCTGGCCGTCCTGCTCGAAGCTGGCGATCTTCACGCCATAGCTCGCCACGCCTTCGAGGTGGGCGGCGAGCTTGTTGTCGGTGGTGTTCGCCGCATTGCGGGCCGAGGCGCGGCGCGCCAGGCGCTCGGCCAGCGTGCCCAGCGCGTCGAAGGGCTCGGCGGTGAGCTGCTTGGCCGGCACGGCTTGCAGGTAGGCGGCGGCATAGGCCACGCCCAGTGCCTCGGCGGCCGGCGTGTCGCGCACAAAGCGCAGCACGGCCAGCAGTTCGGGCGCATCGGCCTCTGTGGTGCCGATGCGGCGCACGCTGCTGGCGCGCACATAGCCGGCGCGCTCGCGGCGGTGGTCATACACCTGCAGGTAGTCCAACTTCTCGCCACGCACTTCCAGCAGGTCGCCCTGCCAGAGCTGGGCCTGCTGCAGTGCGCTGTCTTTCGGGCCGGCGCGCAGCGAGGTGTTGTCGATCGAGACGATGGCCAGCGGCACGGAGGGCTCGGCCGCGGACGGCAGCGGCGCGGCGTCGGCCTGGGCTGGCAGCATGGCCGCGGCGATCAGCAGCGCGGCGCTGGCCAGTGCGCCGGCAAGCGTGCCCAGCGTCACGGCGGACAGGCACAGCTTGCGGTTCATTGCGCTTCCCCCGCTTCTTGCGGCTGCTGCGGCGTGACCGCCGCGGTGCGCTGCATGCCGCCCACCAGCGCGCTGCCGATGAAGTCGCCATTGGCCGGCGGGGGCGCGATGATGACCTGGATCTTGTCGCTCAGCTTGTCGGCCAGGGTCTTCTGGATCAGCAGCGGGTGGCGGGTGATCAGCGCGCCTTCCTTGGCCATCTGCTCGGCATTCGCCTGGCCCACCTTCTGCAGGCGATAGACCTCGGCGTCGGCCAGCTTCTGGCGGGAATCGGCCTCGCCCTGGCTCTCGATGCGGCGGGCCTGGGCGCTGGCTTCCGCGCCCTTGATGCGGGTCTGCTTGTCGGCCTCGGCTTCCAGCGAGCGCTGCTCGATCTGCTTTTGCTTGAACGGCAGCACGTGCTTCATCGCTTCTTCCTGGGCTTGCGCGGCGATCAGGGTTTCGCGGGCGCTGGCCTCGGCGTTTTTCTCGCGGCGCACCTTCTGCGCTTCGGCCTCCAGCGCGGTTTGCTGCACTTCCTTTTCCTTCAATTGCAGCGTGTACTGCATCTTCTCGGTGGCCAGTTCCTCGGCCAGCAGGCGGTCCATGCCGGCGCGGTAGTCGGGCGGCAGGTCAACCTTGCCCATCTGCACGCTGCGCAGCAGGATGCCGTCGGCCGCCAGGCGCGGGCGCAGCTCGGCTTCAATCTGCTGCTGGATCTCGGCGCGGCGGCTGGAGAAGATCTCGCGCACCGTGTAGCGGGTGAAGACCTTGAAGATCACGCCTTGCACGGCGGGCTGCACCACGTCCTTGCCGAGGTCCGCGGGCAGGTCGCGGCTCATCGCGGCCACGCGGGCCGGGTCCAGCGCGTAGCGCACCGAGAGGTCCACCCCCAGCGACAGGCCTTCGACCGACTGGAACGGCGCGGCGCCGTCGGCTGTGGCGCTGTCCGCCGGGCGGTAGACCTGGTCGCGCAGCGGGTAGCGGTGCAGCTCGTGCAGGCCGGGAACGAGGAACACCGTGCCGGCGCTGGCGGCAGTGGCGCCGCCGGTCAGCACATTGGTGCGCACCGCCAGTTCGCCGGGGGCGACCGTCTGCACCGGTGGATGCTTCACCAGCGCGTAGCCCGCCAGCCCGATGCCCGCCAGCAGGACCAGGCCGGTGCGGGCCGCGAAGACGCGGCCGGCGCCGGCCGAGGTGACGCGGGCCAGGCCGCGGCCGGTGCGCGACAAGGCGCTGCGCACAGCCTGGGCCAGGGAAGAAAGGCGGGGGTTCATGTGGGGCTCCGTTCAAATGGTGTGGAAGTCATTCTTCGGAAATGGCCCGGAAGGCAACAGCGGCTGCGCGAGGCGTCTTTGCTCGGCGGCGTGAGCCTGGTTTCCGGCCGCGGAAGAAACCTTCACGCGGGCGGCCAAGGCAGGCCCGGATAATCCGCGGCCAGCAGGAGGAACCAGCGCAATGGCCAGTGCAGCAAACCCATCGCGGGTGGCAGTGATCGAGGACGACCAGCCCACCAGCCAGCAGCTGCGCGGCTGGATCGAAGCGGCGCGGCCGGGCATCGTGGTGGACCAGTGGTTCAACCGCGACGACGCCGAGGCCGCGCTGGCCCGCGAGCGCTATGACCTGGTGGTGCTGGACATCGAGCTGGGCCGCGAGCGCAATGCAGGCGTGGCCATCATCAACGCGATCAACAAGCAGCACGCCGGCACGCCGGTGCTGGTGGTCTCGGCCATGCCTGCTGCGATCTACCGCAGCATCATGAAGGCGCTGGACGCCTGGGACTACCTGCAGAAGACCACCTTCGAAGAGGCCGACTTCATCGAGACCTTCCTCGACATCCTGCGGGCCACGCGCGACCGCGCCCCGGCCGTCCCTGTCGCCCTGGCCGCCCCCGCGCAGGAGCTGCAGCTGGACCCGCTGCGCCAGGGCAGCGCCATCTGGCGCGGCCAGCGCATCAACCTGCCGCTCACTGCGCAGCGCATCCTGGCCGCGCTGGTGGCGCGCCAGGGCGAAGTGGTCAGCTACGAAGACCTCTACCTCGTCGTGAAAAGCGGGCGCAACCGGGACAACATCCGCAAGCACGTGAGCACCATCCGCGATGCCTTCCGCGAGATCGACCCGGCCTTCGACGCGATTGCCAACATCCCGATGCGCGGCTTTCGCTGGGGCGGCTGAGCATGGTTTCGGGCCTGCGCTTCCCGACCGCCGAGATCCTCAGCCTGCCCGGCCGCATCCGCATCCCGCTGCGGCTGCGGGTCTTCTTCCGCGGCGCCTTCCTGCTGCTGGCGCTGGCCACGCTGGCACTGGCGCTGGGCGTCTTGCAGGACGAGAAGCAGCGCGGCTGGCGGGCCTACCAGGACGGGCTGGCCAAGACACAGGCGCAGATCGTCGCCCGGCTGCGCCACCCGGCCGGCCAGCTGGCGTTGCTGAACCCCGGCAGCCGCGGCGGCAGTGCCAGCGCCGCGCTGCGCCCGCTGGTGCTGCCGTTTGCTGCGATTGACTTCGACGACCGCGTGAAGGCGCAGCAGGCCGTGGAGATGGCCGGCTGCCAGGTGCAATACGGCGATGGCGCGAAGCTCTGCCTGGCCGTAGGCAACAGCGCGATGGCCGGTGCGTTTCTCTATGCCGTCGGCAGCTTCGGCAGCGAAGGCCCGCTGATCGCCCGCCGCCTCGGTTCGGCCGACCTGGCGCAGGCGCACCGGCTGAAAGTGAGCGTGACGCTGCGCGGGCAGACCACGCAATGGCTGGCGCCGCTGGAGGCCGGCGCAGAGGGCGGCCCGGCCACGCGTGGCCGGCTGGCAGGCTTTGCCGAAGACGCACAAGGCCAGCTCGGCACGCGGCCGGTGCGGGACTTCCGCGGCTGGTGGTGGCAGGACGCCCGCTGCCTTGGCGAAGCTGACTTGCCGACGGCCACCGACACACCCGGCTGCCGCCAGCTGTCCTTCTTCTCGGTGCGCCTGCCGGTGGAGCTGTTCCGCGAGGAGCTGATGGCCCAGCGCGAGCGCCTGGCCTGGCCGCCGCCTGACCTGGACCGCGTGCAGGTGCGCGTGCAGGCCTTGGCCGGTGGCAGTCAGCAGCCCCTGTTCGACTCTGACCAGCCCGACGCCACACCGCCGTTTTCGCTGGCCGACCTGACGCCGCTGCTGCTGCCGGGCGAGACGCTGCGCATCCGCAAGGCCGGCGCGCCAGCAGGCGCCGAGATCGCCACGCTCACCGGCAGCGTCGACAAAAGCCAGGCCACCTCGCCGCTGCTGGACCGGCTGATCCGCCAGCTGCCGGTGGACGGCTACGACCGGCCCATCCAGATCGACGACAGCATTGCCACGCCGCTCGGCCGCTACGAGCTGCAACTCAGCGGCGACCTGCGCGGCGTGAACCGCGCGCTGAGCCTGGTCGCGGCGCGCGTGGCGGGCTATGTCGGCGCAATGCTGGCGGCCATCGTGCTGACCTGGGCCGCGATCGAGCTGGCGATGATGCGGCGCATCACCTTGCTGACCAAGCGCGCCGCCGCAGTCTCGCAAGGCCTGCGCGAGGGCGATCTGGTGCTGGACGTGTCCGGCCTGCGTGGCAGCGACGAGCTGGGCCTCCTGGCCGGCACGCTGGCCGAGCTGATGCAGCGGGTGAACGACGCCGTGCGGCGCGAGCACATCCGCGCCCAGCAGGAAAAGGACCAGTGGCACGCGGTGGGCCACGAGATCATGTCGCCGCTGCAGTCGCTGATGGTGCTGCACCCGCGGCCGGACGACGCCAGCCACCGCTACATCCAGCGCATGCAGCAGGCGGTGCGCGTGCTGTACGGCCAGGCCAGTCCCAGCGAAGCCTTCGAGGCCACCACGCTGGGGCTGGACGCGCTGGACCTGGACGCCTTCCTCGCCGAGGTGGCGGCCAATGCGCCGCACGCGGGTGTCGAGCACGTCGTCTACACGCCGCTGGGCCAGCCCGTGCCGGTGCAGGCAGATCCCTACGCGCTGGAAGACGCGGTGACCCACATCCTCAGCAATGCGCAGCGCTATCGCCCGCCCGGTACGCCCATCAGCTTGACGCTGGCATTGGACGGCGACTCCGCGGAGCTGCGCATCCACAACGACGGCCCGCCGATTGCGACGGAACAACTCGAACGCATCTTCGAATACGGCGTGTCCAGCCAGGAAGAAGGTTCTAGCGACAGGCCTGGCCAGCGTGGCCAGGGCCTGTTCGTCGTGCGCACCTACCTGGCCAAGATGGGTGGCATGGTGAGGGCGGAGAACGGGAATGGCGAGCCGGGCGAGTCCGGCGGCGTCAGCTTCGTGCTGACGCTGGCCAGGGCGAAGCTGCGCTGAGCGTCTGCCGCCTTCCGCCCGGTTTCAGACCGCGCTGGCGCTGGACGCTACGCCCAGCGTCGCGGCGTCCAGCACCGGGGGCTCGGTGACGATGGAGCGCAGCGCGGGCTCGACCGGGCCCAGCCGCGCGGGGTCGGGGCGCGGGCGGTTCAGCAGCGGGTTGGGGGCGCAGGCGTCTTCCAGTGCCTGGGCGGCGGCCAGCGTGAAGCGGTCGCCTCGGAACGGGCCCACCAGTTGCAAGCCGAAAGGCATGCCTTGCGCGTCGCTGCCGCAGGGCAGGCTCAGGGCGGGATGGGTGGTCAGCGTGGTCACGTAGGTCAGCGCCAGCCAGCGGTAGTAGTTGGCCTGCGGGCGGCCCTGCACCGTGGCCGCATGCGGCTGGGTCCAGGGGAAGGGCGAGACGGGTGTGACGGGCGAGAGCAGCAGGTCCACCTCTTCATAGACCTGCTGGAAGCGCTTGAGCAGCCGGGTCTGTTCGCTTTGGGCCCAGGCCACGTCCAGCAGGCTCATGCGGGCGCCCATCTCGTAGTTGCTGCGCGGGTTCGGGCCGAGGTTGGCGGGGTCGCGTTCATAGGCTTCGCGCATGCCGGCCACGAAGGCCTCGGCGCGCAGCACGTCGAAGCAGCGGTGGGCGTCGCCCATGGCATGCTTGCCGCTGAAGTCCAGCTCGGTGCAGGACTTGAACAGCGGCGCCAGGGCCGCGACCTTGGCGCGGAAGGTGGCGCGGATGTCTTCGTCCACATCGCACAGGCCGAAGTCTTCGGTGAAGCCCACCCGAAGCCGGCCCAGGTCCAGGTCCGGCAGGCGCAGGAAACTCTGGGCATCGACCTCGTGGCTGAGCGGGTCCACCGCGGCCATGCCGGCGCTGGCGGCGAGTTGCAGGCAGGCATCCGCCACGCTGCGGCCCATGGGCCCCACGACCGAGATGGGCGACCAGCCCAGCGGCCGGCGCGCGCTGGGCACCAGGCCGGGCGAGGGCCGGAAGCCCACCACGCCGCACTTGGCAGCCGGAATGCGCAGCGAGCCGCCGGTGTCAGAGCCGGTGCACATCGGCAGCAGGTCCAGCGCCAGCGCGCAGGCCGAGCCGCCGGACGAGCCACCGGCGTTCAGGCGCGGGTCGAAGGGGTTGCCGGTCGCGCCCCAGACGGGGTTGAAGCTGTTGGCGCCGGCGCCCATCTCCGGCACGTTGGTTTTGCCGGCGACGATGGCGCCTGCCGCACGCAGGCGGGCCACCAGCAGGTTGTCTGCCGCCGGCACATGGGCGCGGTACAGCGGCGAGCCGTGGGTGGTCAGCAGGCCTGCCGTTTCCTCCAGGTCCTTCACGCCCAGCGGCAGGCCGTGCAGCAAGCCCAGCGGCTCGCCGCGCATGACGGCTGCCTCGGCCTGGCGCGCCTCGGCGCGGGCGCGGTCAAAGCAGGTGGCGGTGACCGCGTTGACAAAAGGATTGAGCGCTTCGATGCGGGCAATGCAGGCATCCAGCAGTTCAACAGGAGAAAGCTGCCGGGCGCCGATGCGGCGGCGCATTTCCACGGCAGACAGCGCCAGCAGCTCGGCCTGGGGTGAGGACGGAGAGGAGGAGGACATGGGCTTTGCTGTCTTTCTTCATTCGATCCGGATGTTCGCGCGGGTCGCGGTGGCCCGCATCACCGGCAAGTCCGCCTCGATGATGCGCTCGACCTTGGCGCCCGGCACGAAGCCGGCCTCGAAGCCCACGCTCGCCATTTGCGCCTTCACTTCGGGCAGCCCGGCCAGTTCGGCCAGCGCCTTCTCCAGCTTGGCCCGCACGGCAGCCGGCAGGCCGCGGGGCGCTGCGACCGACAGCCAGGTGTCGGCATCGATGGCATAGCCCTGCTCCTGGAAGCTGGGCACATTGGGCAGCAGGGCCGAGCGCTTGGCCATGGTCACGCCAATGGCCTTGACCTTGCCGGCCTTGAGCTGCGGCAGTGCGGCCGCCACCGTGTCCACCGAGAACTGCACCTGGCCGGCGATCAGGTCGATCATGGCCGGCGAGCTGCCCTTGTAGGGCACGTGCAGCATCTGGGTGTCGGTGGCGCGCTGCAGCAGCTCGCCGGTGAAGTGCGAGGTGGTGCCGTTGCCAAACGAGGCCCAGGCGAACTTGCCGGGCGCCGGATGCACCAGGGCGACGAAGCTCTTGGGAGAGTCGGCCTTGACCTGCGGGTTGGCCAGCAGGATCAGCCCGGTGCGGCCGACGATGCCCAACTGCTCGAAGCTCTTGAGCGGGTCATAGCCCAGCTTGGGGTTGATGGCCGGATTGGCGGTGTAGGTGGTGCCGGAACTGATCAACAAGGTGTAGCCATCGGCCGGCGCCTTGGCCACGTAGCTGGCGCCAATGGCCGTGCCGGCGCCGGCGCGGTTTTCAACCACGATGCTCTGCCCGAGCTTGTCTCCCAGGCCCTTGGCCACCAGGCGGGCCAGCACGTCGGTGGCGCCACCCGGCGGGAAGGGCACGACCAATTGAAGGGGCTTGCTCGGATACGCGTCGGCGGCCAGCGCAGAAATCGCGGGCAGGGTCAGGCCGGCAAGGGCAAGGCCAGCCAGCAGGGCGCGGCGGGCAATGGACGGGGGCAGCAATGCGGAAGAGTTCATGTCGAGGCGCTCAAGTGGTTGGGGATCAGGGATGCGGGGAGGGCAGGCTTTGTCGCAGGGCGGGGTCGTCGGCCGGTGTGCGGGCCAGCTCGGCCGCGCGATGGCGGAAGCAGGCGAGTTCAGGCTCGGGCACCGCCTGGCCGCCGGTGGTCCAGGCGACGTGGGTGGCGACTGCCAGTTGCGGCGCCTGCAGGCCGCGGCGTGCCAGCCAGGCTTGCCCGGCTTCGCTGTGCAGCAGCCGCGCAGGGCCGGCCAGGCCGGCTGCGGCCGAAGGCTCCAGGCGCAGGTCCTCGCTCACGGCGGCGTGGTGCAGCAGGCGGTAGAGGTCGTCGTCGGTCACCGTGTAGGCGCCCGCCAGGCCTGGCCCGGCCAGCGCGCCGGCCAGTTCCGAGGCCCGCGCCACCGCCAGCCCGTCGGCCTCGGTCCGGTTGCTCAGGCCGATGTCATAGACCGAGGGCGGCTGCGGGCTGGCTGCCAGCGCAGCCAGCGGCGGCAGCGCAGCCCGGGCGCCAGCATGGTTCACCAGCAACTGCAGGAGGAAGCAGGGTGACTGCACCGGCTCGGCAAAGAAGCAGTGCACATGCGCCCCGAAATGCTGGCGCAGCGCCCAGGCCACGCCGCCTGGTGCACCGCCCACGCCGCAGGGCAGGTAGACGAGGAGCGGATGCGCCGCGTCCACCGTCCGGCCGGCGCTTTCCAACTGGGCCGCCAGGCGCTCGGCGGCGACTGCATAGCCCATGAACAGCGAGCTCGAATGTTCGTCGTCGACAAAATGGCCCTGCGGGTCGGCCTGCACGGCGCGCCGCCCTGCGGCCACTGCCTCGGCGTAGTCGCCTTCATGCTCCACCACCAGCACGCCCCGCTGGCGCAGGCGTGCTTTTTTCCACTCCTTGGCATCGGCCGACATGTGCACCGTGGCCTTGAAGCCCAGTGCAGCGGCCATCACGCCGATGGCCAGGCCCAGGTTGCCGGTGGAGCCCACGGCCACCTGGTGCGCGGCAAACAGCGCGCGGGCCGCCGGCGAGGCCAGCACACGGTAGTCGGCCAGGTCCAGATCCTGCTGCGGCAGCAGGCCATGGCGCAGCGCCAGCGCCTCGGCATGTTCCAGCACCTCATGAATGCCGCCGCGCGCCTTGATGGAGCCAGCCACCGGCAGCGCGTGGTCGGCCTTCACGAACAGCGTGCCCGCCTCGGCAGACATGCCCAGCGCCGCCTGCAGCGCCGGCACTGCCAGCAGCGGGGACTCGATCAGCCCGCCGCTGGCCCCCAGGGCGTCAGGAAACAGCTGCGCCAACAGCGGCGCAAAACGTGTCAGCCGGGCCGACGCCGCCTGCAGGGCAGTCAGGGACTCCTGCATGGCGCTAATGCCTGACTCGCCCGGTGGTGCGTTGTCAGGCGTGGCTGGGGGCGTGGCGTCCTGCGCCCAGAGCAGGGGGTGCGCAGCTTGCAGCGTTGCCCAGTTCAGCCCGGACTGCCAGGGAAGCAGTGTGCTGGATGGGGAAATGGCGGAGGAGGCGGGTGCAATCGACATGCCTCATGCTCGCCCGGCCCGGTGTGCGAGAGCAAGCCACTTATACTTGGTCGTTCATTAGTAATAGCAATGGCAACATGGGTCCAACGCTGAATCCGTCCTTGTTGTCCTGGTTGCGGTGCTTCGATGCTGCAGCACGGTGCGAAAGCTTCACCCAGGCTGCCTCAGTCTTGTGCATCACCCAGGGCGCGGTGAGCCAGCAGGTCAAACAGTTGGAGCAGTGGCTGCAGCGGCCGCTGTTCCTGCGCAGCCCGCGGACCCTGCTTTTGACGCCCGAGGGGCTGCGCCTGGCCACCGTGCTGCGCGAGTCCTTCGATGCGCTGGAAGCCGCCCTGCTGCAGCTGCGCAAACCCGAGCCCGGCGCGGCGCTGGCGCTGAGCTGCTCGCCTTCGTTCGCCATGGGCTGGCTCACGCCCCGCCTGGGGGACTTCTTCCGCCAGCACGCGGCGCTGGACCTGCGGGTGATCAGCGAGTTCCAGGGACTGGATCGCCAGCGCATGGCACAGCTGGGCCTGGCAGCAGCCGTGCGCTACGACCCAGGCTCGGCCTACAGCGACCTGCAGGCCACCGCCTTCCTGGACGAGTGGCTGCTGCCGGTCGCCAGCCCGGCCTGGCTGGCGGCGCACCCGGAAGTGCGCGGGGCGGGCGACCTGCGCCCCGAGCATCTGCTGCACGACGATCAGCCCTGGGACGGGGCCGGCCCGCATGAGGAATGGCAGGGCTGGCTGAGCGCGGCAGGTCTCGGCCTGGACCGGCTGCAGGGAGGCCGCCATTTCAACCTCTCGCAGCTGGCCGTGGGCGCCGCGCTGGCCGGGCAGGGCGTGGCCATGGGGCGGGCGGCGCTGGTGCTGGAGGATCTTGCCACCGGCCGCCTGGTCGCCCCCTTCGGCACGCCTGCAGGACCCGCCCTGCGCTCACCGGCGAGTTACCAGTTCGTCATCAGTGGCGAGCCATTGCCTGGTGCGGACCTGGTGCTGGCCTGGTTGAACGCCCAGGCAAAAAGCTTTGTGCGCCAGCGCGAGGCCTTGCTGGCCGGTTTGGTGAACCGCGCGGCTTGATGCGCGGCAGCCGGGCGGCGGGCCACGGTGCGGGCCCGCCGCCCCGGACGCCTTCTTCGCCGAGGAGGCCACCAACGCGCCGCATGCCGGCGCCGAGCGGCCCGGCTACATTGCTGCATGTTTCGCACCCGTCTTTCCTTGGCATTCGCGGCGCTGGTGGCGCTGGTGTTTGTGCAGGCCGGCTTTGTCTATTGGGGCGCGAACCGCGTCAATGACTACGCCCAGCACAGCCGGCTGGCCAGCGACATCCTGTCGGAACTGCTGGAGCTTTCGGCCAACAAGCAGCGCCTGCGCGTCTGGGCTTCGCAGCGCCTGATGAATGCGGAGGCTTCGGTGGAGGTGCGCGACCAGCTCGTGACCCGCATCCAGTCCAGCGCCGCCAAGCTCAAGGGCCTGGCGCGACGCGACCATGCCTTGTGGATCGAATTCTCGGCCCGGGAAGACACCCCCATCCCGCCCGATGTGCCCAAGCTGGTGGCCGTGACCGATTTGCTGGACCAGAACATCACGGCGGTGCAGTCGCGCCTGATGCGCTTGACGCCGATGGACCACGGAGCCGACTTTGCAGCGGTGTGGCATGAGCTCAACGAGGTGTTCGACATGGCGGGCGGGCGGGATCTGCGCGAGCTGGTCAATGGCGCGATCGAACGCCAGCGGGTGGTCGTTCCGGAGGCCCGCGCCGCCACCGAGCGCGGGCTGGATGCCTTGCGCCGGCAGGCCATTGGCATGGCGGTGACGATGCTGGCGGTGGCGGCAGCATTGGCGCTGCATTTGAACCGGCGCCTGAAGCAGCCGCTGGACCAGTTGCTGATCGGCACCCAGGCGCTGCAGGCTGGCGAGCTGGGCCATCGCATGGCGATCGGTTCGAGAGATGAATTCGAGCGGGTGGCCGAGAGCTTCAACCAGATGGCGGCCGAGCTGCAGCAGCATCGCAAGGCGGCCGACGAGGCGCGTCACCGGCTGGAGGCCGCCGTGCAGGACCGCACCGCGGAGCTGCGCGTCGCGCATGACGCCTTGCAGCGCGTGGACCAGCGGCGGCGCCAGTTGTTTGCCGATCTCGGGCACGAACTGCGCACGCCCGCAACGGCGATACGCGGCGAAGCCGAGATCGCCTTGCGCGGCCAGGACAAGCCGCCAGAGGAATACAAGCAGTCGCTGGCCCGCATCGTGGGCGGCGTGGGTCAGCTGACCGGCGTGATCGACGACCTGATGCTGGTCGCCAGGGCCGAGGTGGACCAGCTGGTGATGCAGCCGCACGAGCTGGACCTGCTGGTCTTGCTCGGCGAGGTGGTCGAGCAGGCCGAAGCCCTGGGCCAGCCGCAGGGCGTGCGGGTGCTGCTGGCGCCAGGCCATGCGCCGCACGGCCCGCCGCCCACCGAGCTGCCGGTGCATGCGGATGCAGAGCGGCTGCGCCGGGCGGTGATGATTGTGCTGGACAACGCGGTGCGCTACTCGCGCCCCGGTGGCGAAGTGAGGCTGGGCTGGCAGGTCTCGCCGCAGGACGTGGCGCTGCTGGTGAGCGACGAGGGCATTGGCATTGATGCCGACGAGCTGCCGCTGGTGTTCGAGCGCTTCACGCGCGGTCGCCGCGCGCGGGCGTACCGGGCAGACGGCACGGGCATCGGGCTGTCCATCGCCCAGACCATCATCGCCGCCCACCAGGGCAGCATCCACATCGACAGCCGGGTTGACCACGGCACCCAGGTCCGCATGGTGCTCCCGCTGTCACAGCGGGCGCCGCAAACACTGTCCGAAGGCTTGCCGGCATGAACATCCTGGTGGTGGAAGACGACGCGCGGGTGGGCGACTTCCTGCTGCGCGGCTTGCGTGCCGAGGGCTATGCCGTGCAGCTGGCCCGCACCGGCCCGGAGGGCTTGGCGCTGGCCCGCGCCGATGACAGGGCGCTGCTGATCCTGGACCTGATGCTGCCGGGCATGAGCGGAATCGAGGTTTGCCAGACGCTGCGCGCCGAAGGCTTTCAGGTCCCGGTGCTGATGCTCAGCGCGATGAACCAGACCGAGGACAAGGTGAATGGCTTGCGCCTGGGCGCGGACGACTACCTGACCAAGCCCTTCGCCTTTGAGGAGTTGCTGGCCCGCATCGAGGCCCTGCTGCGCCGGGGCCGGCAGCAGCGGCCGCGCGCCGCCACACTGCAGGTGGCCGATCTGCAGCTTGACCGTGAGCGCATGCATGTCAGCCGGGCTGGCCGGACTGTGGTGCTGACCGCCAAGGAGCTGGCATTTCTGGAGTTGCTGATGAGCGCGCCCGGCAGGGTCTACAGCCGCGAGCGCATCCTGGCCAATGTCTGGGGCACCAATGAAGATCCGCTGACCAACGTGGTGGACGTGTACGTGCGGCGCCTGCGCAGCAAGATCGACGAAGGCCACGCGCTGGCCCTGCTCAAGACGGTGCGAGGCTTTGGCTACAAGCTGGACGCCGAGCCCGGCTGAAAAAGCTCAGGCGAGGCGATGGCGCGCAGTTCACCTGCCGTTCATCTTCACGTCAGTGCCTGTTCATGGCGCACCGTGGCTGCTGTTCATCCAGCACCCGAAGAATGAGTTCTTGTGACGCAAGGCCCTCAGGCGGGGCGTCACTTCATTCAACTCATTGCTTCGAGCACGTCACGACATGAAATTTCCAACACTCTCGCCCCTGTTCGCGGCTGCCAGCCTGGCGCTGGGCTTGTCCACACCTGCGCTGGCGCAGGGCACCGCCGGTACGAGCGCCGTCTGCCAGGCGACCAGCGAACAGCAGGTGGCGGCCCTGTTCGATCGCTGGAACGCCTCGCTGCGCACGCTGGATCCGGACAAGGTGGTGGCCAACTATGCTCCCGACGGCGTGTTGCTGCCCACCGTGTCCAATCAGCCGCGGACCAGCCCGGCAGAGATTCGCGACTATTTCGTCAAGTTCCTGAAATCGGAACCACAAGGCACGATTGACAAGCGCCTCATCAAGATCGGCTGCAACGTGGCGCAGGACGTCGGCACCTACACCTTCCGGTTCAAGGACGGCCAGTCGGTGAAGGCGCGCTACACCTACGTCTATGAGTGGGAGAACGGCCAGTGGCTGATCGCCCACCATCATTCGTCCGCCATGCCGGAGGCCATGGCCAGCGCCAAATAAGCCACAAGCCCGGCCCGCCGATTGCCCCTGAACAACGCGACCTCAGCCTGCGAAGGTTCGTGTTGCTGCAGCAAAGGAGCTTCTGCGATGAAACACCCCAGTCATGCCCAGTGGATGGGCGTAGTCAAAGTGTTGTTGGCCGTGGGCCTGGCGGCGGCGGCCATCGAAGCCCTGGCACTGGACCGCGGCACCGGCCCGCTGGGCCAGCCCTTCGTGATGGGCGGCATCGGCCAGGACGAGCAAGGCCAGATCGAGCACGAACGCGCCGGCTTTACGCTGAAGGTGCTGACGGCAGCACCTTCCGGCGAATTCCTGGCCGACGTCCGCACCCGCATCGTGGGCCCCAATGACCAGGTCTTCTTCGACCGCAAACTCAGCGGCCCGGTGCTGCTGATCAACCTGCCGCCCGGCCACTACCAGGTGCAGACCGCATTCAAAGGCAAGCAGGAAGCCAAGCCTGTGGACCTGCGCGCCGGCCAGCAAGCCTCGCTGGACTTCCGCTTCAACCCGGAGTGAACCAGCTCATCCCTTGAAACCGCCGTCCGCGAGGAAGGCGATTTCCTCGGGCGTGGACACGCGACCCAGCACCGCATTGCGATGGGGAAAGCGTCCGAAGCGGGCAATGATGTCGCGGTGCGTCACCGCGGCGCGCTGGGTGCTCGTATCCACCCCGGCGCACAGCGCCACGCAGTGCTGCTGGTCCGCAAGGTGCTCCGAGTGCATGAACGGCATGTAGAAAAACGGCCGCAGCACCTCGCCCACTTGCCGGTCGAACCCCTTCACGATGGCCAGGTCCGCCGTCTCCCGCGCCAACGCATCCGTCTCGAAGGCACGCGGCATGTCACGGAAAGCGTTGCGCGGGAATTGGTCAAGCAACAACACCAGGGCCAACGTACCTTCGGCCGTCAATGACCAGCCGATCAGGTAACCCCGTAAGGCCGCTTCATGCGCCGCAAGAAAGCATTGCTTGAACTCGGCATCAAAGGCCTTGCTCTTGGAGAACCAGCGTTTGGAGCCGGCGGCTTGCCAGAACTCGATCACTTCGCTGAAGGATACGGGATGCATTCTTGGCCTCCAATGTACCGCCGCTCGATTCCGCCCGTGAATGATCAACTCGCGGGCCTGGGTTCGATCAACCCCCGCCTTGAATCGCCTCGATCTGCTCGGTCAGTTCCAGCCAGCGTTCTTCGCCCATCGCGATCTCGGCCTGGGCGTGGCTGAGCTGGCGGCCGAGGTCGGCGATCTTGGGGCCGGCGAGGCCGGGTTGGGCGAGCTGGGTTTCGAGCGAGGTTTTTTCGGCGTTGAGCTTTTCGAGCTTCTTGTCGAGCATGGACAGCTCGTTGCGCATCGGGCGGGTCTGGTCGGCCAGCTTGGCGCGGTTCTGGGCGGCGTTCTTGCGGTCATCGCGGCTGGCCGGGGCGGGTGCGGCGACAGGCTTGGGCGCCGGGGCTGCAGGCGCGGGTGCCGGGGCGGCAGGCGCGGGCGTGGCGGCAGCTTTCTCCGCTTTCGCGGCCTTGCCGCTGAGCGCGCGCTGGGCCTCGCGGCTGCGTTCGAGCAGCCAGCGCTGGTAGTCGTCCAGGTCGCCGTCGAAGGGCTTGACCACGCCGTCGGCGACCATCCAGAACTCGTCGCAGACTTCGCGCAGCAGCGCCCGGTCGTGGCTGACCAGCATCACCGTGCCTTCGAACTCGTTGAGCGCCATCGAGAGCGCCTCACGGGTCTGCAGGTCCAGGTGGTTGGTCGGTTCGTCCAGCAGCAGCAGGTTGGGGCGCTGCCAGACCAGCGTGCCCAGTACCAGGCGGGCCTTCTCGCCGCCGGAGAGCGTGCCGACCTGCTGGTGCACCATTTCGCCGACAAAGCGGAACTGGCCGAGGAAGTCGCGCAGTTCCTGTTCGCGGGCGTTGATGCCCAGGGTCTTGGCGGTGCGCACCATGTGCTGCAGCGGTGTGTCGTCGCTGTGCAGCAAGTCCATCTCCTGCTGCGCGAAGTAGCCGATGGCCAGGCCCTTGCCTTCGACCATGGTGCCGGCCAGGGCCGGGTGCGCATGGGCGATGGTCTTCACCACGGTGGACTTGCCCTGGCCGTTGGCGCCCAGCACGCCAATGCGCTGGCCGGCCAGTACCGTGCGGTTGATGCCATGCACGATGGCCTTGTTCGAGCCGTCCTCGTTGGCGGCCATGTAGCCACAGACGACGTCGTTCATCGCCAGCATCGGGTCCGGCAAGCTCAGCGGCTCGCGGAATTCGAAGCTGAAGTCAGCTGACGTGAGCACGGGCGCCAGCTTCTCCATGCGCTCCAGGGCCTTCACGCGGCTTTGCGCCTGCTTGGCCTTGCTGGCCTTGGCCTTGAAGCGGTCGATGAATTTCTGCAGGTGGGCCACACGCTCCTGCTGCTTGCCATAGGCGGCGGCCTGCTGCTCCATGCGCTCGGCGCGCATTTCCTCGAAGCGGGTGTAGTTGCCGCCGTAGCGCGTCAGCTTGGCGTCTTCCAGGTGCAGCGTGACGGTGGTGATCGCGTCCAGGAATTCGCGGTCATGGCTGATCATCAGCAGCGTGCCGGTGTAACGCTTGAGCCAGCCTTCCAGCCAGACCAGGGCGTCCAGGTCCAAGTGGTTGGTCGGCTCGTCCAGCAGCATCAGGTCCGACGGGCACATCAGCGCTCGCGCCAGTTGCAGGCGCATGCGCCAGCCGCCGGAGAAGCTGTTGACCGGCGCTTCGAGCTGGTCCACCCGGAAGCCCAGGCCCATCAGCAGGGTGTGGGCGCGGGCGCGAGAGTCGAAGGCGCTGGCTTCTTCCAGCTTCAGGTAGGCGTGGGCCATGGCCTCGCCGTCGTCCGCGGCTTCGGCGGCGGCCAGTTCGGCTTCGGCTTCCATCAGCGGGATGTCGCCCTGCAGCACGAAGTCGGTGGCGGCGTCTTCGGTTTCGGGCATGTGCTGGGCGACCTCGCCCATGCGCCAGCGCGCGGGGATGTCGAAGTCGCCGGCATCGGCGCCCAGGCGGTTGGCCAGCAGCGCGAACAGGCTGGACTTGCCGGCGCCGTTGCGGCCGACCAGGCCGATTTTCTCGCCAGGATTGAGGGTGACGGTGGCGCTGTCGAGCACCACCTTGACGCCGCGGCGCAGCGTCACATTGCGAAGAGTGATCATGTTCGGGGAAGGGGAACAGCAGGCGAGGCGGGCTGCATCAGCAGGGCCTCGCGGGTCAGGAGCAGCACATCGTCGTCGCCGGCACTGGTGCTGAGCCAGATGGGCGCGAGTTGCGGGAAAGCGGCCTCGAAGTGCGGCCTTTCATGGCCGATCTCCAGCACCAGCAGGCCCTCGGCACTGAGGTGGGCGGGCGCGTCGCGCAGCAGGCTGCGGATGAAGTCCATGCCGTCGCTGCCGCCGGCCAGCGCGAGCGCGGGCTCGGCCTGGTATTCGGGTGGCAGCGCGGCCATTGATTGGCTGTTCACATAGGGCGGGTTGCAGAGGATGAGGTCGAACACGCGGCCGCCGGTGGCAGCCAGGCCGTCACCCTGGACCAGCAAGATGCGGTCCTGCAGGTGATGGCGTTCGACGTTGACGCGGGCCACGGCCAGTGCGTCGGCGGAAAGGTCGGCACCGACGACCTCGACCTCGGGCCAGGCCATGGCGGCCAGCACGGCCAGGCTGCCGTTGCCGGTGCACAAGTCCAGCACGTGGCGGGTTTGCTCGGTGAGCCAGGGGTCGATGCTGGCGTCGGCCAGGCATTCGGCGATCAAGGAGCGCGGCACGATCACGCGCTCGTCCACCGTGAACGGCACGCCTTGCAGCCAGGCTTCGCCGGTGAGATAGGCAGCGGGCTTGCGGGTGGCGATGCGCTGCTCGATCAACGCCATGGCCCTGGCCACGTCCGCCTCGGGCACCGTCACGTCGCCGCTGGTGTAGTCGCTGTCCAGCGGGAAATGCAGCGACCACAGCACCAGCCAGGCGGCTTCGTCATGCGCGTTGGTCGTGCCATGCCCAAACGAAACGCCCGCCTCGGTCAGGCGGGCGGTGGCGGCGGTGATCAGCTCGGCCAATGTCATGTCAGCAGCAGCTCCAGCGTGCGGCGGTAGATGTTCTTCAGCGGTTCGATGGCATCGACACGCACGTGTTCGTCGACCTTGTGGATGGTGGCGTTCACCGGGCCGAACTCGACCACCTGTTCGCAGGCCCTGGCGATGAAGCGGCCGTCGGACGTGCCGCCGGTGGTGGACAGCGTGGCGGCCACGCCGGTCTCGGCTTTGATGGCCTGCACCAGCGCGCCGACCAAGCTGCCGACGGGCGTGAGGAAAGGCTCGCCGCCGAGTGTCCAGTCAATGCGCCACTGCAATTCGTGGCGGTCCAGCGCCTGGGCCACGCGGGCCTTCAGGCTTTCGGGCGTGGAGGCGGTGGAGAAGCGGAAGTTGAAGTCCAGCACCGCTTCGCCTGGGATCACATTGGTCGCACCGGTGCCCGCGTGCAGGTTCGAGGCCTGCCAGGTGGTCGGTGGGAAGTATTCGTTGCCTTCGTCCCAGTGCATCGCTGCCAGCTCGGCCAGCGCGGGCGCCAGCAGGTGGATGGGGTTGCGCGCCAGTTGCGGGTAGGCGACGTGGCCCTGCACGCCGGTGATCGTGAGCTTGCCCGACAGCGAGCCGCGGCGGCCGTTCTTGATCATGTCGCCCAGCGTGTCGACCGAGGTTGGCTCGCCGACGATGCAGCAGTCCAGCGCCTCGCCGCGGGCCTTCAGCGCCTCGATGACCTTGACCGTACCGTCCACCGAAGGACCTTCTTCGTCGCTGGTCAACAGGAAGGCGATGCGGCCGGCGTGGTCCGGCTGGGCCTTCACGAACTCCTCGGCGGCGACGACCATCGCGGCGACCGAAGTCTTCATGTCGGCCGCGCCACGGCCATAGAGCTTGCCGTCGCGGTAGCTGGGCACAAAAGGGTCGCTGTTCCAGCGGTTCAGCGGGCCGGCGGGCACCACGTCGGTGTGGCCGGCGAAGACCATGGTCGGACCCGGGCGGCCACTGTCATGCACGGCCCACAGGTTGTCGACGCGGAAGTTGTCCGGGCCGAAAGGCATGGGCTCGCAGCTGAAGCCGGCGGCCGCCAGCCGCTGGGCGATCACGCCCTGGCAGCCGAAGTCGGCCGGCGTCACGGACGGGCGGGCGATCAGGTCTTCAAGCAGGTGCAGGGTGGCGGACATGGGCAACAACAGGGCAGGGCCGAAAAGGACCGCAGGCCACCGCGGCGTGCGGTGGGCAAGGCAACAACAGGGGCGGCACTTGCCGCAGAACTTCAGCGGGTGCGGGCGCTGATGCCGGGCGTGCGCGGCGCCTCCTGCACCACGTCCAGCGTGATTTCGGTGAACGAAGGCGTGTCCGGCTCGACCTTGACCGGCGGCACGCGCGAGACCGGCGCGCTGTCGTTCTGCAGGCGCCAGAGCAGGTTGGTCGGCGAGTCGGCATGCACCAGCGCTTCTTCGCGCGACACCAGGCCTTCGCCGATCAGCCGCGCCAGGTCCTGCTCGAAGGTCTGCGAGCCATCGGCCAGCGAACGCTCCATGGCTTCCTTGACGCCGGGGAAGTCGCCCTTCTCGATCATCTCCGAGACCAGCTTGGAGTTCTGCAGCACCTCCACCGCCGGGATGCGGCCGCCCTGCATCGAGCGCAGCAGCCGCTGCGAGACGATGGCATTCAAGGCCGCGCCGAGGTCGGCCAGCAGCGCGCCGCGGGATTCGGGCGTGTAGAACGACAGGATGCGGCCCAGCGCGTGATAGCTGTTGTTGGCGTGCAGCGTGGCCATCACCAAGTGGCCGGACAGCGCATACGAGATCGTCGCGGTCATGGTCTCGCGGTCGCGGATCTCGCCGATCATGATGCAGTCGGGTGCCTGGCGCAGTGCGTTTTTCAGGCCGATGTGCAGCGTGGCCGTGTCGCGGCCGACCTCGCGCTGGTTGACGATGGAGCGCTTGTTGCTGAAGAGGAACTCGATCGGGTCTTCGATCGTCAGGATGTGGCCGGAGAGGTGCTGGTTGCGCCACTCCAGCATCGAGGCCATGGTGGTGCTCTTGCCGGTGCCGGTGGCGCCGACCATCAGGATCAGCCCGCGCTTTTCCAGCGCCAGCGTGGACAGCACCGGCGGCACGTGCAGCGAGTCGATCGCCGGGATCTTGATGGGAATGCAGCGCACCACCGCAGCGATGGTGTTGCGCTGCTTGAAGGCCGACAGCCGGAAACCGCCGACCTTGGGCACGCCGATGCCGATGTTCAGCTCGCCTTCCCGGTCCAGCTCCTCCATCTGCGCCGGCGAGAGCACCTCGGACAGCATGGTGCGCGGCATCAGCGGCGGCAGCACATGGTCGGTGACCGGCAGCAACTGGCCGTTGACCTTCAGCAGCACCGGCGCATTGGCCGAGAGGTAAAGGTCGGAAGCGCCTTTTTCCGCCATCAACTGCAGGACACGTTGCATGTTCATCGGACAGCTCTTTCGCGGAAAAAGATCGGAAGGGGAGAAAGAAAGGCGCGGGCCGGACGATAACCCGGCCCGGCAGCGACATCAGTCGCGCAGCAGCTCGTTGATGCTGGTCTTCGAACGGGTCTGGGCGTCCACGCGCTTGACGATGATCGCAGCGTACATGCTGTACGGCGCGCCGTTGGCCGCCGTCTTGGGCAGGTTGCCGCTCACAACCACCGAGCCACTGGGCACGCGGCCGTAGCTGATCTCGCCGGTGGCACGGTCGAAGATGGGGGTGCTCTGGCCCAGGTACACGCCCATGCCGAGCACCGAGTTCTCTTCGACGATCACGCCTTCGACGACTTCCGAGCGGGCGCCGATGAAGCAGTTGTCCTCGATGATGGTCGGGTTGGCCTGCACCGGCTCCAGCACGCCGCCAATGCCCACGCCGCCGGACAGGTGCACATGCTTGCCGATCTGCGCGCAGGAGCCGACGGTGGCCCAGGTGTCGACCATCGTGCCCTCGTCCACGTAGGCGCCGATGTTGACGTACGACGGCATCAGGATCGCGCCCTTGGCGATGTAGCTGCCATGGCGGGCGACGGCCGGCGGCACCACGCGCACGCCGGTGGCGGCAATGGCCGCGTCGTCCAGGTCCGAGAACTTGGTGGCGACCTTGTCGAAGAAGGTCAGCTCGCCCGAGCGCATCGCCGCGTTGTCGGTCAGCCGGAAGCTCAGCAGCACGGCCTTCTTGATCCACTGGTTGACCTGCCACTGGCCCACGCCCTGGCGCTCGGCCACGCGCAGGCGGCCGGCGTTCAGCTCGTCTATCGTGTGCTTCACGGCGGCACGCACTTCGGCGGGCGCACTGGCAGGGCTGAACTCGGTGCGCTGCTCCCAGGCGGCGTCGATGGTGGCTTGCAGGTTGGCGGTGGTCATGGGTGAGAAAGGTTCAGGAGAATGGCGGGCCGGCGGCGATTGCCGAAGGAAGATGAGCGAAGAGCAGCGCGTGTCCTCGGTCAGGACAGTCCGCGGGCATGGGCCACGATGCGTTCAGCGGCCGCTACGCATTCGGCCGTGTCGGCCACCAGCGCCATGCGGATTCGGCCAGCCCCGGGGTTCACGCCATGCGCTTCGCGGGCCAGCAAGCTGCCAGGCAGCACCGCGACATTGTATTGAGCCAGCAGATCCAGGCTGTAGGCAATGTCGTCGCCGCCATGCAAGTGCTTCGGCAGGCCGGCCCAGAGGTAGAAACCGGCGTCCGGCAGGCGCACGTCCAGCACCTCGGACAGCAGCGGCGTGACGGCGGCGAACTTGGCCCGGTAGGCGGCGCGGTTGGCCTCCACGTGGGCCTCGTCGTTCCAGGCGGCGATGCTGGCGGCCTGGATCACCTTGCTCATCGCGCTGCCGTGGTAGGTGCGGTAGAGCAGGAAGGCCTTCATCACCTTGGCGTCCCCGGCGACGAAACCCGAGCGCATGCCGGGCACGTTGCTGCGCTTGGACAGGCTGGACAGCACGACCAGGTTGCGGAAGTCGTCCCGGCCCAGCGCCTTGGCGGCCGCCAGCGCGCCCAGCGGCGCGTCTTCGCGGAAATAGATCTCGGAGTAGCACTCGTCGCTGGCGATGACAAAGCCGAAACGGTCGCTCAGCTCGAACAACTGCTGCCATTCGGCCAGCGGCATCACCGCGCCGGTCGGGTTGCACGGCGAGCAGGCATAGACCAACTGGGTCCGGGCCCAGGTCGCGTCGTCGATCTGGTCCCAGTCGCAGGCGAAATTGCGTGCCGGGTTGCTGTTGACAAACGCAGTGCGGGCGCCGGCCAGCAGCGCGGCGCCTTCGTAGATTTGATAGAACGGATTCGGGCAGACGACCACCGCGTCGGCTGCGGTGGGGTCGACCACGGTCTGCGCCAGCGAGAACAGCGCCTCGCGCGAGCCGTTGACCGGCAGGATCTGCGTCCTGGCGTCCAGTTGCACGCCGTAGCGGCGGTCGATCCAGCCGGCAATGGCTTCTCGCAATGCCGGCTCGCCCGCGGTGGCGGGGTAGTTCGACAGGCCGGCCAGGTTGCTGCACAGCGCCTTTTCCACCAGCGCCGGCGCCGGGTGCTTGGGCTCGCCCAGGCCCAGGCTGATGTGGCGCAGGGCGGGGTTCGGAACGATGTCCTTCGAGAGCGCATTCAGGCGCTCGAAGGGGTAGGCGTGCAGGCGGCCAAGCAGCGGATTCATCGCCGGATTATCGGCGAGCGCTGCCGGCCATGCGGCCATGCATTGGCAGCTGGGCAGGAATCTGGCATGGACGCCCACATGGGAAAGCCGATGGACGCCGGTGCGCTGCATGCGTGCTTGTGTCCTGGCTCGGCGAACCGGCTGCCGGCGGGGCTTGGCCGGCCCGGCCCGTCTTAGAGCTTGCCCACGCAGCCCGGCGCGCCGCACTGGCAGACGAGCCGGCCTTCGTGGTGCGTCTCGCCGTAATTCACGGTGATCTCTTCACCCACCTCGATCTCGCGCAGCGCATAGAACTCGATGCGGCCGGCAATGATGCGCAGCTGGCCGTTGGGCTGGCAGCTGTGGTTGGTGAAGCGCATCGGGTCGCTGGACTGGGCCAGGTCGATGGCGGTCTTGTCCGACACCTCGACGATCATGATGCGCTTGAGCGTGGCCGCGCGGCGCCGCGCCTCGGCGATGCTGATGCTTTCGCCGCGCACCTCGCCGATCTTGTGCCAGCGCGGCACCGCCTCCGCCGCAAACACGCCGAAGCCGTCGATCGGGCTGCGCTTCACCGTCACGTCGTACTTCTGGTAGGGCGGACGGACGGCGAGGGTTCCCATGACGTCGATCAGGCGAGGCGTGGGTCGCGGTTCGGGCGAGACTGGCGGTTGAGGCGTGAGCTGCGGCAAGGTGTCAGCGCAGGCCGGTGGCCTGGGGCAGTTGCGGGGCCGGCACGATGGCGTCGTTCTTCCAGCCCTTGGCGCGGTGCTCGGCCACCACATTGGTGTAGATGCCGCCTCGCACGTACCAGCGCGCGGTGATGCGGGCGTAGCGCGGTTGGGTCACGCCGACGATCTTGCTCAGGATGTCGTTGGTGACCTTCTCGTGGAACGCGCCTTCGTGGCGGAAGCTCCACATGTACATCTTCAGGCTCTTCAGCTCGATGCAGAGTTCGTCGCAGACCATGTCGATGGTGAAGTGCGCGAAGTCCGGCTGGCCGGTCAGCGGGCAGTGGCAGGTGAACTCGGGAATCTGGAACTGGATCACGTAGTCCCGCTCGGCCGCCGGGTTCGGGAACACGTGCAGTTCCTTCGAAGGCGCGGTCGGCGGGTTCGGCGGCATCGGGCGCTCTTGCGCAGCCTCCTTGGGGACCTTGACGGCCTTCACAGGCTTGCCAGCGGACTTGGCGGATTTCTGGGCAGATTTTTCGACGGATTTTTCGGCTGAAGGGGCGGAAGAGCGGGCCATGGCAAATGCAAATGGACGCCTGCCGGCGCCACGCGGCGCACAGTCAGGCAAACAATGGGGCCACGGGCTGCTGCACCAACCCGGGAAGAAGGGGTGCGATGCTATCATCCCGGCCAGTCAGGTCACCGAATGGCGACCTAAAATTCCAAGTAAATCAACGACTTAAGGCGCAGTCCACAGCGTCGCGACGGGTATTCGAATGCCTTGCCGCGGTGCCGGCGTGGGACTGCGTGTCACGCCCCATTTCATGCGGCTCAACCAGATCAAGCTGTCAGGCTTCAAATCCTTCGCCGAGCCCACCACCTTCCAGCTGCCGGGCCAGCGCGTGGGCGTGGTCGGGCCGAATGGTTGCGGCAAGTCCAACATCATGGATGCGGTGCGCTGGGTGCTGGGCGAATCCAAGGCCAGCGAGCTGCGTGGCGAGTCCATGCAGGACGTGATCTTCAACGGCTCGGGCAACCGCAAGCCGGCCAGTCGCGCCAGCGTGGAACTGGTGTTCAGCAATGAAGACGGCCGTGCCGGTGGCTCGTGGAACCAGTACGCCGAGATCGCCGTCAAGCGCGTGCTGACGCGGGACGGCACCAGCAGCTACTTCATCAACAACCAGGCCGTGCGTCGCCGCGACGTGCAGGATGTGTTCCTCGGGACGGGCCTGGGCCCGCGCGCCTACGCCATCATCGGCCAGGGCACGATCAGCCGCATCATCGAGTCGCGCCCCGAAGAGCTGCGGCTCTTCCTCGAAGAGGCCGCCGGTGTCTCGAAGTACAAGGAGCGCCGCCGCGAGACCGAGCTGCGGCTGCGCGACACGCGCGAGAACCTGACCCGGGTCGACGACATCCTGCGCGAGCTGAATGCCAACCTCGACAAGTTGGAGCGCCAAGCCGAGGTGGCCACGCGTTTCCACGGCCTGCAGAAAAGCGGCACGCTGAAGCTGCACCAGCTGTGGTTCCTGAAGCACCGCGACGCGGCCGCCGAGGAAGACCGCCTGAAGCTGGCCACGCTGGACGCAACCAACGCGCTGGAAGCCAAGCTGGCCGACCTGCGCCACGTGGAAGCGCAGCTGGAAGTGGTGCGCCAGTCGCACTACGAAGCCTCCGACGCGCTGCATGCCAAGCAGGGCGACCTTGCGCAGGCTTCGCTGGAAGTGAGCCGGCTCGAAGAGCGCATCCGCTACGTGGTCGAGGGCCGGCAGCGCGCGCAGGCACGCTTGGCCGACCTGGAAAGCCAGAACCAGCAGTGGGCCCAGCGCCGGGACGATGCGGTCGCCGAACAGGAAACCATTGCCGAGCAGATTGCCGCGGCCGAGGAGCAGGCCGAGATCCTGGCCGCGCAAGCCGAGGAAGAAGCCGGCAGCGGCCCGCAGCAGGAAGAGGCCGTGCGGGCAGCGCAGGCGCGGGCCAACGAGCAACGCGGCCGGGTGGCGCAGGTGCAGCAGCAGATCCAGGTGCTGGCAGCCGAGAGCCGCAACATCGAGGAACAGACCCGCGCCTTGCGCACCCGCCGCGAGCGCCTGGCCACCGAGCGCCAGGGCCTGGCTGCACCGGACGCCGACAAGCTGGCTGCATTGCGCGAAGACAGCGCGATGGCCGACGAGGCCAACGCCGAAGCCGAAGCCCGCCTGCACGATCTGGGTGAACAGGTACCTCTTCTGGACGAGCAGCGCCGCGAGCAGCAGGCGCTGGTCAACCGCGAGGCTGCCAAACACGCCGAGCTGAGCGCCCGCCTGGAAGCGCTGCGCGCGCTGCAGGAGAAGGTGCAGACCGAAGGCAAGCTCAAGCCCTGGCTGGCCAAGCACGGGCTGGACGGCTTGCCGGGCCTGTGGACCAAGGTACACATCGAGCAAGGCTGGGAAGTGGCGCTGGAAGCGGCGCTGCGCGAGCGGCTGAGCGCGCTGCAGGTCGGCAGGCTGGACACGGTGCGCGCGTTTGCGAGCGACGCGCCGCCGGCCAAGCTGGCTTTCTATTCCCCACCCGCCAGTGGGCACGCTGACAGTCACAGGACTCTGCCACGCCTGGCCGACCTGTTGAAGCTCAACGATGCCGGCCTGACAGCGTTGTTGAATGACTGGCTGGAAGGCGTGTACACGGCAGACACCGTGGAAGCCGCGCTGGCCCAGCGCGCGCAGCTGACGTACGGCGAGGTCATCATGACCCGCGAAGGCCATGCGGTCTCGCAGTTCGCGGTGGCCTTCTACGCGCCCGATTCCGAACAGGCCGGCATGCTGGCCCGGGCGCAGGAAATCGAAAACCTGGAACGCAGCAGCCGCGTGCAAGCCCTGCTGGCCGACGACTCGCGCACCGCGCTGATCCGCCAGGAAGCGCAGTACACCGAAGCGGCCTCGCGCCTGGCCGCGGCCCGCCGCGAAGCCGCCGAGGCGCAGACGCGTGCGCACCAGCTGCAAGTCCAGCTGATGCAGTTGAACCAGCAGGCCCAGGCTGCGAACTCGCGCCGCGGCCAACTCGAAGAAGAGCTGGGCGAGATCGACGGCCAGATGGAAGAGTTGGCCGATCGCCGCATGACCGGCGAGGCCCGCTTCGAAGAGCTGGACATGGACCTGGCCAACACCCAGGAGCGCCACGCCGAGCTGGAAGACGCGGTGATTGCCGCCGAGCGCAAGCTCAGCGGCGCACGCGAACAGCTGCGCGCGCTGGAGCGTCAGGCACAGGAGGCGCAGTTCCAGGCCCGCGCGCTGGCCGCCCGCCGCGGCGAACTGCAGCGGGCCATCGAAACCGCGGCGCAGCAGATCCAGGCCAATGTGCAGGCCGAAGAGCAACTGCAAAGCGAGCTGGTCAGCTTCAATGACGCCGCGGCCCAGGCCGGGCTGCAGGAAGCGCTGGCCGTCAAGCTGGAGAAGGAACAGGCGCTGGGCGCGGCGCGCAGCGGTTACGACGAACTGTCGATGCAACTGCGCCAGGCCGACGAGCAGCGACTGACGCTGGAGCGCGGCATGGAGCCGCTGCGCGAGGCCATCACCCGGCTGCAGCTGGAATCGCAGGCAGCCCAGCTGGGCGGCGCGCAGTACATGGAACAGCTGACGGCTGCCGAGGTCGACCTCGCAGCGCTGGCCGCTTCCATCGAAGAAGGCCAGGTCAAGCTCTGGGGCCTGCAGGGCGAGATCGACCGCATCAACCGCGAGATTGCCGCGCTGGGCGCCGTCAACCTGGCGGCGCTGGACGAACTGGCCGCGGCGCGCGAGCGCAAGACCTTCCTGGACTCGCAGAACGCCGACCTGACGGACGCCATCAACACGCTGGAAGACGCGATCCACAAGATCGACCTCGAAACCCGCGACCTGCTGATGACCACCTTCAACCAGGTCAATGAAGGCTTCGGCCGCATGTTCCCGACGCTGTTCGGCGGCGGCCAGGCCAAGCTGACGATGGTGGGCGACGAAGTGCTGGACGCTGGCGTGCAGGTCATGGCGCAGCCGCCGGGCAAGAAAAACTCGACCATTCACCTGCTCTCGGGTGGCGAGAAAGCGCTGACCGCCATCGCGCTGGTGTTCGCGATCTTCCTGCTGAACCCGGCGCCTTTCTGCCTGCTTGACGAGGTGGACGCGCCGCTGGACGACGCCAACACCGAACGCTACGCGAACCTGGTCGCCGAAATGTCCAAGGGCACGCAGTTCCTGTTCATCTCGCACAACAAGATTGCAATGGAAATGGCCGAACAGCTGATCGGGGTCACGATGCAGGAACAAGGCGTCTCGCGCATCGTCGCCGTGGACATGGAAGCCGCGATCGGCATGGTGGAAGCGGCATGACTTTGACGACCGGACTGGCGATTCTGGCGGGCATTGTTCTGCTCGCGGTGGTGGTGCAGGGCGCCTGGGCCGCGCGACGCAGCGCACCGCGCCAAAGCCTGCCCGACGCGCCCACGGCGGCCAACGGTGAGCGCCAGGAACCCACGCTGAGCGGGTTGAGCAATGCCACCAGCAATGTCGGCCAGGACCTGGATCCTGTCGGCGTGCCCGGCGTGGCGCCGCTGCCGGAGGCGCTGCGCGCCGCTTCGCTGAGCCGCCGCAGCGCACGCATTGACGCCTTGATCGACGCGATCGCCACCGTGCGGCCTGATGCACCCGTCACCGGCGACCTGGCGCTGCAGCACCTGCCGCCCAGCCGCCGCGCCGGCGCCAAGCCTTTCCACATCGAAGGCCTGAATGCCGAGACCGGTGAATGGGAACTGCCACGGCCTGGCCAGCGCTACGGCGAGTTCCAGGCGGGCTTGCAGATGGCCAACCGCCACGGCCCGTTGAACGAGATCGAATACTCCGAGTTCGTGCAGAAGCTGCAGGCCTTTGCCGACGCGCTGAGCGCCAACCCGGATTTCCCGGACATGCTGGACGTGGTCGCCCGCGCCCGCGAGCTGGACAGCTTCGCCAGCCAGCACGACGCGCAACTGGGTGCTGTGCTGCGCGCCAACTCGGTTGCCTGGTCGGTCGGTTACCTGCAGCAATGCACCGGCCGCCACGGCTTTGTGCCCGGCGCCGTCGCCGGCCGCCAGGTGCTGCCTGCTGCAGAGGACGGCGCGCCGCCAGTGCTGGTGCTGTCCTTCGACTCGCAGGTCGCCCTGTCCGAAGACCCAGGCCAGGCTGCTTTGCGGGAAGTGACGCTGACGCTGGACGTGCCGCAAACCCCAGCGTCTGCCGAACCGTTTGCCGCCTGGCAGGACTGCGCCCGCCGCCTCGCCGAGGACCTGGACGCAACCCTGGTCGACGACCGCGGCACGCCCATCACGCTGCACGCCTTTGCCGCCATCGGCCTGGAGCTTGGCCGGCTCTACGAAGCGCTGGCCGCACGCGAACTGGAAGCCGGCAGCGCGGCTGCACGGCGGCTGTTCAGCTAGGCCCGTGGACCTGGTCGCCAGCCTGCTGCTGATTGCGCTGCTCATTGCAGCGTCGGCCTTCTTCTCAGTGGCCGAGATTGCGATGGCCGCTGCGCGCCGGCTCAAGCTGCGCCAGCTGGCCGACCTCGGCGAGCACCGCGCCACGCAGGTGCTGGCGGTGCAGGACGCGCCGGGGCACTACGTTACCGTGGTGCAGATCGGGCTGAACACCATTGCCATCCTCGCCGGCATCGTGGGTGACGGCGCGCTAACGCCGCATTTCGCTGCCGCGCTGCGCTGGGCCGGCGTGGGCGACGAACGGCTGGGCGGGCTGGCCCTCGCGCTGTCCTTCCTCACCGTCACCGTGCTGTTCGTGCTGCTGGCCGACCTGCTGCCCAAGCGCGTCGGCATGAACGACCCCGAGCGGCTGGCGATGCGCCTGGTCGGCCCGATGCTGTGGCTCAGCGCCTTGTTCAAGCCGGTGGTGTGGACCTTCACCCGCGCGGCGGACGGCCTGTCCAAGCTGTTCGGCCTGCCGCAGACGCGCGACGACCGCATCACGCACCACGACATCCTGGCGCTGACGGCCGCCGGCACCCTGACCGGCGCGGTGCACAGCTCCGAGCAGCAGATCATCGAAAACGTGTTCGAGCTGGACACCCGCACGGTCGAGAGCGCCATGACCTCGCGCGAGCGTGTCGTGTGGCTGGCGATGGACGACGATGAGGTGCTGCTGCGCACCCGCGTGGCCGACGACCCGCATTCCACCTACCTGGTTTGCGGCGAAAGCATCGACGAGGTCATCGGCTACGTGGACGCGACCGACATGTTCGCCCGCGTGCTGCGCGAGGAGCCCATCGGCCTGCGCGCCTGCGGCGACAGCGGCCTGATCAAGAAGGTGTTGATCGTGCCGGACCGGCTGACGCTGGCCGAGATGCTGACCCAGTTCCGCCAGGCGCACGAAGACTTCGCCGTCATCGTCAACGAATACAGCCTGGTGGTCGGCGTGATCACACTGAACGACGTGATGAGCACCGTGATGGGCGCGATGGTCGCGCCGCACGACGAGGAGCAGATCATCCGCCGCGACGACGGCAGTTTCCTCGCCGATGGCGTCACCCCCATCCCTGACCTCGAACGTGCGCTGGACATCGCCGAATGGCCACACGCCGGCCAGTACGACACCCTGGCCGGCTTCCTGATGGTGATGCTGCGCCGCATCCCAAAACGCACCGACACGGTCACCTGGGAAGGCTGGCGCTTCGAGGTGATGGACGTGGACCGGCACCGGGTGGATCAGGTGATGATTGCCAGGGTGGCCTGAGGCTGCAGCAGCCGGGCCCTCTGCAAGCGAGGTGCTGCCTGATGGCTGGCGAACAAGCCGGCAGAGTAGCCCGGTCAAGCCCGCGAGCCGCTGAATCAGCCGAAGCTGCAGCGCCCTGCTGGCGCATCAATGGCCGAGTCGCCCAGTCCAAGGGCGCCGTCGGCGGTTAGCATGATCGCAAACAAGTTTTGGAGGGTGGAAATGAATAGGTGGGTCACCAAGGCGCCTTTGTTCGTTGCGTTGTTGAGTGCAGCGGCTGTGGCACAGGCGGATTGGACTGGGGACAGTACAAGACGCCATCGAAACTGGTGGTCGAGACGGACAAGTTCTACGTCATCACCAAAGAGTCCATCCTCAATCCGCAAGGCTGTGCTGTGCCTGGCAGCGGTGTGGTGGTTCGCCAAGCGCTGGTGGGAAGCGATGCCTACAAACAGCTGTATGCACTGTTCTTGATGGCCTCAATGGCTCAGCGCCAAGTCGAGTTCAATGTGTCAGCAGACTGCAGCTTTGGCCCCAATGTGGTGGGGGCGGCCTTGTCGACGCCCTGAAGACCGCCGCTACCACGACAGCCCGGCCGGCTGCGCTGCGCCTCCAAACGCGTAGGCACCCTCATCTGAAGCGCTTGGGCTTCGAGGTGGTTGACGTGGAGCAGCACGGGGTGGATCAGGTAATGATTGCGAGGATTGCTTGAGAAAAAGTTGGCGCAGCTCGCCCGATAAAGCTCAGCCGTGGGGCTTGCTTGACGCGTAGCCCGGCGGATATAGTGACAGCCAAAGGACAGACTGCATCAATGCAGCAACAAGCCTGACCTAGCGCCCTGCAGGTCAATTGGTCTTCGAGGGAGGTTCCATGCGTCAATTGATGGCCGCCATAGGCTGCGCCGCTGCATTTCTTTCAGCTTCTGCATATGCCGGTGTCGACGGGGCCAACGGCCGCAAGATCGTCGACATCGGATGCCACAACGTCGATGGCACATGCTTCGTCACGCTAAGCGGGGCTGCCTTTGGGGCAAGCATGGGCTGCGGCGGAGCAACAAATGAGTTTCGATTTGACAACGGCGACACCGCAATTGGTAGGCGCTCGTACGCTTCACTGCTTGCCGCATATTTGGCTGGTAAAACAATATCTGTATATCTGGATGGCTGTACAGGGCAGAACATGCCGGCATTGAGGTATTTTCACATCAACGATTGACGCGCCTTGCAATGACGCAGATCGGTGACCGGGGATTATATTAAATAATGGTTTGCGTCTCGAGTGCGTTGTATTGCGTGCATCGATATTATTAGATATTGATCTGGCATTCAACAGGGTTGAGTCCAAATTCCACGGGCGACAAATCCCACATCGCCGTACAAGGGTAAATCATGTTGATGCCGGCTGGGTGGTTGTACTTGAGGGGTTAAAGATTGTATACCAAGATTACTCCTGCTTTCACCGTAGATCGGCTGTGGAGCAACTCTTCATTCCAAAGGTGGTTATTTATTTCCATGCTGGGGATTTCGACGGCTTGTGTTCTGATTGCGGGGGGGGGCATTTATGTGAATTCAATCCGCGACGATCTTCCGAAAAGCCCTGATAAGTGGGAGGGGGGGCATGGGTTGGAGAGAAAAGAAGAGGCTGTTTTGCGTGATTTGGAGGCGGCGCCGGACTCCTACTCATTTGTCACTGCCTTGCAGAGAGAGGTTGGGTATTCCTCTCAAATTCTAGAGTCAGTGGTGATCGATCAGAAAGATGCCAGCAGTACCAATCTTGGTGTGGTTTACTTTCATGTCTCGATGCGAGGGTCATATATTGGATCCAGGGAGGTCCTGGGTGCTTTGTTAAGCAAATTTCCGCAAGCGACCATTCACTCGCTCCGTTGGATGTCGGTTCCTGTCAGTCAAGAGGGGGCGCTGTCGATGGAATTGGCAATATGGCGGCCGGCCCTGGATCAGCGTTCGGTCCATTTGGAATTGAGATGAGACCCAGCATCATGTGGGCACTTGCCGCCACTACAGCGCTGTCGCTGGGGCTTGTTTTCTCCGAAAATAGGCAGCTGATGAACGCGCCTGACAATTATTCAAGGAATGACGAAGCTAGGGTGGTGGCGTCGGAAGTTAATTTGCATGCCGATGCAGGAGGGCTTGCCGCTGCTGATTATTCTCAAGTGTTAAGAGATATTTTCAAGCCGCCAACAATTTTGTTGCCGCCATTGCCAACCGTAAAGGTGGAAGGAACTCCAATAGAGGCGGGTCCAGCACCTGAGCCGACCCCGCCACCCATTGGTTACCGCTATATGGGTCGGATGCGAAGCCCGGAGGGGCAGGTTATCGTGTGGTTGGAACGCCAAGATCAAGCGATAGAAGCGAATGTGGGTACGCAGCTCGCCGACGGCTACGTGGTGGAAAAAATTGAAGATCGGGCCATTGAACTTTTATATCCGCCACTTGGTGTCAAGGCACTCATTGCGGTCCCTCCGCCTTCCGACTCTGATGTCGGATGGTAGCTGATCTTGAAATGAAATCGATGATTCGCTACGCGCGTAGTTTCCGCCAAGTTGGAGTGGCGTTGTTCATTGGGATAATCTTCCCATTTTTGTCGGGCTGTGTCGCTGAGAGAATCAGGGGCGATGCTCAGGAAAAAATACGTGCGGGCCAATACGAGACCGCCATGGACGAGCTGGAGCACGGTTTGGTGGAGGATCCCGAGTCCACGATCCTTAGATCCGGAACGCGTCAAGCAAAAACGGAGATCCTTTCGAGGCTTATCGCGGAGGCTGCGGGTGCGCGTGCTGTCGGGCGATACGAAGAGGCAGAGGCGTTGCTGTCGCGGGCGAAGAGATTTGACACGGATGGTCAACGTGTTGGCACGCTTTTGGCGGATGTTTCCATCGAACGAAGGCAGCGCGCTGCACTTTCCACAGCGCAGTTCATGGTTGAAGCAGGGAAGAAGACTGCCGCAATTCAATTGATTTCTGAGGCGTTGAAAGACAACCCAAGGAATCCAGACTTGACGGCGTTGAAGAGACGGTTGGAGTCAGATGTCCGGCAGGCCCAGGTCTCGGCTCTGCAGCAGGGGCTTTTGGAGTCTCGCCCCATATCCTTGGACTTCAGGGATGCCAGTTTAAAAACCGTCTTGGATGTGGTCAGTCGCAACAGTGGAATTAACTTTGTTCTAGATAAGGACATCAGAGTAGACGCTCGCGTGACAGTTTTTCTAAAGTCCGCACGAGTAGAAGATGCGATTGATTTGATTACCAGTACCAATGGGCTAAGCAAGAAGATCCTAGATGGCAAAACTTTGCTGATTTATCCGAATACGCCGGAGAAGCAAAAGGAACATCAGGAACAAGTTATTCGGGTTTTCCATCTTGCCAGCGCGGATGCCAAAGGAGCGGCCGCATTTCTTCGTGCAATGCTTCGAATTCGTGAGCCGTTCGTGGATGAGCGTGGCAATATGCTTGCGATACGCGAGTCACCGGAAAATATCACGTTGGCAGAGCGATTGATCGACCTCTACGATACGCCAGAGCCCGAAGTGTTGTTGGAACTAGAGGTCATTGAAGTTCGCACCACGAGGCTGCTTGAACTTGGCTTGAAATTTCCAGACACGCTGTCTCTTTCACCACTGGGTCCAGATGGCGGGGCTGGTGGTCTCACTTGGGCAAACCTCAAGAATTTTGGGCGTGATCAGATTGGTATCTCAGTCGGTGGACTGTTGTTCAATTTCAAGCGACAGGTCGGTGATTTCAACACGCTGGCAAATCCAAAAATTCGTGCAAAAAATAAGGAGAAGGCGAAGATCATGGTCGGCGACAAAGTCCCGGTGGTAACCACCACAACGGGCGTTGGTGGCTTTGTTTCGGACTCCGTCAGCTATTTAGATGTTGGATTGAAGCTCGACGTCGAGCCTACCGTCTATCCAGACGACGAGGTGGCCATCCGCATTGGGTTGGAAGTCAGTTCCGTTTCTCGCGAAGTCAAAACCAACAATGGCACGCTTGCCTATCAGATCGGGACCAGGAATGCCTCCACGATGCTCCGTTTGCGAGACGGCGAGACGCAACTCTTGGCAGGCCTGATCAACAACGAGGATCGCTCAAGCGCCAGTCGAATTCCTGGCTTGGGGGACTTGCCCATCGCAGGACGCTTATTTTCAAATCAAAGCGACGATTGGCAGCGAACTGAATTGGTACTTGCGGTTACGCCTCACATCATCCGCAATCTGCAACGTCCAGACGCAAGTCAGGCTGAATTGTGGGTGGGCACGGAGAGTGTGACCCGTCTTCGCTCTGTGGGCGGGCGGCCTGGTGTTGCTGACACGATGTCGGATTCGACGACTGTCTCACCGCCCGTTGCTGGCGGGCCATCATCGGCGGCTCGGATATCGGGGGTTGCGGAGCAGGTCGCGCAGTCGCGCGCTACGCTTCGCATTCGAGGTCCTGCTGTGGTGAAGCAAGGCGAAGAGTTTGAGATCGAATTGATGCTGGATACGCCAGTTCCACTTCGCGGACTGCCGATCGAGTTGGCTTTTGTTCCGGGTCAGCTGTCAATTTCGAATGTGCAAGAGGGCGAGTTTTTTGGTCAGGGCGGCGTCTTGACGAGTTTTACCCACAAGGTGGACGATGCGAAAGGCAGTATATCCGTTGGTGTTCTTCGTCAACCACTCTCGGGTCAAAAGGGGAATGGTGTGATTGCCAAGCTGAAGGTGAGAGCGCTTGGCAAGGGAGCGGTTGACCTGAATGCCATACGATTTGACGGAATGGTCATGGAGGGAGGGCAACTTCCAAAGTTTGAGGCATTTCCTTACCGTGTCATCGTGAACTAGCACCATGGTCAAGTTTCAGTCTCATGGCTTCACGATTCTTGAACTGGTTGCGGTAGTGGCCATTCTTGGAATTCTTGCCACAATGGCAATGCCATTGGTTGAAGTCAATCGCCGTCGTGAGCAGGAGAAAGAGTATCGTAGAGCGGTGTGGGAAATTCGTGATGCGATCGATGCATATAAAAAATCGGTGGAAGCAGGAGAAATATCTGCCGGGGGATCAAATTATCCACCTAGCCTCTCGACTCTTGTTGATGGTGCCGTTGATGTCAGAAATTCCGGCAAAATTCGCAGGTACTTAAGGCGCATACCTCGGGACCCATTTGCTCCTGAAAATTTGTCTGCTGCTACCAGCTGGGGATTGCGCAGTTACGCGAGTCCACCAGATGTGCCCGTGCCCGGTGCTGATGTCTATGACGTCTACACGCGCTACGGCAAGGTTGGCCTGGATGGTACGTCCATCAAGGATTGGTGATGCCGCAGCTGAAGCAAAGAGCTTTCACTCTGATCGAACTAATGGTGGTAATGGCCGTCATCGGCATGTTGCTTGCTGTCGCCATGCCGCGTTATGTAGCGCATGTAGATCGAGCTCGCGAGGCAGTGTTGCGAGCCAATCTAAGGGCGGTACGAGAAATCATCGATAAGTTCCACGGGGATCGGGGTCGCTATCCTGATAGCTTAGAGGAAATGGTAACCGCCGGCTACCTCCGACAGATACCCACCGATCCCATGACTGATTCCACTTTGACATGGCGGGTCATTCGTCAAGACGGCACAAACTCCGGTGCAATATCAGACCTTCAAAGCGGTGCCGCGGGTAAAGCGAGTGACGGAAGCCTCTATGCGGCATGGTAATCCGGCCGCGAAGCGTTCGAGTGGCTTTGCCTATGTGATGGTGCTGGTTGTGCTCGCACTGATGGGCACTACCATGGCCGTCGTTGGAACAATGTGGCAAGCCGAGCGACACCGGCTGCAAGAGGATGAATTGCTGCGAATTGGTGCAGCGTATGCGGAAGGTATTCGTTCCTATCAGTCGATTTCACAGGGTCATTTGAGGCAGTTTCCGCCAAGCTTGGACGCACTGTTGCTTGACCAGAGATTCGCCGGGACGGTACGCCACATTCGTCGCCTCTATCCCAATCCTTTGAATCCCTTGTTGCCCTGGGGTGTGATAAGGGGTGATGACGGCACAGTAAGAGGGGTCTACTGCCCTTCTGATGAGGTTCCGTTAAAAAGAATTGGTGTCGACCTTGGGAATGTTCAACTCATGCCAGCAACACATTACCGCGATTGGAAGTTCATTCCGACGCCGACGCCATGATGACTAATGAATTCAATCGTAAATCGAAGATCTCCGGCTTCACGCTGATGGAGTTGTTGGTTGTTGTCTTGATCATCGGGTTGCTGACTGGCATCGTGGCACCTCGACTGCTGGGGCAAGTGTCAAAGTCAGAGGTCACGGCGGCGAGAGCTCAGTTAGACGCACTCGAAAAGGCAATCCAAGCCTATCGACTGGATGTCGGTCACTATCCCACTACATCCGAAGGCCTGAAGGTCTTGTTAATACCCGTATCGGCTGACCCGCGATGGCGCGGCCCCTACCTTCGGAGCGAAATTCCGCTGGACCCTTGGGGCACACCTTATGGGTATCAATCCCCCGGCCGGGATGGGCGCGAATTTGAGCTGAGCAGCTTGGGGCGAGACAAAGCACCAGGTGGTGTTGCCGACGATGCTGATCTCGTTAGATGATGCGCTGCACTAATTTTTGAACTATAGTTCCGTAAAGTTCGTGTGAGGCTCGCATATCGGGCATCACTGCAAAGACACATTGGAGGGAGGCAGTCATGCGACTGATGAAGAATCTTGTGCGACGACTCGGTGTTGAACGCGCATGTCAGCGGCGTACCGGTCGGGGTTTGATGCTTGCGGCATTTTTGTCCGCGGTTACACCATTCGCTCATGCGAACACCATCGT
Organism: Ideonella sp.; assembly: GCF_041287625.1. GTDB lineage: Bacteria > Pseudomonadota > Gammaproteobacteria > Burkholderiales > Burkholderiaceae_C > Ideonella. The sequence continues at coordinate 112,470 of NZ_JBGGNH010000039.1, forward strand.
CGTGAGCGATAGCGGACAGGCCAATTTCAGCTTGCCGATCGTTGGGGCTCCGGGCCGAGCGGGCATGGAGCCCAAATTGAGTTTGGTATACACCAGCTCTGGTGCCAACGGACCGGTTGGCGTGGGATGGTCCATTCAGGGCTTGTCCCAAATCGTTCGCTGTCAGGCCATCAACCTGCAGGATGGACGAAGGACTGTCAACTACGATGTGAATGACAAGCTGTGCTTGGATGGGCAGCGCATGATCATCAGCAATGCACCAAGCACAACGGATCCGGGTAGCGCCGCGAGTTCACAATCCAACGATGCAGGCTTGTTGACAGCAGTGCGAGAATTTCGCTTAGAAAATGATTCTTTTTCAAGAGTTGTCGCGAACGGCGTTGCCACAGACCCGCCTTTGTACTTCAAAGTTTGGTCGAAGGCTGGGTTGATGACCGAGTACGGAGCGACCGATGTTAACGGAACGGCCACGGTGGTGCCCGGTAGCTCAGATGCGCGTGTCACGGTAATTGGCAACGTTGACAGTGCACGCAACGGAATCACTGCGGCTTGGTTGGTCAAGCGCATTACGGACACGTTTCAGAACTTCATTCAGTTCGATTACGGGCAAGAGGCGGTATTGAAGGGAACAGGACCTGACGGCGTCACTGTGGCGGGGAAAGAGTGGTACATCAAAAAGGCCCGATATACCCCGGGTAGCAACGGTACGGTCAATGAAATTGAGTTTGTTTACAACAATGGAACCGGCAATGCCGATCCATTTGATAACTATCCTCGCGTAGATGTTGCGGAGGCCTACCACGCCGGAAACAAGGTTTCACAGGCTCGCCTGCTCCGGAAAGTTGTGGTGCGAAACAATGGTGTGGTAATTAGAGAATATCGCATAACGCATCGTGCCAGCGTGTCCACCGGACTTCCTCTGGTCAGCAAGGTTCAGGAGTGCAATGCTGCCGGTGCTTGCCTGCCTGCAACAACCTTTGAGTATCGGGATGCGTCCGCCGCCGCGTCGATGTCGCGGACGCTTGTAACTTCTTTTACTGCAGCGGACCTCGATGGGACCGACAGGGGTGTGTTGACGGGTGATTTCAACGGTGATGGTCGCACTGACATTATTCGCTGGCATACCGACCCTTCGCAGAACAAGCTCTACTTGGCGTCTGACAAGTCTGTGGGTAGCTTCAGTCAACTCACGTCCGGTTTTGACTTTGCTGCACACTATCTGGGTGGGTCGGGCGTTACCACTCACGTGGTTGACGTGAATGGCGATGGGCTTGCTGATTTGGTTCGTACTTGCGCCGACAGTGCCAAGTGTCCTTACATCAGCGTATGGCTCAGCAAGGGAGATGGCACATTCAAGAATGTGCCATCCTTCACGCCAGCAGCGAATTTGATGAGCAGCTATTCAAGCAGTACTCGCCGTTGTGGTTTCGACGAAAATGGTCAGCCTTACTATGCTGGATCCAGCACAACGAAGAGCGTTTTCTTCCAGGATGTGGACGGCGACGGCCGCCTTGATATCTTGAGCACTCAGAACACGTATGGAACGGGCTGCGGTGATGGCGGCAACGAGCCTTTACCTGGCACCGTTTCTGGAGTTTTTTACAAAGGGGTAGGCAATGGGCAATTCACTGAGACCGCTTCCTCTTTTAACTGGTCCCAGTTTCCCTCTGGTTTACCCAAAGAAACCCTTCGGGGAACAGACCTTGTCTCGTTGACCGATGTCAATGGCGATGGTTTGCCCGATTTATTGTCATCCGGCGTTGGCCTCAATTTGGGCGGTGTCGCCGGATTTGCGAACTCCAGCGCGAATTTTATCAAATCGGGCCTGTCTATCCGTGTGCCGGTAGATATTAACGGTGATGGCTTGATTGACGTCATCGTCTCTGGCGATACAGATACCTACAAAGATGCGGATCCATGGCTGTTCATCAACAAGGGCGACGGCACCTTTCAAAAAGATAACCGCGCGTTGGTGAACATCAAAGCCGACAGTACCTTCCGCTTTGGTTCCGGGCAGCTTGGATCCATGACGATGGATGTGAATGCGGATGGGTTGGCTGATTTTGTCGCCTGGGACAACCAAGGTAATCCGACGGTCTGGTTTGCGAAGCGCGCAACCACTGGTTTGGTGACTTATGTGAAGGATGCCTCCGGCAACGCGCATGGCATCCCGAACCTGTTCAGTAAATTCTTCGGGGGGGACTTTTCCGGTGTCGGGGACAACAGCTTGTTGACCATCATCAACGGCGACATCTATCTCTACCGGACTGATGCAGCGAAGGGGGCGGACCTGATGTCGGCCGCTGTCAGCGGTGCCGGTGCGCGAACTCAGGTGTCTTATCAGACGCTTTCGCAAGCTGCTAGTACGGCGGTGTATGCAGTGGGACGCGCAGTTTCCGCAGCACCAGAATCATTCAATCCCGATACGACGGCGATTTCCATAGCCCCGGCCCAGTGGGTCGTGTCCTCAACGAAGCAGCCCAGTGCGGTACCGCCGCCGACTGGTTCCAGCACGCCGCCTTATGTCGAGTCGGTTTTCATGTATCAGGGGATGAAGGCTGCGCTCGGCCGTGGTTCACTGGGCTTTCAGATTGTCACCAAATATTATCCGTTTGCCAGTGGCGAGTTGATGGTGAATACCACCGAGTATCATCAGAATCCTGCTCAGTTTCAATACCTTGGCCAACCTATTTACAACTCGACTTATACCGGTTTGTCAATTTACAACGTGACGCAAACCGCAAAGGCTGGTGCTTGCGCCGTGATTTTGACAAAAACTTCGGCAGAAGATTGCGAGAGTAGTGCGGTAACGGTCACGACCAAGACGTTCAATCCCGTGGCGAGCATCAGCGGACTCAAGTTGCTGTCGCGCACTGACTACGCCTACTGTGACCTCACAAAATCTTTGACGACGGCCGTCACCTTTGCGCCGCCCGCGGCGGGTTCAACCTACGGCGCGCCCTGTGCCGCCACGGCAAGAATCCGTCGCCCCTTCCAGGCGCAGAGCATTGAGCGGCAATACGATTTGGATGGAAGCTTGGTGAGCGAGAAGCTGACCACCAATTTGGAAATGTCAGCCTACGGTGACCCGAAGCAGACCATCGTCAAACTCAGTGCACCGGACGTTGCGGGGCAATCGGGCTGGTACAGCACGCGGCAGACGCTGAATACTTATGGCGCTGACGACATCAGCGATGGGAAGTGGTTCCTCGGCCGCATCACGCAAGCCAAAGTGACGTCGACTGTGAACGCCCCGCAGCCCACCAAGACTGCCGGTACTGCACCGAACGCCACCGCCGTTAGCGGTGGGCCAGCGACGCCGCCGCCTTCGCCGCCAATTTCGCCAGCGGTGTTGGCCACGATCATGGAACTGCTGCTAAGCGACGACTAAAGAATGAGGATCCTGGGGAGGGATGATCATGAGCAAGGTTCTGCTGGAGAGATTGAGGGGGCGATGGTTTGTGTCTCGCGGGACGCGAGCGCCCGTCTGGGATGAAGCGACCAGATGGCTGGGCGCGCTGGCGGCGTTGGGCCTGTGCATGGGCCAGGCGCAAGCGCAGACGCAGCAA
>NZ_JBGGNH010000040.1:0-13996 GCF_041287625.1 Ideonella sp.
TTTTCGGAGGTGTAGAGCACACGCATGCGGGGCAGCAGCCCCAGCTGGATCGCCTGCCGGGTCATGGAGTAGGCGCCGGTGATGACGGCTTGCGACGCGATGATGGTGGCCACGGTGGCCAGCACGACCGCGGGGATCAGCAGCGCCGGTGGGAACAGGCGGAAGAACGGGTGCTCCAGCGCAGCCGGATCGCGCATCAGCAGCGCGCCTTGACCCATGTAGTTCAGCGCCAGCGCGGGGAGCACCATGCCCATCCAGGCGATCCGAACGGGCCGCTTGCCGAAATGCCCCAGGTCCGCATACAGCGCCTCAGCGCCGGTGAAGGCCAGCACGATAGCGCCCAGCACGACAAAGAACTGCAAGCCTTGCCCGCGTGCAAACGCGATGGCCTGCAAGGGGTTCAGTGCGGCCAGGATGGCGGGTTGCTCGATGATCTGCACGACCCCGGCGACAGCGAGTACCGCGAACCACACCCCGATCACCGGCCCGAACAGCTTGCCCACCACGCCGGTGCCGAAGCGCTGGACCGCAAAGAGGCCGACCAGCACCCCGAGCGAGATCGGCAGCACGTACGGCTTGAAAGCCGGTGTCGCAACCTCCAGGCCCTCCACCGCGCTCAGCACCGAGATGGCCGGCGTGATGACGCTGTCGCCGTAGAAGAGGGCTGCCCAGAAGACGCCGACCAGCAGCAGGGCCAGGCGCCGCCTGGGCGTGGTGCCCGCGGCCTTGGCTGCCAAGGCTGTCAACGCCATGATGCCGCCTTCACCCCGGTTGTCGGCGCGCAGGATCAGCACGACATACTTGAGGGTGACGATGAACATCAGTCCCCAGAAGATGACTGACACCGCGCCAATCAGGTTCTGCGCGTCCAGCGCCAGGCCGTGCGCCGGGTTGAAGACCTCCTTCATCGTGTACAGCGGGCTGGTTCCGATGTCGCCATACACCACGCCCAATGCGCCCACGGTCAGTGCCGTGCGGCTCTCCCGCCCCATCGTCGTACTCGTCATTGCAGTTCCCACGCAGCCAAGAAAGCCGCAGTGTGGGCGCGAGCCCATCAGGAACGCATATGGAACGCCGCTACGCGGCCGCCAGTCGGTAGCCGACGCCGGTTTCGGTGAGCAGGTGGCGCGGCTCCGCTGGGTCCTGTTCGATCTTGGCGCGCAGCTGGCCCATGTAGAGCCGCAGGTAGTGCGTGTGCTCCGTGAACTCGGCGCCCCAGACGTCGGTGAGCAATTGGCGGTGCGTCACGACGCGGCCCGCGCTGCGCACCAGCCGCGCGAGCAGGTTGAACTCGGTCGGCGTCAGGTGCAGCGGCTGGCCGCGAACCGTGACGAGGCGGGCCTCGAGGTCGATGCGCAAGTCGTCGAGCGCGTGCACCGTCGTCCCAGGCGCCAGGGCGGTGCCGCGGTGGCGCAGCGCCACCCGGATGCGCGCCAGCAGTTCGGGCACGCCGAAGGGCTTCGTCAGGTAGTCGTCCGCGCCGGCGTCGAGCAGGCGAACCTTCTCGGCCTCCTGGTGGCGGGCGGTGATGACCAGGATGGGCAGCGCATGGTGCTGGCGGACCAGCCGCACGAGCTCGATGCCGTCCCCATCGGGCAGCCCCAGGTCCAGCAGCACGACATCCGGAAGCGCGTGGCGCACCAGGGCGGCCGCCTCGCTGACGGAGACGGCGGAGCGAACGTCGAAGCCTTCCACCCGCAGTGCCGCCTGCAGCATCGCCCGGATCTCCCGGTCGTCTTCGACGACAAGCACGCTCAGGCTCATGTCGCCACCGCCGCCGGCTGGTCGGCTTCCACCGGGATCGCAAGGACGAAGCTGCTGCCACCCCCTTCGCGCGAGCGCACCGTCAGCTCGCCCCCATGCGCGCGCGCGATGGCCTGGCAGACCGCCAGGCCCAGGCCCGCGCCGCGCGTTGCGTCCTGGTCGCCGCGCCGGAACGGCTCGAAGATCGCGAGTTCGGCGCCGGCGGCGATGCCGGGGCCGCGATCGTGCACCGCCACTTCCATCCTGGGCCCGGCCAGGGTCACTTCCAGTTCGATGCCCTGCGTGCTGTACTTGAGCGCGTTGTCCAGCAGGTTTTCGAGCGCCTGCGCGATCAATACCGGATCGGCCTTGACCAGCGGAAGGCCGGACGGCACCTTGGACCTGATGCGCCGCCCCGCATCGCGTTGGCGCACCCGGGCGAGCACCGCGCCGACGAGTTCCTCCATTGATTGCCAGTCCAGGTGGAGCTCGCCGCGATTCTGCAGCCGAGCCAGCTGCAGCGTGTTTTCCGTCAATGTCGAGAGATGGCCTGCCTCGTTGGCGATGCTGGCGGTCAGGCGTTCCTGTTCGGCCGGCGACAACTTGTCGCGCTGCGTCTGCAGCGAAGAGGCCGCCCCCATGATGGCGGCCAGTGGCGTGCGAAAGTCATGCGAGATGGCGGCCAGGAAAGTGTTCTGGGTTCGGTGCCAATGCGCTTGCTCCTCGCTGGCGTGCATGTCGGCGGCCAGCCGCAACCGCCACAGCGCCTGGCCCAGAAGTGCGCAGATCGCCTGGGCGTGCTCGCGCCCCTCGTGGTCGCTGCTCGCGACGCCCTGGACGCAAGCCGCGCCGCCGATGTGGGTGTCGGCGCGCAGCGGCAAGTACCACGCATTCAACCCCGGCCAGCGGCCGGTGCCCGGCCCGAGCGTGGCCGCCTCGCGGATGCAGGCCCGCATCCCGTCGTCCATCCCGGATGCCTGGCCCGGTGGCGCCAGTTGCCCATCGGGCCCGAGCAGGGCCACGCTGCAGGGGCCGGGAAACGAATGCCCAAGGAAGCGGCGCGCGAGCACGAGCACCTGCTCGGGCCGCGCGGCCGCCGCCAGCTCGCCGGCCAGCTGTTGCAGTTCACGCGCCCGCCGCTCGTTCAGGCGCGCAGTCGCGGTTTCCCGCCGCAGCGCGGTGCCGAGGTGGCTGATGACCAGCGCCACCGTCAGCATGGTGAACAGCGCGACCAGGTTCTCACGCGAGTCGACCTGCAGCGTGAATCGCGGCGCTATGAAGAAGAAGTTGAGAAGCGTGGCGCTTCCGACCGCGCAGGCAGCGGATGCCACCCAGGGCAGCTTGTAGGCAGCGACCACCACCGCGAGCATGAACACCATGGCCCGGCTGGTGAGCGACACATGATCGTCCAGCGCGAAGCATGCGAGCGTGGCCGCCGCGAGCAGGCCCGCGACGACCCATCCGTCGTGAGGGCGCCGGGCACCTGGCACCGTATCTGCAACCGTCTCCGGATTCATGACGGATGAGGGTATCACCGGCTGCGTCAGGATTGCATATATAGATGGCGCCAGGCTATCCGGTGATTGAGCGCACCGCCGCCATGATGAGCGGTATGGCCGACGGCGGAAACGGCGAGACGCTGCTCACATTGATCTCGCACAGCACGTAGCGCTCCGGCTCGTCCGGCGTCGGCTCGCCGAGCATGAAGTCGCAGTCCCACAGCATCGGCAGTTGTTCGCGCATGAGCCCGACGCGCTGGCACAGCAGCGCGATCCACTGCGTTTCGAGCAGTCGCTTGAGGTGCTGGAAGCGTGGCAGGTCTGCCGGGTGATAGAGCCTCGGCCCGGGCGCCGGTGCCGGCGCGTCGCCCTGCGCCGGGTACAGCGCATTGATCGCCTGGTGGCCGAAGCCGCACACGCGGTCCTCGACGAGGTAGGCCCGGACCATGCCTTCGACCAGGCGCGGCTGCCAGGCCTGGTCGATCATGTGGCCGCCATGGTCCGGCTCGAAGTACGGCGCCAGGCGCTGCAGCAAGCTCGCCAGGTCCATGCATTCCTCGGCGCTGCCGCGCTGGGCGTGGCGGACGCGCAGCAGTGTGTTGCCTTCAATGCCTTCGACCCGCCAGACCCCGATGCCGCTGTGCCCGCGGTGCTGCTTGAGCACGCGCGCACCGTGGCCCAGGCGCCCTGGCAATCCGGCCGCCAGTTGTTCGAGCGAGTCGATGCGCACGGTGTCGCTGCCGAACGGCAGGTCGCGGACATCGAGCAGCACATCTTTCGTGCCCAGCCGCAGGATCGCGTCCGGGTGCGTGCTGACGAAAACACCGGCCAGCGCAACTTGGCGCAGCACGGCATCGAGCCGGACGCGCGGCCTGCCGCCTTCGATCGGGTTGCACCAGGCCAGGACCCCGTCGACCTGGGACAGCTGCGCCGTCACCTCGTCGGCAAAATCATCGTGGTAGACCGCCGGCTCGGCAGCGACGCCTGCGGCCCGGAAGGCATCGAACAGCGCGGCGAAGCGACTCTCGCTCGGGTCCGCGCGATCGCGCATGGCCCGGTCGCCGGGGTAGAGCAATGCCAGCTTGATGGCAGGGACAGCGGTCATCCTGGTCTTCTTGGATTGCCTGTGTGTGGGCTGCCGCCGCGACCGTGATCGAAATCAGGCGTGTGTCATCAGCGGATGCACCACCAGGCCGATCAGCGCTGCGGCCACCACGATCACCGGTTCGGTGACCTTCTTGAAGCGCCACAGCACCAGGGCGGTGATGACCGCCAGCACGGCGGTCACCCAGTCGCTGATGGAGCGCTGGCCGATGACGATCACGGCGCCGGCAATGGCGCCGATGGCCGCGGCCGTCACGCCGTCGACAAAAGCCACGATGGCCGGCCGCTTGCCGTACTTCTTGAAGTACGGCGCCGGCAGCACCGTCAGCAGGTAGCAGGGCAGGAAGGTGGCCACGGCGGCGACCACCGCACCCCAGAAGCCCGCCACCAGGTAGCCGATGAAGCCGGTGGTGATGACGACCGGCCCTGGGGTGATCATGGCCACGGCCACCGCATCGACGAATTGCCGGTCGGTCAGCCAGCCGTATTCCTTGACCACGCCGCTGTAGAGGAAGGGCACGATGGCCAGGCCGCTGCCAAAGACGAAGCTGCCGGCATAGGCGAAGTAAGCGCCGATCTTGCTCAGCTTGGCGGTGTCCACCGTGTCGAGCGCGAACATCGCCATCAGCGGCGCGGCGACGCCATTGACACTGCCACGCTTGAGCCAGGCCGGCGGCACGCGCCAGAACCAGACCAGCACGCCGGCGCCGAGGAACAGCCAGATCACCTCGGACTGCGTGATGACCGTGACCGCCAGGCTGACCGCGAAGATCGCCCACAGCAGCTTGTCCTTGCCGATGTTCTTGGTCGTGAGCTTGTAGGCGCTCATCGCGATGATGCCGATCACCGCCGCACCCACGCCGTAGAACACCGCCTGCATCCAGCCAATGCCGCCGAACGACACATAGGCGGCGCCCAGTGCCACCACCATCACGAAGGACGGCAGCACGAAGGCCAGGCCGACCAGGGTCGCGCCCGTCAGCCGGTAGTGGGCGTAGCCCAGGTAGATCGCCAGCTGGGCCGCCAGCGGGCCGGGCATCAACTGGGCGATGGCCATGCCTTCCTTGTAGTCGGCCTCGGTGAACCAATGGCGCTTCTCGACCAGGTCGCGGTACATGTAGCCCACCAGGGCCACCGGGCCGCCGAAGCCCCAGGTGCCCAGGCCAAGCATGTAGGCCACAAGCTGCCAGAGCGTGTAGGGCGGCTGCGCCGGCACGGGGATGGATGGGGTAGGGTTGTCGGTCATGGGGGTTCTCCGTTTTCCTCAGGTCTTGTTCTTGGCGGGGTCGCGCTTGAAGTGCGCGTAGAGCGAATCCAGCAGGGTGCCGATTTCGGCCAGCAGTGCATCGTCGTCGTCACCGATGCGCTCGCGGGCGCCCGACAGCACGGCTTCGAAGCCCGTGGCCTCGGGCACCGGGTCACCGCCCACGTCGAGCTGGTGCACCATCGCGGCGACGCGGCCCAGTGCCGCGTCGTCTTCCAGGCCGAAGCTCAGCATCAAGGTCTCGAAGGTCACGAACTGGTCGACGTGCGAAAAGGTCGCGCCATCGAAGTCGAAGCCCAGCGCAGCGGGCGGGCAATCGGATGGGGCGGACAGCCACAGGAAGCGGGCCTGCGGGTCGATGAAGCGCTGGATCAGCCAGGCGCTGGCCACCCGGTCCACCCACAGCCGGCGCCGCGTGGCCCACTGCCGCCCCTGGTACGCCGCTGCATCCAGGCGTGGCACACGCCCGGCCGCACTGTGCGGCTCGTCAGGTGACAGCTGGGCCTGGATGCGCCGGGCCAGCTCGCCCCAGGCGGCTTCGGCCTCCACGCTGGCCTCGCCGGGAAAGAAGTCGATGGCCCGCAACGCGTCGTACTCGCGCTGCAGGCGGCGCTGCAGCCGGGTCAGCTCCGCAGTGCTCAAGGCGGCCAGGCTGCCGTGGGCCTCGCGCCAAGTGGTGCGCAGCTGCGCCAGTTCGTCCCGCCGGTCAAACAACTGGCAGTAGGCGGCGGCTTCTTCGTCCGACGCGGCGTTGACCGCCATCAGCCAGGCGCTGCCACCTTCCTGGCGGCACTCGTCGGCCACCTGTGTCAGCACCGCACGGCGCTCGCCGCCGCTGGGAAGCAGGTAGACGCCGTCGCGCAAGGCAGCGCAGCCGTTGGCCTTCATGGCCCGCCAGATGCGCATGCGCGCGGTGGCACCCTGGGTCGGCAAGGTGACAACCAGGGCCAACCAGCCAGCGGCATTCATTGAATTCATGTAGCGAGTATGACATTGATGTCTCGTTCGCTACCAGACTACTGTCGAGCCACAGGCGCTCCGGCCATTTACCGTCGGCGTGCCCCGGACACGCACGGAAAACAGGGCCTGCAGACGTGGAGCCTGCAGGCCAACGGTAAAAAGCGCAGGCCGCAACCGGGCGTCTTCGTGGTCATGGCACCCTGGTCGCATCCCTCTGCCCCATGAGAAATCGAAGGGCCATCCCCAAGTCTTCTCATCCCCCTCAGGAAACCTGCCGCGAAGCAGCAGGTCTGGGGACCCTCTCACACGCCTCCTGGCCCGCGCGTTGACGTAGCGGCCGTTTGCGGCCTGCCGTCCTTGGCAAGATCGACCCATCGCGGTGCAGCATTGAGCGCTGTTACACCGCCGGGGGCAGGCCATCGACCGGCGCGTCGATGCGGTCAAGTCCTACGCGGCAGGTGCGGGCGCGGCGCGCATCCTGCGGAAATCGCGCCTAGGCGCCAACAGGAGCTGTCGTCCCATGAACAAGAAGTCTTTCAAGCCCCATCGCCGGGTCACCCAGGCTGCTGCGGCAGCGCTTGTCTTCAGCGCGCTCGCAGCGCTGGCGCCCTTGGCCGGTGCCGCAGGTGCGCCCCCCACGCTGCGCCCGGATGGCGTCGGCCCGGTGCGCATGGGCATGGACACCTTCGAGATCCGCGCCGCGCTCGGCGAGAAGTCCGTCAAGCTGCCCGACAACGCGCCAGCCGCGCAGTGCTTCTACCTGCACGCCCGGCAATATCCCGAGCTGCGCTTCCTGATGGAAGGCGGCACGCTGCGCCGCATCGACACGCGTGAGGCCGGCATGGGCACTGCAGACGGCATTCGCCGCGGCGACACGCTGGCCAAGGTGCAGGCGCTGTATGGTGAACGCCTGAAGACCGAGGCCAGCAAGACCGGCGGCGGCAAGGACTGGACGCTGACCGTGCAGGACCCGGACGGCGTGCATGCCACCCGCTTCGAGACCCGCGACGGCTACGTCGAGCACATCGTGGCCGGCTTCACCGAGCAGGTGGAGAACCCTGGCTGCGTTTGACAGCCTGAGTTCAGTTCAGCGCGGCGCCTTGAAGGCCGGCATCTGCTGGCCCAGCCGCGCGCCCATCTCGGCGCCCAGTGCCTGCAGCGCGCTGAGCGGCCGCACCATCACCTCGAACTCGGTGATCAGGCCTTCCGCGTTGAAGCGGATCAGGTCCACGCCCTTGAGCTGCTTGTCGCCCACGCGGGCGCTGAATTCCAGCGTCACGTCGAGACCGTCGTCGCTGGCGAACTGGCGGTGGTATTCGAAGTCCTCGAAGACCTGCACCACGGTGCGCAGCACCAGCTTCAGCGCCGGCGCGCCGGCATAGGGCTGGTGCGCCATCGGCGAGCGGAACACCGCCTGCGGATGCACGATCTCGTCCAGCCCGCTCAGGTCGTGCGCCGCGATCATGCGGTGCCAGTGTTCCAGCGAGCGGGCGGCTGCGGCTTGCAGGTGGGTGGGAGCGGTCATCGCTTGTCTCCTGTTGGATTGAAATATCTCAAAGGGTTGCGCCGAGCTGCGTGCCTTGCAGGATGGCGCGTTTGGCGTCCAGCTCGGCCGCCACGTCAGCACCGCCGATCAGGTGCGGCGTGATGCCGCATGCCTGCAGCGCCGGCAGCAGTTCGCGTTGCGGCTCCTGGCCGGCGCAGATCACCACGTGGTCCACCGGCAGCAGGCGCGGCTCGCCGTCCGTGCGCAGGTGCAGGCCTTCGTCGTCGATGCGCTCGTACTGCACCCCCGCCGCCATCTCCACGCCACGCGCCTTCAGCCCGGCGCGGTGGATCCAGCCGGTGGTCTTACCCAGTTGCTCGCCCACCTTGCTGGCCTTGCGCTGAAGCAGGTGGACCTGACGTGCAGGCCTGGGCAGCTGCGGTTTCGTCAGGCCGCCCGGGTGCGCGTAGCCGGTGTCCACGCCCCATTCGGCGTGGAAGCGTGCTGGCGTCGTCGCCTGGTGTTCGCCGTCATGCACGAGGTATTCGGCCACGTCGAAGCCGATGCCGCCCGCGCCGACCACCGCGACCCGCGCGCCGACCGGCACATGGTCGCGCAGCACGTCCAGGTAGCCCAGCGCCTTCGGATGGTCCAGCCCGGCGATGTCCGGCACCCGCGGGGTGACGCCGGTCGCCAGCACCACTTCGTCGAAGCCGCCCGCGGCCAGCTGCGCTGCGCTGACGCGGGTGTCCAGCTTCAGCGCCACGCCCTGCAACTCGATCTGGCGACGGAAGTAGCGCAGCGTCTCGTGGAACTCTTCCTTGCCCGGCACCTGCTTGGCAATGTTGAACTGCCCGCCAATCTCCGGCCCGGCCTCGAACAGCGTGACCGCATGGCCGCGCTCGGCCGCGGTAACTGCAAAGGCCAGCCCGGCCGGGCCGGCGCCGACCACGGCGATGCGCTTGGGCGTTGCCGTCGGCGTGACGCTCAGCTCGGTCTCGTGGCAGGCGCGCGGGTTGACCAGGCAGGAGGTGATCTTGCCGCCGAAGGTGTGGTCCAGGCAGGCCTGGTTGCAGCCGATGCAGGTGTTGATCTCGTCGGCCCGGCCCTCGCGCGCCTTGCGCACGAAATGCGGGTCGGCCAGCAGCGGACGTGCCATCGAGACCATGTTGCAGAAGCCGTCAGCCAGCAACTGCTCGGCGACTTCGGGCGTGTTGATGCGGTTGGTCGCCACCAGCGGAATGTGGACCTGGCCCATCAGCCGCTGCGTGACCCAGGCGAACGCGCCGCGTGGCACTTTGGTGGCGATGGTCGGCACACGGGCCTCGTGCCAGCCGATGCCGGTGTTCAGGATCGTGGCACCAGCCGCTTCGATGGCCTTGGCCAGCTGGATGACTTCGTCCAGCGACGAGCCGCCTTCGACCAGGTCCAGCATCGAGAGCCGGTAGACGATGATGAAGTGGGCGCCGACCCGCTCGCGCACCCGGCGCACGATCTCGACCGGAAAGCGCATGCGGCGCTCGAAGCTGCCGCCCCATTCGTCGTCGCGCTGGTTGGTGCAGGCGGCGATGAATTCGTTGATCAGGTAACCCTCGCTGCCCATGATCTCCACGCCGTCGTAGCCGGCGTGCTGGGCGAGTGCCGCGCAGCGCACGAAGTCGTCAATCGTCTCGGCCACTTCCTCACCGCTCAGCGCATGCGGCGTGAACGAATTGATCGGCGCCCGCAGCGCGCTGGGCGCGACCAGCGTCGGGTGGTAGGCATAGCGGCCGAAATGCAGGATCTGCATCGCGATGCGCCCGCCTGCGGCATGCACTGCCTGCGTGACGAGGCGGTGCTTCTCCGCTTCCTCTTCGGTCGTGAGCATCGAGCCGCCGCGCATCGGCCGGCCGCGCTCGTTGGGCGCAATGCCGCCGGTCACCATCAGTCCCACCTCGCCGCGCGCCCGCTCGGCATAAAACGCGGCCATGCGCTCGAAGCCTTGTGGCGCCTCTTCCAGGCCCACGTGCATCGAACCCATCAGCACGCGGTTGCGCAGCGAAGTGAAGCCCAGTTCCAGGGGCTGCAGCAGGTGAGGGTAGGCGGTGGTGGTCATGGGCGGCTGCTTTATGCAACGGGTTGCAAACTCAATGGATTGCAATGTAGTGCGCCGCGCCGTTCAATGCAACTGGTTGCATAAATTGGCCGCTGCTGCAGATCGGGCGCCGCTTCGGGCAAGATGCCGCCATGTCCTTGCCGCATGCCTTGTTGACCGCGCTGGCCGAGTGCCCTTGTTCGGGCCTGGAACTCGCCCGCCGTTTCGACCGCTCCATCGGCTACTTCTGGCACGCCACGCACCAGCAGATCTACCGCGAACTCGGCCGGCTGGAAGAAGCCGGCTGGGTGCTGTCCACCGCGGTCGCCCAGAGCCGCGGCCGCAAGCGCAACTACAAGCTGCTGCCGGCCGGCAAGCGCGAACTCAGGCGCTGGGTCGCCGAGGCGGAAGACCCGAAACCCCAGCGCGACGAGCTGATGGTCAAGCTGCGCGCCGAAGCTGCCATCGGCCCGGCCGGGCTGGCGCCCGAACTGCGCCGCCGGCTGGCGCTGCACGAGCAGAAGCTGGCGCTGTACCTGCAGATCGAAGCGACGGACTTTGCCGATCCGGATGCCAGCCGCGAGACGCAGTTGCAGCATCTGGTGCTGCAGGCCGGCATTGCGCACGAGCGGCAGTGGATCGAGTTGAGCCAGCGTGCGCTGGCCTTGCTGGAGGTCAAGCGTGAAGAACAAGCTTCCTGAAGCCGCGCCCGCAGCAGGCGCGGCGGCCGAGCGACGCACCAACACGCCGTTGCAAACGCTCAGGCCCTCCAAGGAAGAGATTGCGTTGCTGCCGCCTTACCAGGCGCTGCCGCTGAGCCGCATCCTGCTGGTCACCGATGCCTCGCACCTGGCCTTGGCGGCGGCGGAGGTTGCACGCGCCGGCATGGTGGGTTTCGATACCGAATCCAAGCCCGTCTTCGGCGCAGGCCTGAAGTCCGACGGCCCGCACGTCATCCAGATCGCCACGCTGGACCATGCCTTCATCTTCCAGACCTTCCGCCGCGACACGCTGGCCGTGCTGCAGGAGATCCTGGAGTCGCCGCATGTCCTGAAGGTCGGCTTCGGCCTGAACTCCGATCGTGGCCCGCTGCAGGGGAAGCTCGGCATCGAACTGCAAAACTGCATCGACGTCGCCCGCGCCTTCCGCCCCTTGGGCTTTCGCGATGCCGTCGGCGTGAAAACCGCAGTCGCCATCGCCCTCGGCCAGCGCCTGCAGAAGTCCAGGAAGGCCACGACCTCCAACTGGGCGCTGCCGCAACTGGCACCGCGCCAGTTGCAATATGCGGCAGACGATGCGCATGCGGCGCTGGCGGTGTTCATGGCGCTGGGGTGTCCGCGGAACCAGCCCGTGCGCGAAGCGAAGATTGAATCGGCGGCTCGGCAGCGGACGGGCGAGCACGACGGCCGGTCCTGAACCGATCGCCCGGTCAGGCGGCAGTGCGCGGCTTTTCGAGCAACTTGGCCACGTCGTCCGCGGTCTTCTGTTTGAAGTCCAGCCCGCCCAAGGCGGCGATGCTGCCGTCGCATGGTTGCACTCAGGCATCGCCCAAAGTGCGCGGCATGTGGCTCAATCGCAGTGCGCCGAATTCGTTTGACCTATCAGGAGGTTCAACATGCAAAACGTCTACCTGCCACTGCAATTGCCACTGCAGATGGCTCCATCCAGTCTGAGCCAGTCGATACTGCCGAATTGGTCGTTTCAATCTGTTCAATGTCAACGTTGGCGCGTCTTCAAATGCCGCCGTCGAGCAAGAGGCACTGCAAACGGTGGGTAGCTACGGCAAGCAGATCGGCCACTTGGCTGAAGCCCTGGAGGTCGTCATTGGCCAGCTCAAGCTGCTCGAAGACCGGGCCCTTTCCCAGAAGGACAAGGATTCCCTTCGGATTTTCCTTGGCGATATCTCGGCCATCAGGAAGATCAAGACATCGTACGCATAGTCGTCTGGTTGGGTGAATGACATGAAGGCCGAGTACGACCTGTCGAAGATGAAGTCGCGTCGCAATCCGTATGCGTCGAAGCTGAAAAGGCCGGTCACAC
This sequence comes from Ideonella sp., assembly GCF_041287625.1. GTDB lineage: Bacteria > Pseudomonadota > Gammaproteobacteria > Burkholderiales > Burkholderiaceae_C > Ideonella. The sequence goes on from NZ_JBGGNH010000040.1 coordinate 12,171, forward strand.
TGCGCCTCTCGCAGGACGTGGTGGGGTACCTCAAAGGGTGTGGCTGCGAAGCTGGCACGCCTTCTCGGAGTCCGATCAATCTCCATGCCAGGGATTGCCTTGCTTAGAACCGCAGGATCGAGATCAAATGGCCGGGCCTAGCGATGCGAGGCACGGCTGGATTCTTGGGACTCGGTCCGGGATCGTTCAGGCGCTCGCGACGACTTGCTCGACGCATCGGTGGTTCAAGCCGGCATCAGCAGATTCCCTTTTATTGAATTTCCGATTTCAGTTGAAGCTCTCCCTGCCGCCCTTGGCGCGGTAGAGCTGCTCCATCCAGCCGTGCAGGTTCGGATGCTTGCGCCAGGTGACGAATTCGTGCGCGTTGTTGGGCATGTCGAAGTCGATGTCGGTGATCGTCTGCTCGGTGCAGTAGACGTACATGTCGAGTCCCATTTGAGTTCTCCTTGTTTGGGATTTCGTCAACGCCGTGAACAAGGCCGGGCTCTCCAGCGGCAGGGTCACCGCAGGGGAAACGGGCAACACGGGAGCGAAAGCGAAGGAGCGGGCAGCTTGTTGATCCGGTCGCGAGCGCGGCCAGAACGGGCGTTGCTGGGTGAAACCGCCAAGGAGAAGGAAAGGGGCGGGGACAGTGCCTGTGCTTGCGACAATGAGCACTGATCTCGGGGTGAGTGCGCTGCCCACAGCGTTCCCCCCGGGTTAAAGCCTACGAAGCCAGGATTTGGCCTTTCCATGCATAGCACTTAGTGCTATGATGATCAGCAAGAGGGAAGCATATGGCTGTGTACAAGACCCGATGGTTCGACCGTTGGGCGCGGAAGGAAGGGGTTGCGACGTCTGCGCTCTGCCGCGCGGTCAAGGAGATGGCTGCTGGTCTCTACGAAGCTGATCTCGGCGGAGGTTTGGTAAAGAAGCGCATTGCCCGTCCCGGCCAAGGAAAGAGCGGCGGCTTCAGGACGTTGGTTGCGACGAACAAGGGCAATCGCTGGGTCTTCGTATTTGGCTTCCCGAAGAACGAGCGAAGCAACATCGACAGGGACGAAGAGGAAGCATTGAAGAAGTTGGCGGCGCATTTGTTGTCACTGACTGTCCAGGCGGTACAGAAGGCGCAGAAAGCAGGCGAGCTTGTGGAGGTAGATTGCGATGCGAAAGACTAGGTCACCAATTCTCGATGCGGTCCACCAGACTGCGAAGGGCCTGCACAAGGCGGGCGTGATGGATCAAGTCACGTTGCGGGAGTTCGACCGCATGTGTTTGCCGCCCGTTGAGCCGCTTGAGCCTGAGCAGATCAAAGGCATCCGAGAGGCTTCGCGTGTTAGTCAAGCGGTGTTCGCGGCGCTTCTGAACACGAGCCTCTCCACGGTACAGAAATGGGAGATCGGCCAGAAGAGGCCGACAGGTGCGGCGCTCAAACTTCTGCACCTCGTGCAGAAGCGCGGGCTTGAAATCGTCGCCTGAGCTATGCCCTTCGGGCGGCCGTTCGATCGACCGCATGAGGCAAATCGTGGCGACGATGGCGATGGTCTCGCTTTGACGGACCCCTGCGTCGGTCCGCTAAGGCTACGCTGAACAAGCCATGAATTTCAACAAGCTCCGCCCGCCGATTTCGGCATGCGGGATGAGGCCGGCGAATCACGCGTTTTGAGGGCGCCTGAGGCCCCGCTCGGGGTCCTCAGGCTCTCATCGCGCCCACTGCGGACGCACTCATGCCGCGAGACGCTGCCGCGCCAAGTAGATGTTGGTCAGACCCAGGACCACGAAGGCGCGTGTGGCGTTCTTGGCAAGCCCTCGGTAACGCACCTTGGCAAAGCCCCACAGCCGCTTGA
>NZ_JBGGNH010000041.1:0-52003 GCF_041287625.1 Ideonella sp.
ACGCGGCACGTGGGTGGCGCAGACCGGCTTGCACTTGCCGCAGCGCAGGCAGTCCTTGACCGAATTGGCGATCTCGCCGATGTCGCTCTGCTGCATGATCAGCGACTCGTGGCCCATCAGCCCGAAGCTGGGCGTGTAGGCATGCGACAGGTCGGCCGCGTGCACGTCGTCGCCCAGGCGCGTCAGCGCGTCGCCGCGCAGCAGCTTGCCCTTGTTGAAGCGGCCTTCCGGGTCCACGCGCTGCTTGTAGGCGGTGAAGTTGGCCAGCTCGTCGTCGGTCAGGAACTCCAGCTTGGTGATGCCGATGCCGTGTTCGCCCGAGATCACGCCATCCAGGCTGCGCGCCAGCACCATGATGCGGGCCACCGCCTCGTGCGCGGTCTGCAGCATCTCGTAGTTGTCGGAGTTGACCGGGATGTTGGTGTGCACATTGCCGTCGCCGGCATGCATGTGCAGCGCCACCCAGGTGCGGCCACGCAGCACTTCCTTGTGGATGCGCTTGCACTCGTCGAGGATCGCGCCGAAGGCCGCGCCGCTGAAGGCGTCCTGCAGCGGCTTGAAGATCTGCGTCTTCCACGAAGCGCGCAGCGAATGGTCCTGCAGCTGGTCAAAAAACGAGCGGCCGCCTTCCTGTGGCGCGTCCAGGTTCTGCATCCAGTGCGCCCACTGCGCGCGGACTTCGCGGATCAGCGCCAGCGCCTGCTGCACCCGGTCTTCCAGCAGTTCGGCGCTGGGGATTTCGCTGGCGTCGTCGGTCTTGCCCAGCGGCAGGTTGCCGGCGGCGAAGAAGTCTTCGAGCTTGTCGGCCAGCGCGATCTTGTTGCGCAGGCTGAGCTCGATGTTGATGCGCTCGATGCCCAGCGTGTATTCGCCCATGCGCTCCAGCGGAATCACCACGTCCTCGTTCACCTTGAACGCGTTGGTGTGCCTGGAGATGGCCGCGGTGCGCTTGCGGTCCAGCCAGAACTTCTTGCGCGCATCGGCACTCACCGCGACGAAGCCTTCGCCCGAGCGGCCGTTGGCCAGGCGGATGACTTCGCTGGTGGCGCGGGCCACGGCGTCCGCGTCGTCGCCGACGATGTCGCCCACCAGCACCATCTTCGGCAAGCCGCCGCGCTTGCTCTTGGTCGCGTACCCCACCGCCTTCAGGTAGCGGTCGTCCAGGTGCTCCAGGCCGGCCAGGATCGCCCCACCCGGGCGCGACATCTCGCCGAACATGAAGTCCTTGATCTCGACGATGGACGGCACGCACTGGATCGGGTTGCCGAAGAACTCCAGGCAGACGGTGCGCACATGCGCCGGCATGCGGTGCACGATCCAGCGTGCGCTGGTGATCAGGCCGTCGCAGCCCTCCTTCTGGATGCCGGGCAGGCCGGCCAGGAACTTGTCGGTGACGTCCTTGCCCAGGCCTTCCTTGCGGAAGATGCGGCCGGGAATTTCCAGCAGCTCGGTGCGGATCGGCGTCTTGCCGTCGGCCTCGAAATAACGCAGCTCGAAGCGCGCGACCGGCACGTCATGGATCTTGCCGAGGTTGTGGTCCAGGCGGATCACTTCCAGCCACTTGGCGTCCGGCGTCACCATGCGCCAGGAGGCCAGGTTGTCCAGCGCGGTGCCCCACAGCACGGCCTTCTTGCCGCCGGCGTTCATGGCCACGTTGCCACCCACGCAGGAGGCCTCGGCCGAGGTCGGGTCGACCGCAAACACATAGCCGGCGCGTTCGGCCGCATCGGCCACGCGCTGCGTGACCACGCCGGCACCGGTCCACACCGTGGCCACCGGCTGTGCCAGCCCGGGCAGCGGCACCAGCTCGACTTCGGTCATCTGTTCGAGCTTCTCGGTGTTGATGACCGCGCTCTTCCAGGTCAGCGGCACGGCACCGCCGGTGTAGCCGGTGCCACCGCCACGCGGGATGATGGTCAGCCCCAGCTCGACGCAGCTGGCCACCAGCCCGGCCATCTCGGCCTCGGTGTCCGGCGTCAGCACCACGAACGGGTATTCGACCCGCCAGTCGGTCGCGTCGGTCACGTGGGACACGCGCGACAGGCCGTCGAACTTGATGTTGTCCTTGGCCGTGTGGCGGCCCAGCAGCTTGCGGCTGCGGATGCGCAGCGCGCCGACATGGTCAAAGCGCTGCGCGAAACGGTCCACCGCCTCGCGCGCCTGCGCCAGCAGCTCGCCGACAAAGGCGTCGCGCGTCGCGTCCGCATCCGGCGTGCGGCGCTTCTCGACCTCGGTCAGCCGGTGGTGCAGGGCCGCGATCAGCTGGCCACGCCGCTTGGCGTTGTCAAGCAGATCGTCTTCCAGGTACGGGTTGCGTTGCACGACCCAGATGTCGCCCAGCACCTCGTACAGCATGCGCGCGGAGCGGCCGGTGCGGCGTTCCTCGCGCAGCCGGTTCAGCACCTCCCAGGCGCGGGCGCCCAGCAGGCGCAGCACGATTTCCCGGTCGGACAGCGAGGTGTAGTTGTATGGGATCTCGCGCAGGCGAGGGGCCGCCGCATCGGGATGATGCGCGGCAGACACGGTAGAAATTGGGAGCGGTGCGTTCATGGCGGGCAGGTATCGCGAAGCGACCGGCGGGCCGCCCCGCGCCTGGCTGGGGCACGTGGAACCGGATTATTGCAGTCCAACAGAAGCCGCAGCGGCCACACGGGCGTGGCAAACCGCCCCAGCCTTCGTCGTTTGCGCATGGCTGCTTGCCCGCCCATGGCATGCTGGCGCCCCATGCGACACCCTGCAGACCCAGCCTCCCTGCCAGTCTTCCCCCGCTGGATCGCCCACCGCGGCGCCGGCAAGCTCGCGCCGGAGAATACGCTGGCCGCCTTCCGCGACGGCCTGGCCCGCGGCTGGCGGGCCTTCGAATGCGATGTCAAGCTCTCCTTAGACGGCACCGCCTTCCTGCTGCACGACGACACGCTGGAGCGCACCAGCAACGGCCAGGGCGTGGCCGGCGAGCAGCCGTGGGCGCAACTGCAGGCGCTGGACGCCGGCAGCTGGCACAGCACGCCTTTCGCCGGCGAGCCGCTGCCCACGCTGGCCCAGGTCGCCGCGCTGCTGCAGGCCCACGGGGCCTGGCTGGACCTGGAGATCAAGCCCAGCCCCGGCACCGATCTGGCCACCGGCCGTGCCGTGGCCGCCGAGGCGGCCGAACTGTGGGCCGCGCACCCGGGCCAGTTGCTGCTCAGCTCGTTCGAGGTGCCTGCCCTGGAAGGCGCGATGCAAACCGCGCCACAGCTGCCGCGTGGCCTGCTGCTGGACGAACTCCGGGCCGGCTGGGCCGACACCGCCCGCGCGCTGGGCTGCTGCGCCGTCATCACCCACCACCGGCTGATGACGCCCGCCCTGGTCGCGCAGTTGCACGAAGCCGGCTGGGCCGCGATGGTCTACACGGTGAACGACGCGGCGCGCGCCTCCGAGCTTTTTGCCGCCGGGCTGGACAGCCTGGTGACGGATGCGGTCGACCGCTTTGACCCGAAAGATCGTCAATCCGATTGACGAATCCGGGCGCGCAATCCCTTGACTGAAGCCCGCAGGGCGCTTGCGGGCCCGGCGCAAGCTTGCGAGCATCAAGCTCATGAGGAAATGCGCATGGCGATGAAGCAAGCCTGCGCGTCGACTCAATCGCCAATGCCACGCGCTTGTTCAGGCCGGCAGCAGCCCCCGGCCGCCCTGCAACAGCCTTGCCTGCGCGGCCTTCCTTGAAGACGCCACTCAAAAAGCGTCCGTCCTCAGCCCCAGGAAGGCAACATGTCCAAGCATCAAAAGCTCCGCCTCGCATCTCCCCTGACAGCCGTGACCGCGCTGTGCGCTGCGCTCACCGCGCCGCTGGCCCAGGCGGCCACCATCGAGGTCCTGCACGCATTCGTGCCAGCCACCTGCAACCAGCCCTTGGGCAACCCGCTGCGGCAGCCAGACGGCACGCTGTATGGCACCTGCTACAGCGGCGGCGTGAATGGCTCCGGCATCGCCTACCGGCTCAACCCGGATGGCCAGTTCATCCTCCTGCACGAGTTCGACAATTCGTTTCAGTCGGAGGACGGCAAGCTGCCCATCAGCACCCTGGTGATGGCGCCGGACGGCCGGCTGTGGGGCGCCACCCACGAAGGCGGCGAGCTGGGCGTCGGAACGGTCTACTCGCTCACCACCGGCGGCACTTTCACGCTGGGTTTCAGCTTCGACACACCGACCACCGGCAGCGGCCCGGAAGGCAACCTGGCGATCGACAGCGCTGGCGTGCTCTATGGCAACAACTACGAAGGCGGCGGCGGCAAGAGCCACGGCACCGCGTACAGCTACAGCACCACCACGGGCGCGCAGACCACGCTGGCACGCTACACCACGGCGCTGGGCCCGATCAGCCCCACCAACGGCCTGACCCTGGGGCCGGACGGCATGCTTTACGGCGCCGCTGCAGACCCGCACCGGGGCGGCAATGGCGAGCTGTTCCGCATGAACCGGGACGGCAGCGGCTTCCAGCAACTGGCCTTGTTCAAGCGCACCACCTCGGGCGCACAGCCGCGCTATGGCGTCACGGTGCTGGCCGACGGCACGGTCTACGGCGTCAACACCACCGACGGCGCGGCCGGCAAGGGCGCCATCTACCGCTGGCGCAGCAGCGATGGCCTGACGGTGATGCACACCTTCACCGGCGGCACCAGCGACGCTGAACAGCCCAACAGCGTGCTGACCCAGGGCGCCGACGGCGCGCTCTACGGCACCAGCCGCTTTGGCGGCGCCAACGGCACCCGCAACGGTGGCACCGTCTACCGCATGGCACTGGACGGCAGCTTCAGCCTGGTGCGCAGCTTCAACGCCACCGATGCGGTGGGCTTCGAGCCCACCGGCGGGTTGACGCTGGGTGACGATGGCAACCTGTACGGCGTCACCAACCACTCCGCCAGCGACGAATACGCCGGCGGCGCGATCTTCCGCATCGTGCCTTGAGGACCCCCATGTCACATCAAGCATTCAAACTCGCCACCGGCCTGCTGGCCGTGCTGCTCTCAACCGCTGCCCCGGCGGCCACGCTCAGCGTGGCGCACAGCCTGGACCCAGCCCAATGCGGCCTGCCGCAGGGCTCGCTGCTGCGCACCGCAGACGGCAGCCTCTACGGCACCTGCTTCAGTGGCGGCACCAACCGCGCCGGCATCCTCTACCGGCTGGCGCCGGACGGAACCTTCAGCCTGCTGCACGAGTTCACCTACGTCAGCGCAGCCGATGCCTCCGAGCCGGGCCCCGGCCCCATGCTGGCCAGCGATGGCCGGATCTGGGGCAGCGCCACCGGCGGCGGCGGTGAAAACAGCAGCGGCGCGCTCTACAGCATTGGCACCGACGGCAGCGGCTTCCAGCTGAACGCCGTCTTCAGCGCCGATGCCACCGGCGTCTTCCCCAGCCCGCTGCTTCAGACCGCCGACGGCAGCTTCTACGGCGTCGCCAACCAGGGCGGCGGCCGGGGCGGGCGCGGCACGCTGTTCCGCTACAGCGCCGGCGCAGGCCTGGCCAAGGTCATCACCTTCCGCAGCGCGCGCGACGCGGTCTTCCCCACCGCCGGCCTGACACTGGGCGCCGACGGCCTGCTCTACGGCACCGCCAACAGCGGCATCAGCTCGGACACCGCCGGCAACGAAGGCACGCTGTTCCGCATCCGGCAAGACGGCACCGGCTACCAGCGACTAATGGGCTTCCAGCGCGCGACGCACGGTGCGTTCCCGACCGGCGAACTGCTGCTCGCAGCCGACGGCAACTTCTACGGCGTGACCACCCAGGGCGGCCCGCAGGGCGGCGGCACGGTCTACCGCTACACGCCGGCCGGCCAGTTCACGCTGCTGCATGCCTTCTCGGGCGCGGCGAACGACGGTGCCTGGCCCAACGGCGGGCTGGCACAGGGGGCGGACGGTGCGCTGTACGGCGTCACGCTGCACGGCGGCACAGGCGGCAGCGCCGACGTGGGCACCGTCTACCGCGTGGCGCTGGACGGCAGCTTCACCCAGTTGCACAGCTTCGACACCACCAGCTCCGCAGGCTACGCGCCCTACGACCGGCTCACCCCCGCGCCTGACGGCAGCCTCTACGGCGCCACCTCGCACGGCCCGGCCGGCGTCGCGGGCACGGTGTTCCGCATCGTGCCGTGACGAACGGAGGGCACCGCTTTCAGACGGTGCCCTCCTCCACCGCTTCGGTGCCGGAGACGTGCACAGCCCGCGGCAGCTCGCGCACGCTGCGGATGATGGGCAACCGCCAGGCGCCCAGCGCCAGCAGCGAGCAGCCGATGCCGGCAAAACCCAGTGACCAGCGCAGGCCCATGTGCTCGCCCAGCCAGCCCCCCAGCATCGCGCCGGGTGCGGCAGGCAGCAGGATCAGCCAGCGCATGGTGCTGGTCATGCGGCCCAGCAGCGGCTCGGGCGTGACGGCCTGGCGCAGCGAGATGAAGTTGATGAAGATCAGGATCGCGCCCACGCCGAAGCAGCTCAGCATCAGCGCGAAGCAGGCCACGCCCCAGGGCCCCACCGGTGCCACCGCCAGCAGCAGCCAGCCGGCTGCGGTGCCGGCAAAACCAGTGACCAGGCAAGGCCCCGGCCCCAGCTTCTGGCTGATGCGGTCGCCCAGCAGGCTGGCCGTCACGGTGCCCACGCCCAGGCCCACGTAGCTCAGGCCCACCGCATGCTCGCTCATGCCCAGCGTGCGCGTGGCAAACAGGATCTGCACCACGGTCGCCGCCTGATGGCACATCTGCCACAGCCCCACGCAGCTGGCCAGCGCGATCAACAGCCGCTGGCGCCAGACGAACTGCAGGCCGGCGCGCAGGTCGGCCCAGAAGCGGCCAGGCGGCGTGCTGCCGCGCTGCTCCTCAATCTTCAACCCCCGCAGGATCCACGACGAGCCGACCAGCAGCACGGCGTCCACCAGCAGGGCCACCGGCGCGCCCAGCACGCGGATCAGGGCACCGGCCACGCCCGGGCCCGCGACTTCGGCGCCGGAGCTGGCCAGCGCGTTCTTGGCATGCGCTTCGACCAGGCGCTCGCGCGGCACCACCTGGGTCAGCACGATCTGCGAGGCCGAGCCAGCCGTCGTGTGCACCAGGCCGATGAAAAACCCCACCATGTACATCCACGGCATGCCCAGCCAGCCCAGCCACCAGGCGATGGGCACGGTGGCCACCGCGGCGGCCAGCGTCAGCTCCCCTGCGATGTAGACCGGCAGCTTGCGCACCCGGTCAAGCCAGACGCCCGAGGGCAGCGAAAACAGGATGAAGGGCAGCAGCTCCATCGTCGTCAGCGTGCCCATCTGCGTGGGCGTGGCGTGCAGCAGCACCGCGGCGGTGAGCGGCAGCGCCAGCATCGTGACCTGGCCGCCCAGCGAGCTGATCAGGATCGAGGACCAGAGCCGGCGATAGATCCGGTCGCGCAGCAAGTCGTCGGGCGCGAGCCGCAAGCGCTCGCGCAAGTTGTTCCACCAGGACCGCATGGGTCGCCTCACCTGTGTTTTTGTCGGCGGGCTGTCGCAGCCGGCCACTGACCCCGCGCAGCCGGGTCACGGCCTGGCGCAAGGGCGGCCGGCGATGCTAGCAGGCCGGCCGCGCGGGCATGCCGCCGTCAAAAGGGACAGCTGCGCGGCGCGTCCGCACAGGCAGGCAGGCCTCAAGAACCCGACGTGGGGACCCGGCGTGGCGCCAACGCCTCATGCCTGCAGGCCCCCCCTAGGTTCCGTGAAATATGACACGAAACTTACGCTTAACATCCTTTCGCCTATGGACATCAGTTTCATCGCCACGGCCTGAACGGAACGCCGGGAAGTCCGGCCCGGGCCGTCCCTCATGACCCCGGAAGTGACTCAAAAATGAACAAGATCCTGTCGTTGGTTGCGGTCTGCGTGCTGGCCCTGTCGGGCACCGCCAGGGCCGCTGAATCGCCTGCCCTCACGGCCATCATTGCCCTGGAACCCACGTCGAAGAAGGACGGCATGATGCTGTCGCGCAACGGCATGGCGACCAGCCTGGGCAAGCTGGTCGGCAGCCCCATGACGGTCAGCGCCAGCGAGGACCTGGCCGACGTGATGCGCGCCACGCGCAGTGCCGGCTACGACGTCTTCGTCGCGCCACCGCAGGTCGCGGCCTCTGCGCTGCAGCATGGCTACGAGCTGGTCGGCTCGACCGATCGGGCCGAGCAGTACGTGCTGATCGGCCGCAACAGCCTGGCCTCGGCCAAGAATGCGCGCGGCGCCCGCATCTACCTGCCGCAGCAGGACTCGATCTACACCTACATGGCGCGCGGCATGCTGAACGCCAACGGCCTGTCGCTGAAGGACCTGTCCGACGTGCGCTACGAGCGCTACCCGCAGGCGGGGCTGACGGCGCTGGCCATCGGCGCCTCGGACCTGACGGTGGTGCGCCAGAGCGACTGGGACGAGTGGGCCAATGGCAACCCCGGCATGGCCAAGGTGCTGGCCACCTCGACGCCGGTGCCCGGCGGCCTGTCGGTGGTGGTGAAGAAGGAGCTGCCGCCGGAGATGCGCACCAAGATGACGGCCTGGTTTGCCAACAGCGCGCCGGCCATGGGGCTGAAGCCGGTCACCGTGCATGACAACCTGAGGGAATACAAGTCGGTAGCCGAGCTGGGCGTGTTCACGCCACTGTCGCTGCCCGGCGCGAAGCTCGTCCATGCCAATGAGGTACAGGAATTGGTGGCCCAGGGCGCCGTGCTGGTGGATGCCCGCAACGACAAGGAATACGGCGCCAAGCACATCCCCGGCGCGGTGCTGATTCCCTATGTCGAGAAAAGCCTGAAGGACATTGCCTTCGACGCCAAGCAGGACGACTTCTCCGGCCTGGCCAAGCTGGACCTCAGCAAGCCCACCATCTTCGCCTGCAACGGGCCGGAATGCTGGAAGTCGTACAAGGCCAGCCGCGCAGCGATCAGCAAGGGCATGAAGACGGTCTACTGGTTCCGCGGCGGCCTGCCGGAATGGGAAGCCAGCGGCATGACGGTCGCCCGTGAATGAAACTGGCTGAGGGCTTTGCCGCCGACCCGCCAGTGGAAGGCGATCCGGCTCACGGCGGTGCGCCACCAGAGATCACCAGGGGCGGCGCACCGAGCCTTGGTAGCGGCTCAGCAAGAAGGCCTTGACCGGTTCGGCGTGATAAGCCGCGACCAGTTGCGCCACCCACGGTGAATCCTTGTCCTGCCGGCGCACGGCCAGCACGCTGGCGTACGGGCTGCGGGCGTCTTCCAGGCCCAGGCTGTCGCGCCCCGGCTGCAAGCCACCGGCCACCGCCTCCTCTGGGCCCATGACCACCAGCGCGGCCCGGTCCAGCGCGGCAAACAGCTTTGCCGCGGGTTGCCGCTGCAGCTTCAGTGCCAGCCGGTTGCTCACCACGTCGCCCAGCGTGGCATGCAGGCCGCTGTCGTCGCGCAGCGTGATCACGCCATGGTTGTGCAACAGCAGCAAGGCCCGGCTGGTGCCGGCTGGCTCCCGCGGCAATACCAGCGTGTCGCCTTGCGTCAACTGGCGCAGGCCGCGCAAGCGACGCGAATAGAGCGCCATCGGCAAAGTCAGGGTGACGGCCACGCTGACCAGCTGCCCATGCAGCGGGTCGGTCGCAAAGGCCACGCCGTCCTGGAAGCTGACGGCGTCCAGCGCGCCGCGGGCCAGGTCGGCATTCAGCGCACGGCCTTGTTCGCGCACGTCGAGCTGCAACTGCAGGCCTTGCGGCGACAGGTCGCGCACCAGCGCCAGCACTTCGGCCTGCGGACCCGGCACGGTGCCGATGCGCAGCGGCGCAGCGGCCCACGCCGCGCCTGTCAACGACATCAGGCCAGCACCCAGGAGGAGACGGCGATCACGGTTCATGGCGCGCGCAAGACCGTGCGGAAGCCAATGTGCGCCGTCGCCAGATCGGCCTCTTGTGACTCGCGTGCCGAAGCCCGGTAGCGCACGCAGAAATCCGGCGCGCAGAGGAAGGAGCCGCCCTTGATCACCATCGAGACCGTTGGCCCCGAGGGCTTGTGCTGCGCGCCTGCCACCGCCGCCGTGTCGCCATTCATGTGCGGCCGGTGCGGGCCGCTGTAGGCGTCGCGTGTCCATTCCCAGACGTTGCCGATGGTGTCGTGCAGGCCCCAGGCATTGGCGGGATAGCAGCCGACCGGGGCCAGGCCTTCGTGGCCGTCTTCGTGCAGGTTCAGGATGGGGAAGCTGCCCTGCCAGTAGTTGGCGGTCGGCTTGCCGGTCGCGTCACGTGGCGCGTCGTCCAGCATGTCGGCTTGCTGGCCGGCCTTGGCGGCGTATTCCCACTCGGCCTCGGTCGGCAGGTCACGGCCCAGCCAGTGCGCATAGGCCAGCGCGTCGGCCTGGGTCACGAAGCTGACCGGTAACGCGTCGCGCCCGGCCTGGTCGCTGCCAGGGCCGCCAGGATGGCGCCAGTCCGCCCCGGCGACGAATTGCCACCAGGCCAACGGCCGTTGCTGCAATTGCTCAGGTGTGGGCACCGAGAACACCACGCCGCCGCCCTGGCGTTCGGCCTCGGTCACGTAGCCGGTCGCCGCGACAAAGGCCGCGAACTGGGCCACCGTGACCTCGGTCTGGTCGATCCAGAAGCCAGCCATGCGCACAGGCGCGGCCGAAGCTGGCCGCTCGTCCGGGTAACCCTTGGTGCTGCCGAACTGGAAGCGGCCCGCCGGCAGCGCCACCATGCCGGCATGCGCATCCTGGCGCCAGCCGGGCGGCAGGCCGGCGTAGGCCTTGCAGGCGGCTTCGTTGCCCAGCGTGGGCAGCGGCACGCCGCGCGCTGCGTCCGGCGGTGCCTTGTGCGCCGCCGCCGAATACCAGGACACCAGCCCTGCCATCACCAGCACGAAGCCGGCACCGGCGCGCCGCGCGCCAGCTTGTCGCCACAACATCATGCGACTCCACTCCAAAGAATCGATGGCGCTTTCAAGAAGACGCCGGGCCGCCCCAAGTCTTCTTGACCCCTCGGGGGGCCTGACGCGGAGCGGCAGGTTCGGGGGCACTCAGTAGTAGCCAGCGGGGCGCAGCGGCTCGACCGCGCCGACGTTGCCCATGTAGCCGCTCCACTGCTGGATCAGTTGGTCCAGCTGCGCCGGGTTGGTGACCGAGAGGTCCTTGTTCTCGCCGCGGTCGGTGCTCAGGTCGTAAAGCGCCCAGTGGCCGTCCAGCGGGCCGAACGGGGGCTCGGTCCACAGGGCCTTCCACTTGCCGTCGGCGCTGGTCAGGTAGGCCCGGCCGTAGGACTCGTCGCCAAAGGCCTCGGTGCGCACCGGGTCCGTGGTCTTGCCCAGCAGCACGTCGACCAGCGACTTGCCGCTCACCGGATAGACGTAGCGGTTGTCGTAGACCACCTTGCCCTTGTTCGCGTCGACACCGGTCAACACGTTGATGGCGGCGGGCGCGGGCGTGCTGGGCGGCGTGACACCGGCAGCGGCCAGGATGGTCGCGGTGATGTCGGTCACGTGGGTGAAGACGGCGCCGTTGGCCGCTGCCTTCTTTTGGCCCGGCAGGTGCACGATCAATGGCGTGCCGACGCCGCCTTCGCCCATGTAGCCCTTGGTCTGCTTGAACGGCGTGGCGCTGACCTCGGCCCAGCGCTGGCCGTATTGCAGGCGCTTGGCGGCGGCCTGGCCGTTGTCGGTGCCCAGTGTCGAATAGACCGGATCGACCGCATTCGCTTCGTCCACCGGCTTCGGGTCCAGGCTGGCCGCGTTGGCCGGGAAGCCGCCACCAGCGTTGGTGCCGATGGGCCAGCCTTCGGCGCCGTTGTCCGACTGGAAGATGATCACCGTGTTCTCGTACTGGCCGATGTCCTTCAGGTGCTGAACCAGCAGGCCGATGTTGTGGTCGAGGTTGTCGACCATGCCGGCGTAGATCTCCATGTAGCGCGCCTGGGCCTTCTTCTCGAGATCGCTCAGGCTGCTCCACTTCTTGTTGTAGTGGCCCTGGCCGTAGTCCACGTAGCCGTCGGCCACGGTGTGCACCGCGCTGATGTACTTCGCATCGGCGGTGCCGTTGTTGGCGGTGGGCGCCGAGACGGTCAGCGTTTCCGGCTCGCCAGCAAACGGCGTGAAGTCCTTGGGAATCAGGCCCAGGTCCTTCTGGCGCTGGATGCGGGCATTGCGCACCGCTTCGTAACCCGCGTCGTACTTGCCCTTGTACTTGCTGAGGTAGGGCTCGGGCACCTGCAGCGGCCAGTGTGGCGCGGTGTAGGCCGCGTAGGCGAAGAAGGGCTTGCCGTCGGCCTTGTGGGCGTCGATGTCGCTGATCAGGCGCTGGGTGTAGAAGTCGGTCGAGTAGAAGACCTCGGGCGAACCGCCGGTGCCGCCCGGCTGCCCAGGTTGCCCGGGCTGCACATAGGCGCCGTTTTCGGTGTAGTTCTTCGAACCGGCGGCTTCATGGCCAAAGTGGTTGTTGGCGGCCCCGCCGAGCAGCGCGTAGCTGCTCTCGAAACCCCATTGGTCCGGCGTCTGGCCAACGGTACCGAGGGCGACGGGCGCATCGACGTTGGCCACGTTCGAACCCAGGTGCCACTTGCCGGCCATGTAGGTGTGATAGCCCGCGTCCTTCAACAACTGCGCAACCGACAGTGCGCGGTCATTGAGGTATCCCTCATAACCTGGCAGGCCCTTTCGCTCGTCGCTGGGCGCGCCCATCGTGCCTTCGCCAACGAGGTGATGGTCGGTGCCGGAAATCAGCATCGAGCGGGTGATGGCACAGACGGTGCCGGTGTGGTGGTTGGTCAGCAGACGGCCGCTGGCGGCCAGCGCGTCGAGGTTGGGCGTTTCGATCTCGCCGCCGAAGGCGTGCACATCGGAGTAACCCAGGTCGTCGGCCATGATGAAGACGATGTTGGGCTGCTTGGGCAGGCTCAGCGTCTCGCTGTTGTCGTCATCGTCATTGCAGCCCGGCAGCACCGCCAGCGCGCCCAGAACCCCGACCATGGCCAAACCGATCATCGACCGGCGATGGGCTCCCCCAACTGCTTTTGACTTCCGCACTGAACTGACCCCATTGATTGTTTGTGGGAAAGCGAGTCTCGCGAGCGGCATGGCAATGCGGAACGAATGAATCGGCGCAAGCAAATGCGAAGCGCGATGATTGAATTCAGAGACACCGGCTTGGTGATAATCACATCCATGTCTTCGCCCGATGCCGACTTCGACCGCTTCTTCACCGAGCACATCGTCGGCCTGCCCACGCTGGTGGACATGGGGCGCAGCGCGTCGGTGCGCCAGGTCTCGGACCGCGGCGTGCGCATTGGCGCCCTGGGCGAAAAGGCGCGGCTGATCGGCTTGGCCGGGCGCACGCTGCTCAGCCGCGACCCGACGCGCGCAGTGGCCGGCCAGCCGCTGGCACTGCCCGGCCTGATCGCGCTGCGGCGCAAGGTGCTGGTCGCCGGGCTGGTAGCCTGGAGCTTGCTCATTGGCGGCACGGTCGCCGGTGCCTGCATCTGGTGGATGAAAAGCTGAGCAGCATGACAAGCGTCTTCCAGGAAAGCAGTTTCCCCAGCGGCCACGACAGCCTGGTCATCGACCCGGTGGCCATGAACATCATCAACCGCGTGGCCGAAGGCACGATGCTCAACGGCGAGCTGCTGTTCAAGGGCGGGCTGCTGCTGCAAGGCACGCTGCGCGGCAGCGGCGAGATCGCCGGCAAGCTGGTGATCTGGCACACCGGCCAGCTGCAAGGCAGGTTCCGCGTGCTGGGCGACCTGTACGTGCTGGGCCACCTGGGTGGCGTGGCCGATGAGGCCGACGCCACGACCCAGGTCGAATGCCAGGGCACGGTGCACGTGGCCAGCACCGGCATCTGCACCGGGTCGTTGAGCGCCTCGCGGCTGCGCCTCTATGACGGCGGCGTGCTGCAAGGCCCGTTCCGCACCCTCAAGCACGAACGCTCGCTGCCGGTGCTCGACACCACCGCCTGAGCCCGCCCTCCTTTCTCCTCACCCGCAGCACCACCGCATGAGTGATCCAGACGCCCTGCCCCGCCCCTCGGCCAGCGAACTGCCGCGCATCCCGCTTGGCCCCACGCTGCCCGACATGCGCGCGCTGCCTACGCTGGGCGCCGCCCAAGTGCTGCACCCGGCACCCGACAGCCGACCGGCCGGCCAGCACTCGCTGCTGGGTGCCGGCTGGGAGTTCGAAGGCCAGGCCCGCATCGCCGGTTCGTTGACGGTGGCGGGCGTCTGGCGCGGCCGGCTGGACGCGACGCCGGCGCAAGGCGAAGGCCACGTCATCATCACCGAGAGCGGCCGGCTGCAAGGCGAGCTGCAGGCGCGCAGCCTGTCGGTACTGGGCCATGCAGACGGCCTGCTCCAGGCCAGCGGCCGCGTCACGCTGCATGCCAGCGCTGTCGTCAGCGGCCAGGTGCGCTACGGCCAGTTGCAGGTCAATGGCGCGGAGCTGAATGCGCGCGTCGAGCGCCTGGTCGACCTGCCCTGAGCTGCTGAGCGCCATCGTCCACCATGTCCAACCCGAGACCCAGCGGCGAGTCCGGCCCGCCGGTCGTGTTGCGTTCGCCCGAAGCGCTGCGCCGCGCCGCGCTGGCCCGCGCCTCGCAGCACGCCGCGCCCATCGCCCGCCGCCGCATTGCCTGGCGCTGGGCCGCATTCGTGCTGCGCCGCGCGCTGCTGTGGGGCTTCGTGCCGGCCGCGGTGCTGCTCACGCTGTGGTGGAAAAACGGGGCGCACTGGCCTTGAGCGAGCGGGCCTTGCCACGTCTCGCACGCGTCGCACGCCTCGCAGGTTTCGTTTGGACGCAGCCTCTTCCAGCCCCGCGGGCACAATGCCCATGGTCAGAATCCCCGACCTTTGCAGAAGTGAGTGAGCCATGAACGGCGCAGACCAGAACCCGAACACCGCCAGCTTCACGCCCCGCCTGGTGCCGGTGGAACCGCTGAACGCGATCTCCAGCCTGATCGCCGAAGGCGCCGTCTTCGAAGGCACCTTCAGCACCACGCGCGACCTGGGCCTGCGCATCGACGGCACGCTCAAGGGCCCCATCCAGCTGCAGCAAGGCGGCACCGTGCACGTCGGCCCCACAGGCGTGGTCGAAGCCACCCAGATCGAAGCCGACCACGTGCTGATCGAGGGCGTGGTCCGCGGCACCGTCATCGCCCGCAAGACCCTTGAAATCACCGGCTCCGCCACGCTGCTCGGCGACGCGATCTACGACACCCTGCTGGACGTTCACCCGCGCGCCAAGCTGCGCGGCAAGGTGGAATACCGCGGTGAGATGGACGCGCCTGCGCCTGCCACCTATTGAACGCCAAGCTCAAGCATGATGGATTTCAAGGTGAATCGGCAAACCGCGATTTCACCTTGAAAATTCCAAGGACTGCCGACTCGATCAGCTTCGGTAATCCGCGTTGATGCTCACGTAGTCGTGCGACAGGTCGCAGGTCCAGACCGTGGTGGTCGCAGCGCCGCGCTTCAGGTCCACCCGCACCGTGATCTCGCTTTGTTTCATCACGCGCTGGCCGTCTTCCTCGCGGTAGGCGGTGTGGCGGCCGCCCTGGGTGACGACATGAACGTCGTCCAGGTGCATCTCGATCAGGCTCTGGTCCAGGTCGGTGATGCCGGCGTAGCCGACGGCCGCCAGGATGCGGCCGAGGTTGGGGTCGCTGGCGAAGAAGGCGGTCTTGACCAGCGGTGAATGGGCAATGGCGTAGGCGGCGAGCTTGCACTCGGCTTCGTCGCGGCCGCCGTCGATCTGCACCGCGATGAACTTGGTGGCGCCTTCGCCGTCGCGCACGATGGCCTGGGCCAGCAGGCGCGAGACTTCGAACACCGCCGCCTGCAGGGCCTGGCCCTCCTCGCTGCTCAGCGAGGTGATGGCGGCATGGCCGGCGCGCTGGGTGGCGATCAGCAGGAAGGAGTCGTTGGTCGAGGTGTCGCCGTCGATCGTCACGCGGTTGAAGGACTGGTCGGCTGCGGCCTTGACCAGCGGCTGCAGCAGCCCGGGCGCAATGACTGCGTCCGTCGCGACAAAGCCCAGCATGGTCGCCATGTTCGGGCGGATCATGCCGGCGCCCTTGGAGATGCCGGTGACATTGACCGTCTTGCCGCCAATGGTGAGCTGGCGCGACGCGGCCTTGGGCAGCGTGTCGGTGGTCATGATGCCTTCGGCGGCGCGGCCCCAGTGGCTGGGCTGCAGGTCGGCCAGCGCGGCCGGCAGCCCGGCTTCGATGCGTTCGACCGGCAGCGTCTCCATGATCACGCCGGTGGAAAACGGCAGCACCTGTTCGGGCGCCACGCCCATCAGCGTGGCCAGGCTGGCGCAGGTGCGGCGGGCGCGGGCCAGGCCGTCGGCGCCGGTGCCGGCGTTGGCATTGCCTGTGTTGATGACGATGGCCCGCACGGCGCTGCCAGCAGCCAGGTGCTCGCGGCAGACCTGCACCGGCGCTGCGCAGAAGCGGTTCTGCGTGAAGACGCCGGCCACCGCCGTGCCTTCTTCCAGCCGCACGACGACCAGGTCCTTGCGGTTGGCCTTTCGCACGCCGGCTTCGGCAATGCCCAGCGTGACACCGGCCACTGGCGCCAGGTCGAGAGGGTTCGGTGCTTGCAGGTTGACTGGCATGGCGCGCTCACGGTCGAAAAAGAAGGTCCGAAGACGACAAGGGCGCCATTGGGATGTTCCAAATGGCGCCCTGGCGGGGATGCGGAATTGTACGAACGTCGGTGTGACGTTTCGTGGCAGCAGCCCTGGGTGGCAGGGCTTGCAGCTGCCGGGTTCGGTCAGCTCTTCTTGCGGCCCTTGGGCGGGGGCGCAGGCGGCGCTGGTGGCGCGCTGGGCGCGGCAGAGAAAAGGCGCGCGGCGCGGCCCTTCAGCTCCAGCAGTTCGGACGGCGTGACCGAGTACTTGCGGCCGACCACGTCGACCTCGACGCGGAATTCAACTTCCTTCTTGCCGTTGGTCAGCATGCCGGAGGTGAACTCGTAGTCCTCGTCCTCGCCCGGGAAGCCCTCATACGGCGGATCGTTGTCCTCGCTGAGTTTCACGTCGCGGATCTCGCCGCTGGCCAGGTCGAGGACGCCGGTTGATTCAATCACCGACTCGGCCAATTCGTCGATGATCTTGATGGGAAGCTTGAGGTCCACGTGGCGCTCGAACAGAAATGAAACAGGGCCGGGATTGTATGGCGCGGGACAGGCCCGGCCACCATCCCGGCCCTCTTGGCGTCAGCTCTTCTTGGCTTGCGCCTTCAAGGCCTTGCTGACCAGCCCCTGGCCGGTCGGGTCCATCCAGGCCGCGCGCATCTTGCGGCCACACTGCACAGAGGCGTAGTAGGGCTGCTTCTGCGGGTCGGTGTTGTAGACGTTGGCCACGTCGTAGCGGGCGAGCACGCCGTACCACTGCTTGCTCGCGTCCACCCAGGGGTAGAAGCCGAACTTGCCTGGGCTGCTGAAGGCGCCGTCGCCCAGCGTGGGATCGTCCTCCACCCAGTGGCCCAGCGAGTAGTGCCAACGCTCGTCGCTGATGTTGTTCACGCCGCCGGGGCGACCGTTGTTGATCGGGCTGTAGTAGGCGGTGGGGCAGTCGTCGCCGTTGGTGTGGGTGCACACCGTGTGCGTGCCCAGCGCCGGGTTCATGTAGGTGTACGAACCGTTGATCAGGTTGCGCAGGAACTGGGTGTAGCCGTTGACCGACACGCCCAAGCCACCCGCCAGCTGCGGATTGACCCAGGTCAGGCCGCGCTTGGTGTTGGGCAGCAGCTTGGTCGCAGCGGTCAGGTCGGACGTGTCGTCGTCGCTGTAACCCATCGCATTGCCCAGCGCCTGCATGTGGCCGCTGTTGTAGAAGAAGTAACCGTCGTAGTTCGGCGTGTAGTCGCCGTTGGTGCCACCTGCGGCTCCCGGCTCGGACAGGCAGCTCTCCACCGTGGCGGCGGTCGAGCAGGCGTTGAAGTTGACGTAGCCGGCGCTCATCGTGAGGGCCTTGGCCATCACGTCGGTCACCTGGCCCTGCATCTGCTCGACCGCCATGCTGGCGAAGACCCACTTGGTGGCCGAGGCCACCGGAATGGTGGTGGTCGCATTGATGGTCTTCAGGCTGCCGCCGCTGCCACCCTGGCCGCTGGCCTTGAGGCTGACGCCGTCGCCAATTTCCCAGTAGAACGCGGTGAGGCTGGTGCAGGCCGGATCGGTGCTGGTCACGAGCCCGGCCGCAGCAGCCCGCTCGTCCACGGTGGCCGAGTGAGCCGCTGCAGCTGCGAACAGCGACAGCGTCGCAAATGCCACCAGATTCCAGCCAAAACGGCTGGCCATCAGGTTGGCCGTGAAGCCGCCATGATTGGCGGTCATCGTCGCCTGCTGCGCCGCGTCGGTTCGACGCTTTTCACGCGCAGGCGCGCCCATCAGACGGGCATGTCCCGCCTGGTGTCCCAACTTCGTCATTGATCAATCTCTTTCTATGCGGCCCGGTGCGAGTTTTTCGCTACCGACCCGGCATCGCCTGGGCGCTCTCGAACTTGTCCTGGCGCCCTGTCCAACGACACCCCCTGGTGGCTTGGCTGCTCTACAGCTGTCGAAGACAAACATGCAGCAACCATGCCACCAGAAATGTGACAAATTGCGGCGTTCGGCCTGCCGCAAACCCTTGCGGGCACCGCCATCGGGCGCCCATATTTGTCAGGCCAGACCGAGGCCCGGGTCAGCTCCTCAGCTGCCCTTGACCCAGGCCGCCCGGATCTTTCGGCCGCATTGCATCGAGGTGTTGTATGGCGCCTTCTTCGGATCGGCGCTGTTGACATTCACGGCGTCAGTGCGAGCCAGCACACCGTACCAAGTCTTGCTCTTGTCAATCCACGGATAAAAGCCGAAACGGCCCGGGCTGCTGAAGGCGCCATCGCCAACCGTGGGGTCGTCTTCCACCCAGTGGCCCAGCGAGTAGTGCCAGCGTTCGTCGCTGATGTCGTTCGCGCCGCCAGGACGGGACTGGTTGATCGGGCTGAAGATGGCCGTCGTGCAGTCGCTGCCGTTGGTGTGGGTGCAGGTGGCCTGCGTGCCCAGCGCCTTGGCGGTGCTGGCGTAGCTGCCATTCAGGATCTGGCGCAGGAAGCTGGCGTAGCCGGTCGCCGTGGTGGCCAGGCCGCCCGCCAGCTGCGGGTTGATGTAGCTCATGCTGTTGGACATGCCGCGCTGCGAGCGCAAGGCGCTGGCCAGCAGGCTGTTGTTGTCCGGACCCAGGCCGCGGGCATTGCCCAGCACCTGCATGTGGCCGCCGCCGTACGAGAACTTGCCGTCCTGCGCGGCAATGTGGTCGCCGTTGGTACCGCCGAAGCGGCCCGGCTCCTTCAGGCAGGAGGCGACGGTGCCGGTGTTGCTGCAGCTGTCGAAATTGTTGTAGCCGCCGCGCATGCTGAGCAGCGCCACGTCATTGGCCGACAGGCTGCCGGCGGTCTGCTCGATCACCGTGCTGGCGAACACCCACTTCGACGCAGACGCAACCGCCATCACCGTGGTCGCCGTCGGAGCCTTGTTGGTGCTGGTGACGGCGCCACCGGTGCCGTTGGCCTGCTTGCCGGCGGCGTTGCCGATCTCCCAGTAGAAGGGGGTCAGCGAGGTGCAGCTGGCATCCTTGCTGGCCACCTTGGTGGCAGCCGCCTTGCGTTGCGCCAGCGTGGGCGCAGCCGTCGTGGCGGCGGCGATTTCACTCGTGCCGCCGTCCGTGGTCTCGGCACTGGTGGCAGTGCTGCCATCAGACGGCGCCGCAGCAGCGCTTTCGTTGCCAGTCGAGCTGTCTCCACCACCGCCACAGGCGGCAAGCATCAAGGTCAAGGTCCACAGTGGTGTGGCGCGTAACACGGCATTCATCGGTCGAGTCCTCAGGAATTGCCCCGTGTTCACAGGGCTTATCCAGCTATCGACCAATGCCGCCGCTCACTTGAGAGGCGGGGACAAAAAAGCTGAGTCGGGGGGTTTCAGTCCTGCGTCGCGCTGACGCGGCGCAGGATCTGCACCCCTATCGCTGCTGCGGCACCAAGTGGCCGACCGGCAGGCTGGCGGAGGCCTGCAGCGGTTGTGGCAGTTGCACCGGGGTGCTGTGCCAGATGTCGTGGGCGTATTCGGCGATGGTGCGGTCGGACGAGAAGTAGCCCATGCCGGCGACGTTCAGCACCGCGTGGCGGGTCCATTCGTCGGCGTTGCGGTAGAGCGCGTCGACCTTGTCCTGCGAATCCACGTAGCTGCGGTAGTCGGCCAGCAGCAGGTAGTGGTCGCCCCAGTTCACCAGCGTGTCGACGATGGCCTGGTAGCGCTCCGGCTCGCCAGGACTGAAGACGCCGCTGCGCAGCAGCTCCAGCACTGCCGCCAGCTCCGGATCTTTCTCCACCCACTCGCGCGGCTGGTAGCCGCGGGCGCGCAGCATCGCCACCTCGGCCGCGGTGTGGCCGAAGATGAAGATGTGCTCCTCGCCCACGTGCTGGCGCATCTCGACGTTGGCGCCGTCCAGCGTGCCGATGGTCAGCGCGCCGTTCAGCGCGAACTTCATGTTGCCGGTGCCTGAGGCCTCGGTGCCGGCGGTGGAGATCTGCTCCGACAGGTCGGCCGCCGGGATGATGATCTCGGCCAGGCTGACGCTGTAGTTCGGCACGAACACCACCTGCAGCTTGCCCTGGGTGCGCGGGTCGTTGTTGACCACTTCGGCCACGTCGTTGATCAGGCGGATCACCAGTTTGGCCATGTGGTACGCCGAAGCGGCCTTGCCAGCGAACACGACCACGCGCGGCACCCACTGCGCATCCGGCTGGGCCAGGATGCGTCGGTAGCGGGTGATGACGTGCAGCACGTTGAGCAGCTGGCGCTTGTACTCGTGGATGCGCTTGACCTGCACGTCGAACAGCGCGTCCACGTTCAGCACCAGGCCCATCTGCTGCTGCACCAGCGCGGCCAGGCGCTGCTTGTTCTGGCGCTTCACGCGGCGGAAGGCGCCGAGGAAGCCGGGCAGTTCCAGCGCACCCTTCAGCCCTTCGAGCTGGTCCAGGTGGCGGCGCCAGCCGCGGCCGATGCGGGCGTCCAGCAGGGCCGACAGGCCGGGGTTGGCATGTGCCAGCCAGCGGCGCGGCGTGATGCCATTGGTCTTGTTGTTGAAGCGCTCCGGCCAGAGCTTGGCGAAGTCGGCGAAGATCGACTGGATCATCAGCTCCGAGTGCAGTGCCGAGACGCCGTTGACCGAGTGGCTGGTGACCACGGCCAGGTAGGCCATGCGCACGCGCCGCTCGCCGCCTTCGTCGATCAGCGACAGCCGGCGCATCAGCGCCGCGTCGGCGCCATGCTGCTCGGTCAGCTCCTGCAGGAAGCGGGCGTTGATGTCGAAGATGATGCGCAGGTGGCGGGGCAGCACGCGGCCGAACAGCTCGATCGGCCAGGTCTCCAGCGCCTCGTGCATCAGCGTGTGGTTGGTGTAGCTGAAGATGCGGCGACACAGCGCCCAGGCGGTGTCCCAGGGCTGCAGCTGCTCGTCGATCAGCACCCGCATCAGCTCCGGAATGGCCAGCACCGGATGGGTGTCGTTGAGGTGGATGCTGACCTTGTCCGGCAGCTTCTCGAAGCCGCTGTGGGTGCGCAGGTAGCGGTGCACCAGGTCCTGCACGCTGGCCGAAACGAAGAAGTATTCCTGGCGCAGGCGCAACTCGCGGCCATCCGCGGTGGAGTCGTCCGGGTACAGCACGCGCGAGACGTTTTCGCTGTGGTTCTTGGTCTCCACCGCGCCGAAGTAGTTGCCCTGGTTGAAGGCCTTCAGGTCCATCTCTTCAGTGGCCTTGGCGCTCCACAGCCGCAGCGTGTTGGTGGCGGGGGTGCCGTAGCCGGGGATGATGGTGTCGTAGGCCATCGCCAGCACGTCGTCGGTGCCGACCCAGCGCAGTACCGCCGGCCCGCCGCCCGGCGCCGGGCTTTCCTCGATGCGGCCGCCAAAGCGCACGCGGTAGACCACTTCGGGGCGCGGGAACTCCCACGGGTTGCCATGCGTGAGCCAGTAGTCCGGCGCCTCGACCTGGCGGCCGCCCTGGATGGTCTGGCGGAACATGCCGTAGTCGTAGCGGATGCCGTAGCCGAAGCCCGGCACGCCCAGCGTGGCCATCGAATCGAGAAAACAGGCGGCCAGCCGGCCCAGGCCACCGTTGCCCAAGGCGGCATCGGGCTCCAGTTCGAACAGCGCCTCCACGTCGCAGTCGAACTCCTTGAGCGCCTGGCGCAGCGTGGGCATCAATTCGAGCGCCAGCACCGCGTTGCCGAAGGTTCGGCCGATCAGGAACTCCATCGAGAAGTAGTAGACGCGCTTGACGTCCTGCGCGTACTGGGCGCGTGTGGTCTGCATCCAGCGGCCGACCAGGTGGTCGCGCACCGCGTAGGCCGCGGCATGCATCCAGTCCTCGGGCCGGGCCGAGATCGGGTCCTTGCCGACCTGGTAGATCAGCTTGTTGGCAATCAGCCGCTTGAAGGCGGCCACGTCGGTGGCCAGGTGGTCGTACTGGTGCTCGAACTGAGACAGGTCCATGGCATCCGTCGCTTTCTGATGGGGGTCGTGTGAGTCTTGGAAGTTCTGTTCGGCGGCTCGGCCGTGGGAGGATCAGCGCCAGTCACCGGCCGAGTGCTGCGCGGTACATCGCGAGGTACGCCTCTGCCGCCACGCCCCAGTCATGGCGCTGGGCCATGGCGTTGCGCTGCACCGCGCGCCAGTCGCGCGGCCGGCGGTACAGCGCCAGCGCCCGCCGCAGCGCCAGTGCCAGGCCGGCTTCGTCGAAGCTGTCGAACACCATGCCGGTGGCGCTGCCGTCGTCCAGCGCCTCCAGCGAACAGTCGGTCACCGTGTCGGCCAGCCCGCCGACGCGGCGCACCAGCGGCAAGGTGCCATAACGCAGCCCGTACAGCTGCGTCAGCCCGCAGGGTTCGAATCGAGAAGGCACCATGATCACGTCGCCGCCGGCCACCAGTTGATGCGCAAACAGCTCGTCATAGCCAATGCGCACCGCCACCGAGGCCGGCGTTTCCTCCGCCAGCTTGCGGAATGCAGCTTCCATGCCGGGGTCGCCGCTGCCCAGCATTGCAAACTGCGCGCCGCATGCCACCAGGCCGGGCACTGCCGCCTGCACCAGGTGCAGGCCCTTCTGTTCGGTGAGCCGGCTGACGACGATGAACAGCGGCGCGTCCCGCACCACCGCCAGGCCCATCGCGGCCTGCAGCGCAGCCTTGTTGAGCCCCTTGCGGCCCAGCCGGCGGACGTCGTAGGTGGCGGTGATGGCAGGGTCGTGCGCCGGGTCCCACACCGCCGGGTCCACACCGTTCAGGATGCCGTGCAGCACCGCGCTGCGGGTGCGCAACAGCCCGTCCAGACCCATGCCCTGCTCGGGCTGCTGGATCTCGCGGGCATAGGTGGGGCTGACGGTGCTGAGGTGGTCGGCGAAAAACAGCCCGGCCTTCATGAAATTCAGCCCGCCGTGGAATTCCACCCCGTCCACGCCAAAGAAACCAGGCGGCAGGCCCAGCTCTGCGAAGTGCCTGGCGTCGAAGCTGCCCTGGTAGGCCAGGTTGTGGATGGTGAAGACCGAGGCCGCCGGCGAACCCAGCGCGCGCAGGCAAGCCGGCGCCAGGCCGGCGTGCCAGTCGTGTGCATGCACCACCTCGGGCCGCCAGTACGCGTCCGCCCCCTGCGCCAGCTCGGCAGCAGCCCAGCCCAGGCGGGCAAAGCGCAGGTGGTTGTCGGCATACGGCTGCTGGTCGCCGTCGGCATACGGGCCGCCGGCACGCTGGTACAGCGCGGGTGACTCGATCACGTAGCCGGAGGTGTTGGCCGCCGGCAGCTGGCCATAGAGCAGGCGGGCTGCCGGCACCTGGCCGCGCGCCGGCAACTCGGCCACCAGTGCCGGCTCGGCCAGGCCGGCCAGCACCGCGTCGAAGCCCGGCAGCAGCACCCGGGCATCGGCACCGGCGGCCTGCAGCGCCGCCGGCAGCGCGCCGGCCACGTCGGCCAGCCCGCCCGTCTTGAGCAAGGGGAAGATTTCAGCGCAGACCTGCAGCACCCGCATCGATTGGATTCCTTAGAGTTTTCTGAGCATGTCGCGGGTGACCAGCACCACGCCGTTCGGGCTGCGGTAGAAGCGCTTGGCGTCCAGCTCGGCGTCTTCACCGACCACCAGGCCTTCGGGCAGCTTGCAGCGCCGGTCGATCACCGCGTTGCGCACGCGGCAGTGGCGGTTGATCTGCACGTCCGGCAGCACCACGCTGCGCGTGACCTGGCTGTAGGAGCGCAGCAGCACGTTGGAGAACAGCACCGAATCGATCACCGTGGCACCGGAGACGATGCAGCCGCCCGAGACCAGGCTGTCGACCGCCTGGCCGCGCCGGCCGTCTTCCTGGTTGTGCACGAACTTGGCCGGCGGCAGCTGCTCCTGGTAGGTCCAGATCGGCCAGTCACGGTCGTACATGTTCAGCTCGGGCGTGGTCGAGGCCAGGTCCAGGTTGGCGGCCCAGTAGGCGTCCACGGTGCCCACGTCGCGCCAGTACGGGCGCGAGTACGGCGGGTTGGCAATCGCCGACATCGAAAACGGATGCGCCAGCGCCTGGCCTTCGGCCACCGCGCGCGGGATCAGTTCCTTGCCGAAGTCGTGGCTGGAGTCCGGGTCCTGCGCGTCTTCCTCCAGCAGGCGGAACAGGTAGTCCGCGCTGAAGATGTAGATGCCCATGCTGGCCAGCGAGCGGCCGGGCTGGCCGGGCAGCGTGGGCGGCACGGCCGGCTTTTCGACAAACGCGGTGACATGGCGCTGCTCGTTGACCGCCATCACGCCAAAGCCGGTGGCCTCTTCGCAGGAGACCTCGATGCAGCCCACCGTCACGCCGCGGCCGTTGGCCACATGGTCGGCCAGCATGATGGAGTAGTCCATCTTGTAGACATGGTCCCCGGCCAGCACCACCACGTATTCGGGCGGCGTGGAGTTGCGGATGATGTCCAGGTTCTGCCAGATCGCATCGGCCGTGCCGCGGTACCAATGCTCCTCGTTGGTCCGCTGCTGGGCGGGCAGCAGGTCGATGAATTCACCCATCTCGTTGCGCATGAAGCTCCAGCCGCGCTGCAGGTGGCGCAGCAGCGAGTGCGACTTGTACTGCGTGATCACGCCGATGCGGCGCAGCCCGGAGTTCAGGCAGTTCGACAGCGCGAAGTCGATGATGCGGAACTTGCCGCCGAAGTGCACCGCGGGCTTGGCGCGGTTGTCGGTCAGGTTCATCAGGCGCGAGCCACGCCCGCCGGCCAGCACCAGCGCAAGCGTGCGACGCGCCAGCCAGCGGCTGTTCGCACTGCGGTTCAGGTCCATCACATCAGTCTCCGTTCGATCCATCGAAGGCCGCCTGCGCGGCCGGGTTCACGAGCGGCGTCAGCGCCAACGCGGCGCTGCACCAGACCTGCACGCTTCGAGGCGGCAGCTCGCATGATTCAGCCTCTTCGGGCTTGACTGGCTCGCCAGTGGCTGTGGCGCTGTCCAGCAATGATCGCCAAGCGCCACCACGCGGCGGCACCGGCAAGGCAAAACGCTGCGTCTCAGCCGCGGGGTTGAACAGCAGCAGCGTGCAGTGGACCACGCCCGGCGGCGCCAGCAGCACGCTCAGCCCGCGCTCCCTGCGGTCATGCCAGCCGGCTTCGTCCAGCGGCTCGCCGGCCGGCGTGGCCCAACTGACATCGGCCACGCCGTCAGCGCCGGGCAGGCCGCTGAGCCACTGGTCTGAATGCAGCGCAGCATCGGCGCGGCGCAGCGCGGTGAGGCGGGCGATGAAGGCGGGCAAGGCCTCGGTCTCGGCCGGCTTGCCGGCGTCGCCCCAGTCCAGCCAGGACAGGGCGTTGTCCTGGCAGTAGGCGTTGTTGTTGCCGTGCTGGGTGTGGCCGAGTTCGTCGCCCATCAGCAGCATCGGCGTGCCGCGCGAGAGCAGCAGCGTGGCCAGCAAAGCGCGCTGCAGGCGGGCGCGGGTGTGCTGCACCGCCGGGTCGTCGCTGTCGCCTTCGGTGCCGGCGTTCCAGCTCAGGTTGTCGCCGTGGCCGTCGCGGTTGTGTTCGCCGTTGGCTTCGTTGTGGCGCTGCTCGTAGCTGACCAGGTCGCGCAGCGTGAAGCCATCGTGCGAGGTGACGAAGTTGACGCTGGCCGACGGCGGGCGCGGGCGGCGCGGGTCGGCGGCGAAGCGGTCACTGGAACCGGCCAGCCTCGTCGCCAGCGCGGCGCGGGTGCAGCGCTCATGGCCGGGCTGCAGCCAGTAGGCGCGCAGGCTGTCGCGGGCCTGGTCGTTCCATTCCAGCCAGCCGGGTGGGAAACCGCCGAGCTGGTAGCTGTTGGGCGCCAGGTCCCAGGGCTCGGCAATGTGCAGGCTGCGGCGCAGCAGCGGGTCGGCCTGCAGCGCGGCGAACAAGGCCGCACCACCGGAGAACCGGCCGGCGTCGTCGCGCGCCAGGATGGGCGCCAGGTCGTAGCGAAAACCGTCCACCCCGTAAGCCTGCACCCAGTGGCGCAGCGCGTCCACCACCCAGCGCAGCACCATGGGCTCGGCAAGGTTCAGCGTGTTGCCGCAACCGGTCCAGTTCTGGTAGCAGCCCGGGTTGCCGGGTTCGGTGCGATACCAGTGGCGGTTGGCCAGGCCCTTGAAGGCGAGAGATGGCCCTTGCAGGTCGGTCTCGCCGGTGTGGTTGAACACGACGTCCAGCAGCACCTCGAAGCCTTCGCTGCGCAGCTTGGCAATCGCCTCGCGCAAGGCCGGCCCGGCGGTGTGGCCGCTGTCCGCCGTCTCCAACCCGGCCGGGCCGGCATACCGCGCCTCGGGCGCCAGCAGCGCGATGGGCGTGTAGCCCCAGTGGTTGCGCAGGCCCAGCAGTTGCAGCCGGGCCTCGTCGGCGCGGGCCTGCACCGGCATCAGCTGCAAGGTGGTCACACCCAGGCGGCGCCAGTGGGCGATCAGTGCCGGATGGGCCAGGCCGGCGTAGCTGCCGCGCTGGCCGGCCTGCAGGCCCGGATGCAAGGCGCTGGCGCCGCGCACATGCACCTCGGCAATCACGCGCTGGCCCGCGAGCGGCGGCTTCAGCGCCACCGGCTGCGCGGCCAACTCGGGCAGCACGCGAGCCTTCAGCGCGACAGCGGCGTTGTCTTCCGGATGCGGCCGCGAAGGGTCCGTGGGATCGAAGTCCAGGTAGGCCGCCAGCTCGGCTTCGGTGCGGCCGCGGTAGCTGCCGACCATTTCGCGCGCATACGGGTCCAGCAACAGGCGCTGCGGATTGAAGCGCAGGCCCTCGGTTGGCGCCCAGCGGCCGGCCGCGCGGTAGCCGTAGACCTGGCCGGCGCGCCCCCCCGGCAGCGTGCCATGCCAGACGCCCAGTGGGCTCGGCAGCAGCGCCAGCCGCTCGGTTTCCAGCTGGCCCTCGTCGTCGAACAGGCACAGCCAGACCTGCTCGGCCTCGGGCGCCCAGACGCCAAAGCGCAGCCCACCGGGCACGACGCAGCCACCCAGCGACAGCGGGTCGCCAGGCTGCAGCTCAAGGCTGCGCATGCCCGGTTCCGGCGGCGGGTTCGGCAGTGTTCAGGACCTGGAAATCGACCGGCAGCGGGCCGCCGGCCGGGCGCAGCATCAGCGTGGCCAGCGGCGGCAGCGTCAGCACCAGCGAATGCAGCTGGCCGTCCCACGGCACGGCTTCGGCCAGCAGCGGCCCGGGCGAAACGCCGCTGCCGCCATAGGCCGCGTCGTCGGTGTTGAGCAGCGATTCCCACTGGCCGCCTCGCGGCACGCCAATGCGGTAGCCGTGGCGCACCTCCGGCGTGAAGTGGCTGACGACGACCACCGGCGGCGCATCGCCACCGGCCTTGCGCACAAAAGCCAGCACCGAGCTCGCGGCGTCGTCGTGGCGCAGCCATTCGAAGCCTTCGCCAGAGACGTCCCACTGGTACAGCGCCGGGTGATGGCGCAACACCAGGTTCAGGTCCCGCACCAGGCGCTGCAGGCCGGCATGCGGCTCGCGCTCCAGCAGCAGCCAGTCCAGCTGAGCTTCGGCATTCCATTCGCCCCACTGGCCGATCTCGTTGCCCATGAAAAGCAGCTTCTTGCCGGGGTGGCCCCACATGTAGCCGTAGGCTGCGCGCAGGTTGGCAAAGCGGCGCCAGTCGTTGCCCGGCATCTTGCGCAGCAGCGAGCCTTTGCCGTGCACCACCTCGTCATGCGAGAGCGGCAGCATGAAGTTTTCGCTGAAGGCGTAGACCAGCGAGAAGCGCAGCTCGTCCTGGTGGAAGCTGCGGTGCACCGGGTCGCGCGCCAGGTAGCGCAGCGTGTCGTTCATCCAGCCCATGTTCCATTTGTAGTGGAAGCCCAGGCCACCGGATTCGCAGTCGTCCGATGGCGGGCGGCTGACGCCGGCAAACGAAGTGGACTCCTCGGCGATCATGATGGCCTCGGGCCGCTCGATGCCGATGGTCCGGTTCATGCGCCGCAGGAAGCCGATGGCCTCCAGGTTCTCGCGGCCACCGTGCTGGTTCGGGATCCACTCGCCTTCCTTGCGGCTGTAGTCCCGGTAGAGCATGGACGCCACCGCGTCCACGCGCAGCCCGTCGATGCCAAAGCGCTCGATCCAGTACAGCGCATTGCCGATCAGGAAGTTGCGCACCTCGCGGCGCCCGTAGTTGTAGATCAGCGTCTGCCAGTCGGGGTGGAAACCCTCGCGCGGGTCGGCGTGTTCGTAGAGGTGGCTGCCATCGAACATGGCCAAGCCGTGCTCGTCGGTGGGGAAATGGGCCGGCACCCAGTCGAGGATCACGCCCAGCCCGGCGGCATGCGCGGCGTCCACGAAGTGCTTAAAGTCGTCCGGCGAGCCGAAACGCGAGGTGGGCGCGAACAGGCCGGTGGGCTGGTAGCCCCAGGAGCCGTCGAATGGATGCTCCTGCACCGGCAGCAGCTCGAGGTGGGTGAAGCCCATGTCGCGGGCATAAGGCACGAGCTGCTCGGCCAGCTCGCGGTAGCTCAGCCAGCGGTTGTCCGGCCCGCGGCGCCAGGAGCCGAGGTGGACTTCGTAGATGCTGAGCGGCGCGTCCAGCGCGTTGGCACGCTGGCGAACCGGGTCGCTGGCCACGCCGGCCGGCAGCCGCTGGACGATGGAAGCGGTGCTGGGCCGCAGCTCGGCGCGGTTGGCGTAGGGGTCGGACTTCAGGCGCAGCCGCCCGTCGGCACCGACCAGCTCGAAGCGGTACAGGTCGCCTTCGGCCACGTGCGGAATGAAGATTTCCCACACGCCGCTGGCCGGGTGCAGCCGCAGCGGTTGGCGCCGGCCGTCCCAGCTGTTGAAGCTGCCGACCACCGAGACGCGTTTGGCCGCTGGCGCCCAGACGGCAAACCGCACGCCACCAACACCGCCCACGTCCAGCGGGTGTGCGCCCAGCGCCTCGTAAGGCCGCAGGTGCGTGCCCTCGCCCAGCAGCCAGAGGTCCATCTCGCGCAGCTGCGAGCCGAAGCGGTAGGCGTCGTCCAGCCGCGACTGATGCGTGCCCCAGTCGATCTGCAGGCGGTAATCAGGCGCCGCCTGGAATTCGGGCAGCACGCCGCACCACAGGTCGCTGCCGGGCACGCAACGCAGCGGCGCCAGCAGCGCGCCCTGCGGCGTCACCGCACTGACCTGTACTGCACCGGGTAGCAGCACCCGCAGCGCCCAGCCGGCCTTGGCGCCTGGCAGGCGGTGCGGGCCGAGCACGGCAAACGGGTCACCCGATTCGGCACGCTGCAGCGCGGCCACGAGTTCGGCAGCCGGGGCGCCGGGGAAGGCGCCGGGTTCGGCATCAGGCACGGTTAAAACAGTCATGCGCGGAGGCAATGGTCCTGTGCAGAAGTGAAGATCAATCTACCGCAATAAGTGACGGCCGGGCGCGAGAGTTGGCAGCAGCGCGGCCATCGCTGTCAGGCCGCGGTGACAGCAATCGCCGCACCGTGCGCCGGCAGCAACCAGCAGCGGCCGCTGGCGCAGCGCAAGTCGCCCGGCGTTTCCAGCAGTTCCGCCGGGGCAATGGGTGTGCCATTGAACGGCAGCAGCATGCCCAGAGCGGCCGGCAGCGGCACGCTGACCGGCGCATCCCCCAGGTTGAACGCCAGCACCAGCGCCGGCCCGGGGCCCAGCGCCCGCTCGAACAGCAGCACCGGTTCGGCCGCGTCATGGAAACGGATGCTGCCCTGGCGCAGCCTGGCCTCGCCGCGGCGCCAGGCCAGCAGCGCACGGGCATGGTGCAGCGGGCTGGCGGGGTCGGCCTGCTGCAGGTCCACCGAACGCTCGCCGTGGCCCTGGCCCAGCGGCAGCCAGGGTGCGGCGCCGGCGTTGAAACCGGCCTGCAGCGCGTCGTGCTGCCAGGGCATGGGCGTGCGGCAGCCGTCGCGGCCCTTGAACTCGGGCCAGAAGGCCTTGCCGTAAGGGTCCTGCAGC
The DNA here is from genome assembly GCF_041287625.1 of Ideonella sp. Taxonomy (GTDB): domain Bacteria; phylum Pseudomonadota; class Gammaproteobacteria; order Burkholderiales; family Burkholderiaceae_C; genus Ideonella. The sequence continues at coordinate 30,426 of NZ_JBGGNH010000041.1, forward strand.
AGTTCGAACGGAATGTCCGCCTCGGGCAGGCCCAGTTCCTCGCCCTGGTAGGTGCAGACGCTGCCGCGCAGCGTGAACAGCAGCGCCTGCAGCGTGCGCGTGAGCACCGGGTCGGGCTGATTGCCGGGCGCCCAGCGCGAGGCCACGCGCGGCACGTCATGGTTGGACAGCGCCCAGCAGCCCCAGCCCCCGGTGCGCGCGAGTTCACGCTCCAGCCCCTCGACCTGCATGCGGATCTGCCTGGCCGAGACGTATGGCGTCAGCAGCGCGAAGCTGTAGGCCATGTGCAGGCGTTTGCCGGCCTCGGTGTAGTCGGCCATGGTGGGCTGCGGGTGGTCGTCGCCCACTTCGCCGATGCTGACGGCGCCGGTGCTGTCCAGCACCTGGCGCACGCGCTGCAGGAAGGCCAGGTTCTCGGGCTGGGTCTTGTCGTGCAGGTGGCGCTGCATGGCATACGGGTTGTCCGGCCGCACCGTCGTCACGCTTTGCTGTTCCTCGGCATCGGCCGGCGGGTTGTCGCGCAGCGAGCGGTCGTAGAACTGGTGGTTGCAGGCGTCGAAGCGGAAACCGTCCACGCCGCGCTCGCACCAGAAGCGCACGTCGCCCAGCAAGGCATCCTGCACCTCGGGGTTGTGGTGGTTCAGGTCGGGTTGGGCGGTGAGGAAGCTGTGCAGGTAGTACTGGCGGCGGCGGCTGTCCCACTGCCAGGCCGGGCCACCGAAGACGCTGAGCCAGTTGTTGGGCGGGCTGCCGTCGGGCCTGGCTTCGGCCCACACGTACCAGTCGGCCTTGGGGTTGTCGCGGCTGCTGCGGCTTTCATTGAACCAGGCGTGCTGCTCGGAGGTGTGCGAGAGCACCTGGTCGATGATGATGCGCAGGCCCAGCGCGTGGGCCTTGGCGAGCAGTGCGTCGAAGTCGGCCAGCGTGCCGAAGATCGGGTCCACCTCGCGGTAGTCGGCCACGTCGTAGCCGAAGTCGGCCATGGGCGACTTGAAGAAGGGCGAGATCCAGATCGCATCCGCCCCCAGTTCGGCCACATGTTCCAGCCGGGCGGTGATGCCGGGCAAATCGCCAATGCCGTCGTTGTTGGCATCGGCGAAACTGCGCGGGTAGATCTGGTAGATGACGGCGCCGCGCCACCAGTCCGGGTCGGGCCGGCGGCCGTCTGCAGTTCGAGGGGAAAGGTCTGAGCTGATCACGGTCATGCAGTCGTTTCCTCGCATCGATTTCTCGTTTTCCCTATCTTGCCCTGAAATCGGGCTGTTGCCCAAGCCAGCGCCAGAGGCTTTGCGCATGCCCCCTGCGGCATGCACACTGGCACCGGCCTTGCAGACACACCTCACCCGGCAGGCCTTCGCCGCCGCAGGAACACCGCATGGAACTGACGCCCCGCGAAAAAGACAAGCTGCTGATCTTCACCGCCTCGCTGCTGGCCGAACGCCGGCTGGCGCGCGGCCTGGCACTGAACTACCCCGAGGCCGTGGCCCTGATCAGCGCCGCCATCATGGAAGGCGCCCGCGACGGCAAGACCGTCGCCCAGCTGATGAGCGAGGGCAAGACCGTGCTCACCCGCGCCCAGGTCATGGAAGGCGTGGCCGAGATGATCCCCGAGATCCAGGTCGAAGCCACCTTCCCCGACGGCACCAAGCTGGTGACCGTGCACCAACCGATTGCCTGACAGGAGCCACCATGCTGTTGCCCTTCCCCATTTGCCGTGCCCTGAACCTGGGCGCTTCGCTGGCCCTGGCCGCGCTGCCGCTGGCCGCCTCCGCGCACCCGGGCCACACCGGTGGCCACCACGGCATCGAAGCCGCCTTCGTCGCGGCCACGCTGATCCTGTACGGCGCCAGCCTGCTGCTGCGCCGCAAGATGCGCGAGCGCCAGGCCTCGGCGCCAAGGTCCGCCCGATGATCCCCGGCGAACTCTTCACCGACGACGGCGACCTGACCCTGAACCCTGGTCGCCGAACCGTCACGCTGGTGGTCGAAAACGCCAGCGACCGGCCGGTGCAGGTCGGCTCGCATTACCACTTTGCCGAGACCAACGCTGGCCTGAGCTTCGACCGCGAGGCCGCGCGCGGCATGCGGCTGAACATTGCCAGCGGCACCGCGGTGCGCTTCGAGCCGGGCCAGCAGCGCACGGTCGAACTGGTGGACCTGAGCGGCAGCCGCACCGTCTACGGCTTCCGCGGCCTGGTGCAAGGAAAACTCTGACATGGCAACCATTGGCAAGCGCGGCTATGCCGAAATGTTCGGCCCGACCGTGGGTGACCGGCTGCGGCTGGCCGACACCGGGCTGATCCTCGAAGTCGAACAGGACCTGACGCTTAAGGCAGGCGGCTACGGGGAAGAGGTGAAGTTCGGCGGCGGCAAGACCATCCGCGACGGCATGGGCCAGAGCCAGGTGCCCAACGGCCCTGGCGCCCACGAGGCGGTGGACCTGGTCATCACCAATGCGGTGATCCTGGACCACTGGGGCATCGTCAAGGCCGACATCGGCATCCGCGGCCGGCGCATCGCCGCCATCGGCAAGGCCGGCAACCCGGACGTGCAGCCCGGCGTGGACATCATCATCGGCCCCGGCACCGAGGTGATCGCCGGCGAAGGCATGATCGTCACCGCCGGCGGCATCGACAGCCACATCCACTTCATCTGCCCGCAGCAGATCGAGGAAGCACTGAGCAGCGGCGTCACCACGATGCTGGGCGGCGGCACCGGCCCGGCCACCGGCACCTTCGCCACCACCTGCACGCCCGGCCCGGAAAACCTGGCCAACATGCTGCGCGCGGCCGATGCGTTTGCGATGAACCTCGGCTTCCTCGGCAAGGGCAATGCCTCGCAGCCTGCAGCGCTGCGCCAGCAGATCGAGGCCGGCGCCATCGGCCTGAAGCTGCACGAGGACTGGGGCACGACGCCCGCAGCCATCGACTGCTGCCTGTCGGTCGCCGAAGCCACCGACACCCAGGTCTCGATCCACAGCGACACATTGAACGAGTCCGGCTTCGTCGAAGACACGATTGCCGCGACCAAGGGCCGCAGCCTCTGCGCCTTCCACACCGAGGGCGCCGGCGGCGGCCATGCGCCGGACATCCTGCGCGTGGTCGGCGAGGCCAACTTCCTGCCCAGCTCGACCAACCCGACCATGCCGTACACCGTCAACACGGTGGACGAGCACGTCGACATGCTGATGGTCTGCCACCACCTGGACGCGTCCATCGCCGAGGACCTGGCCTTCGCCGAAAGCCGCATCCGCCGCGAGACGATTGCCGCCGAGGACATGCTGCACGACCTGGGCGCGATCAGCATGATGAGCTCGGACAGCCAGGCCATGGGCCGCGTCGGCGAAGTCATCATCCGCACCTGGCAGACGGCGCACAAGATGAAGGCCCAGCTCGGCAAGCTGGCCGGCGACCCGGAGCGCCACGACAACGGGCGCCTGAAGCGCTACGTCGCCAAGTACACGATCAACCCGGCGCTGGCCAATGGCATTGCGCACGAAGTCGGTTCGATCGAGGTCGGCAAGTGGGCCGACCTGGTGTTCTGGCGCCCGGCCTTCTTCGGCGTCAAGCCCAGCCTCATCCTGAAAGGCGGCTTCATCGCGATGGCCGCGATGGGCGACCCCAGCGCCAGCATCCCCACGCCGCAGCCGGTGCACTACCGCCCGATGTTCGGCGCCTTCGGCGGCGCTTTGGCCCGCGGCTCGCTCACGTTTGTCAGCCAGGCAGGCCTGGCCAACGGTGTGGGCGACGCCTTTGGCCTCAAGAAGCAGCTCGCCGCCGTGCGCGGCTGCCGCACCGTGCGCAAGACCGACATGATCCACAACAGCTACCTGCCGACCATGGAGATCGACTCGCAAACCTACCAGGTGCGTGCCGACGGCCAGCTGCTGATCTGCGAGCCAGCCACCGTGCTGCCGATGGCGCAGAGGTACTTCTTGTTCTGAGTACGCGTCCAGGCGTAACTTCCGCAAGATCCGGCAACGGCGCGGGAGCGCTGTTGCCGGGCCTGCGGCACCTCGCTCACCCATTTCGCACGGGCGTCTTGTCCACGCTGCCGTGGCCCGTCACCTGGGAAAGGGACAGCCAATCGTTGTTTCCAGGGTGTGTCCCATCAGGGCGATCCCTATGCCGCGTGGGTGGGCAGCCTGCGGGATAGCGCCATCTTCTCGTAGGACCGCCTTGAGGCACCTCAGATCACCAACGACTTAGGGGTTTGACACAGAACTGACGCACTCCGAGCATCCGTCCGCTCGCCAATCCGGGCGGGCATGGACGACATGGCAGCACGCACTACCGTGCGTGAACCCATACCTGTTGGGAGCAATGATGAGTTCGATGAGTTTCAGATGGGCCCAGGGGCAGTTGATGACTGCCCTGGCCGCCTCAGGCCTTCTGCTGGCCACCAGCGCAATGGCCGCGATTCCCGGCAACACGCCGACGGACGTCGCCCGTGCGCTCGGCACGCTGCCATCGGTCGATGTGATCCAGGCTACCTCGGACGGGCTGCCGCTGTTCCTGCGAGGCGACCTCGGTCACGCCCCGCGGCTCGACGCGACGGACCTCGCTGCCACCCAGCTGGCCATGCGCCCGGCGCTGATTCCCGCCCTGACCGCCCTGCGCCTGCGCCCGGCCGAGCTGCAGCTGCGCAAGGTCAACGTGGATCCGAACGGCAACCAGCATTTGCGCTACAACCAGACCCACCGCGGCCTGGACGTGATCGGCGGCGACCTGGTCGTGCACATCGACGGCAAGGGCAAGATCTTCGCGATCAACGGCACGGCCCGCGGCGACATCGCAGCGACGCTGGGCGCCAGGAACGTTGGCGAAAGCGCGGTGCATCCGGCCGTGGCGGCCGATGCACGCTTCGCCGGCATGGCCACCAGCGCGCCACGCAAGGTCTTCCTGCTGACGCCCGAAGGCAAGTTCCACATGGCCTACGAGACGGTGGTCACCGGCACGCGCGGGCAGGACCCGGTGCGCGACAAGGTCTACGTCGACGTGGACAGCGGCGCCATCGTCGCGGTGCATCCGCAGATCCACTTCGCCGAAAACCGCAAGATCTACAGTGCCAACAATGGCACCAGCATCCCCGGCACCCTCAAGCGCTCCGAAGGTCAGGCCGCGACCACCGACACCGATGTCAACGCCGCCTACGATGGCACCGGTGCCACCTACGAAGCCTACAAGGCCTTCTGGAACCGCGACTCCTACAACAACGCTGGCGCCGCGCTGATCAGTTCGGTCCACTACAGCACCAACTACTGCAACGCCTACTGGGACGGCACGCAGATGGTCTACGGCGACGGCAATTCCAGCCAGGGCTGCCTGCCGCTGGCGCGCGCCGTGGACGTGACCGGCCACGAGCTGACCCACGCCGTGACCGAAAACGAGTCCGGCCTGGTCTACTCCGGTGAATCGGGCGGCCTGAACGAGGCCATGTCCGACATCTTCGGCGCCTTCACCGAGGCCTACGTCGATGGCGGCAAGACCGGCACCCTGACCGTCTCGGCCGACACCTGGAAGGTCGGCGAAGACATCCTGCCGCCCGCGCTGCGCTACATGAGCGACCCGGCGGCCGATGGCTCGTCCAAGGACTTCTGGGTCAGCGGCGTGGGCAATGTCGACGTGCACTACAGCTCGGGCATCGCCAACCTGGCGTTCTACCTGCTCTCGCAAGGTGGCACCCATCCACGCGGCAAGTCCACGGTCAACGTGACCGGCATCGGCATGGCCAAGGCCATCCGCGTGTTCTACGAGGCCAACGTCAACATCCTGACCTCCAGCGCCAACTTCCTGGCAGCCGGCAACGCCACCAAACAAGCGGCGATCAACCTCGGCTTGACCGCGGCTGAGCAGGTGTCGGTGGCCGATGCCTGGAATGCCGTGGGCGTGGCGGTGACTGGTGGCACCGGCGGTGGCGGCGGTGGTGGTGGCGGCACGGACATCGTGCTGACCAACGGCACCGCGGTGACCGGCATCAGCGGCGCGGCCAGCTCGCAGGCGTTCTACAAGATCGTCGTGCCGAGTGGACAAACCTCGCTGACCATCGCCATCTCGGGTGGCACCGGTGACGTGGACCTCTACACCAAGCTGGGCGCCCGCCCGACGCTGTCGACCTACGACTGCCGTCCGTACAAGACCGGCAACGCCGAAACCTGCACCGTCACCAACCCGGCGGCCGGCACCTACTACGTGCTGCTCAACGGGTATTCGGCCTACAGCGGCGTCTCGCTGACGGCCACTTACTCCACGACGGGTGGTGGCGGCGGCGGTGATCCGTTGCTGACCAATGGTCAGGCCATCACGATCTCCGGGGCCACCAGCAGCGCGCAGTACTGGCGCATCACGGTGCCGGCTGGCAAGACGCTCACGATCACCACCTCGGGTGGCACGGGCGACGCGGACCTCTACACCCGCTTCGGGTCACGGCCGACCACCACGACCTACTCGTGCAGGCCTTACCTGGGTGGCAACAACGAAACCTGCACCACCACCGGCACTTCGGCAGGTGACTACTACATCATGGTGCGCGGCTACTCGGCCTTCTCGGGTGTCAGCCTGAAGGCGAGTTACTGACGCGAGGACGGGCGGCGGCCAGGCGGCTGCTGCCTGCCACCTCCGACATCGCACGGCCGCCCCACGGGGCGGCCGTTTTCATTTGCGGGCGGCATGGCGACATCGATGTCAGGCCGCCGCAGGAACTGCAGGCGCCCGCAGAATGCCACCATGCAGATCGACGACCACCCCACCGAATCCGACGCCCAGGGCATCGCCACGGTCCACGTGCGTTCATGGCAAGCCAGCTACGCGGCCATCCTGCCGCTCCATTTCGTGGCCGAACTCTCCATCGAGCAGCGCACCGAACGCTGGCGCGGCATCCTCGCGCGCCAAGACTCGAACACGCGGGTGATGCGCGACGAGGCGGGTCAAGTGCTCGGCTTCGTCAGCCACGGGCCTTGCCGCGACGAAGGCGCACTGCACACGCGCGGCGAAATCTGGGCGTTGTACGCGCTACCCGGCGCCTGGGGCCAGGGCGTGGGCCGTGCGCTGCTGCAGCGTGCGCTTTCTGACCTGCTGGCCCGAGGCTGCGACTCAGTGTCACTCTGGGTGCTCAGCGGCAACCAACGCGGCATCCGCTTCTACCGCGCCGCCGGCTTCACCGAAGTGGCAGGCAGTGCGAAGCTGCTGGAACTGGGCGGCCAGACGGTGGAAGAAATGCAGATGATTCGGCCCTTGTTCGACGAAGCCTGAGCTTGGTGCCAGGCGCTCGACACGAACTGGCGCTGCCTCCAAGATGCCCCGCGACGACCGCGGCTGTGCCAGCATCGGTCCTGACAAGATGCCGCCCACCGCACCCGGAGCCTTGCCCATGACCGTTGCCACCACCGTTCGACCGTTGCACGAAGCTTGGCTGTTCCGGGCGGCAGAGCCTGAGCTCTCAATGCTGGAGAACCTGACGGCGGAAGCCGACTGGCGGCCAGCGACGGTGCCGGGCACGGTGTACCAGGACCTGATTGCGCAGGGCGCGATTCCGGATCCGTACTTCGGCACGCAGGAGGCCGAGGTGCAGTGGGTGGCGGAGAAGGACTGGTGCTACCGATGCGACTTCGAGGTGGACGGCGCGGCACTGGCCACGCATGTGGACCTGGTGCTGGAAGGCTTGGACACGTTTGCCACCGCCTACCTGAACGGGCAGCGGGTGCTGGTGAGCGACAACATGTTCGTGCCGGCGCGCATCGAGGTGCGCGGCCTGCTGAAGCCGGGCACGAACCGGCTGGGGCTGTACTTCGAATCGGCCCAGCGGCGCGGGCGCGAGCGCGAGGCGGCGCTGGGGCGGCGCAACCTGTGGAATGGCGAGTCCAGCCGGCTGCATGTGCGCAAGGCGCAGTACCACTACGGCTGGGACTGGGGGCCGGTGCTGTTGACAGCCGGCCCGTGGAAGCCGGTCAGGCTCGAAACCTACGAGGCCCGGCTGCACGAGGTCGACAGCACCGTGCGCCTGACGCCGGACCTGGGCCATGCGCGCGTGGACGTGCGCTGCGAACTGGCAGGTGCGCCGCACGCGGCACTGATGCTGCACCACCAGCTGCATTCCCCGCAGGGCCAACTTGTCGCCGAAGTGCAGTCGCCCGCAGGCACCGAAGCCAGCCTGCACCTTGACGCGCCGGAACTCTGGTGGCCCAACGGCCAGGGCGGGCAGCCGCTCTACACACTGGTCACCACGCTGCTGGCTGGCGAGCAGGTGCTGGACACGCACCACCGCCGGATCGGCCTGCGCACGCTGCGGCTGGTGCAGGAACCGGTGGCGGGCGAAAAAGGCAGCTCTTTCTGCTTCGAGGTCAACGGCCGCGAGCTGTTCATGGGCGGCGCCAACTGGATTCCAGACGACAACCTGCTCAACCGCATCACGCCCGAACGCTACCGCCTGCGCGTGCAGCAGGCGGCCGAGGCCAACATGAACATGCTGCGTGTGTGGGGCGGCGGCATCTACGAGGACGATGCGTTCTACGCCGCTTGCGACGAACTCGGCCTGCTGGTCTGGCAGGACTTCCTGTTCGCCTGCGGCATCTACCCGGCCAATCCGGCGTTCCTCCGCAGCGTGGAAGCCGAGGCCAGCGCGGCCGTCAAGCGCCTGCGCCACCATGCCTGCCTGGCACTCTGGTGCGGCAACAACGAGGACTACGCGATCGCCGAATCGATGGGGCTTTATGGCAAGGGCAAGGACATGGCCCGCTTCGAAGCCCGCGCCATCTACGAGCAGCTGCTGCCAGAGCTCTGCGCCCGGCTGGACCCGCAGCGCCCCTACTGGCCCGGCAGCCCGTACAGCCCCAGCGCCACCGAGACGCTGGACTCCGACAACCCCACTGTGGGCGACCGCCACAGCTGGGAGATCTGGCACGGCGCGATGCTGCCGTACCAGCGCTATCACACGGTGCAGGCGCGCTTCGTCAGCGAGTTCGGCATGCAGTCGCATCCGTCGCTGGGCCTGCTGCAGCAGGTCATCCCCGAGGCCGAGCAATTCCCGCTCAGCCGCACGATGGCCGCGCACAACAAGGCCGGCCTGCCGCTGCAGGACGGCCACCGGCGCCTGGCGGTGTATGTGGCCGACACATTGAATGCCGGACCCACCTTGGCCGATGCGGTCTACGCCACCCAGTTCGTGCAGGCCGAGGCCATGCGCTACGCTTTCCAGGACTTCCGCCACCGCTGGCTGGGCGCTGGCCGGCGGGCGGTGGGTGGTGCGCTGGTCTGGCAGCTCAACGACTGCTGGCCGGTGACCAGTTGGGCCATCATCGATTCGCTTGGCACGTTGAAACCGGCCTGGCACGCGATCCGCCGCGCGCTGGCGCCGATGGCCATCGCCGTGCGGCAGCTCGACGGCCAGGCCTCCTGCTGGGTCTCGTCAGCGCTGGCGGAAACGCGCTGCGAAGTCCGCCTGCAAGGCCATGCGCTGGCCGGCGGCAGCAGCGCAGTGCAGACGGCCGAACTCGTCGCGCAAGCCAATGGCAGCACCGGCCTGAGCTTCCCGCTGAACCTGGCCGCCCCCACCGTCGTCGAGGCCAGCCTGTGGGTCAACGGCGAATGCATCGCCCGCGACTGCGCTTGGCCCGAACCGTTCCGCTTCCACCCGCTGGGCGACTGCGGCTTGCGGGTGACACGCCACGCAGGCAGGCTGACACTGCGCACCGAGCGCCCGGCCAAAGGCATCTGGCTGGCTGCGCCCGGCGTCAACTTCTCCGACAACTTCATCGACCTGATGCCCGGTGCGCTGTGCAGCATCGAACTGTCTCGCGGCGACGTGCCCGTCCAGGTAGCGGCACTCGATCAGGTACCGTTCCAAGCTTGAGCGCCATGCGTGCGCGACTTCTCAGTGCCGCACGCGCCCGTCATCGGTCAGGATCGTCATGTCAACGAACTTCGAGCCGCTGTGGCGCTGGGCCGAGAAGTTGACGAAAAAGCCGCCGAGGTCGAAGTCGTGCAGCGATTCGAGGCCGGCCACCAGGCTCTCGGCATGGATGTTGTTGCCCGCGCGGCGCAGGCCTTCGACCATGGTTCGTGCGGCGACATAACCTTCCATGCCGCTGTAGCTCGGGTCCTTGTCGGGCAGGTTGGCGGCCTTGAGCCGGTCGAGGTATTCGCCCGCCACGGGTGTGCGGGTCGAGAACGGGAACGGCATGACCTGCGAGACGATCACGCCCTTCGCGGCCGAGCCCAGCTCGTCGGCCAGTGCCTGCGTGCCGACAAACGAGAGGTTGTAGAAATTGCCGCCAAAGCCGGCCAGCCTGGCCGCGCGGATGAAGGCCGCGCAGGACTTGTAGGCGCTGATCTGGATCACGCACTCGGGCGAGCCCGCCACCACGCTCTTCACCGCGGCGGCCACGTTGGTGGAATTGCGCTCCACCGTGCCCAGCGACACCGGCGCCAGGCCCAGCGGCTTGAGCGCCGCCTGCACGCCCTGCAGACCGGACTGGCCGTAGCTGTCGTCCTGGTAGAACACGGCCACCCGCTTGATGCCCACCGCGGTGATCTGCTTGACGATCTCCGCGGCCTCGTCGAAGTAGGACGCCCGCACGTTGAACACGTAGCGGTTGAACGGCGTGCGCAGCGCTTCTGCGCCGGTGTAGGGCGCGACAAACGGCACCTTGGCCGCCGTGAACAAGGGCAGCGCCGCGAGCGACGTTGGCGTGCCGACATAGCCGAACAATGCGGTGACGCCTGCGCTGATCAGCGACCGGGTGTTGGCGGCGCAGCGCTCGGGTTCGTAACCATCGTCCATGCTGCGCAATTCGATCTTGCGCCCACCGATGCCACCACGTGCGTTCACCTGGTCAAACACCAGCATCGCCCCTTGCCGGAACGCCAGGCCAAGCTCGCTGGCAGGCCCGGTGAATGGCGCGGACTGGCCCAGCAGGATGGGCGCACTGTCGGCCAGCGCGGGCAGGCTGGCGGCGCCGGACAGGGCGGCAAGATGACGAAGGAGGTGACGGCGATTCATGGCGTGAAGCAAGGCAGGACCGGGGAAGGACGGACATCTTGACGAGGAACAGCGCGCGGCGGTCACGCAGCTTCGCCAGGCGTCATGCATCGTTAAAAATGGCCGCGAGTATTTCACGCGCTTGGTGACTGCGAAGCGACACCCCTGGCTGGGCTACCCTGCCACTCCGAGACCCAACACCACACGACCCTCATGAGCGAGTCCGACCCCCTGCCCGCCCTGCCCCGGCTTCAGCCGGGCCGCTACCGCCACTACAAGGGCGGCGAATACGAGGTGGTGGGCGTGGCCCGCCACAGCGAGAGCCTGGCAGCCTTCGTGGTCTACCGGCCGCTCTACAACCAGACCGGCTGGTGGGTGCGCCCGTTCGAGATGTTCACCGGCGAGATCACCAGCGAAGGCCACACCCAGGCCCGCTTTGCGCTGGTGGCGGGCGATGCATCCGCATCTCCTGAAGCCGCACTGCTCGCCACGCTGCAGGCTCTGGAGGCCGAGCTGCATCACCCGGGCGCACGCTGCTCACCCGCGCGGCTGGACCAGCTGCTGCATGCCGGCTTCCGCGAAGTGGGCCGCTCCGGCCGCCCATACACCCGCGAGACGGTGCTGCAATTCCTTGCCGGCCAGGCTCACTGGCCAGACGTGCTGGCTTGGGGCCACGCGGTGCAGCCGCTGGGCCCGGACACGGCCTTGCTCACCTACCAGTCCGCCCACCGTGCGGCCGGGGACACGCTGGTCAACACCACCCACCGCTCGTCCGTCTGGCAGCGCACGCAGAAGGGCTGGCAACTCCTGTACCACCAGGGAACACCTGCAGCCGAAGGGACTTGAGCCTGCGGCGGGCAGCGGCCAACACAATGCAGCCTCCCCGTTTCCCGCCGAGGAGAACGCTGTGGCATTGACCGAATCGACCGACAGTCAGCGCTGGCACCTCATCTGACGACCTGGCTGCAGCGCGCGAATGCGGCCTCGGCACGGCCTGCGTCGAGCGCCCGCTCGAATTCGGCGCGTCGCAGGTCGAGGACGTGTCACCGCAGGACGGCAACGACCTGCAGGTGCGGGACTTCTTGCATCTGGCAGAGTTGCTTGGCGGCTAGCGTCTGCAGAGAGGCCGAGCGGGAGCGCATCGAGTTGGCGACCCGACAGGTCTTACCCGGTAAAGCCGCTTTCCCAGGGCCATTCTTCATCGGCACTCAGTCCAGCTCCACCCCCGTCTGCCGCACCAGCTGAGCCCAATCCTTCAGGTCCTGGCGGATGGTGGCGGCGAACTCCTCAGGGGTGCTGGATGGCATCTCGTTGGTGTTCAGTTCGTTCATGCGCCGGCGGATGGCGGGGTCCTGGATCAGCTGGTTCACGGCCCGGTTGAGCTTGTGCACGATGGCGTCCGGCGTGCCGGCGGGGGCGAACAGGCCGTACCACGCATAGGTGGTGAACGGGTAGCCGGCTTCGTTCATCGTGGGCACGTCCGGCATCAGCGGCAGCCGGGCCGGGCCGCTGTTGACCAGCGGGCGCAACTTGCCGGCCTTGACGAGTTCCACCGTGGAGGTGGTGTCGGCAAATGCCGCGTTGACCTGGCCGCCCAGCAAGTCTTGCACGCAGGGCGCGGTGCCTCTGTAGGGCGCATGCGTCATCTGCAGTCCGGCCTTCTTGCTGAGGCTTTCCATCGCGAGGTGACCGCCAGAGCCTGCGCCCCAGGAGCAGTAGGTGAGCTGGCCGGGCCGGGCCTTGGCATAGGCGACGAAGTCCTGCAGCGTCTTGACCGGCATGTCGCTGCGCACAAGGAGCAGGTTGCCGCCCCTGCCGATCTGCACGACGGGCACGAAGTCGCGCAAGGTGTCGTACGGCAGCTTGCGGTAGAGGCTGGGGTTGACCACCATGGCTGCGGCGTAGGCGAACAGCAACTTGTGACCATCGGGAGACGCGTGGGCCACCGCATCAGCGCCGAGGATGCCGTTGGCGCCGGGTTTGTTCTCGACCAGCACCGGCTTCTTGAGCAACTGCGCCAGCGCGGGTGCGAAGAGCCGGGCCACGGTGTCGGTGCCGCCCGCCGCCGCGGTGGGCACGATCAAGGTGATCTGCCTCGTGGGGTAGCCCTTGGCGGCGTCATCGACCGGCTCGGCGTGGCTGGCAGGCGCGAGCAGGCAGGGCCAGGCCTGCAAGGCCAGGCGCCAAGGGAAAAAGGAGGATTTCAGTCGCATCGGGTGGGAGGGCATGGGACGCATCGCGTGCCCGCACCCTATCACCCCGCGACGATGTCTTCCTCGCGCTGCAGCGGCGGCAGCGGCGTGCGCGACTCCAGCACCGCGTCGCTGGGCAGGTAAAAACGCAGGCAGAGGTAGAAGCCATCGGCCGGCGCCGGCAGCCAGTTGGCCCGCGCGGAGGGCATGTCGAACTGGTCTTGCGGCGGCTTGTGCGAGAGGGTCAACGTCAACCCGCCATCGGCGTCGTACTGCAGGCCGGGCGTGCGGTCGCCGATGGCATGGCGGTGCAGCACGTTGGGCACCAGCATGCCGTCGGCGTTGCTGTAAAGCGTGAGCGACCAGAAGGCATAGACGCGGGGCAAGGTGCCGGGCTTGAAGCGCATGCGGTAGCGGTGGCTGCCGGTGAGGGGCCGGCCCTGCGAGTCGTTCAGCGCCAGCGAATAGGTGGCCTCGCGGCTTTCGAGCATGCCGATGTATTTCAGGGCGACCAGTGCACGGAACTCATAGTCCTGTGCAAAGGTGTTGCCGATCAGCGGCATCTGCAGCCAGCCGGTCATGGTGCGACGGCCGTTTTCCAGCGTGCGCAGCCGCGCCAGCGCCTGGTCCAGCCCTTTCTGAAGTAACGCGAGCTGTTCGCCTTCCGGCACCGGCCAACCTGGGCCCAGGCCCGCACTGGCCAGTGCAGCCTTCAGCCATGCGTCGTCCTCGGGCGGCGGGTCGTCACGCAGCGCGCGGTTGACCAAAGTTGCAAACAGCGTGGCATCCAGCGCTGCGTTCGGGTCGCATTCGGGATCGAAGGCGGCGGCCTGGCTGGGCCGGCCGGCCTCCCAGTCCGGCAGGCTGGAGAGACGGATGGCGTCCTGCAGCGCATGGGCCGCGGGCACGTCGCGCTCGTCTTCCTCGACCAGCATCCGGCCCAGCAGCCAGACCCAGCGTGTCGGCGAGATCACATGTTCGTGGCGGCCGCGGAAGGCCGCTGGCACCTCGCCGCGCCAGCCTGGCCCGGTGATCAGGAAGCTGCGCGCCTGGTTGCCCGTGAGGCGCTGGCCGAGGTGCGCAAACGGGTTGGTGAACATGTCCAGCAAGCCCATCACGTGGTAGCGCCCCGCCATGTCGGGCATGTCCAGCACCCAGGCCCCATCCGCCAGGTCCAGCCAGGCGGTGGAATAGAGCGTGTCGTGGTTGGGCGTGGGCACGCGGCTTTGGCCTGGCCGCATCAGCCGGCGCGCGTGCATGAAGCGATTGCACCAGCGCCTGGGCGACGCCAGCGCCTCGCCGCCCGGCAGGCGCTGCGGCGAGGTCAGCGCGCGCATGCGGCACATCTCATACACCGGGTAGGCATAGAGCACAGCCTCCTCGGCCTGGTGCAGCAAGGCATCGTCTGTGGTGGTCTGGCGCTCGTTCATGAACTGCTTTGCATGGCGGCCTGAGGCCTTGTGGTCTAGAAGCTGTGCCGCATGCCCAGGGCCAGCACCTTGGTGTCCTCGTCGCTGCCGGGCGTGATGGCCACCTGCGCCATGCTGACAGACGAGCCGCCGCGGTTGTTCAGCCCCAGCGCGCGGGCGTACAGCAAGGTGCGCTTGCTGAGGAAATAGTCGACGCCCAAGGTCGTCACGACCTGCCCGCGCGGGCTGTCGCGCAGTTCCCGGCGGGCGACTTCGGCCAGCAAGGTGGTGGTGGTCGCGATCGTCCAGCTGGCACCCAGCGAGGTGATGCGCGCGGCCGGCACGCCGTCGAGATTGGATGTGTTGCGCACGAAGTTGGCAGACAGCTGGAACTGCTCGCTGAACTTGTACGAGCCGCTGAAGGCCTGGTATTTGGACGTGGCCGGCTTGGCCACCGGCCTGGCGGCCGAGCCTTCTCGTGCGCGCTGCAGGCCGTAGCCAAGGTAGACACTGTCGCTGGTCCAGCCAACGCGGCCGCCGACCAGGTCGCCGCTGTGACGGCTGTCGACCTGAGACTCGCCAGGCGCCCAGGCCAGGTCGACGATCAGCGGGCTGTCGATCGGCGTGCGGTAGCGCGCCATGTTGCTGCCGCGGGCAGCGAAGGGGTTCATGCGCGTCTGGCCGTCAATGGCCGAGACCAGGTTCAGCGGCGAGAACACCACGTTCAGGCCAAACGGATCGGCCCGGTAGATGCCGTAGAAAACCGGGGTGTACATGCGGCCGAGGTCGACCGAACCCCAGGTTCCGGCCAGGCCGACATAGATCTGCCGCGTCCAGCCGAATTCGGGCCCAGGCCCGGTACCCGTGCCGGTGTCGGCGTTGAGGCCGCTTTCCATCAGAAAATTGGCGCGCAGCCCATCCCCAAGATCCTCGGTTCCCTTGAAATTGATGCGCGAGGCAATGTTGCCGCCATCGTCCACCCGGTATTGGGTGCGCGAGCCGGCCTTGGCCCAGGCGACGTATTGGTCCACAGCGCCAGACAGCGTGACGCTGCCTGCCAGCGCCGGCGAGACCCATGCGGTGCCCAGCAGAAGCGCGCTGCCGAGCGACATGCGGGTCTTGAACAAGAAAGCATCGTGAGCGAGGATGCTGGCCTGGTATTTCATGTTTTGATCTCCCTGCGGTCGGCCAGCCCGGGTGCCAGCTGCACCGTGCTTGTCCGTGAACAACGATAGGCCGCGGCGCTCGGCCAAATCTGTCAATCGATTGACAGAATGGGGAAGATCCGCGGCAATCGCACATCTTCACATCGCCAACGCGTTGCGCCCCTTGCCAAGCCCTGAAGCCCCCCCCGATTCGTCCAGCGAAGCCGATCACGCAGATGGCGAGACGCCGCGCGACAACAGCCTGCTGATCCAGCGCGTGCTGCGCTGGACCGAGCTGTTTTCCGAGTGGCCCTACCCTCGCATTGCCAACCTGATGCTGTCGGCCCGGCTGGTCCGCCATGCGCGCGGCGCGCTGGTGCTGGGCCACGACATTGCGCGGCGCGAGTTGCTGGTGCTGGTCTCGGGCATGGTGGAAATCAGCCGCACCAATGCCGACGGCCGCAAGTACCTGCACAGCTTCATGTCGCCAGGCCATGTGGCACCGCTGGTGCGGCTGCTGGACGAAATCCCCCTGGGTTTCTACAACTACACGGCGCACGAGGAGTCGCAGGTCATCCACCTGCCGGCGGACGCGGTGATCGCCGAGCTGGACGCCGAGCCCAGGCTGTGGAAGGACGTGTCGCGTCTGGCGCTGCGGCGCCAACGCGAAAGCCTGCAAAGCCTGCACCAGCAGGTGCTGGGCTCGCTGCGGGTGCGCCTGGCCGCCACGCTGGCCAGCCTGGCCGGCCAGACCGGCACACCGCTGCGCAGCGGCCAGAGCCTGAGCATCGGCCTGTCGCAGGGCGACCTGGCGACGATGCTGGGCGTTTCGCGCCAGACCATGAACAAGGAACTGCGCCAACTCGCAGACGAAGCCGTGGTCGCTGCCGTCTACAAGCGCATCATGATCCTCGATGCAGACAAACTCCGCGACATCGCCGCGAATGGGTGAATGGGGCACCTGGCCTCGCGGGTACGCCCGGTACCATCTCGGCCTGTCGTTGTCTCTCTCTGCCAAGGCCGCTGCCATGCTGACCATTCGCAAACTCATTTCCCGCGGCCAGGGCCTGGCCCCTGTGTTGCTCAAGCGCGCCGCCACGGTGGAGCTGGACTGGGATGTGCGGCAGAAGAGCCGCTTCGAGGCGCAGGACTCCACCGGCCGGCGACTGGGCGTGTTCCTGGCACGCGGCAGCGTGGTGCGAGGTGGCGACGTGCTGGTGGCCGAAGACGGTTCGCTGATCGCCGTGAAGGCCGCGCCACAGCAAGTGCTGGAAGTGCGTGCGTGTGACCAGCACGGCAGCCCGTTCGACCTGATGCGCGCCGCCTACCACCTGGGCAACCGCCATGTGCAGCTCGCCCTGCAGCCCGATCACCTGCTGCTGGAGCCTGACCACGTGCTGGCCGACATGCTGCGGCAGATGCATTTGATCGTGCGGGAAACGCAGGTCGCCTTCGAGCCGGAGGCCGGCGCCTACGCGGCAGGTGGACACGCCCATGGCCATGCGCATGACGACCACGGGCATGACCATGCCCACGGGCACGATCACACGCCTGCCGCGGCCCCCGCACCGGTGCGCGGCAAGCCGATCGGCATCGCCGTCGCAGCGGCAGCGCCGCATGTGCATGGCCCCGGCTGCGGCCATGACCATGGACATGACCACGGGCACGATCACTGAGCCCATGGCCCCTGCCGAAGCCCTGAGCCCGAGCGCGCTGCTGCAGCTGCTGTGGCTGGCCTCGCCAGCGCTGCCGGTTGGCGGCTTCAGCTATTCGGAGGGGCTGGAAGCAGCGATTGAAAGCGGGCTGGTGCGGGATGACGTGTCGGCCGGCGACTGGCTGCTGGACCAGCTGAAGCTGGCGCTGGCACGGGCCGACCTGGCCGTTGCCGCCGCCGCGCACGAGGCCTGGCAGCAGCACGACCTGGTGCGGGTCACCGCGCTGAACGATTGGGTGCGCCAGACCCGCGAAAGCAGCGAGATGCGGCTGCAGACAGAGCAGATGGGCCGCTCGCTGCAGCTCTGGTTGCTGCAGCGCCAGCCGCAGGACCCACGCGTGGTGGCGCTTGGCAGCCTGGCCCCGGCGCCCACCTGGCCGGTGGCCTTCGCACTGGCCGCGCTGCACACTGGCGCGCCGCGCCGCGAGGCGCTGCTGGCACATGCGTTCGGCTGGGCCGAGAACATGGTGCAGGCTGCGATCAAGTCGGTGCCGCTGGGCCAGAGCGCCGGGCAACGCATGCTGGCGCGGCTGGTGGAGGCCTTGCCGGCAGTGATAGACGCCACGCTGCAGTTGCCCGACGACCAGCGCCAGGCCTGCACGCCGATGCTGGCCATCCTCAGCGCCCAGCACGAAGCGCAGTACTCGCGCCTGTTCCGCTCCTGAACGGCGCGCTGCGTGATGCAGCGCACGGCTACGTCGGCATCGTTGACAGTGGGCATCGCGGCCTGAGGTCAGCCCAAAGGTTTCGCGCAGGCGGCGGTGCGGGCCGGCAGCTCCTCCCCCTCGCCTTTCGGCCGGCTCGGGCCGCTTCTGCAGGCGCCGCCCATGTCATGATGAAGCCTTGTTGTCTTCACCTGCACTGCCGGACCCGCACCATGACCCAGCTGCCCGCCCAACGCACCAAGACCTTGCCGCCGCTGCGCGTCGGCGTTGGCGGCCCGGTGGGCTCGGGCAAGACGACGCTGGTCGAAATGCTGTGCAAGACGATGCGCGACAAGTGGGACCTGGTCGTCGTCACCAACGACATCTACACCAAGGAAGACCAGCGCCTGCTCACCGTTGCCGGCGCGCTGGCACCCGAGCGCATCATGGGCGTGGAGACCGGCGGCTGCCCGCACACGGCGATCCGCGAAGACGCCTCGATCAACCTCGAAGCGGTGGACCGCATGCTGGCCCAGTTCCCTGACGCCGACATCGTCTTCATCGAGTCCGGCGGCGACAACCTGGCCGCCACCTTCAGCCCCGAGCTGAGCGACCTGACGATCTACGTGATCGACGTGGCAGCGGGCGAGAAGATCCCGCGCAAGGGCGGCCCCGGCATCACCAAGAGCGACCTCTTCGTGATCAACAAGACCGACCTGGCGCCACATGTCGGCGCGGATCTTTCGGTCATGGAGGCCGATACCAAGCGCATGCGCCCGAACCGGCCGTTCGTGATGACCAACCTGAAGACCCGCGCGGGCCTGGCCGAGGTCGTGCGCTTCATCGAGACCAAGGGCTTGCTGAGCGACTGACGCCCGCGTTGCCCCCCGCACTCGCCCTTCGCTCACGCCAGCCGCCGCGCACCTTGGGCAAGTTCGCTGTCCTCCGCACGCTGAAGTTCCGCATCACCGCCATGGTGGTGGCGATTGGCGTGCTCGCTGCGCTGGGCACGGCGCAACTGGTGCTGCAGGTCACGCAGGCCGACCTGCAGCAGATGCTGCTGAACGCCGAGCGCGACAACCGCGAGCGCACTGCCGCGCTGCTCGGCAGCAAGCTCAACACCCTGCGCCAAGTGCTGACCCGCGCGGCGCAGCACAGCAGCGGCGTCGATTGGCGTGACAGCGCCGCGTTGGTGCAACTGCTGAGTGGCGAAACCGCGCTGGCCAGCCTGTTCGACGGCGTCTTCGCCGTGGGGCCAAACGGCAGGATGCTGGCCCGTGTCGACCAGAAGGCAGCCATCACCCGGGACCTGCCCGACGTTGGCGACCGTGACTACTTCCATGCCGCCATGCGCGGCGACCAGCCGGTGGTTTCCGCGCCGCTGCGCAGCCGCACGCTGAACGCCCCCTTGCTGGTCATCGCCGCTCCGGTGCTGGATGCCCAGGGCCAGCACGTGGGCCTGCTGGCCGGTGGCTTGCTGCTCGAGTCCAGCAGCCTGTTTGCGCAGCTCAACATCAAGGCCGGCACCGATGGCGTGATCGACCTGGTGATGGACAAGCAAGGCCGCATCCTGGCCCATCCGGACAGTGGTCGCCTGCTCGGCCTGGCGGCCGACGAGCCTGGCCTGCGCGAAGCCGTTGCCCGCTGGCAGGCGGAAGGCAGCCCGGCCGAGCCCGAGGGCCGGGCCGAGTGGTCAGAGGGCTACCTGGTGGCCACGGCCGGCATCCCGTTGTCGGACTGGGTGCATGTGCGCCTGACCCCGGAGGCCTCGGCCTTGCTGCCGGTGCGCGACGCACGGCGCAGCGCCTGGATCGCCGCGGCGCTGGCGGCACTGCTGGCCGGCGGCGTGGCGGGTGCCGGCTCCTGGCGCATGGTGCGGCCCATCTCGCGTCTGCAGCGCCGCGCCGAGGCCATGCTGGTCAACGGCGACGACAGCGCCGAGCGCTGGCCTGTGGGCCATGGCGAGGTGGGGGCGATGGCGCTGGCTTTCCAGCAGCTGCTGCAGCAGCGCGCCCAGCGCCAGCTGGAGGTCAATGAGCTGCTGCAGCAGCTCGAAGCCGTGGTCGACCATGCGGAGGTTGGCATTGCGCTGACCCGCCACGGCCGGCTGGAGGTCGTCAGCCGGCGTTTCTGCCAGATCTTCCGGGCCGAACGCGAGCAGCTGGTGGGCCAGCGCACCCGGGTCCTGTATGCCGACGACATGGCGCACGCCGAGCAGCGGGCGCGCATCGGACCGGCGTTTGCGTCACACGGCAGCTTCGAGGGCGAAGTCAGGCTGCAGCGGAGCGACGGCGAAGGTTTCTGGGCCCGCATGCGCGGCCGCGTGGTGCAGCCGGGCAACCGCGGCGCCGGCACGATCTGGGTCGTCGACGATGTGACCCAGGCCAGGCACCACCGCGAACAGCTGACCTGGGCCGCCAGCCATGACGCCTTGACGGGCCTCGCCAACCGCAGCGCCTTCGAAGCGGCGCTGGAAACGCTGACGCAGGAAGCCGAGCATGCACCGTTCTGCGCGCTCTTCGTCGACCTGGACCGCTTCAAGCAGGTCAACGACAGCAGCGGCCATGCGGCGGGCGACGCCTTGCTGCGCGGCATTGCCCAGGTGCTGGCCGCGCCGCTGCGCCGCTCCGACTTGGCCGCCCGCCTGGGAGGCGACGAATTCGCGGTGCTGCTGCCGCATTGCCCGCTGGAACGGGCGCAGGCAATTGCCGAAACGCTGCGTGCCGAAGTGGGCCGCTACGCACTGAGCTGGGAAGGCGCAAGCCATTCGGTCGGCTGCAGCATGGGGCTGGTGCTGGTCAACGGCCGGCATGCGAGCGCCGCCGAAGTCCTGCGGGATGCCGATGCAGCCTGCTACCGCGCCAAGCGAGAAGGCCGCAACAAGGTGGTGCTGGCCGGCGTTGCAAGCCAATAGGCGTTTCGCGGGGTTCCGTCCCGCGGAACCGGGTGCCCCACTTCAGGTCGTCTGCGCGCTTTCGTGCGGCTGCGTGGCGCAGGCTGCGTCAAAGACTTCGCGTGCGCAGTCGTGGCAGCAGCCGCAGCAGGACGCGGCGCGGGTCATGTCCTTCAGGACTTCGAAGTCGCGCACGCCGTGCACCTGGACGACTTGGCGGATGTCTCGGTCGCTGACGCGGTTGCAAAGGCAGACGATCATGGGAACCTGCGAGTGACGTGAACTCGGGAATCGAAAACGCAGGCGAAGCATAACCTGAATGCAAATGCTTCTCAAATACCTGCACTCTGGTGGGGCCAAGTCCCGTGACGCGCTGCACGTTCGCAGACCTTGAGCCGCATGCCCCGATACCGCCAATGTCGCACCCCGGCGGTGTCGCGCAGCCATGAAAAAAGCCGGCGCAAGGCCAATGCCAGTCAGTTAAGGTCCATAAGGCCTGAAGCAGGCTAAAAAGGGAACGTGTCGAACACGTTCCCTTTTTCATTTTGTCTGGCCTGCTGCAAAACACATTGGACGAAACGCTGGCGAGCTTGCCCGCTGCCGGGATT
>NZ_JBGGNH010000042.1:0-60386 GCF_041287625.1 Ideonella sp.
GCGCTCGCCGCCTAAAATCGGACCTATGGGACGCACTCTTTACGACAAGCTCTGGGACGAGCACGTCATCCGCACCGAGGAAGACGGCACCGCGCTGCTCTACATCGACCGCCACCTGGTGCACGAGGTGACCAGCCCGCAGGCCTTCGAGGGCCTGGACCTGGCCGGCCGCAAGGTCTGGCGGATCTCCGCCAACCTCGCCGTGAGCGACCACAACGTCCCGACGACCGACCGCTCGGCCGGCATCGCCGACCCGGTGTCGCGGCTGCAGGTCGAGACGCTCGACGCCAACTGCGACCGCTTCGGCATCACGCAGTTCAAGATGAACGACCGCCGCCAGGGCATCGTGCACGTGATCGGCCCGGAGCAGGGTGCCACGCTGCCGGGCATGACGGTGGTCTGCGGCGACAGCCACACCTCGACCCACGGCGCCTTCGGCGCGCTGGCGCACGGCATCTGCACCAGCGAGGTCGAGCATGTGCTGGCAACGCAGACGCTGCTGGCCAAGAAGGCGAAGAACATGCTGGTCAAGGTCGAAGGCCAGACGAGCAAGGGCGTGGGCGCCAAGGACATTGTGCTGGCCATCATCGGCAAGATCGGCACGGCCGGCGGCACCGGCTACACCATCGAGTTCGCGGGTTCCGCCATCCGCGCACTCAGCATGGAAGGCCGCATGACGGTCTGCAACATGGCCATCGAGGCTGGCGCGCGTGCCGGCCTGGTCGCGGTGGACCAGACCACGATCGACTACGTCCAGGGCCGGCCCTTCAGCCCGAGCAGCGTGGAGATGGCGCATGCCATCGCCCACTGGCGCACGCTGCACAGCGACGCCGGCGCGCATTTCGACAAGGTTGTCGAACTGGACGCTGCGCAGATCCGTCCGCAGGTGACCTGGGGCACGTCGCCGGAGATGGTGCTGTCGATCGAGGACCGGGTGCCGGACCCAGACAAGGAAAAGGACAGCGTCAAGCGCGGCGCCATCGAGCGCGCGCTGCAGTACATGGCGCTGGAGCCCAACAAGGCGCTGTCGGACATCCGCATCGACAAGGTCTTCATCGGCTCGTGCACCAACAGCCGCATCGAGGACATGCGTGAAGCGGCCGCCGTGGTGCGCCGCGTGGGCGGGCGCATTGCGCCCAATGTCAAGCTGGCGCTGGTGGTGCCCGGCTCCGGCTTGGTGAAGGCGCAGGCCGAGGCTGAGGGCTTGGACGAGGTCTTCAAGGCGGCAGGCTTCGAATGGCGCGAGCCGGGCTGCAGCATGTGCCTGGCGATGAATGCCGACCGACTGGAGCCGGGCGAGCGCTGCGCGTCGACCAGCAACCGCAATTTCGAAGGCCGCCAGGGCGCCGGCGGCCGCACCCACCTCGTCAGCCCGGCCATGGCTGCGGCAGCCGCGATGGCGGGCCATTTTGTCGACGTGCGCCGTGTGGCTTGATAGTGGTTTGAGGAGCGAATGATGTTGAAGAAGTTGAGCGTAACCCTGGCTTCCCTGCTGCTGCTGGCGCTGGTCGGTTGCAACACCGTCGAAGGCATGGGCAAGGACATTTCCAAGGCTGGCGACGCCATTGAAGGCGCCGCCAAGAAATCCAAGTAACCCGGGTCCAGTGATGCAAGCCTTCACCCTTCACAAGGGCCTCGTGGCCCCGATGGACCGGGAGAACGTCGACACCGACGCGATCATCCCGAAGCAGTTCCTGAAGTCCATCAAGCGCACCGGCTTCGGCCCGAACCTGTTCGACGAGTGGCGCTACCTGGATCACGGCGAGCCTGGCCAGGATCCGGCGACGCGCCGCGCCAACCCGGACTTCGTGCTGAACCAGCCCCGGTACACCGGCGCCTCGGTGCTGCTGGCGCGCCAGAACTTCGGCTGCGGCTCCAGCCGCGAGCACGCACCCTGGGCACTGGAACAATACGGCTTCCGTGCGCTGATCGCACCGAGCTTTGCCGACATCTTCTTCAACAACTGCTTCAAGAACGGCGTGCTGCCGATTCAGCTGCCGGAGTCGGCGGTGAACCAGCTGTTCGACGAGGTCAAGGCCTTCCCGGGCTACCAGCTGACGGTGGACCTGCCGCGCCAGGTGGTGGTCAAGCCCGATGGTGCCGAGATCGCGTTCGACGTGCAGCCTTTCCGCAAGTATTGCCTCGTCAACGGCTTCGATGACATCGGCCTGACGCTGCGCCACTCCGACAAGATCAAGGCCTTCGAGGCCGAGCGCCTGGCCCGCATGCCATGGCTGGCCCAGCGCGTTCGTTGATTCAGATTCCTCTTTGACCATGACCATGAAGATCGCAATCCTGCCGGGTGACGGCATTGGCACTGAAATCATTGCCGAGGCCGTCAAGGTCTTGAAGGTGCTGGACCTGTCTTTCGAGATGGAAGAGGCCAAGGTTGGCGGCGCGGCGTACGAGGCGCACGGCCACCCACTGCCCGAATCCACGCTGAAGCTGGCCCAGGCGGCCGATGCTGTGCTGTTCGGTGCCGTGGGCGACTGGAAGTACGACACGCTGGACCGGCCGCTGCGCCCGGAGCAAGCCATCCTCGGCCTGCGCAAGCACCTGGGCCTGTTCGCCAACTTCCGCCCGGCCATCTGCTACGAGCAACTGGTCGGCGCGTCCAGCCTGAAGCCGGAACTGATCGCCGGCCTGGACATCCTGATCATCCGCGAGCTGACTGGCGACATCTACTTCGGCCAGCCGCGCGGCCGCCGCACCGCGGTGGACGGTCATTTCCCCGGTGCCGAGGAGGCCTTCGACACGATGCGCTATTCGCGCCCGGAGATCGAGCGCATCGCGCACGTGGCCTTCCAGGCCGCCCGCAAGCGTGCGGGTGGCAAGGGTGGCAAGGTGACCTCGGTCGACAAGGCCAACGTGCTGGAGACCTTCCAGTTCTGGAAGGACGTGGTCACGGCCGTGCACGCCGAATACCCGGACGTGGCGCTGGACCACATGTACGTGGACAACGCGGCGATGCAACTGGTCAAGGCGCCGAAGAATTTCGACGTGATCGTCACCGGCAACATGTTCGGCGACATCCTGTCGGACGAGGCTTCGATGCTGACCGGCTCCATCGGCATGCTGCCTTCGGCCTCGCTGAATGCCAAGAACCAAGGCCTGTACGAGCCAAGCCACGGCAGCGCGCCAGACATCGCCGGCAAGGGCGTGGCCAACCCTTTGGCTACAATATTGTCTGCCGCCATGATGCTCCGTTTCTCCCTCCAACAGCCCGACGCTGCCGACCGAATCGAGTCCGCGGTGAAGTCGGTGCTGGCCTCGGGCTACCGCACGCCTGACATTTGGAGCGAGGGCACCCAGAAGGTGGGCACGCGCGAGATGGGTGATGCCGTGGTCACGGCACTCACCTCCACCAAAACCGGCAAAACCATTAAGAGCTGATCAGCTCCGGTTCGTCTCGCCCCTGCAACCCAGATCCCGGCGACACGAGCCGGGCAGGTCTGGATTTCTGCACTCTCACTAGGCAAGGCAAAGGCGAACTGACATGGCACAAGCACTCGTAGGACTGGTCGGCTGGCGCGGCATGGTCGGCTCGGTCCTGATGGACCGCATGCAGGCCGAAGGCGACTTCGCGCTGATCGAACCGCTGTTCTTCTCAACCTCCAACGCCGGCGCCGCCGCCCCTGCGATGGCGAAGAACGAAACCAAGCTGCAGGACGCGTTCGACATCGACGCGCTCAAGCGCTGCGCGATCATCATCACTGCGCAAGGCGGCGATTACACCTCTGAAGTTTTCCCCAGGCTGCGTGCGGCGGGCTGGAATGGCCATTGGATCGACGCCGCCTCCACGCTGCGCATGAAAGACGATGCCGTCATCGTGCTGGACCCGGTCAACATGCCGGTGATCAAGAACGCGCTGAGCGACGGCGGCAAGAACTGGATTGGCGGCAACTGCACCGTCAGCTGCATGCTGATGGGCGTGGGCGCGCTGTACAAGGCTGGCCTGGTCGAATGGATGAGCACCCAGACCTACCAGGCGGCTTCGGGCGGCGGCGCGCAGCACATGCGCGAACTGCTGACGCAATACGGCACGCTGAACGCTGAAGTGAAGGCGCTGCTGGACGACCCGAAGAGCGCGATCCTGGAGATCGACCGCAAGGTCATCGCCAAGCAGCGCAGCCTGAGCGCGGCCGAGACCGCCAACTTCGGTGTACCGCTGGGTGGTTCGTTGATCCCGTGGATCGACAAGGACCTGGGCATTGGCAAGGGTCAGGATGATCCTGACTGGGGCATGTCCAAGGAAGAGTGGAAGGGCATGGCCGAAACCAACAAGATCCTGGGCCAGGGTGAAGGTTTCGGCTCGCCCGCCGTGCCGGTCGACGGCTTCTGCGTGCGCGTGGGCGCGATGCGCTGCCACAGCCAGGCGCTGACCTTCAAGCTGAAGAAGGACGTGCCCTTGGCCGACATTGAGGCCATGATCGCGGCCGACAACGACTGGGTGAAGTTCGTGCCCAATACTCGCGAAGCGACGATTCGCGACCTGACGCCGGTGGCTGTCACCGGCACGATGACGATTCCTGTCGGCCGTGTACGCAAGTTGGCGATGGGCCCCGAATATCTGGGCGCTTTCACAATTGGTGACCAATTGCTCTGGGGCGCGGCTGAGCCGCTGCGGCGCATGCTGCGCATCCTGCTGGGCGCCTGAGGCCTGCCTGGGCAGGGTGCCCAGGCACGCTTCGCATGCCACAACAGGGCTGCAAACGTGACTTGTTACACGCTCCGTCGCGCGCAAACCTGCTCCCGTTGCCACTTGGCAACAGGCAAGTGCGGCGGTTTGCGCTATTCAGCGCATTCGCGGCAACGTCAGGATTTGGATGAGCTTGGCAAGCTATATGCTTGATACAGTGCCGCTTTCCTGCCGGAAGTTCCCCACTTGTTTGGGGATATCCTGCAGGGAGTTTTGTCGTTGGCGTGCAGCCTGAGTTGCCCAGGCTGGCGGATTGCGTTTTCGGAGACGCTTTGAAGAACCCCTCATTCCTGGCCCGTGGCCCTCTGCTCAGTGCTGTTGCGGCGGCGGCGCTGCTGGCTTGTCATCCGATCGCATCTGCGTTCAGCTTGGGCCGGATGACGGTTCAAAGCGCGCTGGGCGAATCGCTGCGGGCCGAAATCGAGATCACCGGCCTGACGGCCGACGAAGCCGCCTCGCTGCGCAGCAGCGTCGCTTCAGGTGATGCCTTCCGCGCAGCCGGTGTCGACTACAACGCGGTGCTGATCGGCGCCCAGGCCACGCTGCAACGGCGTTCGGACGGTCGCCCGATCATCCGCCTGGTCGGCGAGCGGGCGGTGTCCGAGCCCTTTGTCGACGTGATCCTCGACTTCTCGTGGAATGGCGGGCGGTTGCAGCGTTCGTACACGCTGCTGATCGACCCACCGACCACACGCAGCAGCGCCGGCACCCAGTCTGCACCTGTGAATGCCGCGCCGGCGATCTCGGCCGCACCGATTGCGCCCACGCCGGCTCCCGCACAAGTGGCCCCGCCGCCCATTGCCACCGCGCCGTACACCCCGCCGCGCCCGGCGCCCGCACAGGCCCCGGCAACTGCGCCGCGTTCGGTGGCCAGCCAGCCTGCCACGCCATCCTCCGCCTCGGGCGACAGCGTGAAGGTGCGCAGCGGCGACACCTTGTCGTCAATCGCCAATGCCAATGCGCGCCAAGGCGTGTCGCTGGACCAGATGCTGGTCGGCCTGTACCGCGGCAATCCGCAGGCCTTCCTCGGCAACAACATGAACCGGCTGAAGGCTGGCGTGGTGCTGAATGTGCCGGACGCGCAGAGCGCCGGCAGCATTGGTGCCGATGAAGCGCACCAGGTCATCCAGGCCCACAGCGCCGACTTCTCGGCCTTCCGCCAGCGCCTCGCCGAAGGCGCGCCTGCGGTCAAGACGACCGAATCGGCCCGCCAGGCCAGTGGCAAGGTCGAGGCGGCGGTGCAGGACCGCAAGCCCGGCGGCCCGGCGACCGCGCCTGACCAGCTGAAGCTCTCGCGCGGCAAGGCCGGCGAGACCGAAGGCAAGATTTCCAAGGAAAGCGAGCGCAAGGCCGCCGACACCCGCGTGGCCGAGCTGTCGCGCAATGTCGAGGAGCTGAAGAAGCTTTCCGGTGGCAAACAAGCTGCCGCGGCACCCGCGGCGGCCAGCGCGCCGCAGTTGGGCGTCAAGGTGCCCGTGGCTGCCGCGCCCGCACCAGGGCCCGCGGTGCCACCGGCTCCTGCGCCCGCAGCACCCGCGCCGGCCGTGGTCGTCGCGCCGCCGCCCGTGGTGGCATCGGCGCCCGCGCAGGCTGCCAGCATGGCCACGCCGACATCGAGTGCTGCCGCCAGCGCGCCTGTGTTGCCGGCTTCGGATGCTGCTTCGGTGCCCAAGCCCCGGCCCAGGCCGCTGCCAGCCCCGGTGCCGGTGGCCGAGCCCAGCTTCCTCGAGTCGCTGACAGGTAATCCGTTTGTGCTGCCAGGCGCTGTCGGCTTGGTGGCCTTGCTGGCCGGCCTGGGCGTGATGCGCCTGCGCCGCCGCAGCAGTGACCAGGGCAGCGAGACCTCGTTTGTCGAAAGCAAGCTGCAGCCTGATTCGTTCTTCGGCGCCAGCGGCGGCCAGCGCGTGGACACCCGCGACGGCACCAGCTCGTCTTCCTCGTCGCTGAGCTACTCGCTGAGCCAGCTCGACGCCATTGGCGACGTGGACCCGGTCGCCGAGGCCGATGTTTACCTGGCCTATGGCCGCGACCTGCAGGCCGAGGAAATCCTGAAGGAAGCGCTGCGCACCGACCCAGGACGCGTGGCCATCCGCAGCAAGATGCTGGAGGTCTACGCCAAGCGCGCTGACGCCAAGAGCT
The DNA here is from genome assembly GCF_041287625.1 of Ideonella sp. Taxonomy (GTDB): domain Bacteria; phylum Pseudomonadota; class Gammaproteobacteria; order Burkholderiales; family Burkholderiaceae_C; genus Ideonella. The sequence goes on from NZ_JBGGNH010000042.1 coordinate 6,839, forward strand.
TCGAGATCCAGGCCCGCCAACTGGTGGAAATGACAGGCGGCCTGGGCGAGGAATGGGAAAAGGCGCAGGAGCTGGGGCGCTCGATCGACCCGAACAACGCGCTCTACCAGCCAACCGGCCCGATCGACGAGGTGGACATCGACACATCGTCCGACGCGCCGCCGGACCTGCGCGAAGATCCTGCCACCGCGCCTTACCAGCCGCCAGCCGCACCGGCACCGGTCTATGCCGCGCCCGAGCCGCTGCCAGCGTTCGACGAACTGCCTCTGCATGCGGACGCACGGACGCCGGAAGGCCGCGTCTCGACCTACGACCTGGACATTGACCTGGACGCGGCTTCCTCGCTGACCGGCCTGGAGAGCACCCGTCCGCTGACGACCGTGGGCGGCAATGTCACCGAGCTGCCTCCGCTGCAGGACGAGCTGGGCGGCAAGCTTGACGCTTTGGACATGCCCGAAGTGCTGCCCACCGGCATGGAGCCGCTGCCTGACCTGTCGGACCTGCAGCCGCCCGCGCCACCTGCTGCGCCGGCACCCGACTCCGGTTCGGTGGAGTTCGATTTTGGCGACCTGTCACTGGACTTGAACGAACCGACGACCGCTGCCGGTACCTCGGCCGACCTGAGTGGTGACCTGGAGACCGAGTCCGGCGACACGACGCCTTCGATGTCGTTCGACCTGGAGCCGGAAGATGGTGACCCGCTGCAGCGCAAGATCGAACTGGCCGACGAGTTCCGCCGCATCGGCGACATCGAAGGCGCACGAGACCTGCTCGAAGAAGTGCTGAGCAAGGGCAGCGCCGCACTGCGCGCCCGAGCCCAGGCCATGCTGGATGAGCTTGGCTGACAGCGTGCCGGCTGGTGAGGCGGCCGACTCGCCGCCCGCCAGCTTGGCGACGGCGGCGCCGTTGCCTGTCGCCGAGGAAGGCGTCCTTGAGGCGCTGACCGCCGACACCCAGCGCATCGCCCTTGGCATTGCCTACCGTGGCGATGCCTACCACGGCTGGCAAAGCCAGCCCAGCGGCCGCACGGTGCAGGACAAGCTGGAATCCGCGCTGGCCAAATTCGCTGCTGGTCCGGTGAGCACGCTGTGCGCCGGCCGTACCGACACCGGTGTGCATGGCCTGAACCAGGTCGTGCATTTCGACACGCCTCTTCAGCGCGAATTGTTCTCCTGGGTGCGTGGGACCAACCGCTACCTGCCGCCCGACATCTCGGTGCAGTGGGCCCAGCCGGTACCGGCCAGCTTCCATGCCCGCAACAGTGCACGCGGCCGGCGCTACCGGTACCTGCTGCTGGAGTCTGCCGTGCGGCCGGCCATCGAGCAGGGCGGCTGCGGCTGGATCTTCCGTGCGCTGGACGGCGATGCGATGCGCGACGCGGCGGCCCGGCTGCTCGGCGAGCACGACTTCAGTTCGTTCCGCTCGTCCGAATGCCAGGCGCTGTCGCCGATCAAGCTGATGCGGCAGATCGACATCAGCCGCCGCGGTGCCTACTGGCGCTTCGACTTCGAGGCCTCGGCTTTCCTGCACCACATGGTGCGCAACCTCATGGGCTGCCTGATCGCCATCGGCACCGGCTCGCGCCCGCCAGCCTGGATGGACGAGGTGCTGGCCGCGCGCTCACGCGACGCTGCCGCGCCGACCTTCGCGCCGCAGGGGCTGTATTTCGTCGGCCCGGTCTACGATGCCGACCTGCAGTTGCCGAACCACACGCACGCGATGGACTGGTTGCCATGACCCGAATCAAGATCTGCGGCCTGACCCGCGAAGCCGACGTTGACGACGCGGTGGCGGCCGGTGCCGACGCCATTGGCCTGGTGCTGTATGCAAAGAGCCCGCGTGGCGTCACCGCCGCCAGGGCCGGCGAACTGGCGCGGCGGCTGCCGCCTTTTGTGACCCCGGTGCTTTTGTTCGTCAACGCCAGCGCCGCGGAGGTGAGGGCGGGGCTGGAAGAGGTGCCGATGGCGCTGCTGCAGTTCCATGGCGACGAGCTGGCGGATGACTGCGCCAGGTTCGAGCGTCCCTTCCTGCGCGCTGCGCGAATGGCACCTGGTTTCGATTTGCTAGACTTCGCAGCTCGCCACTCGCAGGCCGCGGCCTTGCTGCTCGACGCCCACGTCGAGGGCTACGGGGGCGGTGGAAAGGCATTTGATTGGTCGCTCATTCCCGCAAACGTGCCCCGTCCGCTCGTTTTGTCTGGTGGGTTGAATCCTGCAAACGTGATCGATGGAATCTTGCACGTCCGGCCCTGGGCCGTTGACGTCAGCTCCGGTGTGGAATCAGCCAAGGGCATCAAGGATGCCGCGCTGATGCACCGGTTCTGCGAGGCTGTGCGCGAGGCTGATGCCCGCATGGCCGACGCGATCTCCTGATTCACGAAGGTCTTTCATGTTTGCCTACCAACAGCCCGATGCGGCTGGCCATTTCGGCCCCTATGGCGGGCGGTTTGTTTCCGAGACGCTGGTGCATGCGCTCGATGAACTGCAGGCCGCCTATGAGCATTACCGCCACGATCCTGAATTCATTGCCGAATTCAACAGCGAACTGGCTCACTTCGTCGGCCGGCCCAGCCCGATTTACCACGCGGCCCGGATGTCGCGCGAGATTGGTGGCGCGCAGATCTTCCTCAAGCGCGAAGACCTCAACCACACCGGCGCGCACAAGATCAACAACACCATCGGCCAGGCCTTGCTGGCCCGGCGCATGGGCAAGCCGCGTGTCATCGCCGAGACCGGCGCCGGCCAGCATGGCGTGGCCACCGCCACCATTTGCGCCCGGTACGGCATGGAATGCATCGTCTACATGGGCTCGGAAGACGTGAAGCGGCAAAGCCCGAACGTGTTCCGCATGCACCTGCTGGGCGCCAAGGTGGTGCCAGTCGAGTCCGGCAGCAAGACGCTGAAGGACGCGCTGAACGAAGCGCTGCGCGACTGGGTCACCAACGTCGAGAACACCTTCTACATCATCGGCACCGTGGCCGGCCCGGCGCCTTACCCGGCGATGGTGCGCGACTTCCAGCGCGTGATCGGCGATGAATGCCTGGTGCAGATGCCCGAGATGACCGGCCGCCAGCCGGATGCGGTGATCGCCTGCGTGGGCGGCGGCAGCAATGCGATGGGCATCTTCTATCCGTACATCCAACATGAAGGCGTGCGCCTGATCGGTGTCGAGGCTGCGGGCCTGGGGCTGAACAGCGGCAAGCATGCCGCCAGCATCTCGGCCGGCTCGCCCGGCGTGCTGCACGGCAACCGCACCTACCTGCTGCAGGACGACAACGGCCAGATCATCGAGACGCACTCGGTCTCGGCCGGCCTGGACTATCCCGGCGTCGGCCCCGAGCATGCCTGGCTGAACGACATTGGCCGCGCCGAATACGTCGGCATCACCGATGACGAGGCGCTGTCTGCCTTCCACCGGTTGTGCCGCACCGAAGGCATCATCCCGGCGCTGGAATCGTCCCATGCCGTCGCCTATGCGATGAAGCTGGCCGCGACCATGCGGCCCGACCAGCACCTGCTGGTCAACCTCTCCGGGCGGGGTGACAAGGACATCAACACCGTCGCCAGCCTTGCGGGCATGGAGGGCTTGTCATGAGTACGCACGGCCGCCCGAAGTACGAATTCCCCCTTGGGGGGACGGCACGCAGTGCCAAGGGGGTCCAATGAGCCGCATCCAGGCCACTTTTGACGCGCTGAAGCGGGATGGTCGCAAGGCCTTGATTCCGTACGTCACCGCGGGCGACCCGGCGGCGGACGCCACCGTCGAGATCATGCTGGCACTGGCCGAAGGCGGTGCCGACGTGATCGAACTCGGCGTGCCGTTTTCGGACCCCATGGCCGACGGCCCGGTGATCCAGAAGGCTTCCGAGCGCGCGCTGGCGCGTGGCATCGGCACGGTGCAGGTGCTGGCGATGGTGCGGGCTTTTCGCGCCCGCAACCAGCACACGCCGGTCGTGCTGATGGGCTATGCCAACCCCGTCGAGCGCTACGACCAGAAGCACGGCGCGCAGGCCTTCGTGAAGAATGCGGCCGAGGCGGGCGTGGACGGCGTGCTGATCGTCGACTATCCACCGGAAGAGTGCGAGGACTTTGCCGCGCTGCTGAAGGCGCACGGCCTGGATCTGATCTTCCTGCTGGCGCCCACCTCCACCGAGGCGCGCATGGCACAGGTCGGCCGCATTGCCACCGGCTACGTCTACTACGTCTCGCTGAAGGGCGTGACCGGTTCCGGCAACCTGGACACGGCGGCGGTGGCCGAAGTCGTGCCGCGCATTCGCCAGCACGTCAAAGTGCCGGTGGGCGTGGGTTTTGGCATCCGTGACGCGGCCTCGGCACAAGCCGTGGGGCGGGTGGCGGACGGTGTGGTGATAGGCTCTCGCCTGATCCAGCTGCTCGAAACCCAGGCGCACGACTTGCTTGCACCCACGGCTCGGCAGTTCATGGTGGAGATCCGCCGTGCGCTGGACGCGCTAGATCCGTTATAAAGTTGAATTGAACGCTGAGGAGCTTTGATCCATGAGCTGGCTTGAGAAACTGCTGCCCCCGAAAATCCAGCACACCGACCCGAGCGAACGCCGCTCGGTTCCGGAAGGCTTGTGGATCAAATGCCCTTCCTGCGAGTCGGTGCTGTACAAGACCGACCTGGAGCAGAACCTGAATGTCTGCCCGAAGTGCAGCCACCATCACCGCATTGGTGCCCGCGCCCGCCTGGATGCTTTCCTGGACGCCGAAGGCCGCTACGAAATTGGCCACGAAGTGCTGCCGGTCGACGCGCTGAAGTTCAAGGACAGCAAGAAGTACCCGGAGCGGCTGAAGGCCGCGATGGAAGCCACCGGCGAGACCGATGCGCTGATCGTCATGGGCGGCTCGGTGATGAGCGTGCCGGCGGTGGTCGCCTGCTTCGAGTTCGATTTCATGGGCGGCTCGATGGGTTCGGTCGTCGGCGAGCGCTTCGTGCGCGGCGTCGAAACCGCCGTTGAGCAGAAGGTGCCGTTCATCAGCTATACCGCCACCGGCGGCGCGCGCATGCAGGAAGGCTTGTTCAGCCTGCTGCAGATGGCCAAGACCAATGCTTCGCTGACGCGCCTGGCCAAAGCCAAGCTGCCCTACATCAGCGTGCTGACCGATCCAACCATGGGCGGCGTTTCCGCCAGCTTCGCCTTCGTGGGCGACGTGGTGATTGCCGAGCCCAAGGCGCTGATCGGCTTTGCCGGCCCGCGCGTGATCGAGAACACCGTGCGCGAGAAGCTGCCGGAAGGCTTCCAGCGCGCCGAGTTCCTGGTGCAAAAGGGCGCGGTGGACATGATCGTCGACCGCCGCCAGCTGCGGCAGACCATCGCCCACCAACTGGCGATGCTGCAGCGCCAGAACGCTGACGCAGTGGCCTGACCCGGCTTCGAGACCGACCCAGCTTTCCCCTTTCTCTCCTTCGCCCCGGCCCGCCATCTGGCGCGCCGGGGCGTTTTCATCGGCACGCCGTTTCATGACCCTGGACGACTGGCTGGCGCACTGCGAGCGCTTGCATCCGAAGACGATCGACATGACGCTGGAGCGCTCGCGGACCGTGCGCGAGCGCCTGGGCCTGCAGTTCAAGGCGCCGGTGATCTCGGTCGCCGGCACCAACGGCAAAGGCTCGACCTGCGCGATGCTGGACAGCATCGCCCGTGCGGCCGGGTACCGCGTCGGCCTGTACAGCAAGCCGCACCTGGTGCACTTCGAGGAGCGCTGCCGCATCAACGGCGAGCAGGTCGACGGCGCCGCGCTGGTGCCGCATTTCGAGGCGGTGGAAGCCGCGCGTGGCGACATCACGCTGACCTACTTCGAGTTCACCACGCTGGCGATCGCACGCGCGCTGGCCGAAGCCGACCTGGACCTGGTGATCCTGGAAGTTGGCTTGGGCGGCAGGCTGGACGCGGTCAATGCGTTTGACGCCGACTGCGCGGTCATCACCAGCATCGACATCGACCACGTCGAATACCTGGGCCCGGACCGCGAGAGCATTGGCCGCGAGAAGGCCGGCATCCTGCGCGCCGGGCGCCCGGCGGTTGTGTCCGACCCGGTGCCGCCGGCCAGCGTGATCGCTGCGGCCGAATCACTGGGCGCCGACCTGTGGCTGGCAGGGCGGGACTTCAACCAGTCCGGTGACCGCCAGCAATGGGCGTGGAGTGGCCGCGGCCGGCGGTACCACAGCCTGGCCTACCCGGCGCTGCGCGGCGCGAACCAGTTGCTGAACGCGGCGGGTGCGCTGGCGGCGCTGGAGTCGCTGCGCGAGCGTGTGCCTGTCACCGCGCAGGCCGTGCGGCTGGGGCTGGCCACGGTCGAGTTGCCGGGCCGCTTCCAGATCGTGCCTGGCCAGCCGGCGCTGGTACTGGACGTGGCGCACAACGCCCAGTCGGTTGCCGCGCTGGCGCTGAACCTGGACCAGATGGGGTTTTCGCCCTGCACCCATGCCGTGCTGGGTGCCATGCATGACAAGGACCTGGACGCGCTGGTGGCGCGCATGGCCACGCTGGTCGACCGCTGGTACCTGTGCGACCTGCCGCCGCCGCGCGGGGCTTCGGCTGCGGAGCTGGCCGAGGCCGTCGCCCGCGTGGCGCCCAAGGCGCAAGTGCAGCAGCACACCGGCCCCAAGGCTGCCCTGGCCGCTGCCATCGCCAGCGCAGACCCGGCTGATAGAATCGTGGTCTTCGGCTCGTTTCAAACCGTGGGCGGCGTGCTGAAGGATGGTCTGCCTCGGCTGGGCGCGCCTCACCAGGCGTGAGCGAGGCCAGGCACACAGAGCTGTAGGCGTTGCGCTTTGCCGCAACGCCTTGCGGCATGGCTTCCGCGAGGGCCAGATCCTTCCAGCCTGTCGCCTGCAGGTCATCACGCATGGGTTTGCTGTCCAAGTTCAAGTTCGGTTCTTCCAAGACAGCGGCCAAGGCAAGCCCCTCGGCCGCTGTGGACCCCTCCGAGTTGGTGCGTGAGGTGCGCAGCCGGGCGCGTCGGCGCCTGGTTGGCGCGGCGATGCTGCTGGTCATCGGCATCATCGGCTTCCCGCTGCTGTTCGAGACCCAGCCCCGGCCGATCCCGGTCGACATCCCCATCGAAATACCCGCGCGCGACACGGTGCCGCCGCTGCTGCCCAGCGGTGCGCGCCAGGCCAGGCCCGACCCTGCGCTGCAACCGCCGCCCGAAGAGGCGCCGGCTGCCAATGCGGCTGACGTCACGCCGCAAGCCGTCGATCCGTCTCCGCCCGCCAGCATGGCGGCGCCAATGCCCAAGCCGGCGCCGCTGCCGATGATCACCGAAGCGGCACCAAGCCGGCCACAGCCGGCGTCCAAGCCGGCGCAGCAGCCGTCCCAGGCCGTTGCCGTCACGCCCCTCAAGCCCGCTTCAAAACCGGTTGAAAAACCGGCTGAGAAACCCGCGGAGCAGCGAGTGGCCGAGAAGCCTCCGGAGCCCAAGCCGGTCGCGGTCAAGCCTGCCGAGAAACCGGCGACTGAAAAGCCAACGCCCGAGCAGATGCTGGCGGGCAAGTCCACCATGGCCGACGACGGCCGCTTCGTCGTTCAGATCGGCGCCTTTGCCGAAGCCGGCAGCGCCCGCGAGGCGCGCGGCAAGGTCGAAGGCCTGGGCTTGAAGACCTACACCCAGGTGATTGAATCGGCCACCGGCCGGCGCATCCGTGTGCGGGTCGGGCCCTATGCCACCAAGGCCGAGGCCGACAAGGCAGCGGCGCGCATCAAGGCCAGCGGCCTGCCGGCCGCGGTGCTGACGCTTTGAGCACTGGCGTACTGGCGGCAGACCTGGGCGGCGTGTCCGTGCTGGACTGGGGGCTGCTGGGATTGCTTGTGATCTCGGTGCTGCTCGGGCTGTGGCGCGGGCTGGTGTTCGAGGTGATGTCGCTGGGCGGCTGGGTGCTGGCGTGGATCGTCGGGCTGCATGGCGGTCCGCTGGTCGGGCAGTGGTTGAACATTGGGCAGCCGGGTTCGATGCTGCGCACCGGCGTGGGTTTTGTGGTGGCGTTTGCCGTCACGCTGCTGGCTTGCGGGCTGGCCGCCAGAATGGTCCGCGCGCTGGTGGCCGCCACGCCGCTGAGCGGGTTGGACCGGCTGCTGGGCGGTGTTTTCGGGGTGGCGCGCGGGTTGTTGCTGCTGCTGGTGTTGGCCACGGTCATCAGCTGGACACCGCTGGCGCGGGCCGATTGGTGGCAGGCTTCACAAGGTGCACGCTGGCTTGCGAGCCTGCAGCATGAATTGCGTCCTTGGCTGCCGGAGCGCTTCAGTGCCAGCATTCCGGTGCGTGGCGCTTGATCCCGCAGTAGCCGCCTCCAGATACCGGGTTTACCCGGTAACAGACAATTTCGACTTCTTTCGATTCATTCGACCTTTCGAGAACGGACCCCTCCCATGTGCGGCATCGTCGGCGTGATTTCCAAACAGCCGGTCAACCAACTCATCTATGACGCGCTGCTGCTGCTGCAGCACCGCGGCCAGGATGCAGCTGGCATCGTCACCATGCAAGGCACCAAGTGCTTCATGCACAAGGCCCGCGGCATGGTGCGCGACGTCTTCCGCACCCGCAACATGCGCGCGCTGCCCGGCACCGTGGGCCTGGGCCAGGTGCGCTACCCCACGGCCGGCAACGCCTACAGTGAAGAAGAGGCGCAGCCGTTCTACGTGAATGCGCCGTTCGGCATCGTGCTGGTGCACAACGGCAACCTGACCAACGCGCACGACCTGAAGAAGGAACTGTTCGCGATCGACCGGCGGCACATCAACACCGAAAGCGACACCGAGGTGTTGATCAACATCCTGGCGCACGAGCTGGAAGTTGCCGCACGCAACCTGCCGCTGTCGCCGGAAGAGATCTTCAAGGCCGTGCGCGCGGTGCACGGCCGCATCAAGGGCTCCTACGCTGTCGTTGCGCTGATCGCCGGCTACGGGCTGCTGGCGTTCCGCGACCCGTACGGCATCCGTCCGCTGTGCTTCGGCACGGCCGAAGGCGAAGAGACGGCGGGTGTGATGGTGGCCAGCGAATCGGTCGCACTTGAGGGCACAGGCCACAAGTTCCAGCGCGACGTGGCGCCCGGCGAAGCGATCTTCATCGACACCGAAGGCCGCATCCACAGCGAGCAGTGCGCACCGTCCGCGACGCTCAATCCTTGCATGTTCGAGTACGTCTACCTGGCGCGGCCGGACTCGGTGATCGATGGCATCTCGGTCTACCAGGCTCGCCTGAACATGGGCGAGACCTTGGCCCAGCGGCTGATCTCGACCATGCCGCCGAGCGAGATCGACGTGGTCATTCCCATCCCGGAATCCAGCCGCCCGAGTGCCATGCAGCTGGCGCAGAAGATTGGCAAGCCCTACCGCGAAGGCTTCGTGAAGAACCGCTACGTCGGCCGCACCTTCATCATGCCGGGGCAGGGCGTGCGCAAGAAGAGCGTGCGCCAGAAGCTCAATGCCATCGGCGTCGAGTTCAAGGGCCGCAACGTGCTGCTGGTGGACGACTCCATCGTGCGCGGCACCACCAGCAAGGAGATCGTGCAGATGGCGCGTGAAGCGGGCGCCAACAAGGTCTTCATGGCCTCGGCCGCGCCGCCGGTGCGATACCCGAACGTGTACGGCATCGACATGCCGACCAAGGAAGAGCTGATCGCGCACAACCGCAGCATCGAGGAAATCCGTCAGTTCATCGGCGCCGATGCGCTGATCTACCAGGACGTGGACGCGATGAAGCGTGTCGTTGGGGCGTTGAACCCGAATCTGCGCAGCTTCGAGGCTTCGTGCTTCGATGGCCACTACATCACCGGCGACGTCTCGGTGAAGGACTTCGAGACCATGAAGGCCCAGCGCGCGGCGCAAGGCGGGGACGAAGAAGAGATGGCCGACCGCAGCCGCCTGGCGCTGCAAAGCGGCAGCGAGGCCGGCTGATGAGCGGGGACAAGCCGAACAGCGGCAAGCCTGGGGTCAGCGACGAGGATCGCCGCATTGCGCGTGCCAAGCTGCCCGAGGGCTTGCGCCCCGAGACGCTGGCCGTGCGCGCCGCGCTGGCACCCAGCCAGCATGGCGAAAATTCCGAAGCCTTGTTCCTCACCAGCGGCTACTTGCAGCCCGACTCGGAAACCTCTGCGCGCCGCTTCGCCGCCTCCGAAGACTTCACCTACTCCCGCACCAGCAACCCCACGGTGCGCAGCTTCGAGGCCCGCCTCGCGGCGATGGAAGGCACCGAAGCCGCGGTGGCCACGTCAACCGGCATGAGCGCGATCCTGCTGCTGATCATGGGCTTGCTGAAGGCCGGCGACCATGTGGTCTGCTCGCGTTCGGTGTTCGGCTCGACGATCAACCTGTTCGCCAAGGAATTCGGCAAGTTCGGCGTGGAGACCAGCTTTGTCTCGCAGACCGACCTGGCCGAATGGCGAGCGGCCGTCAAGCCGACGACCAAGCTGTTCTTTGCCGAGACGCCGACCAATCCGCTGACCGAGGTTTGTGACATTGCCGCGCTGGCCGAGTTGGCGCATGGCGCCGGCGCGCTGCTGGCGGTTGACAACAGCTTCTGCTCGCCCGCCATCCAGCAGCCCGCGAAGCTGGGGGCCGACGTGGTGATGCACTCTGGCACCAAGTACCTGGATGGCCAGGGCCGCGTGATGGCTGGTTCCTTGTGTGGTTCTGAAAAGCTGATCAAGGATGTCTTCGGCCCCGTGATCCGCACTGCCGGCATGACGCTGTCGCCCTTCAACGCCTGGGTGGTGCTGAAGGGCCTCGAAACGCTGGGCATCCGAATGAAGGCCCACAGCGAAAACGCGCTGAAAGTTGCCCAGTGGCTGGAAAGCCGGCCGGAGGTGGCGCGCGTGTTCTATCCCGGCCTGGCTTCGCATCCGCAGCACGAGCTGGCAATGCGGCAGCACAAGGACAGGCAGGGCGGGGCGGTGGTGTCCTTCGAGCTGCGGGCTGACACCCCGGAGGCTGCAAAGGCTGCGGTCTTCCATGTGATCGACAGCACCCGCGTGCTGAGCATCGCCACCAACCTCGGCGACACCAAGTCCATCATCACCCATCCGGCGACGACCTCGCACGGCCGGCTCAGCGAGGCCCAGCGCCAGGCTGCCGGCATTGGCCAGGGCCTGATCCGGCTGGCCGTGGGCCTGGAACATCCCGACGACATCACCGACGATCTGCTGCGTGGCCTGTCCACGCTGAACCACTGATGAGCCAAGCACAACCATCCAAGCGCGTGCGCACCCGCATCGCGCCGTCGCCCACCGGCTTCCTGCACCTGGGCACCGCGCGCACCGCGCTGTTCTCCTGGGCCTATGCGCGCCATTTCGACGGCGACTTCGTGCTGCGCATCGAAGACACCGACGTGGCCCGCTCCACGCAGGCCTCGGTCGAGCAGATCATCGCTTCGATGGACTGGCTGGGCCTGGGCTACGACGAGGGCCCGATCTACCAGATGCAGCGCCTGGCGCGCTACCAGTCGGTGATCGAACAGATGCTGGCTGCCGGCACCGCCTACCACTGCTACAGCACGCCCGAAGAGCTGGACGCGCTGCGCGAGGCCCAGAAGGCCCGTGGCGAAAAGACCGGCTACGACGGCCGCTGGCGCCCGGCGCCTGGCAAGACGCTGCCGGAGGTGCCGGCCGGTGTGAAGCCGGTGGTGCGCTTTGCCAATCCGCAGGATGGCGAGGTCAGTTGGCACGACCTGGTCAAGGGCCAGATCACCATCGCCAACCGAGAGATCGACGACCTGATCATCCAGCGCCCGCCGGCCGATGACGCGCCCCCCGGCACGCCGGGCGTGCCGACCTACAACTTCGCGGTCGTGGTTGACGACTGGGACATGGGCATCACCCACGTTTTCCGCGGCGACGAGCACGTCAACAACACGCCCTGGCAGATCAACATCTTCAATGCGCTGGGCGCGCCGCTGCCGCAGTTCGGCCATGTGCCGGTCATCCTGGGCGACGACGGGCTGAAGCTCTCCAAGCGCCGCGGCGCGGTCAGCGTCACCGCCTACGAAGAGAACGGCTACCTGCCGGAGGCGATGCTGAACTACCTGGCCCGCCTGGGCTGGAGCCATGGCGACGACGAGCTGTTCAGCCGCGAGCAATTGGTCGAATGGTTCGACGGGCAGCACCTGTCCAAGAGCCCGGCGCAATGGGACCCGGCCAAGCTCGCCTGGGTCAATGCCCAGTACATCAAGCAGACCGACGACCTGCGCCTGGCCGAGATGGCGGCGACACAGCTGCGCCGCCGTGGCATTGCGGTGCTGGAGTCCGGCCCTGGCAGCCAGCATGGCGTGACCGCCGCGATGTGCGCGTTGTTCAAGGACCGTTGCAGCACCACGGTCGAGCTGGCCGACTGGCTGGCGATGTACTTCGCGCCGGTGCAGCCGGCTGAGGCCGAGCTGGCGCAGCATGTGACCGACGCGGTGCGGCCGGCGCTGGCGGCGCTTGCCACGCGCCTGGCGGCGCTGGCGGAGTGGGACAAGGCGAGCATCCAGCAGGCGATCAAGGAAACCATTGGCGAGCACGGCCTGAAGATGCCGCAATTGGCGATTCCGGTGCGGGTGCTGGTCTGCGGCCGGGCCCAGACGCCGTCGGTCGACGCGGTCCTTTCGCTGTTCGATCGCCAAGTTGTCGTCGATCGCTTGCGAAACGCTTGAATTTCGCTATATACTCTTGGTCTTGCTTGAACGGCGTAACCGATCAAAGCGGCTGAATTCAGGTGGTGGGGCGAAGGCCTGGCTTGCTTGAAGAAGGTGCAGAGATGGGGGTATAGCTCAGCTGGGAGAGCGCTTGCATGGCATGCAAGAGGTCAGCGGTTCGATCCCGCTTACCTCCACCAAACCTGGTGGCGCCGTTGAAGCAACAAGATCCAAGGCGCCCTTCGTCTAGAGGCCTAGGACACCACCCTTTCACGGTGGCTACAGGGGTTCGAATCCCCTAGGGCGTACCAGATACACTTCGGTGAGAGCCGAGGCAGGGTCTGGCAGGCAGTTGATGCCTGGAGTGGCTCGCAAGAGCGGCTTGAAGTTCAACACCACTGCGGAGTGGTAGTTCAGTTGGTTAGAATACCGGCCTGTCACGCCGGGGGTCGCGGGTTCGAGTCCCGTCCACTCCGCCATCGAGCAGCAACGCCTGCTGGACGAGAGTCCTGCAGGCGTTTTCATTCGATTGCCGTTGGTTGGCGAATTTGGGGGTATAGCTCAGCTGGGAGAGCGCTTGCATGGCATGCAAGAGGTCAGCGGTTCGATCCCGCTTACCTCCACCACCCAGCCAACGGTGAGAATGATGTGAAAGTCTTGGCGCCCTTCGTCTAGAGGCCTAGGACACCACCCTTTCACGGTGGCTACAGGGGTTCGAATCCCCTAGGGCGTACCAGATGCGCTGCAGTGCAAACTGCGGTGGAATCTGGCAGGCAGTTGCAAGCCTGGAGTTGTTCGCAAGAATGGCTTGAAATTCAACACCACTGCGGAGTGGTAGTTCAGTTGGTTAGAATACCGGCCTGTCACGCCGGGGGTCGCGGGTTCGAGTCCCGTCCACTCCGCCACTCCATTCGAATATGCGCATGGCAGTTGCTGCAAGGTTTCTTGCACCACCGTGAACGCACCTAGGACGCCCGTCAAACTTTGGTTTGCGGGCGTTTTTGCGTTTTGGTTCGCCTTCCGCGGCATTCGCACCGAGAATCGGTCTCGTCGCTCCAGCCGTCCGCCGCCGATGTCTTCTGAAATTCTCCTGCTTGCGCTGGGTGCCGCTGCCGCCGGTTTTGTCCAGGGCATTTCCGGTTTCGCTTTTGGCATGGTGGCGATGTCGTTCTGGGTCTGGGGCATTGCGCCCAACGTGGCCGCGGTGATGACGGTGTTCGGTGGCCTCACCGGGCAGTTGCTCTCGGCCGCCACGGCCCGCCGTAGCTTGAACCTGCCGGTGCTCGCGCCTTTCCTGGTGGGCGGCGCCGTGGGTGTGCCGATTGGCGTGCTGATCCTGCCGCACCTGAATCCTTCGCACTTCAAGCTGGTGCTGGGCAGCCTGCTGCTGGTGTTCTGCCCGGCCATGTTGTTTGCGCCGCGTTTGCCAGCGCTGCGCTGGGGCGGCCGCGCCGGCGATGGGGTGGTCGGGTTGATCGGTGGCGTGATGGGCGGCATTGGTGGCTTCACCGGCGTCGCGCCAGCGCTGTGGTGCACGCTGCGCGGCTACGACAAGGATGTCAGCCGCGCGGTGCTGCAGAACTTCAACCTGGCCGCGTTGGCGGCCGCCTTCGCCGCGATGGTGGTCTCTGGCACGGTGCACCTGGACATGCTGCCGAAGTTCGCGGTCATCGCGCCCGCGTTGGTCATCCCCACGCTGCTGGGTTCGCGAATCTACGTGGGCCTGAGCCCGCTGGCATTCCGGCGCGTTGTGCTTACCCTGCTGTCGCTCTCTGGCCTGACGATGCTGGTGGCGTCCATCGGCGCGTTGGTCCGCGCCTGAGCGTTTTCACAGGGCGCTGGCCGACGGGGCACGCAGGCCGGTGACCCGCAACGCAAACGCCGCCGAATCCGCCAGGCTTGCGCGTGCTTCGGGCAGCGTGATGAAGGTTGGCCAGACATGCGGCATGCCGGGCTTGATGTGCAGTTCGCTGGCCACGCCGTGGGCCAGCGCGCGCGCATGCAGCCGCTCGCTGTCCGACAGCAGGACTTCGCTGCTGCTGGCGTGCAGCATCATCGGTGGCAGGCCGCGCAGGTCGCCAAACAGAGGTGAGGCCAGAGGATCTTCGGCCGAGCGGCCGGCCAGGTAGAAGGCCGCGGCCTGCGGCAGCGCCTCGGGCGCGAACATGGTGTCCGAGCGTGCATTGAGCCGCATGCTGTCGCCTGCGCAACTCAGGTCGGCCCAGGGTGAAAACAGCAGCGAACCGGCGGGCAGCGCGAGGCCTTGCTGGCGCGCCGCGAGCAGGCTGGCCACCACCAGCCCACCCCCAGCCGAGTCGCCAGCGAAGACGGTCTCACTCGGCAGCGCGCCGTCGGCGAGCAACTGTTGCCACCAGGCCAGCGTGTCATCCACCGCGGCCGGGCAGGCGTGCTCCGGCGCCATGCGGTAGTCCAGCGACAGCACCCGCATGCCGGTGCGCTTGGCCAGTTGCGCCGCAGTCGGGCGGTGGGTCACCAGGTCGCAAAAGAAATACCCGCCACCGTGGCAATACAGCAGCGTGCCGCGCGGTGAGGGCGGCAACAGCCATTCGGCAGCGCACAGCCCACGGGTCGGGTCGGCGGCTACCGGCTCGCGGCGGATGTCACGCGGCAGTGGCAGATCGCGGGTGGTGCGGTTCACCCGTTCACGGATGGCCAGTGCATCCAGCGGCCCTCGGCTGTGGCGCTTGAAGGTGAAACGCAGCACCAGGTTCAGCAGGGAGGCTTGCAGGCTCATGGTCCCCCTGATTGTGGGGCAGAGTCCTGTTCTGCAAGGGCAGGCGCCCTGCGCCTCCCTGCTGTCTCTTCAGCGCGCGCGGTTGGCTGCCGCTTTCTGCCGCTGCCTGGCTTGTGCGGCAGCGTGCTTTTTCCGCCTTGAACTGTGCGGGTGAGCGCACAGCCACCGGCAGGCTCCTCAACGTGGCCGGCTTGACGGCCGTGACGCCCGGCTCCACGCGGATGTAGGTCGAGCTTGCCAAGCTGCCATCTGCGCGTTGGTACTGCAACTGACCGAAGTAGTGCTGGCAGGCCGACAGGCCACTCCAACTGGCGGTCGCGGTATAGGCCTTGCCCACCTTGGCCTTGTCGCTTGGAAGGCCGCTGACCTTCAAGTCGCCCAGCGCCGGGTTCGTGGGGTTTCAGAGCTGGTAGGTGCCGGGTGCGGGGTTTTGCATCGGGTGCGCCTGGCGCAGCAGCGCTGCCATGCCGGCCACATGCGGTGTGGCCATGGAGGTGCCGTCATCGGCCGCAGCCACTGGCGGCGGCACCATGCTGCCATCTCGGATCGCGTAGTTCTCAGCCTGCGTCTTTTGCGTGTAGGCGACCGACGCGATGATGCTCACGCCGGGCGCCGTGAGGTCCGGCTTCATGGCGTTGGTGGACGCCACATTGGGGCCCAGCGACGAGAAGTAACAGGCTGCCTATTTTCCCAGCACGGAGGACTTGGGAATCACGAAAGCCTGGGCTACGCCGGAGTTTGCATCGATGCCATAGCCCACGATGTCCCCATGCGACATGCCAAACGGCATCGTCGACGAGAAACCGTCCAGCTTGAAGGAAGTCACCTTGGCCGTGCTGCGCTTGTAGAAGCAGCCCATGGTATTGAAGTCCTGGTCATAGCAGGGGCCTACAAAATCGCCATTCTTGTTGAGCCCGGCGACCCCCGCCATGTTGTTGAACTCGTTGACGGGATCCAGGATGGAAACGGTGCCATCCGCCTTCCAGATGAAATCATGGCTCGCGCCACTGGCCTCGATGTAGGACCCGGCCACATCGCCAGCATCGTTGATCGCGTAGATCGAGGTGTAGGTGGCGTCGGGCATCTTGTAGTATTTGAACGTTCCGTTCGTCCAGGTGAAGCCCACGCCGCGCCCGGTCGAATCCGTATAGAAATAGGCGGCACCCGCCACCACGTTCTGGTTGTTCAAACCCCAGACATTCGTGGCCTGCGCGTGTGGCACCTCAATCGCAGCGAAGGCCTTGCTCGCTGCGTCGTAGAACCAGCCGTAGGCGCCATTCACACCCGCAATTTGCCCATAGCCCGCCACATTGCCCATGTTGTTGATGGCTTGCGCGTAGGTCGCGGTCGGTGTTTTGGGATAGACAACATCGGTATAACCGCCGTCTGCAGTGCGCAGGAAACCCAGCGCGTTGTAGCTGGCATCGTAGTAGTACCCGACCACCATGCCGTGCTTCTCCATGCCAAAAGCAAAAGTGGGGAATTTCGGGTTGTCATAGGCCTGGAATCTGAGCGGCTGCTCCATCACCGCGCCCGGGTTTTCGGCAACTGCAGATCCGCAAGCGAATGACGATGCAATCGCTGCCGCAGCGAAAATGGGATTGAACCGTTGGGAAACGCGAAGACTCATGATGATTTCACCTTGTTGAGAAGCTGCCACTGGGGGCATGCAGGCCGTGGACCAACGGTAAACGCAAGCCCGGTGCCGTCGGCCAGTCGCGTGAGCCGTCACGGGGCCAGGGATGAGCGCATTGCCGCAAGCAACTCGCGAATTTTGGAAACTATCGCGTGCTGGCGGCTACGTCGAGGAGGGATCGGCAGCTGGCGCGACCGGCGTGGCCTGCAGGCCACGCCATTGCGAGGGCAACATGCCCATCCGGTCGCGGAATTCGCTCGCAAACAGTGCGGCCGAGCGGTAGCCCATGGATGCGGCAATGTCGCGGATCGGGCGCTGGGTGTGCAGCAACAGGTTGGCCGCGAACTCCAGCTTCTTGCGCTTCAGGTAGGCCAGCAGTGTGGTCCCGCGCGCCGCCTTGAACGCCTCGTCCAGCGTGCGGCGGCTCACGCCGCAGGCCGCAACCACCTCGTTCGCACTCAGGTTCTCCGCCACGCGAAGCTCGATCAGCCGCAGCGCGCGCTTCAGGCAGGCCGGCTCCAGTGCCCGCAGGCGGTGCAGCGGCTCGGCCGCCGCGTCGCCCGGCAATTGCGGCTCGACGTCGACCGGCACGCGCGGGTCGTCGGGCCCGGTTGATTCGGCCGGGTTCATGATCAGCGCGTAGTGCCGCTTGTAGGCGGCCAGTGCGGCACCCAGGTCGCCGGCAGCCTCGAAGCACAGCGACTGGTAGAAAAGCACGTCGCGCACCATGACCGTGAGGCGCGCCGACTCGGCCACGCGCAGCGCTTGCGGCAGCACGGCCAGCGCGCCCGCCACGTCCCCGCCTGCGTGCAGCACCATCGCTGCGCAGAGGTAGGCCCAGGCGGCCAGTGGCGGGTCGGTGGCGGTGACTTCCTGGGCCAGCACGCTCAACGCCTGCCAGGCAGCAGCCACCGCCGCTGGCCGGCGCGTGAGCCCCAGCGCGTAGTGGTGCGTGATCTCGATCTCGGCCCAGCGTGTGCCGGCGGGCAGCGCGGCACGCGCCTCGTCGAGCAGGCTCAGCACGTGCGCCAGCGTGGCGGGTTCGCGCTTGAGCTTGGTCAGGTGTGCGAAGGCCGGCAGGGGCAGCTCGGGGTTGCCTGCGCTGTGCATCAGCCGGGCGATCAGCCAGGCCTTGCGGCCGATGGCGCGGGCCAGCTGGTAACCGTCGCCGCTGGCCCGCGCCATCGGCATGGCCTGGTCGACCAGGCATTCGTAGGCGGCTTCGATCTGCCCCATGCGGCCCAGTGCCAGGAACCGCAGCATGTAGGCCCGGGTGCGCTGCGGTGCGGGCAGTGAAGGCTCTTGCAAGGCCGCCTGCACGACCACGTCGGCCTGGCGCTCCTGGCCCAGGTCGTACAGCGCACGCGCCATGGCCACCTGGCAGGCCGCTGCCCGGTCGGGAATGCCGTTGGCCCGGAAGATGCGCTCGGCCCTTTGCAGCGCTGACCAAGCGCCAAGCGGGTCGACCAACTGCCCGGGCCAGCTGGCGCCGGCCAGCAAGGCCTCGGCCTGCAGCACCAGATCGCCCGCCTCGACCGCCAGCGCGAGGGCCTGCGCCGCGCCTTCGCGCAGCGCGATCTGGTCGAACGGCGGCTGCTGGGCGAGGTGGTCCAGCAGCGCATGCGCGCGCTGGCGGTTTTGAGAGGAAGAGGCGCGGTGCGGCGCGGCGGTTTTGGCGGACATGGACCTGCGCTATCTCCCCGGGAGCGGCATCTTCAACTTCAGCAGCCCGGTCACCAGCCCGGTGCCGACCAGGATCACCGCGCAGCCGGCGAGCATCGCTCCGGTGAGCTGTTCGGACAGGAACAGCGCGCCCCAGAGCACAGCGAAGGCGGGAATCAGGAAGGTCACGGTCATCGCGTTCGAGGCGCCCATGTTGGCGATCAGCCGGAAGTACAACACGTAGGCCAGGCCGGTGCAGACGACGGCCAGCAGCACCGCCGCCATCCATTCGTGGGCGCCAGGGTTGACCTCAGGCCAATGCGTGAGCATCAGCGGCACCAGCAGCAGGCTGGCGGCCATCTGGCTGCCGGCGGCCAGCGCCATCGACGGCACGCCGGTCAGGTAGCGGCGGGTGAAGTTGGCCGAGAAGCCGTACAGCAGCGTGGCGGCCATGCAGGCCAGCACCGCCAGGGCCGGGCTCACGCCGTGGTTGCCGGGCCGGAAGCTGGCCTTGTCCCAGGCCAGCCACAGCACGCCGGCAAAGCCGATGGCCAGGCCCAGCGACTTGGCGCGCGTGGGCTTGTCACCCAGCCACAGCCAGGCCAGCAGCGCACCCCACAGCGGCGTGGTGGCGTTGAAGATGGCCGAGAGGCCGCCATTGATCGCCAGCGCCGCCACGCCGAAGCAGACGAAGGGCAGGGCAGAGTTGGTGATGCCCACCAGCAGGATGGGCTTCCAGTGTTTGAGCAGCGCGCCCTGTTCGCCGCGCCAGAGCAGCAGCGGCAGCAGGCACAGCGTGGCACCGACGGTGCGCATGCCGGCCAGCGCCAGCGGGCCGAAGGCCGCAGCGCCCATGCGGATGAACAGGAAGGACGCGCCCCAGATGGCGGCAAGCGAGAGCAGTTCGGCGAGGTGGCGGGATTTCATTCAGCGTGTTCAAAAAGTGGCAGCGGCCAGTGGGCTTCGCTGCGTTCGGCAATGTCTTGCACTGAGGCCGCGAAGGCGCCTTCGCGTTCCAGCAGGGCCTGCTTGCGGTGCAGCCCGCCAGCGTAATCGGTCAGGCCGCCGGTGGCGCCCACCACGCGGTGGCAAGGCACGAGGATGGACAGCGGATTGCGGCCCACCGCGGCGCCCACCGCCCGCGACGCGCTGGGCCGGCCCAGTTCGCTGGCGATGCGGCCATAGCTGCTCAGCGTACCGCTCGGAATGGCCAGCAGTGCGCGCCATACCTCGCGCTGGAACGGCGTGCCGTCCGCGTCCAGCGGCACCTTGAACATGCTGCGGCGGGCGTCGGTCCAGTAGCGGGCCAGTTCGTCGGCGGCTTGGCGCAGCCAGCGCTGGGACGGGTTGTCCGGCGCTGCCAGCATGCCGGGATGGTGGCGCTGGCCTTCGAACCAGACGCCGGCCAAGCCGGCTTCGGTAGCGGCCAGGCGCAGCGGGCCCAGCGGCGTGTCGACCACGGTTTGCGCCACCCAGGGGCGTTGCAGGGCAAGGGTCATGTCCATCTCCTAAGACAGGTTGGGCGCCGCTGGCGAGAGCGACTGCCAGAGCTGCAGCACCGCATAAGAACGCCACGGCCGCCAGGCTTCGGCCAGCAGCAGTGAGGCCGGCGCGCGGGCGCCCTGCAGCGCCTTGACCACGCCTGCATCCGTCGCCGGAAACGCGTCCGGCCAGGCCAGCACGCGCAGCGCGACCAGCTCGCAGGTCCAGTCGCCCACGCCGGGCAGCGCGCGCAGTCGGGCCAGCGTGTCAGCCATCGGTGCAGCCGGGTGCAGCGCGAGTTCGCCGCTGGTGACCTCACGGGCCAGCGCCTGCAGTGCAGCCACGCGGGTGCGCACGATGCCCAGCGTGCCGATGGCTTCGGGCGTGGCTTCGGCCAGGGCCTGCGCGGTGGGGAAAAGGTGCGTGAGGCCCGGCACAGGCGTGGCCAGCGGCTGGCCGAAGCGCTGCACCAGCCGGCCGGCCAGCGTGCAGGCTGCGGCCACGGTGACCTGCTGGCCCAGGATGATGCGCACCGTGGTCTCGAAACCGTCGATGCAACCCGGAACGCGCAGGCCGGGCCGGTAAGGTTGCGGCATGCCGGCCAGCACCGCGGCGAGTGCACCGTCCACCGCGTTCGGATCAGCGTCCAGGTCCAGCAGGTGGCGCACCCGGGCAACGACCGCGCCCAGTGCGGGTGCCAGGCCGGGCGACAGCGTCAGCCGCACCTGTGCCTTCTCAGGCTCGAAGGCCAGCGCCAGCCAGCCTTCGCAGCGCTGGCCGCGGTGGGTGAGCGCCAGCGTGCGGTGCCAGCGGCCTTCGTGAAGCGCCTCCACGCCCGGCAGCGGTCGCGCGGCCAGGAAGCCTTGCATTGCGGCCACGTCGTACGGCGGGCGCCAGGCCAGCTTGACGGTGGCCGGCTCGCTGGGCAGCGTGGCCACGCCTTCGGCCGACTGCCGCCGCAGCGCGCTCGGTGCCAGCCGGTAGCGCTCGGCAAATGCCGCGTTGAAGCGCCGCACGCTGCCAAAGCCGCTGGCGCCGGCAATTTCGGTGACCGGCAGCAGGGTGTCGGTCAACAACTGCTTGGCCAGCAACAGCCGGCGCGTGACCAGCCAGTCCACCGGGCTCACGCCATGCACGGCCTGGAAGATGCGGCGGAAATGCCGGTCGGTCACGCCCAGGCGGCGCGCGACGTCCGGCAGCGCCAGGTCCTCGCCCTGCGCCACGGCGTGCTCGATCCATTTCGCACCGGCCCGCGCCAGCGCCTGCGAGGAGTCGGCATGCGAGAGCCCCGGCGCCAACTCCGGCCGGCAGCGCAGGCAGGGCCGGAAGCCGGCCTGCTCTGCGCCGGCGGCGTTGGCGAAGAAGCGGCAGTTCGCGGCCTTGGGCACCTTGACGCGGCAGATCGGCCGGCAGTAAATGCGGGTGGAGGTTACCCCGACGAAAAGCCGGCCGTCGAAGCGGGCGTCGCGGGTCAGCAGCGCGAGATAGGCAGCACTGTCGGACAGCGCGTGTGCCGGTGCAGCAGCAGCGGTTTCGGGCGCTGCATCGGCCGGCGCGGCCAGGGCGACCGGCGTGTCTGTCGAGCGGGTGTTTCTCAGCGGCATGGCGGCATGATAGGCCGCTGGTTGGCGCCGACTGGCCGTTTTCGGACCTGTGCATCGGGGCCCCCGGACGCCTGGTCACATGGCCTTGAACAGGTGCACGTAGGCGCGGCTGACCGGCAGTTCGGCGGCATGGCCCTGCAGCCGCAGCCACAGGCGGCTGGCCTCGTCGCGCCGGGTGCTGGCCAGGTGGTTCAGGTTGACCAGCGTGGCGCGGTGCACCTGCCAGAACTGCTGCGGGTCCAGCCGCGCGGCGAGCTCGGCGACGGCGGTGCGGATCAGGTGCTGCCGGCCGCTGGTGGTGTGCACGCAGGTGTACTTGTCGTCGGCCTGGAAGAACAACACCTCGTCGACCGGGATCTGGTGCGTGGTGTCGCCGGCGCTGGCGCGGATCCAGCGCAGCGGTGGCTCGGCCACGGCGGCGGGCGCCTGCAACTGCAGCAGCGTGCGCGCCAGTTGGCTGTCGTCCGCCGGCAGCGGCTGCTGCAGGCGGGCCAGCGTGCGCTGCAGCCTGGCCTCGCTGACGGGCTTGAGCAGGTAGTCCACCGCGGCGGCCTCGAAGGCCTGCACCGCGAATTCGTCGAAGGCGGTGACGAAGACCACGCGCGTCAGGCCCTCGATGCCCTGCGCCACTTCCAGCCCGGTCAGGCCCGGCATGCGGATGTCCAGGAAGGCCACGTCGGGCTGCAGGGCCTCGATTTGCTGCGCGGCTTCCACGCCGTTGCGTGCCACGGCGACGATCTCCAGCGCCGGCCACAAGGCTTTCAGCTGCTCGGCGAGGAAGCGGGCGAGGTGGGGTTCGTCGTCGGCAATCAGCGCAGTGGTCATGGGTGATGCGGGGCAGTGGCAATGGACAAGGGCCGCGTCGCGGCGGCGGGGGCGACAGGCAGCACCAGCAGCGCCGACACGCCGCCTTCCGGGTGCTGCGTCAGCGTCAGCGAGGCCTCGTCGCCATGGGCGTGGGCCAGGCGCGCGCGGATGTTGGCCAGCGCGCTGCCGGTGCCTGCGCGAGGTGAACGCGCGGGCGGCGGTTCGCCGGGCTCGGGCCAGCCCAGGCCGTTGTCGCGCACCTCCAGCCGCAGCTGCCGGCCCACGCGTTCGGCGCGCACCAGCACCTCGCCGCCTTCGATCTTTGGCTCCAGCCCGTGGTGGATGGCGTTTTCCACCAGCGGCTGCAGCAGCAGTGCCGGCAGCGGCAGCTCGCGCAAGTCGGCTGGCACCTCGATGCGCCAGCGCAAGCGGTCGGCCATGCGCACGCCCAGCACCTGCAGGTAGGCTTCGACCAGCGCCAGCTCCTGGCCCAGGCTGTGCTGCGCGTCGCGCAGGCCGGCGAACGAGGCGCGCAGGTAGTCCACAAACGCCTCCAGCATCCAGCGGGCGCGCTGCGGATCGGCCTCCACCAGGCTGGCGACGTTGGCCAGCGTGTTGAACAGGAAGTGCGGTTCGATCTGGCCCTGCAGCAGCCGCAGCCTGGCCTCGGCCTCGCGCTTCTCGGCCGCTTCGGCGCGGGCCTTGCCGTTGAAGTACAGCGAGACCAGCGCCGAGAACATCAGCACGAAGGCCAGCATGCCCAGCACCAGGTTGACCGAGTTTGGCCCGTCGGACTCGATGCGCGTGAACCGGCCGGCCAGCGAGGTGGCCAGCGGCCAGCCGATGGCCACGCCCACCAGCGGCGTCACATTGAACACCACCCGCCTGCGCCCGGGTGGCCAGGTGGCAATGCGGGCCCGGCCAACCAGGCGCACCACCAGCTCGCACAGCAGGTGGATGAAAAATGCGATGAACAGGCTGACAAACAGGTTCACACCCAGCCAGTGGCGCCAGTTGGGCCAGTTCGTCCAATCCTCGCCGCGGGCGTGGAAGATGAAGCCCAGCAAGGTGAAGAACAGGCCGATCATGGTGCCGAACAGGCCGGTCCACAGCCACTGCAGCCAGCCCGGGCCGGCTGGACGTTCCTGGTGGATGCCAGCCGACCAGGCGCGCAGCGAACGCTTGAGCAGGGCGACGGAAGACTTCATGCGGCCGCAGTGTAGGCAGGCACTGCCGACGGCGGCGGCAGGCTGCGACGGATGGCGAGCCGATGCGACGGCTGGCAAGCCACTCTCGGAAACCGCGCAGCCCGGGCAGGCGCATTCCTTGCACGTTCGCGCCGCCAGCGCAGGCCGCGGCTTGCGCTGACAAGCGCGACACGGTGGCTGCCTACAATCGGCGCCAGTCTCAAATTGCCCGAACTCAGGGATACAACACAGGATCCGCCCGCCATGCAAGTGAACGCATCGATCTTCAAGGCCTATGACATCCGCGGCATCGTCGGCAAGACGCTGGACGAAAGCGTCGCCGAGCATTTGGGCCGCGCCTTCGGCACCGAGGCGCTGAAGGCCGGCGAAAAAGCCGTGGTTGTCGGCCGCGACGGTCGCCTCTCGGGCCCCGGCCTGATCGAAGCGCTCAAGCGTGGCCTGGCCTCGACCGGGCTGGACGTGGTGGACATCGGCGCGGTCACCACGCCCATGGTCTATTACGTGGCCGCGACCCGCGCCAAGCAGGGCTGCACCAGCGGCATCCAGGTCACCGGCAGCCACAACCCCAAGGACTACAACGGCTTCAAGATGGTGCTGGCCGGCCGTGCGATCTACGGCGAGGAAATCCAGGGCCTGCGCAAGCGCATCGAGGCCGAGGACTACACGGTGGGCAAGGGTCGCATCGCGGCGATGGACATCGTGCCCGAGTACAGCCACCGCATCGTCAGCGACTGCAAGCTGTCGCGGCCGATGAAGATCGTCGTCGACTCCGGCAACGGCATTCCCGGCGCCACCGGCCCGGCCATCCTGAAGGCCCTGGGCTGCGAGGTGATCGACCTGTATTCCAAGGTCGACGGCGACTTCCCGAACCATCATCCGGATCCGTCCAAGCCCGAGAACCTGGCTGACCTGATCAAGGTCGTGCACGCCACGGGTGCCGAGCTGGGCCTGGCCTTTGACGGCGATGGCGACCGCCTGGGCGTGGTCACCAAGGGCGGCGACATCATCTACCCGGACCGCCAGTTGGTGCTGTTCGCGCGCGACATCCTGGCGCGCGTCAAGGGTGGCACCATCATCTATGACGTGAAGTGCACCCAGCGCCTGGCGCCGGAAGTGGAAGCTGCTGGCGGCAAGCCGCTGATGTGGAAGACCGGCCACTCGCTGGTCAAGGCCAAGCTGAAGGAAACCGGCGCGCCCATCGCCGGCGAGATGAGCGGCCACATCTTCTTCTCCGAGCGCTGGTACGGCTTCGACGACGCGATGTACACGGCAGGACGGCTGCTGGAGATCCTCTCGCGCAGCGACGACCCAAGCGCCGTGCTGAACGCGCTGCCCACCGCCTTCAACACGCCAGAGCTGAACGTCCCGTGTGCCGAAGGCGAACCGGCACAAGTCATTGCCAAGCTGCTCGAAACCGCCAAGTTCCCCGGCGCCGAAATCATCACCATCGATGGCCTGCGCGCCGAGTACCCGGACGGCTTTGGCCTGGTGCGCGCCTCCAACACCACGCCGGTGCTGGTGATGCGTTTCGAAGGTCACACACCCGAAGCCATGCATCGCATCGAAACCGACTTCATGGCCGCGCTGCGCACCGTGAAGCCGGACGCCGAGTTCGCCGCTGCAGCGCACTGATCTGGCGCTGGTCGCGGAGCGCGCTGTCGTGTCTGAGGGGCTGGCGCGCGCCGCCTATTCCACGCTGTTCCGGCTGCTGATCCCGGCCTACCTGCTGCGGCTGTGGCTGCGTGGCCGCGCCGAGCCCGGCTACCGCGTGGCGCTGCCGCAGCGGCTGGGTTTCGGCGAGCCGGCCATCGCGCCGGGCGCGCTTTGGTTGCATGCGGTGTCGCTGGGCGAGACCAAGGCGGCAGCGGCGCTGGTCGACGCGCTACGCCTGCAGCGACCTGGCCTGCGGCTGCTGTTGACCCACGGCACGGCCACCGGCCGCGAAGCTGGCCAGGCTCTGTTGCGCGAGGGCGATGTGCAGGCCTGGCTGCCGGTGGACACACCGGGTGCCGTGCGGCGCTTCCTGCGCGCCACGCGGCCTGCGGCCGGCGTGCTGATGGAAACCGAGATCTGGCCCAACCTGCTGTACGAGGCTGGCCGCATCGGTCTGCCCATGGTGCTGGCCAATGCACGCCTGAGCGAGCGCAGTGCCCGCAAGGGCGAGCGGCTGCGCGCGCTGCTGGCACCTGCGGTGCAGGCGCTGTCGCTGGCACTGGCGCAAAGCGAGGCCGATGCGCAGCGCCTGCGCAGCGCCGGTGTGCCAGACGTGCAGGTGGCCGGCAACCTGAAGTACGACCTGCAGCCGCCCTCGGCGCAGCAGGCCATCGGCGAAGCCTGGCGTGCCGCGCTGGCACGGCCGGTGGTGGTGCTGGCGAACTCGCGGGATGGCGAAGAAGCGCTGCTGTTGCGCGAATGGGGTCAGGCGTTTGCGGCCTGCGGCGAGCAGCCCTTGCTGCTGATCGTGCCGCGGCATCCGCAGCGTTTTGACGAGGTGGCGAGGCTGGTGGCGCAGGCCGGGCTGTCGCTGGCCAGGCGCAGCAACTGGGCCGGTGGCGAGCCGCCGCCCGAGGCCGCGCAGGCCGATGTGTGGATGGGCGATTCGCTGGGCGAGATGTCGCTGTACTACAGCCTGGCCGACGTGGCGCTGCTGGGCGGCAGCTTCCTGCCGCTGGGCGGGCACAACCTGATCGAGGCGGCGGCCAACGGCTGCCCCATCGTGCTGGGTCCGTCGACCTTCAACTTCGCCGAGGCTGCGCAGCTGGCCTTGGCCGCCGGTGCAGCCCGGTCAGCCCAGGACATGCCGCAAGCACTGGCCATGGCAAAAGATTGGCTGGCACATCCGCTCGCGTTGAGCGATGCCGTGGCGCACGCGCAGGCCTTTGCGTCCAAACACCGGGGCGCCGCGGCCCGCATGGCCAGCGCGATCCTGGCGCGCATCAAGTAGCCCGCCTGCGCACCCGCTTGGCACCCGGTTCGGCGTACTCGCCGAACCGGGTGCCCCATTTATTTCGCGAGCAGCGCGTTGGCGGCGGCGATGTCGCTCGGGTTCAGTTCACCCGAAGCCTGGCGCAGCTTGAGCTTGCCGAGGATCACGTCGTAGCGGGCCTTGGCCAAGTCGCGCTGCGTGGTGTAGAGCTTGGTCTGGGCGTTCAGCACGTCCAGGTTCACGCGCACGCCCACTTCGTAGCCCAGCTTGGTGGCATCCAGCGCCAGCTTGCTGGACACTTCGGCGGCTTCCAGCGCCTTGATCTGCGCCATGCCGGACTGCACGCCGAAAAACGCGGTGCGCGTGCCCTGGGCCACGCCGCGGCGTGCGGCCTCCAGGTTGTTGACCGACTGCTCTTCCAGCGACAAGGTTTCCTTGATGCGATTCTGCGTCGCAAAGCCGGCGAACAGCGGCACCGTGACCGTCAGGCCGATGGCCGAGTTGCCGTTGTTGCCCTTGAGCGCGCCGACTGAGGTGTCGGTGTCCACATGGCCCTTGGTGTAGCTGCCGGTGAGTGCCACGGTGGGCAGGTGGCCGGCGCGGGCCTTGGAAGTTTCCAGCTTGGCCACGTCCAGCCCGAGCCGGGCTTGTTCGATGGTCGGGTTGTTGGCGTCTGCCGTGATGACCCATGGGTCCACCGATGCGGGTGCCAGCTGCGGCAGCACGACCGGCACGGCCAACGGCCGCGGCTGCAGGCTGTCGCGGCCGACCAGCTGCTCCAGCGCCACGCGCTTGACGCGCAGGTCGTTGTCGGCGGCCAGTTCCTGGGCCAGCGCCAGGTCATAGGCGGCCTGGGCTTCGCGGGTGTCGGTGATGGTCGCGGTGCCGACTTCGAAGTTGCGCTGCGCCGAGGCCAGCTGCTCCTTGATGGCCGCCTTGTTGGCGCGCACCGTGTCCAGTGCATCGCTGGAGGCCAGCACGTCGAAGTAGGCCTGGGCCAGGCGCACGATCAGGTCCTGCTCGGCGGCGCGCAGCTGCGACTGGGCGATGACCACGGCCTTGTCGGCCTGGTCGATCGTGATGTCGTTCGGGCGGTTGAACACGTTCTGCGAGGCCGACAGCGTGGCCGAGTGGGCGTTGGTCTCGCTGCTCTTGGGCGTGGTGTAGGGCGTGTCGCTGGTGCTGCGCGAGATGCCGGCCGTCAGCTGCACGCCGGGCAGGCGCAGCGCCATCGTCTGGTCGGCGCGGTACTGGGCCGAATCGGTGGCGGCGCGCACTGCGAGGTAGGTCGCGTCGTACTGGTGCGCTGCGTCGTAAAGGTCCTGCAGGCTTTGGGCATGGGCGCTGCCGGCCAGGCACAGGGCGGCCAGGGCCAGCGGCGACAACGCGCCCAGGCGGTGGCTCAACAGACGAACGCTAGAAAACGGCATGGTGCTTTCCTCAGGATGCGCGAGAGACAAGAGACAAGGGTGCGGACTGGGCCGGCGTTGTGTTCGGGGCGGCAAGGCGCGGGCGCTGCTCAGTAGCGCGCCACGCCGGCATCGACCTGGGTGGACCAGGCCTCCGTGCCGCCGGCGAGGTTGTACACGTGTTCGTGGCCTTGGCGCTGCAGGAATGCGACGACTTGCGCGCTGCGCATGCCGTGATGACAAAAACAGACGATGGGCTGCAGGCCCGCCAGTTCGGCCAGCCGCGCCGGCACCTGGTTCATCGGCATGTGCAGCGTGCGTGCGCCGGGCACTGCCAGCGGTGCCAGCGCCACCTCCCAGTCCTCTCGCACGTCCAGCAGCAGCGTGGGCTGCCCGGGGTCTTCGGCGGCCGCTTCGGCCACGAAGGCTGGCAGGTCCTGCACGTTCAAGCTGTTCATCTGGACGAGGTGGTCAGGTTGGCGGGTTCAGAAGTGGAAGCGGCTCACTTCGGCGAAGTCGTCCAGGCGCGGCAGCACGGTGTCGAACAGGTCGACCTTGGTGATGCCTGAGGCGCTGGTGCGGGTGCGCAGCGTGGCGCGCATCACCGGCTCTTCGCCTTCCACGGCCACCAGCCGGCCGCCCACCTTCAATTGGTCCAGCAGCACCTGCGGCACGGCGGCCACCGAGCCGGACAGCATGATCACGTCGAACGGCCCTTCGGCGGCCAGGCCCTGGCTGCCATCGGCCTCGCTCACCGTCACGTTCGAGAGGCCGGCGCGGCGCAGGTTGTCGGTCGCCATCTTGACCAGCGCAGGGCGGATCTCCAGCGAGATCACGCGCTGCGCGCGGTGGCCCAGCAGCGCGGCCATGAAGCCCGAGCCGGCGCCGATTTCCAGCACCGTTTCATGGCGCTGCACCTTGGCTTCCTGCAGCAGCCGGGCCTCGACACGGGGCGCCAGCATGACCTGGCCTTCGGGCAGCGGCACCTCGGTGTCGACAAAGGCCAGCGCGCGGTAGGCCGGCGGCACGAAGTCTTCGCGCTTGACGACGGCCAGCAGTTCCAGCACGGCGGTGTCCAGCACATCCCAGGGGCGGATCTGCTGTTCGATCATGTTGAAGCGGGCTTGTTCGATGTTCATGGCGTGTCCTGCAAAAGAGGCGAGGGCGGGCGAGCTGGACGCACTGCGCCGACTCGCTGGGTTGGCGGCACGGCCGCGCGGGTTAACCCTTCATTTTAGGCAGCTTCTCGGCCTGTATTTCTGCTGGCGGTGCCTCGGAAACCCGCGCTTGCGCAGCCGCTTGCAAATCGCCCTCCTGCGGCCTGCTCAGCCCCAGCAACAGCAGTTGCAGGTGCTCGCGGATGAAGGCCCGTGGGTCCGACTGCGCCAGGTCCGCATAACCGCAGGCGTCCAGCGTGTGCTTGTGCATGCACATCATGATCAAAGGCATGACGATGCTGTGAACCGCCACATCAATGCTCACCGGCCGGAACTCGCCGCGCTCGATGCCGGACTGCACCAGCCGGGCAATCACCGCGCTGCCGGGCTGCACCACATGCTCGGCGTAGTACTGTGCCAGCTCCGGGAAGTTGCGCATCTCGGTCAGCACCAGCTTGAAGACACCGGAGGCCGGGCTCTCGAAAATCTTGACCCACCATTCCGCCAGCACATCCACCAGCATCTCGGTACAGCTCCCGGTATGCGCCTGGCGCACCCGTTCGCCTTCGGCGATCTCGGTTGCCAGCGTCTGCTGGATCACCGCCTTCAGCAGGTCTTCTTTGCTGGGGAAGTAGAGGTAGAGCGTGCCCTTGGACACGCCAGCCCGCTGCGCCACCTCGTCGGAGCGGGTCGCGGCAAAGCCTTTTTCGACGAACAGCGCCAGCGCCGCATCCAGCAATTCCTGGGGGCGGGCGTCTTTGCGGCGCTGGCGTTGGGACGGTTCGGACATGTTAATGACTGACTGGTCAGTAATGCTAGCAGGCTGGTTCTGCCCGTCAAGCAAAGGCTTGGCGCGGGCCGTGCTTAAGGTGTGGCCTGGACTCAGGGTTGTCCCGAGGCGGCGGGTATCATCCCGCCCGATTCGCGGGGTCCCCCCGCGCTAGCTCAAGGAGATGCACTTGGATTGGTTGCTGCTGCTGAAGGCCGCCGTGATGGGCGTGGTGGAAGGCCTGACGGAATTCCTGCCGGTGTCGTCCACGGGGCATCTGATCCTCGCCGGCTCGGTGCTGGGGTTTGAGGGCGGCAGCCTGACGCCGGAGAAGGTCAAGGCCTTCGAGATCTCGATCCAGACCGGTGCGATCCTGGCCATCGTGCTGGTGTATTGGCAACGCCTGACGGCGGTGGTGCGTGGTTTGGGCACCGACCGCAACGCGCGCCGCTTCGCATTGAACGTGCTGATCGGCTTCCTGCCGGCGGTGGTGTTTGGCCTGTTGATCGGCAAGAAGGTGCAGGAACTGCTGTTCACGCCACTGATCGTGGCGGCCACCTTCATCATCGGCGGCTTCATCATCCTGTGGGCCGAGCGGCGCAAGAACGTGGTCATCCGCGTGGCCGAGGTCGAAGACATGACGCCCTGGGACGCGCTGAAGATCGGCCTGGTGCAATGCCTGGCCTTCGTGCCCGGCACCAGCCGCTCGGGCTCGACCATCATCGGTGGCATGCTGTTCGGCCTGTCGCGCAAGGCGGCCACCGAGTTCACCTTCTTCCTGGCCATTCCCACGCTGATCGGCGCCGGCGCCTACAGCCTGCTGAAGGTGCGCCACAGCCTGGTTGCGGCCGACCTGCCGCTGTTCGCGGTCGGCTTGGTGTTCTCGTTCATTGCTGCCTGGGCCTGCGTGCGCTGGCTGCTGCGCTATGTCTCGACCCACAACTTCAATGCCTTCGCCTGGTACCGCATCGGCTTTGGCTTGGTGATCCTGCTGACTGCCTACACCGGCATGGTCAGCTGGACCGATTCCTGATGGGGCACCCGGTCTCGCGGATATGCAAGACCACCCGCCGGGCGGGTTGCGCAGGCCGCTTGGGAGCGGCCCGGCGCTGGCCTGCGGGCGCGCCGTCAGCGGGCTAGCGGCGGACGAAGACCAAATCCCAAACACCGTGGCCCAGCTTCAGGCCGCGGGCTTCGAACTTGGTCAGCGGGCGGTAATCAGGACGGGGCGCGTAACCCTGTGCGGTGTTCGTCAACGCCGGCTCGGCGGACAGCACTTCCAGCATCTGCTCGGCGTAGGGTTGCCAGTCGGTCGCGCAGTGCAGCGTGCCGCCCAGCGCCAGGCGGCTGGCCAGCAGTTGCACCAGCGGCGGCTGGATCAGGCGGCGCTTGTTGTGCTTCTTCTTGTGCCACGGGTCCGGGAAAAAGATGTGCACGCCCGCCAGCGTGGCCGGGGCGATCATCTGCTCCAGCACCTGCACGGCGTCGTGCTGCACGATGCGCAGGTTGCTCAGCTCCTGCTCGCCAATGCGCTTGAGCAGCGCGCCCACGCCGGGCGTGTGAACCTCAACCCCGATGAAGTCGGTGTCCGGCCGGCCAGCAGCGATCTCGGCCGTGGCCGCGCCCATGCCAAAGCCAATCTCCAGCACCAGCGGCGCCTGCCGGCCGAACACCGCCGCGGCGTCCAGTGGCTGGTCCTGGAACGGCAACACGAAGCGTGGCCCCAGTTCTTCCAGCGCACGTTGCTGGCCAGTGCCCATGCGGCCGGCGCGCAGCACGAAGCTGCGGATGCCGCGGCGCGGCGCGGCCGAGTCGCCGGCGGGCGAGGTGTCGTCGTCCGAAGGCGTGTCGGCGGAGGATTCGGGCAGGTCGTTCATCACGTGGGCGAAAGGCGGCGCGCGAGATGCGCATCGCGAGGAAGGGGAGCGCATTTTGCCAGGGCATCCTGGGCAATGATGGCCGACTGGCCGACGACCTGCAGCGACGCGTCAACGCCGATTTCGCGAAGTACCGGCCCTGACGCACATCAAGCCCGAGGTGGGTGCCGGATCGCGTAAACTCCTGGCCTTCGCGGGCGTAGTTCAATGGTAGAACTTCTGCTTCCCAAGCAGATAGCGTGGGTTCGATTCCCATCGCCCGCTCCAGACCACCGCACCCAAAAGCCAAGGCCTCACCGCCTTGGCTTTTTTGTTGCCGCCGCCGTGTGGCATGCAGGCCTCGCGGCCGGGGCCGCGCCCGACCCTGCAGGCCAATCGCTTGGCCGCTTGAGCCAATGCCAGGTGGGCGGCCCGCCGCTAGTGGTTTGTCCGACTGGGGTCGGCTTTGGACGCGCGCGTACAGTCACATGCAACAAAAACGAACGGTCGTTCGTTTTAATTTCGAGTGTTTTAGGAGCTCCCGGATGCGTTTCCAGCGCCCCCTGTTTTTGCTGCCCGTGGTCGCTGCCGTGTTGGCTGGCTGCGGTGGCAGTACCGACGCGCCACCCCCGCGCGCCACGATTGTTTTGGCGCAGCTGGCCGGCCAGGCCACCACGGCTCAGATCGACGCTGGGACCACCGCCACCGGCCTGATCGGCCTGACAGGCGCCGCGGTCTGCAACGTGGACATCCGTTACGTCGTCTACCAGACCCGCGACCCTGCCGGCCAGCCGGCCACGGCCAGCACTGCCGCCTTCGTGCCCTCGGGCACCGATGCCAGCTGCACCGGCTCCCGCCCTGTCGTGTTGTACGCGCACGGTACGACGATCGAGAAGGCCTACAACATGGCCGACATCGTCAACAACTCCGAAGGCAGCCTGGTTGCCGCGCTGCTGGCGGCGCATGGCTACATCGTGGTCGCGCCGAACTACCTCGGCTACGACGAATCGGGCCTGGACTACCACCCGTACCTGAACGCCGAGAACAGCGCCATCGACATGGTCGACGGCCTGCGCGCCGCCAAGGCCTACCTGAACGAGGCCAGCGCGGTGAAGCCTTCGGCCCAGCTGTTCGTGACCGGCTATTCGCAAGGCGGCCACGTGGCGATGGCCACGCACAAGATCATCGAGCGCGACTACGCCAGCGAGTTCACCGTCACGGCCTCGGCGCCGATGTCCGGCCCGCACAACCTGGCCAAGTTCATTGCCCAGATCAACAGCGGCCCGGACGTTTGCCCCACGCTGGGCTCGCCTGATGTGAACTGCACCGTGAACGCCGGTGCCACGCTGTTCACGCCGCTGCTGCTGACCAGCTGGCAGCGCTCGTATGGCGACGTGTACAGCGACGCTGCCAGCGTCTACCAGGCACCGTATGGCGCGGCCACCGCCACGCTGCTGCCGACCAACAGCTCGGTGGAAACCTTGCTGACGACTGGCAAGCTGCCGCCTGACAGCACCTTCCGCAAACTCTTTGGCACCGGCGGCTTGATCCAGGAAGCCTTCCGGGCAGCCTACTTCACCGATGCCAACAGCGGCTTCAAGAAGGCCGCTGCCGCAAACACCCTGCTGGGTTGGACGCCCAAGGCGCCGATGGCCATGTGCTATAGCGCGGCAGACCCCACCGTCTACTCGTACAACACGACCGACATGCAGGCCGACTTCGCGTCCCGCGGCGTGCTCGTGCCGGCGCTGGACGTGCGTGGGAACACGACGGCAATCGCCGGCAGCCTGGGCCTTGCTGCAGCACAGGTCGCCGGCGCGTTCCAGGTGACCTATCCGGCGACCGGCACCGCGGTCGGCACGCCCGGCACCGAGTCGGACCATGCCAACGCGGCGCCGTTCTGCGCCACCTTCGTGCGTGGCTTCTTCTCCAGCCTCGTCCAATGAATGCCGAGCGCCAAGGATTCAAACCGATGACTTCCCGATTCCAATTCCCTTCGCTTTCGACCAGCCTGCGCGCAGCCGTGCTGGCCGTGCTGGCCATGACCGGACAGGCCCACGCGGCCGACGCCGACACGGGCTCCGGCAGCATGCTTGACGGCTGGAGCTTCTACCTGGGTGGCGCTTACATCGACGTGCATGCCAAGTCCAGCCCGCTGAGCGGCACCAGCACCACGTTCCCGGACGGCAGCACCCATGCCGCGCGTTTCCGCATTGACGATGCCAGCACCGTCGGCTTTGGCCTGGTCTACCGCTTCAACAAGACCTGGAGCGGTGAGCTGGCACTGGGCTTGCCGCCAGAGCACAGCATCCACGGTGATGACTTGCTCCAGTCCTTCGGCCAGATCACCTTGGTCAAGCAGGCGCCACCGACGGCCTTCCTCAACTACCACTTCCCTGAAGTGGCAGAAGGCGTGTCTTTCTTCGTCGGCCCGGGTATCAACTACACGCGTTTCCTGCGCGCCCGCAACACGGCTGCCGGCAATGCGGCCGCCGGTGGCGAGACCAAGGTCAAGCTGGATCCGTCCTGGGGCCTGGCGGGCCACGTGGGCGGCACCTGGCAGATCGACCGCAACTGGTCCTTCGTCGGCACCGTGGCCTATGCGCACGTGGCCAGCACCCAGACCTCGACCACCCAGACCAACCTCGGCGACGGACCGGTGACGGTGACGCACACCGCGAACATCAACTTCCGCCCGGTCGTTTATTCGCTGTCGCTGGGCTATTCGTTCTGAGCTTGGCGCGCCGGCATGTCCGGCGCCTGCCCCGATTCAACGCCGCGCTTGTCGCGGCGTTTTCCATGAGCCTGGCCATCGTTTGAACTGAGGGGCGGGCTCCGTGTTTTCCGCCGCGCGGTGGCGTCGGCTTCGGGCATCATGCACAGCGAACACAGGGATCCCTCATGTCCGCCACGCCTTACCAGGTCTTTTGCCTCAGTCCCAAGCTGCCCGATCTGATCACCTCGGGCTTCGGCCCCTTTGTGCTGCGCAGTTGCGCCACGCTGGACGCCTTGTCCGAGCAGCTCAACACCCAGGTCGCCGACGGCAGCGAGATCGGCCCGGCACTGTTGATCCACCTGCCCACTGCGGGCGGGCTGGACAAGCTGCTGCAATGGCCCGGGCTGGCGCGCGCGGTGATGGCTGCGGCCGTGCTGGTGGTGGCACCCGAGCCGGCACCGGCCACCTGCCTGAAGCTGCTGCAGGCGGGGGTGCGCGAGATCCTGTCGGAGCGCGAGGTCAATGACGAGATGATGGGCCGCTCGCTGCGCATCGCGCTGGAGCGCAAGCGCCAGGACGACGCCGCCCGCCGCGCCTACAGCATCGACCTGACGACCGGCCTGCCCAACCACCACCAGTTGCTGGAACACATGACGCACCTGCTGGCGCTGCGCGAGCGCGAGCCGGCGTCCATGGCCTTGATTGTTCTGCACCTGGACGGCTTCCGTGCGGCAGAGGCCAGCCTGGGCACCGAATCGGCCAACGTGCTGCGCCGCAAGGCGGCGGTGCGCCTGCGCGCCTCGCTGCGCGCGAGCGACGTGGTGGCCTCGCTGGGCGGCGACATGTTCGCGGTGCTGCTGGCCTGGATCGACGCCGACGACGACGCCGAGCGGGTCGCCCGCAAGCTGCTGTCCTCGGTCACCCAGCCCTTCCAGGTGACCGGCCACAACGTGCCGCTGGGCGCGCGGGTCGGCGTGGGTCAATACCCCGCACATGGCAAGGACGCGCAGGCGCTGCTCACGCGCGCCGTCAGCCAAGCCTCGGGCGAGGCCATCAGCCGGCTGCGCAGCGTGGGCGCCGCGGCGGCCAACGACGACGAATAGCCAGCACTGAAGCACCGCTCCGCGGCGCGGCCGGCTTCACTTCATCACTTCAGGATGTCGCCCAGGCACAGGTACTTGGTTTCGACATAGTCCTCGATGCCCTGGCGCCCGCCTTCGCGGCCCAGGCCCGACTGCTTGACACCGCCGAACGGCACTTCGGCGGTTGAGATCAGCCCGGTGTTGATGCCGACCATGCCGTACTCCAGCGCTTCGCCGACGCGAAAGACACGGCCCACGTCGCGGCTGTAGAAGTAGCTGGCCAGGCCGAACTCGGTCGCGTTGGCCAGTTCGATGGCTTCGGCCTCGGTTTGGAAGCGGAACACCGGCGCGACCGGGCCGAAGGTTTCCTCGCGCGAGCAGCGCATCTCGGCCGTAGCATCGGCCAGCACCGTGGGCTGGTAGAAGCGGCCTTCGATCAGCTCGCCGCCGGTCACCACGCGCGCGCCCTTGCTCACCGCGTCCGCCACGTGTTCCTGCACCTTGGCAATCGCCGCGTCGTCGATCAGCGGGCCCAGTGTCACGCCGGCCTCGAAGCCGTTGCCGACCTTCATCGCCGCAGCCTTCTCGGCCAGCTTCTCGACGAAGCGGTCGTAGATGCCGTCTTGCGCATAGAAGCGGTTCGCGCAGACGCAGGTCTGCCCGGCGTTGCGGTATTTGCTGGCCATCGCGCCTTCGACCGCGCTGTCCAGGTCGGCGTCATCGAAGACGATGAAAGGCGCGTTGCCGCCCAGTTCCAGCGACAGTGCCTTGACCGTCGGTGCGCACTGCGCGGCCAGGATGCGGCCAACCTCGGTCGAGCCGGTGAAGGACAGGTGGCGCACCACGTCGCTGCTGCACAGCACCTTGCCCACTTCAATCGACTGCTCTGCGTCCGCCGTCAGCACGTTCAGCACACCGGCCGGCATGCCGGCGCGCTGTGCCAGCTCGGCCACCGCCAGCGCCGACAGCGGCGTGGCCTCGGCCGGTTTGATGACGACGGTGCAGCCGGCGGCCAGCGCCGGCGCGACCTTGCGGGTGATCATTGCGATCGGGAAATTCCACGGCGTGATGGCCGCACAAACGCCCACCGGCTGCTTGATCACCAGATAGCGCTTGTTGCCGTCGGTGGTCTGCACGGTTTCGCCGTAGACCCGCTTGGACTCTTCGGCAAACCACTCGATGAAGCTGGCGCCGTAGCTCACTTCGCCCTTGGCCTCGGCCAGCGGCTTGCCTTGCTCGGCGGTCATGATGCGGGCCAGGTCGTCGGCATTGGCATGCAGCAGTTGGAACCACTTCATCATGATGGCCGCGCGTTCCTTGGCCGTCTTGCCCTTCCAGGCCGGCCAGGCGCGGTTCGCCGCGACGATGGCGTGGTGCGCCGACTCTGCGCCGTGGTTGGCCACCTCTATGAGCAAGGCGCCGGTGGCCGGATCGTTGACCGCAAAACGGCCGGGCGCGGGCGCCCATTCACCATTGATCAGCGCGTCGCTCTTCAGCAGACTGGGGTCGCGAAGGGCGCTCAGCGGGCTGTTGCTGGGGGTGTTGCTCGTGTCCATCGAAATCTCCGGAATCGGCCGGTCGCTGCCGGCAAGGTTGGACGCGGACTCTACAGCGCGCGTTCCGCGAATCGCATGTCGGCTGTGTTGCCTTGTGTTGCCTGGTTCAGCGCCGCGGCACGCCCGGCAGCACGCACAGCATCTCGTACAGCAGGTTGGCGCCCAGCAGCGAGGTGTTGCCGCTGGGGTCGTAAGGGGGAGAAACCTCCACCAGGTCGCAGCCCACCAGGTTCAGCCCGAAGCAGCCGCGGATGATCTCCAGCGCCTGCGGCACGTTCAGTCCGCCGATCTCCGGCGTGCCGGTGCCACCGGCATAGGCCGGGTCAATGCCGTCGATGTCGAAGCTGAGGTAGCAGGGCGCGTTGCCAA
Source organism: Ideonella sp. (assembly GCF_041287625.1). GTDB lineage: Bacteria > Pseudomonadota > Gammaproteobacteria > Burkholderiales > Burkholderiaceae_C > Ideonella. The sequence goes on from NZ_JBGGNH010000042.1 coordinate 44,462, forward strand.
TGGCTTCGCGGATGCGCGCCATCAGGGGGGTGAGCGACTGCCACCACACCTCGTGCGCCGGCACGATGGTGAAGCCCTGGCGGCGCGGCCAGTCGAAATCGTCCGCAGCGTAGCCCGAGCCGCGCAGGCCGATCTGCCAGACCTTGTGGTTCTGCAGCAGGCCTTCGTCGACCGCGCGGCGGAACGGCGTGCCGTGCGCAATGCGCTCGCCGAACATGTCGTCGTTGACGTCGGCATGCGCGTCCACGTGGATCAGCGCGACCGGGCCGTGTCGTTCGGCGACCGCGCGCAGGATGGGCAGCGCAATCGTGTGGTCGCCGCCCAGGGTCAGAGGAATGCAGCCTGCCGCCACCACCGGCCGGTAGAACGCGGTGATGATCGGGACGGACTTTTCCAGCGAGTAGGTGTTGATCGGCACGTCGCCCAGGTCGGCCACCTGCAGCGCATCGAACGGCGCAGCGCCGGTGGCCATGTTGTAGGGCCGGATCAGTGAAGACTCGGCGCGGATCTGCCGCGGGCCGAAGCGCGCACCGGCGCGGTTGGAGGTGCCGATGTCCAGCGGCACGCCGATGAAGGCAGCGTCCAGGCCCACGGGCGAGGTGGCGACCGGCAGCCTCATCATGCTGGCCAGCCCGCCGAAGCGCGGCATGTCGTTGCCGCCCAAAGGAATGTTGAGTTGTCGCGTCATCGTGTGTCTCTCAGGCGCGGCGCCCGCGCATCCACTCCAGCGCGCCCATCAGCGCGGTGGTGAACAGGATCAGCAGCGTGGCCACGGCGGCAATCGTCGGGTTGATGTTCTCGCGGATGCCGGTGAACATCTGCCGCGGCAGCGTCACCTGGTCCGGCCCGGCGATGAACAGCGTGACCACCACTTCGTCGAACGAGGTGGCAAAGGCGAACAGCGCGCCCGAGATCACGCCCGGCGCGATGACCGGCAGCGTCACGCGGAAGAAGGTCTGCAGCGGCCCGGCGCCCAGGCTCAGCGAGGCGCGCACCAGGTTGTGGTTGAAGTTCTGCAGCGTGGCCAGCACGGTGGTAACGACAAACGGCGCGCCGAGTGCCGCGTGCACGATGATCAGCCCGGCATAGGTGTCCGACAGGCCGATGCGTGCGAAGAACAAATAGCAGGCCACGCCGACGACGACGATGGGCACGACCATCGGCGCAATCAGCACGCTCATCAGCAAGCCCTTGCCGGGGAAGTTCGCGCGCGCCAGGCCCACGGCGGTGAGCGTGCCCAGCGTGGTGGCAATGACGGTGGCGGCCGGCGCAACGATGAAGGAATTCTTCGCCGCGCGCCCCCATTCGTCCGACGTGAAGAGGTTGTGATACCACTGCAGCGACCAGCCCGGCATCGGGTAGGCGAGGAACGAAGACGCCGAGAACGACAGCGGCATGATGGCCAGGATGGGCAGCAGCAAATACAGCAGCACGCCCAGGCTGAACAGGCGCAGCGCCCACCAGCCGGCCTTGTCCAGCAGCGTGAAGTGGGCCGGGAACTGTGGTCGCAAGAACGAGAAAAAACTCATGCCGTTACCCCAGGCTCAGTTCGGACTTCACGACGCGGCGGTACAGCGCATACAGCACCAGCGTGGCCGTCAGCAGGATGGCGCCCAAAGCGCACGCCATGCCCCAGTTGATGTCGACGTTGGTGTACTGGGCGATGTAGTAGCTCAGCATCTGGTCGTCCGCACCGCCCAGCAGTGCGGGTGTCACGTAGTAGCCAATGGCCAGGATGAAGACCAGCAGGCCGCCCGCGCCCACGCCGGGCAGCGTCTGCGGCACGTAGACACGGAAGAAGGCCGCCAGCGGCGGGCTGCCCAGCGACACCGCTGCGCGCAGGTAGGTCGGCGAGACCGACTTCATCACGCTGTACAGCGGCAGGATCATGAAGGGCAGCAGGATGTGCGTCATCGAGATGATCACCCCGGTGCGGTTGAACAGCAGCGCCAGAGGTTCCTGAATCACGCCAACACCCATCAGCGCACTGTTGACCAGGCCCTCGCGCTGCAGCAGCACGATCCACGCGGCCACGCGCACGAGGATACTGGTCCAGAACGGCACCAGCACCAGGATCATCAGCACATTGGCCTGGCGCGCGTTCAGCGTGGAGAGCCAGTAGGCCAGCGGATAGCCCAGCAGCAGGCAGCACAGCATCACCACCGCGCTGATCTGGAAGGTGCGCAGCAGGATGGACGAGAACACGCGCTGGTCCGGCGCCACACGTTCCAGCCCGCCCTCGGCCTTGCGCTTCAGGTCCACGGCAGTGAGCAGGTAGTCCGGCGTCCAGCGGCTGGCGTTCTTGGCAATCGCCTGCCAGTACGGCAGCTCGCCCCAGCGCGGGTCCAGCGCCAGCAGCTGCTCGCGCAGCGCGTCGGGTGCGGGCGTGGTGCCTGCGGGTTGCAGCTGCGGCAGCGCGCGGTAGGTGCTCATGACCAGCGAACGCGAGCCGGGCTGTTCGGTGTTCAGGCGCCTTGCCAGCGCACCGGCCTGCGCCGCTTCGGGCAGGGCCGCCAGGTCTTCCACCACAGCCGCATAGGCGGCAGGGGCGGGCGGTTGGTGGCGGTCCCACTTCGAGAGCGCCTGCGCGGTGCGGGGCAGGGCGTTGGCCACTTCCGGGTTCTCCACGGCGCGAATCAGCAGCGCGCCGATGGGCACCAGGAAAGTGGCCAGCAGGAACAAGAGCAGCGGCAGCGTGAGCGAGATCGCCGCCAGGTGCCGGCGGCGCTGGGCCCGCGCCAGCGAGCGGGCCAGCGCATTGCCTTCGGGGGCGGGCGCCGGTGCGGCGGCGAGTGTCGTCACGGTGCTGCTGCTCACGGCTTCAGGCCATCACTGCGCGGCCCAGGAAGCAAAGCGCTTTTCCAGCGCCTCGCCCTGGTCGGCCCAGAAGCCGATGTTGAACTGCAGCGCGTCCTTGCTGTTGGCCGGCGAGGTCGGCAGCAGGGCCAGCACCTTGGGGTCCAGCTTGGCCAGGGCCTTGTTGTTGGTCGGGCCGTAGGAAATGTTCTGCGCGTATTCGGCCTGCGCGCCCGGTGCGGCAGCGGCGGCGATGTACTTCATCGCCAGGTCCTTGTTCGGCGAGCCCTTGGGGATGACCCAGTAGTCCAGGTCAAAGATGCCGCCGGTCCAGCTGATCTTCAGGTTCTTGCCTTCGCGCTGCGCGGCGTCGATGCGGCCGTTGTAGGCCGTGGCCATCACCACGTCACCGGCCACCAGGAACTGCGGCGGCTGCGCGCCGGCTTCCCACCACTGGATGCTGGGCTTGAGTTCGCTGAGCTTCTTGAAGGCGCGGTCCGCGCCGGCCGGCGTGGCCAGGACCTTGTAGACGTCCGCGCTCTTCACGCCGTCGGCCATCAACGCGAATTCCAGGTTGTAGCGCGCGCCCTTGCGCATGCCGCGCTTGCCGGCGAACTTCTTGGTGTCCCAGAAATCGGCCCAGGTCTTGGGGCCGTCCTTGAGCTTGTCGCCGTTGTAGGCCATCACGGTGGACCACACGAAGGCGCCCACGCCGCACTCGGTCACGGCAGCGGGCTGGAAGTCAGCCTTGCTGCCAACCTTGCGCCAGTCCATCTTCTCGAACAGGCCTTCGTCGCAGCCGCGCGCCACGTCCGGGCTTTCGACCTCGACCACGTCCCAGCTGATCTTGCCGGTTTCGACCATCGCCTTGATCTTGGCCTGCTCGCCGTTGTATTCCACGATCACCAGCTTGGCGCCGCTGCTCTTCTCGAACGGCTCCACATACGCCTTCTTCTGCGCTGCGCCATTGGCACCGCCGAAGTTCACCACCGTCAACTGGCTCTGGGCCAGCGCTGGCAGCGCGGCCAGCATCGCCGCGGCCGCAAAGGCCATGGACGTCTTCTTCATCGCAATAACTCCTGAAAGGGCTTGAGGGAGGGACGTGTCGTGCAGCGAGAGAAGTCACGGGCCGCCGTCAGCTTGCGCTGCGGTGCCTCTTGATGTGTGCGAGCCTCGAACGGGCCTTTGGATCTTGTTCAGTGATAGATGCGCAGGTAGGGCTGCGGAATGTGCAGCCACACTGCCTGGCCGACGACCGGTTGCAGCCCGCCCGCGAGCGGCAGCTTGACGGTCGCCGGCGCCTGGCCATTGACGGCGCAGCGCAGCCGCAGGTGGTCGCCGAAATAGATGATGTCGGTCACGGCGGCCTGCACCGCATTGCCCAGCGCCTCGGGTTTGACCAGGCAGGGTTCGATGCGCTCGGGCCGCACCGAGGCCAGCACCTGTGTGCCCGGCAGCGCGCGGTTGATGTTCAGCCCGGTCAGCCGCTCGCCGGTGGGCAGCACCAGCTCGCAGCTGTCGCCATCGGACTGGCCCACGGTGCCGGCCAGCAGCGTGCTGTCGCCGACGAAGCCGGCCACGAAGCGGTTCACCGGCGTTTCGTAGAGCTGCTCGACCGGGGCGATCTGCTGGATCAGGCCGTCGTTGAAGACGGCCACGCGGTCGCTCATGGTCAGCGCCTCGCCCTGGTCGTGCGTCACGTAGACGAAGGTCACGCCGAGCTTGCGGTGCAGTTCCTTCAGCTCGATCTGCATGTGCTCGCGCAGCTGCTTGTCCAGCGCGCCCAGCGGCTCGTCCATCAGCACCAGCTGCGGCTCGAACACGAGGGCGCGGGCCAGCGCCACGCGCTGCTGCTGGCCGCCGGAGAGCTGGCCGGGCAGGCGCTCGCCCTTGCCGACCAGCTGCACCATGTCCAGCGCCCTGGCCACGCGGGTGGCGATCTCGCCCTTGGGCACCTTGCGCACCGTCAGCGGGTAGGCCACGTTGTCCGCCACCGAGAGGTGCGGGAAGAGCGCGTAGTTCTGGAACACCATGCCGAAGTTGCGCTTGTGCGGCGGCGTGCGCGTGATCGGCGAGCCGTCGAGCAGGATCTCGCCTGCGGTGGGCGACTCGAAGCCCGCGAGCATCATCAGCGTGGTCGTCTTGCCGGAGCCAGACGGGCCCAGCAACGACAGGAACTCGCCGCGCTGGATGTCCAGGTCCAGCGAACGCACGACGAGGCTGAGCCCGTCGTAGGTCTTCTGCACACCGGCGAACCGGACAAGAGGCATTGTGGGCATGGTGTTCACGTCGGCTTCAGCCTTGCTGGACGGCGGCGCTGAAGGCCTCGCCCAGGACGGCGAGGCCTTCGTCCAGCAGCGCGTCGCTCGCAGTCAACGGCACCAGCACGCGGATCACGTTGGCATACACGCCGCAGGAGAGCAGCACCAGGCCTCGCTTGATGGCTTCGGCGCACACACGCTTGGTCAGGTCGGCATCTGGCTGTTCATGGTCGCCGTCCTTGAACAGCTCGACCGCGACCATCGCGCCCAGGCCGCGCACGTCCTGGATCTGCCTGTGCTTGGTGGCCAGCGCCTTCAGGCCAACGGTGAGCTTCTCGCCCACGGCCACAGAGCGGGCCAGCAGTTGCTCTTCCTCGAACACGTCCAGCACCGCCAGCGCCGCGGCGCAGGCCAGCGGGTTGCCGGCATAGGTGCCGCCCAGGCCACCGGGCAGCGGCTTGTCCATCAGGTCCGCGCGGCCGATCACGGCCGAGAGCGGGAAGCCACCGGCCATGGACTTGGCCATCGTCACGATGTCCGCTGCCACGCCCCATTGCTCGCTGGCCAGCCAGGTGCCGGTGCGGCCGGCGCCGGTCTGCACCTCGTCGGCGATCAGCACGATGCCGTGCTGGTCGCACAGCTTGCGCAGCGCCTGCACGAAGTCCTTGGGCGCGACGTAGAAGCCGCCTTCGCCCTGCACAGGCTCGATGATGATGGCGGCGACACGGGCCGCTTCCACGTCGTACTTGAAGATGTGCTCGACCGAGCGCAGCGCCTCGGCGGTGCTGATGCCGTGCAGCGGGTTCGGATACTCGGCGTGATAGATCTCGGCGGGGAATGGGCCGAAGCCGGCCTTGTACGGCGCAACCTTGCCGGTGAGCGCCATGCCCAGCAGCGTGCGGCCATGGAAGCCGCCGCCGAAGGCGATCACCGCCTGGCGGCCAGTGGCTGCGCGGGCGATCTTCACGGCGTTTTCCACCGCCTCGGCGCCGGTGGACAGGAAGTAGGCCTTCTTGGCGAAGTCGCCAGGCGTTTTCTCGATCAGGCGCTCGGCGAGTTCGACGTAGGGCTCGTAGGCCAGCACCTGGAAGCAGGTGTGGTGGACCTTGTCCAGCTGCGTCTTCACGGCGGCGACGATCTTCGGGTGGTTGTGGCCGGTGTTCAACACCGCGATGCCACCACCGAAGTCGATGTAGCGCTTGCCTTCCACGTCCCAGACTTCGGCGTTCAGCGCGCGCTCGGCGAAGACCTCGTAGGTCTGGCCCAGCCCGGTCGGCAGCGCAGCGCGGCGGCGCGCCATCAGCATCGCATTGTTCGGAGCTTCGTGTTTCATGGTCTTTGCCTTCCTGTCCTGGTTTGCAGGTGAGGCGCCGACTTTAGGCTTCATGACACGGGCGTTACCATGTACAGCGCGAGGTCTTGTGCGGTGCACTGTGCAGGCCGCAAGACCTGTACAGCGCGCCACCGCGGCGTTCCCCATGCTCCAGCTTCAGCCCCAGTCCAGCATTTCGCTGGTGGCCCAGATCGTCGAGGGCCTGCGCTCGCAGATCGAGCAGGGCGGGCTGCGTGCCGGCGCCAAGGTGCCGTCCATCCGCCAGTTCGCGCATGCGCACCAGGTCAGCGTGTTCACCGTGGTCGAGGCCTACGACCGGCTGGTGGCGCAAGGCTGGCTGGCCTCGCGCCCGCATTCGGGCTTCTTCGTGCGGCGGCGGGCGCAGGCGGATGGCCGCGAAGGCGGCCCGGCCCGGGCCCAGGTGGCGGCAGTCCAGGGCTTCGATGCCATGTGGTACATGCGCAAGATCTTCGAGCACCGCCACCTGTCCATCAAGGCCGGCTGCGGCTGGCTGCCCGGCGACTGGCTGGCCGAAGACGGCCTGCGCCGTGCGCTGCGCAGCCTGGCCAGCGAAGACGCAGACCTCGGCGGCTATGGCGACCCGAAAGGCTATCCGCCGCTGCGCCAGTTCATTGCCGAGGCGTTTGCCGAGCAGGAGGTGCAGGTGCACCCCAGCCAGGTGCTGCTCACGCAAGGCTCCAGCCAGGCGCTGGACCTGGCGGTGCGCCGCCTGGTGCGCGCGGGCGACACCGTGCTGGTCGACGACCCCGGCTATGCCAACCTGCTGTTCAGCCTGCGCTTCCAGGGCGCCACGCTGGTCGGCGTGCCGCGCACGCCGCAGGGCTACGACCTGCCCGCGCTGGAGCGGCTGATCGTGGCGCACCAGCCCAAGGTGTTTTTCACCCAGCCGCGGCTGCAGAGCCCCACCGGTTCGGTGGCGCAACTGGCGCATTTGCACCGCGTGCTGCAACTGGCCGAGAAGCACGACCTGACGATTGTCGAGAACGACATCTACGTCGACCTGGACCCGAACCCGCGGCCATCGCTGGCCAGCCTGGACCAGCTGAGCCGCGTCATCACGGTCGGCAGCTATTCCAAGACCATCTCGCCCAACATCCGCGTGGGCTACCTGGTGGCGCACCCGGACATGGTGGAAGACCTGGCGCAGTTGAAGATGATTGCCGGGCTGACCAGCGCCGAATTCGGCGAGCGGCTGGCGCTGGGCGTGCTGATCGAAGGCCGCTGGCGCAAGCACCTCAAAGGCCTGCGCGAGCGCCTGGCGGAGGCGCACCAGCAGGTCGGCCACCGCCTCTCCAGCCTGGGCTTCGAGCTGTTCGCCGAACCCAAGGCGGGCATGTTCCTGTGGGCCCGCCACCCTCTGGTCAGCGACCCGGTGGCACTGTCCAACAAGGCGGCCGACCACGACATCATGCTGGGCCCCGGCCACCTGTTTTCAGCGGACCTGGGCCCCACGCCGTGGATGCGTTTCAACGTGGCCTTTTCGCTGGACACCAAGCTGGGCGAGTTCTTCCAGGCGCAGGGCCTGGGCTGAGGCCCTCAGCGCGCAAAGAATGGCCTGTCGTTGTCGCAGGCCGGGTCCGGGCCGTAGGCGGTGTCGATGACGCGGTCGTCGAAGCCCATGCCCACCATGAAGCGCTGGCAGAACGGGGTGTCGTAGCGGTAGGCCCAGACGATTTCTTTCGGGTAGTGCACGCCGAACGTGGTGCCGGGCCGGCCGATCGCGAGCCGCACTTCGTCAGCCGTCATGCCGGCCTTGATCGCGTTGAAGTTGCGCTCGGTCAACACCTGCTCTCCACTGACAAGCCTGTCCTGGCTGTCGAAGCGGACCAGCCACGTGAACCTGCCGAATGGGCCGGCGGCAAACTCCAGCGTGTGGCCGCCACCCGGTTGCGGGTAGTCGCCGGTCGGCTGGCCGAGCTGCCGCGTCACTTCGGCGGGGCTGGCCCCGGGTTCGAATTTCGGCGGAGAGAAGATCGCGCAGCCACCGAGGCTGGCCACCGTGGCGGCGGCGGCAAGGCCACGCCAAGCGTTGGAAAAGAAGATCGAGATCGTCATCGCGATGAGCTTACGCGCGATGCAAATCCCTGCCGGCCTTGGCGGGTTGCTTGCCGGGCCTGAGCTCCGCCTGCCGACTCCGAGGGCTGGCTTCTGCAACGTGAAGTTCAGCGCAATCGCGTGCCGATCTTCATCGCAGTGCGCTGGTAAGCGCGGAAGCGGTGGCCCAGGCACAGGTGCAGCGGCATTGGCCATTCCTGCCGCGCCAGCGCCTGCACCGCCAGGCCACCCTGGTTGCGCAGCCGCGCCCACCAGCCCAGCTGCAGCACGATCACATAGGCCTCGCAGGCCGGGTCGGCCGGGATCTCGCGGCGCAGCAGCCAGGCCTGGCGCACGCCCTTGCCGTGCTGCGCCACCAGCTTGCCCATGGCCACGCGCGTGTCCGCCGACAGCTCCGCCGGCAGCAGCTTGCCCTTGGGGTCCAGCCGGTCCAGCTGGTGCTGGCGCAGCGCTTCCAGCTCGGCCCGGGCCTGCCAACGCTCGGCCCAGGGCTTGGCGGCGGCTGGGTCGCGCTCGATCAGCCAGGCGTGCGCACGTTCGCAGGCCCCGCGCGTGGCTTCCACGTCCAGGCGGATCGCGGCCTCCAGCTGGCCCAGCCCGCCGGCATCGTCCCGCGCCAGCCGGGCCGAGCCTTCGAGGAACAGGCCCAGCGCATGGTCCGGGTGCTCGCGGTTGAACTCGGCAAACGCCGCGCGCAGGTCCAGCTCGGGCTGCAGGCCCATGGTCAGGCGCAGCAGTTCCAGGCGCTGGTCGCTGTCGCGCTCGGCCATGGCTTCCAGTTCGGCCAGGCGCTGGCGGCGGGCCTGCCACTGCGCGTGCTGTTCGCCCCAGCCTTCGGCGGCGTTTTCGGCCCAGCTGCGCTGGAACTCGCTGCGCAGCGTGTCGGCCACCGGGCCCAGCAGCACCTGGGCCGCCGAAGGGCCGGTCAACGGGGCGGGCGTGGCCTGCGCTTCGGTGCCGTCTGCGCCCAGCGCCTGCAAGCGCTGTCGCAGCGTCGGGTGGGTGTCCATCGCGCCCGGCGAGCGGTCCAGCGCACGGTCCAGCCACGGGCCGGTGCGGGCAGCAGGCAACTGGGTGGCAACCGCCGCCCAGCGCAGCGCCAGGTCGGGTGGCGGCGCGGCCTGGTCGCGCGTGGTTTCCAGCAGTTGGTCGAAGAAGCCCGAGCGATGGGCCGAGGCCAGGTTGGTGCGCTTGAGCGCCGCCACGGCCGCCGCGCTGCCGACCAGCTGGGCCGAGGTCGCATCCGCCTGGTATTCCTGGGCCCGGGCCAGCACGAAGGTGTAGGCGTTGAAGTAGGGCGCATAGGCGCCCACCGCGCGCTGCATCAGCCGGCCGGCCCACCCGTGCCAGGTGGCGGCGTGGCCCTGGATCGTGGCCCAGCTGAAGCGCAGCCGGTAGATGAAGGCGCTGAAGCGGCCGTGTGCGCCGCAGAGGTGGCCGTATTCGTGCGCCACCACGGCCATCGCCTCGTCGGGCGACAGGCTTTCCAGCAGCGGCAGGCCCAGCAGCAGGTGGTTGCGCGGAAAGCCGATCAGCCCGAACAGCGGCCGCTGCACGATGGCCGCGTTGATGCCGTCCACCACCAGCACCTGGTGCACCGCCGGGCCGCGAAGCCGGCGGCGCATGTCGTCCAGCGCGGCGAACAGCGCCGGTGCGTCGGCCCGCTGCAGCGCGCGGCCCTGCGGCGTCGGCAGGCGCACAAACAACGCCCTCATGGTGTTGCGCAGCAGCAGCCAGACCGGAATGGCCACGAGCAGCAGCAGCTTGCCCAGCTTCAGCAACAGCAGCCAGGCCGCGGCCCCGCCCACCCACAAGGCGGCCGCCACCGCGCCACCCAGCAGCACCAGGCCGAAGCCCAGCCCCAGGCCGATCAGCCCCAGCAGCCCGAAGCCGGCCAGGGCCAGCAGTGCCACCTTCAGCTGGTAACGCCCTGGCGCAGCGGCGCTCTCGGCTTCCAGCTGCGCGACCATGCGCTCGAAACGTTCGATTTCCATCTTTCCTCCCTCACTCCGAAACTTCCCGGACCCTCGTTGAACCTGCGTTTTCCGCTTTGGAGGCATTTTGTGACGAGGCCCGCGCGCTGCACAAGCCGGGCGGCCCAGGCCCGTGTGGCCAGCCCTCGCCACCTATAATCGAAAGCTTCGCCAGACTCGGCGTGACCCTCGAGAAAAGACCCGGATGAAAGCCGCAGAGATCCGCCAGACCTTCCTGAAGTTCTTCGAGTCCAAGGGCCACACCATCGTGGCCTCGTCGCCCGTGGTGCCTGGGGACGACCCGACGCTGTTGTTCACCAACGCGGGCATGAACCAGTTCAAGGACGTGTTCCTGGGCTTCGACAAGCGCGCCTACACGCGCGCCACGACCAGCCAGAAGTGCATCCGCGCCGGCGGCAAGCACAACGACCTGGACAACGTCGGCTACACCGCGCGCCACCACACCTTCTTCGAAATGCTGGGCAACTTCAGCTTCGGGGACTACTTCAAGCACGACGCGATCAGCTACGCCTGGGAACTGCTGACCACCAAGTTCATGCTGCCGGCCGAGAAGCTGTGGGTCACCGTCTATGCAGAAGACGACGAGGCTTACGACATCTGGCACAAGGTGGTGGGCGTGCCGGCCGAACGCATCATCCGCATCGGCGACAACAAGGGCGGCCGCTACGCCTCCGACAACTTCTGGATGATGGGCGACACGGGCCCTTGCGGCCCCTGCACCGAGATCTTCTACGACCACGGCGAAGAGATCCCCGGCGGACCGCCGGGCTCGCCGAACGAAGACGGCGACCGCTACATCGAGATCTGGAACAACGTCTTCATGCAGTTCAACCGCACCGAAGACGGTGTGATGCACAAGCTGCCCAAGCCCTCGGTGGACACCGGCATGGGCCTGGAGCGCCTGGCCGCGGTGCTGCAGCACGTGCACTCGAACTACGAGATCGACACCTTCGTCGCGCTGCTGGCTGCAACCCGCAAGGCCGTTGCTGAGGCAGGTGGGGCTGGCGCGGCTGTCGCTGATGCATTGGTGGTCGACCCTGAGAATCCAAGTTTCAAGGTCATCGCCGACCACATCCGCGCCTGCTCGTTCACCATCGTGGACGGCGTGATCCCCGGCAACGAAGGCCGCGGCTACGTGCTGCGCCGCATTGCCCGCCGCGCCATCCGCCACGGCTACAAGCTGGGCGCGCGCACCCCGTTCTTCCACAAGATCCTGCCCGAGCTGGTCAACCAGATGGGCGATGCCTACCCCGAGCTGCGCCAAGCTCAGGCGCGCGTGAGCGAGGTCTTGAAACAGGAAGAGGAACGCTTCTTCCTGACCATCGAACGCGGGATGGAAATTCTGGAAGGAGCGCTGTCAGTTCTTCCGCGGGGCGGAGAGTTGACGCTCGGCGGAAACATCGCGTTCAAGTTGCACGACACCTATGGTTTCCCCATCGATCTGACCGCGGACGTGGCACGTGAGCGTGGGATAACCATCAACACAGCAGAGTTCGACGCGGAAATGGCGCGACAGCGCGAGCAGGCCCGCGCCGCCGGCAAGTTCAAGATGGCCGCCGGCCTGGCCTACACCGGCTCGCCCACCACCTTCCACGGTTACGACGAGCTGCTGCGCGAAGCCTCGCGCGTGGTCCAGGTCTATGTGGACGGCAGCCCGGTGGACGTGGCCCGCGCTGGTGACGACGCGGTCATCGTGCTGGACCACACGCCGTTCTACGCCGAATCCGGCGGGCAGGTGGGCGACACCGGCGAGCTGCGCAATGCCAGCACCCGCGTGGTCGTCGAAGACACCATCAAGATCCAGGCCGACGTGTTCGGCCACCACGGCCGCGTGCTCGAAGGCGAAGTCAAGGTGGGCGACACCTTCACCGCCCGCGTGAACGCCGAGCACCGCGCCCGCACCGTGCGCAACCACAGCGCCACCCACCTGATGCACAAGGCCTTGCGCGAAGTGCTGGGCACGCACGTGCAGCAGAAGGGCTCGCTGGTCAACGCCGAGCGCACCCGCTTCGACTTCGCGCACACCGCGCCGCTGACCGAAGCGCAGATCAAGGAAGTCGAAGCCAAGGTCAACGCCGAGATCCTGGCCAACGCCGCGGCGCAAGCCGAAGTGATGGCGCTGGACGACGCGCAGAAGAGCGGCGCGATGATGCTGTTCGGCGAGAAGTACGGCGACACCGTGCGCGTGCTCAGCATCGGCAGCTCCAAGGAACTCTGCGGCGGCACCCACGTGCAGCGCACCGGCGACATCGGCCTGTTCAAGATCGTCGGTGAAAGCGGCGTGGCCGCCGGCATCCGCCGCGTCGAAGCCGTCACCGGCGCCAACGCACTGGCCTACCTGCAAAGCCTGGAGCACACGGTCAACGAAGTGGCCGCTTCGTTGAAGGCCGCGCCCGCCGAGCTGAGCAGCCGCATCGGCAGCCTGCAGGACCATCTGCGCGCCCTCGAAAAGGAAGTCGCCTCGCTGAAGGGCAAGCTCGCCTCCAGCCAGGGCGACGAACTCGTCGCCCAAGCAGTGGACATCAAGGGCATCAAGGTCCTCGCCGCCACCCTGCAAGGCGCAGACGCCGCCACGCTGCGCGCCACCATGGACCAGCTCAAGAACAAGCTGAAAACCGCAGCCATCGTGCTGGCCGCGGTGGACGGCGGCAAGGTCCAGATCGCCGCAGGCGTCACCGCAGACACCATCTCCAAGCTCAAGGCCGGCGAATTGGTGAACTTTGTGGCCCAGCAAGTCGGCGGCAAGGGCGGCGGCAAGCCGGACATGGCGATGGCGGGCGGCACCGATGCTGCGGCCTTGCCGGCTGCGCTGGCGGGGGTGCAAGCCTGGGTGTCCGAGCGCCTCTGAACCTGCGCTGCGTACCTCATTCAAAAACCCGCTTCGGCGGGTTTTTGTTTTTGGGGCGCAGCAAGTCTGTGAGCCAGCGTGCTACTCCACGTCAACCCGGTTTTTCCTCGTGGGGTGCGGCGTAGCGATGGTGCTGCATCCCTACGGGAGAGGTTGACGAAATGGCGCTGCCTGCATCCAATGAGACCGGACGAGGACTGCTCCTTTCGCCGGGAATTTGGCAATGAATGACACGGGCCCAGCCGCTGGAAAAATCAATGCCGATGCGAACTTGCGGCCACTTGACTGTCCGATTTTATGGAGACAGTGGCAGGTGTTACGCAGCAAAACTGTCGCCCGATAAACAAGTTAGGCTTTCTTCTCATCCAAGCACTTGTCGTTCTCTACGCCACCAAATGCCAGCCACCACAGATATCGAGGAAGTGCACCAGGCCATAGGCGAATTCGTCGTTTTCTTTCAATCAATTGAGGACATGTATCGCCAAATAGGCTGGTTTCTCATTGACCCGGAAAAAAACACTTGGCCTCCCGTTGCACTTCGCAAAGAATCTAATGCTGACCTTATAGACAAGGTCACAGATCTGTTTCTTGCAAAAACTAAGCAGCATGCCTTTCCCAATGGTGCAGAGAGGGCGCAGGAAGCGGAGCAATTGCGCAGCATATTTCACGCACTGAGAAAATTCAGGAATAAAGTGGTTCACTCTGCGTACCACGAGGTCGTTGCTGGAGGCCAAGTCGCAGCAATTCTTCGAACAAATCCAAAAATCTTAATAGACCCAGATACCGGGGAAGTTGAGTATGACCAAGAAACCTTTGAAGTGGACGCCATTCGCAATGCAATTGGCCAGCACGTTCAATCGTTCTTTCTTCTGCACTCAATCAGAATGCAACTAATTCATTGGTATCCGTACGAACAATTCCCAAGCTCGGAGGCGGACGCGCCTCCTACTGCGGCTTCCATCTAATCTTGGATTCATACAATGATTTCAGCACCTGTCACCAGCCTAACTGGTTGGTCAAGCCGACACCAACAAGCTCCGCTTGTTGGTCCCCTCCGTGCTGCGTACTCCGGTGCGGCTTACCGCGGGCGTTAGGCGTCGAAACATGGGCTTCCTATCTCGAGTGCTGTTTGGCAAGCCCCCACGCCGGATCGAACACCCGACGTTCGGCGAAGCGTTGCTCATGTCGGCTAAACATGGTTCGTACTGGGAGGTTGAAACCGAAGTGGGAGGAACGCCCTTTATCGTGGCAATTGAGACAACCGATGAACAGGAGCCCAGCGAAGCGCAGGCAGAGTTCTTCAAGAGGTTCGCCAGAAACCCGGACCTAGCCTTTCAGAGGGCGTCTGCGCTTCTTATCCCAGAATACGAGAAGTGGGTGAGAGGGCCCTTCCCGGCAAACTGGCGCGAGGGATTCAAGTTCACGAGCATGTCTGTCCCGCTACGCGGCGACGAGCACAGCCCGTGGGATCTATCATTCGAGTGCCTTAAAGATCGTGATGGTCACCTCTTTACGTGCACGTTCCAGAATGGCTTGCCAAAGGAGCTCCAAGTCGATGGCTAGCCGCAAACAAGCGCTGACGCCTAACCCATCTACAGGGACTTCCCCGCGCGTCAATGCCAACAGTTGATTAAGGTGCCTTTCTTCTTCCTCCAAAGCCGAATTGCGCCCGCGTGGATGAATCACGACGAGGGACAGACTGCACATCTACAGGCGGCCTTGTTGCACCGGAGTTTGGTGCGGGCCCAGATACGAACCGCTTGGCAGGGCTCCATTCATTCGCCGTCGTCACCGCGAACGGTGCGACACAGGGTTTGTCGAACTCGCCTGCCACCGGTCTGACCTGTGTGATGCATCTACGAACGCGCGTCTTCGAAGGAGAAATCAGTAATGGTTTTTGCTGAACCTTTGGCGTAGCGTCAGTTGGCAGGAACCATGGGGCCAGCCGCCTCGCCGGGTTTGATCGACACATGATTCGGGTCGAACGTTCGACCCTTGGCCAACACGGCCCACAGGATGCGCGCGTTCTTGTTGGCCAGCGCCACCACGGCCTTCTGCCAGCCCACCCGCTCCCTGAGCTGTACCAGCCACTGCGAGATCCGGTCGGCGCGTTTGTGGGCGGTCATCACCGCAGACTTGGCACCCTGGATCAGCAAGGTTCGCAAGTATTCGTCGCCGCGTTTGGTGATGCCGCCCAGGCTGGCCTTGCCGCCGCTGGAGTTCTGTTTGGGCACCAGTCCGAGCCAGGCGCCGAATTGCGCGCCGGAGCGGAACTGCGTGAAGTCGCCCACGCTGGCCACCAGCGCCGAAGCCGTGACCGGGCCAATGCCGCAAAGCTGCGCCGCCGTCTTGGCCTGCGCGTTGCTGCGCACATGCGCGGCAATGCGCTGATCGCACCAGGCGATGTGGCATTCGATCTCAAGCCACTGCAACTGCGCCCGCTGCAACGCCATGCGGGCCAGCGAAGGCAGTTCGCTGCCCGCGTCTTCCAGCACGTCGGGCAAGGCCAGGCGCAAGGCATCCGGGCTCTGAGGGAACACCAGACCGAACTCGGTCAACAGGCCGCGAATGCGGTTGATGCAGGCGGTGCGTTCTTCCTTGTAGCCCTCGCGCAGCC
>NZ_JBGGNH010000043.1:0-140908 GCF_041287625.1 Ideonella sp.
TTGTAGCCCATCACCGCAGGCACCGCGACGGCCAGGCCGAAGGCGGTCATGATCAGCGCTTCGCCGACCGGGCCGGCAACCTTGTCGATCGAGGCCTGGCCCGAGATGCCGATGGCCGTCAGTGCGTGGTAAATGCCCCAGACCGTGCCGAACAGGCCGACGAACGGTGCGGTGGAGCCCACGGTGGCCAGGAAGGCCAGGCCATCCTGCAGGCGGCTGGCGATGTTGTCGACCGCACGCTGCACGCTCATGCCGATCCAGGTGTTCAGGTCGATGTTCTCGACCAGCGTGCCTTCGTGGTGGTGCGCCGCCTTCAGGCCTTGTTCGGCCATGAAGCGGAAGGCCGAGCCTTCTTCCAGCGAGTCGGCACCCTTGCGGATCGAGCCGGCGCTCCAGAACTCGGCGCCCGCAGCTTCGGCGCTCTTGAGCAGTTTGCGCTGCTCGAACAGCTTGGTGAAGATGATGTACCAGGAGCCCATGGACATGATGATCATGATGATCAGCGTGCCGCGGGCGACGAAGTCACCCTGGCTCCACAGCGCTTCCAGGCCGTAGGGGTTGTCGATGGTTTCCTTCTTGATCTCGGGCACCACGGGCGGTGCGGCGGGCTCGGCTGCGGTGGTGGCGGCAGGGGCAGAGGCTTCCTGGGCGAGGGCGGCTTGCGGCATCAGGGTGGCGACACCGGCCAGGCCGGCCGTGGCCAGGGTGACCGCCAGCAGCGGCGCGCGCAGTTGTTTCAGAAAGGACATGGACTCACTCCAGGGAACAAAACAGGGACAAATGCCTTGCCCGGCGGGCCTTTGCGGCCACAAAGAGGGGCAGGGCGACTGAGGATGGGTGTCGCGCGGCAGATCTGGCGTCTTTCTCGCGACAAACAAAAAGCTTGATTGATGCCGGACCCGTTGCCCGGGTCGTCACCCAACGACTGGCACACGGCGCACTTTTTGAAACTGCGAGTTCACTCCAGCTTCCAGACGTACTCGACTTCGAAGGTGCCGCCCGTGGGTTGGCCGTTTTCGTCAGCGCCAGCCTTGAAGGTGCAACTGCTGAGCTTGTCGAGTGCGATGCGGTCCAGCAGCTTGTGTTCGCGGCTCGGGCCGGCCGCCTTCACGACTTCGGCCTTGGCCAACTTGCCTTGGGCGTCGACGGTGAAGCGAATGCGCGTGGTGCCCGTGGCCTCGGCCCGGGTCGCGGCTGCGGGGTAGTCTGCGCCAGTGGGCGCGCAGTTGGAGATGTTGCCGATGGCCGGCCGGGCTGCCGCACGAGGCGGTGCCGGCGGTGCTGGCGGCGCGGGCGGTGCAGCGCTGATCGTGACCGGCGCAGGCGGAGGTGCGACCGTCGTCGTCGTGATCGTCGGCGCAACCGGCTGCGGCGCAACCTGCACTTCCGGCGGCGGCACGAAGGCCGGCGGCGGAGGCAGGTTCTTTGGCGGCGGAGGCAGGTTCTCCGGCGGCGGCGGCGGGGGCGGCTTGATCTCTTCGATCAGCTTGGTCTCCACCGGTTTGATGGCGACCTCCACCACCCGACGTGCCAAGCCACTCACCAGGGCGTAACCCAGCAATACGTGCAGCACGATCACCACCATCAGCCCCACAGGGTGCTTGCGGGGGCTGCGCTGCGATTCAGCGAAATCCACTCATTCCTCCAGTCGCCCTAGAAGGACGCTGTCTTTCTCATCGGCAGCGGCCTTTTGGGCCGCGAAAAACGCCACTATAGCGGGCAACTTCTGCCTGCCATTACAGGCTTGACCCTAATGATTCACGGCAAAACCGGCTCCAGCCCTTCTAACCAGCCGGTTGAACGGGCTGTTTACCGAGTGTTGCAATACTTCAGCGATGGTCAGCCAGGGCACTTTGACAAAGCGGTTCATGCAAGCGATTTCTGTGCCAGTGGAGCTTGGCAGATCAGGCACCAAGCTGGCGCATCGGCACCCTCGTGCACAACGCAGGCAAGCAATGTGCCGTCGTCACGCTGGAAGCCGCATGCAAAAAGGCCTCGATCTGCATCGAGGCCTTTGGCGTTTGGTGGAGATGAGGAGGATCGAACTCCTGACCTTCGCATTGCGAACGCGACGCTCTCCCAGCTGAGCTACACCCCCACTAAGCGCGGCAGTATATCAGCGCCAAAACGGGCCGCCAGCAGGCGCGATCAGCGCTTTCACGGGGTGCCCCCTGCGCCTGTCTTTGACGCGCCCACCGAGCGCAGGTAGTCCATGACCCTGGCACTGCGCCAGTTGGCATCGTGTTGGCAGCCTGCGGCGCGGGCGCGCTGGCAGGCCAGCACCGCCTCCTGCCGCGTATCGGTCGTCCACGCACGCAAATCGGCTGGCAGGTCAGGCAACTGCAGTTCCGGCGGCGGCACCGGGCCTTCGCGCAACCAGGCTTCGGCCTGCACGAAAGCGTCCCGGCGCATCAGGTCGATCATGTAGTCGCAGGCGGACTGCAGGCCGGGTTGCAGCTTGCCGGGGCTGACGGTGATGACCGGCAGCAGTGGTGCAAGTGTGGGCGCGAGGTGATTGGCATAGACCGTCGCGTGCCAGTAGCGTTCGGCCGTCTGGCGGAAGTGCGCCAGATCGCGCACCGCCACCAGGCCACATTCGTTGATCGGCAGGATCTCGACCTGCGGCTTGGTGACGAACACCGTGTCGTTGGACACGTCCACGTACAGCCCGCCGAACTGCAGCGCGTTCTGGAAGTACTGCTCGCGCAGCACGCCCCAGATGCTGCGCACGATGCCGCCCTGGGCGACGAAGTCGTGCAGCGCCTGCGTGACGGGATCGCTGGGCCGGGCCAGGCGTTGGGCCAGCCTGGCATACAGGTCCTGGGTGATCTCCTCGCAGCGGCCATACGGATAGGCCTTGCCGCCGGCCCACGGGAAACGCGGCGCCAGCGCCGCATCGGTCTCGGCCCGCAGCGTGAGGAAGTAGGCCATCAGCTGGTTGGACCATGGCCCCAGGCATTGCGCAGTCAGCGCGGCCTGGGCTGCGTCGACGGGCGCGATTTCCTGGGGCAGGCATGGCTTCACGCTGTCCATTCTGCCGCGCCCGGCCTGCTGGGCGGCGGCTTCCATTCGCTCGAAACAGCGGTGTTTCGCCCGGCTCCAGTGCTGCCTTCGACGCCGCCGGCCTTTCTATCCTGCGAACTCGGTCTCACACGCCTCGCGCACGGTCCTGCGGCGCTTCGTCCCTCTACAAGAATTCCCCATGCACGCATTTGCCAAGACCTTGTTCGTGGCCGCGGCCGCGCTCGTGCTGAGCGCCTGTGCCTCGCTGCAGCCGCAGCGGCTGGCCGGCGCCGAGATCAGCGACATCACCCAGGCCGACAAGCTCGCGCTGCAGCAGAACGCCGCACCGCTGGACGGCCCGCTGAGCCTGGAGGCCGCGATTGCGCGCGCCCTGAAGTACAACGCCGAGCGCCGCGTGCGCCGCATGGAAGAGGTCGTCGCCTTTGGCGGGCTGGACGCAGCCAACATGGACATGCTGCCGCGCCTCGTGGCTTCGGCCGGCTACCGCAACCGCGACAACGACCTGCTGGTGCTCAGCAAGGACCTGGCCACCGGCACCGTGATCGGCGGCCAGACGATTTCCTCCAGCCGTGACGCCACCAACGTTGACCTCTCCTTTTCCTGGAGCTTGCTGGACTTTGGCCAGAGCTACTACGCGGCGCGCCAGAGCGCGGACCGCTTCCTCATCGCCACCGAGCGCAGTCGCCGCGCCCAGCACCTGCTGGTGCAGGACGTGCGCACCGCCTTCTGGCGCGTCGCCGCAGCGCAAAAGCTGAGTGGCGAACTGCAGGCCACCACGCAGGTGGCCGAGCAGGCGCTGGCAGACGCCCGCAAGATCGAGCAGGAAGGCCTGCGCTCGCCGCTGGAGCCACTGCGCTACCAGCGCCAGCTGCTGGAAAACCTGCGTCTGCTGGAACTGGTGGACCAGGAACTGAACAGCGCACGCATCGAGCTGGCGCAGCTGATCGGCGCGCCCGGCGGCCAGGCCATCACCGTGGTCGAACCGGCTGCCGCACCCGCCACTGCCTGGCTGAACCAGCCGGTGGAGCGACTGGAAACCTACGCGCTGAGCCAGAACGCCGAGCTGCGCGAGAGCATCTACAACAGCCGCATCGCCCAGGCCGAAACCCGCAAGGCCATGCTGAAGATGTTCCCTGGCCTGTCGTTCAACTACGCACTGCGCTCCAGCAATGACCAGTACCTGATCAACCAGTCCTGGAACGAGACCGGGCTGCAGCTGTCATTCAACCTGCTGGGCGTGCTGTCGGCCATGGCGCAAACGAAGATGGCCGAAGCCGGTGTGCAACTGGCCGACCAGAAGCGCATGAGCACGCAGATGGCGGTGATCTCGCAGCTGCACCTCGCTCGCCTGCAATACGGCAACGCGGTGCGCCAGTACGAGCGTGCCGACGCGATCGCCCAGGTCGATGCACGCATCGCCAGGCATGTGGCGAACCAGGAAGCCGCTGCGCGCCAGACCCAGCAGGAACGCGTGGCGCAGCAGACGGCCGCCATCCTCTCGCAGCTGCGCCGCTACCAGGCCTTGTCCAGCGTGCAGGCCGCCGCCTCGAAGCTGCAGGCCACGCTGGGCCTGGAGCCGCGGCTGACGGCACCTGAAGCCATGCCGCTGGCCGACCTGACCCTGGCCGTTGCGGGCGTGCTCAAGGCCTGGGACGCCGGCACGCTGCCCGCAGAACCCGATGCTGCACCCGCAGACACCAGCAAGGCGGTGCAGTGATGCGCGCGATTGTTTTCTGCACGACTGTTGCCACGCTGTCGTTTGCCGCGCTGGTCAGCTTCGGCACCGAAGCCGCCGAGCCTGCACGGCCCGAGCTGCGCGAGGTTCGCGCCCAGCTCACGCCCAGGCGTTTCACCACGCTGGCCGCCGAAGTCGGCGCCAAGGTCCAGAGCCTGCCGGTGCCCGAAGGTGGCGCCTTCAAGGCCGGGCAGACGCTGGTGCAGTTCGACTGCTCGCTGCAGCAGGCGCAGCTGCAGAAGTCCAAGGCCGTGCTGGCTGCGGCCGATGCCACGCTGCAGTCCACCACGCGGCTCTCCGAGCTGAACTCCGCCGGCAAGCTGGAGCTGGAGATCGCGCAGACCGAAGCCGCCAAGGCGCGGGCCGATCTTTCGTACAACAACATCCTGCTCGGCAAGTGCCACGTGGCCGCGCCGTTCGCCGGCCGCGTCTCGGAGCAGAAGGTGCGCGAGCAGCAGTACGTGCAGCCGGGGCAGACGCTGCTGGAGATCATTGACGACGCCACGCTGGAGCTGGAGTTCATTGCACCTTCGCACTGGATGGCCTTCCTGAAGGTCAATTCGCCGTTCGAGATCCGCATTGACGAGACCGGCAAGACCTATCCGGCAGGCGTCGTGCGCACAGCGGCCAAAGTCGACCCGGTGAGTCAGTCGGTCAAGTTCACCGCGCAGATCCGCGGGCGCTTTCCCGAGCTGGTCGCCGGCATGAGCGGGCGCGTCATCGTCGACGTGCCGGCCCGCTGAACTTCGCTGCCTTCCATCTTCCGGCAGCGCCTGCGCTGCCTCCGGGCCGCCGCCCGCCGAACCGACATCACGCCATATGAACCGCCTTCCCCGCAGCATCTGGAATGACGTCGTCCGCAGGCTCGGCGCCTTGACCGGCAGTCCCGCCGAGCCGCACGCACCGGTGCAGCGCCGCACCGTCGTGCGCCCGTTGGTGCTGGAGCCTCGGCTGATGTTCGACGCTGCCGCGGTCACCGCCGCCGCAGAAGCGCTGCACCACGAGGCGCCCGCCGCGATGCCAGAAGCCAGCCACGGCGTCGCGTTGGCCGACGCCGCTGCGCGGCTTGCAGACGCCGCTCCCACCGCCGTCGCCGTGCACGAACAGGACAAGCCGACCCCGCACGACATCGTCTTCATCGACACCAGCGTCCAGGGTTGGCAGGCACTGCGCGACGGCGTGCTGCCGGGCGCCGAAGTCGTGTTGCTGGACCCCGCGCAGGACGGCCTGACGCAGATGCTGGCTTCGCTGCAAGGCCGCAGCGCGCTGGACTCGATCCAGGTGCTGAGCCACGGCGCCGAAGGCCAGGTCTACCTCGGTTCGTTGACGCTGGACGCGAACACCGTCGCCAGCCGCGCCACCGACCTGGCCGCGCTCGGCGCTGCCTTGAACCCAGGCGGCGACCTGCTGCTCTATGGCTGCCGCGTCGCCGGCGGCAGCGGCGAAAACTTCATCCACGCACTGGCCGCGGCGACTGGTGCCGACGTGGCTGCGTCCACCGACAACACCGGCGCCACCTGCGGCGGCAGTGACTGGACGCTGGAGGCTGCGACCGGCACCATCGAAAGCCGGCTTGCGCTGAGCCAAGCGGCCCAGCAAGCCTTCTCCGGCCACCTCGCCACGCTGGTCGTCACGACCAGCGACGACACCGCCGGCGGCGACGACACCAGCTTCGGCGCCAACCTGTCCGACGACGAAAGCGATGGCAGCGGCCTGTCGCTGCGCGAGGCCATGCACTGGGCGCAGGACGGCGACACGTTGCAGTTCGGCAGCTTCGGCAGCCCGAGTCTGGTCGGCGGACAGACGATCACGCTGAGCAGCAACCTGACGGTGCGCGACGGCATCGTCTTCAACATCGACCCCACCAACACGCTGACCATTGACGGCGCCGACCTCGAACTGAGTGGTGCGCTGAACGTGGCCGGCGGCGGCGGCGACACCTTGAGCCTGGATGCCAACATCACCGGCACCAGCGGCAGCCTCACGGTAGACGACGCCACGCTGACACTCTCGGGCGCCAACACCTACGCCGCAGGCACGATGGTGCGCAATGCCCTGCTGACGGTGAATGACGGCGGCCAGCTCGGCAGCGGCACGGTGTCGCTGAACGGCGGCAGGTTGAGCGTCATCGCCGGTGGCGCGGACATCGGCAACAACCTCGACATCGTCGCGCAGTATGGCGAGGTCGAAGTGGGCGACGGCGTGAGCATTGTGCTGGCCGGCCAGCTGTCCGGCGGCGACATGCTGCTGAAGTTTGGCGGCGGCACGCTGGTGCTGGCCAATGCCGGCAATGCCGCCACCTTCAGTGGTGACACGCTGGTGTACGGCGGCGTGATCGGCCTCGACCAGGACGGCGACCTGGGCAGCGGCACGCTGGCGCTCAATGGCGGCACGCTGTCGCTCACAGGCACCAGCAAGATCAGCCACGGCGTGGTCCTGGGCAGCCTCGGCGGCACCATCGACGCCAGCAACGATGTCACGTTGTCCGGCGTCGTTTCCGGCAGTGGCGACCTGACCAAGAGCGGCAACAGTCAGCTCACGCTCAGCGGCACCAACACCTTCACCGGCGCGGTCACCATCACCGGTGGCACGCTGGCGCTGTCCGGCGGCGCGGCATTGGCCGACAGCGTCGCGGTCACGGTCAGCAACGGCACGCTCAGCCTGACGACAAGCGAAACCATCGGCTCGCTGGCCGGCAGTGCCAGCGTTGCGCTGGGCGCCAACACCCTGACCGTGGGGGGCGACAACACGAGCACGACCTTCAGTGGCGTCATCGACGGCACCGGCGGCTTGACCAAGGCCGGCACCGGCACGCTCACGCTCTCGGGGGCCAACACCTATCTGGGGGCTACCACCGTCTCGGCCGGCGGCCTCAGCCTCAGCGGTGGCAGCTCGATTGCCGACACCAGCGCCGTGACCGTGGCCAGCGGCGCCACGCTTTCGCTGGACGGTGGCGGCGAAACCATCGGCTCGCTGGCCGGCGCCGGCAACGTGGTGCTCAGCTACAAGCTCACCACCGGCGGCGACAACACCAGCACCACTTTCTCCGGCGTCATCTCGTCCACCAACACCAGCGGCATCACCAAGGCCGGCAGTGGCAGCTTCACGCTCAGCGGCAGCAACACCTACACCGGCAGCACCACCATCTCGGCCGGCACGCTGGTGCTGGCGGGCGGCCATGCGGTGGCCGACACCAGCGCCGTCACCGTCAACAGCGGCGCCACGCTGAGCCTGAGCACCAGCGAATCCATCGGCTCGCTGGCTGGCAGCGGGGCCGTGGACTCCGGCAGCCGCACCCTGAGCACCGGCGGCAACAGCACGAGCACCACCTTCTCCGGCACGCTGACCGGCAGCGCGGAGCTGATCAAGTACGGCAGCGGCACCTTCACGCTCTCGGGCAGCAACGCCAGCAGCCTCAGCGGCGGCATCCGCATCACCGGCGGCACGCTGAGCGTGGCGGACGATGCCAACCTCGGTGCCGGCACGGTGACGCTGAACGGCGGCGCGCTGAGTGTCACTGGCAGCACCACCATCGACAACACCATCGCGCTGAACACCAGCGGCAACCTGACGGTCAGCACCGGCAGCGTCACGCTCAGCGGCGCGCTGTCCGGCAGTGCCGCACTGAACAAATTCGGGAATGGCACGCTGGTACTGGCCAACAGCGGCAACTCCGGCACGCACAGCGGCCAGACCCGCATCTACGCCGGCACGCTCAGCGTGGCCAGCGACAGCCAGCTTGGCGCCGGCACCGTCACGCTCAACGGCGGCACATTGAGCATCACCGGCGCAACGACCATCGACAACGCCTTCCTGGTCTATGCGGACTCCATCATCAGCACCAGCGTCGCGGCCACGCTGAGCAACGTCATCAGCGGCAGCGATGGCCTGACCACCGAGGGCAGCGGCAGCCTCACGCTGAGCAACGCCAACACCTACGGCGGCAGCACGACGGTGGCCGGCGGCACCCTGAATCTCACCGGCAGCCTGGCCAACACCAGCGTGCTGACGGTTGCCAGCGGCGGCACGCTGGCCGGCACCGGCAGCGTCGGCGGCGTGGTCGTTGTCAACTCGGGCGGCACCATCGCCCCCGGCACCAGCACAAGCAACGGCGCCGGTACGTTGACACTGAACAACGGCCTGGTGATGCAGGCCGGCAGCACCTACGCGGCCGACGTGGCCGATGCCACGCCCGGCAGCGGGCATGACCAGATCGTCGTGCACGGCAGCGTCACGCTCAATGGCGGCACGCTCAGCCTCGCGGTGGTCAACGGGGCAGTGTCGGCGGGCGACAACCTGGTGCTGATCGCCAACGACGCCGCAGACGCCATCGACGGCAGCTTCGACAACCTGTCCGACGGCGCCACCTTCACGACCACCGATGGCCACCCGCTGCAGCTGGCGCAGGCCGGCGGCGACGGCAACGACCTGTTGTTGGCCGTGCTGAACGCAGCGCCCACCGCCACCGGCATTGCCGCGCAGAACGCCACCGAAGGCAGTGCCTTCAGCTTCACGCTGCCGGGCAACAGCTTTGCCGACGTGGACGTGGGCGACACCCTCACGCTCAGTGCCACGCTGGCCAGCGGTTCTCCGCTGCCCAGCTGGCTCAGCTTCAACGCCGGCACCGGCCAGTTCAGCGGCACGCCCGGCCAGGCCGATGCCGGCGCCGTCAGCGTGCGCGTGACCGCCACCGACGGCAGCGGCGCCAGCGTCAGCAGCGACTTCAGCCTCACGGTCACCGCCTTGCACCACGCGCCTGTGCTGGCCGCGCCGGCCGACATTCAGCTGACCGACACCGCCGCTGGCGACAGTTTTGCCAACGCCACCGGCCAGCTCTCGGCCAGCGGTGACCTTGGCCTCACGCTGCAGTTCAGCATCGACGGCGGCAGTGCCGGCTCGGCCACCGTGGGTGGCCACAGCTACGACAGCTACAAAGCCGGCAGCTTCGGCACGTTGTGGCTGAACAGCGCCAGCGGCTTGTATGTCTACGTGCCCGACGCCGCCGCGGTCAACGCCACCGCAGGCACCACGCAGGAAAGCTTCGCGCTCACCGTGTCCGACGGCGGCCTCGCCGCGCACAGCAGCCTGGTGGTGCACATCGCCGGTGTCGACGATGCGCCGCAAGGCAGCGTCGCCGTCAGCGGCAACGTGGTCGTCGGCCAGGTGCTGACCGCTGCGCCCGCGCTGACCGATTCGGAAGGCGTGGCCGGCATCACGCTGCGCTGGCAGGTTCGGGATGGCAACGGCCAGTGGACCGACGTGGCAGGCGCCAGCGGCAGCACGCTGCTGCTCAGCGACGCGATGGCCGGCCATGCACTGCGCGCAGTGGCCACCGTCACTGACACGCAGGGCGCGGTGGTCGACGTGGCCTCGGATGCGTCCGCCACCGTCGTCACGCCGCCGCCTCCGCCACCTGCACCCGCACCTGCACCAGAGCCCGCTCCCGTGCCCGCGCCTGAGCCTCCCGCACCCGCGCCGGTGCCTGAGCCGCCTGCGCCTGCACCGGAACTGCCGGCACCCACACCTCCACCTGCACCCGAGCCTGCACCTTCTCCGGCGCCCGCGCCCACACCAGAACCGCCGGCCCCGCCAGCGCCAGCGCCCACGCCTGTACCCGCACCGGCTCCCGTCCCCATCGTGCGACCGCCGCAACTGGTGAACCCCGACGCCACGCCCGCCACGCCGGTGGCCTCGCCGGCACCGGCTCCGGTGTTCGTGCACGACACGGCCGCCTTGGTGCCGCTGCCTTCCGTGACCGCGCCGCCGCGCGACGCGGCCAGCGGCCTGTCCTTGCAGTCCTTGCGCAGCAGCATCGCCTTCGACGCCACGGCTGCTACCGAGCTGGCTTCGGCCAGGCCTCTGGCCACCACGGTGGAAGTGGGCCGCGACGGGCAGGTGCAGTTCGCGCTGCCGCCTGCCGGTGACGCCAATCCGGTGCAGGCCGCGCGCCTGGCAGACGGTCAAGCGCTACCCGGCTGGCTGAAGTTCGACCCGGTGAAAGGCACGCTCAGCGGCAAGGCGCCCCCCGGCTTCAAGGGTCTGCACATCGTGCTCAGCACGCGGGACGCAAACGGCAACGTGGTGCAGACCACCGTGGACATTGATCCGGTCGAACCTGCTGGCGAATCCGCGCCGGCCGGCCCCACGTCCAAAGCCCCGCAAGGCGATGCCGCACCGCGCCTGGCCGCGCGACCGGCGTTCAGCGAGCAACTGAAGACTGCAAGCCAAGGTCACACGCTGGCAGCGCATGACCCCCGCTCGCCCGGAGCCCGCAGTTGAACGACACGGCCAGCCCGCTGATCCCGCTGCTGTCGCTCGCCCACCAGGCGCGCGAGGCACGCAGCAGCGAGGAGCTGGTGTTCCTGCTGCTCAACGACAGCCGCTCGCTGCTGCACTACCGGCAGGCCGTGCTGTGGCAGGCCGGCACGGGCGTGCGCGGGTTGTCCGGCGTCGTCGAGCCGGACCGCAACGCGCCGTATGCCCTGTGGTTGCAGCGCCTGTGCGCGCACCTCGCGAGCCAGGCCGGGCAGGGCGTGGTGGACCGCGCCGCATTGCCGGCCGATCTCGCGGCCGAATGGTCCGAATGGCTGCCGGCGCAGGCGCTGTGGCTGCCTTTGCCTGGGGCTGCGGCCGGTGGCCTGCTGCTGGCGTCTGACGAGCCCGTGCCAGAAGTCGCGCTGCCGCTGCTGCAGGAATGGCTGCACGTGTGGACTCACGCTTGGCAGGCGCTGCATCCGGTCCGTCGTTGGTGGCGCACTGCGAGCTCGCCCGAGGCCGCGCCGCGTGCCTGGTGGCGCCGCCGCGCGGTGCAGGTCGCTGCAGCGTTGCTGTTGCTCTTGTTGATCCCCGTGCGGCTCTCGGTGCTGGCGCCGGCCGAACTGGTCGCGGCAGACGCCTTGGTGGTGCGCGCGCCGCTGGACGGCGTGGTCGAGCGCTTCCAGGTCCAGCCCAACCAGGCGGTGACCCAAGGCCAGCCCTTGTTCAGCTTCGACCAGGCGCCGATTGCCAGCCGGCTGGACGTGGCGCGCCAGGCGCTGGCCACCGCCGAAACCGAATACCGCCAGGCCGCGCAGCTCGCGTTGGCCGACCCGCATGCCAAGGGCCAGCTCGCAGCGGCGATGGGCAAGATCGAGGAAAAGCGCGCCGAGGCCGCCTTCCTCGAAGACCAGTTCGCCCGCTCTCGCGTGCTGTCGCCCCGCGCCGGCCTCGCCATCTTCGACGACCCTTCCGAATGGGAAGGCCGCCCCGTGCGAACCGGTGAGCGCATCCTGCGCGTGGTGGACCCGAAGCAGGTCGAGGTCGAAGCCTGGCTGCCTGTGGGCGACGCCTTGCCGCTGCCCGCAGGCGCCGAGCTGCGCCTCTACCTCGCCGCCACGCCGCTGGACCCGGTGCCCGCGACGCTGCGCTACCTCGCGCACGATCCGGTGCAGCGCCCCGACGGCAACTACGCCTACCGCGTGCGCGCCCAGCTCAGCGAGGCGACCGAACACCGCATCGGCCTCAAAGGCACCGCGCGGCTGCAGGCCGGCTGGGTGCCGCTGGGCTACTGGGTGCTGCGTCGCCCGCTGGCCATGGCCAGGCAGTACATGGCGCTATGACCAGCCTGGCTGTCCTGCGCGAAGAGCTGGGCCTGTACCCGGCACCACGGTTGGCCGATGGCCAGCCGGCCTGGACGCTGCACGACCCGGTGAAGAACCAGTTTTTCCAGCTCGACTGGCCCAGCTTCGAAATCCTCAGCCGCTGGCATCTGCGTCAGCCGGCCGAGATTGCCACGGCCGTGTCGCAAGACACCACGCTCGCGCTGGCCGAGGCCGACGTGCTGCGCCTGCAGGACTTCCTGCAGCAGAACCAGTTGCTGCAGCAACCTGCTGGCCAGGCGCGTGAACTGGCCGCCCGGCTGCAGCGCCAGCGCGGCAGCGTGTGGACCTGGCTGCTGCACCACTACCTGTTCTTCCGCGTGCCGCTGCTGCGCGCGGACCCGCTGCTGGGCTGGCTGGCGCCGCGGCTCTCCGCGCTGTTCTCGCGCCGCTTCCTGGGGCTCACGCTCATCGTCGGCCTGCTGGGCCTGGCGGGGGTGCTGCGCAATGCCGAGGCCTATGCCGGCACGCTGGTCGACCTGTTCAGCTGGCAAGGCCTGGCCGCCTACGGGCTGACGCTGGCCGCCGTGAAGCTGGCGCACGAACTCTCGCACGGGCTGATGGCCAAGCGCTTTGGCTGCCGCGTGCCAACCATGGGCGTGGCGCTGATGGTGCTGTGGCCGGTGGCCTACACCGACACGACCGAGGTCTGGAAACTCCCACGCGCGCGCCAGCGGCTGGCCGTCGCCGGCGCCGGCATTGGCGCTGAACTCGTCATCGCCGCCTGGGCCACCGCGGCCTGGTTGTGGCTGCCCGAGGGCGGTTTGAAGACGGCCGCCTTCCTGCTCTCCAGCACCACCTGGATCTCGACGCTGCTGGTCAACGCCAGCCCCTTCATGCGCTTCGACGGTTACTTCCTGCTGTCCGATGCGGTCAACATGCCCAACCTGCACGCACGCGCCTTTGCGCTGGCGCGCTGGCAATTGCGCGAGATGCTGTTCGGCCTCGGCGAGCCGGCGCCCGAGGCCTTCTCGCGCCGCAAGACGCTGGCGCTGGTCGCCTTTGCCTGGGGCACCTGGCTGTACCGCCTGGGCCTGTTCCTGGGTGTGGCGCTGCTGGTCTATCACTTCTTCGTCAAGGCGGTCGGCATCGCCTTGTTCGGCATCGAGCTGGTGTGGTTCATTGCCGCGCCGGTGGCCAGCGAGCTGAAGGCTTGGTGGGCACGGCGCGAGCGCATCCACCCTCGGCGCGGCCTGCTGCTGGCGGTGCCGCTGCTGGCGCTGGTGTTGCTGTTCGTGCTGCCCTTGCCGGGCCGTGTCACCGGCATGGGCCTGCTGCAGCCCGCCGAGCAGCTGACGCTGTACGCACCGGCCGGCGCAAGGGTCACCGCCCTGCCGCACCGGCATGGCGACGCAGTGCGCCAGGGCGAGCCGCTGTTCGCGATCGAGTCACCCGCCTTGCAACTGCGTGCGCTGCAGGCCCAGGCCCGCGCCGCCAGCGTGCAAGGCCTGGCCGCGGCCTCGGCCTTTGACGCGCAGCAGCGCCGCGACTGGCAGCTTGCCGCCGAGCAGATGCAGGCCACGCAGGCCGAAGCCCGCACCGTCTCGGCGGACGCGCAACGCTACGCTCCGACCGCACCGTTCACCGGCCGCTTCTACGACCTGGACCCGGACCTGCACGTGGGCGACTGGGTGGCGCAGAACGAAGTGCTGGGCCGGCTGGTCGCCACCGGCCCACGCCAAGTCGTCACCTATGCAGACGAGCAGGAAGTGCGGCGCCTCGCGGTGGGCGACGAAGGCCTGTTCATCGTCGACCCGCTGCGCGGCCCCGCGCTGCAGCTGAAGGTTCGCAGCATCGAACGCGACGCCGCCCGCACGCTGAACGAAAAGCTGCTCGCCAGCCCGCTGGGCGGCCAGTTGCCAGTGCGCCAGCAGGGCGAGGTGTTCTACCCCGAAACCGCGCTCTACCGCGTGACGCTGGACGTGGCCGGCGGCATTGACGAGCCCGAGCAAAGCTGGCGCGGCCTGGTCAGCATCCACGCACGCGCCGAGCCGCTGGCCAAGCGCATCGCACGGCACGTGCTCAGCGTGTTCTGGCGCGAAGCCGGCTTTTGAGGGCCCAAGGCTAGGTTTCCGTTTCGGACCTATCTGGAGGCTGCACGTCGCCGGCTGTGAGTCAGCGACTTAGCGGCCATCGGCGAGCCGACGCTGAACCTGCTTTTCATTCAAGACTGAACTTTTCCCGTGGGGGAATTGCTTCAGTTGGGTGGCTGCTTCAAGGCTGACTGCGGCCCTACGCAGCAGGGCGGCTGGCCCTCTCTACGCGCTAAGCGCACCGACCAATTCTCGCCAACACTCGCAAAGTGGCGGCCACCAGCACCACTTGAATTTTGGTTTTTTGGCTGCGGAGGCTTTCCAATCAAGGAAGCAAGCGGGGCGTCGTGGGAGCGCCGCCAATAGAAACCCGGAACCCGCGTTGTGTGAGATTCTCGAAGGCCTTCGTTAGGTTGACCTTGCTGAAGAACGGCAAGTTCTGCTTGAGCGTTGCACTGTCTTCACCCAGGATCAGGAAAACAATCTCGTAGTCAGCGCTTCTGACAGTATGCAAGGGCACGAGATCATGCGCAGCTGCATTTACCCTGCGCAGCACCGTTCTCGCCTTCTTGCGGAACGCCTTGTCGCCAAGCATGATCTCAGCAGCCACGCCGCCCTGAGCAAAAAGATGGCTCAGCCCAGCCGATCCTCCCTTGCGATGCTTCACGTGCACCAACTGCTTTGTAGGAGTCAAGAGGTCACAGAGCTCGATAGGTGACGTGGTTCGATCGGTTTTGACGAGCTGCTTGTCTAGGAGGAAATATCCATGTGCTGCGGCAGCTCGAATGTTGTAGTCGCCTTCGGACTCAATTTTTGATACACCTCCTTCTTCCCACACCTCAACTGCCGGGAATGCAAGGGTAGAAATCTGAATCGAGTTCAATGTCTCGGCAATACGACCAATGAATGTCGCATCAACCTCATACCACTTGCCATCGAAGATTATCTTCGTTTTGTCGCCATTAATTATTTCGAAGTAGATGCATCGGTACACCGAGTGCTCAGTGGTGTTTCCATCGACATCATGGACAAACAGTCTGTCACGCTTTAGGTTCTCGATGGTGAGGCTGGGCAAGTCAGCAATCGTGTTTATGTAGTCTTCCGAATTGATGACGGGGCGAACAACGTCCTTATTGCGTGTGAAGCTGAATCCAAGGATCGTGTCCCATGCGCCGATCTCTGGCAGCGTGACCAGAATTCCAGGATTGCGCGCGGAGATAGCTTGAACTAGCTGTGCGTTTAGCGCATTGACAGAGGCCTCGTCTCTGACCTTGCGCACGTTATCCACCCACGAAAAGGAAGCTTTGTAGTCCTCGTTGGCATAGTATCCTTTGATACGTTGGGCCAACGCTGGGAAATCAACGGCTTCCATGTCAACACCGAACGAGAACATCGCGTCTCCACCGGCGATTTGCTTAAGGGCAACCCCGCGCTTCGGGATGCCAGTCACAGCGCGAAGAACATCTCGAAGAATATCGATGCCGAAGACACCTACCTCTGAGTCGCGCGCAGCCTGGGACTTTTTCTGAACTGGTTGGTCTTCTAAGGTATGCAAGTCAACGCTGCGAAGTGACTTGTTGTCGAGGGTATTGAGCGCTGTGCGGAGGCCGAAGTCTTGTACGAACAGCGATTGCTCGATCAGATATCGGCCGTAGCCGAAGGCAAATGCAAAGATGTCACCGTTCGATCGGAGCAACAGCACCGCAGAACTCGATCGATTTGCGAGGTCTGGAATGACATGGCCCGCAGCCTCATCTAGCAAGGAGCCCCAGCTAGGCCTCTTTTCCGCGCTTTGCCTCACGAAAAGAACCCCATCAATACCCAAAGAATTCGCCATTGGATAAGTGATAACTGGTGCTGCAGCAAGCAGGTCGGCAAACGTCATGCCTGCGCCCAATGGCTTGGCCATAAAAAGGTTTAGGCGCCGGTAGGTTCTTGCCATCTTATGCCCTCCTGGGTATTTTCGCTCTCGCGGTCTTTTGGCTTAACTAGTGATGCAGGAGCGGCACTCCACGTAGCGAGTGGCGGATTCTCCCTCTCTCCATACTGGCAAACGGAAATCGTCCGAATATCCCGACACGAATCAGCTCTGCGCAAAGATTTTTTCGTCGCGACAGTTTTGACCAGTCCGCCATCATGCGCCATCTGCCATGCCTGCTGTTCGGCTCAGAGCGGTCACATGCCGCTTAGTTGTCGCCGACCGTTTTCGCTGCATTGCTGACATTCTGCCCATAGACTAGCGCTTCTTCCATTCGTGCTTGGCCGCTTCGGCCTTGACCTTCATGTAGAAGTCACGCGTCTCGGGCCGCAATCCGAAGGGGACGTGCGTGCAGAGCAGGCCGACCTGCGTCGTGAACAGTTTGAGGTGGTGGAGAAAAAAGCGCTTCTCCTCTCCCGTTGCAGTCGAAAGCGCCGCTTCCAGTTCGGCAAACCTAGCCTTCGCCTGTTCGAAGTACTTCTCGTTGCTACTGCCGCCACCGTCGCCATAGATTATTGGAAACAACTGGTGCGGTTGAACTTTCAGTCCGCCATCCTTGAGCCGTATCTGGTTTGTCCCCGACCTGATGTCGGCGAGCAGGGCCGAAATCGAAGACCGAACCTTGTCTGCGCTTGTCGAAGGGTAGTGATGGTCAAGTCTACTGAAAGACATGTTGCGCGCATAAGCGGCTAAGTCTTGCCGCTCCAAGCTGATGCAGTCCCAACTGTGGGCAAACTCATTCCTGATCTTCCGCAAGCACTCAAAGTCGTTGAACTGCTCTTCGTCAATCAAGCCTAATGCGTGCGCTGCCTTGATGCGAGCCGATAACGTCCCAAGAGGCGCGTTGAACCCGGCGAATAGGTCGCGGCTTGACTTGTTATCGCGCAGGAAAGCCAGAATCAGGTCGCCCAGCGCCTCTTCAGCGAAAGCAGCAAGCGAGAGAACGAGGCCGCGCTCGTCGTGGCTCTGCAACGCACGCGAGAGCTTGTTCAATGGCCCGAAGATGTTGTCCGTGGGTTCTTCGGGCAGCGGTTCGTCCGGTGGTGTGGTCATGAATTTGAGTTTCCTCGACATCATGTGCTCGCACAACCAGCGCGCCGCCTACTAGAGCTGAGCTCACCGCAATAAGTCGTGGCGGTCCCCATCGACGGAGTCGACTCGACGGTGAAGGCGGCCAAGCGATCCGAGGCGAGCGGTGGGCCGCGTTCAACGTCGCGGATGATGTATTCCGACAACGCCTCGCCAACTGACCGCTTCGCAGCGAGAGCAGCCATTTGCCGCGCGCCCTCGAAGTGCCTTAGTCGCCGCAAAGCGTTCTTTCAGCGAGGGCGCGGGCGAGCCTGGGCGCTGCGCTTTGCCGAGGCCATGGGTCGCGTTCAGGCTTGAGAGAAAGAA
Organism: Ideonella sp.; assembly: GCF_041287625.1. Classification (GTDB taxonomy): domain Bacteria; phylum Pseudomonadota; class Gammaproteobacteria; order Burkholderiales; family Burkholderiaceae_C; genus Ideonella. Next base: position 17,803 of record NZ_JBGGNH010000043.1, read on the forward strand.
GTTCAGCCTTGAATGAAAACCGACGTGCCGTCTCAGACAGCCTGCAGCCGCACCTGCCGCCGCTGCCAAAGCGTCTCGGCGCTGTACAGCATCAACGCGCCCCAGATCAGCGCGAAGCCGATCAGGCGGGCCGGTTGCATGGGCTCGCGGAAGATCAGCACGCCGAGCAGGAACTGCAGGCTGGGGCTGACGTATTGCAGCAGGCCCAGCGTGGCCATCGAGATGCGCTGCGCGCCGTAGCTGAACAGCAGCAGCGGCACGGCGGTGATGGGGCCGGCCAGCAGGAGCCACACCCAGGTCATCGCGTCGGCTTGCGCGGTGTCGCCGCCGTGCGTGCCCAGCCACAGCAGCGCCGGAATGGCGACCGGGGCCATCAGCAGCGTCTCGGTCGTCAGCCCTTCGAGCGCACCCAGCGGCGCGGTCTTCTTCAGGAGGCCATAGGCGCCGAAGCTGGCGGCCAGGCCGAGTGCGATCCACGGCGGCGAGCCGGCCACCGCGCCCAGCCAGGCCACGCCTGCGGCTGCCACCGCCAGCGCTGCCCATTGCAGGCGCCGCGGACGCTCGTGCAGCACCAGCACGCCCAGCAGCACGTTGACCAGCGGGTTGATGAAATAGCCCAGCGCGGCTTCGACCACGTGGCCGTTGTGCACCGACCAGACGTACAGCACCCAGTTGATGGACAGCAGGAAGGCGCTGGCCGCGTAGGTTGCGACCGTGCGCGGGGAGCGCATGGCCGGCCCCAGCCAGCCCCACTGGCGCCGCGCGCCGAGCACCAGCAGCATGCACAGCAGCGCCCAGACCGAGCGGTGGAAGATCAGCTCGACGGCGCTGATCTGCGACAGGCGGTGGAAGTACAGCGGGAACAGGCCCCAGCAGACGTAGGCCAGGCCGGCGGCGTAGACACCAGGATTCATGGAGCGCTTGGGTTGGGCAGGTCGCCGGGCTGGCGATTGTCCCCAGCCTGCAATCCCCCCATGGCCCCGATGGCACGCACTGCCTCCGAACCTTCGTCCCACTGCCACTCGCCTTGTGCGAACAGTGCCTGCCAGGCCGCATCGGGCGGCGCGTGCAAGGCCAGCGACTGGCCGGTGATGGGGTGTGGAAGCGTCAGGTCCATCGCATGCAGCCACAGCCGGCCGTGGCCGAGCCAGGCGGCGACTGCGCGGTTGTGCGGGCCCTTGCCGTGCGTCGCGTCGCCGACGATGGGGTGGCCCAGGTGCTTCAGGTGGCGGCGGATCTGATGGCGCCGGCCTTGCTGCGGTTGGGCCTCGACCAGCGCATAGCGGCTGCTGGCATGCCGGCCGTCAACCTGGAACGGCCATTCGATGCGCGCCAGCCGGCGGAATGCTGTGCAGGCCGGCAGCTGCGGCTGGCCTGCGCTGGGCAGCTCGGGGTCGCGTGCCAGCGGGTGTTCGCAGCGCTGTTCCAAAGCGGGCCAGCCGCGCACCAGTGCCAGGTAGCGCTTGTGCACCAGGCCTTGCTCGAAGGCCGCGGCCAGCGTTTGCGCCGCCGCGGGCTGGCAGGCGAAGACCAGCAGACCAGAGGTGCCTTTGTCCAGCCGGTGCGCGGGCGCCAGCATCGCTGGTGCCTGGTCACCGAGCTGCGCTGGCAGTTGCTGGCGCAGGCGCTCGACGACGGTGTCGAACTCGTGCGCGTCCAGCGCGGTGCGGTGCACCAGCAGGCCGGGTGGCTTGTCGACGACGAGCAGGGCTGCGTCGAGGTGCAGCAGCGCCAGCGGCGGCGTGGCGGAGGTGTCGGTCACTCCGTCAGCATGTCCAGGTAGAGCCAGCCCCCGGCGTCATCGCGCTCGAAGAGGCTTTTCTCGTGCAGGCGCTGCGCTCGCCCGTTCAGCTTGCAGCGGGCGACGAACTCGACCATCGCGTGTGTGGCGTCCAGCGCTCGGTGCTGGCGCACTTCCAGCCCCAGCCATTGCAGGCCGGGCTCGTCGGGCGCAAGTTCAGCCGGCCGGGTGTCCGGGTGCCAGGTCTGCAGCAGGTAGTCGTGTTGGCCCAGCACAAAGGCGCTGTAGCGCGAGCGCATCAGGTTTTCGGCGTCTGGCGCCTGCAGGTGCAGCGGGCCGGCGTGCCAGCGGCCGCAGCAGTCGCCATAGGCCAGCACCGTTGGCGGCTTGCGGGCCGGTGCGGCGGCGGTCCGGCCGCAAGGGCAGGGCGCGGCGGTGGCCACCGTGTCAGCCGTTGTTGTTGCCGCGCGCGACGCGGCGGATCTCGTCCAGCACCAGGCAGATGGCGCCCAGCGTGATGGCGCTGTCGGCCAGGTTGAAGGACGGGAAGGCCCGGCCGTCGTAGTGCACCTGGATGAAGTCGACCACGTAGCCGTGCATCAACCGGTCGATGACGTTGCCCAGCGCGCCGCCCAGGATCATCGAGACCGAGAAGCAGAACAGCGTCTGCTTCGGGTGGCGGCGCAGCATCCAGACGATGAAGCCGGACGCCGCGATGCCCAGCACCACGAAGAACCAGCGCTGCCAGCCCGAGGCGCCGGCCAGGAAGGAGAACGCCGCGCCGGTGTTGTGCACCCGGACCACGTTGAAGAACGAGGTCACCAGCTTGCTGTCCCCGAGCTGGAAGTTGCTCAGGATCAGCACCTTGGTGAACTGGTCCAGCAGGATGACCACCACGGCCAGGCCCAGCCAGACGGCCAGGCCGGCACCGGAGGACGAGGAACTGAGCGCGCCGAAACGGCGTTGGTTTGCACGGGCCATGTTGTGGGAGTCTCAGGCAATCAGCCGGGTTTCGCCCGCGCCGTAAAGGTTGCTCTCGCAGCGGCCGCACAGGCCGGGGTGTTCCGGGTTGATGCCCACGTCGTCGCGGTAGTGCCAGCAGCGCTCGCACTTGGTCGCGCTGCTGGGGGTGACGGCGACGGCCAGTTCGGCACCGTCCGCCACGGCCGCAGCCGAGGTGATGGTGACGAACTTCAGGTCTTCGCCCAGCGAGCGCAGCAGTGCGGCGTCGTCCAGCCCCGCGGTGATCAGCACGGTGGCCTGCAGCGAGGCGCCGACCTGGCCGGCCGTGCGCACTGCCTCGATCTCCTTGTTGACCACGTCGCGGATGGCCCGCACGCGTGTCCACTTGGCCAGCAGCGCTTCGTCCGGCACGGCCGAGACCTCGGGGAAGGTCCAGTAGTGCTCGGTGAACAGCGTGCCGGTGGTGTTCTTGGCGGCGAAGATGGCCCACGCTTCCTCTGCGGTGAAGCTGAGGAAGGGCGCCATCCAGCGCAGCATCGCGTTTGTGATGTGCCACAGCGCGGTCTGCGCCGAGCGGCGCGCGAGGCTGCCAGCGGCGGTGGTGTAGAGCCGGTCCTTCAGCACGTCCAGGTAGAACGCGCCCAGGTCTTCCGAGCAGTACACCTGCAGCTTGGCGACGACAGGGTGGAACTCGTAGGCCGTGAAGTGCTTCAGGATGTCGGCCTGCAACTCGGCGGCGCGGGCCAGCGCGTAGCGGTCCACTTCCAGCATCTGCTCGAACGGCACGGCCTGCGTGGCCGGGTCGAAGTCCGAGGTGTTGGCCATCAGGAAGCGCAGCGTGTTTCGGATGCGGCGGTAGGCATCCACCACGCGGGCGAGGATCTTGTCGTCGATGTTCAGGTCGCCCGAATAGTCGGTGGACGCGACCCACAGGCGAACGATCTCCGCACCCAGCTTGCTGGTGACCGACTGCGGCTCCACCGTGTTGCCCAGGCTCTTGCTCATCTTGCGGCCCTGGCCGTCGGTGGCGAAGCCGTGGGTCAGCAGGCCGCGGTAGGGCGCGCGGTCATACAGCGCGCAGCCCAGCAGCAGCGAGCTGTGGAACCAGCCGCGGTGCTGGTCATGGCCTTCCAGGTACAGGTCGGCCTCCGGGCCTTCCGAATGGAAGTCGCCATTGGCATAGGCGTGCGCATGGCTGCCGCGCAGCACGTGCTGGAAGGTCGAGCCGGAGTCGAACCAGACCTCAAGGATGTCGGTGCTCTTGGTGTACAGCGGCGCGTCTTCTGCGCCGAGGATTTCCTCGGTCGTCACGCGGCTCCAGGCCTCGATGCCGCCCTTCTCAACGATGTTGGCCGCCTGGTCCAGGATGTCCATCGTGCGCGGGTGCAGCTCGCCCGAATCCACGTGCAGGAAAAACGGGATGGGCACGCCCCAGCTGCGCTGGCGCGAGATGCACCAGTCCGGCCGGTTGGCGATCATGTCGCGCAGCCGGGCCTTGCCGTTCTCCGGGTAGAACTGCGTGTGGTCGATTGCGTCCAGCGCGAGCTGGCGCAGCGTCTTGCCGGCCTTGTCCTTGGTGAAGACGCCTTCGCCTTCATCCATGCGCACGAACCACTGCGCGGCGGCGCGGTAGATCACCGGCGTCTTGTGGCGCCAGCAGTGCGGGTAGCTGTGGGTGATGGTCTTGGTGGCCATCAGCCGGCCGGCGTTCTGCAGCGCTTCCAGGATGACCGGCACGGCCTTCCAGATGTGCAGGCCGCCGAACAGCGGGAAGTCTGCCGCGTAGGTGCCGTTGCCGGTGACCGGGTTCAGGATGTCCTTCAGCGGCAGGCCATGGGCCACGCAGGAGTTGAAGTCGTCCAGGCCGTAGGCAGGAGACGAGTGGACCAGGCCGGTGCCGTCCGTCGCGCTCACGTAGTCCGCCAGGTAGACCGGCGAGAGGCGGCGGTAGCCCGCGTCCACGTCGTACAGCGGGTGGCGGAACTCAAGTCCGCCCAGCTGCTTGCCCGGCGCGGTGGCGATGACCGTGCCTTCCAGGCCGAAACGCTGCAGGCAGCTTTCCACCAGGTCTTCGGCCAGCACCAGGCAGCCCTTGGGCGTGTCGACCAGCGCGTAGCTCAGCTCCGGGTTGGCGTTCAGCGCCTGGTTGGCCGGGATGGTCCAGGCGGTGGTGGTCCAGATGACGGCGAAGCCGGTCTTGCCGGCCGGCAACGAGGGAAGGCCAAAGGCCGCGGCGAGCGCGCCGGCGTCGTTGGTCTCGAAGGCCACGTCCAGCGTGTCGCTCTTCTTGTCGGCGTATTCGATCTCGAACTCGGCCAGCGAGGAGGCGCAGTCGAAGCACCAGTAGACGGGCTTCAGGCCACGGTAGACAAAGCCCCGCTCGATCACGCGCTTGAAGGCGCGGATCTCGCCCGCCTCGTTGGCCGGGTCCATCGTGCGGTACGGGCGCTCCCAGTCGCCCAGCACGCCCAGGCGCTTGAAGTCCTCGCGCTGCTGGCCGATCTGCTCGGTCGCGTAGGCGCGGCTCTTGGCCTGCATCTCGTCGCGGCTCAGGTTGCGGCCGAACAGTTTTTCGATCGCGTTTTCGATCGGCAGGCCGTGGCAGTCCCAGCCGGGGATGTACTGCGCATCAAACCCGCCCAGCTGCTTGGACTTGACGATCATGTCCTTGAGCACCTTGTTCAGCGCGTGGCCGATGTGCAGCTTGCCGTTGGCGTACGGCGGGCCATCGTGCAGCACGAACAGCGGCGCGCCGTGGCGGGCGTCGCGCAGGCGCTTGTACAGGCCGCCGTCGGCGCGGCTGGTGTCGTTCCAGTCCTTGATCCAGGCCGGCTCGCGCTTGGGCAGGTCGCCGCGCATCGCAAACGGCGTGTCCGGCATGTTCAGCGTGTCGCGGTAGGCGCTGGGCGCCGGCGTCTTGGAGGTCGGGGCAGTCGAATCGGTCATGGCGTTGGGCGCCGCATCGGCGAGCGCGTCCGAAAGTTCAGGCAGAGGGGTGGCGGCGCGCGCAGGAAGAGGCGAGGCGCCGCGGCGGCTGGGCAGGCGTGCCGTGTTTCAGGCAGCGCCGAGCTGAATTCGATCGCGCGTGGTCTGGCGGCGCGTGGCGACGAGGTCGCCGCGCGCTGCGCCGGTGGGGGAAGAGGGCAGCCGCATCCGCTCGATTCTAACGGTCCGCTCCGGCACCGGCGTCCGGCAGGGTCGGGGGCCATGGTGACCGGTGTCCGCCGGGCTGTCCGGGTGTCCGGCGGGCTGTCCACGCAGCTGTCCGCGGACACCGTCGGTAAACGGATGATTTCTTTCAAATCGTTGATGTGAAAGGGATTTTTCAGAATTCGAGAGATGGCACGGGCGTTGCGAACGTCAAGTCACCGCTTCCGAAAGTCCGCCCGATGATCCGAGACACCGCCGCCCAAGACCGCATGCTCGCCACCGAGCTGCCAGCCCGCCGCCGCCCGCTGTGGTGGGCCGCCGCAGGGCTGCTGGTGGTCGGCGCCGGCCTCTGGTTGTTTGGCGGCAAGCTGGCCGGCATGTGGCGCGAAGGCAGCGGCGGCGTGGCGTCGGTCAGCATGAGCCGGCTGACGCTGGCCGACGTGCAGCGCGGCCCGCTGGTGCGCGACCTGGCCGCCGAAGGCAAGGTCGTCGCCGCGCAAAGCCCCACGCTGTACGCGCCGGGCACCGGCACCGTGACGCTGAAGGTGCACGCCGGTGACGCGGTGCAGAAGGGGCAGGTGCTGGCCAGCATCGACAGCCCGGCGCTGGCCAGCCGCGTGGCGCAGGAACAGTCCCAGGCCGACGCCTTGCAGGCCGACGCCAAGCGCGCCGAGGTGCAGCTGCGCCAGCAGCGCTCGGTGCTGCAGAGCGCCTGGGAAAACGCCCGCATTGACGCGCAGACCGCCGAGAACGACCTGGTGCGCCAGCAGAAGGCCTTCGAGGCCGGTGCCGCCTCGGGCATGCAGGTCGAACATGCCAAGGACACGCTGGACAAGGCCAGGATCACGCTCTCGCATGCCAAGGAAGGCATGGGCCTGAACGACGACAGCCTGCAGTTCGACCTCAAGGCCAAGCAGCTCGCGTTTGAGCGCCAGCGCCTGATGGTCACCGAGCTGCAGCGCCAGCAGAGCGAGCTGCAGGTGCGCTCGCCGGTGGACGGCCAGGTCGGCCAGCTCTTCGTGGCCGAACGCGCCACCGTGGCGCAGGACGCGCAGCTGCTGTCGGTGATCGACCTCTCGGCGCTGGAAGTGCAGATGCAGGTGGCAGAGAGTTATGCGCGTGAACTGTCGGTCGGCATGCCGGGCGAGGTGGCTGGCAACGGCAAGACCTGGCGCGCCGAGGTCAGCGCGGTGTCGCCCGAAGTCGTCAACAACGAGGTTGCCGCGCGGCTGCGTTTCGTGGGCGAGCCGCCCAGCGCGCTGCGCCAGAACCAGCGCCTGTCGGTGCGCGTGCTGCTGGACAAGCGCGACAGCGTGCTGACCGTTCGCCGCGGCAACTTCGTCGAACAGCTCGGCGGCCAGTTCGCCTACGTGGTGCGCGACGGCGTGGCCATCAAGCAGCCGGTGCGCCTGGGCGCGCGCGGCATCGACCAGATCGAGATCACCCAGGGCCTGAACGTGGGCGACCGCGTGATCGTCTCCGGCACCGACGCGCTGCAAGGCGCCGAGCGTGTGCCGCTTTCTCCCTGATTCCTTTCGCCCTTTTCTTCAATCCCAACAGGAGCCCGCATGCTGAAGATGACTGGTTTGTCCAAGGTCTACCGCACCGACATGGTCGAGACCTACGCCCTGCGTGACTTCAACCTTGAGGTCAAGGCCGGCGAGTTTGTCGCCGTCACCGGTCCTTCCGGCTCGGGCAAGACCACCTTCCTGACGATTGCCGGCCTGCTGGAAGCCTTCAGCGGCGGCCGCTACGAGCTGGACGGCGTGGACGTCAGCAAGATGGGCGACGACGCCCGCTCGCAGATCCGCAACCAGAAGATCGGCTTCATCTTCCAAGCCTTCAACCTGATCCCGGACCTGCGCGTGGCCGACAACGTGGAAGTGCCGTTGCGCTACCGCGGCCTGCCCGCCGCCGAGCGCAAGCAGCGTGTGATGCAGGCACTGGAGCGCGTGGGCCTGGCCTCTCGCGCCCGCCACTACCCGGCCGAGCTCTCGGGCGGCCAGCAGCAGCGTGTGGCGATTGCCCGCGCACTCGCCGGCAGCCCGCGCCTGTTGCTGGCCGACGAGCCCACCGGCAACCTCGACAGCCAGATGGCCCGCGGCGTGATGGAGCTGCTCGAAGAGCTGCACCGCGAAGGCGCCACCATCGTGATGGTCACCCACGACCCGCAGCTCGCCGCCCGCGCCCAGCGCCATGTGCACGTGATGGACGGCCAGGTGCTGGACCTGACGCTGGCGCGCGACGCAGCCGTCGAGCCCGGCCGCGCCGCCGCAGCGCTGGCCTGAACCCGTGGTGCTGCGCATGCCTCTTCTGCCTTTGCTCGTCGGGTTGCGGTTTCGCGCTCCGGTGACACAACACACCGTTCGGGCTGAGCCTGTCGAAGCCGCGTTTCACTTGACGGTTCGGCACCGCTCCACTCCGTTCGGGCTGACCCTTCGACAAGGCTCAGGACTGAAGGCCTTGTCGAAGCCTGCTGTCCTTCGACAAGCTCAGGATGAATGGGCAAGAGACACTTCGACAGGCTCAGTGCGAACGGTGTGGTGGCAGTTGCGAACGGTGTGGTGGCCCTTGCGAACACTGGCGACCTTCGCGGCCATTGCGGCCAGCCTGCACGCAGCACCCGCCTCGGCTGCCGACCTGCTGGCGATCTACCAGCAGGCGCTGGCGGCAGACCCAACGCTCTCCGCCGCCCAGGCCCACCTCGGCGCGGTGCAGGAAGGCGTGGCCCAGGCCCAGGCGCCGCTGCTGCCGCAACTGGCCGCCACCGGCAGCCTGACGCATGACGACGCCGCCGGCCAGCCGCGGGGCCGCGTGCAGAGCTGGGGCGCCAGCCTGAACCAGGTGCTGTTCGACGGCAGCCAGTTCGCCACGCTGCAGAAAGCCCAGGCCGAAGCCGGCGCAGAAGCCGCGCGGCTGCAGGCCGCGCAGCAGGCGCTGTGCGTGCGCGTGGCGCAGGCCTATTTCGGCGTGCTGGGTGCGGTGGACGCACTGGCCAATGCGCGTGCCAACCAGCAGGCCTTCGAGCTGCAGGTCAACCAGTCCGAGCACCGCGTGCGCCAGGGCTTGATCGCCCAGCTGGACCTGGACCAGGCACGCGCCTACGCAGGCGCCGCCGTCACGCAGACGCTGGCCGCCGAGAGCGCACTGGACGACGCCCGCGAGGCGCTGCGCCAGCTCACCGGCCAGCCGGTGCCGCCGCTGCAGCCGCTGGTCACGCCGCTGCCGCTGGCACTGCCAGAGCCGGCCGACGCGCAGGCCTGGGTGCAGGCCGCGCTGGCGCGCAACCCGCTGCTGGCCGCGCAGTCCGGCTCGCTGGAAGCGGCCGAGCAGGCCATCACCAGCGCCCGCCGCCAGCACTGGCCCACGCTGTCAGCCGGCGTGGACCTGGCGCGCACCCGCGAGCCGGGTTCCGACGCCGCGACCGAACACACCTGGGCGCTGACGCTGAAGCTGCCGCTGTTCAGCGGCGGCATCACCCAGTCGCAGGTGCGCCAGGCCGCCTACCAGCGCGACGAGGCGCGCGACGGCCTCGAAGCCCTGCGCCGCCAACTGGCACGCGACACGCTGGCCCATTACCGCGGCGTGGTCTCTGGCGCTGCGCAGGTGCGCGCAGCCGAGCTGGCGCGCGACGCGGCCGAGCGCGCGCTGGCGGCGACCCGCGTCGGCCAGGAACTGGGCACCCGCACGATGACCGACCTGCTGCTGGCCATCCAGACGCAGACCTCCACCCAGGGCAGCTACTCGCAGCTGCGCCACCAGTTCGTGCTGGAGCACCTGCTGCTCAAGCAGGCCGGTGGGGCATTGAGCGAAGCCGACCTGGGCGCGCTGAACACCTTGCTGGCACCGCTCGCGGTCGCCAGCGTGCCTTGAACCGTTGCCGTCCCTTTTCAGGAGACCCACGATGTTTGCTTACTACCTCGCCCTGGCGCTGCGCGGCATGCGCCGCAGCCGGGTGCTGACCGGCCTGATGGTGCTGGCCCTCGGGCTGGGCATTGGCGCCTGCATGACCACGCTGACGGTCTACCGCGTGATGTCCGGCGACCCGATCCCGAGCAAGAGCCACCGCCTGTTCACGCCGCAGCTCGACAGCGACCCGATGAAGGGCTACACGCCCGACGATGAGTTGCCCGAACAGCTGACCCGCTTCGACGCCGAGGCCCTGCTGCGCGAGCACCACGGCGTGCAGCAGGCGGTGATGACCGGCGGTGGCTTTTCCATCGTGCCCGACCAGCCCGACCTGTTGCCGTTTTTCGTCGACTCGCGTTACACCTCGGCCGACTTCTTCAGCATGTTCGACGCGCCCTTCGCCGCCGGCCAGGGCTGGACCGCGGCCGACGACGAGGCCCGTGCCCGCGTGGCCGTCATCACGACTGAGCTGGCCGAGAAGGTGTTCGGCAAGCAGCCCGCGGTGGGGCGAGACATCCGCATCGACGAGCAGGTCTACCGCGTGGTGGGCGTGCTGAAGCCCTGGCAGCTCACGCCGCATTTCTACGACCTTAACACCAGCCGCTTCGGCAACACCGAGCAGGTCTATGTGCCGTTTTCGACCTCGCGCGAACTCAAGCTCAGCCGCAACGGAGGAATGACTTGCCATTCCGAGAAGTCGGCCGACCCTACCTCGCTGGCCTCCATGTGCACCTGGGTGCAGTACTGGGTTCAGCTGGACACCGCCCAGCAGGTCAGCGACTACCGCCAGTACCTGCAGGGCTATGCCGAACGCCAGCATGCCGCAGGGCGTTTCGAGCGCCCGGCCCGCACGGCGCTGCACGACGTGATGGGCTGGATGACGCTGAAGAAGGTGGTGCCCAGCGATGCCGAGCTTCAGGTCGGCGTCGCCTTCGCGTTCCTGCTGCTGTGCCTGGTCAACACCATCGGCCTGCTGCTGGCCAAGTGCCTGCGGCGGGCACCGGAGATCGGTGTGCGACGGGCGCTGGGCGCTTCGCGGCGGTCCATCTTCGTGCAGTTCCTGGTCGAGGCCGGTGTCATCGGCCTGCTGGGCGGCGCGCTCGGACTGCTGCTGTCCATCGGCGGGCTGGCGCTGGTGCGGCAAAGTCCCAGCGGTGTCGCCAAGCTGGCCGAGCTGGACATGACGATGCTGGCGCTGACCTTCGGCCTGGGCCTGGCCGCCAGCGTGCTGGCCGGGCTGCTGCCCGCTTGGCGCGCCTGCCAGATCACCCCTGCGCTGCAACTCAAGTCTTCTTGAAAGGACACACCATGTCGAACTTCTGGATGGACCTTCGCCCGGTGCTGTCGTCGCTGAGCCGGCACAAGACCGCGGCTTTCCTGATCGTGCTGGAGATCGCGCTGAGCTGCGCGCTGATCTGCAACGCGGTGTTCGTGATCGGCCAGCGGCGCGAGCTGATGAACGTGTCAACCGCGGTGGCAGAAAACGAGCTGGTGCGCGTGCAGACCATCGGCCTGCGCAAGGACGAGAACCCGGACGTGCGCACCCGCGAGGACATCACCTTGCTGCGCGGCATTGCCGGCGTGCGCGACGTGACCATTTCCAGCCAGGTGCCGTTTGGCAACTCCTCGTGGAACACTGGCTACTCGCTGCGCAAGGACCAGGAAAAGCCCACCGCGCACCTGTCGCTCTACATGATCGGCGAGCGCTTCCTGGACACCACCGGCCTGCGCCTGCTCGAAGGGCGGGACTTCCTGCCGGAGGAATACCAGTCGATGGCCGTGCTCGACAAGATCGAGGGCGACGCGCCGATGCCTTCGGTGCTGCTCAACCATGCCGCTGCAGAGAAGCTGTTCCCAGGCGATTCGGCGCTGGGCAAGGAAATCTGGAACGGCGATGTCGCCAGCCGCGTCATCGGCATCGTCGACGACATCCTGCCGCCCAACCCGCGCCAGGGCAACACGGCGGCCGTGCTGCAGCCGGTCCGCTTCAACTATGCCAACGGTGGCAGCTACCTGCTGCGCGTGGCGCCTGAGGACCGCGACCGGGTGCTGAAGGAAGCCGGCGTGCTGCTGGACAAGGCCATGCACGAACGCATCATCTTCCGGCTGGAGCGCATGGACGAGATGCGCAGCAAGTACTTCCGCGAGGACCGCGCGCTGGCTTGGTTGCTGGGCATCGTCAGCCTGGCGATGCTGCTGATCACCGCATTGGGCATCGTCGGCCTGGCCAGCTTCTGGGTGCAGCAGCGCACGCAGATGATTGGCGTGCGGCGTGCGCTGGGCGCCACGCGCCACCAGATCCTGCGTTACTTCCAGCTGGAAAACCTGCTGCTTTCCAGCGCCGGCATTGCGCTGGGCATGCTGGCGGCCTACGCGATCAACTACGTGCTGATGAAGCAGCACGAGCTGGCACCGATGCCGCTGTGGTACCTGCCCGTCGGCACCCTGGGGCTGTGGGCGCTGGGCCAGTTGGCGGTGCTTGGACCGGCGATGCGCGCGGCCGCGGTGCCGCCTGTCGTGGCCACCCGTGGGCTAGCATGAGCGCCCGCTGAGATTACCTGCCATGCGCCGCGTCCTGATCATTGACGACCACCCCGCCGTCGGCGAAGCCTTGTCGCTGCTGCTGTCGCTGCACGACATCGCCCCGCGCGTGGCCCACGGCCCGGCCGAAGGCCTGGCCTGGCTGGCGCGGGAACCGGTGGACCTGGTGATCCAGGACATGAACTTCAGCGCCGACACCACCTCCGGCCAGGAAGGCCAGGCGCTGTTCCGCGCGCTGCGCGAGGCGCAGCCGGACCTGCCGGTGATCCTGCTCACCGCATGGACCCGGCTGGAGAGCGCCGTCGAGCTGGTGAAGGCCGGTGCGGCGGACTACCTTGCCAAGCCTTGGGACGATGCCAAGCTGCTGGCCACGGTGGAGAACCTGCTGGAACTGGCGGAGTCGCAGCGTGAGCTGGGCCAGGCGCGGCAGGCGCGGGCCCGGCGCCGCGCGGTGCTGGCCGAGAAGCTGGACCTGCGCGGCGCAGTGTTCGCGTCCGACGCGATGGCCCAGGTGCTGGAGATGGCCGGGCAGGTCGCGCGCTCTGCCGTGCCGGTGCTGATCACCGGGCCCAACGGCGCCGGCAAGGAACGTGTGGCCGAGATCATCCATGCCAACTCGGCCGTGCGCGACGGGCCGATGATCGCGGTCAACTGCGGCGCGCTGCCGGGCGAGCTGATCGAGGCCGAGCTGTTTGGGGCCGACAGCGGCGCCTACACGGGGGCCACCAAGGCCCGCGAAGGCCGCTTCGAGCAGGCCGATGGCGGCACGCTGTTCCTCGACGAGATTGGCAACCTGCCGCTGGCGGGCCAAGTCAAGCTGCTGCGCGTGCTGGAGACCGGGCGCTTCGAGCGCCTGGGCGGTGGCCGCACGAGGCAGGTGGCAGTGCGTGTGCTGAGCGCCACCAATTCGGACCTGGCGGCGATGGTGCGCGCCGGCAGCTTCCGCGAAGACCTGTATTACCGGCTCAACGTGATCGAGCTGCGCCTGCCGCCGCTGGCCGAGCGCCGCGACGACATCCTGCCGCTGGCCGAATTCTTCCTGCAGCGCCGCGCCCGCCTCAGCGAGCCCGCGCGCGAAGCGCTGCTGGCACATGCCTGGCCGGGCAATGTGCGCGAGCTGAAAAACGCCATCGAGCGCGCGGTGCTGATGGCGACCGACAGCGGCGCGGCCATCCAGCCGGCACAGCTCGGCCTGGGGCCTGTGCAGGCGAGCGCCGCGCTGGCCGCAGCGCACCGCAACCTGGATGAGCCCAGCCGCGAAGCGGTGGTCGCCGCGCTGGAGCGGGCTGACGGCGTGGTCAGCCGCGCTGCGCAGTCGCTGGGCCTGTCGCGCCAGGCCTTGTACCGGCGCATGGAACGCTATGGATTGGCGGCGCCTTGAGCGAGTCGAACGTCACCCCACCCGCGCCGCCGAGGCTGCAGCACCGGCTGATTGCCGCCGGCCTGGTCTGCGCGTTTGGCGGCGCGCTGATCTACCACGGCCTGACCGAATGGCCGCTGCCGGAGCTGCTGGAAGAAGGCCAGGACCTGCTGGCGCTGGAGGACAGCGAGCGCATCGTCGGACCTTCCCCGGGCAGCCTGCTGGCCCTGGTCGCCAGCGCGGTGCTGCTGCTGCCCTTGGTCGCCTGGCTGGCCGCGTGGGCGCTGGCGCCGCTGCGCACGCTCAACCGCGCGCTGGACAACCTGGTGCAAAGCTACCGCGACGGCGACTTCAGCCGCGCGCTGGCGGCAGACGACGTGTTCGCCAACTCGCTGCGCGAAGGCGAGGGCAAGCGCGGCCCGTTCCAGGGCTACGGTGAACTCGCCGAGCTGGTCAAGCAGCACCAGGTGCTGGGCCAGGCCTTGCGCGAACAGCGCCAGCACCTGGTGCAGCGCGAGCTGCTGCTGGACACGGTGCTGCAGCACAGCCCGCTGGCATTGGTGCTGACCAGCGTGCATCCGGCTTCGCAAGAGCGGGTGGTGCTGGCCAACCTGGCAGCGCGCCAGCTGTTGGGCGAAGGCCGCAGCCTGCAGGACCAGGACTTCCAGCTGCTGCTGGCCGCCGCGCCGCCCGCGCTGCGAGAGGCCGTTGCCGCGGGCGAGGACGCCTTGTTCACGCTGGTGCAGGAAGGTGGCGACGAGACCTTCCACCTGTCGCAGCGCCATGTGCAGTTGCAGGGCCGGCCGCACCGGCTGCGGCTGTTCCGCCGCATGACACGTGAGCTCTCGCGCCAGGAAGTGGCGACCTGGAAACGCGTGATCCGCGTGCTGAGCCACGAGTTGAACAACTCGCTGGCGCCGATTTCGTCGCTGGCCCACTCGGGTGCGGAGCTGGCCCGGCGCGGCGAGCTGGCACGCCTGCCCGCGGTCTTCGCCAGCCTGGGCGAACGTGCGCGCCACCTGCACGAATTCCTCGAAGGCTATGCCCGTTTCGCCCGCCTACCTGCGCCGCGCCCGGCGCCGGTCGTCTGGTCCATGTGGGCCGAAAGCCTGGCCGCCCACTGCAGCTTCGCGCTGCTCGGCGAGCTGCCCACGCCGCCTGGCGTGTTCGACGCCGGCCAGATGGAACAGGCCTTGATCAACCTGCTGAAAAACGCCCACGAGGCTGGCGGCCCGCCCGAGGCCGTGACCCTCAGCATCCAGGAAATGCCCCTGCTGCTGCCCGCTGAAAACGCGGAGCCGGCAGTGGCCCAGCCTGGCTGGCGCATCGAAGTGGCGGACCGCGGCCCCGGCATGAGCGACACCGTGCTCTCGCAGGCCTTGCTGCCGTTCTACTCGACCAAGCGTGCCGGCACCGGCCTGGGCCTCGCGCTGGCCCGTGAAATCGCCGAGGCCCACGGTGGCCGCATCACGCTGGCCAACCGCGAAGGTGGCGGCCTGCGGGTCAGCATCCAGCTGCCGGGGGCGAGGACCGGCTGAGTGCGGCCCTCGCCTTGACCGAACTGCCGACACGTTTATACCCATTTGGGTAGATGGCCGGCCTGCAGTTGTATATAGCATCGGCAGCTTGACCATTGTCCGATCAGGAGTCTTTGATGCGATTCTCCCGTGCGCTCATTCCGCTGTTGGCTTCGGTGTGCCTGTCCGGCTGGTTGCCCGGCACGGCTTCTGCGGCGTCCTCGCCGCAAGGCTACTCAGGCATCTTCGGCGGTGGTCCGCTGTACATCACCTCGAAGGGCGCGTCCCAGAACATCACCGAGCTGGCGAACTCCGGCTTCACCGAGATCATCGTCTGGAGCGTCGAGGTCAAGCCCAATGGCGACCTGAACCTGAACGGCGAGTTCCCGCTGACCTCCGAGGGCGTCTACATCGGCGACCAGACTTACCCTGACTTCGCCTCCGACATGGCGCGGCTCAAGCAGGGCAAGGTCAAGCGCGTGACCTTCAGCATCGGCTCGTCCAATTTCGGTGACTGGCAGGACATTGCCGCGCTGGTGCAGAGCCAGGGCACCGGCCCCGACAGCATCCTCTACAAGACCTTCGCAGCACTCAAGGCTGCGATCCCGGCCATCGACGCCATCGACTTCGACGACGAAAACAGCTTCGATCTGCCCAGCACGGTGAAATTCGGCGTCATGCTTGGGAAGCTGGGCTTCCACGTGGTGCCGGACCCGTATTTCAACGCCTCGTACTGGACGCAGGTCGCCGCGAAGATCAACAAGCAGCTGCCAGGCACCGTGGACGCCGTGCACCTGCAAGCCTATGCAGGCGGCACCGGCAACAGTCCCTGCCAGGGCTGGGACTTCGGCGACGTGCCCGTCCTCCCGTTCCTGTGGGACGCCGACGACAGCCCGCGGCAAGTGGGCAACCAGATGAAGAGCTGGCACACCGAATGCGGCATCGTCGGCGGCGGCCTCTGGCTGTATGACGACCTCGTAGGCACCGGGAAAACCGCGAAGTACGCCAGGGCCATCAACGCTGGCCTCAAGTAGCCGCGTCAGGCGCCGGCCCCATCGAGGGCCTGGCGCCTTGTCAGATCTTCCACCAGGTCTTCGCGTCGACCACGTCCTGTTCGATGCCCGCCCGCAGCGCGTCCAGCGACTCGTATTTGCGTTCGTCGTGCAGCTTGTGCGTCAGGTCGACCTGCAGGATGCGGGCGTAGCCGCCTTCGATGGCGACGTCGGCGGGCCAGTCCAGGCAATGGACTTCGAGCAGCACGCGGCCGGCGTCTTCGATGGTGGGGCGCACGCCCAGGCTGGCCACACCAGGCAGGGGCTGGGCGCCCAGGCCGTGCACGCGCACGACGAAGATGCCCTGGGCGGCAGGGCGGTGGGACGGGAAGCGCAGGTTCAGGGTGCGGAAGCCCAGGTCGCGGCCGAGCTTGCGGCCGTGCACCACGTGGCCGCTGATGCTGTAGGGCCGCCCCAGCAGCGCGGCGGCGCGTTCCATCGCGCCGTCTGACAGGGCTTCACGCACGGCCGAGCTGGACACCCGCATGCCGTGCACTTCGTAGCTCAGCATGCGGGCCACGTCGAAGCCCAGCGTGTTGCCGGCGTTGTCCAGCATGGCGTAGTCGCCGGCGCGCCTGGCGCCGAAGCGGAAGTCGTCGCCGACCAGCACATAGCGGGCGTTCAGTTGCTTGACCAGCACCTGTTCGATGAAGTCCTGCGGCGTCTGGCTGGCGAAGCGTTGGTCGAAGCGCATCAGCACCACGTCGTCCACGCCGCAGCGCTCGAGTTCCTGCAGTTTGTCGCGCAACGTGGCGATGCGCAGTGGGGCCAGCTCGGGCTTGCCGGCCTGCTGGGCAAACCAGTCGCGCGGGTGCGGCTCGAAAGTCATCACGCAGCTGCGCAGGCCCCGATGCTTCGCTTCGTTGTTGAGCAGCGCCAGCATGGCCTGGTGGCCCCGGTGCACGCCGTCGAAGTTGCCGATGGTCAGCGCACAGCCTTGCGGGCCCTGGGCAGACGGAGGAATGTGGCCGCGGAAGACTCTCATGAAGAAAGCGATTATCCGGCCTGTGTCGGCAGTTCGTGGTGCGGCCGCCCCAGCTCGGTCAGCGACCAGCCGTCGATCCAGCACCATTGGCCGGCCGGCAAGGTCTCGGGAATGTGCAGCGGTCCAAACGAGCTGCGGTGTAGCGTCTCGACCCGGTTGCCGACCGCGGCCAGCATGCGCTTGACCTGGTGGTACTTGCCTTCGGTCAACGTCAGCCGCAGGTGCAGTTCGCTGACCGCTTCACAGGCGGCCGCCCGCACCGGCGCGGGGTCGTCGTCCAGCACCACGCCGGCGAGCAGGCGCTCGACCTGGCTGGCGTCGATGGGGTGCTTGCAGCCCACCTCGTAGACCTTGGGCACGTGGTGCTTGGGCGAGGTCAGCCGGTGGATCAGCGTGCCGTCGTCGGTCAGCAGCAGCAGACCGGTGGTGTCTTCATCGAGCCGGCCGATGGGCTGGACCTCGCGCTGGCGCAACGGCGCCGGCAGCAGCGTCATCACACTCGGGTGGTGCTTGGGCTTGCGCGAGCATTCGTAGCCCGCGGGCTTGTGCAGCAGCACCAGCGCCTTGGCGTGGTACGGCCAGCGCTGGCCTTCAACCGTCAGCACCAGGCCTTCGGTCGGCAGGTCTTCGTTCGGGTCGTCCAGCTCGCGCTCGCCCAGGCGCACCAGCCCGGCATCGACCATGCCGGCGCAGACGCGCCGGGTGCCGAAGCCTTGCGAAAACAGGATCTGGCTGAGTTTCATGG
This sequence comes from Ideonella sp., assembly GCF_041287625.1. GTDB lineage: Bacteria > Pseudomonadota > Gammaproteobacteria > Burkholderiales > Burkholderiaceae_C > Ideonella. Next base: position 35,766 of record NZ_JBGGNH010000043.1, read on the forward strand.
GGGCCGATTGTCCGTCAGCGCGTGCGCGCTTGCGGCCAGCCTTCCTCGGCCCTTGCCGAGGAAGCCCACCATCCGGGCCGTCCCGCTTGCGAAGCCTTGGCCTAAAGGGCCCGCCGCTTCAAGGGCGCGGGCATCGGCGAGAGCAAGCGGTCGAGCTCAGTTGACCGGGGTCAGCAGGTAGTACTTGGTGTCGGAGCCCTGAACCAGGATCTTGCCGCTGTTGGTGATCTTGTAGGCGGCGTGGACCGTCAGACCATCCGGCATCGTGACCACGTCGTCCAGGTCCTTGAACTGGGTGCCGTCGCTCTTGATGATGAAGCCGCCATAGCCGCCGCTCGCGCGCGTGTAGTCGCCGACCACCCAGCCCGCGTCGTTGATGTCCAGGGCCCGTCCGTGGCTGGCCTTGGGGATGGCGAGGTCCCGCATCGGAGTGCCGGGGTTCCGGATGAACGGGCGATCCTGCCCCCACGCCGATCGCTGGTAGCTGCCCACCACTTGCTGCTGCTGGTTGAGTCCCATGGCCATGCTGGCGCGGCCCAGCGCCGGGTTGTGCAGGTCGGTGAGTACGGCATAGGGCGGCTCACTCATGAATGCGTGGTACACGTCCTTGAAGTCCGCCGGGGTATGCACCGTGCCATAGCCCACCACCACGCCGTCTTCGGTGAGATCCTTCGGTTCGATCGGAAAGTCGGCGCTGTTGTGTGGCAGCCGGCTCACTGCTCGGGTGTTGAGGTCGAGCACGAAGACTTCGTTGCGGTCGTTCTCGCGGCTGGTGCCCGCCACGAGCCCGGTGTTGGTGATCACTCTACCGCTGCTCATCGTGCCAACCAGGGGCCCCAGATCCTGCACCGAGCCGGTGGCCGAGTCCTGGACGAAGGCGCCCTTTTTGTCGATACCACCCGTGAAGAGGCCAGCGTCATTGATCGAGTACGCCACGCTGTTGGTGACCCCCGCGGTGCCCACGATGGTGACGCTCTTGCCCTTGGCTGCGGTGAAGAAGGCGCGAGAGTGGGAGATGTCGTCCACCACGCTGCCCACGACCTGGCCCGCGTTGTTCAATGAATTGGGGCCCAGCTTCTCAGCTTCGCTGCTCTTGAGCAGCTTCACGTCGTATTGGGTCTGCGCAAGGGCGCTGGTGCAAACCAGCGAGAGCGCCAGCAGCAGTGAACGGAGTGGCGGCGGTGTCATGTCGGGTCCTGTCAGTGGGCTGCGGGAGGTCATCCCGAGAATATGCTGGTACAGCATTGGTGCCTCCGATGATAGTTGCGGGTGCCCTGGCGAACATCCCAAGTTTCAATGAGCCTCGGGCCTGAGCCGAAGGCGAAAGCCCATGAAAAAAGCCGCGTCGGGCGACGCGGCTTTTGGCGGAAACGGGTGCGCAGATCAGGCGAAGACGCCCGCCGTGTCCTGCATGCGATCCGAGACTTCGCCAAGGTGATGCAGCGTGTCGCCGAACTGCATCTCCATCATCGTCAGCCGCTTGAAGTAGTGGCTGGCCAGGTATTCGTCGGTCACGCCGATGCCGCCGTGCAGCTGGATGCACTGCTGGCCGACAAAGCGGGCGGACTGGTTGAGCTGCACCTTGGCTTGGCTGAGCGCACGGCGGCGGGCCGGGGCCGCTTCGCCCAGCTTCAGCGTGGCGTAGTAGCTCATCGAGCGGGCCAGTTCGAGCTGCATCTTCACATCGGCAATGCGGTGGCGCAGCGCCTGGAAGTGCGTCAGCGTCACGCCGAACTGCTTGCGCGTGTTCATGTACTCGACGGTGATCGCGGTCAGCCTGTCCATCAGGCCGACGCCTTCGGCGCACAGCGCGGCAATGCCGATGTCCACCGCCTGTTCGAGCGCGCCGTAGCCTTTCTCGACCACCAGCGCGGCCGGGGCTTGCGCCAGCGTCAGCTCGGCGGCGCGCGCGCCGTCCTGCGTCGGATAGCCCTTGACGGTGATGCCCGCCGCGCCGCGCTCGACCAGGAACAACGCGATGCCGGCCTCGCTGTCCACGTCGCCCGAGACGCGGGCCGGCACGATGAAGGCATCTGCTTCATCGCCGGCTGGCACCACACTCTTCACGCCGTCCAGCGTCCAGCCGGTGGCCGTCTGATGCGCGCGGGTCGTGACATGGCGCAGCTTGTACCGCGCGCCGGCTTCCTGGTGCGCCAGCACGACCAGCGCCTCGGCGCCGGCCATCTTCGGCAGCCATTCGGCCTGCAGTGCCTCGGGCGCTTCCGCCAGCAGCGCTGGTGCGATGAGTGCGCCTTGGGCCAGCGGAGCGTTGACCAGGCCGCGGCCCAGCTCTTCCATCACCACCATCGCCTCGACGGCGCCGAAGCCCAGGCCGCCGTGGGCCTCAGGAATGGTCAGCCCGGCCAAGCCGAGTTCGGCCAGCTCGGTGTAGACCTCGCGCGTGGCGCCGCCGGCCTTGGCCAGCTGGTGCCGGCGCTCGAATGTGAAACCCTTGTCGACCCAGCGGGCCACCGCGTCGCGCAGCGAGACCTGGTCGTCGGAGAAATCGAAGTCCATGATGTGTCCTCAGGCGCCCAGCACGGTCTGGCTGACGATGTTGCGTTGCACTTCGTTGCTGCCGCCGTAGATGGTGGTCTTGCGCAGGTTGAAATAGGTACTTGAAAGCGGTGCGCATTCGCCGGCATTGCCCGGCCACAGTCCGCCCAGCGCCTGGTCGCCCTGCCAGCCGGCTTCCATCGCCTCGTGGATGAACGGCACGCTCAGCGGGCCGCCTGCCAGCATCATCAACTCGGCATAGCGCTGCTGGATCTCGCTGCCGCGGATCTTCAACAGGCCCGCCACGTCCAGGCTCTGCTTGCCGCTCTTCTCGGCCGAGAGCACGCGCAGCACCATCATCTCCAGCGCCACGATGTCGATTTCCAGCAGCGCGATCTGGTCGCGGAAGCGGGTGTCGTCGTACACGCCCTGCGACTTGGCGATGCGCTTCAAGCGCTCAAGCTCGCGCTTGGCACGGTTCACGTCGGCGATGTTGGTGCGTTCGTGCGCCAGCAGGTGCTTGGCGTAGGTCCAGCCCTTGTTTTCCTCGCCGATCAGGTTCTCGGCCGGCACCTCGACGTTGTCGAAGAAGACCTCGTTCACCTCGTGCTCGCCGTCCAGCATGATGATGGGCCGCACGGTCACGCCCGGGCTCTTCATGTCCACCAGCAGGAAGCTGATGCCGGTCTGCGGCTTGCCGGAGGTAGCGGTGCGCACGAGGCAGAAGATCCAGTCGCCGAACTGGCCCAGCGTGGTCCAGGTCTTCTGGCCGTTGACGATGTATTTGTCCCCCTGCCGCTCGGCGCGGGTCTTGACCGAAGCCAAATCGGAGCCTGAGCCCGGTTCGCTGTAGCCCTGGCTCCACCACACCTCGCCGGAGGCAATGCCCGGCAGGAAGCGCTTTTGCTGCTCGGGTGTGCCAAAGGCCATGATGACCGGCGCCACCATCACCGGACCGAACGGGACGATGCGCGGTGCACCGGCCAGCGCGCACTCTTCCTCGAACAGGTGTTTCTGCACCGCATTCCAGCCCGGCCCGCCGAATTGCTTGGGCCAGCCGTAACCCAGCCAGCCCTGCGCGCCCAGGATCTTGGCCCAGCGCTGCAGGTCGTCACGGCTCAGGCGCTGGGCCTGGTGCACCTTGCTGCTGATGTCCTTGGGCAGGTGCTCGGCCACCCAGTCGTGGATCTGCTGGCGGAAAGCCAGTTCGTCCGGCGTGAAATTGAGGTCCATGAGGCGTGTCTCCGATCTCTCCGATTTTTAGCACGACCGTTCGCCTTCATCCTGTCCCCCCAGCGACAAGCGGGCCATGGGGTTTTCACGTGTTGGCGAGGCTCATGTTTGGCACGGGGCCGGCAGGAGCCTTCAGATCAGCTCCCCATGCTCCGAGGCGTGTACGCCATGAAATTCACTTCAGGCGTTGATCGAGTGATCAGGAAGCCCAGTCGTTCATAGAACCTTCGGGCAGGGTTCGACGAAAGGACATGAAGGCGGATTGGCAGTTCGAGTGACCTGGATTGATTGACGAAGTGCTTCATGACCGCGGTGCCCAGCCCCCGGTTCTGTGCAGCAGCTTCCAGGTAAATCTCTTCGAGCTGGATGTGCGTCTCGTGCTGCTCATGGGCAACGGCGCCAACGAGCACGTCATTGGCGTAGCTCCTGGCGAACTTGCCACCTTGAAGCAACTTCTGCATCGTTGGGCGAGCTACCCGTTCGAAGCAATCGCCAAGGTCCGCTTCGACGTACGCACGCATCGTTGACTCGCACAGGCGGTAGATGTACGCAAAGTCTTGGTCTCCTGCCAGCTGGAACTTCAGGCGGACAGACGCCATCGAGTGCACCTCCTCTGGTGAGGCCTGATGCGTGGGTCGTTGCCGATCCACGCAAGGTTACGGGCTGACGCTGAAGCAGCCGGCTGCTGCCGGCTTGCGACCCTCAGTCGCGGAAGTTCTTGTGCGTCAGCGGCTGCTCGGGAAACTCTTTCTTGAGCAGCGCGATGGCCTGTTGCAAGTCGTCGCGGTTCTTGCCGGTGACACGCACTTCGTTGCCCTGGATGCTGGCCTGGACCTTGAGCTTGCTGTTCTTGATCGCGCCGGTGATCTTCTTGGCAAGCTCGGACTCGATGCCGTCCTTGATCTTGTCGACTCGGCGCAGCTTGTCGCCGCCCAGCTTTTCCAGCTTCTCGCCCTTGTCGATGAAGTTGATCGTCACGCCCTGCTTGGTCAGCTTGCTGATGAGCACTTCGTTGATCTGGTCGATCTGGAAGTCGCTGTCGCCGATCAGGTGCAGCTCCTTTTCCTTCTCCTTCAACTCGACACTGGCGCTGGTGCCCTTGAAATCGAAGCGGGTGCCGATTTCCTTGATGGCGGTGCTGACGCCGTTGTTGATCTTGACCATGTCGGGTTCGAGGGCGACGTCAAAGCTGGGCATGGCAGGCGACTTTCGGAAATAGCAGGCACTGTTTGGCCTGGAAGGGCAAAGGAAGACGGGGAATAGCAGAAAATTCTGCCATGCAAATCGAAGCGGGCGTGAGCCTGAAGACCTATAACACCTTCGGCCTGCCCGCGGTGGCTGGCCGGCTGGTGCGCATCACGGCCGACGCCGACGTGCGGCGGCTACTGGAACTGCCCGGCCTGGGCGGCGCGCCCAAGTTCGTGCTGGGCGGCGGCAGCAACGTGATCCTGACGCGCGACATGCCGGAACTGGTGCTGAAGGTCGAGGTCAAGGGCATTCGCGTGGCCAGCGAAACGGCCGACGCCTTCATCGTCGAGGCCGGTGGCGGCGAGTCCTGGCACGACCTGGTCGCGTGGACGCTGGACCACGGCTTTCCCGGCCTGGAGAACATGGCGCTGATCCCCGGCACCGTGGGCGCGGCGCCGGTACAGAACATTGGCGCCTACGGGCTGGAGCTGCAGGACCGCTTCGATTCGCTGGACGCGGTGGACCTGGTGACCGGCCGCAGCGTGCGGCTGGACGCCTCGCAGTGCAAGTTCGGCTACCGCGACAGCATCTTCAAGCAGGCGCTGGCCGGCAAGAGCCTGATCACGCGGGTGCGCTTTCGCCTGCCCAGGCGCTGGCAGCCGGTGCTGGGCTACCTGGACCTGGAGCGCAAGATGGCCGAGACCGGCAACCATGCGCCGGACGCCCGCACCATCTTCGACTGGGTCTGCGCGATCCGCCGCGCCAAGCTGCCGGACCCGGCGGTGATTGGCAACGTCGGCAGCTTCTTCAAGAACCCGCTGGTCACGGCCGAGCAGTGCCGCGACATCATCGCCCGCGACCCGCATGTGGTGCACTACCCGATGGACGGCGGCGGCTTCAAGCTCGCGGCAGGCTGGCTGATCGACGCCTGCGGCTGGAAGGGCAAGACAGTCGGCCATGCGGGGGTCTACGAGAAGCAGGCCCTGGTACTGGTGAACCGCGGCGGCGCCATCGGCTCCGAGGTGCAGACGTTGGCGCGGGCGATCCAGGAAAGCGTCTACGGCCGCTTCGGCATCCGGCTGGAAATCGAGCCGGTGGTTGTGTAGCGCTCAATCAAGGTCAGCATCTTCGCCTTTGCCAGGCTCCGGCTGCAAAGGCGCCAGCGCAGTCCTCCATTCCTGCTCCGGATCCAACCCCAGCGCTGTTGATATACGTGCCAATGTGTGTGTTGCGACCTCGAACCGTCGCTGGTGGGCCGCAGGCATGTCGAAGTACGCTGCGCCGCAGAGAAGAAGGGCTTCGCGAGCACAAACAAGTGCTTCGGTGCGGGAGGTGGCGTGGCCCTGGTCAGCGAGGTGGTTGGCGAGGTTGTTGATCGACATGGCCAAGTCTGGCAGGTATGCCGTCGGTTGAGCTTGGGCGAGCGCGCGGTAGACGGTCACAGCCTCTCGTGCACAGGCCAGAGCCTCGGCGCGGGAATGGGCGTCGCCCTGATCGGCAAGATACTTGGCCAAGTTATGGAGCGACATGGCCAAGCCCGGCAGGTGAGGCGCAGATTGGGTCTGGGAGAGGGTGCGGTAGGTGGACAGGGCCTCTCGCCCGCAGGCGAGCGCCTCGGCGCGAGAGGTGACGTCGCCTTGTTCGGAAAGATGTTTAGCCAAGTTGTTGAGTGAAATGGCCAAGGCCGGGAGGTAGACCGCAGGTTGAGCCTGAGCAAGGTCGCGTCGGATGGACACCGCCGCTCGCGCGTACGCCAGGACCTCGGCGCGAGAGTCGGCGTCGCCTCGATCAGCCAAGCGGTTAGCCAGGTTGTTGAGCGACATGGCCAAGTCCGGCAAGTAGGTAGCGGGTTGGGCTTGGGCGAGGTCTCGCCGAATGGACACGGCCGCACGCACGCAGGCTAGCGCCTCGGTGCAGGCGGCTGTGTCACCTCGCTCGGCAAGGTGGTTGGCCAAGTTGTGAAGCGACCCGGCGAAGTCCGGCAGATGTTCCGCAGGCTGGGTCAAGGCGAGGTCGCGGTGGATGGATACAGCCTCACGTGCGCAGTCAAGGGCTTCAGAGCGGGAGGCGGCGTCGCCCCGATCAGAAAGGTGGTTTGCCAGGTTTTGGAGCGAACCAGCCAAGGCCGGCAAGTAGGCCGTAGGTTGCGTATGGACGAGATCGCGACAAATGGATACGGCCTCGCGTGAGCAAACCAGTGCCTCGGAGCGTGAGTCGGCGTCGCCCTGAGCAGAAAGGCGGTTGGCAAGGGTGTTGAGCGTGCTCGCGCGTTCGGCGCCTGGGTTCGCGATGTGCACGGCTGCGCGGGCAACTTCGACGGCGAGCTTGAGCAGCGGCGTGGAATAGTGCGGCAGGCGCAGGCGGCCCGCAAGTTCCTGTTGCCTGTGAGCTGGCAGAGCCTGCCAGGCAGCGTCCAGCCAGCTGGAGAGTCTGGGGGCGCCGTTATGGGTGATTGTGATGAATAGATCGCCATGCGCAGGCCATGCTTGGGCCAGTGCGGCAATCACAGTCCTTTCCCACTGGTGCAGGAGTTCGATCGCCAAGCTGGGGTCGGGCCTTTGTACCGCTAGTCTCGCCAGCACCTCCAGCGTGCGGGTTGTCACTTCAGGTTCATCGTTAGGCAGGGCCAGCGCCAGAAGTTGAGCCCCGCGCGGCTGGCCGGCGCGTTCGATGACCATGGCTTCGGCCAGCAGGTCTGGCTGCAGCGGGGCAAGCTGGCTGTGCTCGTCTTGATAGATCGCCTGCAGGTGCTGAACCAGTCCCTCGGGATCGCTGATGCCGAGGGCAAGGCTGGCTGCGGTCAGCTCGGCCTGGCTTGCACCTTGCACCAGCGCCAGCCAGGCCAGCGCATCGGCCCAATCGGCATGGCTGACCGCTCCTGCGGCTTGGGCGTGGCGTTGCCAGAAACGCCATTCCCGGTCCAACTGGCCTTGCAGCAGTTGATGGGCATGGTGGGGGCGCTCGCCCGAGAGTGCGGCCAGCGCGGCGAGGTGCAGGTAGAGGGGGCGGCCAAATGCGTTGCTGCGCCAGTCCGGCTGCCAGGTGTTGGCTGGGGCTTGCAGGCCTTGCGCCTGGGCGTAGGCTTTCACGGCGGCCTGATAGGCGGAGGCCCGCGCATCGGTGTCATCGCGCCAGGCCGGCATGGCTTGCGAGCCGAGGTTGGCGGGGCCGGCCAGCAGGTTTGCGATGTCTTCCGTGCAACTGGGGTGGCGAGGCAACTCGGCCCACCAGTCGCCCTGTCGGGCCAGGCAAAGCAGGTGCAGGCGGTTTTGGGTTTGCGCAGGTGTGTGGCGCCACTCGTTGAGTGCGGCTTCCAGCCAGTTCAGCAAGGTGGGCTGGCGGCCTTCTGCGTAGTCCAATACCAGCAGCAAGGGGCGGTTGGCCTGCTGCAAGTGCAGTTTCCAGGCGGCTGCCGCGCCCTCTGGCAATGCTTCCGGCAGCCACAGTGCCTGCCAGCCTGCGGCTTTGGCCTGGGCGGCCAGTTCCAGTGCTGAGCGGGTCTTGCCCATGCCACCGGGGCCGGTGACCAGGCGCAGCGTGATGCGGGGCTGCTCGGCCCGCTGCATCTCGGCCAGCCAGCCGGCAACCAGGGGCTGGCGTTCTGGGTGAAAGCCCACCACTTGATCGCGTGCCCGCAGCAGGGCCGATGGGGCCAGCCCGAGGCCGGGTTGCGGTAACCGGGGCCGCGGTGGGAGTAGCCACTCGGGTGGCCTTGCTTCGTCCGCGGGCTGGGCTGGCGCGCGTGAGAAGACGGGCAGGGAGGCCGCTGCACTTGAGGGAGCTGGCTTTGCAAGGAGCATCGCCAGGGCCAGGTGCTGCTCGATGGCACTCATCATGTCCGCTGCGCAGCGCTGCCAAGTGAAGCGCATGTCGCGGCGCAGCAAGGTGGCCAGTTCAGTAGCCTGGGTCTTGGCGGTGTGAATCGTGCCGCCGACTTTGAGCAGCGCGTCGCGCATGGCGCGAAGGTCTTCTTCCGTGTGGGCATTTTCTGCCGTCAAGTCGGCCTGCCCCTGAATGGCGATGCTGCGCACGCTTCGGTTCAGTCCCATGCCCTGGCAGTTTTCATTCAGCAGGCGGTAGACGCCGGATTGCTCGCCCAGCACCACCGGCACCTGGCAGGCAATGGCTTCCCATGCGGTGAGGCCGAAGCCTTCGTGCCAGGAAGGCATCATGGCGACGCTGCTGGAAGCGAGTGCGCTGAAGTAGGCGGCACGGTCCTCATTGAAGCCGCTCAGTTGGCAGTTGGCTGCATGCCCTCCGGCTGCCTGCACCGCCTGTCGGACTTCTTCATGCTGGTCATCCGGCACGCCGCGCATGCGCAGTGTTGGCGAGCGGCGGATGGGATGGCCGGTGTCCTCATGCTTGAACGCATGGCCCACGGCGGCGCCGAAGGCCCGGACACCCAGCATGGGCTGCTTGATGCGTTCATCGTCGCTGCCGAGGCGGCCGGCCAGGAAGGCGGTGAAGTTGTGCGGCGGTGCGTCGGACAGGGCGATGGTTGTCGGGTCCGGCTCGGCCAACCCGGGCACGATCATCTCGATGGCGGGTGTGTGAGGCGAGGACTGCAGCAGGTCGGCGAGTTGGTCCCACAGCATCGGCCCCACGGCCAGGCAGAGGTCAGCTTGGCCAAACAGTTCACGTTGCAGCTCGGCCTTTGCCAGCGCATCGGTGCTGTTTCCCTTCTTGTGATCCTGGTAGGCGCTGAAGGCCATGTGGTGGATCAAGACAGCCCGGCTGCCGGACTTGGCCTGGCGGAGAGCCAAGGCCAGCGGGCCAGTCTTGTCGTCATGGCCCACCCATACCGCAGTGGTGTCGTTGTCCAGGGCAAGCGCTGCCAGCATCTGTTCGGCCATCGCGGCTGGCAGGTCGGCGTTGACCAGGTTCAGCGCCTGCAGCTTGACGCAGTGGCGCCGGGCGTCGTCCAGCTCGGATTCGGTGGCCTGGGGCACCACGCACACCAGGTCGAACTGCCTGCCCGGCAGGATGCCCAGCGAACGCGCCAACTCCACATTGAAGGCATTGATGCCGCCGAACCGAGGCCCCCAGGCCGTGGCAAGCAGTACCAATGTGACCGGCTCTGACATCGTGCTTGTCTCCCTGAACTGTTTTTCGATGTACTGCGCAGCATAGGGGAGCGGTGGACCGATCGCCACCTCAGCATGCAGGAGGTTTTGCGTGCGCCTTCAGGTCACAAGAACCCCAGGCACTCGCACAGCGCCTGGCAACGTGCCCAGCGCTCGCGCAGGCGCTCGGCCATGCGTGCAGCCTGGTCCGGGTTTTCAGCCAGCGCGTCGGCCTGGTGCTCGATCTCACGGGCCAGTTCGGCAATGCCGGCCTGGCCGACCAGTTCGGCGGCGCCTTTGATCGCGTGGGCTTGCTGGCGGACGGCTTGCGGCGTCGCTTGCGCGAGGGCCTGGCACAACGCGGGCAGGGTGCCGCCGCTGTCGGCGAAGAAGTCGCGCAGCAGCGGGCGCAGGCCGTCTGCCGTCAACAACACGCACAGTTCGCCCAGCGTGGTCAGGTTCAGATGACGGGTCATGTCCCCGGGGCGGGGGCGCACCGGCGTGGCGGAGCGCGGCGCCGCTGCCTCGGGGGAGGTGGCCGGCGCTGCTGCGGCGACAACGACTGCGACAGCGGCTGGGGCTGCGGCTGTTGCGGGCGCAGTGCCGAGGGCATCGGTGTCCTGCAGCGCCGCACCGCGGGCCAGCGCGGCCTCGGCCATCGCGGTGTCACGCGAGGCGGGCACGCGGCCCAGCAATTGCTCCAGCGCGTCCCAGTGGAAGGGCTTGCTCAGGAAGCCGTTCATGCCGGCGGCCAGCGCCTGAGCGCGGGTGCTCTCGAAGGCGTCTGCACTGACGGCGATGACGCGCACCTGGCCCAGCGGCGGCGCACGGCGGCGCAGCTGGCGGGTGGCTTCCAGGCCGTCCATGCCGGGCATGTGCAGGTCCATCAGGATCAGGTCCGGGCAATGGCGCTCGGCCTCGCGCAGCGCTTCTTCGCCATTGCGCGCGAAGCGCACCTGGTGGCCCAGGCGTGACAGCAGCGTGCCGACCACCATGCGGTTGGTCGCGTGGTCCTCGGCGACCAGCACGTCCAGTGCTCGGGCCGGCGGCGCGCCCTTTGCAATGCCTTCGGCCTGGGGCGGCTTGCAGGGTCGCAGCGGCAGCACCACGCTGAATTCGCTGCCCAGGCCGGGCTGGCTGCGCATGCGGATCTCGCCGTCCATCAGCCGGGCCAGGTTGCGGGTGATCTCCAGCCCCAGGCCGGCGCCGCCGTACTGACGCGAGATGCGGTCGTCGCCCTGGCTGAAGCGCTGGAACAGCCGGCCCTGCACGACCGGCGCAATGCCCACCCCGGTGTCGATCACCTGCAGTTGCACCGGCAGCCGCTGCTGGGCGTCCAGCGGCCCCTCCGGTGGCGTGAGGGGCTGGGCGATCAGCTGGATGCGGCCGTGCTCGGTGAACTTGACCGCGTTCGACAGCAGGTTGAACAGCACCTGGCGGATGCGCGTGCCGTCGCCCAGCAGCCATTCGGGCAATTGCGGGTCGACCAGGCATTCCAGCGCCAGGCCCTTGGCATGCGCGGCCGGGCCCATGGTGGACTCGACCTCGCGCAGCAGCGCGCCCAGGCGCAGCGGCCGCAGGTCCAGCGTCATGCGGCCGGACTCCAGGCGGGACAGGTCCAGGATGTCGTTCAGGATGGCGAGCAGGTGCTCGGCCGAGTCGCGTGCGGTGTGCACGAAATGGGTCTGCTCCACGTCCAGCCGGGTGTCTTCGAGCAGGCTGAGCATGCCCAGCAAGCCGTTGAACGGCGTGCGCAGCTCGTGGCTCATGTTGGCCAGGAACACGCTCTTGGCCTGGTTGGCGCTGTCGGCGGCCTCACGCGCACCTTTGAGCCGGTCGGCCAGGTGCTCCAGCTCGGCGCCGCGCTGCAGGCTGGCACGCCACTGGCGCAGCAGCACTGCGGCGAAGGCCAGGGTCATCAGGCTGAGCAGCAGCGTCAGGCCCACGCCGAGGTGGATCTGGCTGCGGATGCTGCTGTTGCGCCACAGCGTCTGCGCATGGCTGCGGGCATTGGCCTCGTCGGCCAGCGCATGCACGGGGGCTTGCAGCAGCGCCATCTCGGCTGCCAGGTTGTGCAGCAGCGCCGGCTCGGGCGGGCCGCTGCGTTGCAGCGCGAGGTCGATCTGGCGCACCAGCGTGATCAGCAGCCGCTGCAAGGCCTGCGGCTGGGCGCCCAGCAGTTCGGGCAGCGCGCCTTCGCCTGGCTCGGCGGCGCCGCCCTCGGGCTTGAGCAGCCACTGCACCTGGTGGGCAAAGCGCTCGTGGCGTTGGCGCAGGGCGGTCTGGGTGGCGGGCTCGGGGTGGGCGGCCGCGGCCGCCAGTGCGTCGCGCAGCAGCAGGGTTTCGGTTTCCAGCTCGACCAGGCGCCAGACACGGTTGTCCTCGTTGCGCTGCATGCTGGCGCTGAACAGCACGAACTGGCGCGACTGCACCCAGGCCACCGCGGCCAGCACCGCGATCAAGCCTGCACCGATCAACATCAGCGCGCGGCGGCGCACCGAAGCGGGCAGGCGCTCGGCCATCGTTGGGCGCGGGGTCAGGCAGCGTCTGGCGCGGGGGGCGCTGGCAGCGCGGCGGCGGCCTGGCGGGCTTGTGCTCGCACGCGGGCCAGCGCCAGCTGCAGCACCCTGGCGTCGGTGCTGGCGCGGTGGCGCTGCAACTGCAGGCTGCTGCGCACCTCGGCGCAGGCGCCGTCCCAGTGCGCGGCGGCTTCATCGTCCAGCAGCTCGTGCAGGTGGCGCAGCTTGAAGCTGGGCGTGAGGCCGGCTTCGTCGAACAGGATGGCCAGCCAGGCGTAGTCGTGGGCCCAGCTGTCGCAGTAGATGGTGGTGCCGCGCAGCCGGCTGTTGAGCAGCTCGGCGACCTCGCGCGGTGGCTTGCCGTGCCGCGCCAGCACGTCGCGGGTGATGCCGTGCAGGTGCTCGGCGGCGCCGTCCCAGTGTTGCCAGTGCGGCGCGGGCTGCACGAGGGTGCAGACGGACTCGCCGTCCGGCAGCACGAAGCCGACCTCGATCGGGTAGCTGCCGCGGCCGAAGCCGGAGGCTTCGACGTCGATCACGCAAGGCAGCGGCGCGGCGCTCACAGCCGGTGCGGCAGCGGGTGCCGAGGCGAGGGAAGGGCCGGCTCTGGGCATGCTTTTTCTCCAACAACACAGGACGCCTGGCTTGCCAGGCGGCGACGGGACCGGCGGTGCGTGCGCCAAACCCGGTGTGCAACAAGCGTACCCGCTGCGGAGCTTTGTCGCCCTTGAGACAAGTCCTACGGGCCGACCCCGGTGGCGGCACCGCGGCAGCGCCGCTACGCTGGCCCGATCGCGGCAGCCTGCCTGTCGCGCGCGGTTGCCAGTGCCGCGCCACCACTTCTTCGACTTCCCGCATGGACACGCCATGAAGACTGCCGATTCGACCACCACCCTCGACAACGCCGCGGCCCTGCCCGAGTTGCCGCACCTGAAGCACTGGCCGCGGCGCCTGCCCAAGTCGCTGGTGGTGCCCGAGGTCAACCTGTGGTTCAACCTGGAGGTCACCGCCGCGCGCTTTCCGAACCGAGCGGCCAACCTGTTCTTCGGCCACGCGCTGAGCTACGGCCAGCTCAAGCAGCAGGCCGAGGCGCTGGCCGGCTGGCTGCAGGCCCAGGGCATCGGCAAGGGCGACCGCGTGGCGCTGTTCCTGCAGAACTGCCCGCAGTTCGTGATCGCCTTCTACGCGGTGATGCGCTGCGACGCGGTGGTGGTGCCGGTCAACCCGATGAACCGGGTCGAGGAGTTCGGCCACTACATCAGCGACCCGGACACCAAGGCGGTGATCTGCGGTGCCGATGGGGCTGCCATCGTCGCCGAGGCGAATGCCGCGCTGCCGCCGCAGCAGCTGCTGCAGACCCTGCTGGTGACACGTTATTCGGACATGCTGCCGGCCGTCATCCCGGCTGCGCTGGCACCGCAGCCGGCCATCGAGGCCTGGCTGCGCGCCGACCCGCCGCTGCCGGCTGGCGCCTACCGCTGGGAAGAGGCGCTGGGCGCCGGCCTGCACCCGGCAGGCCCCACCACCGCGCAGCCGGACGACCTGGCGCTGCTGCCCTATACCTCGGGCACCACCGGCCTGCCCAAGGGCTGCATGCACACGCACCGCACGCTAATGTCCAACACCTGCGGCGGCGGCATCTGGGGTTACGCCGGCGCAGAGTCGGTCAGCCTGGGCGTGGTGCCGATGTTCCACATCACCGGCATGCTCTACAACGTGCTGGCGCCGGTGTATGGCGGCACCACGGTGGTCCTGCTGCCGCGCTGGGACCGCGAGCTGGCCGGCCGCCTGATCTCGCAGTACAGGATCACGCACTGGACCTGCATCCCGACGATGATCATCGACCTGTTCAACAGCCCGAACCATCACCAGTTCGACCTGTCCAGCCTGGTGTATCTCTCCGGCGGCGGTGCGGCGATGCCGCAGGCGGTGGCCGAGCGGCTGCTGAAGGAATACGGCCTCACCTTCTCCGAGGGTTATGGCCTGACCGAAACCGCCGCGCCTTCGCACGGCAATCCGCCAGAGCGCTCGAAGCTGCAATGCCTGGGCATGCCGATCTTCGGCGTGGACTCGCGGGTCATCGACCCGGACACGCTGGCGCTGCTGCCGCAAGGCGAGGTCGGCGAGATCGTGACCCACGGGCCCATGGTCTTCAAAGGCTACTGGAAACACCCGGAGGCCACCAAGGCGGCCTTCATCGAGCTGGGCGGCAAGCGCTTTTTCCGCACCGGCGACCTGGGCCGCGTGGACGAGGACGGCTACTTCTTCATCACCGACCGGCTCAAGCGCATGATCAATGCCAGCGGCTTCAAGGTCTGGCCGTCGGAAGTGGAGCTGCTGCTGTACCGCCACCCGGCCGTGGCCGAGGCCTGCGTGATCTCGGCCAGGGACGCCTACCGCGGCGAGACGGTCAAGGCCATCGTGGTGCTGCGGGCAGAGGCCAAGGGCGTGACCAGCGAGCAGGCCATCATCGACTGGGCCCACGAGCACATGGCAGCCTACAAGGCGCCGCGTGTGGTCGAGTTTGTCGACACGCTGCCCAAGAGCGGCTCGGGCAAGGTGATGTGGCGGCTGCTGCAGGAGCGAGAAGGCGAGGCGCCCAGGCGCGGCTGAAGCGCGCTGAGCCGCGTCAGTTCTTGCCGACGATGCGCAGCGTAGGCTGCGCCGGCGGTGCGGGTGGCGATTCGCCACCTGGCAGTTCCTCGCGCTTGCGCTCGGCCTTGTCGGCGTAGCAGGCAATGTCGGCCTGGTGCAGCCAGTCGGCCGTGTCCAGCGTGTCGCTTTCCAGCATCGCCAGGCCGAGGCTGGCGCCCACGCGCAGCTGTTGCACGCCCCAGAGCAGCACGATGCTGTCGACCGCCTCGCGGATGTCACTGGCCACGCGCTGCGTGGCATCCGCCGGGCAGCTGGGCAGCAGCACGCCGAATTCGTCGCCGCCCAGGCGCACCACCAGGTCACTGCCACGCACCTGTTGGCCGATGGCTGCGGCGACGGCTTTCAGCATCGCGTCTCCGGCGGCATGGCCTGCCGTGTCGTTGATCGGCTTGAAGCGGTCCAGGTCGATCACCAGCAGCGCGGCCGGCAGGCTGGCCGGGCGTTCGGCCATGAGTCGGTTGGCCCGTGACAGGAAGGCTCGGCGGTTGGCCAGGCCGGTCAGCGCATCATGGCTGGCAGACCAGGCCAGCTGTTCGCGTTCCGCCACTTCGCTGCTGATGTCCGAAACCGTCCAGACGGTGCCGGCGTGCAACTGGTGCTCGTCGACCAGCCGGCCATGCAGGCGAGCCCAGAAGAGGCTGCCGTCGATCCGGCGCAGCTGCCAGTCACCCTGGTAGCGCTGTTGATTGCGGAAGGCCGCTTCGGACTCGCCGCGGGCGTGTTGCCAGTCGGCTTCGGCGGCGAACACGCTTTTGGACCCCGCGCCCAGCAGCGCTTCGCGCGTGCTGCCCAACAGCCGGCAAAACTCGGCGCTGACCGTTTCGAGTTCGCCGTCGCGGCTCACCGCGATGCCCACCGGAGAAGCGTCCATCACCGAGCGCAGCTTGACCAGCACCTCGCGGTTCAGGTGCTCGACCTGCTCGCGTGCGGTGCTGACCTGGCGCAACACCTGGCTCAGCTGGCCGATCTCGCCCTTGAGCACCGGCCAGTCGCCGGCCGCATGGTCGCCGGGCTCGAACAAGCGCAACGCGCGGCGGCGCAGCAGCGTCAATGGCCGCAGCAGCCAGGCCACGACCGTCAGCAGGCAGCCGCCCAGCAGCACCACCACGGCGCAGGCCCATTGCAGCGCTTCCCTGCGTGCCTGGTGCAGCGGCGCGAGCAAGGCCTCTTCCGGCAACAGGCGCCAGACCACCCAGTCCGGCCCGGGCACGCCGGCGTTGCTGACCATCTGGCCCGTCTGCGGAAGCGTGAGCCCGCTGGGCTCGACCGGCGCGCCGCTGGCCCACCAGGCTTCGGTCGCCTCGCGCAGCCCGGGCTCCTCGCGCAACTGGCCGAGCAGGCGGCGCGGCTCGGGATGGGCGAGGATGCGGCCGTTGGCATCGGTGACGATCACGGTGGCACCGGTGTCGCCTGCGTGGCCGTTGGTGCTTTCGACCAGGTCCGACAGCAGCTCGCGGCTGGCCAGCTTCATCGCGCCGCCGATCACGCCATGCACCCGGCCGCTGCCGATGCCGGTCAACGGGTGCACCAGCGCCACGACGGGCTGGCCCAGCACCCGATCGGGCAGCGGCTCGGAGATGGTGGGCCTGGCCTGGGTGATGGCGGTCTGGAAATAGTCGCGGTCGCCTATCCACACCTGTGGATGGCGCAGGCCCTGGCTGTCTGCAATCAGCAGCACCTTGCCATTGGCGTCAGCCACGAACACGTAGCTGAACAACTCGCGCAATGCGGGTGTGGCATCGATGGCGCTGGCCAGCCGCTGCGGGTCGGCCAGCGTGGCCTCGTCCAGCAGGCTGGCGCTAGCGCGCAGCGCACGCTGCAGTTCCACGCAACGGCGCGACAGCACCGCGGCGCTGCGCACCACGCCGTCCAGCTCGCGCTGGCGCTGCATCTGCAGCAGGTCGCGCTCGGCGTGCTGGGTCAGCTGCACCGTGATCAGGCCAATGCCCAGTGCCAGCACCAGCACGCCGATGGCCGTGAGGCGGAACTTCAGCGAGGCAAACAGCGCGGGCAGGCAGGCGGGCACGGACATGGGGCAAAACCGTTTCGCCGGCGCCCGGGAGGGCCCCCGCACGCGAAACGGGCTTGTCCGTCTATCGGCCCCGCACCGCCTGACTTGAGCCGGCTCAGCTTCTCGTGCCTGCCTTGGCAGGGCTGCCGAGCTGGGCCCACAGGTAGGCGAACTCCAGCGCCTGGCGGTCGGCCAGCTGGGCATTGTCGGCCGCGCCGCCGTGGCCGCCCTCGATGTTCTCGTAGTACAGCACCGGGTGGCCCTGCGACATCATGCGGGCCGCCATCTTGCGTGCGTGGCCGGGGTGCACCCGGTCGTCGCGGGTGGAGGTGACGAAGAAGACGCGCGGGTATTTCGTCTTCTGGTGCACGTTCTGGTAGGGGCTGTACTTGGAGATGAAGCGCCATTCGGCCGGGTCGTCCGGATTGCCGTATTCGCCCATCCAGCTGGCGCCGGCCAGCAGCTTGTTGTAGCGCTTCATGTCCAGCAGCGGCACTTGGCAGACCATCGCATTGAACAGGTCCGGGCGCTGCATCATCACCGCGCCGACCAGCAGGCCGCCGTTGCTGCCGCCCTGGATGCCCAGGTGTTCGCGCGTCGTGACCTTGTTGGCCAGCAGGTCCTCGGCCACGGCGATGAAGTCGTCGTAGCTCTTCTGCTTGTGCGACTTGATGGCTGCCTGGTGCCAGGCCGGGCCGAACTCGCCGCCGCCGCGGATGTTGGCCACCACCAGCACGCCGCCCTTGCGCAGCCAGCCATGGCCCCAGCTGGCCGAGTACCAGGGCTGCATCGAGACCTCGAAGCCGCCGTAGCCGTAGAGCAGCGTGGGGTTCTTGCCGTTGGCCGTCGCGCCCTGCGGCCAGACCACGAAGTAGGGCACCCTGGTGCCGTCCTTGGACTTGGCAAAGCGCTGTTCGACGCGCATGCCGGTGGTGTCGAAAAAGGCGGGGCGGGCCTTGATGCGCTCCAGTGAATCCTGGTCGGCACGGCCGAGATACAGCGAGTCGGGCGTCAGGAAGTCGACGTACGAGACGAAGAAGTGTTCGGCCAGCGGGTCGTCTGCGACCTGCGGGTCGTGCAGCGGCTGGACCTGCAGCGCGCCGGGGAAGGGCGTCTTCAGCTCGCGCTGCTGCCATTCCTGGCCTTTGTCGTTCGCAACCTTGCGCCAGGCGACGACACGGTTGGCCACGTTGTCCAGCACGTCCAGCAGCACCTGGCTGCGGGTCGTCGACCAGCCTTCCAGCGAGCGGGTGGCGGTGGGCGTGAACAGCGCAGTGAAGTGGCGTTCGCCGCGCAGGTAGGCCTCGGCCGGGGCCATCAGCAGCGAGCCGCTGGCCCAGGTGCTGTCGCCCACGGTCCAGTCGCTGCGCAGCTTGATCAGCACCGCATCGCGCCAGAACGAGATCTGGGCGTCGGCCGGCTTGGCGATCGGCGTGCTTTTGCCGTCGCGCCAGAGCACCAGTTCGTCGGTGAAGAAGTCAGGGGCGCGGCCGAAGACCACGCGCTCGAAGCCAGGGGTGTGGTCGACCGAGATCGAGGCGGCGACGTCGGTCTTCTGCGCCTCGTAGACGGTGCGTGCGGCCGACAGCGGCTCGCCGCGTTTCCACAGCTTGACCACGCGCGGGTAGCCGGAATCGGTCAGCGAGCCTTCGCCGAAATCTGTGCCGACGAAAAGGGTGTTCTCGTCCAGCCATGCCAGGTCCGACTTGGCCTCGGGCAGCGTGAAGCCGCCTTCGATGAAGCGCCGCGTGGCCAGGTCGAATTCGCGCACAACGGTGGCGTCCGCCCCGCCGCGGGACAGCGCGACCAGCGCCCGCGTGGACTTGCCGCCCAGCCGCGTGGCCCGGCTCCAGACCCAGTTCTCGTTCTCGGCCTTGGCCAGCGCGTCCAGGTCCAGGATCACGTCCCACTGCGGCTCGGCCTGGCGGTAGCTGTCCAGCGTGGTGCGGCGCCACAGGCCGCGCGGGTGGGCCTGGTCCTTCCACAGGTTGTAGAGGTACTCGCCCTCGCGGCTGACCATGGGGATGCGGTCGCGCGAGTCGAGGATGTCCTTCAGCCGGGTGCGCATGGCTTCGAAGTCCGGCTGGGCTTCCAGCACGCTGCGCGACGCGGCGTTGTGCTCGCGGACCCAGGTGAGGGCTTTGTCGCCCAGCACGTCTTCCAGCCAGAGGTAGGGATCCTCGGTGGCAACGGACGAAGGGGCGACGGCGGCAGCGGCCGCGGAGAGGGGGTTGTGTGCCATGGCCAGGGGGGTGCCGGCCGCGCCCAGCAGGGCGAGGGCCTGGCGGCGGTTGAAGTGGGACATCGTCGGGACGCTTGTGGCGGTACACCACCAGCCGCCGGGTTGGCGCTGGCACGAAACCGTCATGATAGGACCATGCCGCTTCCTGGGTTCGGTACGAGGCGGGACGAGTCGACGCCGGGCCGCCCCAAGTCGACTCACCCCCTCGGGGGGCGGACGACGCTTGTCGTCGGCCTGGGGGTCCTGTTCAGCGCCTGGCGTGCAGGCCCTTGAGCAGCTTGGGCTCGACGGTGATGGAACGGCTCGCATCACCGACCCAGATCTGGCCTTCCTGCACCGTGACCTGCAGCTGCATCGTGCGCTGGGCCAGCGTGGCCAGTTCCTTGCTCTGGTCGGCCGGCACCTGCCAGACCTCCAGGTTGGGCAGCCGAACGACCTTGCCTTCCAGCGCCTGCCACCAGATGGGCACGGCGCTGGCGAAGGCCCACAGCTTGACCACTTCCGAGCGGCTGCAGGCCTTGGCCAGGCGCCGGTCGTCGGGCTGGCCGACCTCGATCCACTGCACCAGCTGGCCGGTCAGGTCCTTCTGCCACAGGTCGGGCGCGTCCGGATCGGACAGGCCGGCAGTGAATTCCAGGTTGCCGCGCAGGTCATCGGCTGGCACGGAAAGGGCGAACGCCAGCAGTCGCATCATCATGCGTTCGTCGTTTTCCGACGGGTGGCGGGCCAGCGTGATCGCATGGTCGGCGTAAAGCGCGCGGTCCATGTCAGCGATCTGCAGCTGGGCCTTGAAGACGGTGGATTTGATGGCCATGGGGTGCGACAGCGGGACAGCCCGCCCAACGTGAGCGGGGTCCGAAGTGTAGGCGCTGGGCTGCGCAAGCCGCCCGTGGCCTCAAGTTGCGAAAGCCTCAGCCGATAGTCAGGGTATCTACCAATAGTGACGCCGGAGGCGATGCCCGGGCATCGAGCAGGCGACCGCATCATGATTTCCTTGCCGCTGAAGTTCCGGCTGCGCGCCCGTTTGTCGCTTTGCCTGGCTGGCGTGACCCTGCTGATGGCGCTGGCCTCGGGCGTGGGCGCCTGGCGCCTGCGGGTGTTGTCCGGCGTGGCCGCCGAGCTTGGCGGTGTGGCGGCCGAGCGCGCGCTGCTGGCGCGTGAGCTGCACGGCATCGTCGACATCAGCTCCTTCCGCGCCGAAGCCTTGCTGGTGAGCGATGACAAGGCCCTGGCCACCCGCGTGGGCACCGACCGCAAGCGCACCTCGGAGCGCTCTGCCGAGCTGCGCAAGCGCCTCGAATCGCTGCTGGACGACGCGCAGTCGCTGGCACTGATGAAGCAGATCGACGCCGCCGGCAGCCAGTTTCGCGACGTGCGCACCGCGCTGGTCAAACGCGACGCCGAAGGTGCGCATGTGTCGACCGAAGAGATCGAGCAGCAGCTGCGCCCCGCGGCGGCCGCCTATGCCAAGGCAGTGGATGAACTGGCCCGGCACGAGGCCACGCTGGTCGAGGAAAAACGCGCCGACGCGGTGGCCTCGGCCCGCACCGGCGAAGCCTTGCTGCTCGGCGGCGTGGTCGCCGGCTTGCTGGCTTCGGCCCTGCTGGGCTGGGCGCTGACCGTGTCCATCCTGCGGCCGCTGCAGCAGGCGCAGGCGCTGGCCCGCCGCGTCGCCGATGGCGACCTGATGCCCCAGCGCTGGGACAGCCGCAGCCCGGACGAAGTGACGGGGCTGGTGACCGAGCTGCAAGCCATGCAGGCGATGCTGGCCCGCCTGGTCGGCGAAGTGCAGCAGGCCAGCGAGCAGATTGGCACCGCCAGCCGCGAAGTGGCCACCGGCAACCTGGACCTGAGCCGGCGCACCGAGCAGACCGCCAGCAACCTGCAGCAGACCGCCAGCGCGATGGAGCAGCTGACCGGCACGGTGCAGCAGAGCGCCGAGTCGGCCCGGCAGGCCAATGCGCTGGCCGGCAGCGCGACTTCGGTGGCCGCGCGTGGCGGCGAAGTCGTCGGCCAGGTGGTGACGACGATGGACAACATCAGCGCCAGCTCGCGCAAGATTGCCGACATCATCGGCGTGATCGATGGCATCGCTTTCCAGACCAACATCCTGGCGCTGAACGCCGCTGTCGAAGCGGCGCGCGCCGGCGAGCAGGGCCGCGGCTTTGCGGTCGTGGCCAGCGAAGTGCGCTCGCTGGCGCAGCGCTCGGCGGGTGCGGCACGCGAAATCAAGTCGCTGATCGGGGCGTCGGTCGAAAGCGTCGAATCCGGCGCGCGGCTGGTGAAGGATGCCGGCGCGACCATGGGCGAGATCGTCAGCAGCGTGGAGCGCGTCGATCACATCATTCGCGAGATTTCGCATGCGGCCAGCGAGCAGAGCACCGGCATCGGCGAGATCGGCCGCTCGGTCACGCAGCTGGACCAGATGACGCAGCAGAACGCGGCGCTGGTGGAAGAGTCGGCCGCCGCGGCGCAAAGCCTGAAGGACCAGGCGCAGCGCCTGGCGGACGTGACCGCGCGCTTCCGCGTGGCGGCCTGAGCTTCTTCGTCAGCCCTTCTTTGCTTCTTCGGCCTGCTTGAGTTCCCACTGCGCCAGGCCGGCCGCGGCTTTGGCGCGCACCTTGGCCTGCAGCCAGCCGCTCCAGCCCATCAGCAGGCCGACAGGCCCCAGCGCCTGGCGGCTCCAGCGCCAGAAGTCGAACACGTCCACATGGCGCAGCAGCAGGCCTTCCTGCAGCTGCAGCTTGGCGGTGATGATGTTGTGCACCGGGCGGCCGGTGCTGCTGAAGGTGTACCAGGCTTCCCAGTGCACCGTGGCCTCGGTTTCGGTGCTGCTCAGCAGCTTGTATTCGAGCCGGAAGTCGCGCGCACTGGCACACAGCATGCGCCACATCATGCCGATCTCGGCGCCATGCAGGTCGAAGGCCGGGTCGGTGAAGTGCGCCTGCGGGTGGTAGCAGGCCTGCATGGCCACGCCGTCGCGCCGGGCGAAGGCGTCGTAGAAGCGAGTGGCGAGTTCGGCCGGAGTGGCCAGCGTGGGGTTGGGCATCGGCGCAGTTTAGGCGGCGACGGCGGCCGCTGGCTCGGGGATTGCCAGGCCCGTGACCGGCAACGCGTGGCCCGCCCTGGCGCTGGCACGGCCCAGGTCCAGCAGCTGCATCACGGCCAGCGCTTGCGCCGGCGGCACCGGGTTGGCGGCCAGGCCCAGCAAGGCGTCCCGCACCCCTGCGTAATAGCGTGTGTAGTCGCCCTGCTGCAGCGCCAGCGACTGCGGCGGCTGCAGTTCGGCCGGTGTGCCGGCCTGCGGCAGCGCCAGCTCGGCATGGCCGGGGTGGCGGCCCCATTGCGCCAGGCGCGCCGGGTCGGGCCGCTGGCCGGCTTTCAGCGCGTCTTCCTGGCCGTCCAGCCCCCAGATGCGCAGGCTGCCCGCGGTGCCGTGCAGCTCGAAGCGCGGGCCGGGCAGGGCAGCCAATGTGCTGGCTTGCAGCAACACGCGCAAGCCGCTGGCGTAGCCCAGGCGGGCCTGGAACCAGTCATCGGCCACCGCGCCATTGCGCTGCATCGCCAGTTCACATTGCAGGCTCGCCGGCACGCCGAAAAGCTGCAGCGCCTGGTCCAGCAGATGTGGCCCGAGGTCGGCCCACAGCCCGCCGCCTGGCGCGCTGGATTCGCGCCAGCGCTGGCGCACCTCGGGGCGGAAGCGGTCGAAGCACAGCGCTGCCTGCACCAAGCGGCCAAGCCGGCCGTCCTGCAGCAACGCGGCGGCGCTGAGGAAGTCGCCGTCCCAACGCCGGTTGTGGAACACACTGAGCAGGCGTTGTTGCCCGGCTGCGAGGGCCACGAGTTCGGCGGCTTCGGCCACGTCCAGCGCCATCGGCTTGTCGATCACCACCGCCTTGCCGGCCAGCAGCGCATCGCGCGCCAGCGGATAGTGCGTGTCGTTCGGCGATGCGATGACGATCAGGTCCAGCGGCAGCGCAAGCAGCGCCGCAGCGTCCGGCACCACGGTCACGTCTGCCCCGAGCACGGTATTGACCGCCTCGGCTTGTGAACTGGCCACTGCGGCCAGTCGCAAGCCCGGCGTGGCCTGCAGCAAGGGTGCGTGGAAAGTCCGGCCGGCGTAGCCGAAGCCGACCAGGCCGACCTGCAGGGTCTGGGTTGCCGTCATGGCTTGCGGGCCTTCGATGGCTGCGCGGGTTTCAGTTGCATGGGTTCCTCCTGGCCAGAGCGGCGAGTCTCGGTGCCAAAGCCTGCCGGCACAAGCCCATGGCCCGAGAAGCCTGTGGGGCCGGTGGCATCATCGTTTGCTGCCCAGGAGTGACTGCCCGCCATGAATGCTTCGCCCAATCCCTTGTTGACCGACTGGACCGGGCCGTTTGGCCTGCCGCCTTTCGAGCAGGTGCAGCCCGCGCACTTCGCGCCGGCGATGCGGCTGGCGATGCGTGAAAACCTGGCCGAGCTGGAGGCGATTGCCGCGAACACCGCGCCGGCGGATTTTGACAACACCGCCGCCGCGCTGGACCGTGCCGGCGCCTGGCTCTACCGGCTTTGCTCGCTGCTGGCCAACCTCAGCGCCTCGGCCACTTCGGCCGAGCTGCGCGAGGTGCAGCGCACGATGGCCGCGCCGCTGGCCGCGCACGACAGCGCGGTGAAGATGCATGCCGGCGTGTTCGCGAAGCTGGACGGGCTGCATGCACAGCGCGAGTCGCTGGCGCTGTCACCCGAGCAGCGCCGCCTGCTGGAGCGGCTGCACACCGACTGCGTGCACGCCGGCGCGCGGCTGTCTGCCGTGGCGCAGCCGCGCTACGCGGCCATCATGCAATCACTGGCCGAGCGCTGCACCCGCTTTGCGCAAAACGTGCTGGCCGACGAGGCCGGTTACCAGCTGGTGCTCGGCAGCGAAGCGGATCTGGCGGGCCTGCCGCCGTTTGTGCGCGCCGCTGCGCGCCAGGCTGCGAGCGAGCGCGGGCTGGAAGGCGAGGCCTGGGTGATCACGCTGAGCCGCTCGCTGATCGAGCCTTTCCTCACCTTCTCCGAGCGGCGCGACCTGCGCGAAACCGCGTGGCGCGCCTGGGTCGGCCGCGGAGAAGTGCCGGGCGAGACAGACAACCGAGAGCTGGTGCGCGAGATCCTGCAGCTGCGCCACGCACAGGCGCAGCTGCACGGCCACGCGAGTTATGCGGACTACGCGCTGGTGGACAGCATGGCCGGCGAGCAGTCGGCCGTGCGCGAGCTGCTGGGCGAGGTCTGGCAACGCGCCTTGCCGGCGGCCGAGCGCGAACGGGAGGCGCTGGTTGCGATGATGCGCAGCCGCGGCGTGATGCACGAGCCGATGGGCTGGGACTGGCGCTACTGGTCGGAGAAGGTGCGCCAGGCGCGCTTCGACATTGATGACGCCGAGGTCAAGCCGTACTTCTCGCTGGACCGCATGGTGGAGGCCTTGTTCGACTGTGCCCAGCGGCTGTTTGGCGTGCGCTTCGAGCCGCGGCCGGACGTGAAGGGCTACCACCCGGACGTCAAGGTCTACGAGATGTTCGATGCCACCGGCCGCAGCGCCGGGCTGTTTCTGCAGGACAACTTCGCGCGCCAGTCCAAGCGCTCGGGCGCGTGGATGAGCGGCTTCAACTACCAGTCGCGCAACCGCGGCGTGAGCCGGCCGCTGATCGTCAACAACAACAACTTCGTCAAGGCGCCGCCGGGCCAGCCCACGCTGCTGTCGTTCGACGATGCGCGCACGCTGTTCCACGAGTTCGGCCACGGGCTGCATGGCTTGCTGTCGGACGTGAGCTACCACCGGCTCTCGGGCACGCAGGTGCTGCGCGACTTTGTCGAGCTGCCTTCGCAGCTGTTCGAGCACTGGCTGGGCGAGCCCGAGGTGCTGCAGCGCCATGCGCGTCACTGGCAGACGGGCGAGCCGATTCCGCCATCGCTGATCGCGCGGCTGCAGAAGGCCAGGCACTGGGGCCAGGGCTGCGAGACGGTGAGTTATTTGGGCAGCGCGTGGGTGGACCTGGAGGTCCATGCGCTGACCGATCCAGACGGACCGGCAAATGTGACCGCCTTCGAGCGCGAGGCGCTGAAGCGGCTGGGCATGCCGGAGGCAATCGGCATGCGGCACCGGCTGGCCCACTTCCAGCACCTGTTCTCCGGTTCAGCGTATGCCGCCGGTTACTACGTGTACCTGTGGGCCGAGGTGCTGGATGCCGACGCGTTCAACGCGTTTGTCGAGGCCGGCGATCCATTTGACGTGGAGGTGGCGGCACGGCTGCGCCGCCACATCTACGCAGCGGGGGACACGGTGGACCCCCGCACGGCTTACACGTCCTTCCGGGGACGCTTGCCGAAGCTGTCACCGCTGTTGGCAAAACGCGGCTTGCTGGCGCCGGGCTTGCCGGCGTAAGGCGCGCGTTCGCCGCGGTCGGCAAAGGCCGGGCGCTCGCTTTTGAACGCCGGGCGCTCGCCGTTGAAGGCCGGGCGTTCGCCGTTGAAGCTCGGACGGTCATTGCTGAACGCCGGGCGATCCCCACCGAAACCACCGCGGTCACCGCGCGGCGCGAAGCCACCACGGTCGCCGCCGGCATTCGCTGCCTTGCGCTCGAAGTAGCCGCCGCCACGCTGTTCGCCGCGGTCGGCAAAAGCCGGGCGGTCGCCGCCGAAGCTGCGCTCGCCTTGCGGACGGTCACCTTGCGGACGGTCGAACGGGCCACGCTCAGGGCGCGGACCGCCGCGCGGGGCGAAGTCGTTGCCACGCGGGCCGGCAAAGCCGCCGAAGGGCTTGTTGCCCTGGTAGCCGCCACCGCCACGGTTGCCGAAGCCACCCTTGCCGCGCGGACCCATGCCGCCGCGGTCAGGCCGCTGGCCGAACATGTCGGGTGCCGGGCGGCTGGGTTCCAGGCCCGCCACGATGGCGACCGGGATCGGCTGCGTGGTGTAGTGCTGGATGCGGCGGATCATCGACACGTCACGGCGCTCGGCCAGCGTGATCGCGCGGCCAGAGCGGCCGGCACGGCCGGTGCGGCCGATGCGGTGCACATAGTCCTCGGCCTTCAGCGGCAGGCCGTAGTTGATGACGTGCGTGATGGTCGGCACGTCGATGCCACGGGCGGCCACGTCGGTGGCAACCAGGATGCGCACATGGCGCGAACGCAGGCCTTGCAGCACGCGGTTGCGGCGGCCTTGCGGCATGCCGCCGTGCAGCGCGGCGACCGAGTGACCCATTTCGTTCAGGCGGTCGGCCAGGCGGTCGGCGTCGATCTGGGTGCTGGTGAAGACGACGGCCTGGTCGACATCGCGGTCGGTCAGGATGTGGTCCAGCAGGGCATGCTTGTGGTCGAGGTCATCGGCCCACATGATTTCCTGCGAGATGTTCTCGTGCTTCTCGGTGTGGTCGGTGATCTCGATGCGCTCGACGTCGTCCTTCTGCAGGCGCTGGGCCAGGCGGCCGACTTCACCGGCGAAGGTGGCGCTGGCCATCAGGGTCTGGCGGCCGGCGGGCAACTGCTCGGCGATGTGCTCGATGTCCTCGATGAAGCCCATGTCCAGCATGCGGTCGGCTTCGTCCAGCACCAGCATCTCGACGTTTTCCAGCACGGCCTTGCCGCTGCCGATGTGGTCGATCAGGCGGCCCGGGGTCGCGATCAGGATGTCCAGCGGGCTGCGCAAGGCCTTCAGCTGCGCCGGGTAGGGCACGCCGCCGACCACGCTGGTCACGCTCAGGTAGTTGACGAAACGGCCGTAGCTGGAAGCGGCCTTGGCCACCTGCATCGACAGTTCACGGGTGGGCACCAGCACGAGGATGCGCGGGCCGCGCACTTCGCCCTTCTTGGGCTTCTGCGCCGGGTCCTGGCGGGCGGCCAGCACCTTCATCAGGGCCGGCAGCACGAAGGCCGCGGTCTTGCCACTGCCGGTGTTGGAGCACACGCGCAGGTCACGGCCGGCAAGGGCGGCCGGAATGGCTCGCGATTGCACGTCGGTGGGGTTTTCATAGCCGGCGGCGGTCAAGGCGCGCACCAGGGCCTCGTCGAGGCCCAAGGTTTCAAAAGTCATGGATTCGATCCTCAGCGGCCGTCCGTTGCACAGTTGGCAACCAGGTTGGGCACGCGGTGGGGCATAAAAACATCGCCACCGACCGCGTCTGCCAACGATCCGATGCACCGCAAAGTGCAAAGGCCAAAGGCAAGACCTGCTACAACGCTCACCCCAAAAGGGCGGCACCAAAACCGGGAGGTCGAAGGGGATGGACGAAATCCGACGGGCGCATCGCTTTGCGCGACACAACGGGTGGGCTGGAAAATACCCGGTTCTTGCGAACCTGGCCCCGGCCGTTTGCTGCCCGTCACTGTGAAGTGGCTGGCGGCCTGCCGGGTCTTGCCTTGTTGCGTTCACGCTGCCAAGCACACCACGCTGTTGAGGCGCTTTTGAGCTTGTGCAGACGGCTGCAGTCGTCGAAGCTGTGGATTCTAGCGTAAACCCTGAATCTTTGCACCCCTTTCCCTGCACTCCGATGCGTGATTAATCTCACGGTGCCGAGATGGACCGGCAACGTGTCGCGCTTGTGGCCGGCCACGGCAACCGCTGCAATGCCGAGCCCCTCTACCGCCAGGCCGATGCGGCGCTGTGTGCCGCCAAGCGCGCCGGCCGCTGCCAGATTGCGCTGGCGCAACCGGCCGCCAGCTGATCAGCAAGTGGCCCTGCCGCCGCGTTTACAAAGCTTCACGGCCCGCAGGTAACATTCATTTTCCAAGGGCGCGGGCCGGCCGAATTCGGCCGCTGCTGCGCCGCATCAGCGCGTCGGCCTGCCCGCAGCCGCCAAACCTCGCCGCCCGCGCCAGCCTCCTCTTTTTCGCCGTTCGCCTTGGCACCGTGCCGTGGCCGCAGTGGTTGCGGCCGGCCGGCTGCCTGCGCGGGCGGCCTTGCCAGCGTTGCCCCTCCATGCTTCATCAAAGCCGTGCTCCTTTCGCCCTCAAACGCCTGCCGCTGGCGCTGAGCTGCGGCCTCTGGCTGGCCGCTGCAGGCCTGCATGCCCAGACCGCACCCACCGAGCCGACGCCGCCTGCCGCCGAAGCGACTCTGCCGGCCGCCGCTGGTGCCACGCAAAAGGTCGAGATCAATGGTGCGCGCATCAGCGACACCGAACAGCGCCGCCGCTCCACCGCTTCGAAGATCATCGTCGGCCGCGAGGAGATCGAGAAGTTCGGCGACAGCACCGTGGGCGACCTGCTCAAGCGCCTGCCGGGCGTGACCATCGGCGGCACGCCAGGCCGCGGCGGCCAGATCCGCATGCGCGGCCTGGGCAACGGCTACACCCAGATCCTGCTGGACGGCGAGCGCGTGCAGGGCGGCCTGTCGCTGGACTCGCTGGACCCGGACCAGATCGAGCGCATCGAGATCATCCGTGCGCCCACGGCCGAAACCGGCGGCCGCGCGATTGGCGGCACGATCAACATCATCACCCGCGAAGGTTTCACCCGGAAGCTGAACGACCTGAAGGCCTCGGTCGCCTATGAAAATGGCCGCGTGCAGCCGCAGCTCAACTGGTCCCGCGAGGACAAGTTCGAGGCGCTGGGGCTGGACTACAACCTCAACATGGGCGTGAACCGGCGCGACACGGACGACAGGTCGGTGGTCACCACCACCAGCCCGACCAAGGACTACACCGAGACCGACACCTCGCGCAGCCAGCGCACCGGCGTGAACCTCGGCGGCAAGCTGCAATGGAAGCTCGAGGGTGGCGACTCGCTGCAAGTGATGCCGTTCATCGTGCATTCCGAAGGCGACAGCGACAAGACGGGCCAGGTGATCGGCACGGCGGTGCCGATGCTGCCGTTCTCGACCAGCCAGAGCCATTCGGACAGCAGCCTGACGCTGGGCCGGCTGAACAGCATGTACAAGGCGCAGATCGGCGACGGGCGGCTGGAAGCCCGCGTTGGCCTGGGCATGTCACGCAGCCTCAGCAATACCCATCGGGTGGAGCAGGACAGTGAAGACGCAACGGCCGGCAACGGTGGCGTAGCCACTTTCGACGACCGCACCTTGTCACGCGAGCGCAGTGCCAGCCTGAACACCAAGTACTCGCTGCTGCTGGAGAACGGCCACAACATCGTCTCCGGTTTGGAGCTGGATCGTTCGCACCTGAGCCAGAACCGCACTCAGTTGCAGGATGGAACACCGCTGCTGGATGCGAACCTCGAACAGGTCAGCGATCCCGGTGACAACCTGCAGGCCCGCAGCATGCGCACGGCCGTCTACAGCCAGGACGAGTGGACGATCAATCCGAACTGGTCCGCCTACGCCGGCCTGCGCTGGGAGGGCATCCGCACGCACAGCGAGGCGCCGAAATCCGACGGCAGCACGGTGGTTGGCGACAGCAGCTCCAGCGTCTGGACGCCACTGCTGCACGCCGTGTGGAAGCCCGAACCCAAGGGCGCGGACCAGGTCCGCATGAGCCTGACGCGCAGCTACCGCTCGCCACCGTTGGCCAACCTGATCGCCAGCACGGCCCCGTCCAAGCACAACTCCGAGACCAGCCCGGACCGCATCGGCAACCCGAACCTGAAGCCCGAGCTGGCCACCGGCATCGACCTGGCCTACGAGTACTACCTGCCCGGTGGCGGCATGCTCAGCATCAGCGCTTTCCGGCGCGACATCCAGGACCTGATGCGCACCGTCCCTTTTTCGCGGCTCAACCCGGACGGCAGCAAACAGTACTACACCCAACCTCAGAACATCGGCGATGCGATGACGCAAGGCGTGGAGATCGACGGCAAGCTGCGCCTCACCGAGCTGTGGCCCGACGCGCCCGCGGTGGACCTGCGTGCCAATGCTGCGCTGTACAACTCCAAGGTCAAGGAGGTGCCCGGCCCGAACAACCGGCTGGACCAGCAGGCCGCTGGCTCGTTCAACCTCGGCGGCGACTACAAGCTGCCCGGCACGCCGCTCACCATCGGCGGCAACTTCAACTGGCAGCCCGGCTACACCACCCGCCTGGAGTATGACCAGTACGCCAAGCAGAACGCCAAGCGGGTGGTGGACCTGTACGCGATGTACCAGCTCAGCCCCACCGCCCGCCTGCGGCTCACCGCCAGCAACCTCGCGCCGCGCGAGAACGACACCGAGAGCATCGTTGGCAATGAAACCGTGGCCACCCAGTCCCAGAGCTACCTCAATTGGCGCCTGGGCCTAGAGCTCAAGCTCTGACTTCTGCCCCAAGGGCCGGGCTTTGTCCGGCCCGCCCCCCGAGGGGAGCAAGTTGCCTTGGGACGGCCCGGCGGCAACTTGGCCTCACCCTCGCTTGGCCCGCATCGCCACCTTGGCCTCTCGGCCGCGGGCCTTCCACACCGCCAGCTGTTCGCGCCTGTCCTGCAGTGTCAGCTCGTGGCGCTGGGCCTCGCGCTGCAGCTTCTGGTAGCTGAGCAGGCGCTCGGGCGCGATCATCGGGCGCACCGCGCAGCCGGGTTCGTCGCGGTGCTCGCAGTCGCGGAAGCGGCAGTTGGGCGCGAGGCGGGCCACGTCGTCGAAGGCGCTGTCCAGTTCGTCGCCGCCAGCGTCCAACTGCAGGCCGCGCAGGCCTGGCGTGTCGATGATGCAGGCGCCGTCGGTGCACCAGTGCATCGAGCGAGCGGTCGTCGTGTGCCTGCCGCGGCCGTCGCCTTCGCGTGCGGCGCCGGTGGACTGGCCCTTGTCGCCGGTCAAGGTGTTGGTCAGCGTGCTTTTGCCTGCGCCGCTGGAGCCCAGCAGCACCAGGGTCTGACCCACTGACAGCCACTGCTTGAGCGATTCGGCCGCCTCTGCCGCCAGGCCGTTGACCGCGACCACGGGCACTGTCGCGCCCAGGCTGCCCAGGTGCTGGCGCACTGCGCGCAGCCGGCTCGCCGGGTCGGGGTGCAGGTCGGCCTGCGTCAGCACGACGACCGGCTGCACGCCTGCGAGTCGCACCAGTGCCAGGTAGCGGTCCAGCCGCCGCAGGTTGAAGTCGTGGCCGCAGGTCATCACCAGCAATGCGGTGTCCACGTTGCTGACCAGGGCCTGGCGGCGGCCGCTGCTGTCGCGGCGCAGCAGCCGGTTCAGCGGCGGCACGCGTGCGGCGACCCAGCTTTCGCCAGGCGCCGTGTCGCGCACGCTGACCCAGTCGCCCACCACCAGCTGCTCGTCCTGCATCTGCAGGGCCAGGCGCAGCGTGGGCCAGAGTTGCGCGCGTTGCGGCTGGTGGCCGTCGTGCAGCGTGAAGCGGTCGCGCTGGACCTCGGTGATGCGCATCAGCCGGTCGCCGGCTTCGTGGGGAAGGGAAAGGCTTTGCGCCAGCAGCGCCTGTTGCAGGCCGATGCGACGCAGGGCCTCGAAATCGATGGTCTCGATCATGGGTGTGTCTGAAATCCGTTGGGGCTCGACAGCCGCGCACAACAGGCGTGGCGCGGCAAACCACCGCCAGTGGTTGGCGGTGAACGGGCTGTGCGGCGAGCACCGCGACGGATCAGACGGGGAGGGGAACGATCAGCAGGCTTGGCTGCGGATCAGGCGGGCCGCAAGGCGCGGCCAGCAGAGAAAGCGAAGTCCGGGTTCCGACGCGGCGCTCAGCAGGCAGCCAGCAGGGTGGGGGTGCGGTGGGTATTCGTCATGCTCAGCCTCCTGCAAGTCGGGTGGAACGGAAAACGTGAGGCGCGACTGTCGCGCTGGTACGCCGCGATGTCAAGCAGGGACAATGCGGCCAATGGACAACACCCACATCGATTTCGAACTGCGCGGCGAATACATCACGCTGGACGCCTTGCTCAAGGCCACCGGGCTGGCGACCAGTGGCGGCCATGCCAAGCAGCTGATCGCCGACGGGCAGGTGCAAGTGGATGGCGCCACCGAGTTGCGCAAGACCTGCAAGATCCGCGTCGGTCAGCAGGTCCAGTTGGGCGACGGTCGCATCACCTTGCGGGCAGCCCAGGTCTGAGCCAGTTTCAGGGGTTCGGATTCGCCGCGCGCCAGGCCTGCACCGCCTTCATCATCGCGGTGACGTGTTCTTCCGGGTCGCCGGAGACCAGCGTGTCCAGCACCTGGCCACGTGGGCTGATGGCAAACGAGATGCGGTCGGCCACGTCGGGCAGCAGCGTCAGGCCCACGCCATAGGCCTTGATGGTGCGCGACTCGGGGTCTGCCGCCACCGCAAAGCTGTTGCGGCATTCCTCGACCGAAAAGCGCTGCAGGGTTTCGAGTGAATCGCGCGACATGCCGATCACCGTGGCGCCCAGCGCAGCGAACTTCGGCGTGGCCTCGGCGAACAGGTGGGCTTCCAGCGTGCAGCCGCTGGTGAAGGCCTTCGGGAAGAAGTACAGCACCACCGGGCCCTTCTTCAGCGCGCCGGAGAGCGAGAACTTGAAGGGTTGGCCACCGAGTGCGGCGTCGGCGTTGAAGTCAGGGGCCTTGTCGCCCGGGGCCAGTGCGGCCTTGGCCTGACCGACCACGGCCAGCGAGGCCACCAGCACACAACCCAGCATGCCCAGGCATGCACGACGAACCCACATTGGCTCACTCCAGGTGATGCGATGGCCCGGCCATGCGGCCCCCGGCGGGGGCCTCTGCACGGTGCCGCCCGTTCAACCCATCAGGGCTTCACGGTCGGGCCATCGGTGCCGAGCTCGACCCCGAAGGCCAGCGTCAGCTTGGCGAATTTTGCCGCATCGCTGGCCTGGTTGCCCATGTTGGCCAGCGTGTCATTGGCCGAGTGGATGTAAGGGTTGTCGTCGGTGAACGCGGCCTCGAAAGGCAGCGAAGCGGCGTAGCCCTTGCCATACCACGAGGCATGGTCCGAGCAGCCGTAGCCGCACTTGTCGTAGCCGACGGTCAGCGTGGGCAGGTAGGTCGAAGCCAGGTTGGCCAGGAAGGTGTTCTGCGCGCCGTTGGTGTAGTCGGTGTAGATGTAGATGTCCTTGGCGCTGCCCTGGTAGTTGGTCATGTCCAGCTGTAGCACGCCGACGACCTTCTTCAGCTGGCGCTTGTAGGACTTGGCAATCTCGGCCGAACCCAGCAGGCCTTCTTCCTCCGCGGCGTAACCCATGAACTGGATGGTGCGACGCGGCTTGTAGTTGTTGGCCACCATCACGCGCAGCACCTCGGTTAGCGTGGCGATGCCGGAGGCGTCGTCATCGGCACCGGGCGCGCGGGTCTCGTTGGTCACCTTGCCGGAGACGATGGAGTCCAGGTGGGCGCCCATCACGACGATTTCCTTGGGCTTGGCGGTGCCCTTGATGGTCAGGATGACCGACTTCTGCGGCCAGCCGGCATGCGTGAACTGCTCGACCGTGATGTCGCTGCGGGTGCCGGCCAGGGCCTTCCACATCGCCATGATCTTGTCCGAGGCCGCCACGCCGTAGGTGCTGGTGTAGTAGCGGTTCTGGAAGTCCGAGAGGGTCTGGATGGTCGACAGGATCTGGCTGTCCTGCACCTGCGTGATCATCGGCGCGACCTGGTCCTGGTTGTCGATGGTGTAGCTCGGCACCACGACCTGGCGGGCCAGGCTCTGCGCTTCCTGCTGCGAGTTCAGCGCGCTGAAGGCCTCGGCGCGCGAAGCATGGGCCACGAAGCCGGCGCAGCGGTGCGTGTCGGTGTGGATGGCTTCGCTCAAGGCGGGCAGCAGCGCGTTGTCGATGTGCACCACGTGCACCAGCTCGCGGCTTTCCTGCAGCGCGGCGCTGTGGCTGCCGGGCTTGGGCGTCTGCATGATCCATTCGCGCTGGGCTTGGCTGCGCACGTCCGGGTCGATCTTGCGCAGCAGGCCGAAGGCTTGTTCGCCCAGCGTGATCCAGGTCTGGGATTGGGCCGTGGCGGCGGCGGGCGCGGCCTGGGCGGTGGTGGCCAGCAGCGGCGTGGCCAGCATCAGGGCGGCGGCCAGGTGGGTCAGGCGCAGGGCGGGGGAGACGAAACGGAGCATGGCGAACCTCGTGAGTTGGAATCGATGCTCGCGCGCGCCGCCGGTTGGGCGATGCGCTGGCACCGTGGACTTGGCCGTGCCGCTGGGTTTTGTGACCCTTGTGCGACATCAGGCGCCGCGAGTATGTCCACGCCGCGCCGCCTGCCCATCCCTAGTCCGTGCAGTCCGAGCGTCACCATCCGGCCACGGGTCGCGGCCGGGACCAGGCGGCCGAGGCGTGAGGGCCAGGCCGCTGTCGCTGGCTCAGGGTCCGGCCACGGTGGCCGGCTCGCCCAGCTGGCGCAACTGAGCCTCGGCCTGGGCCACGTCCTTGTCGTATTCGGTGAGGCAACGGCTGCGTTCCTCGCTCTGCCATTCGGCGTTCGAGAACTCGGCCAGCACGTGGCTGCGCGTGGTGTAGACCTTGCCTTCGCGCGCGGCCAGCAGCGCGCGGTCCGGGAAACGGTCTTCGTGCAGCAGGAAGCCGGTCACGTCGCGCAGCGTCAGCGGGAAGGCCGGCTGGCCGTCGCGCAGCAGCTTGCCGAAGACCGGCAGCGCCAGTTCGCGCGTGCCCGCGGCCAGCGTGTCGTTGAAGCCGACCAGCGCAAACGGCTTGCCGTTGGCATCGTCTACCCGGCCGCTGATCACATAGCGGCCGGCCTGCTGCACCTGGAGTTTCAGCAGCAGGTTCAGCGAGCCGTCCTGCACCACCTCCCGCGTGCCGGGCAGCCAGGTGGCTGGCGCGGCGGGGGTGTAGATCACGTCGAAATACGCGTAGCCGGCTTGTTCGCCGGACTGCAGCGACAGCTCGATGCGAATCAGCCCGTCCAGCTCGGCAAAGCCTTGCGTGGCCGGCTGCCAGCGCAGCGTCAGCTCGCCGTCGCCGGCCTGCGCGTCGCCGTTCTGGCCATCGTCACGGAAGCTCACGTCGACCTGGCCGTAGCGGCTGGCGCGCTGCTGGCCTTGCGCGGCTTCGTGGGCGATGGCGCGCGTCACGGCCAATGGCAGCGCCTGGCCGGTGTCGTCCACCGCGGCCACGCTGAGCCGCACGGCTGCGTCGCCCTGCAGGTAGATGCGGTCCTGCGAGGTGCGCAGCTGGAACCCGTCCTTGGCCGGCGCGCCGGGCATGCGCAAGGGCATGGTTTCCTGCACAGGCCGGCCGGGGTGCAGCTGGTCGCCATGCTCCGCAGCCGGGCGGGATTCGGGCGGGTAGCGCGTGGCTGCCGCGTAGGCGTCCCGCACCTGCTGCGAACGTGCCAGGCGCTGCTGCCACAGCTCGCGCTGCGCGGCCAGTTCGGCCGGGTCGCGCACGCGACGCGGGCCTGGGCCGGCGGCTGGCGCAGGCGCTGAGCCAGGCTGCTGCGCCACGGGCGGTGCCGCCATCGCGAGGGCCGTGGCTGCCGGCTGCTGTGTGGCACTGCCGGCAGCCAGCCATCCGCCTGCGCCGAGCAGCGCGGTGGCGGCCAGCGCGGCGATCATGCGCCGTCGGTTCATCTCGGGCTGACCTTACTGGGCGTTGGTCACCATGTCCTGGCGCATCAGCGAGGTGATGCCGGCCCAGTTGCCGTTGGTGTAGTGGTTGTAGGCCTCGTTGCTGTCGCGGAAGCTCACCGAGTGGTAACTCCACTTGGTGCTGCCGCCTTCGTTGGCCGCGCTGCCGAGGTTCAGGTCGTTGCAGAACCAGTCCGATGGGTTGCACAGCGATTGGCCGCCTGTGCCCGAGATGCCGCCGCTGGAGTGGTAGGCGATGGCTTCGTCGTCCTGCCCCGGCAGCACCGCCGAATACAGCGTGCCGCTGGCGCCGGCGTACATGTAGAACCACTTGCTGCGGGTGCTGTTGTGGTCGTACATCGCGCGGGCGGTGGCGGTCTTCAGGTCCGAGACCAGCGGCTCGCTGAGCGCCCAGTCGCCGGCATTGGCCAGCTCGGAGCCGCCGGCAGCGCCGCCGGCGATGTCGATCCACTTGATGTTCCAGCCGGTCTGCGTGCTGGTGCCCGCGTTGCTGCAGGTGCCATCCGCCGCGGGCGTGGCGCTCTTCACGTTGCGGGTCGAGCCGCCGTACATCGCCAGGGTGTAGCCCATCATCAGGTCGCCGGCGCTGTGCGCCGCCACGTAGCACCAGTTGCTGCCGGTGCAGTAGCAGTCCAGCGCGTTGCGCACCAGGTAGTTCTGGTCGGCGATGTGGTTGTAGCCGTCCCAGTTGACCGACTTCTTGTTGACGCCCGCAGCGGTGCTGGCGGGGCCCCAGTAGGTGAAGTCGGCGTAGTTGCCGAGCTGGCCACCACCGCCGCGGCCGTTGACCCACAGCGCGTAGTTGGTGGCGCCCGCGAGATGGGCCATCCCCATCACCGCCAGCAAGCCGGCGGCGCCCAGCGCCCAGCGTTTCGTGCGTCCATGTCCGGCCATGCTTCGAGCTCCTCTGTGTGGTGGGAAGGCGGAAGGATCGGAGCGCACTATCGCCGCGGCCGGCGCCCGGCCGCGCGCGGACTTTCCCGCAGCCCTGCACGGCACCCTGCAGCATGGATGGGCCTTGCGACACGGCCGTGACGTGACGGCGCGATCGGGGACAACCCGGTGTGGCGGGCCATGAAAAACGGCCCCGAAGGGCCGTGTGGTGAGTGAGCTTTGGGGCCGTCGCTCAGGGCTGCGGCTTCAGCAGCGTCTGCTGCATGAACAGCACCATCGCGTAGAACTGGTAGTCGGCGTTTTCCTTGCGGCGGAAACCATGGCCTTCGTTCTCGGCGCGCAGGTACCAGACGGGCGTGCCGTTGGCGCGCACCTTGGCGACGATCTGCTCGGCTTCGGTGTAGGGCACACGCGGGTCGTTCTTGCCCTGCACGACGAAGATCGGCTTGTGGATCTTCGCGGCGTTGGTCAGCGGCGAGATCTGCTCCATGAAGGCTTTCATGGCCGGGTCGCGCTCGTCGCCGTATTCCGCGCGGCGAAGGTCGCGCCGGTAGCTTTCAGTGTTGCTCAGGAAGGTCACGAAGTGGGAGATGCCGACCACGTCGATGTTGCCTGCAATGCGGTCCGAGTAGTGGGTGGCGACGGCCAGGCTCATGTAGCCGCCATAGCTGCCACCGGTGACCAGCACGCGGCTGGCGTCCAGGTCCGGTTGGGTGGCGATCCAGTCCAGCAGCGCGCCGATGTCCTTCACCGAATCTTCCCGCTTGAAGCCGTTGTCCAGCGCCAGGAAGGTCTTGCCATAGCCGCTGGAGCCGCGCACGTTGGGCCGGATCAGCGTGACGCCGAGTTCGTCGATGAAGTAGTTGCCGCGGCCATTGAAGCCGAACTCGGACTGGCCTTCGGGGCCGCCGTGGATGTCGATCAGCACCGGGCGCTTGCCGGGGAACCGCGCGGCCGGGGCGCGGGTGATGAGGCCGGAGATGACCAGTCCGTCGAAGCTCTTCCAGCGGACGATCTGCTGCGCTGCGAACTTGCTGGCGTCCAGGCCCTCGGGCGCGAAGGCGCGGGTCCATTGCTGCACCTGGCCGCTGGCCGGGTTCAGGCTGTAGAGCTGGCCCGGGCCGGTCGAGTTGTTGACCGCAAAGGCCAGTTCGCGCGTGGCGGGGTGGAAGTGCAACTGGGCGACGGTGCCTTCGGGCAGCTTGGGCTGCGGCACTTCGGCCACCGTGCGGCCGTCGAACAGGTGCAGCGTGCCCATGCCGTCTTCATTGGCCAGCACGGCCAGCAGCGTGCCGTCCTCGGTCTGGCTGCTGACGCTCACGTCCCAGTGGATGTGGCGGCTGGCGCGCATCACCGCGCCGCTGGCCAGGTCCAGCCGCATCAGTTCCTGGAACTCGCCGTCGCGGTCGCTGGTGAAGATCAGGCCCTTGCCGTCGGGCTGGAAGGCGGCCGGCGTGTAGCTGGCCTTGGCCGCGGCGGTGCCCGCTGCGGGCAGCAGCTGGCGACGCTGGCCGGAGGCCATGTCCAGCAGCCAGATTTCCGACTCGTTGGCGGAGATGTAGTGGGTCAGCGCGAGCTGCCGGTCGTCGGGCGACACGGCGGTCGCTTCCCAGCCACCGCCGGGCAGCTCGGCCAGCTTGCGGCGTTCCTCAGGCTTGAGCGGGTCGGTCAGCCAGATGGCGGTGTCCACGCTGGCTCGCTTGCCGCCTTCGGCGGTCCGGTCCAGCGGCACCGAGCTGGAGATCAAGCGCGCAGGCGGCTTGGCTGCGGCGCCCGGTGCGCGTTCCTGGCCGTGCAGCCAGACATTGATCGCATGCCGCTGGTTGGGCTCGCCGATCGGCGTGACCAGGCGGGTGTCCAGGTCCAGGCGGTAGAGCTGGTCGGCCTCACTGCCACCGGCGCTGCGCTGGAAGACGATGTAGTGGCCGTCGCGCGGGTCATAACTGCCGGTGGTGGCGGGCTCGTTGCCTTCGGTCAGCGGCTCCAGGTCGGCCATCGGTCCGCTGAGGCGG
This sequence comes from Ideonella sp., assembly GCF_041287625.1. Classification (GTDB taxonomy): domain Bacteria; phylum Pseudomonadota; class Gammaproteobacteria; order Burkholderiales; family Burkholderiaceae_C; genus Ideonella. The sequence goes on from NZ_JBGGNH010000043.1 coordinate 74,484, forward strand.
AACAGCTGCGGCACGCTGGCGCCGGCCAGGCGGTGCGCGACCAGCATCTCGCGCTGGTTCGGATGCCAGTCCACGAACGCCGTGCCGCGGAACTCGGTGTAACGCTGCACGCTGTTGACCAGCGCCATCGGCACGGGCGGAATGCCTTGCACGACCAGGTTGGCATTCGGCGCGAGCACGCCGTTGTCGGCAGGCGAGGTGGGCAGGTTGCTGCAGGCTGCAGCCAGCGTGGCGCCCAGCAGGCAGAGGACGGACAAGGTGCGCATGGGTCGAAGCTCGTGGCGACGAAGGTGGCCCGTGGGCCGGAAGCGCCCTGGCGCAGGAGCGCGCGGGCGGCGAAGAACGGTGGGCTACTGTACCGCCGCAATCCGCCACGATCTGCCGCTCAGCGGCTCAGGCTCGGCGCCACACCAGCAGCTGGTTGTTGGCCGGCATCGCGCGGCGCTCGGCCAGCAGCAGGCCGTGTTTCGCCGCGGTCTGCTGCACGGCGGCGAGGCGGCGCAGGCCCCAGGCCGGGTCGCGCTGGCGCAGGTCCTCGTCGAAGGCGGCATTGCTGGGCGCCAGCGGTTCGCCTTCGATGATGAACGGGCCGTAGACGATGAGCTGGCCTTCGGGCTGCAGCACGGTGGCGGCCAGCCGCATCAGCGCGTCGCAGGTCGGCCACGGCGAGATGTGCAGCATGTTGGCGCAGAAGACCAGGGCCTGGCTGTCGGGCGCCACGGGGACCTCGGCGAGGTCGGCGGGCAGGGCCAGCAAGTCCAGCTCGAAAGGTGGCGCGACATTGGGTTGCGCCGCGCACCAGTGGCGGACCGAGGCGAAGTTGCCGTCGTCGGCGTCGGTCGGCTGCCAGTGCCAGCCGGGCAGCAGCGCGCCGAACCAGGCGGCATGCTGGCCGCTGCCGCTGGCGATCTCCAGCGCGTGGCCGTGGGCCGGCAGCAGGCCCAGCAAGGCTTCGCCGATGGGGCCGCGGTTGCGCTCGGCGGCCGGGCTGTAGCGCATTGCGGACGAGCTCATGGCGTGAGCCTCGTCATTGCGGCGTGTCGCCGGTCTGTTCCACGCCGGTCACCCAGGCATGGCGGATCAGCCGGCCGCACTGGGCCGAGGCAAAGCCCTGCTTGTCGCCTTCCTGCTGGCGCGCGAGCACGCCGTACCAGCGCTTGCTCTGGTCGATCCACGGATAGAAGCCGAAGGCGCCGGCGCTGCTGAAGGCGCCGTCGCCCACCACGCTGTCGTCCTCCACCCAGTGGCCCACCGAGTAGTGCCAGCTCTCGGCCGTGGGAATGGGGCCGACGACGGCGTTGGCGGTGCTGCAGCCGTGCGCTGCGTCCAGCGGGTTGGTGCAGACCGAGGCGTAGCCCAGTGCGCCATTCATCTTCAGCCGGCCGCCGAGGATGGCGCGCAGGAAGCTGGCGTAGCCATCGGCGGTGGTGTAGACGCCGCCGGCCAGCAGCGGCTGGCCGTAGCCAACGGTCACGCCCAGCGCCGACGAGACCTCGGCGCCCAGCGCCTGTGCCGTGTAGCTGCCCAGGCCCACCAGGCTGGCGTGTTTTTCCATGTGGCCGCTGTCGTAGTCGAACTTGCCGGTGGTGCTGGTGTCCTGCTGGCTGCTGGTGGCTGTGCTGTTGAGGCATTCGTCCACGGTCGTGATGCTGTCCGCGCCGCAGGCCACGGCGGACGACAGGTTGCCCAGGTTGGTGTAGCCGCTGGTGAAGTGCAGGTAGGGGAGGTCGGCCGTGGCGCTCAGTGCGCTGGCGCTGCCACGGCGTTGCACCACGTAGGCGCCGTAGATCCACTTCGAGGCAGAGGCAATGCTCATCAGCGTGCTGGCGCTGGCGCCGCGCTCGCCGGAGGCCAGCGCGCCATCGGCGTTGCCGATCTGCCAGAAGTAGCTGCCCAGCCTGTCGGTGCTGCAGAGCGCGTTGTGCTGCGCGGTGGCCGCGGCGGCCTCGGCGCTGGTGGACGTGGGTGCGGCGGGGGCGGGCGGCGGGGGCGAGGGCGGCGGCGGAGGTGGCGCAGGTGGCGTGGGACCTGGCGCAGGCGCAGGTGGGGGCGGCGGACTGACGTCGCCACCACTGCCGCCACCGCACGCGGTCGCCGCAAGAGCGGAACACAAGGCCATCCAGGCCAGGGCAAAACGTGGCGGCAAGGCGAATCTCCAAATCGGGCTGTACTGCAGCCGGGCAGCTTACCCGCTGGCGTCCTTGAAACCGCACGCCGCCCAGCCCCGGCCTGTGACCGTCTGTCTCCGTCCTCGGTGTCAATCCCTGGCCAGCTTCGGCACCACCGCGCAACAGTGGCGCACCGCGGCATCACCCTCGGAACGGCCGGCCCGCCGATGGCAGCTTCACTGCGGCGTGCTGCCGGTCTGCTCGACGCCGGTCATCCACGCATGGCGGATCAACCGGCCGCACTGGACCGAGGCATAGCCCTGCTGCTCGCCTTCCTGCTGGCGCGCGAGCACGCCATACCAGGTCTTGCTCTGGTCGATCCATGGGTAGAAGCCGAGTGCACCGGGGCTGCTGAAGCTGCCGTCGCCCACCGCGCCGTCGTCCTCCACCCAGTGGCCCATCGCGTAATGCCAGCTCTCGGTGGTGGGGATGGGGCCGACGACGGCGTTGGTCGAGTCGCAGCCGTGCGCGGTGTCTAGCGGGTTGGTGCAGACGGCGGCGTAGCCCAGCGCGCCGTTCATCTTCAGGCTGCCTTTCAGCACCGCGCGCAGGAAGCTGGCGTAGTCGTTGGCGGTGGTGTAGACCCCGCCGGCCAGCAGGGGCTGGCGGTAGACGAAGTTCGTGCCCAATTTCGACGAGATTTCGGTGCCCAGCGTCTGCGCGGTGTCGCTGCCCAGACCCAGCAGGCTGGCGTGCTTTTCCATGTGGCCGCTGTCGTAATCGAACTTGCCGACGGTCGACGGGTCCTGTTCGCCGCTGGTGGCCGAGTTGTTGAGGCACTCATCCACGGTGTGGATGCTGTCCGCGCTGCAGATCAGGCCCGATGAGAACGAGACACTGCCGAGGTTGGTGTAGCCGCTGGTGAAGTTCAGGTAGGGCAGGTCGGCCGTGCTGCTGAGTGCCTCGGCGCTGCCGCGGCGCTCTACCACGTAGGCCCCGTAGAGCCACTTCGAGGCCGAGGCAATGCTCATCGGCGTGGTGTCGGTGGTGCCGGTGCCAAGCTCGCCGGAGGCCATCGCGCCGTCGGCATTGCCGATCTGCCAGGCATAGGGGCCCAGCAGGTCGGTGCTGCACAGCGCGTTGTGCTGCGCGGTGGCCGTGGCGGCAGCGGCGCTGGTGCCCGTCGGCGGGGTCGGCACCGGGGCAGGTGACGGCGCAGGCGCAGGCGCGGGTGCACTGACGGCATTGTCGTCACCGCCACAGGCAGTCACGGCAAGGGCGGACGACAGGGCCATCCAGGCCAGGGTGAAACGAGGTAGCAAGGCAGACTCCAAAAAAGCAATAGGGTTACCGCTGACGTTACCTGCTGGCACTTGCCAGGCAGTTCGTCGACCAGGGGTAGTTTGTGACTGGGCGTTTCAGTCCGGCGTGCCGTTCTTCTGCTCGCGGCCGGTCATCCAGGCATGGCGGATCAGCCGTCCGCATTGCGCCGAGACATAGCCTTGCTGGTCACCGTCGTAGTCGCGCGCGAGGATGCCGTAGTAGTGCTTGCCGGCCTCCACCCACGGGTAGAAACCGAACGAGCCGGGGCTGCTGAAGGCGCCGTCGCCCACCGCAGGGTCGTCTTCCACCCAGTGCGCCAGCGAGTAGTGCCAGCTCTCGTTGGAAGGGATGGGGCCGGGCAGCGCCAGCGCCGGCGAACAGCCGTGCTGCAGGTCGCTGGGGTTGGTGCAGACAGCGTGCGTGCCCAGCGCGTTGCGCATCTTCAGCGAGCCCGCCAGCAGCAGCTGCAGGTACTGCCGGTAGGTGTCGGCATTGGTGTAGAGGCCCCCGGCCAGCAGCGGCTCACCGTAGACAAAGGGCACGCCCAGCGTGCCCAGCAGGGTGGTCGACAGATCCGGGTTGGTCAGTGTGCCCATGCCGTTCAGGCTGGCATGTTTTTGCAGGTGCCCGCCGTCGTAGTCGAACTTGCCAACGGTTGCGTCGTTCTTCTGGCCGCCACCCGGCACGGCGCGCAGGCAGTCGTCAACCGTGTCGACCCCATCGGCGGCGCAGGCCTGGGCCGCGGACATGTTGCCCATGTTGGTGTAGCCGCTGGTGAAGTTCAGGAAGGGCAGGTCGGCTTCAGGATCCAGCCAAGCCTGGCCACCGCGCAGCTCGACGACATAAGCACCGTAGACCCACTTGGAGGCCGAAGCCACGCGCATCGGCTGGACCGGGTCCGCGCCGGCCTGGCCGCTGGCCAACACCTGCGAAGCGTCGCCAATCTCCCAGTAGTACGGTCCCAGGCGGCCCTGGCTGCACATGGCGTTGTTCTGCGCGGTGGCCTTGGCCGCCAGCACGCTGTTGGCCGTGGGACCGGCGAACCCGTTCGGAGGGCCGGCGAACGCGGTCCCGTGAGCGGCCAACAGCAGGGCGAGCGGGGCCACGACCGCCCCTGAACGGACTTGAGACTTGCACATGGTGATTCCCAACGCGGAAAAGGAAAAAGAAAGCAGGCGCGCTGCGCACCATCGCCAGCGCTTCGGGGCGCGTTTCGGCAAGCTGCATGCCGCGGCGGCCTTGATCGGGCCGTCGTACAAGCCTGTCGGACAAGCACTGACAGGGGCCGGCGCCAGTCGCCGACATCCGGCGCGGCGTTGCGCCGATGGGCAGCCTCTGCAGGAAGCCTAGAGTGCATTCCAAGCCGATCCCGTTTGCTCGCGCGCCGAATGTCGAGGCACTGCGTTGAAGGGATCAAAAGGAGATCCTCATGGACATCACCTTGACCCAAGCAAAGCAGACCTCGTCTCTGCCGGCCGCCGTGATTTACCAGCTGCGCTTCCAGTCGCTGTTCAACCAGGGCCGGGCGATGGCGTTTCCGTGCGACGCCGCCGGCCACGTGGACCTCGACGCGCTGAGCGAAGCGGCGCGCGACAACTACTTCTATGCCCGCGCGGTGATCGGCCGCGAGTACGCGGTGCCGGCCGTCGTGCCGCTGTACCACTGACCCTCGCGGGGTGGCCCGGCTTCGGGCCGCGGTTTGTGCAGCAGGTATCGTTCGCCTCTTGACGGTGGCGCTCGCCACCTTTTCCAAGGCGATGTGGACGAGACGATGAACCTGCTGCTGGCCCCGATGGAGGGCTTGCTCGATTTCACCTTGCGCGACGTGCTGACACGCGCCGGCGGCATTCACCGCTGCGTGAGCGAGTTCATCCGCATCACCGACATGCTCTTGCCCGAACGGGTCTACGAGCGCGTGATGCCCGAGCTGGCCAACGGCGGTTTCACGCCGGTTGGCATTCCGGTGCGCGGCCAGTTGCTGGGCTCGGACCCGGCCTGCCTGGCCGACAACGCCGCTCGCCTGGTGTCGCTCAGTCCGCATGGCGTGGACCTGAACTTCGGCTGCCCGGCCAAGATCGTCAATCGCCACGGCGGCGGTGCCTCGTTGCTGGACGACCCCGAGCTGCTGCACCGCATCCTCGCCGAGGTGCGCCGCAGCGTGCCGGCTGGCACCGTGGTCTCGGCCAAGATGCGGCTGGGCACGCAGGACGACAGCCGGGCGCTGGACTGCGCGCGTGCGCTGGCGGATGGCGGGGCGATGGAAATCGTCGTGCACGGCCGCACCAAGCTGCAGGGCTACAGGCCGCCGGCCTACTGGGCGCGCATTGGCGAGGTGCGAGAAGCGGTGAAGGTGCCGGTGATCGCCAACGGCGAAATCTGGCGCGTGGCCGATGCCAGGCGCTGCCTGGCCGAGTCCGGCTGCCGCGACCTGATGCTGGGCCGCGGCCAGGTGGCCGACCCAGGCCTGGCGCTGGCCATCCTGCACGACCAGTTGGTGGGCGACGCAGATGATGCCCGGGCGCCCACGCTGAGCTGGCCCGAAGTGCTGCAGCTGTTCGCTGCCTACTGGGACATCGTGCGGGCGCACATCGTGCCGCGCTACCAGGCGGGCCGGCTCAAGCAGTGGCTGCAGCACCTGCGCCGGCGCTACCCCGAGGCCGAGCGGGCTTACCAGGCGCTGCGCACCGAGCAGGACGCGGAACGGCTGGCCACCACGCTGCTGGCCGAGCTGCCGCAGGCCTGCCTTGCCGGGCCGATGGGGGCTGGCCGGTACACTGCGGGCTTCGCTGCGGCGCTGCCGCACGCAGGCAAATCCGCCCAGCTGCCTCCTCCAGAGTCCCTTCCAGCCAATGGCCGTTTCCTCCAAGGCATCCAAAGCGAACGCCACCGCGGTGTTCGACCTGAAGAGCGCGCAGCTGAGCGTGCTGGCGCTGCTGCTCAAGACGCCTGAACTGGAAGCCCTGCGCGAGGCGCTGGCCCAGCGCTATGGCGCGACACCCGGCGTGTTCGAGCAGGAACCCCTGTGCATTGACCTCTCCGCGCTGCGCGAAGCCGCCCGGCCGCTGGATTTCGAGGCGCTGCTGGCGCTGCTGCGTGGCCACGGCTTCAATCCGGTGGCGGCGCGCGGTGGCAGCGAAGAGCAGATGGCCGCGGCGCGGGCCGCGGGCTTGAGCGAAGCGCCGGACGAGGTGGCACCGCGTGCCGAGCCCGCGCAAGATTTGCCGCAAGCTGTCGAACCGGTGGCCGAGGTGGCGGTTGAAACGCCGGCCGAGCCCGTTGCGGCTCCGGTGCCGGTCGCCGAAGCGGCGGCGGCGGCAGCTGCCGCACCTGCTGTACAGGCTCGCACGCTGATCATCGACAAGCCGCTGCGCTCGGGCCAGCAGGTCTACGCCCGGGGTGGCGACCTGATCGTGCTGGCAGTGGTGAGTTTCGGTGCCGAGGTGATTGCCGACGGCAGCATCCATGTCTATGCCCCGCTGCGCGGCCGCGCGCTGGCCGGCGCCCAGGGCGACACCTCGGCGCGCATCTTCGCCGCCGTGATGGAGCCGCAGCTGGTGTCGATCGCCGGCACCTGGCGCACGCTGGAAAACGGGCTGCCGGCCGACGTGGTGGGCAAGCCCTCGCAAGTGCGGCTGGACGGTGACAAGCTGCTGTTCGAGCCGCTGAAGTTCTGAGTGATGAATGCCCCCAGACCTGCCGCTTCGCGTCAGGCCCCCCGAGGGGGTCAAGGAAACTTGGGGCGGCCCAGCGTTTCCGTGAGTTTTTTGAGTTCTGTCGTTTATCCGGCCGGCCTTGGCGGCTTGCCGGTTGGCTGCAAAGGATGTGTTTGAGATGAGCAAGATCGTGGTGGTGACTTCAGGCAAGGGCGGCGTGGGCAAGACCACCACCAGCGCCAGCTTTGCGTCTGGCCTGGCCTTGCGCGGCCACAAGACCGCGGTGATCGACTTCGACGTCGGCCTGCGCAACCTGGACCTGATCATGGGTTGCGAGCGCCGCGTGGTCTATGACCTGATCAACGTGATCCACAACGAGGCCAAGCTCAGCCAGGCGCTGATCAAGGACAAGCAGTGCGACAACCTGTTCGTGCTGGCGGCCTCGCAGACGCGCGACAAGGACGCGCTGACGCAGGACGGCGTCGAGCGGGTGCTCAAGGAGCTGTCCGACATGGACTTCGAGTACATCGTGTGCGACTCGCCGGCCGGCATCGAGACCGGCGCGCTGATGGCCATGCACTTCGCCGACGAGGCGCTGGTCGTGACCAACCCCGAGGTCTCCTCGGTGCGCGACTCGGACCGCATCCTGGGCATGCTGGCCAGCAAGACCAAGCGCGCGATCGAAGGCAAGGAGCCCATCAAGGAGCACCTGCTGATCACCCGCTACAACCCGAGCCGCGTGGTCGGCGGGCAGATGCTGTCGCTGGACGACATCCAGGAAATCCTGCGCATCGAGCTGATCGGCGTGATCCCCGAATCGGAAAGCGTGCTGGACGCGTCCAACCAGGGCTTGCCCGCCGTGCACCTGAAGGGCACGGACGTGGCCGAGGCCTACCAGGACGTGGTCGCCCGCTTCCTGGGCGAAGACAAGCCGATGCGCTTTGTCGACGCGGCCAAGCCCGGCTTCTTCAAGCGCATGTTTGGCGGGAGGTGAGCGGCATGTCTTTTCTCTCTTTCCTGCTCGGCGAGAAGAAGGCCACGGCCAGCGTGGCCAAGGAGCGCCTGCAGATCATCCTCGCGCACGAGCGCAGCGGCCGCAGTGCCGCCACCCCCGACTACCTGCCGGCGCTGCAGCGTGAGCTGGTCGCGGTGATCTCCAAGTACGTCTCCATCAATCCGGAAGACATCAAGGTGCTGCTGGAACGGCAGGACAACCTGGAAGTGCTGGAAGTCAAGATCGAGTTGCCTGACCGGAAGTAGGCGGGCTTGCCCGTCGGCCGTCCGGCGGCAGTGCGGCCGACGAGACCACCTGGCCATGGGCCTGCAGCAGGTGGCCGAGGTTGGCGGAGCCGCCCGCCGGGGCACTTCAGTCCGGCTGCGTGCCGGTCTGTTCGCGGCCCGTGACGAAGGCCTGGCGGATCAGCCGTCCGCACTGGGCCGATTCGTAGCCGGAGGCAAAGCCCTGCTCGTCGCCATCGCGTTGGCGGGAGATGACACCGTAGAAGCGCTTCTCGCTGTCGATCCAGGGGTAGAAACCCAGCGCACCGGGGCTGCTGAACGCGCCATCGCCCATCACCGGGTCGTCCTCCACCCAGTGGCCCAGCGCGTAGTGCCAGCTCTCGCTTTCAGGAATGGGCGCGGGCAGCGAGGCATCCGGCGAGCAGCCGTGCGCGGTGTCGGTTGGGTTGGTGCACACGGCATGGGCGCCCAGGCTGGCCGCCAGGTTCAGCTCGCCCTTGAGCAGCTTGCGCAGGAACACGGCGTACTGCGCGGCGCTGATGTGCACGCCGGCCGCCACCAGCGGCTGAGCGTAGTTCAGGCTCACGCCCAGCGCCTGGCCCACGGCCTGGCTCAGCATGGGGCCGTCCACCGCACCCAGGCCGTGCAGGCTGGCGTGCTTTTGCATGTGGCCGCTGTCATAGTCGAACTTGCCCACGGTGGCCGGGTCCTGCTGGCCGGTGACGGGCGTGGCGTTCAGGCAGTCATCCACGGTGATCACCTCACCCAGGCCACAAAAGGCGGCAGACACCATGTTGCCCAGCCGGGTGTAGCCGCTGGTGAAGTGCAGGTAGGGCAGGTCGGCTTCCGGGTCCAGCGGGTGTGTGGAGCTCAGCTTCTCGAACACGTAGGCCACATACAGCCACTTGGAGCCGGAGGCCACGCTCATCACCGTGCCGGCGCCGGGTCCGGTGGAGCCGCTCACCAGCGCACCCTCGGCATTGCCGATCTCCCAGTAGTAGGGGCCAAGGCGGCCGTTGCTGCACAGCGGGTTGTTCGCTGCGGTGGCAATGGCCGCCGCCAGGCTGAGGCTGCTGGGCACCCCGTAGGCGGCCTTCGCGGGGGTGTCCGTCGGCGGCGCGGCGGCGCTGGCCGATGAGCAGGTGAGCGTTGGCCAGGTGGCGGCCAGCAGCAAGCTGCGCCGCAGCGCGGCGGCGTCGAGTCCGTTCTTCATTGGTCTTCTCCCTTGACCGGCGGTTTTCCCCGGCGGTGCGGCCAACGCAAGAGCCATGCCTTTTGCGGGCTTTGCCACAAGGTCAACCTAGGGGCCGAAGAACCTGCCGCTGCCGTGGATTGACCGATACGGTTGCGGGTTGGGGTGTCATCCCCACCCACCGAACGGATTGGCACGGCCGCCCTGGGGCAGCCCGGTGCCGGCCGTGCGCAGTCGTCTCGATGCGGCGCTTGGCGCTGGCGCTCAGGCCGTTTCCAGCTCACCCGTGAGCAAATCTTCCCAGTGCTCGACGTCGCCTTCGTCGATCTGCAGCCAGTTCATCGCGCGGCCCCGGTGGTCCTGCCAGTCGGCATCCGGCGGCAGGGCTTCGTGGCGGCGCATCAGGTGTTCGGCGACCAGGCCGGCGGCGACCAGGGTGTGGACTTCGGGGTCGGTCTCGCGGTCGCCCAGCATGTCCAGGTCGTGGTGGCGGCGCAGGGCCACCATCACCTCCGGCGCCAGGCGCCAGATGCGTGCGACCAGCGCGCCGACGACGGCATGGTCGGTGCGGTGGTTGGCGTTTTCGGTGGCGATGCAGGAGCGGTCGATGCGGGCCGCGGCCTCGGTCATCGTGCTGGCATAGCCGCGCAGGCTTTGCAGCATCACCGGCAGGCCGACGTGGCAGAACAGCCCGTAGGTCTGCGCGAGGTCTTCCGACATGCCGGGCAGCTGCCGCGCGATGAAGGCCATCGCGCTGGCGCGTTTGCCCGAGCGTTCCCAGAAGCGCTGCAGTTGTGGTGCCTTGACCGGCAGCGCACTGCGGATCAGGAAAGCCGTCATCTGCGCTGCAGACTGGTCCAGCCCGAGCCGGTACAAGGCCTGGCCCACGGTGTTCACCGGCTGGCCGGTCGAGAACGCCGGGCTGTTGGCCGCTTTCAGCAGCACTGCGGCCATGGCCACATCGCTGCTGGCAATGCGGGACACGGCCTGCAGGTCAGGTTCGGCTTGCGAAAGTGCCATGCGCAGCTCGGTGAGCAGCACGGGGCAGGGTGGAATCTGGATGGTTTTCAGCGGTCCGCTGGCGCGGACCTTGTCCAGCTCCTGCGCAACGGCTTGGGAGCGGGCGGAGAACGGGGACGCGGTCAAATGCATGGGCAACACGTCTGGGCAGTTGGCAACTGCCAGCGTTATCGGCCGCTGGCGGTCCGACTCAAGCCCGGTTCCGACGCTGCCTTCGGGTTGCCGGCAGTCCGCCGCTGGCCCTGCAGCTGCGGCCTGGCTTGCCATCTGCAGTCATGCCTGCACCGCCACCTGCTCTTCCATCTGAAGGTCCACCCGGCCAGGCCCGGTCGTCAGCACAGCTTGGCTGGCGTCCACCAGCGCCACCAGTGCCGACAGCGGAATCTGGCGCGTCGGCGGCAGAGGGCGCTGGTGTTCGACCTCTGGCACCGGCCGGCGCTCGCCGGCGCGCAGCACCACGCCGGTCGCGCTGGCCGCAACATGCAGCACGCAGGGCGCCCAGCTGTCCAGCACATGGCAGATCAGCCCGGCGGCCAGGAACAGCATGTCGTCGCGTGGCCAGTCGATGAGGGGGCTGCCGGCAGTCTGCTCGGCGGGCGGTGCCAGGTCCAGCTCGAAACCTTGCAGCGCCATCGCCGGTTGCAGCCACGCGCTGCACTGCGCCACGGCGGCCGGCAGGCTGACGCGCCCAGCCTGCGCCGGGTCCCAATGGCGAAACTCGCGCAGTTGCTGCGTGACCTGGGCCAGGTGCTGGTTCAGCTCCTGCGCCCGCGCCAGCGTGCCTTCCAGGTTGGGCGGCTCGCTGCCCAGGCGCTTGACGAGCACCGCCACGCCCATGCGCGCGACCGAGATCGGCCCCAGCATGTCATGCCGGATCGATGGCAGCAGGCGCAACAGCAGCTCATGGCGCACGCCCTGGGCGATCCAGTGGGACAGTGAAACCGCGTCGGGTGCGCTCATTCGCCTGACCGGCCCGGCGGCGGCAACAGCGCCAGCAAGGCGTCGATGTCCACCGGCTTTTGCAGGAAGTGATCGAAGCAGGCCTCGATCTGAGCGGCGTACGGGCCCAGCCTGTCGTGGCCGCTGACGGCGATCAGCAACGGAGCCGGTCGTGCGGCAGTGGCCCGTGCACGCAGCTCTCGCGCCAGCTCGCTGCCGGGGTTGTCCGGCAGGCTGAGGTCGATCAGCGCAACGGCCATGGGTGTGGCCTGGGCCAGCGCCAGACCGTCGGCTGCCAGGTGGGCCAGGTGGGGCTGGTAGCCCTCGAAGGCCAGCAGCTCGCCCAGCAGCTCGGCCGCGTCCAGCCCGTCGTCGACGATCAGGACGTTCGGGCGCGGCTGCATGTGGAGGCGGCGTTGCGAAGGGTTGAACAAGCAGGGCGCATCTGTCGATGAGTGTAGTGGCCGCCTCTTCGACGTCTTGTCGGCGCAGTCCTACATTCGGCGCCGGACAGTCCCGCGTTCGCGTGCCCGCCGCGCCGTGTGGTCAGGGCAGCGTCAGCGCCGCGATGCCGGCCTTGGCGATCTGCGCGTCTTCGCTGGACTTCACGCCGCTGACGCCGACCGCGCCGATGACCTGGCCCCGCACGATGACTGGCACGCCGCCTTCCAGCATGCCTTCGAGGCCAGGCGCGCTGAGGAAGGCGAAGCGGCCCTTGGCGATGATGTCTTCGTAGACCGCGCTTTCCTTGCGGCCCAGCGCCGAGGTGCGGGCCTTGGCCGGTGCCATCTGGGCCGACATCGGCGGCGCGCCGTCCAGGCGGTAGTGGCCCAGCAGGTGGCCGCCGTCGTCGACCACCGCGATGGTCACGGCCCACTTGTTGGCCTGCGCTTCGGCGCGGGCCGCGTTCAGGATGGTGACGACGTCTTCGTGTTGCAGGACATGCTTGGTGATCATGGCGGCGGGTTCCTTCGCGTGTGTTGGCGGGATGAGGGTTGAGGGGGACAGCCGCAAGTATCCCGCGGCGACAATCCGGCCATGTCCACGCCCGTCTCGCTGATCCCGCAATACCTCGGCGGCTACCCGGCCTCTCTGCAGGCGCAGGCCTTGAAACTGGCCGAGGAGGGCCGGCTCGGCGCGGTGCTCGAATCCCGCTACCCCGAGGCGCACACGGTGCGCACCGACGCCGCGCTGTACGCCTACGTGCAGGACATGAAGGCCCGCGGCATGCGCCAGAGCAGCCCGGTTTCAATGGTGGTGTACGACACCAAGCTCAAGGTGCTGAGCCAGGCGCTGGGCACGCACACCCGCATCTCGCGCGTGCAGGGCGGCAAGCTGAAGGCCAAGCGCGAGATCCGCATTGCCAGCCTGTTCAAGGACGCCCCGGCCGACTTCCTGCGCATGATCGTCGTGCACGAGCTGGCCCACCTGCGCGAAGCCGAGCACGACAAGGCCTTCTACAGCCTCTGCGAGCACCTCGCGCCGGACTACCACCAGCTGGAGTTCGACACCCGGCTGTGGCTGCTGCAGCGGGCCTTGGCGAGCAAGCCAAAGCCAGCGACCGAAGGCTGAATCAGTCTGCGGCGAGCGGCGAGGCAGACTTTCCGGCCTGCCAAGCCTGCAGGAGAAGCTCGGCACTGGCCAAGTTCGTCGCGCAAGGGATGTTGTGCACGTCGCAGGCCCGCACCAGCGCGTTGATGTCCGGCTCATGCGGCTGCGGCGTCATCGGGTCGCGCAGGAAGATCACGCCGTCCACGCCGCCGGTGGCCAGGCGGGCGCCGATCTGCAGGTCGCCGCCCAGCGGCCCGCTGAGCAGGCATTCGACGGTCAGGCCGGCTTCGTTTTTCAGGCGGCTGCCGGTGGTGCCGGTGGCCATCAGGGTGCAGGTGGCAAGCCAGGCCGCATGGCGGGTGGCCAGGCCGACGATCTGTTCCTTGCGGGCGTCGTGGGCAATCAGCGCGATGTTCATCATGGCGCCATGCTAGCCAGCGCTGGTTACGCTGTCACAACGATCAGCCGGCCGCGGCCCTGGCGTTTTTACGGGCGGGCTTGGGTGCAGGCGGCCTGGTGATCAACGCGTGCAGCGCGATGAAGTCCTGTGTCAGCCCGTGCGAAGTGGCCATCTGGATCAGCGGCCTGGCCAGCTGGTGTGATTCCTTGACTTTCACGCTGGCGCCCAGGTAGGGCTGCAGCACCGGCAGACCTTCGGCCACCAGTTCCTGCACCAGCTGCTGCGGCAGCCGGGCGCGGGCCTGGAACTGGTTGACGATGATGCCGGCCACCACCAGTTCCTTGTTGTGGTCGGCCTGGATCTCCTGCACGTTCTCCAGCAGCGCGTAGAGCGCGCGGCGCGAGAAGTCGTCGCAGTCGAACGGGATCAGGCAGGCCTGCGCGGCGATCAGCGCCGAGCGGGTGTAGAAGTTCAGCGCCGGCGGCGTGTCGATCCAGATCTGCGCATAGTCCTGGCCCAGCTCGGCCAGCGCGTCGCGCAGCTTGTAGATCTTGTAGCGCGACTCCAGCTTGCCGTGCATCTCGTCCAGCGCCGGGCTGGAGGCCATCACGTCCAGATCGTCGAACGGCGTGGCGCTGACGAAGTCCTGCAGCGCCGGGGTGCGCACGCTGAACTTCAGCTGCTGCTCGAAGAAGTCGGCCACGCCGGCTGGCGCTTCGTCGGCCCCGTCGCCCAGCAGGTAGCGGGTGGAATTCCCCTGCGGGTCCAGGTCCACCACCAGCGTCCGCCGGCCTTGCGCGGCGCTGATGGCCGCCAGGTTGCAGGTGATGGTCGACTTGCCGACGCCGCCCTTCTGGTTGAACACCACGTAACGCATCTGCCGCTCCCTCGCAGGTCAGCGGTGGCCGAAGGACCGCCGCGGAACCTTGATTGTGCATCGCAGCATGCGGCGGCGGCAGCTCGGCACGACAATCGGGCGATGCCTGCTTCCGACACCTCCTTGCCTTTCTCTGCCGACGACTCGGCCAACGCCCTGCTGGCCACCCAGCGCTGGCTGGAAACCGCCGTCATCGGCCTGAACCTGTGCCCGTTTGCCAAGGCCGTGTGGGCCAAACAGCAAGTGCGCATCGTGGTGACCGACGTGGACTCGCCCGAGGCGCTGGTTGAGGTGCTGCGCACCGAACTGCGCCACCTGGCCGCGACCGATGCCGAAACGACGGACACCACGCTGATCGTGCACCCGCGCGTGCTGCAGGACTTTCTGGACTTCAACGACTTCCTCGGCGTGGCCGATGGCGTGCTGGTCGACGAGGACCTGGAGGGCGAACTGCAGGTCGCGAGCTTCCATCCGCAGTTCCAGTTCGAAGGCACCGCGCCCGACGACATGGGCAACTTCAGCAACCGCTCGCCTTACCCCACGCTGCACCTGCTGCGCGAAGACAGCATCGACCGTGCGGTGGAAGCGTTTCCCGAAGCCGAGGCCATCTACGAACGCAACATCGAGACGCTGGAAAAGCTGGGTCCTGCCGGCTGGCAGGCGCTGTTCCCGCCGCGCTGAATCCCCGCACGGAAGCCAGGCACGCCGCGTGCTCAGGCACTCCTACAATCCGCCGCCTTTCACTGTTCCCGCTCTTCCCACATGTCCGACCGCCTGCGCGTGCTGCCCCAGTACCTGTTCCCGAAACAGGCCCTGACCTCGTTCGCTGGCTGGGTCGCCGGCCATGAGCGCGGTTCGGTGACCACGGCCATCATCCGCGACTTCATCCGCCGCTACGGCGTGAACATGGCCGAGGCGGCGCAGCCCGATCCTGCCGCCTACAAGAGCTTCAACGAGTTCTTCACCCGTGCATTGCGCGAAGGTGCCCGGCCGCTGGCCCAGGCCGGCCAGGTCTGCCCGGTGGACGGCGCGATCAGCCAGTTCGGCCCCATCCAGGGCGACCAGATCTTCCAGGCCAAGGGCCACCACTACAGCACCCGGGCCCTGGTTGGCGGGGACGCTGCGCTGGCCGCCAAGTTCGCCAACGGCCACTTCGCCACCGTCTACCTCAGCCCGCGCGATTACCACCGCATCCACATGCCCTGCGCCGGCAGGCTGCTGCGCATGGTCTACGTGCCGGGCGATCTGTTTTCGGTGAACCCGACGACCGCGCGCGGCGTGCCCGGGCTGTTCGCACGCAACGAGCGTGTGGTCTGCGAGTTCGAGACGGCACATGGCCCGTTCGTGCTGGTGCTGGTGGGGGCCACCATCGTCGGCAGCATGGCCACGGTCTGGCACGGCGTGGTCAACCCGCCGCGCACCGGCGAGTTGCGCGAGTGGCGTTATGGCCCGGAGCAGCCGCCCATCGAACTCGCGCAAGGCGCCGAGATGGGCCGCTTCCTGCTGGGCTCGACCGTGGTGCTGCTGTACCCGGCCGGGCCGCTGCTGTTCAACCCGGAATGGCAACCCGGCGGCGCCGTGAGGCTGGGCGAAGCCATGGCGAACTGGCACGCCTAAGGCTTGTTGCGCTGCCGGGCCAGCAGCGCGGCAGTGACGCCATTGGTCCAGCCGAAACCGTCCTGCAGCGGGTATTCGCCGCCGCCGCCGCCGTGCGGGTCATCCTGCGCGGCCTGGTCCAGCGCATATTTCTCGACCAGCCGGCCCTCGCGGTCGTAGACCGCCTGCACCGTGGCCAGCCAGCGCTGGGCGATGGTGTTAGCGAGTTCGGTCTCGCCGTGGTCGGCCAGTCCGCGCACCGCCATCCACTGCAGCGGCGCCCAGCCGTTGGGCTGGTCCCATTGCTGGGCGCTGGTGTGCTCGGTGGTGGCCAGCCCGCCGTGGGCCAGCAGGCGCCGTGAAACCGTGCCGGCGACGGCCCTGGCCTGCGCGGCGCTGGCCAGGCCAACGAACAGCGGCACCACGGTCGCGGCGGTGAGGCTGCGGCGCTGCTCGCCGCGGCGCCAGTCGTGGTCGAAGAACGCGCCTTGCGCCTCGTGCCACATCAGCGCGTTCATCGCTGCCTTGCGTAGCCTGGCCTGCTCCTGGTAGTCCCGCGCGGTGGTGTGGGCACCGGCCAGCGTGGCCAGCTCGGCAATGCGGATCTCCAGTTTGTAGAGAAAGGCGTTCAGGTCGACCGGCACGATGTCCGTCGTGCAGATGGTGGACAGGCAGGCACCCGAAGCTGGCCGTGGCGAGGCCCCGGAAGGCGAGGCCGGCGGGGCCTGCTCGCTGAGCCAGCGGGTGCTGAAGTCCCAGCCCGACTCGCAGGCTGCGCGCAGGTCGCGGTAGACCTCGGCCGGCTCGCGCTGGCTGGCGCGGGCGGTGGTCACGTCCTCCAGCCAGGACTCTTCGCGCGGCGTGTCGCGGTCGTCCCAGTGGCGATTCAGCAAGCGCCCATCGGGCAGCCGCACAACGCGGCGGCGGGCGCCACCGGCCGGCGCGTCGTGCGCGTCGGCCATCCACCAGGCGTGTTCCTGTTGAAGGCGCGGCAGGTAGTCCAGCACGCGCTGGCCCAGGCGCGGCTGCGCCAGCGCCAACATCAGCGCGAAGACCGGCGGCTGCGAGCGGCTCAGGTAGTAGCTGCGGGTGCCGTTGGGCACGTGGCCGTAGGTGTCGATCAGGTAGGCGAAGTTGTCCAGCATGTCGACCAGCAGCGTGGCATTGCCCGTGCTGTCCAGCCCGAGCATCGTGAAATACGAGTCCCAGTAGTACAGCTCGCGGAAGCGGCCGCCGGGCACGACATACGGGCGCGGCAACTGCAGCAGCGAGGAGCGCGAGGCGTGGCCGGACGGATGGCGTGTGAGCACCGGCCACAAAGCCTCGATGTGCGCCTCGATGGCCTGGCCGGGCCGGGATTGGTACTCGTGCACCGGCGGCTCGACGCAGTCGAAATGCCCGGCGACAAAGCCCTTCAGGTCGAAGCCTGCGCGCAGGTGCTGCGCGCGGTACGCGGCCATGATGGCCTGCGGTTCCAGCAGCGGCGCGCAGTCGACGAAAGTCTTGCTGTCGGCAAACACCGCGCTGCTTTGCACGGCGACGAACAGTTCCTGGTAACGGTCCGCAGGGGACAGGGTGTCCGGCAGCGGCGAGGGGACCGGCGGGCGGTCCACCACAGGCAGGGCGAGGTCAGGCACGATGGCAGGCGGCATGTGCCGAGCATGCCACGGAAGCTGCGGCGCAGCCTGTCAGCCAGCCATCCGTTTGGCCAGCAGCGCACGGGCCACGCGCGAGCCGTTCGGCTGGCCCAGCGCGCCGCGAATGTAGGCGCCAGCGTCGATCAGCGCGTCCAGGTCGATGCCGGTCTCGATGCCCAGGCCGTTCAGCAGGTAGACCACGTCCTCGGTCGCGACATTGCCGGTCGCGCCCTTGGCATAAGGGCAGCCTCCGAGGCCGGACACGCTGGCATCGAAGGTCGTGATGCCGAGTTCCAGGCTGGCGTAGACATTGGCCAGCGCCATGCCATAGGTGTCATGGAAATGGCCGCTCACCTCGTGCAGCGGGAAGTGCCGCAGCGCGGCCTCCAGCGCGGCCTGCACCTTGCGCGGCGTGCCCACGCCAATCGTGTCGGCCACGCCCACGTGCTGCACGCCAATGCCGGCCATCAGCCGCGCCACGAGCTCGACCCGCTCCGGCGCGACCTCGCCTTCATAAGGGCAGCCGACCGCACACGAGATCGCGCCGCGCACCTTCACGCCTGCGGCGCGCGCTGCGGCCACCACCGGCGCAAACCGTTCGATGGACTCGGCAATGCTGCAATTGATGTTCTTCTGGCTGAACGCCTCGCTGGCGGCGCCGAAGACAACGATCTCGTCCGGCTGCGTGGCCGCCGCTGCTTCCCAGCCCTTCAGGTTGGGCGTGAGCACCGAGTAGCGCACACCGGGCTGGCGCTGCACCGCGGCCATCACCGCCGCACCGTCCGCCATTTGAGGCACCCATTTCGGGCTGACAAAACTGGTGACCTCGATCTCCCGCAGGCCGGCCGCCTGAAGCCGATGCACCAGTTCGACCTTGGTGGCCGTGTCCACCGGCTGGGCTTCGTTCTGCAGCCCGTCGCGAGGGCCGACTTCGACCAGGGTGACATGAGAGGGCAGGTTGGCGGCGGCCATCTCAGGCCTCCGCCAACGTCAGCAGCTCGGCGCCTTCGCCAACCTGGTCGCCCACCGCGAACATCAGTTCGCCGACGACGCCGTCGCGCGGGGCGTTCAGCGTGTGTTCCATCTTCATCGCCTCCATCACGGCCAGCGGCTGGCCGGCGGCCACGCTGTCGCCGGCCTTGACCAGGAAGGAGATCACCTTGCCCGGCATCGGCGCGCTGAGCCTGCCGCCGTGGCCGCCGGCTTCCTGACCGGCGTGGGCGATGGGGTCGAACTCCTGCAGTTCCAGCGAGGCGTGTTCGCCGAACAGCGCGCGCTGCTCGCCGCGGGCGTAGACGCTCAGCACTTCGCGCTGGCCGTCGACGTTGACCTCGAAACGGTCCGCGCCCAGTGCGCGGGTCTGCAGCACGTGGCGCCGGCCGTTCAGGGCCAGCCACAGCGCGCCGTCGTGGCTGCGTTCCAGCGTGGCCGCGTGGTGCGTCTTGCCTGTGGCCAGGTCCAGCCTCCGGCGGGCGCTGCCGTGCAGGCGAAAGCCGTCGCGGCGGCTCCAGGGGTCGGCGTCCGGCGCCGCCGCCTCTGCAGTCAGCAGGTGCGCGGCCACGCCAGCGGCGGCCACGGGCAAGGGCAGGCCGGGCTGGTCGAACAGCGCGGGGCGTTCGCGTTCGATCAGCGCAGTGTCCAGGTCCGCCGTGGCAAACGCCCGGCTCTGCACCACGCGGCGCAGGAAGGCCACGTTGGTGGCCAGGCCGACGATGTGGGTGTCGCGCAGCGCGGCGTCCAGCCGGGCCAGCGCCTGCTGGCGGTCTTCGCCCCAGACGATCAGCTTGGCTATCATCGAGTCGTAGAACGGGCTGATGGCGTCACCTTCGCGCACACCGGCGTCCACGCGCACGGGCGCGGTGACATCTGTGCCGCCGGTGCGCTCGAAGGCCACGTGCGCGGGCCAGCGCAGCACGTCGAGACGGCCGGTCGCGGGCAAGAAGCCGGCATCCGGGTTTTCGGCGCAGATGCGGGCCTCGATGGCATGGCCGTGCATGCGCAGCTCGTTCTGCTGCGCCGGCAGCGGCTGGCCGTTGGCCACGCGCAGCTGCCACTCGACCAGGTCATGGCCGGTGATGGCCTCGGTGACCGGATGCTCGACCTGCAGCCGCGTGTTCATTTCCATGAAATAGAAACGCAGGTCACCGTCATCGATTTCCTCGGCGATGAATTCGACAGTGCCGGCGCCAACGTAGCCCACGGCCTTCGCAGCCGCCACCGCTGCGGCGCCCATCTCTGCCCGGCGCTCGGCAGTCATGCCCGGCGCCGGCGCTTCTTCCAGCACTTTCTGGTGGCGGCGCTGCACCGAGCAGTCGCGCTCGAACAGGTAGACGCAGTGGCCTTGCGTGTCGCCGAAGACCTGGATCTCGATGTGCCGCGGGCGCGTCACGTAGCGCTCGACCAGCACATGGTTGGTGCCAAAGCTGCTGCTCGCCTCGCGCTGGCAGGAGGCCAGCGCGGCGATGAAGTCTTCGGCCTTGTCCACGCGCCGCATGCCGCGACCGCCACCGCCGGCGCTGGCCTTGATCAGCACAGGAAAACCGATGCGCTCGGCCTGCTGCAGCAGGAACGTGGGCTCGTTGTTGTCGCCGTGGTAGCCGGGCACCAACGGCACGCCGGCCTTGTCCATCAGCGACTTGGCGGCGGCCTTGCTGCCCATTGCGGCAATCGCCTCGGGCGGCGGGCCGATGAAGACCAGCCCGGCCTCGGCGCAGGCGCGCGCGAAGGCCTCGTTTTCGCTCAGGAAACCGTAGCCCGGATGCACCGCCTGCGCACCGGTCGCCTTGGCGGCTTCGAGGATGCGCTGCCACTGCAGGTAGCTGTCCTTGGCCGCGGCGCCGCCGATGTGCACTGCTTCATCGCAGGCCTGCACGTGGGCCGCTTGTGCGTCGGCATCGGAGTAGACCGCAACCGTGCGAATGCCCATGCGTTTGGCCGTCTTGGCCACGCGGCAGGCGATCTCGCCGCGGTTGGCGATCAGGATCTTCTTGAACATCTTGTGGTCTCCTTGGCCGTTCTCGGCTCAGTGCGTGAGCCAGCCCGGTGGGCGTTTCTGCAGGAAGGCGGACACGCCTTCCTTGCCTTCGTCGCTGCCGCGGATGTCGGCGATGCGGCGCGCGGTGTCTTCCCGCAGCGCGGGTGTGTTGGGCTGGCCGGCCAGGTCCTGCACCAGGCGCTTGCCGGCGCGCACGGCGGCCGGGCTGTTGGCGACCAGGGCCTGCACGATGGCGGCCACGCGCTCGTCCAGTTGCTCGGCGCTGCAGAGTTCGTGGACCAGGCCGATGCGCTGCGCTTCGGCGGCGCTGAAGCGCTCTGCCGTCGTGAAGTAACGCTGCGCAGCGCGCTGGCCCATCGCGGCGATCACGTACGGTGCGATGGTCGCCGGCATCAGGCCCAGCCTGGCTTCGCTGAGGCAGAAGTTCGCGCTGTCCACGGCCACCAGCACGTCGCACAGCGCCGCCAGGCCAACGCCACCGGCGTAGCAGTCACCCTGCACGCGGCCGACGATGGGCACAGGGCATTGCTTGAGCGTCCAGAGCATGTCGGCCAGCGCCTGCGCGTCGTCGCGGTTCTGGTCCCAGCTGTAGTCGGCCATCGCACGCATCCAGTTCAGGTCCGCGCCGGCACAAAAGGCCTTGCCGTGGCCAGCGAGCACGACCACGCGCAGCGCGGAGTCCTGCGCCAACTCGCGGAAGGTGGCGCTGAGGGCGGCAATGGCTTCGTCGTTGAAGGCATTGCGCACGTCCGGCCGGTTCAGCCAGACCTCGGCCACATGAGCCGAGGGGCGCTTCAGTTCGATCAGGGTGCTCATGGCTTCACATCCGGAAAACGCCGAACTTCGCATCGGGAATCGGCGCGTTCAGGCTGGCGGACAAGCCCAGCGCGAGCACGCGGCGGGTGTCCATCGGGTCGATCACGCCGTCGTCCCACAGCCGGGCGCTCGCGTAGTACGGGTGGCCTTGCACCTCGTACTGGCGGCGGATGGGGTCCTTGAAGGCGGTTTCTTCGTCGGCGCTCCATTGGCCGCCCTTGAGCTCGATGCCATCGCGCTTCACCGTGGCCAGCACGCTGGCGGCCTGTTCGCCGCCCATCACCGAGATGCGCGCGTTGGGCCACATCCACAGGAAGCGCGGGGAATAGGCGCGGCCGCACATGCCGTAGTTGCCGGCGCCGAAGCTGCCGCCGATGATGACGGTGAACTTCGGCACGTTGGCGCAGGCCACCGCGGTGACCATCTTCGCGCCGGCGCGGGCAATGCCTTCGTTCTCGTACTTGCGGCCGACCATGAAGCCGGTGATGTTCTGCAGGAAGACCAGCGGGATCTTGCGCTGGCAGCACAGCTCGATGAAGTGCGCGCCCTTGTTGGCGCTCTCGGCGAACAGGATGCCGTTGTTGGCGACGATGCCGACCGGCATGCCTTCGATCCAGGCGAAGCCGCAGACCAGCGTGGCGCCGTAGCGGGCCTTGA
Organism: Ideonella sp.; assembly: GCF_041287625.1. GTDB lineage: Bacteria > Pseudomonadota > Gammaproteobacteria > Burkholderiales > Burkholderiaceae_C > Ideonella. The sequence continues at coordinate 96,487 of NZ_JBGGNH010000043.1, forward strand.
ACTCGTCGAACTCGGAGCCGTCCACCACGCGGGCGATGATCTCGCGCACGTCGAAGGGCTTGCGCGTGTCGGTAGGGATTACGGCCAGCAGTTCCTCGGCCGGGAAGGCCGGCGGCCGCGGTTCGCGCAGCGCCATCTGTGCCAGGTGCGCCTGCCTGGGCCGGTTCAGGTGCGACACGATCTGCCGCGCAATCGCCAGGGCATGCGTGTCGTCCTGCGCAAGGTGGTCGGCCACGCCGGAGAGGCGGGTGTGCACGTCGCCGCCGCCCAGGTCCTCGGCGGTCACGACCTCGCCGGTGGCTGCTTTCACCAGCGGCGGCCCGCCGAGGAAGATCGTGCCCTGTTCCTTGACGATGACGGTCTCGTCGCTCATTGCCGGCACGTAGGCGCCGCCCGCCGTGCACGAGCCCATGACCACAGCAACCTGCGGAATGCCGTGCGCACTCATGTTGGCCTGGTTGTAGAAGATGCGGCCGAAGTGGTCGCGGTCCGGGAAGACCTCGTCTTGGTTGGGCAGGTTGGCACCGCCGGAGTCCACCAGGTAGATGCATGGCAGTTGGTTCTGTTCGGCGATCTCCTGCGCGCGCAGGTGCTTCTTCACCGTCAGCGGGTAGTAGGTGCCGCCTTTGACGGTGGCGTCATTGCAGACGATCACGCACTCGATGCCGGCCACGCGGCCGATGCCCGCGATGACGCCCGCACATGGCGCCGAGTCGCTGCCGTCCTTTTCCTTGTAGATTTCGAAGGCGGCCATCGGCGCGATTTCGAGGAACGCGGTGTCCGGGTCCAGCAGCATTTCCACGCGGTCGCGCGGCAGCAGCTTGCCACGCGCCAGGTGCTTGGCACGTGCCGCTTCGCCGCCGCCTTCGGCGATCTTCGCGAGCTTGGTGTTCAGGTCCTCGACCAGCGCGCGCATCGCCGCGGCATTGGCCCTGGACTCTTCGCTGCGCGGGTTCAGCTTCGACGCGATGATGGCCATTTCAGCAGGTCTCCGCGAACAGTTCACGGCCGATCAGCATGCGGCGGATTTCCGAGGTGCCGGCGCCGATCTCGTAGAGCTTCGCATCGCGCCACAGGCGGCCGACCGGGAACTCGTTGGTGTAGCCCACGCCGCCCAGCGCCTGGATCGCTTCGCCGGCCATCCAGGTCGCCTTTTCGGCGGTGTAGAGGATCACGCCAGCAGCGTCCTTGCGCAGCGTCCGGCTGTGGTCACCACGGTCACACGCTTGCGCGACGGCGTAGGCATAGGCGCGGCAGGCCTGGAAGGTCGAGTACATGTCGGCCAGCTTGCCCTGCATCAGCTGGAACTCGCCAATGCTCTGGCCGAATTGCTTGCGCTCGTGCACAAAGGGCACGACCGCGTCCAGGCAGGCCGCCATGATGCCCAGCGGGCCGCCGGAGAGCACCACGCGCTCGTAGTCCAACCCGCTCATCAGCACCTTGGTGCCCTGGCCTTCACCGCCCAGCACGTTTTCTTCCGGCACTTCGCAGTTGTCGAAGAACAGCGGGAAGGTGTTGGAGCCGCGCATGCCCAGCTTGTCGAGGTGGTGGCCGTGGCTGAAACCCTTGAAGCCTTTTTCGACGATGAAGGCCGTCATGCCACGTGCACCGAGATCGGGTTCGGTCTTGGCGTAGACCACAAGCGTGTCGGCGTCGCCGCCGTTGGTGATCCACATCTTGCTGCCGTTGAGCACGTAGTGGTCGCCCTTTTTCTCGGCACGCAGCTTCATGCTGACCACGTCGGAGCCGGCGCCGGGTTCGCTCATCGCCAGTGCGCCGGTGTGTTCGCCGCTGATCAGCTTGGGCAGGTACTTGCGCTTCTGCGCGTCCGTACCGTTGCGGTTGATCTGGTTCACGCACAGGTTGGAATGCGCGCCGTAGGACAGGCCGACCGAGGCGCTGGCGCGGCTGATTTCTTCCATCGCCACCATGTGGGCCACATAGCCCATGCCGGTGCCGCCGAAGTCTTCGGAGACGGTCAAGCCGTGCACGCCGAGCTCGCCCAGCTTGCGCCACATGTCGGCCGGGAACAGGTTGTCCTGGTCGATCTTGGCGGCGCGCGGCGCGATCTCGCTCTGGGCGAAATGGCGCACTGCGTCGCGCAGCGCCGCGACGTCGTCGCCCAGCGGGAAAGTGAAGGTGGATTCGAACATCGGCGTGTCTCCAGTGCGGGCAGTGTCGGCTGACGGGTTTTCTCAGGCTGTATTGAGTAACGCTCAATCGCGTGCCATGGCGCAGCCAATTTACAGTGTGATCGGAGCGAAATCTAGCAGTATCCGGATTGCGACACAAGGATGACTTGAGCGATACTCAATTAATGGTCAACCCAGCCCCATCGGCGCGCCGCAACGCGGCCAGCGCGAAAAGCGAACAGCGCATCCGCGACATCCTGCGCGTGGGCCGCGAGGTCTTTGCCGAGAAGGGCTATGAACACGCGACCACGGCCGACATCGCGCAACGCCTGGGCGTGTCCGAGGCGACGGTCTTCACCTATTTCCGCGGCAAGCGCGAGCTGTGCCTGCGGGTGATCGAGGACTGGTACGACGAGATCATCGGCGCGATGGAAGCGGGCCTGCCGAAGGACCGGCCGGTGCGGGCGCAGCTGGAAACCTTTGTCGCCACGCACCTGCGGCTGTTCCTGATCCAGGGCACGGGACTGTGCGCGCTGGTGCTGTCCGAAGGCCGCAGCAAGGGCCAGGTGCTGGCCGACAGCCTGCTGCCGCTGCAGCGCAGCTACACCGCACCGCTGATGGACCTGCTGGCGCGCGGCCAGGCCAGCGGCGAGGTGCGCAGCGACCTGCCGTTGCGGCTGATGCGCTCGCTGGTGCTGGGGCCGATGGAGCACATCTTGTGGGAGGCCGTGGGCCTGCAGGAGCGGGCCATCGACATTGATGCGACGGCCACGGCGCTGGTCGGCATGCTGTGGTCCGCGCTCGCGGCGCCGGAGGCCGAGCTGAAAGCCTTGCGCGAGCTCAAGGCCGCGCTGCGCCAGGCGCTGGCCCAGACGTAAAAAGGCCCCGATGGGGCCTGTGAAGTTGATCGGAAGCCGGGTGCGACGACACCCGGCCCGGGCCCGATCAGAAGCGGTGGCGCAGGCCGACCATGTAGCCCAGGCGCTTGGTTTCGCCGTTGGCAAAGGTGAACGCCGGGTTGTCGCTCAGCTCGGTGTGGTCCACCTCGAGGTAGGCGTCGGTGCGCTTGGAGAATGCGTAGTCCAGCACACCAGCGGCGAAGATGGCCTTGCCGGCGCCATCGGTGGTGCCTTCGCGGGAGTGTTGCTTGGCGTTCCAGTAGTGGCCGCCAATGTTCCACTGCGGCGTGAACTGGTAGGTCACGCCGGCCGACCACATGTCGCGCTTGTCCATGTTCGTGGACACGCCGAAGTTGCCGTTGGTGCCGGCGTTGCCCAGCAGTGCGTTCAGCGTCGGACGGCTGAACTTGTCGTCCGGGTCGGTGCGGGCCCAGGCCAGGGTGACGTACCACGGGCCAGAGGAATAGGCACCACCGACGGTTGCCGCCGTGACCTTGTTGTTGGCCGTGTCCTTCAATTGCTCGTAAGCGCCACCGACTGCGAAGGGACCCATCTCGTAGCGCAGGTAGCCCGCACGAGTCGAGTTCGAACCGTTGGTGTTGCCTTCGGCGGCGCTCGCCGCCAGGCCGATGCGCAGGCCGCTGAACTCGACCAGGTACTTCACCATGTTGTTGTGGCGTGCGCCCAGCGACATGCCGATCTCGGGCTTGAACGCTTCGATGTACGGCGAGTACTTGAAAGAGGCAAAGGTCGACGTGAAGACGTCGAACAGCACGTTGTACTGGCGGCCCAGCGTGATGCGGCCATACGGGGTCTTCAGGCCAACCCAGGCCTGGCGCCAGAAGTCCGTCGCGGCCACGGCGCCTGTGTCGATCAGGAAACGATGCTCCAGATTGGCCAGGCCTTGGATGCCGCCGCCGAGGTCTTCGACGATGTTGAAGCCCAGCCGGCTTTGCGACATGCCGCCAGGCGTGACCGACTTGCTGTCATCGCCGCTGTTGGCGCCTTTGGGGCCATCGTTGGTCTGGATGCGGACGCCGGAATCGACGATGCCGTAGAGGGTCACGGTGGATTGGGCCCAGGCGCTGGAACCCAGGGCACACAAGGCCGCTGCGCACAGTACGGTTCTTTTCATGAGGTCTGTCTCCTGTTGATCAGACTTCATTGTGTAAGTTGCGCGCAACGCAGCACAGGGGCTTGTTGCAAGCCTCTCACGCGAGGTTTCCCGCCTGGGGAAATACCTTAAGGGTTGTGTCAACCCCCTAGAGTGTCGCCCAGGTGACGCGCCGGTGCTGGCCGTTTTTGTGGCAAATGGTGTCGCAGGGGCGACGCGGCTGGTGCCTGGCCAGCCGGCCGGCCGAGCGCTTCAGCGCGCGGCGCGTGCACCCGCCCAGCTGGGTTTGTTGGGTGCTGGCGCAGCCCGTGAGCCACCGCTGCTCTGCGCGGGCAGTTCGACCTTCAGGTGCAGCAGCCAACCGACCAGCAGGCTCAGCGACCAGGCGGCGATCAGCCCCAGGCTGTTCAGCAGCAAGGCCTCGGGCCATGCCCAGGCGACCAGCGCGCCGATCAGCAGGCAGACCGGGTAATGCGCCAGGAACACGCTGTACGAGACCCGCGCCAGCCAGTCCACTGCGGGCAACCGGGCCAGGCGACCCGGCAGCGCGCGCAGCCAGGCGCCGGCACCGTGGCCTTCCAGCGGCAGGGCCAGCGCAAGTGCACAAAGCCCCGCCAGCAGCACCCGGTCGCGCCAGGCCAGTGCCAGGCTGAGGGCGACCAGGGCACCCAGCGCCAGCCAGGCGGCACGGCGAGCCCAGCCTGCGCGTGCCTGGCGCACCCAGGCAGCCAGCAGGCCGGCGCCATAAGCGCCGAAGAAGTAGGGCGCCCAGGCGTCCCAGTTCGGGTCGCGGTTCAGCAGCAGCCAGGACAGCGCGGCCAGCCCGGCGACACAGAGCAGCGTCAACGCGGCCCGCCAGCGCGCTGGCATGCAGCGGCGCAGGCCCAGCACGGCCAGCAGCATGGCGAACAATTGCAGGTCGATGGCGACATACCAGAGCCCGGCACTCAGCGCTTCTTCGCCGACGATGTCCTGCAGCAGCAGCAGGTTGGCCAGCAGCTGCGTGGGCGTGGGCATGCCGGGCAGTTGCGGGTCGTCGCTGAAGGTGCGCGCCAGCGCGGCGCTGAGGATGGCCAGCAGCATCGCCACCAGGCAGGGCGGCACCAGCCTGCGGTAGCGCTGGCGCAGCTTGCCTGGCAGTTCGCCCAGGCCGAGGTTCGCGGGCGCGCCAGGCGACGGCAGCAGTGAGCGGGCGGCGAGGAAGCCGGCCATCACCAGGAAGACTTGCACGGCCATGCGTGCCGGGTTGGCCAGCCAGGCGAACAGCTCGGGTGCCAATGGGTCGACCACGGCGCGCATCGGGCTGTAGATGGCCAGGTGGTGCCAGACGATCAGTTGCGAGGCGATGGCCTTGCCCAGCGTGATCAGCGGCAGGCCCTGGCGGGCCGCGGCGGGTGCGGGCGGTGCGGTAACTCGGGGCATGGGCAAGCAAACGAAAAAGCCAACGCGCACGGCGCCGGCCTGGTGGGCCGGGAGGCGATGCGCAGCCTGTTCACGCCGGTAGGGCGTGGCGAGGACGGGGATCAAAGGGAGATGGCCGCGACCGGCACCGGCCGGTCGCGCAAGGCAGCCAGGGCGGCGCTTCAGCGCGCCCAGCTGTCCTTCAAGCCGGCAATGCGGTTGAACACCGGCGCGTCGGCGCAGTGGTCCTTGCGGTCGGCCACGAAGTAGCCGTGGCGCTCGAACTGGAACTTGTCATCCGGCTTGGCGCTGGCCAGGCTGGGCTCCAGGTAGCTGCGCACCACGTGCTTGCTGTTCGGGTTCAGCACGGTGAGGAAATCGCGGCCACCGGCGTCCGGCTGGGCCTCGGTGAAGAGGCGGTCGAACAGGCGCATCTCGCAGGCCACGGCCTCGTGCGCGCCCACCCAGGTGATCGTGCCCTTGACCTTGATGCTGTCGGCACCCGGCGTGCCGCTCTTGGTGTCGGGGATCACGGTGGCGGTCACGGCGGTCACCTTGCCGTCGGCATCCTTCTCGCAGCCGGTGCACTCGATGATCACGCCGTACTTCAGCCGCACCTTGTTGCCCGGCGTCACTTGGCCCGCCGCGTCGGTGCGCGGCGGGAAGAGGCGGAAGAAACCCTTGGCCGGCACTTCGGCGAAGTCGTCCCGCTCGATCCACAGCTGCGGGCCCAGGCTGAACTGGCGCTGGCCGAGCTCGGGCTTGTGCGGGTGGGCGGGCGCGTGGCAGGGCTCGTGGAAGCTGTCGCTGCCGAAGACTTCGGCGTAGTTCGTCAGCTTCAGCGCCACGGGGTCGATCACCGCCATCGCGCGGGGGGCCTGCTCTTCCAGGTCGGCGCGCAGCGTAATGTCCAGCACCGAGTAGTCCAGCCAGATGTTGCTCTTGCTGGCGCCGGAGTCGTCGGCCATCTTGCGGATGGATGCGGGGGTATAGCCGCGGCGGCGCATGCCGGCCAGCGTGGGCATGCGCGGGTCGTCCCAGCCTTCGACATGCTTCTCGTCGACCAGCTGCTTGAGCTTGCGCTTGCTGGTGATGACGTAGCTGAGGTTCAGGCGGCCAAACTCGTACTGCTTGGGCAGCGGGTGCGACAGCAGGCCACCCTCCGCAAGCCTTTCGAGCAGCCAGTCGTACCACGGGCGCTGGTCTTCGAATTCGAGCGTGCAGATGCTGTGCGTGATGCGTTCCAGCGCGTCCTCGATCGGGTGCGCGTAGGCGTACATCGGGTAGATGCACCACTGGTCGCCGGTGTTGTGGTGCGTGGCGCGGCGGATGCGATAGAGGGCCGGGTCGCGCAGGTTGATGTTGGGCGAGGCCATGTCGATCTTGGCCCGCAGCACCATCGCGCCGTCCGGGTGCTGGCCTGCGCGCATTTCGCGGAAACGGGCCAGGTGGTGTTCGACAGGCAGGTCGCGGAACGGGCTGTTGGTGCCGGGCGTCGTGAAGTCGCCGCGGTTGGCGCGCATCTGGTCGGCGCTCTGTTCGTCCACGTAGGCCAGGCCTTGCGAGATCAGGTACTCGGCGGCGCGGTACATGAAGTCGAAGTAGTTGCTGGCGTAGTACAGGTGGCTGGTGCCGAAGGCGCTCCAGTCCCACCCCAGCCACTTGACCATCTCCTCGATGGCGTCGACGTATTCCTGCTCTTCCTTCTCCGGATTGGTGTCGTCGAAACGCAGGTGGCAGACGCCGCCGTAGTCCCGCGCCAGGCCGAAGTTCAGGCAGATGCTCTTGGCATGGCCGACGTGCAGGTAGCCGTTGGGCTCGGGCGGGAAGCGCAGCCGCACGCGGGCCGGGTCCGGTTGGCCTGCAGCGTGCGCGGCGGCATCTCCGGGCTGGCCGCCGAAGGGGCGCTGGGCGTAGGTGCCGGCCTCAAGGTCGCGCTCGATGATGGCGCGCAGAAAATTGGCCGGCTTGACGGGCTCGGCGGACGGGGCGTTCTTTGAGTCGCTCATGACTGCCCCCAGGCCGCCGACAAGCGTCGTCCGCCCCCCAGGGGGGTGATAAAACTTGGGACGGCCCTACGTTTTCTCATGAAAAAGCGCTTTGTTATCAAAGGGTTCGCGCGGCCGCAACAGGGCGGCCACAGAAGCGAGCCATTGTAGGCGGCGCTCGCCCGGCGCGCCGCCGGGACTTCAGCGCTGCCGCTCGCGCAGACGTCGCACTTCGCTGTCCAGCATGCGCTGGCGCCAGTCGTCGCCGCTCAGGGAGAAGAAGGTCACGATGCCGTGGATCGCCAGTCCGATGCCCCAGCCCAGCAGCGGGAACTGGTGCCAGTGCGGTCCGCCGACGCTGGCATTCAGCAGGAACAGGCCGAGATTGACCAGCACGTAGACCAGCAGGTGGGTCAGGAAGCCGGTCTTCAGCCGAACCCGGCGCCTGGCCTGGCGCAGCAGCGCGTCTTCGGGGCTGTCGGAAGTGGCGTCGCGGTCGCGGTCTCGCATGGGTGTCTCCGGTGAGGCAGGTGTCGATGGGCGCATCTTCAGGTGCTGGCCAGCGCGAATCCAGCGGCATGCGACGGTTGGTCGCCGGCAGGCGCGAATCGCCTCCTGACGGGCCTCACATGCTTTTGAAGCGCGGGGCGTACAGGCGGCTGACGATCAATTGCTCGGGCCGGCCGCGCAGCAGCAGGTGCAGGCGGCCGGCTTCGTCGCGTTGCGCCTGGCTGATCGCGGCGGCGCGCACCACGGTGCCGCGGTGCACCTGCCAGAAGCGCTGCTCGTCCAGTTGCGGCAGCAGTTCGCGCAGCGACATGCGGATCAGGTGCTCCTGCGTGGCGGTCAGCACGCGCACGTACTTGTCGGCAGCCTCGAAGTAGACGACCTCGTCGATGGGCACCATGTGGATGCTGTTGCCCACGCCGACCTGGATCAGCTGCAGCGGCGCCGCCGCGGGCGCTGCGCCGCCACCGAGCAGCCCGCGCAGCCTCGCCAGCAGCGCCTCGTCGGACGGTGCGGTGGCTGCGGGCGCCGATGCGCCGGCGGCGTCCCGCTGTGCCAGCAAGCCCTTGAGGCGTTCGCAGGTGGCCTGCAGGCGGGCCGGCTGCACGGGCTTGAGCACATAGTCCACCGCGCTGGCCTCGAAGGCTTGCAGCGCGTACTGGTCATAGGCGGTGACAAAGACGATCAGCGGCAGTGGCTTGCCGGCCGGCCAGTCCTCGACGATGGCTTGCGCGGCTTCCAGACCGGTGCGGCCGGGCATGCGGATGTCCAGGAACAGGAGCGTGGGCGTGTCGGCCAGCGCGCGTTCCACGGCGTCGTCGCCGTCGATGGCCGGCGGCAGCAATTGAAGCTCGGGCCAGGCGCGGGCCAGTTCGGCGGCCAGGGCCTGGGCCAGCAGCGGTTCGTCTTCGGCAATGAGGGCGGTGAGGGGCATGGTGGGGCTGAGTGAGAGGTGATGTCAGGCGTTGGGGAGCGGCAGCCTCAGCGTGGCCAGCGTACCGCCTTCGGGCTGGTCGGTGAGTTCGAACCGGCCGCGTTCGCCATACAGCGTGGCCATGCGCTCGCGCACCTGGGTTGTGCCGAAGCCTGTGCCGTGGGGTGCGGTCGGGTCGGTCTCGGCGGCGATGCGGGCGGCGGCCAGGCCGCGGCCATCGTCGCGCACCGTGAGGATCAGCGTGTCGCCTTCGCGCCGGGCCTGCACCGAAAGCAGGCCGCCGCGGCGCTGCGGCTCCAGGCCGTGCTTGATGCTGTTTTCGACCAGCGGCTGCAGCAGCAGCGGAGGAACTGGCAAGGTGGCCAGCTCGGGCGGCAGCGAGAGCTCGGTGCGCAGCCGGCTGCCCATGCGCATCTGCATCAGCGAGAGGTAGTCGGCCAGCCGGTCGAACTCGGCCGACAGCGGGTGGGCGTCGCTGCGGCTGGCGTTCAAGGTGGCACGCAGGAAGTCGATCAACCGGTCCAGCATGGCCTGCGCCTGGGGCGGATCGAGCGAGATCAGTGCCCGCAGGTTGGCCAGCGTGTTGAACAGCATGTGCGGCTCCAGCTGGCTTTGCAGCAGGCGCAACTGCGTCTCCGCCGCCAGCCGGCCAACCTGCGCGGCCTGCGCCTCTGCTGCGGCCAGCCGCCCGCGGGTGTAGAAGAACCAAGTGGCGGCCAGCGCGGCGATCGTTGACGGCGCCAGGATGGCCAACCAGGCGCGCCATGAGCTGCGCCAGGGCATCGCGCTTTGTGCGCCGGTCACCACGTCGCCCAACTGGGCGCCCAGGATGTAGCCGCCCGCGCCACCGACCACCACCACCGGCACCATCCACTCCCAGCCGGGCCAGCCTTCGTGCAAGGATGGCGGGTGAGGCCCGGGTTGCGACAGCCGCCAGCGAGCCAGGCTGAAGCGGCCAAGGTTGATCAGCACCGAGCAGAGGTTGCCGATCAGCAGCGAATACACCAGCGAGACCCAGAAGGACGAACCAGTCAGCGCCAGGAAACCGGCGATCAGCACGCAGAAGGCCTGTGTGCTCAGGTGCACATGGCGCAGGGTACGCAACAGCTCGGCGAACCAGGCGCGCGGGATGGGCGAGGGCGTTGCAGGGGAAGCATCGGGCAAGGGCATGGGGCGATTCTGCAGCGGGGGCGCGGGCCTGCAACCGCGATGCGACGGCTGGCCGCCATGGCGCGCGAAGGCGGCCGGTCGAGGCGCGAAACGCGGGTGCGGAGCTTGCTTGGTTCAGCAGCATGAGCACCTTCATTCGCGTCGCAGAAGTCTGGGTGCCCTCGGCTGACGGCGGTGTACTGGAATTGGCCGATGGGTGGTTCGACAACGCACCGGCGTTTGGCCGGATCAGCCGGGAGATGTGTTTCGGCCGGGACGAGGGCCTGCCGGGCCGGGCCTGGGAAGAGGGCCGGCCGATCCTGCTGCGGCAGTTCGAGGGCAGCTATTTCCGCCGCATCGACGCGGCGCGGGCCGGCGGCCTGAGTTGCGCGCTGGCGCTGCCGGTGTTCCTGAACCGGGCGCTGAGCTCGGTGCTGGTGCTGCTGTGCGGCGAAGTCCAGGTCCAGGCCGGTGCGATCGAGCTCTGGCGCAACGATCCTCGCATCACGTCCGACCTGAGGCTGGACGATGGCATCTTCGGTGGCGACACTGCGCTGGAGGCGCTGACCCGCGACGCCTTCCTGCCGCGGGGCAGCGGCTTGCCCGGCCTGGCCTGGCAACGCGAGCAGGCGGTGTTCATGGCGCAACTGGACGAGGCACCGCATTTCCTGCGCGCCGAAACTGCGGCCGATGCCGGGCTGGTGCGCGGCCTGGCACAGCCCTGCACTGGCCGGGATCCTGATCGCAGCTGGGTGCTCAGCCTGCTGTCTTCCCAGGCCACGCCGATTGCCAGGCGAGTGGAGGGTTGGCTGCCGGATGCCAACGGGCCGATGCTGCAGCGTGGCTTCGGCTTTTGCGAGGCGCGCGGCCGGCTGTCCACCGAAAGCCTGCCGGTGCAGGCGCTGGGCGCCATCGGCAAGGCGCTGTCCACCGGCGTGGCCCAGGTCTGCACCGGCCCAGAGCCGGCAGGCCAGGCGCTGGCCCGTGAGCTGGACGCAGTCGGGCTGCGCACCGTGGTCGCCATCCCGCTGGTGCAGGCAGGTGCCGACAGCGACCAGGTCAGCGAGGTCGTGGCGCTGTATTTCTGACGGGGCTCAGCGGCGTCGCCGGCTGGCCGTGGCGCCGCCGAGGATGGAGCCCAGCACGCCGCGCACGATCTCGCGGCCGACGCTGGAACCAATGGTGCGCACGGCGGACTTGGCAACGGTTTGCGCCAGCCCGTCGTGCCTGCCGCCGCGTGGGCCGGTCGAGCCGAACAGCAGGTCGCTGAGGCCGTCCTTCACCCCGGCCATCCAGCCCGGGCCTTCGGCCTCGCTGGGCGCGGGCTGGCCGGCGGTTGGCGTTTGCATGCTGGTGGCGGTGGGCCTGGCACCCGGCGCTGGCGATGCCGCGGCACCGCCGCGCAGCTTCTCGTAGGCCGACTCCCGGTCCACCGCGGCCTCGTACACGCCCGCCACCAGCGAGCCTTCGCGCAGCGCCTGGCGCTGGGCCGGCGTGATCGGGCCGATCTGGCCGCCGGGCGGCAGCACGAACACCCGCTCGGTGATGCAGGGCCGGCCTTTGGCGTCCAGGAAGCTGATCAGCGCCTCGCCCACGCCGAGCTCGGTGATGGCCGTGGCAATGTCCAGCCCCGGGTTGGCGCGCATGGTCTCGGCGGCGCTCCTGACGGCCTTCTGGTCACGCGGCGTGAAGGCGCGCAACGCGTGCTGCACCCGGTTGCCAAGCTGGCCCAGCACGCTGTCGGGCACGTCCAGCGGGTTCTGCGTCACGAAATAGACGCCCACGCCCTTGGAGCGCACCAGGCGGACCACCAGCTCGATGCGCTCGACCAGTGCCGACGGGGCGTCCTTGAACAGCAGGTGGGCCTCGTCGAAGAAAAACACCAGCTTGGGTTTTTCCAGGTCGCCGACCTCGGGCAGCGTCTCGAACAGCTCAGATAGCATCCACAGCAGGAAGCTGGCGTAGAGCCGCGGCGCGTTCATCAGCTTGTCGGCAGACAGGATGTTGATCACACCTGATCCATCCGAGGTTTGCATGAAGTCAGCGATGTTCAGCATCGGCTCGCCGAAGAACTGGTCGCCGCCCTGTTGCTCGATCTGCAAAAGGCCGCGCTGGATGGCGCCGATGGACGCGGCGCTGACGTTGCCGTATTCGGTCGTGAACTGCGAGGCGTTGTCGCCCACGTGCTGCAGCATCGCGCGCAGGTCCTTCAGGTCCAGCAGCAGGAGGCCGTGGTCGTCGGCGATCTTGAAGACCAGGTTCAGCACGCCGGCCTGGGTCTCGTTGAGCGCCAGCATGCGGGCCAGCAGCAGCGGGCCCATGTCGCTGACGGTGGCGCGCGCCGGATGGCCCTGCTCGCCGAACACGTCCCACAGCGTGGTGGGGCAGGCGGTAGGTGTGGGCGCGTCCAGGCCGCGCTCCTTCAGTACCGCGGCCAGCTTGGGGCTCAGGCTGCCGGCCTGGCTGATGCCGGTCAGGTCGCCCTTCACGTCGGCCATGAAGACTGGCACGCCGATGCGGGAGAACCCCTCGGCCAGGGTTTGCAGCGTGATGGTCTTGCCGGTGCCGGTGGCGCCGGTGATCAGGCCGTGGCGGTTGGCCAGTTCGGGCAGCAGCTCACAGCTTGTGTTGCCATGCCGCGCGACGAGCAGGGGGTCGGCCATCGAAGTCTCCTCGTGGCGGCCCACAGGGCCACCAAGTAAAATCTCAGTCTATCCAAGAAACTTGAAATGCCCCGGGCCGGCTTTGGCGTGCCCGGGCGCAGGAGAACTCTGTCATGGCTGGTCACTCGAAATGGGCCAATATCCAACACCGCAAGGGTCGTCAGGACGAAAAGCGGGGCAAGGCCTGGACGCGGGTCATCCGTGAAATCATGGTCGCGGCCCGGCTGGGTGGCGGCGACGTGTCGGCCAACCCGCGGCTGCGGTTGGCGGTCGAAAAGGCCAAGGCGGTGAACCTGCCGGTCGACACGGTCAAGCGCAACATCGACAAGGCCACCGGCAACCTCGAAGGCGTGAACTACGAGGAAATCCGCTACGAGGGCTACGGCATCGGTGGCGCGGCCATCATCGTCGACTGCATGACCGACAACCGTGTGCGCACCGTGGCCGACGTGCGCCATGCCTTCAGCAAGTACGGCGGCAACATGGGCACCGAAGGCTCGGTGGCCTTCCAGTTCAAGCACTGCGGCCAGCTGGTGTTCGCGCCGGGCGTGTCGGAAGACAAGGTCATGGAAGTGGCGCTGGAAGCCGGCGCCGATGACGTCATCACCGACGACGACGGTGCCATCGAGGTGCTCACGCCGCCGACCGAATTCGAAGCGGTCAAAAACGCGCTGGAGGCCGCCGGCCTGAAGCCGGAAATCGCCGAGGTCACGATGCGGGCTGAAAACACCATTGCACTGACCGGCGACGACGCCGAGCGCATGCAAAAACTGCTGGACGCAATCGAGGACCTCGACGACGTGCAGGATGTGTTTCACAACGCCGAACTGGGCTGATTGCCATGAACATTCTCGTCATCGGCTCCGGCGGCCGTGAACACGCTTTGGCCTGGAAACTGGCGCAAAGCCAGAAGGTGCAGCGCGTCTTCGTGGCGCCCGGCAACGGCGGCACCGCGCTCGACAAGCGGCTGACCAACGTGCCCATCACCGACCCCACGGCACTGGCCGATTTCGCGCAGAAGGAGAAGGTCGGCCTGACGGTGGTCGGCCCCGAGGCGCCGCTGTCGCAGGGCGTGGTCGACATCTTTCGCGCCCGCGGCCTGCGCATCTTCGGCCCGACCAAGGCGGCGGCCCAGCTCGAAAGCTCCAAGGCCTTCGCCAAGGACTTCATGCAGCGGCATGCGATTCCGACCGCGGCCTACGGCACCTTCACCGACGCGGCCCAGGCCCACGCTTATGTCGACAAGATCGGCGCGCCCATCGTCGTCAAGGCCGATGGGCTGGCGGCGGGCAAGGGCGTGGTCGTGGCCATGTCGCTGGCTGAGGCGCACGAGGCGATCGACTTCATGCTCGAAGGCAATGCGCTGGGCGTGGTGCACAACGCCGGCGGCGCGCGGGTCGTGATTGAGGAATTCCTGCAGGGCGAAGAGGCCAGCTTCATCGTGCTGTGCGACGGCAAGAACGTGCTGCCGCTGGCCACCAGCCAGGACCACAAGCGCATTGGCGACGGCGACACCGGTCCGAACACCGGCGGCATGGGCGCCTATTCGCCGGCCCCGGTCGTCACGCCCAATGTGCACGCCCGCGCGATGCACGAGGTCATCCTGCCGACGATTGCCGGCATGGCCAAGGACGGCATTCCATTCACCGGTTTCCTGTATGCCGGGCTGATGATCTCGCCCGACGGCCAGGTCAAGACGCTGGAGTTCAACACCCGCATGGGCGACCCGGAAACCCAGCCCATCATGATGCGGCTCAAGAGCGACCTGGTCGACGTGATGCTGCACGCGACCGACGCCACGCTGGACCAGGTCACGCTGCAATGGGACCGGCGCTTCGCGCTGGGCGTGGTGATGGCCGCCGCCAACTACCCGGCCGAACCGCGCAAGGGCGATGCCATCGCCGGCCTGCCGGCGAATGCGGCCGGCACCGAGGACGGCATGGTCTTCCACGCCGGCACCGTGGCCAAGAACGGCCAGACACTGACCTCCGGTGGCCGGGTGCTGTGCGTGACCGCGCTGGGCGACTCGGCGCGCACCGCGCAGCAGCGCGCCTACGAGCTGATGCAAGGCATTGCCTTCGACGGCGCGCAGTGGCGCACCGACATCGGCCACCGCGCGATCAAGCGCTGAACCGGGCATGAGCGTGGACACCCAGGCGCTGCGGGCCTACTTCCTGGGCCTGCAGGAACGCATCGTGGCCCGCCTGTCCGAGCTGGACGGGCAGGCTTTTCTCACCGACGCCTGGCAGCGCGAGCCCGGCGGCCGGCTGACGGGCGACGGCATCACGCGGCTGATCGAAGGCGGCCAGCTGATGGAGCGCGGTGGCTGCAACTTCAGCCATGTGCAGGGCCAGCAGCTGCCGCCTTCGGCCAGCGCGCACCGGCCCGAGCTGGCCGGCGCGCCGTTCGAGGCCATGGGCGTGTCGCTGGTCTTCCACCCGCGCAACCCTTATGTGCCGACGGTGCACATGAACGTGCGCTGCTTTGTCGCCAAGCCCGAGGGCCGTGGGCCGGTGGTGTGGTTCGGTGGCGGCATGGACTTGACGCCGTACTACGGCTTCGAGCAAGACGCGGCGCACTTCCACCGCAGCTGCCGCGACGCGCTGGCGCCGTTCGGCCCGGCGCTGTACCCGCGCTTCAAGCAGTGGTGCGACGAGTATTTCTTCCTGAAGCACCGGCAGGAACCGCGCGGCATTGGCGGCATCTTCTTCGACGATTTCCACGAGCTCGGCTTCGAGCAGAGCTTCGCGATGACCCGTGCCGTGGGTGACGCTTTCCTGGCCGCGTACGAGCCCATCCTGCAACGCTGCCGCGACATGCCGTACGGCGAGCGAGAGCGCGATTTCCAGGCTTACCGGCGCGGGCGCTACGTCGAGTTCAACCTGGTGTGGGACCGCGGCACCTTGTTCGGCCTGCAGTCCGGTGGCCGCACCGAGGCCATCCTGATGTCCATGCCGCCGATGGCCAACTGGCGCTACGACTGGGCGCCCGAGACCGGCACCGCCGAGGCGCGGCTCTACAGCGACTTCCTGCGCCCGCGGGACTGGGCGAACTGGGCCGACGAGGCACTGTGAGGCGCCGCGGGCCGAGCGCCGGGCCGCCCCAAGCCGGCCCGCATCCCCTCGGGGGATCGGCGAACGTACCCGTTCGGCGAGCGGCGCCAATGATCGGAATGTTCGGCGGCAGCTTCAACCCGCCGCATCTGGCACACCTGGCGCTGGCCCGCATTGCGGTGCAGGCGCTTCAGTTGGACGAGCTGCGTTGGTTGCCGGCCGGCGCGCCCTGGCAGAAGCCCGCGGGTGCGCTGGCGCCAGCAGAGCACAGGGCGGCGATGGTGCAACTGTTGATGGCCGCCGAGCCTCGGCAACGACTCGATGTGCGCGAGCTTCAGCGCCAGGGGCCGAGCTACACGGTGGACACCGCGCGCGAGCTGAAAGCCGAGTTTCCAGAGGCCGAACTGGTGCTGGTGATCGGGCAGGATCAGTACGCCAGGCTCGACACCTGGCGCGATGCGGCACAATTGCGCTCCCTGGTCTCATTTGCCGTCGCTGCTCGCGAGGGCCGAAGTCCCAGTCCGCCGGCCGCCTGGTCGGGCCTGCCGCACGCCATGAACGTGCTGCCGCTGCCCCGTACCGACATCAGCGCCACCGGCATCCGCGAACGCATCGCTGCCGGGCAGCCGGTTTCACCGCTGGTCGGTGAGGCGGTGGCGCGCTATATTGATCAACACCTCCTCTACCGGGCGCCCCCCGGCCGCTGAATGGACATCCGCAAACTGCAACGCGCCATCGTCGATGGCCTCGAAGATGTGAAGGCCCAGGACATCGTGGTCTTCAACACCGAGCACCTGTCGCCGCTGTTCGAGCGTGTCATCGTGGCCTCGGGCACCAGCAACCGCCAGACCAAGGCCCTCGCTTCCAGTGTGCGCGAGTCGGTCAAGGGTGCCGGCCTGCAGGTGCTGCGCACCGAAGGCCAGGACAACGGCGAATGGATCATCGTGGACTGCGGCGCTGCCGTCGCCCACATCATGCAGCCCGCCATTCGCGACTACTACCGCCTCGAAGAGATCTGG
Organism: Ideonella sp.; assembly: GCF_041287625.1. Classification (GTDB taxonomy): domain Bacteria; phylum Pseudomonadota; class Gammaproteobacteria; order Burkholderiales; family Burkholderiaceae_C; genus Ideonella. Next base: position 113,346 of record NZ_JBGGNH010000043.1, read on the forward strand.
GGCGGCAAGCCGGTCAACATGAAGCTCGGCAGCAGCAAGGTCTCGCTGGTCAAGGCTTCCGAAGAGGAAGACGAACCGGCGGCCAAGCCGGCGAAGGCCGCCAAGCCGAAGATGTCCTCGGCCAAGGCCGAAGCGCTGGCGGCGCCGGTCAAGGGCAAGAAGCGCAGCGACGACAGCCTGGCCGCGGCACCGACCTCGCGTCCGGCCCGCAAGACCAGCGGCGGCAAGCTGGCCAGGCCGGAAGCCAAGCCCGAGCCCATGCCCAGCGCCAAGGCCGTGGCCAAGGCTGCAGCAGCCAAGGCGGAGGCCAAGAAGACGGCCGCCAAGGACGCAGCCAAGAAGGCCATTGCCAAGGCCACGCCGGTCAAGACGCTGGTCGTCAAGCCGGTGGCGGCCAAGAAGGGCGTCATCAAGACTGCCGGCAAGTTGCCTGCCAAGAGCGCCACGCGGGCGCCAGCCAAGGCTGCACCTGCCAGGGCCGCACCGGTGAAGGCTGCCGCGAAGAAGGCGGCACCGGCGAAGAAGGCCGCACCGCGCAAGACCGCGCGCTGAGCCGCAGCGCCTGATGCGCCTTGTGCTTGCCGCCGTCGGCCAGCGCCAGCCGGCCTGGGCTGACGCGGCCTACGAGGACTTCGCCAAGCGTTTCCCGTCCGATGCGAAGCTGGAGCTGAAGGCCGTGAAGGCTGAGCCGCGCGGCGGCAAGAGCACCGAGCAGCTGATGGCGGCCGAGGCCTCGCGCCTCGAAGCGGCCTGCCCCAAGGGTGCGCGCCGTGTCATCCTCGATGAACGCGGCGCCCGCATGACCACGGCGGAGCTGGCCAAGCGCTTCGAGTTCTGGCTGGGCGACGGTCGCGACGTGGTGTTTTTCGTCGGCGGGCCGGACGGCCTGGACCCGACATTGAAGGCCACGGCCGACGAGACGCTGCGCCTGTCCGACCTGACCCTGCCGCATGCCTTTGTGCGCGTGTTCCTGGCCGAAGCGCTGTACCGCGCCTGGTCACTGCGCAACGGCCATCCTTATCACCGCGAGTGAGGCGGCCGGCGCAAGCCGCGCCTCTCACCGCGCCTGCCGTTGTGCTTCGCCGTGACCTCTGCTGCTGCGCCAATGCGCTTCCATGCCTCCCGCTCGCTGCGCATCGACACGCTGCGTGGCGTGGCCATCCTCAGCGTGCTGGTGCTGCACTTCACGCTGGCCTTCGGCCTGCTGAAAAGCCCGCTGGGCGACCTGCTCGGCAAGCCGCTGCTGGGGGTGCTGACACTGCGTGGCAACTACGGCGTGACGCTGTTTTTCGTGATCTCGGGCTTCCTGATCACCCGCCAGGTGCTGCAGCGCGACGGCGCGCTGGCCAACATCGACCTGCGCCGCTTCTATGCCGAGCGGGTCAGCCGCATCCTGCCGCCGCTGCTGCTGGCGCTGACGGTCATCGTGCTGCTGGGCTGGGTGGGCGGGTTGCCGTATTTCGGTGGCGACAAGGACACGCCGGCCCTGCCGCCGCAGCGCTGGCTGATCGCGCTGGCCTCGGTGCTGGGTTTCTGGCACAACCTGCTGATGCAGCAGGAAGGCTGGGGCTACTTCCACTACTGCCTGAACGTCTACTGGTCGCTGTCGGTCGAGGAGGCGTTCTACCTGCTGTTCCCGCTGCTGTGCCGCGTGCTGAAACGGCCGCTGTGGATCGTGTTGTCGGCTGTCGCCTTGCTGGTGCTCGGGCCCGTCTACCGCGCGCTGCACCCCGGCAACGACATCGATTTCCTCTACGCCTACCCGGCCTGCTTCGACGCGATCGCGGCCGGCGTGTTGTGTGCAATGGCCAGCCAGCGCTGGCGGGTGCCGGCGCGCTGGGCGGCGCCGCTGCGTTGGCTGGCGGTGGCCGGCATGGTTGCGGTGTGGTGCCAGTCCTTCATGGGCCACCCGAGCTGGACCTTCAGCGCGCTGCTGGGCTGCACCGCCCTCTGGCTCTGGGCCTCGCGGGGCCCTCAGCCGGTCGTCGTGGGCTGGCGCGGCCAACTGGACAGCCTGCTCACGCCGCTGCGCTGGCTGGGCCGCCACAGCTACGAGCTGTACCTGTTCCATGTGCTGGTGCTGGCCGGACTGCTGCAGTTTTTCCAACGCGACACGCTGCAGCCGGTGCAGCGCCTGCCCCTGCTGCTGGTCTTCCTGCTGCTGAGTGCGCTGGTCGCCGCAGGCGTGTCGCGCTGGGTCGGCGAGCCGGTGCTGCAGGCCTTGCGCACGCGCTGGATTCGTCGCCCTTCGCTCAAGGCCGCCGGCTGGTCGACCTGACAATGGCGGCCATGCAAGCGTTTCACGACTTCGTCTACCTCGCCTCCCAAAGCCCGCGCCGGCGCCAACTGCTGGACCAGCTCGGCGTGCGCCATGAACTGCTGCTGCCCGCGCCCGACGAAGACGCCGAGGCGCTGGAAGCTGAAGTGCGGGGTGAATTGCCGGCCGACTATGTGCAGCGCGTGACCCGCAACAAGCTGGTGGCCGCGCGCGAGCGGCTGAGGACGCGCGGGCTGCCGGCCGCGCCGGTGCTGTGCTCGGACACCACCGTCGCGCTGGGCCGGCGCATCCTCGGCAAGCCGGTGGACGCGGCGCACGCGCTGGCCACGCTGCAGGCCTTGTCCGGCCGCAACCACCGGGTGCTCACGGCAGTGGGGGTTCATGACGGACGGCGCAGCCGCTTTGCGCTCAGCCTGTCCAGCGTGCGCTTTGCCGAGATTCCGCCCGAAGTGCTGAGCCGCTACGTGGCCAGCGGCGAGCCGTTTGGCAAGGCCGGCGCCTATGCCATCCAGAGCTCGCTGGCCGGCTGGATCGCCCGCATCGCCGGGAGCTACTCCGGTATCATGGGTTTGCCCCTTTACGAGACAACCCAGCTGCTGCGCCAGGCCCGCGTGCGATTCTGACGACGCCGTGCCGGCAGCCGCGGGGTCAGGCCAACAGGCCACCGGCCGCCACGCATGCACGACATCCTGATCAACTGGTCCCCACAAGAGACCCGGGTCGCCATCATCGAAAACGGCGCGGTGCAGGAACTGCACCTGGAGCGAACGCTGGAACGGGGCCTCGTCGGCAACGTCTACCTCGGCAAGGTCGCCCGCGTGCTGCCCGGCATGCAAAGCGCCTTCATCGACATCGGCCTGGAACGCGCCGCCTTCCTGCACGTGGCCGACCTGCACACCAGCGGCCCGCACCACGGCAAGGGCGACAACGGCAACAACGTCCCGCCGGTGCCGATCGAGAAGCAGGTCTTCGAAGGCCAGACGCTGACGGTGCAGGTCATCAAGGACCCCATCGGCACCAAGGGCGCGCGGCTGTCCACGCAGATCAGCGTGGCTGGCCGCATGCTGGTCTTCTTGCCGCAGGACAACCACATCGGCATCTCGCAGAAGATCGGCTCGCCCGAGGCACGCGAGCAGCTGCGCACCCGCATGCAGGCGCTGGTCGGCAAGCCCGAAGAGGGCGGCGGTGGCGGCTTCATCCTGCGCACCAACGCAGAGGAAGCCAGCGACAGCGAGCTGGGCGACGACATTGCCTACCTCCGCAAGACCTGGGGCCTGATCCGCCAGCGCGCGGTCACCCAGCCGGCGGGCTCGCTGCTGCACCAGGACCTGGGCCTGGCCGAGCGGGTGCTGCGTGACCTGGCTACCGAGCAGACGCAGGCCATCCGCATCGATTCGCAGCAGCAGTTCGACCTGCTGAAAGCCTTTGGCACGGCCTACACACCGGCCTCTTCCGCCAAGCTGGAGCACTACCGCGGCGAGCGGCCGATCTTCGACCTGTTCGGCATCGAGGAAGAGATTGCCCGCGCGCTGGCGCGGCGCGTGGACCTGAAGTCCGGCGGCTACCTCATCATCGACCAGACCGAAGCGCTGACGACCATCGATGTCAACACCGGCGGTTTTGTCGGGGCGCGCAATTTCGACGACACCATCTTCAAGACCAACCTGGAAGCGGCACTCGCCATTGCCCGCCAGCTGCGCCTGCGCAACCTGGGCGGCATCATCATCGTCGACTTCATCGACATGGTGCGAGAGGAGCACCAGCACGCGGTGCTGAGCGAATTCAGGAAGCAGCTGGCGCGCGACCGCACCAAGACCACGGTCAGCGGCTTCACGCAGCTGGGCCTGGTCGAGATGACGCGCAAGCGCACGCGCGAGTCGCTGGCCCACATGCTGTGCCAGCCATGCTCCACCTGCGCCGGCCGCGGCCAGGTCAAGACGGCGCGCAGCGTCTGCTACGACATCCTGCGCGAGATCCTGCGCGAAGCCCGCCAGTTCGACCCCAAGGAATTCCGCGTGCTGGCCAGCGCCTCGGTGGTGGAAATGCTGCTGGACGAAGAAAGCCAGCACCTGGCCGACCTGTCCGCCTTCATCAAGAAGCCGATCTCGCTGTCCGCCGAACCAGCACTGAACCCGGAGCAGTACGACATCGTCCTGATGTAGGCCCTCAGGTCTGGGCTGCGCCCAGCCTGCCCCCGAGGGGGGTCAGGAAACCTGGGGCGGCCCGGCGTTTCCTGGTGGGCCCAGCGTGCGCCCGGCTCGGCTGAATTTCAGGCCACTTCGCGCCCGGCGCCCGCCATCCAGATCCGGTACCAGTCCTCGGCGCTGAGTTCGAGCTTGGTGGCGGCCATGGCTTCGTCGGCGGCTTCGAGGCGGCGGGAGCCGATCACCGGGATGGGGTGGCAGGGCAGGCGCAGCAGCCAGGCCAGGGCCAGCGTGGTGGCGCTGGCGCCGCCCAGGCGTTCTCCCATTTCGGCCAGCACGGTGCGCACGGCGAGCGAGCGTTCGTCGGTGCCGGTGAACAGGCGGCCGCCGGCCAGCGGGGACCAGATCATCGGGCGCAGGCGCAACTGCTGCAGTTGGTCGAAGGTTCCGTCGTCCAGCGGGTCCAGGTGCAGCGGCGAGCATTCGAGCTGGTGGGTCAGCAGCGGGAAGCGGCTGTTGAGCAGCGCGAACTGCGAGGCGGTGAAATTGGACACGCCGAAGTTCAGCACCTTGCCTTCGCTGCGCAGCTGCTCGAAGCAGCGCGCGAGCTCATCGGCATCCAGCAGCAGGTCGGGGCGGTGGATCAGCAGCAGGTCCAGGCGGTCGGTGTGCAAGGCCTTCAGCGAGGCTTCGACCGAAGCGCGCACGTGCGCGGCCGAGCTGTCGTAGGACTTGATCGCGTGGCTGGGCCGGTTCGGTGTGGTCAGCTTGATGCCGCATTTGCTGATCAGCTGCATCTGGTTGCGCAGGCCGGGCTTGGCGGCCAGCGCCTCGCCGAACAGCGCCTCGACCTCGTAGCCGCCATAGATGTCGGCATGGTCGAAGCTGGTCAGCCCACGTTCGATGCAGCCTGCTATCCAGGCCAGGCGCTGCGGCACGCTGAGTTGCCACTCGGACAGGCGCCAGGCGCCAGCGACGATGGGGGAGAGCTTCAGGTCGTTCATGGGCGCGGTGAAGAAATTCAGCTGCGGAATTGCATGCCGTGCAGCCGCGCGTACAGGCCGCCCTGCGCGAGCAGCTGCTGGTGGCTGCCTTGTTCGACGACGCGGCCGCCGTCCATCACGACAATGCGGTCGGCGCGTTCGATGGTGGCCAGGCGGTGGGCGATGACCAGCGTGGTTCGGCCCTGCATCAGCCGGTCCAGCGCCTGCTGCACCAGATGCTCGCTTTCGGCATCCAGTGCCGATGTGGCCTCGTCCAGGATCAGGATGGGCGCGTCCTTGTAGATCGCGCGGGCGATCGCCATGCGCTGGCGCTGGCCGCCGGAGAGCTGGCTGCCGTTGTGGCCGATGGGACTGTCCAGCCCCTGCGGCAGGCTCAGCACGAAGTCCAGCAGGTTGGCGCTGCGCAGCGCCTCGCGCACGCGCTCGACATCGGTCTCTTCGCCCAGCGCCACGTTGTTGGCCACCGTGTCGTTGAACAGCACCACGTCCTGGCTGACCAGCGCGAACTGGCGCCGCAGCGCGCCCACGTCCCAATCGATCAGCGGCACACCGTCCAGCATCACGCGGCCGCTGTCGGGCTCGACGAAACGCGGCATCAGGTGCACCAGCGTGGACTTGCCGGCGCCCGACGGGCCCACCAGCGCCAGCGTTTCGCCGGCGCGGATGTCCAGCGTCACGGCGTCCAGCGCCTGCGGCTGGTCCGGCCGGTAGCGCAGGTTCACGTTGTCCAGCTGCAGGTGGCCGCTACTGCGCTCGACCTGGTAGCTGCCGCCGGTCTCGGCCGGGCTGTGCTCGATCATGTCCAGCCCGCGCTCGAGGGCCGTCAGGCCGCGCGTGATGGGGGCCATCACGTCCGACAGGTGCTTGATCGGCGTGATCAGCATCAGCATCGCGGTGACAAACGAGACGAAGCTGCCGACCGAGGCGCCGCTGGACCGGGCATGCCATAGCGCCACGACGATGACGCCAGACATCGCGATCGCGGCCAGCACCTGCGTCAACGGCGTGATGCTGGCGCTGGAGGCGACCGACTTCAGCAGCAGGCTGCGCAGGCGTTCGCTGCCCTTCTCGAAGCGCGCGGCCTCGATGCTGGCCGCGCCGTGCATGCGCACGATGCGCCAGGCCAGCACGTTTTCCTCGACCACGTAGGCCAGCTCATCGGTGGCCACGGCACTTGCCTTGCTCAGCTTGCGCAGGCGGCCGCCCATGGTGCGCATGACCCAGGCCACGGCCGGCAGCAGCACCGAGACCAGGAGCGTCAATTGCCAGTTCAAGTACATCAGGTAGCCGAACAGGCCGATCAATGTCAGCGAGTCCCTCACCATCGTGTTCATGCCGTTCATCATCTGCTGGGCGCCAGCCTGCACTTCATGAACGAGGGTGTTGGTCAGGCTGCTGGCGCTGCGGCTGCCAAACAGCGCGGGCGCGGCCTTCATCAAATGGTCGAACATGGCGGTGCGCAGCGACAGCACGCCGCGGTTGGCCGCCCAGGCCAGCGAATACTGCGAGATGAAGCCGAACACGCCGCGTAGCAGGAACAGCCCGATCACCACCACCGGCACCTGCCACAGCGGCAGCGCACCCTCCTTGAAGCCGCGGTCGATCAGCGGCTTCATCAGGGCGGCGGTTGCCGGCTCAGTGGAGGCCACGACCACCGAGGCAACGGCGGAGATGGCCCAGGCGCCGCGGCCGCCTTTGAAGTGCGGAGCAAGTCGGCGCAGGCGCTGAAAGAAGGAAGGGGTCATGTTCTGTGGGAGAGGGCTGGAGCGAGCCCGGCGGCGATTATCGTTGTTGCTCTGCCTACAATGCGCCGCAGCCCACAATTGACGCCGGCATGGAACTTGTTGCGCGTTTTTGGAATCGAGCCCTCTACGCATGTGGAAAAGACGTAATGCATTGGGCGCGCTAGGCGCCCTCGGAACCACCGCCGCTTTGCCGGCCCTGGCCCAATTTCGAGTCGAGATCGCCGGCATTGGGGCGACCCAGCTGCCGATAGCGCTCTTGCGCTTCCGCGACGAGGAGAACAGTTCTCAGCCGATCTCGCCTGTGATCCGGGCCGACCTCGAGCGCAGCGGCCTGTTCCGCTTTGTTGACGGTGCGGCCCAGCACGACGAAACCGGCAGCCCATCCTTCAACGACCTGCGTGGCCGCGGTGCCGATGCGCTGGCCGCAGGCTCGGTCACCCGCTTGGCCGACGGCCGCTTCGACGTGCGCTACAAGCTGTGGGACGTGGTCAAGGGCAGCGACCTGGGCGGCCAGAGCCTGGCCGTGCCGGCGCCTGACCTGCGGCTGGCGGCGCACCGCATCGCCGACGCGATCTACGAGAAGCTGACCGGCGAGAAAGGCGTGTTCGCCACGCGCATCGCCTACGTGACCAAGGGCGGCGGCCGCTACGCGCTGCGCGTGGCCGACGCCGACGGCGAAGGCGGCCAGGTTGCGGTCACCAGCGGCGAGCCCATCATCTCGCCGGCCTGGTCGCCCAACGGCAAGGAGCTGGCCTATGTGTCGTTCGAATCGCACAAGCCGGTCGTCTATGTGCAGGACACCTCGACCGGCGCGCGCCGCCAGGTCGCCAACTTCCGCGGCTCGAACAGCGCGCCGGCCTGGTCGCCCGACGGCCAGACGCTGGCGGTGACGCTGTCGCGCGAAGGCGGCTCGCAGATCTTCCTGATGCCGCGCGAAGGCGGCACGCCGCGCCGCGTGACGCAGAGCAGCGCCATCGACACCGAGCCGGCCTTCACGCCGGACGGCAGCGCGCTGTATTTCGTCAGCGACCGCGGCGGCTCGCCGCAGATCTACCGCCAGCCAGTCAATGGCGGCAACGCCGAGCGCGTGACCTTCAATGGCAGCTACAACATCAGCCCGGCCATCAGCCCTGACGGCAAGACGCTCGCCTTTGTGCAGCGCCAGGGCGGCAGCACGTTCAAGGTCATGACCATGGACCTGGCCAGCGGCAACCTGACAACCGTCAGCGACACCAGCGACGATGAAAGCCCGAGCTTCTCGCCGAACGGCCGCTTCCTGATCTACGCCACCCGCACGCGTGGCCAGGAAGTGCTGATGACTTCCACATTGGATGGCAAGATCAGGACCCGCCTGCTCACCAGCGGGCAGGACATTCGCGAACCGGTCTGGGGCCCCTTCGGCCGCTGAGCGCAAGGCCCCATCTTCGCGAACCAACGCTGCACCACAAGCTGCATCACCAACAACAAGGAGTCTTCCATGTCCCAGTCCCTGCCTTTTTCTTCCATCCACCGCGCCGGCCTGGGCGCCATGCTGGCGGCCACGCTGCTGGCGGCCGGTTGTGCCTCCAGCGTGAAGCTGGACGACACGCCAGTCGAGACCCGCGCGCCCAAGGCTGTCGACAGCCAGCCTGCCACGCAGTCTTCGCAAAGCGGCGTCAACACGGTGGACCTGAACAAGAACGACCTGGGCGCCTCGGCGGTCGGCAAGGTCGTGTACTTCGACTTCGACAGCTTTGTCGTCAAGGAAGAGTTCCGCTCGGTGCTGGAAGGCAATGCCAAGATGCTGAATGCCAGCAAGCAACGCAAGCTGACCATCGAAGGCCACACCGACGAGCGCGGTGGCCGTGAGTACAACCTGGCGCTGGGCCAGAAGCGCGCCGAGGCGGTGCAGAAGTCGCTGGCGCTGCTGGGCGTGGCAGACGGGCAGATGGAATCGGTCAGCTACGGCGAAGAGCGCCCGGCCGTGCAGGGCAGCGACGAAGCCGCCTGGGCCAAGAACCGCCGTGCCGAGCTGAAGGACCGTTGAGGCCATGACCCGCTGGCTGAAATTCCTGCCTGCCGCCCTGGCGCTGTCTGGCCTGTGGCTGTCGGCAGTGCCGGCGCATGCGGGCGTGTTTGACGACGACGAGGCCCGCAAGGCCATCCTGGAGCTGCGCAGCAAGCAGGCCCAGACCGAAACCATGCTGCGCACCCGGCTGCAGGAGTTGGCCGACCAGGTCCAGCAACTGCAGCGAGGCCTGTTGGACCTGAACAGCCAGAACGAGCAGCTGCGCGCCGAGATGGCCCGCATGCGCGGCCAGGAAGAGCAGATGCTGCGCGACCTGTCCGAGGTCCAGCGCAGGCAGAAGGACATCCAGGCCGGCGTGGACGAGCGCATGAAGAAGTTCGAGCCGCAGCCGGTTTCGGTCGACGGCAAGGACTTCAGCGCCGATCCGGAAGAGAAGAAGCTCTACGACGATGCGATGGCCAGCCTGCGCAACGGTGACTTCGACAAGGCGGCCGGCGGCCTGCAGAACCTGATGAAGCGCTACCCGAGCAGCGGCTACACCGATTCGGCGCGCTACTGGCTGGGCAATGCGCAATACGGCCTGCGCCAGTACAAGGACGCGATCGTCACCTTCAAGGCCTTCCTGGCAGGGGCGCCCGAGCACGTGCGCGCACCCGAGGGCTGGCTGGCCGTGGCCAACTGCCAGGCCGAGATGAAGGACAACAAGTCTGCCAGGCGCACGCTGGAAGACCTGATCAAGCAATTCCCGAAGTCCGAGGCTGCGCAGGCAGCCAAGGAACGGCTTGTCTCATTGAAGTAACCGGCCTCGAACTGCTGCGCCGCCCGCCCGCCGGTTTCCGGCCGGTGGGCGGTGTTGTTTCGCGGCTCCTAAAATCGCAGGATGCAGCAAATCGATGTACCGGCCCTGACCCACCAGGTGCTGTGGGCCACATTCATCCTGTCGGTGGCCTTTGGCGCGCTGGCGCAGCGCAGCCACTTCTGCACCATGGGCGCGGTGGCCGATGTGTTCCACATGGGCGACTGGACCCGCGCCCGCATGTGGGCGATGGCGATTGCCACCGCGATGATGGGCTTCGGCCTGCTGGCCGGCTCGGGCCTGATCGACCCTGCGCGTGCGCTCTACACCGCGCCGCGGCTGCTGTGGCTGTCCACGCTGGTCGGTGGCGCCTTCTTCGGCTTTGGCATGGTGCTGGCCTCCGGCTGCGGCAACAAGACGCTGGTGCGCATTGGCGGCGGCAACCTGAAGTCGCTGGTCGTGTTTTTCGTGATGGCCTTTGCCGCGCTCGCCACGCTGCGCGGCATCACCGGCGTGCTGCGCGTCAACACGCTGGACAAGTTGGCGCTCACGCTCCCGGCCGGCCAGGACCTGCCGGCGCTGCTGAGCGCGAGCTTCGGCGCCACACGGCAGACGCTGGGCCTGGTGCTGGGCCTCGCCGCGGGCGCGTTGCTGTGGCTGTGGGTGCTGTTGAAACCGGAAGGGCGCGCGCCGGAAGCCGTGGTCTCGGGTCTTGGCATCGGGCTGCTGGTGGCTGCGATGTGGTGGGTTTCCGGGCATCTCGGCTTCGTTGCCGAACACCCCGACACGCTGGAGCCGACTTACCTGGCTTCGTCCACCCGCGGCATGGAGTCCTTCAGCTTCGTCAACCCGATTGCCGCGGTCGTCGACTGGCTGACGATGTACAGCGACGCGAGCAAGGTGCTGACGATGGCGGTCGTGATGCCTGTTGGTGTGATCGCCGGCTCGGCCGCCGTCGCGCTTGCGACTCGCACTTTCCGCTGGGAAAGTTTCGGTGGCGTGGAAGACATGGCCAACCACCTCGTCGGCGCGCTGCTGATGGGCACTGGCGGCATCCTTGCGCTGGGCTGCACCGTCGGGCAGGGCCTGAGCGGCCTGTCGACCTTGTCGGTCGGCAGCGTGCTGGCGACGGCCGCCATCGTGGGCGGCGCCTGGGCTGCGCTGCACTACCAGAGCTGGCGCGTGGAGCGCATGGGATGAACGGCTTCAATGAGCCCCTGGAGGCCGACCTGGAGCGCCGCTTCGGCGGCCTGCGGCGGCTGTATGGCGATGCTGGCTACCAACGCCTGCGTGGGTTGCGGCTGGCCATCGTGGGCGTGGGCGGCGTGGGCTCGTGGGCGGCCGAGGCGCTGGCGCGCTGCGGCGTGGCCGAGCTGGTGCTGATTGACCTGGACCAGGTGGCCGAGTCGAACATCAACCGCCAGGTGCAGGCCGTCGGTGCCACGGTCGGCCAGGCCAAGGTGCACGCGCTGGCCGCGCGCATTGCGGACATCCATCCTGGCTGCCTGGTGCGCCAGGTCGAGGAATTTGCCGAGCAGGGCAACTGGCCGGCGCTGCTGCCAAGGCCTGTCGATGGTCTGATCGACGCCTGCGACCAGGTCAAGGCCAAGGCGGTGCTGGCCGCGTGGGCGCTGGCGCAGCGCGTGCCCATGGTCTGCAGCGGTGCGGCAGGCGGCAAGCGGCAGCCGCACCGGCTGGAAGTGGACGATTTGTCCGCCGTCACGCACGACCCGCTGCTGGCCTCGTTGCGCAATCGGCTGCGGCGCGAGCACGGCGCGCCGCGGCAGGGCCGCATCGGCCTGCGCTGCGTGTTTTCGCGCGAACCGGTGCTGATGCCGGAGGCGGCCGAAGCCTGCGACGTGGATGGCAGCCTGAACTGTGCCGGGTATGGTTCTTCTGTGATGGTGACGGCCAGCGTGGGCATGATGGCGGCGGCCGAACTGGTCTCGCTGTGCCTGTCTGCGCCCCAGCAAAATGCGATTGGTGACGCAAAACCATTGCAAGCCGTCAAAAGCATGCCATAATAGATGGCTCTGCCGGGGGTTGTTAGCTCAGTCGGTAGAGCAGCGGACTTTTAATCCGTTGGTCGTGGGTTCGAATCCCGCACAACCCACCAGATGATTTCAGAAGGTGCCTGGTTTTCCAACTTGTTGGCAGCCCAGGCGTCGCTTGGGGCTCTTAGCTCAGTTGGTAGAGCAGCGGACTCTTAATCCGTAGGTCGAGTGTTCGAGTCACTCAGGGCCCACCAAGTTTCTCTTCTGTCATCGCAGACCCCCAGGGCTCTTAGCTCAGTTGGTAGAGCAGCGGACTCTTAATCCGTAGGTCGAGTGTTCGAGTCACTCAGGGCCCACCAAAATTAAGATTGAAAACAAGCACCCAGGTCAAAAGCCTGGGTGCTTTTTTCTTGGCCGTTTGCCTTTGCCGCTGGCACGGTTCTGGCGTGGTCATGGCGTTGCTCCCAGTGGCGCCGTTTGGCGCTTTCCAGGGAGAATCCGCCGTTTGCCATGTTGCTGCCACCCCGCGTATCCCTGCGGGTGAAGTGCGGCTGACCGGCATCGATGCGAACCGCCATCCTTTCTAGCTTGACATGACCACTTCTACTTCTGTTCCCATGGCCGGGCCGGCCGACGTGCCCTCCGGCCAGCGCTGGAACTGGCTGCCGCGCCAAGGCAGCTGGGGCTATCACGCACTGCTGCTGACACTGGGCATCCTGGTGCTGGGTCCGCTGGGCGGCGTGACGGCCTCGTACATGAATTTCTCGCTCGGCTTTTTCGTTGGCGGCCAGGTGCTGGCCGGCCTGCTGGGCTCGGTGGTCACGCTGGGCTACGGCTCTGACGGCAAGCACGGCGCCAACTTCATCCAGACGGCTGCCGCTTCGGTTGCCGGCATGAGCGCGATGGGCGTGCTGATCCAGGCCATGGTCTGGATGGGCATGCCGCAGCCGCCGGTCTGGCAACTGATGCTGTACATGCTGTGCATCGGCATGCTGGGCGCCGGCGTGGGCATGTTGTACACGCCCATCCTGGTCGACAAGCTGCAACTGCCTTACCCCTCGGGTTTTGCAGTGGCCAACATCCTGCGCGCGCTGACCGATCCGGTGCTGCTGCGCCGCTCGGTGGCCAAGCTGGGCAGCGGCATCGGCTTCGGCCTGGCGGGCGGCGTGGCCGCGGCCAAGGTGGCCTTCATGGGCACCATCGAGCTGTCCACCTCGACGCTGGGCGCGGGCATGCTGGTCGGGGCGCGCATCGGCATCCCGGCCATCATCGCCGGCGGCATCGGCTGGTCGCTGGTGCCGTACTTCATCTCCATCGGCTGGCTGCATGAAGGTGACCCGTTCCGCAAGATCATGTTCCTGATCGCGCTGGGCACCATCATGGGCGCGGCCATCATCGACCTGAGCCTGATCTTCTGGCAGGCCTGGCAGCGCCTGACCGGCAGGACTGCAGCGCCGACGGCGACCGTCGAATCCTGGAAGCGCGTGGACAGCAAGCGCATGTTCATGTGGGTCGGCTTCTGGGCCGTTGCCACCGTGGGTGTCGGCCACTATGTGCTGAACCAGCCGGTCTTCTACCTCGTGTTCGCGGTGCTGCTGGTGTTCCTGTTCGCGATGGTCAACGGCATCTCGCAAGGCATCAGCGATTCGAACCCGATCTCGTCGGCCTTTGTCGTCTCGATCGTGATGATGGCCGCCATCGGCCTGAAGGACCCGGCCATCGGCCTGATGGCTGGCACCGTGCTGCTGGTTTCGGTCAGCGTGGCCGGCGACATGCAGCAGGACCGCTCGACCGGCGCGCGCCTGGGCACCAGCCGCACGCTGCAGTTCCGCTACCAGGTGGCGGGCATCTTCGTCGGCGCGGTCGTCGCGGTGGGTTTTGCCAAGCTGTTCATGGCCGCCTACCCGGTGCTGCTGCTGGACCAGACGGTGATGAAGGCCGGTGAGCAGCCGGCCGAATGGAGCGCGGCGATGACCTACAAGTTCGTCGGCGTGCTGCGCAGCCTGACGGATGACAAGCCCTACCAGCGCACGGCGATCTGGGTTGGCGTGGGCATTGGCTTTGCGGTCGAACTGGCGCGCAAGCTGATCAAGCGCAACGCCGGCTACCAGCGCTTCGTCGCTTCCGGCAAGCCTGGCTTCTGCACGGACTTCGTGCTGGACGCAGTGGTGCTGCCGTCGCCCTACGCCTGGTCCTTTGGTGGCTTCGTGAACCTGAACACCTCCGCCTGGTTCGCCATTGGCGGCGTGATCTCCAGCTTCCTGAACTCGCTGCCCAAGCCCAAACCCAAGCCGGGCGAGACCGAGCTGCCGGAAGACATGAGCTCGTCGTCGCTGTTCGGCGGTGGCCTGATTGCCGGTGATGCACTCGCTGCGCTGGGCCTGGGCGTGATCGGCCTGCTGGCCACGTTGGCGGGTTGAGCCCGATGGCCAAGCTCTACGGCATTCCGAACTGCGACACGGTCAAGCGCGCCCGCGCCTGGCTGGCCGAGCAGGGTGTGGCGGCCGAGTTTCACGACTTCAAGAAGCAGGGCGTGCCGGCCGAGCGCGTGCCGGCCTGGCAGGCGGCCGTTGGCTGGCAACCGCTGGTGAACCGCCAGGGCACGACCTGGCGCAAGTTGTCGCCTGAGGTGCAGGCTGCGGTGGTTGATGCCGCCAGCGCGCAGGCGCTGATGCTGGCCGAGCCCAGCGTCGTCAAGCGTCCGGTGGTCGAATGGCCGAACGGCCGCATCACGGTCGGTTTTGTGCCGGCCGATTGGGCGCCGCTGGCTTCAGCCGCCCTCGGCTGAAGCGCTGCTGCAGCCCTGTCGCTGCTTCATCGCTTGGCGGCGCCGATCACCAGGCTGATCGGCAGCGTCGGGTCTGACCAGGCCTGCGCCTCTTCACGCAGCAGGTGCAGCGTGCGCGGATGCAGGCTGGCCCACTCGGCACCGGTCTGCAGCGTGACCTTGTCGGCCTTGCGCTGCAGTTGCAGCGACTGCGGCGTCGGTTCATCGCCGCCGCGCGCGTGGCACAGGATTACCGCCAGCCGCAGGCTCAGCAGCTGCAGCACCGCGTCGCCGCGGCGGATCAGCTCGTCCACCTTCTTCAGCCCGCCGCGCTGGCCCAGCACCAGCTCGGCCAGCTGGCGCTGCTCGCTTTGCGACCAGCCCGGCGCGTCCACATGCGCCAGCAGGTACGCGCTGTGGCGGTGGTGGTCATGGTGCGAGACCATGCGGCCCAGTTCGTGCAGCTGCGCAGCGCGGCGCAGCGCGGTCACGGCCTGTTCGTCTGGCTCTGCCACCACCTGGCCATACAGCTCGGTGGCCACATCGGCCACACGCGAGGCTTGCGCGGTGTCCACCTCGAAACGCTTTTGCAGCACCCGCACGCTGTCGGCATGGGCATCCCCGCCAGGTGCGCGTTCGTGCGCCAGCAGACGGTCGTGCAGGTCGACGATCACACCCTGGCGCAGCGCGCCCTTGGCGGGCAGCAGTTCGTCGATCTGGAAGTGCATGGCCAACGTGTACAGGATCGCCAGCCCGCCGCCGATCACCGGCTTGCGGTCCGCCTTCATGCCGGGCAGGTCCAGCTTGTCGGCATGGCCGGCTTCGATGCAGCGCTGCATCAGCCAGCGCAGGCCTTCGGGCGTGATGCGGCCATCGGTCACGCCGCAGTCCTGCAGCACTTCAGAGACGGCGCCCGCGGTGCCCGAGGAGCCCAGCGCCTCTTTCCACAGCGAGCGGGCAAACGGCTGCAGTGCTTCTTCGAACTCGGCACCAGCGGCGATCTGCGCAGCGCGGAAGGCCTCGGCGCTGAAGCGGCCATCGGCGAAATAGCGCATCGACAGGCTGACGCTGCCGACCTGGAACGACTCGGCGCGGCTGGGCGTGCGGCCGCAGCCGAGGATCATCTCGGTCGAACGCCCGCCGATGTCGATCACCAGCCGCTCGGCATGCGAGGGCTGCAGCTTGGCCACCCCGGCATAGATCAGGCGCGCTTCCTCGCGGCCGGAGATGATCTCGATCGGAAAGCCCAGCGCCTCTTGGGCGCGGATCAGGAAGGCATTGCGGTTGCGGGCCTCGCGCAGCGTCTGCGTGGCCACTGCGCGCACCTGCCCGGGCCGCATGCCGGCGAGCGTGCCGGCAAAGCGGCGCAGGCAGGCCAGGCCGCGCTGGCTCGCTTCTTCGGTCAGCAGGCCTTGGGCATCGAGGCCGGCGCCCAGGCGCACGGTTTCCTTCAGATACTGCAGCCGACGGTAGCGGCCATCGCGCAGCTGCCCGATTTCCAGGCGGAAGCTGTTGGAGCCTATGTCGATGGACGCGAGCGGGCCCGAGGCGGGCGGTTGGGCAAAAGACGCGGCAAGAGGCATGGGGCGGCATTGTGCCCCGCGGTGGCGGGCAGCCTGGTGAAGCAGGCCCTGTGTTTGGGTGATGACCGGGCGGACCGCGGGGATGGTCCCCGGCTTTTAGAATGCCCCTCCCTGATCACAGCGAGAGGAGGCCGCCCATGCAGCACACGCCATTGCCGGACACGATGCCCGAAGCCGCGGTGAATCAATTGGCGGACGATGCCCAAGCCTTGCTGCCCCAGGCCGCGCCGCCTTCGCGCCGCGAATTCGTGCGCGCCGCGCTGGGAACAGGCTTCGCCGCCGCGGCCATGCCCATCATGGCGCAGACGGTGATCAAGACGCCCAGCGATGGCCTGCTGGTCGGCGAGGTGACGATTCCCGTCGGCGACTTCAAGATGCCCGCCTACCGCGCGGTGCCGCAGGGCAAGACCAACGCGCCGGTGGTGCTGGTGATCAGCGAGATCTTTGGCGTGCATGAGCACATTGCCGACATCGCGCGGCGCTTTGCGAAGCTGGGCTACTGCGCGATTGCGCCGGAGCTGTTCGTGCGCCAGGGCGACCCGGGCAGCTACGGCGAGATCGCCAAACTGATCAGCGAAGTGGTGGCCAAGGTGCCGGACGCGCAGGTCATGGGCGACCTGGACGCCACCGTCGCCTGGGCCAGGGCGCAGGGCATGGACACCAGCAAGCTGGGCATCACCGGCTTTTGCTGGGGCGGCCGCATCACCTGGCTGTATGCCGCGCACAACCCGGCGGTGAAGGCCGGCGTGGCCTGGTACGGCCGGCTGGCGGGTGAGCCGAACGCGCTGTCGCCGAAGAACCCGGTGGACCTGGTGGGCGAGCTGAAGGCGCCGGTGCTGGGCCTGTACGGCGGCAAGGACACCGGCATCACGCTTGACACGGTTGATACGATGAAAAAGGCGCTGGCCAATGGCAGCCCTGCGGCGAAACAGTCCGAGTTCGTGGTCTACCCCGAAGCCGGCCATGCCTTCAATGCGGACTACCGTGCCAGCTACCTGAAGCCTGCCGCCGACGATGGCTGGCAGCGCTGCAGCGCCTGGTTTCGGCGCTTCGGCGTGGCCTGAGCTTCTCGCAGCAGTTTTCGAATCCGTCCCTGTTTCCAGCCGCGTCCTTCCGGGGCGCGGCTTTGTTTTTGCCTGACCCATGACGCTGTTCTACATTGTGCTGTCCACGCTGATCG
This sequence comes from Ideonella sp., assembly GCF_041287625.1. GTDB lineage: Bacteria > Pseudomonadota > Gammaproteobacteria > Burkholderiales > Burkholderiaceae_C > Ideonella. The sequence continues at coordinate 130,845 of NZ_JBGGNH010000043.1, forward strand.
GCGGCGTGCTGTCGGTCGTCGTGGCCGCGTCGCTGACCTTTGCCGTGCTGAGCAAGCTGGTCAAGCACCTGGTCAGCCTGTCGGCCGGTGTGCTGCTGGGCACTGCCCTGCTGCATGTGATGCCCGAGGCCTTCGAGGGCGGCAAGGCCGAGCCGCACACGCTGTTCGCGGTGCTGCTGGGCGGGCTGCTGTTTTTCTTCCTGCTGGAGAAGGCCGAGCTGTACCGGCATGACCATCACCACGAAGGCGACGGGCACCACCATCATCACCACTTCGATGCGCAGCAGGCGGGTCGTGGCGGCTTCAGCGTGCTGCTGGGCGACAGCATCCACAACTTCTGCGATGGCGTGATCATTGCCGCCGCTTTCCTGGCCGACCCGCACCTGGGGCTGACGACCTCGATCGCGATCATCCTGCACGAAATCCCACAGGAAGTCGGCGACACCATCGTGCTGATCAACGCCGGCCTGAGCCGCAAGCGCGCGCTGTTCTACAACGCGCTGTCCGGCCTCGCTGCCGTGGTCGGTGGCGTGCTGGGCTACTACGTGGTGGGCGCGTGGGTGGGCGTGATGCCGTACCTGATGGTGGCCGCGTCCAGCAGCTTCATCTACGTGGCCGTGGCCGACCTGCTGCCGCAGATGCAAAAGCGCCTGCCGTGGCGCGACCTGGTGTCGCAGATCGTCTGGATCGGCGCAGGACTCCTGCTGGTCTCATTCGCCATCAGCTTCATGCATGAGTGAATGAAGCACCCGGCTTCGCGACATACGCGAAGCCACCCGCCGGGCGGGTAGGCGCAGCCGCTTGGGAGCGGCCCGGCGCCGCTGCGCTGGTGGCGCAACGAGCCGCGTGGCTGACGCTGCTACCCGCGAACGGTGGCCTTGGTGCGGCTCACTTGACCACGAGCACCGGGATCTTGCAGTGCGTCAAGACCTTCTGCGTCTCGCTGCCCAGCAGCAGCGCGCTGACGCCGCGGCGGCCGTGGGAGGCCATCACGATCAGGTCGCAGCCTTTGTCCTTGGCCAGGTCGACGATGGCTTCCCAGGCGTGCACGGCTTCGACGGTGAAGGCGGTGCAGGGCACGCCAGCAGCGGCTGCAGCGTCGGTCACGATCTTGACGCGGGCGGCAGCAATGCGCTCCTGCGCGTCATAAAACTCCTGCGGTGGCACCGGCTGCATTTCGCTGATGGCGCTGTACGGGAACGGCTCCTTGACGCTGATGGTCGTCAGCTTGGCCCCCAGCGTGCGGGCCAGCGTGGTGGCGGCCAGCACGGCCTGGGCGGTGATGTCGGAACCGTCGGTCGGCACGAGGATGTGTTGGTACATGCGGCACTCCTTTCAGCGAATGGGTGGAGACAGTGTGGACCCGCCTCGCGGCAAGGGCTTGATCTGCCTCAAGCCCTGAAGGGGCAAACGGAATGCCGCCGACCTTCCGCCCCGGTTCAGCTCCTGGCAACCGGCCGTGCCGGGTCGGCCGACCATTCGCTCCACGAGCCCGGATACAGCGCGGAACCCGTGAGGCCCGCGTGTTCCAGCGCCAGCAGGTTGTGGCAAGCGGTGACACCGGAGCCGCATTGGTTCACCACCTGCCCGGGCTTCAGGCCCATGGCTTCGAAGGCGGCACGCAGCGTGTCCGCCGGCAGGAAGCGGCCGTCGGCACCGAGGTTGTCTTTGAAGAAGCGGTTCAGTGCGCCGGGGATGTGGCCGGCAACCGCGTCCAGCGGCTCGGTCTCGCCGCGGAAGCGCTCACCCGCGCGCGCGTCCAGCACCGTCACCTGGCCGAGCAGGCGCAGTAGCGCGTCGGCCTGCACGGTCGGCATCGTCGTGTCGCCCAGGGGGTAGGTTGACGCAGGTTGGGCTGGCGCTGCTTCGCCACTTTCGACAGCGCCACCGGTGGCCTGCCACGCGGCCAGGCCACCGTCGAGCACTGCCACTGCGCCATGGCCCAGCCAGCGCAGCATCCACCAGGCGCGGGCGGCATACGGGCCGCCCTGCAGGTCGTAGCAGACGACGCCGCGCTCGGGGGTCAGGCCCCAGCTGGCGACGGTTTTGGCAAAGGCCTCGCGTGAGGGCAGTGGATGGCGGCCGCCGCGGATCGAACCTTCCGGGCGCTTGGGCGCGCTGAGTTCGCGCTCCAGATGTGCGTAGCGCGCACCGGCGATGTGCCGGTCCAGGAAGGCGCGCTCGCCGGCGCTGCTGTCCGTCAGGTCGAAGCTGCAGTCCAGCAGCAGCGGTGGCGGCGTTTGCTGCAGCAGCGCTTGCAACTGCTCGGCGGTGATCAGCGGGGCCCAGGGCTTGGCGGCGGTGGTCATGGTGCGGTGCTCCTTGGTCGGCGAAGTATCAGGTGTCTGTGGGTTCGGGTGCGTCCGGCGCGGCCTTGTGGCGCAGCAGCGTGGCAGCCAGGCCGGCGGCGATGATCAGGCCCATGCCCATCAGCGCAGAGCCGGTGATGGGATCGTGGAACACCAGCACGCCAAACAGGAAGGACCAGGCGATGCCCAGGTACTGCAGGCTGGCGTTGGTGAGCACCCGGCCGATGGCGTAGGCGCGTGTCATCAGGATTTGCGCGCTGGTGGCCAGCAGGCCGGTGGCAATCAGCAGCAGCGCGCCGGTCAACGTGTGGCCGTGAAAGCCGCTGTCGCTGAGCGCCAGCGTGCCGCCAGCCAGCAGTCCGCCGAGCGAAAAATAGAACACCACCCGGTATTCGGGTTCGCCCACGCGGCCCAGTGCCGTGACCTGCAGGTACGCCAGCGCCGACAGCATGCCGGATACCAGCCCGCACAGCGCGCCGATCAGTTGGTCGCTGCCCACCGATGGCTTCAGCACCAGCGCCACGCCGGCAAAGCCGACCAGCACCGTGGCAATCAGCCGGCCGTCGACCCTGGACGCGCCGAGCAGCACCGCGCCGCCGATCAGGAACAGCGCCATCCAGACCGAGGACATGTAGTTCAGCGTGATGGCGGTGGCCAGCGGCAGCTTGCCGATCGCATAGAACCACAGCACCAGCGCCGACACGCCGACCAGGCTGCGCCACACATGCATCATCGGCACGCTGGTGCGCAGTGTGCCGCCGCGCCAGCGCGCGATGCCGGCGATGAACAGCGCGCCGATCAGCCCGCGGTAGAAGACGATTTCCCCGGCGCTGTACTGCTGCGAAGCCAGCTTCACGCACACACCCATGGTGGCGAACAGGAAGGACGACAGCACCATCAGCCATGGCGGAGAGAGGCGGAAGTTCATCGAGCGTGGGGTTGGGTCATCGGTAGGCGAGGCCCATGGCTTCGCGCACGTCTTTCAGGGTCTGGCGGGCGACGGTGCGGGCGCGCTCGGTGCCCAGCTCCACCACCCATTGCAATTGCTTGGGCTGCGACAGCCAGGCTTCCGCGCGTTCATGCCAGGGCTGCTGCTGAAGGATGATGGCGTCGATCAGCGGCTGCTTGCAGTCCAGGCACCCAATGCCGGCGCTGCGGCAGCCCTGGGCCAGCAATTCGCGCGTGCTGTCGTCGCTGTAGACCTGGTGCAGCGGCCAGACGGGGCAGCGCGCCGGCTCGCCCGGATCGTCGCGGCGCACGCGCTGCGGGTCGGTGGGCATGCGGCGCAGCTTGTCGGTGACCTGTTCGGGGGGATCACGCATCGCGATGGCGTTGTGGCCGCCGTTGCCGGGGGTCTTGCTCATCTTGTCGCCGTCCAGCCCGGGCAGGCGCGGCGTGTCGGTCAGCAGCGTGGCCGGTTCGGGCAGCACTTCGCGGCCATGGCGGTGGTTGAAGCGGCGCGCCACCTCGCGGGTGATCTCGACGTGCGGTGCCTGGTCTTCGCCCACGGGCACCAGCGTGCCGCGGTAGAGCAGGATGTCGGCCGCCTGCAGCAGCGGGTAGCCGAGGAAGCCGTAGCTGGCCGGTTCGCGCTGGCTGCCAGGCTCGGCGCAGCGGGCCTGCCAGTCCTTGTAGGCGGGCGTGCGCTCCAGCCAGGACATGGGGGTGTGCATGGCCAGCAGCGTGAACAGCTCCGCATGTTCGGGCAGCCGGCTCTGGATGAACAGCGTGGCGCGGTCCGGGTCGATGCCGGCGGCCAGCCAGTCGACCACCATGTCGTAGACCCGGCGCTCCAGCGCGTCTTCATGCTGGCTGGAGGTGGTCAAGGCATGCCAATCGGCGACCAGGAAAAAGCAGTCGTGCGCATCTTGCAGCTGCACCCAGTTCTTCAGCGCGCCATGGTAGTGGCCGAGGTGCAGCGCGCCGGTGGGGCGCATGCCGGAAACAACGCGGGCTCGCATGGGGAGGCTTTCAGGCGCGACGGGGAGCCGGCGATTCTGGCAGAGCAGGCGGGCGCTTACACTCTCGCGCCTCATGAAGCGAATCGTCATCCTGCTGTCCGGGCGGGGCAGCAACATGCAGGCCGTTGTCGAATCCTGCGCGGCCGAAGGCTGGCCGGCGCAAGTCGCCGCCGTTGTCAGCAACCGGCCCGATGCCGGCGGCATTGCCTGGGCTGCCGAGCGCGGCATTGCCACCGCGGTGGTCGACCACCGCGGCTTCGACGGTCGCGAAGCCTTCGACACCGAGCTGGCGCGTGTCATCGACGGCTTCCAGCCGGACCTGCTGCTGCTGGCAGGCTTCATGCGCATCCTCGGCAACGGCTTTGTCCGCCACTACGAGGGCCGCATGCTCAACGTGCACCCGTCGCTGTTGCCGGCCTTCACCGGGCTGCACACGCACCGCAGGGCCATCGCGCAGGGCTGCAAGCTGGCCGGTGCCACGGTGCATTTCGTGACGCCGGAACTGGACCATGGCCCCATCGTGGCGCAGGCCATCGTGCCGGTGCTGCCAGGTGACGACGAGCAGGCACTGTCAGAACGTGTGCTGCAGCAGGAGCACCGGCTCTACCCGCTGGCCGCGCGCTGGTTCGTCGAGGGCAAGCTGCAGTTGCAGGACAGCGTGGTGCGGCATCTGGACGGCGCGTCCCAGTTGCTGAGCTGAAGCTCAGAGCAGGCCGGCGGCGATGTTGACCGTCAGCGCCAGCACGGCCGTGTTGAACGCAAACGACAGCACCGACTGCAGCAGCACCACGCGCCGCATGGCGCGCGTGGTGATGGCCACGTCGGCCGTCTGCGCCGCGACAGCAATCGTGAACGCAAAGTACAGCAGGTCGCTGTAGTTGGGGCTGAAGCTGGCGTCGGTTTCTGGGAACCGCAGCCCGGCGGGCGGCTTCTCGGCGTGGTAGCAGGCAGCGTAGCTCAGCGTGAACTCCATGGGCACCAGCAGCCAGGCGCCCAGCACCGTGCCCGCCGCCAGCAGCACATGTGGCGCGGCCAAGTCCATGCCGTTCTGCTTGATCCAGCTCAGCTCCATCGCAATGGCCACCAGGCTGGCCAACGTTGCGGTAATCACCACGCTGAGCACCACGGGCGCGCTGTCGGCCTGGGCGCGGGCAAAGCGCAGCAGATGGCCGTGGTCGGCTCTGGCCATCAGCCATGTCATGGCGATCAGGTAGAACCAGACACTGGTGTTCCAGCCGGTCAGTGCGCGAGTCACCACGTGCCAGTCGCCGGGCGTCAGCAGCGCCACGGCCAGCCCGAGCGCGGCCGCGATTGCCAGCCGCGGCCGGTACTGCAGGTTGTGCTTCAGGTGCCTCAGCGTCTGCATCAGGCGGACGGAATGCAGACGCAATTGGCACTGAATCGGGCCGCTCTGCGGCGAAGCGTGTGCCTGCTGGGATAATCCATGGATGCATCCTAATGCCCTGCTGGATCTGGCCACCGAATTGCTGCGCCAGGCACTGAAACTCGACCAGCCGGCCGACATGGTCGTTTCCAACTTCTTCAAGCACCACCGCGAGCTGGGTCAGCGCGAGCGCCATGCGCTGGCCGAGACCACTTATGCCGTGCTGCGCCAGCGCCTGCTGTGGGCTCACCTGGCGCAAAGCGGCAGCGGCGCGCTGGAGCGCCGCCTGGCCATCCTGGCATGGCAAGGCACCGACGGCCAGCTGCGCGGCGGCATGGGCCCGCACGAGCAGAAATGGCTGGCCGAGGTGCGCGAGATCGACCAGGCGACGCTGCCAGAGAAGTTGCGCCACAACCTGCCGGACTGGCTGGCCAACCCGCTGAAGGCGGAACTTGGCGAAGACTTCTGGCCCCTGGTGGCCGCCATCAGCGGACAGGCGCCGCTGGACCTGCGCGTGAACACGCAGAAGGCCAAGCGCGAGGATGTGATCGCCGAGCTGAAGGAAGCCGGCATCGAGGCCGTGGCCACGCCGTATTCGCCGTGGGGCCTGCGCATCCAGGGCAAGCCGGCGCTGCAGAAGCTGCCGCTGTTCATCCGCGGCGACGTGGAGGTGCAGGACGAAGGCAGCCAGTTGCTGGCGGCCCTGGTGGCGCCCAAGCGCGGCGAGATGGTGGTGGACTTCTGTGCCGGCGCTGGCGGCAAGACGCTGGCGCTGGGCGCGCTGATGCGCAACACCGGCCGGCTGTACGCCTTCGACGTGTCCGGCTACCGGCTCGAAGGGCTGAAGCCGCGGCTGGCGCGCAGCGGCCTGTCCAACGTCTATCCGGCGCAGATCGCCCATGAGCGAGACGACCGCATCAAGCGACTGACCGGCAAGATCGACCGCGTGCTGGTCGATGCGCCTTGCTCCGGCCTGGGCACGCTGCGGCGCAACCCGGACCTGAAGTGGCGCCAGTCGCCCAAGGCGATCGAGGAACTCACCGTCAAGCAGACGGCCATCTTGGACAGCGCCGCGCGCCTGGTCAAGCCGGGCGGCCGGCTGGTGTATGCGACCTGCAGCCTGCTCAAGCGCGAGAACGAGGACATTGCGCTGGCCTTTGCGGCCGCGCACCCGGACTTCGAGCCGCTGCCAGCCGCTGCCGCGCTGGCCTCTGCGCAGGTCGAGCGCACCGACGAACTGGACCGCGACGGCATGCTGCGGCTCTGGCCGCAACGCCACGCCACCGACGGCTTCTTCGCCGCCGCCTGGCAGCGCAAGAGCTGAATCGCACGCGGGATCCCGGGCATTTGCCCAGGCTCTGCACAGCGCGCTTGATCCCGGGCAACAGGCCGCCATCTTGGGGTAAGCGACTGTTTAGCGGCCCAGTTTTTGCCTTCATCGGCCGGGGGCCGACCCCTACAATTCACAACCCTCGCCGGGCAGCTTCCTCAGGATGCGTCTGGCGTCCACGCGACTCTTCGCGATTCTTCGTTGGGCGACAAGACTTCGATGGCTGACTTCCAAACCGTGTTTTCCGCGCTGATCGACTGGGCCGCCAACGGCTTGCTGGACCTCAGCGCCTGGCAGGTCGTGCTGGTCACGCTGGTGCTCACGCACATCACCATCGCATCGGTCACGATCTTCCTGCACCGGGCGCAGGCGCACCGCGCGCTGGAACTGCATGCCATCCCGTCGCACTTCTTCCGCTTCTGGCTGTGGATGACGACCGGCATGGTCACCAAGCAGTGGGTGGCGATCCACCGCAAGCACCACGCCAAGTGCGAGACCGACGAAGACCCGCACAGCCCGCAGGTCAAAGGCATCGAGACGGTGATGAAGCGCGGCGCCGAGCTCTATCGCGCCGAGTCCAAGGTCAAGGAAACCATGGACAAGTTCGGCCACAACACGCCGAACGACTGGATCGAACGCAACCTGTACACCCGCTACAGCGCCTTGGGCGTGTCGCTGATGCTGATCATCGACGTGCTGCTGTTTGGCGCGCTGGGCGCCACCGTCTGGGCGGTGCAAATGGCTTGGATCCCGATCTGGGCCGCGGGCGTGGTCAATGGCGTGGGCCACTACTGGGGTTACCGCAATTTCGAGGCGGTCGACGCGTCGACCAACATCTCGCCCTGGGGCATCGTGATTGGCGGCGAAGAGTTGCACAACAACCACCACACCTACCCGACCTCGGCCAAGTTCTCGGTCAAGCCTTTTGAGTTCGACATCGGCTGGGGCTACATCCGCGCGATGGAGATGCTGGGCCTGGCCAAGGTCCGCAAGACCGCGCCGCAGCTGCAGCTGGGCGAGATCAAGCCGGCGGCCGACGCCCACACGCTGGAGGCCATCATCGCCAACCGCTACGAGGTCATGGCCAACTACGCCAAGCAGCTGCGCCGCGCCTGCTCGACCGAAGTCGCCCGCCTGAAAGCCGAAGGCAGCGCCAGCGGATCGGCCTGGACCAACCTGCGCATTGCAGAGCGCTGGCTGCATCGCGACGCCGAGAAGATCCCGACCGACCTGCGTGTGCAGGTCGACAGTGCGCTGCACAGCGCCCCGGTGCTGCAGCAACTGGTGGCCATGCGCGAAGAGCTGCGCCAGCTCTGGACGCGTACCAACGTCTCGGCCGAGCAACTGGTGGCGGACCTGCAGGACTGGTGCCGCCGCGCCGAGAGCAGCGGCATTGCCGCGCTGCGCGACTTCTCGATGCAGCTGCGCGCCGCCCGCGCCTGATGCCGATTCCCTGCTGAGCGCCTTCGGGTGCTGCGCGACCAAGGCCCGCCACGCGCGGGCTTTTTCATGGGCGCTTTCCGGGGCAACAAAAAACCCGCCAGCGGCGGGTTTTTGAGCAAGGTGCCAGGCTGAATTACTTCAGCTTGATTTCCTTGTACAGCACGTGCTTGCGTGCCTTGGGGTCGAACTTCATGAATTCCAGCTTTGCAGGCGTGGTCTTCTTGTTCTTGCTCGTGGTGTAGAAATGACCAGTGCCGGCAGTGGATTCCAGCTTGATCTTCTCGCGTCCGCCTTTGGATGCCATGGTGTCGCTCCTTCAGTGTTTAGGCTTGACCGCGGGCACGCAGGTCGGCCAGCACGGTGTCGATGCCCTTCTTGTCGATGAGGCGCAGACCAGCATTGCTAATGCGCAGGCGAACCCAGCGGTTCTCGCTCTCGACCCAGAAACGACGGTATTGCAGGTTCGGCAGGAACCGGCGCTTGGTTTTGTTGTTGGCGTGGGAAACATTGTTCCCGACCATGGGCTTCTTGCCCGTGACTTCGCAGACGCGTGCCATGAGGACACTCCGATACTTGTCATACAGCGACCGCCTCCGGCCCGCAGCAGTCTGAACTGCAGGTTGGAGGCAGCGGCCTCACCTCGCCAAAAGGGTGGCGGTAACCCGTGCATGTCGCCGTCCAGCCTTCAGCTGTACACGTCCATGCAGCGCCTTCACGGCGCAGGAAAGCCCGCGAGTATAGCCGGTTTGCCGGCGTCTGCACAGGGCGGGACGAGCCGACAGGCCACGACGGCCCGCCGGGGAGCCACTCAAAGGTCGTGCTGCTCCAGGAACCGCTGCGCATCCAGCGCGGCCATGCAGCCGGTGCCGGCCGAGGTGATGGCTTGGCGGTAGACGTGGTCCTGGACATCGCCGGCGGCGAACACGCCCGGCACGCTGGTCATCGTCGCAAAGCCGTTTTGGCCGCTCTTGGTGACGATGTAGCCGTCCTTCATCTCCAGCTGGCCCTGGAAGATGTCGGTGTTCGGATGGTGGCCGATGGCGATGAAGCAGCCCTTGAGCGCGATGTCCTCGGTCGCGCTGCCGTCCACCTTCTTCAGCCGCACGCCGGTCACGCCGCTCTGGTCGCCCAGCACCTCGTCCAGGGTTTGGTGCAGGTGCAGCTTGATCTTGCCCTGCGCGACCTTCTCGTGCAGCTTGTCGATCATGATGGCCTCGGCGCGGCACTTGTCGCGCCGGTGCACCAGGTGCAGCGTGCTGGCGATCTTGCTCAGGTACGTCGCTTCCTCGACCGCGGTGTTGCCGCCGCCGACCACGGCGACCTCCTGGCCGCGGTAGAAGAAGCCGTCGCAGGTGGCGCAGCCGCTGACGCCGCGGCCCATGAACGCTTCCTCGGACGGCAGGCCGAGGTACTTGGCCGATGCGCCGGTGGCGATGATGAGGGCGTCGCAGGTGTAGCCCCCGGAGTCGCCGACCAGTTCGAATGGGCGCTTCGACAGGTCGACCGTGTTGATGTGGTCGAAGATGATCTTGGTGTCGAAGCGTTCGGCATGCTTCAGGAACCGCTGCATCAGGTCCGGCCCCATCACGCCGTCGACGTCGGCCGGCCAGTTGTCGACGTCGGTCGTCGTCATCAAC